>NZ_CANMUE010000005.1 GCF_947500975.1 uncultured Polaribacter sp.
AAGATTTATAAACCTCAATTCTTCTTGAATTGAGGTTTTTTTATACAATAAATCTAAAATATAATTATTTGATGTTTCACAAGTCTATTATACCAAACTAATTGGGTATATCTTATAGTTTTAAAACTGGCTCTATGATCTTGTTTTAAGGAAACAATTAATTATATTAATCATCACATCAACTTTTGTATCAAAATTAATTATGCACACTTATTTTATGTGTATAATATTAATTGTTATTTGATATTATAGTAAATTTTTTTTGACTTTATCTATGACGGTAAAAGAGACAATCTAAAGAGAGTAAAAAACATATTCACCACGTGTTAACTTGTTTGTAGTCAAAATATTACATCCTTAATTGTGCCTACGTAAATTTACATTAATTATAAATTGATTTCTAATTAAATTAAGGTCAAACAAATTATATAAACTAAAAAAAGGCAGTGATTTAATTATCACTACCTTTAGTTATTAATTTAATAATAAATCTTAAAAAGGTTATAAATTATAAGTTTTAAGACTGTTAATATTACATTGCAACTAAATCACCAGAAATATCTTTAGAAGGTAATGTTGATTTTCCCATTAGATACAAATCTACTTGACGTGCAGCTTCTCTTCCTTCTGAAATTGCCCATACAATTAATGATTGCCCACGACGCATATCACCGGCTGTAAATATATTTGGAATATTAGTTTGGTATTTACCATATTCAGCTTTATAATTAGATCTAGCATCTTTATTTACACCTAATTTATCAGCTAGAGTACTCTCTGGTCCAGTAAAACCAAGTGCTAATAAAGCTAAATCACAAGGCCAGGTTTTCTCTGTACCTTCTATTTCTATTAATTGAGGTCTTTGGCCAGGAATCATTTTCCATTCAACATTTACTGTCTTAAGTGCAGTTAATTTTCCTTCTTTATTTTTGATAAATTCTTTAGTATTGATTAACCAATTACGCTCTACACCTTCTTGATGTGAAGAAGATGTTTTTAATTGTAATGGCCAAAATGGCCAAGGTGTTGTTGGAGAACGATGACCAGGAGGCTTTGGCATTATTTCAAAATTTACTACTGACTTTGCTCCATGCCTATTTGATGTACCAATACAATCTGATCCAGTGTCTCCACCACCAATAACAATTACATTTTTATCTGTAGCCATTACTTGATCCTTTACATCTTTACCAAATATTACTTTTGTTTGTTGTGTTAAGAAATCCATTGCCTGTACAACACCATCAGCATCTATTCCTGGTGTTGGTAATGATCTTCTTTCTGTAGCGCCTCCACAAAGTACAATCGAATCAAATGATTTTAGTTCTTCAACATCATAATTTACACCAACGTTTACATTAGTTTTAAAAGTGATACCTTCAGCTTCTAAAATTGCAACACGTCTGTCTATGATACCTTTTTCCATTTTAAAGTTTGGTATTCCGTAACGTAATAAACCACCAACTTCATCATCTCTTTCAAAAACAGTAACCGTATGACCAGCTCTATTTAATTGTTGTGCTGCAGCTAAACCTGCAGGGCCAGATCCTACAATTGCAATAGTTTTATCTGTTCTATTTTTTGGAGGTTGTGGTTTTATCCATCCTTCTTTAAAAGCACGTTCAACTATGTTTTTTTCAATGTTCTCAATAGATACTGGATCTTCTATGATACCTAATACACAAGCTTTTTCACAAGGTGCAGGACATAGTCTTCCTGTAAATTCTGGAAAATTATTTGTAGAATGTAGTATCCATGATGCTTTTTTCCATTCACCTTGGTGTACCATATGATTAAAGTCTGGAATTAAATTTCCTAATGGACATCCACTATGGCAAAATGGAATACCGCAATCCATACAACGAGAACCTTGTTTTGTAATTTCCTTTTCAGAAAGAGGAACTGTAAACTCGTTATAATTTTTTATACGATCTTTTACAGAATTGTATTTTTCATCCTGTCTTTCAAATTCTTTAAATCCTGTTACTTTTCCCATGACATTATGCTGTTGTTAATTCTTCAACCATTGGTTCTTCTGTTTCTAATCTTATTAATGCTTTCTTATATTCGGTTGGCATTACTCTTACAAAGTTTTTTAAACTTGTTTCCCAGTCTTCTAACAATTTACTTCCTTTTTTACTATCAGTATATAATACATGATCTTGAATTGTAGCTTTTAAATCTGCAGCATCTTCATCAGTAATTGTTTCAAATTCTATAGTTTCAGTATTGCATAGACCATTTACAAATTTGTTATCAGGGTCATACACATATGCAATTCCACCACTCATACCTGCCGCAAAATTTCTTCCTGTTTTACCAAGTACAACAACTTTACCACCTGTCATATATTCACAACAATGATCTCCAACTCCCTCAACTACTGCTGTTGCTCCTGAATTTCTTACGGCAAAACGCTCACCAGCTATACCATTAATATAGGCTTGACCATTAACTGCTCCAAACAAACAAACGTTTCCGACAATTATATTTTCTTCTGCTAAAAAGTCTGCTTTAGTAGGTTTTTTAACAATTAATTTTGCTCCAGATAAACCTTTACCTAAATAATCGTTAGAGTTTCCTTCTAAAATAAAAGTTAATCCAAATGCTCCAAATGCACCAAAACTTTGACCAGCTGAACCAGTATAATTAATATTTAAAGTGTCTTCTGGTAGACCTAAATGTCCATAAATTTTTGATATCTCATTACTAACAATTGCCCCTACTGTTCTGTCAGTATTTTTTATAGGATAAGATAGGTTAGTTTTTTCTTTTCTGTATAAAGCTCTATGAGAATCTTTTAAGATTGTAAAATCTAAAACCTCCTCTAAATTATGATCTTGTTTTTCAGTATTTCTAACCGTCATGTCTTTATAAGATGTTGGTCTGTGTAAAATACTAGATAAATCTAATCCTTTTGCTTTATAATGTTTTATTGCTTTGTTGGCATTTATTTTATGAGTTTGACCAACCATTTCTTCTAAAGTTCTAAAACCTAATTGTGCCATTATTTTTCTTAATTCTTCAGCAATGTAAAAGAAGAAATTAATAACATGTTCAGGTGTTCCTTTAAAGTTTTTACGTAATTCTTTGTCTTGAGTTGCTATTCCTACTGGGCAGGTGTTTAAATGACATTTACGCATCATAATACAGCCAGATGCTACTAAAGGAGCTGTGGCAAAACCAAATTCTTCTGCACCTAATAAGGCAGCTATAGCTACATCTCTACCAGTTTTTAATTGGCCATCACATTCAACAACAATTCTACTACGTAAGTCGTTCATTACTAACGTTTGTTGTGCTTCAGCTAAACCAAGTTCCCAAGGTAAACCTGCGTGTTTTAATGATGTTAAAGGTGATGCACCTGTTCCTCCATCATAACCAGCAATTAAAACTACATCTGCTTTTGCTTTTGCAACACCAGCAGCAATTGTACCTACACCAACTTCAGAAACTAATTTTACATTAACTCTAGCTTCACGATTTGCATTTTTTAAATCGAAAATTAATTGTGCTAAATCTTCAATTGAATAAATATCATGATGTGGAGGAGGAGAAATCAATCCTACAAAAGGTGTTGAGTTTCTCGCAGAAGCAATCCAAGGTAAAACTTTATAGCCAGGTAATTGACCACCTTCACCAGGTTTAGCACCTTGTGCCATTTTAATTTGAATTTCTTTTGCGTTTGATAAGTAATGAGATGTAACGCCAAATCTACCAGAAGCAACTTGTTTTATTGCAGAGTTTCTGCTATCACCATTTATGTCTTTTTGAAAACGTTTTCTATCTTCACCACCTTCTCCAGAATTAGATTTCCCTCCAATTCTATTCATCGCAATTGCTAAGTTTTCATGTGCTTCTCTAGAAATTGATCCATAAGACATTGCTCCGGTTTTAAAACGTTTTACAATTTCTGTCCAAGGTTCTACTTCTTCTAACGGTATTGGATCTAAGTTATCAAACTCAAACAAACCACGAATTGTCATCAAATTTTCTGATTGTTCGTTTATTGCTTTTGCGTAAACATCATAGCTTGCTTGATCACTTAATCTTACAGCTTGTTGTAATTTAGAAACGGTTGTTGGATTAAATAAATGACGTTCTCCATTTCTTCTCCATCTATAATCTCCACCAATGTTTAAACTTAAATTTTTATCAATTTGATTATCTGGATACGCTTGTTTATAACGTTGATCTATTTCTTTTTCTATTTCATATAAACCAATACCTTCAATTCTTGAAGCAGTATAAGGAAAATATTTTTCTACAAATTGAGAGTTAAAACCTACAATTTCGAAAATTTGAGAACCTCTGTAGGAATGTAGTGTTGATATTCCTATTTTGTTCATCACTTTTAAGATTCCTTTTCCAATAGCTACATTAAAATTATCTACAGCTTTTTGTTCATCCATACCAGTAATAAAACCATCTTTAACTTGCTTTCTAATGATTTCATTAACCATATAAGGGTTTATAGCACTTGCTCCATATCCAAATAAAGTTGCAAAATGATGTGGTTCACGTGGTTCTGCAGATTCAATTATGATATCAAAATAAGAACGTTTTCTTAATCTATTTAATTGATGATTTACGTATGAACAAGCTAATAGAGCAGGGATAGGGGCATACTCTTGGTTTACACCTCTATCTGAAAGAATAATAATATTAGTTTTTCTTTCTATTGCTTTTTCTATTTGAATAACAATGTCATCTAAAGCGTCTTCTAATCCATTTAGCCCTTTTGCTTTTGGATATAAAATTTCAATAGTTTCTGTTTTAAAACTTTCAATATCTATACTTCTTATTTTTTCTAAATCGGCATTAGAAATGACTGGGTTTTGAATACCAAGTTTTCTACATTGTCTCTCTGAAATACTGAAAATATTTCTATCTTTTCCTAAGTTTAAACTAATATCTGTTACAATATTTTCGCGAATTCCATCTAAAGGTGGATTTGTAACTTGTGCAAATAATTGCTTAAAATAGTTAGATATTAATTGTGGTCTATCTGATAAAACAGCTAAAGGAGTATCAATTCCCATAGAACCTAGGGCTTCTTTACCAACTTGTGCCATTGGTGTAATTACTTCTTGAATATCTTCAAAAGTGTAATTAAATAAACGTTGACGTGTTTTAATGTCAATTGTTTCAATAGGGCAAGTTTCGCTAGTATAAGGAAGGTCTTTTAATTGTAAACGTGTTTTGTCTAACCATTCTTGATATGGTCTTTCAGAAACAATTTTACTTTTTATTTCTTCATCTTCAATAATTCGCCCTTCATTCATATCCACCAAAAACATTTTTCCTGGCTCTAATCTACCGTGCTCTTTAACGTCTTCTGGAGCTACATCTACAACACCAATTTCTGAAGACATTATTAATTTACCACTTTTTGTAACTGTATATCTAGATGGTCTTAAACCATTTCTGTCTAATAAAGCACCTATGTAATCTCCGTCTGTAAAAGGCACAGAAGCTGGACCATCCCAAGGTTCCATAATACAACCATTATATTCATAAAAAGCTTTTCGCTCTTTAGACATTGTGGCGTGTTTTTCCCAAGCTTCAGGTATCATCATCATCATAATTTCTGGTAATGAACGCCCTGTATGTGTTAATAATTCTACAACCATGTCCATAGAAGCAGAATCAGATTTACCTGGTAAAATAATAGGAAACAGTTTCTCTATTTGTGCACCAAAAACATCGCTTTTCATGATTTCTTCACGTACACGCATTCTACTGACATTACCTCTTAAAGTATTGATTTCTCCATTTTGACACATGTGTCTAAATGGTTGCGCTAACTCCCAAGTAGGCATTGTATTTGTAGAAAAACGTTGGTGTACTAATGCTAAACGAGTAACTAAATCTATTTCTTGTAAGTCTTTATAATAAGGCCCAATATCTTCAGGCATAATTATACCCTTGTATATAATTGTTGTTATAGATAAACTTGGAACATAAAAATAATCACTCTCAGAAATTTTTGAATTTCTGATTTCATGTTCAGTTATTTTACGTGCTGCATATAATTTTGCTTTAAATGTAGCTTCATCTATTATATCGGTTTTACCTATAAAAAGTTGTTCTATATTTGGTTCAGATGCTAACGCAATTTCCCCTAATTGTGTTGGATCTACAGGGACTTTTCTCCATCCTAAAATAGAAAGGCCTTGTTCTTTGACTTGGTTTTCAAAAGTAGTTTTACAAAAATCATATTGATTTTCTACCTTAGGTAAAAAAACCATTCCAACAGCATACTCTCTTTGTTCGGGTAAAATAAAGTCACACACACGTTTGAAATAATCATGAGGAATATCAATTAATAAACCAGCTCCATCACCAGTTTTTCCATCTGCACTAACACCACCTCTATGTTCTAATTTTACTAGAATTTCTAACGCATCATGTATAATTTGATTTGTTTTATCTCCATTTAAATTACAAATAAAACCTGCACCACAATTTTCGTGTTCAAATTCTGGTAAATATAAGCCTTGTTTCTTCATTTTGTATTGAATTATGCTGGCTAAATTATAAATTTTGTTAGGAATAATGTATTGATTTATACTTTTTGATAAAATTTTTACATTGAAAATAAATTATTGATACAATAAATTTAAAAATGATAATTTAAGCTTAAAAATTTATGAATATGATAAAATTTATAAACGCAAAAAGAACTGTAAATTTAATTTACAGTTCTTTTTTATTAGTAATAATAATTTTTACTATAAATTATTAGTGTTCGTTTAATCTAAAATCTGGGTATGCATCCATACCATGTTCGTGAGCATCTAAACCCTCTAATTCTTCTTTTTCTGAAACTCTAATTCCTGTAACTTTCTTAAGTGTATAAATTATTAAGAAAGAAGATATGATACAGAATGCAGCATAACAAGCAACACCTGTTAATTGAATTAAGAATGTATGTTCTGGGTTGGTTGAGAAAATACCCACAGCTAAAGTTCCCCAAATACCACAAATTAAGTGTACCGCGATAGCTCCAACTGGATCATCTAATTTTATAGCGTCAACAAAAGCAACAGCAAATACAATTAATGTACCAGCAATTGCCCCAATAATAATAGCACTTTCTGGTGTCATTACATCAGCTCCGGCAGTAATACCTACTAAACCACCTAAAATACCATTTAAGAACATTGTTAAATCTAAATTCTTATATTTTATAAAAGATACTGTAGCAGCAACCACACCACCAGCTGCAGCGGCTAAACATGTTGTAACTAAAGTTAAAGATGTTAATTCTGGATCAGCAGAAAGTACAGAACCCCCATTAAAACCAAACCATCCTAACCAAAGAATTAATACACCAGCAGTAGCTAATGGTATATTATGTCCTGGAATAGCTTGTGGTTTTCCGTCTTTAAATTTACCAATACGAGAACCTAATAGGTAAACAGCAACTAAAGCCGCCCAGCCACCAACAGAATGTACTAAAGTAGAACCAGCAAAATCATAGAATCCCATTTGATCTAAGAATCCACCACCCCATTTCCATGAACCAGCAATAGGGTATACAAGCCCTACATAAAGTAATGTGAAAATCATAAAAGGACCAATTTTCATTCGTTCAGCAACAGCTCCAGATACAATTGTAGCAGCAGTTGCGGCAAACATACCCTGGAATAAGAAATCTGTCCACCATGTATATCCGCCATCAGCGTAATCTGGTGTCATACCGTTTTCTGGAGGAGCAATACCAAACCCAGCAAAATCTATAAACCCAGCAGAACCATCTGCAAATTCAGGATACATTAAGTTGAAACCTGCTATGTAGTATAGTAATAACCCAACTGTAATGATAAAAATATTTTTAAATAAAATATTGATTGTGTTTTTTTGTCTAGTTAATCCAATTTCTAAAAATGCAAAGCCTAAGTGCATAAAGAAAACTAGTGCGGTACAGATCATCATCCATACATTGTTTGTTGTAAGTAATTCCATTGTAAGTTTTAATAGTTAGTTTAAGGTTTCTCCACCTTTTTCTCCTGTTCTTATTCTGTAAGCTTCTTTGATGTCACTCACAAATATTTTTCCATCTCCAACCTCTCCTGTGCTAGCAGCGTCTAATATGGTTTTTATTGTAATTTCTTCAAAATTATCATTTACAACAATAGCTATGTGTCTTCTTTGAATATCGCTAGTACTGTAGCTTACACCTCTATATACGTGTCCTTCTTTTTCATTTCCAAGACCAGTAACATCCCAATAAGAAAAGAAATTTACACCAACTTTGTGCAATGCTTCTTTTAAAGCTCTAAATTTTGATTTTCTAATAATTGCTTCGATTTTTTTCATGATAAAATTTGTTTGTTCGTTTCTAATTTTATGGAAAAATAATAAAAAATAATCTTACATGTAAAAATCACACAACTAATAAAAGTTGTGTGATTTTTTTAATTTAAAAATGAAATTTTATTTATCTTCTTCAAATTCTCTTACTCTTTTTCCAGGGTAAGCAATTGATCCATGTTCAGAAATATCTAATCCTTCAATTTCTACTTCTTTAGTAACACGTAATCCCATTGTAGCTTTTAATATTGCTAGAACAATGAAAGATAAAACAACAGCCCAAACTGCATATGCAATAACTCCTATTGCTTGTGCACCTAATTGTGCACCACCACCACCATTGAATAATCCAATACCAGTATCACCATCTACACCCCAAAGTCCGATTACTAAAGTACCCCAAACTCCTGCTACACCATGAACAGAAAAAGCACCAATAGCATCATCAATTTTTAATTTTTTCTCTACAAATTCTATAGAGAATACAACTATGATACCACCAATTAAACCGGCAAGAACAGATCCGCCAGCAGTCATGTTACCACAACCAGCGGTAATACTTACTAAACCGGCTAAAGCTCCATTTAATGTTTGTCCTAAGTTTGGTTTACCATACCAGATCCAAGTTGTAATTAAAGCTCCTAAACCTCCAGCAGCAGCAGCTAAGTTGGTAATTAAAACTACGTTTGAAGCTCCAATTGCGTCAGCACCACCCCAAGCTAATTGAGATCCTCCGTTAAAACCAAACCATCCAAACCAAAGGATAAATACCCCTAAAGTTGCTAATATTTGATTATGACCAGGTATAGGTAATACTTTACCATCTACAAATTTTCCAATTCTAGGACCTACCATAAATGCAGCTACTAAAGCAGCCCATCCACCTACAGAGTGTACAATTGAAGAACCGGCAAAGTCAATAAATTCAGCTGGCATTATACCATCAGTATTATTCAACCATCCACCGTTCCATTCCCAACCTCCTGAAATAGGGTAGATAACTGCAGTCATTACTAAAGAGAAAATAATGTATGTAGTATATTTTGTTCTACCAGCAATTGCTCCAGATACAATTGTAGCTGTTGTTGCAGCAAACATTGTTTGAAAGAATAAATCTGCTCCTTCACCTTGGAATAAACCACTCCAGAAGAACCACCCGTTAGAAGTATCACCATACATTAAAGAATAACCAACTAACCAAAATGTTATTGATCCTACACAAATGTCTAGTAAATTTTTCATTGCAATGTTAACTGCATTTTTTGCTCTTGTCATTCCAGATTCAACTAAAGTAAATCCAGCTTGCATTAAGAATACCAAGATACCTGCAATTAGCATCCAAAGCATTCCCATATCTCCGTTTACTTGCTCTAAAACTTTTGCAGCTTCAGAAACCGGAGCTTCTTGAAATAATGTTAATAATAAACTCATATTTGTTGATTTTAGTTAGTAATTAAAGTTTTATCTTCTCTTAGAAAGAGTATACAGCAGCTAAAGTTGCTCCAGACATACTTTTTTCTGTTGGGAAGCCAGGTATAATTAAATCTGATGATGAATCAATTCTAATTTCTGGAATAATGTTTAAGCTTTCTGTTAATGATAAGTTTCCTGTTAAGGTAAATGCAGACACATTAGCATCTCCAGCTCCAGAAGTTGTTGTAAAAAATTCTGGTCTTAATCCTAAAGAGAATTTGTCTGAAAATTTGTTTTGTAAGTATAATGCTACACCTTGGTATCCTGCATCAGCATCACTAGAGTTTGCATAAGCAGCATTTAACCCTAAGTAAAAAGTTTCTGAAAGATCAAATCCACCTGTATAATCTAAATATAATACATCAGTAAATCCAAATCCATCAGCTCCGTAAGCTAAGTTAAAGTATTGACCTTTATAACCAGCTTGAAAGCCTAATTGGTAATCGTTACCTGGGTTAGATCCTTGAGTTATTCCATGAGGGTTTGTTAAAGCAAACATAAAAGATAAATCTTCTGTTGCAGCATAATCTACTTTTAAACCTGTATGAGAAAAAGGTCCTGCATTAAATAAATAAGATACAGAATAGTTAAAGTTTGATGCTGGAGATATAACCTCATAACCATAAAAAGTATTAAACTGACCTAAAGTTAAAGTAACTTTTTCAGATGCATTATAGTAAGCATATAATTGATTGATTGCTCCATTGTATGCATTCGCAGCATTCGCTCTTGGTCCATAAGCTAAATCTGCAACTACACCAGCTTTTCCTTTTTCGTAAGAAAAAATTGTATTTACCATTCCTAATCCAAATCCATTTGCAGCTACGTCAGATAAAATACCTACAGAACCTGGAGAACCACTTTTTAAGTTACTGCTATGATAAACATCTACAGTTCCACTTAATGAAAATGTTCCTTTGTCTTCTTCCTGTGCATTAATTATTACACTACTTGCTAATAATAAAGTTAAAATAATTTTCTTCATAATAATGTTCTTTTAGTTTATGTTTTTTTTAATTGAACGTGTCAAATGTAAATATTTAATTGAAACTAACAAGGGGGCTATTTTTGTGAAATGCTGTATTTTAAGGTATGCCCCTCAAAAAAAGAGGGGTAAAATTGAGATAAGTTTATTTTTGGGTATCTGTAGGGTTCTAAATATTATGTTTGCAAAAAAGAGGTATATAATTTTAGGATATTCATAAAAATGCACTTTTTATAAAAAAATATGTAATTATTGTATTTTTGCGTTATGAAATACACATTTTCTTACCTTGTAGAACTTCAATTTTTAGGTTTTCGTTTTTCTGGATGGCAAAAACAAACAAACGCTAAGACTTTACACGATATGGTTGATAAATCATTATCATTTGTTTTTAAAGATGTTAGCTATAAAACTGTTGGTGTGGGTAGAACTGATGCTAAAGTTTCTGCAAATACTTATTATATTCAAATGTTTACAGATATATTAATAAATGAAGCTTTTTTTATGAAATCTTTAAATTTTAATTTTTCTGCTGATTTTAAAGCAATATCTATTCATCAAGTTGATAGAGCTTATAATATAATTAACGCTCCTAAAATAAAAGAATACCATTATTACTTTTCTTTTGGTGAGAAAAATCATCCATTTTCGGCGCCTCTTTTGGTAAATATTCCTGAGAACTTAGATATAAGTATTATGAAAGCAGGTGCAAAGTTGTTTGAAGGCGAACATTATTTTCATAAATATTGTACAAAGCCTTCTGCAAATACTATTTTTAAAAGAACTATTGATTCATGCAAAATTGAAAAGAATGATATTTTAACTGCAAACTTTTTTCCAGAAGTGTCCTATGTATTAAAGGTGAAAGGAAAAGGATTTTTAAGGTACCAAATTAGGTTGATGATGGCAACACTTTTTGAATTAGGCAAAGGAAATTTAGATTTAACTTTTATTGAGAATTCTTTAAAAGAAGATAATGATAGAAATTTTTTACGAAATATCGCTCCTTCTTCTGGCTTGCAACTCTATAATATTGAATTGTTACCATAGTTGGCAAGCAAGCTTGCATGAGCGATAGAAATGGCATCCTTTTTATGTTTATCTAAATAGTTGGTGTGCCTTTTTTTTATATTGTTGTATTTTAAAATTTAAAAAAGCTGAAATAAAGTCATCATAAAAAGATATAATGGATAGCGTGTTTTTTGTTTTTTACAAAAACATGCTCAAAAAAAATCCATCATTTAAAAAAGATGGATTTTCGAATGTAATAGATAATGAGTAAGTTATCCTTTAATAACACCTCTAGAAATTACTATTTTTTGTATTTCTGAAGTTCCTTCATAAATCTGTGTAATTTTTGCATCTCGCATTAAACGCTCTACGTGATATTCTTTTACAAAACCATTACCACCGTGAATTTGCACAGCTTCTACAGTTTGTTCCATAGCAACTTTAGATGCGTATAGTTTTGCCATTGCAGAAGACATATCGTAATTATTACCTTGATCTTTGTCCCAAGCAGCTTTCATAACCAGCATTCTTGCAGCTTCAATTTCTGTATACATGTCTGCTAATTTGAATGCAATTGCTTGATGATTGCAAATCTCTGTACCAAAAGCTTTACGCTCTTTAGAGTATTTTAAGGCCAATTCGTAACCTCCAGCCGCAATTCCTAAAGCTTGTGCTGCAATACCAATTCTACCACCAGAAAGTGTTTTCATAGCAAATTTAAACCCAAAACCATCTTCGCCAATTCTGTTTTCTTTTGGCACTTTTACATCATTAAATTGCAAGGTGTGTGTATCTGAACCTCTAATACCTAGTTTATCTTCTTTAGGCCCAATATGAAAACCCTCAGTTCCTTTTTCAACAATAAAAGCATTGATTCCTCTATGGCCTTTTTCTCTATCAGTTTGTGCTATTACCAAATAAACATCAGAACGCCCACCATTTGTAATCCAGTTTTTTGTTCCGTTAATTACATAATGATCTCCTTTGTCTTCAGCTGTAGTTGCTTGTGATGTTGCGTCAGAACCAGCTTCTGGTTCACTTAAACAAAAAGCCCCAATAAACTCCCCTGTTGCTAATTTTGTTAAATATTTTTGTTTTTGTTCTTCATTACCATAAGCTTCTAAACCATAACAAACTAGTGAGTTGTTTACAGAAACCATAACAGAAGCAGAAGCATCAATTTTAGAAAGTTCTTCCATAATTAATACGTAAGAAATTGCATCCATTCCACTTCCTCCATATTTAGGATCTACCATGATTCCTAAAAAGCCCAAATCTCCCATTTTTTTCACTAATTCTTGTGGAAATTCTTGTTTGTTATCTCTTTCTATTACTCCAGGAAGTAATTCTGTTTGTGCAAAATCTCTTGCGGCATCACGTATCATGATGTGCTCTTCTGTTAAACTAAAATCCATGTATCTTTTTGTTAAATTTGAAATCTTAAAACTCAAAGATATCGATTTCGTAACATTTTTTCATTAGACTTTTGTTAATTTTGACAAATATGAATAAAAGTGAAGTTTTTTCTATCGGGTTAATGTCAGGTACTTCTTTAGATGGCATCGATTTGGTTTATGTAAAGTTCAATAAGAATAATTACAAAGATTTTGAAATAATTTATGCAGAAACAATTTCTTATGCTGATGATTGGAAAAAAAAGCTGCAAAATGGAATTCATTTTTCTAAAGATGAATTAACCAAGTTAAATATTGATTATGGTTATCTTTTAGGTGATGTTTTAAATGATTTTATCAGTAAATTTCAAATTAAAAAGATCGATTTTATTGCTTCACACGGACATACAATTTTGCATCAACCAGAAAAAGGAATCACGCTTCAAGTTGGTGATGGACAAATAATTGCAGATAAAACAAAACAAAAAGTAATTTGCGATTTTAGAACGCAAGATGTACAGTTAGGTGGGCAAGGTGCACCTTTGGTACCTATTGGAGATGAGTTGTTGTTTTCTGAATATGATTATTGTTTAAATCTTGGCGGATTTGCAAATATTTCTTACAAAAAGGAAAATAAAAGAATTGCTTTTGATATTTGTGCTGTAAATATTGTGTTGAATAAATATGCGGAACAATTAGGTTTCAATTATGACGATGAAGGAAAAATTGCTGCTTCAGGTACATTTTTAATGCAACTAGAAGCAGATTTAAGAATGTTAGATTTTTATCAACAAAAACCTCCAAAATCATTAGGGTTAGAGTGGGTAGAGAAAGAAATCTTTCCAAAACTAGAGTCTTCTAAAAGAAAACCAGAAGACCTTTTAAAAACGTTTACAGATCATATTGCATGGGCAATTGCCAAACCAATTCATAAAGGCGCAAAAGTTCTTTTAACTGGTGGAGGTACTTACAATAAGTATTTAATTTCAAAAATAAAGACCTTTAAAAATATTGAAATTATAATACCAAATAAAGAATTTATAGAGTTTAAAGAAGCATTGATTTTTGCTTTTTTAGGTTTGCTAAAGCTTGAAAATCAAGTAAATTGTTTAAAGTCTGTAACGGGCGCTAGTGAGAATCATTCATCCGGAAAAATTTATTATCCTAAGTGAGAATAAAAAAAATTGAGCAATCATTTTTTTTACTGTAATTTTGTAACGTATAATCTAAATAATATTTTTTAATTTTTTTAAAATGAATCAACTTTAGCTTTTCCCCTGCAGGGGATTTTATTCGAAATAAGAGTATAAAAAAAGTACACTAGAGTTAATTTATTTAAAATTTAAAGATGAAAGAATTATTAAAAATATACGAAAATAAGAAGCCAGAAATTGTTTTTAATTGGAAAGATCCAGAAACAGAAGCAGAAGGTTGGACGGTTATCAACTCTTTAAGAGGCGGTGCTGCCGGTGGCGGAACAAGAATGCGTGAAGGGTTAGATATGAACGAAGTTTTGTCATTGGCAAAAACAATGGAAGTAAAATTTACCGTTTCTGGACCAGCAATTGGAGGAGCAAAATCTGGTATTAATTTTAACCCACACGATCCAAGAAAAAAAGGAGTTTTAGAACGTTGGTATAAAGCAGTTGCGCCGTTATTAAAAAATTATTACGGAACAGGAGGAGATTTAAATGTTGATGAAATTCATGAAGTAATTCCGATTACTGAAGAAAGTGGTGTTTGGCATCCGCAAGAAGGTGTTTTTAATGGTCATTTTAAACCAACAGAAGCAGATAAAATTAACAGAATTGGTCAATTAAGACATGGTGTAATTAAAGTTTTAGAAGATGAAAATTTATCTCCATCAACTAAAAGAAAATATACAGTTGCAGATATGATTACTGGTTTTGGTGTTGCAGAAGCTGTACGTCATTATTACGATATTTATGGTGGATCTGTAGTTGGTAAAAGGGCTGTGGTTCAAGGTTTTGGAAATGTGGGTTCGGCTGCAGCATTTTATTTAGCGCAAATGGGGGCTAAAGTTGTAGGTATTATTGATAGAGATGGTGGTGTTATAAATGAAGAAGGTTTTTCTTTTGATGAGATAAAAGAGTTGTTTTTAAACAAAAATGGTAATACTTTAGTCGCGCAAAATATGATTTCCTTTGAAGAAGTAAATTCAAAAATTTGGAATTTATCTTGTGAAATTTTTGCACCTTGTGCAGCCTCAAGGCTAATTAAGCAAGAGCAGATAAATGAAATGATAGATTCTGGTTTAGAAGTAATATCTTGTGGAGCAAATGTACCTTTTGCTGATAAAGAAATTTTCTTTGGTTCTATTATGGAAGACACTGATAAAAAGGTAAGTTTAATTCCAGATTTTATTTCAAATTGTGGAATGGCAAGAGTTTTTGCTTATTTTATGGAAGGAAAAGTTAAAATGTCTGATAAAGCAATTTTTGATGATACATCTAATGTTATAAAAAAGGCTTTAGAAAAAACTTTTGCAAAAAGGTCTGAAAAAACAAATATTAGTGAAACTGCTTTTGAAATCGCTTTGAAAGAATTAATATAAAATAATAATTAAATAATAATAATATGTTTAAGTACTTTTTAGGAAATTCACCAAAATGGTTTAAAATGACCATGATAGGGTTTCTAGTTTTGAATACTCTTTTGTATTTTGTATTACCAATTTTTATGGGAGCTCATACTGCACATAGCGTAGTTGCTTGGCTTTTTATAGGTGAATTTATTTTTACGCTTGCAATGGCACTAAAATGTTACCCCTTACAATCTGGTGGTTTATTAGCTATTCAAGCACTAGCTTTAGGTTTAACAACTCCTAAAAATGCTTATCACGAAGTAGATCAAAATCTAGAGGTAGTATTACTTTTGGTATTTATGGTTGCGGGTATCTATTTTATGAAACCTTTATTGATGTTTATTTTCAGTAAGGTTTTTACTAAAATAAAATCAAAAGTAGTATTATCATTATTATTTGTTTTTTTATCAGCAGTATTATCGGCCTTTTTAGATGCATTAACAGTAACGGCAGTATTAATTAGTGTAGCTGTAGGTTTTTATGGAGTATATCATAAAATTCATTCTAGTTCTTCTGATTATGATAAAGATGGTGTTTTAGATAGAACAGAATTAAGTGGTGAAACATTAGAACAGTTTCGTAGTTTTTTAAGAAGTTTAATAATGCATGGAGTAGTAGGTACTGCTTTAGGAGGGGTTTGTACTTTGGTAGGAGAACCACAAAACTTATTAATAGGTGAGCGTTTAGGATGGAATTTTGTTGATTTTTTTCTGCAAATGGCACCAGTTACAATTCCTGTATTAATAGCTGGTTTAATAACAACTGTAATTTTAGAGTTAACTGGAACTTTTGGCTTTGGAGCAAAGTTACCTAAAGTAGCTGCTGATATTATAGAGAGTTATACTTTAGAAGAAGATAAGAATCGTTCAGATAAAGAAAAATATGGATTAATGGTACAAGGTGTTTCTGCAGTTTTATTAATTGCAGGTCTAGCATTACATATAGCGCCAGTTGGTTTAATTGGTTTAGCTTTAATAATTGTTCAAACTGCTTTTATGGGAATAATAGAAGAGCATAGTTTAGGACATGCTTTTGAAGAAGCTTTACCTTTTACTGGGTTGTTAGTTGTTTTCTTTGTAATTGTAGCTATGATTCACGATCAGCATTTATTTAGTCCAATAATTGCTTGGGCATTAAAGCAAGATCCAGCATCACAACCAGGTTTATTTTATATAGCAAACGGATTTTTATCAGCAATTAGTGATAATGTATTTGTGGCAACTGTTTATATAGGTGAAGTGCAAAGTGCATTTGAAGCAGGAACAATATCAAGAGAACATTTTGAAAAGTTAGCTATTGCTATTAATACTGGTACAAATTTACCAAGTGTAGCAACACCAAATGGGCAAGCTGCATTTTTATTTTTGTTAACCTCCTCTCTAGCGCCGTTAATAAATCTATCTTATGGTAAAATGGTAAAAATGGCATTGCCTTATACTATTGTTTTAGGAGGCTTAGGGTATATAATGGTAAAAGTTGTTTTATCTTAGAAATTTGATTCAAATACTATAAAAAAATCCTGAATTTAAAGTTCAGGATTTTTTTTAGGCAATTAAATTAAAAATCAATCGTTAATATTTAAAAAAAATAAAACATATGCCTTTACAAGAAAGTCAAGAATTAACAAACGAAATGGTTCAAGAAAAAACACTTTCTATCTATAAATTAATTATGGATGGTGGTATTGGAGGTCAAATAATAATAGCTATACTTTTTGTGCTGTTAACAGTTGCCTTGTATATTTATTTTGAACGTTTTTTTGCTATAAAAGCTGCATCAAAAGTTGATGTTAATTTTATGAATCAAATAAAAGAATATGTTTCTCAAGGTAAATTAGAATCGGCAAAAGAACTTTGCAAAAGTAAAAACACGCCAACTGCAAGGTTGATAGAAAAAGGAATTTCTAGAATTGGAAAACCCTTAAATGATATAAATACAGCCATTGAAACCGCAGGTAAATTAGAGGTTTATCAGTTAGAAAAAAATGTTAGTGTTTTAGCAACAATTGCAGGTGCTGCACCAATGATTGGTTTTTTAGGAACTGTAATTGGAATGATTGTTGCAATTCACACAATTGCAAATGCAGGTGGTCAAATAGATATTAAAATGCTTTCAGATGGATTGTATACTGCTATGACAACAACGGTTGGAGGTTTAATTGTGGGTATTATTGCTTACATTACTTATAATCATTTAGTGGTAAAAACAGATAAAGTAGTGTATCAAATGGAGGCAAAATCTGTTGAGTTTTTAGATTTGTTAAACGAACCAGTATAAAAAATAATGAAAAAGTTTCAGAATTGAAAAACGTTTGAAGTAGCTCGTTTTTTAATTTTTGATTTTTTTAATCATTTAATCACTTACAAATGAATTTACGCGGAAGAAATAAAGTAGATCCAACATTTAATATGTCGTCAATGACAGATATTGTTTTTTTGTTGTTGATATTTTTTATGCTTACATCAACCTTAGTAACGGTAAGTGCTATTGATGTTTTGCTGCCAAAAGCTGGTGGGAAAACTGAAAATAATAAATCTGTTGCGGTTACAATTACAGGTAAATCTCTTTTTTATATTGATAAGACAGAGGTAAGTTTGTCTAGTTTAGA
Organism: uncultured Polaribacter sp.; assembly: GCF_947500975.1. Classification (GTDB taxonomy): domain Bacteria; phylum Bacteroidota; class Bacteroidia; order Flavobacteriales; family Flavobacteriaceae; genus Polaribacter. The sequence goes on from NZ_CANMUE010000005.1 coordinate 18,396, forward strand.
AAATGAAATTTTAAAAAGTGTTGGCGCAGATAAAAAGAAAACAATTGTAATTCGTGGAGATAAAGATGTACCTTATAAAAATGTGATGAAAGTAATTGATATTGCAAATAAGAATAAATTAAAAATGATTTTAGCTGTAAAAGGTAAATAAAAAATGTCAGTTTTAGATACAAAACATAAAAGAAAATCAGCAATTATAACAGCAATACTTTTGCTGTTTTTGTTGTTTGTTATTTTTAATTATGGGATGAAGTATTTAGATCTACCCGAAGAATATGGATTAGCAATTAATTTTGGGAACTCAGAAGTTGGAAGTGGAAAACCTGTTGAAAAAATAAAGAAAATAGCTCCTCCAAAAGTAGTTGAAAAGGAAGAAGTTGTAGAGAATACAAAAGAAGTTTCTAAAGATATTATAAAGGAAGACGTTATTACTGATGATAGTTTAGAAGAAGTGCCAGTTATAGAAAAAACAGAGGTAAAAAAAGAGCCAGTAAAAGAAGAAGTAAAAGAGGTAGTTAAGGAAGAAGTTCCTAAGCCACAACCATCAAAAGAAACACAAGATGCTTTAAATAATTTGCTAAATGGAAATTCATCAGATGGAAAACCCAAAAGAGAAGGTAATTATAAAGAACAAGGTGTAAAAGGAAAAGAGAGCGGAGATCCAAATTCTAATAAGTATTATGGTAATACAGGAAGTGGATCCGGTGGGAATTATAATTTAGCAGGAAGAAAAGCTTTGTTAAAACCCAAAGAGCAACCTGATTGCGAAGAAGAAGGAGTTGTGGTTGTTAGGATAGAAGTTGATAAAAACGGAAAGGTGATAAGTGCAATAGCAGGTGTAAAGGGATCTACAAATACGGCTCTTTGTTTGTTAAAACCAGCAAAAGAAGCTGCATTAAATACAACTTGGAATGCTGACCTCAAAGCACCTACTAAACAAATAGGAACTATTATTTATAAGTTTTCTTTATCTAAATAATCACGTATTTTTGCGAAATGAATTACCAACAAACTTTAGATTGGATGTTTGCGCAATTACCCATGTATCAACGTGAAGGTAAAACGGCATTCAAAAAAAATTTAACCAATATTTTAGCGTTTTCTAAAGAGCTTAATTATCCAGAAAAAAAGTTTAAATCTATTCATGTAGGTGGTACTAACGGAAAAGGTTCAACAAGTCATATGTTAGCCTCAATTTTACAAGAAGCAGGTTATAAAGTTGGTTTGTATACTTCACCGCATTTAAAGAATTTTACAGAGAGAATAAGAATTAATGGGAGTGAAATACCTAAACGAAAAGTTTCCTCATTTATAAAAAAATATAAAGATTTTTTAGAAGAACAAAAACTATCTTTTTTTGAAATGACAGTTGGTTTAGCTTTTAATTATTTTGCTGATGAAAAAGTAGATATTGCTATTATTGAAGTCGGCTTGGGAGGAAGATTAGATTCAACAAACATAATAAAACCAGAGGTTTCAGTAATTACAAATATAGGTTTAGATCACACTCAGTTTTTAGGTGAAACGTTGCCAGAAATAGCGTTTGAAAAAGCAGGGATTATTAAAAATGAGACACCTGTAATTATAGGTGAAAGGCAACTAGATGTTGAGCGAGTTTTTATAAAAAAAGCAAAAGAAGAAAATTCTAGAATCTTTTTTGCTTCGGATGAAATAATCGATTTTCCAACTGATTTATTGGGTGATTATCAAAAATCAAATTCTAAAACTGCAGTAAAAGCAATTAAAGAGTTAAAAGGATTTAAAGTTTTAAAAGAAAATATTTCTGATGGATTGTTAAACGTTGTAAGAAATACTAATTTAAAAGGTAGGTGGCAGATTTTGCAGCATAAACCAAAGGTTATTTGTGATACAGCACATAACGCAGAAGGTTTAAAAATAGTTTTAAATCAACTTAAAAAAGAAGAATATAAGCAATTACATATTGTGTTAGGCGTTGTTTCCGATAAAAAGTTAGAAGAGGTTTTGCCTTTTTTTCCTAAAGATGCATCGTATTATTTTTGCAAGCCAAATATCCCAAGAGGTTTATCTGAAGAGGTTTTACAATTAGAATCTTTAAAGTTTCAATTAAAAGGGGAAAAATATTCTTCTGTAAAAAAAGCACTAAAAAAAGCATTAAGTAATGCAAATCAGTATGATACAATTTATATTGGAGGAAGCACATTTGTAGTTGCAGAAATAATTTAAAAAAAAGTTTGTTTTTCTTTTGGTAGAAAGGAAATCTATTTTATATTTGCATCCCGTTAGGGCAATTAGCTCAGTTGGTTCAGAGCACCTCGTTTACACCGAGGGGGTCGGGGGTTCGAATCCCTCATTGCCCACCATAAAACCTCGATATTTTTATCGAGGTTTTTTAAATTTATAATATCTTTTCTCTAGAGGTTTATGTCTTTTATCCTACTGATGTTACCCTACAGTTTTTATACTTTCTAGTAAGTTAAGTAGTTTGGGATTTATGGATTTAATTAGATAGGCTTCAAGTTCTGTCAAAGTAGTATACCTGTTAAAATCAAATGTTTTTTTTGAGTGAGTATATTTTATTTCATATATCCTGTTTATTTAAACTTTTGTAATCATGCTAAAATATTTTTTAATCTACTATTATCAGTACTCGATTTGAAATAAAAGAAGCATTTTATTTTTTTTCTAAGAATATAAAAACAATCAATATCATTTAGTATCTAATCTAGTTATAATGTTTGAAGTTATTTTATTTAATGAAAAAAAAGAGGTTGAGAGTAAAATTAACTTTTTCTCCAAAAGAATGGTGTAAACAAAATTAAAACTGTAAAAAGTTCTAGACGACCAATCAACATTAAAAAAGAACAAAACCACTTTGCACCTGAACTTAAATGAGCAAAATTATCTACAGGGCTTACAGAGCCAATAGCAGGCCCAATATTACCTAATGAAGATGCTGCAGCACCTATAGCAGAAATAAAATCCAAACCAAAAAAAGTTAGAATTACAGTAGCAATTATAAAAATTAGCATGTAGATAATAAAAAAAGAAAGAATGTTAAATACAATGGTTTGAGGTACGGTTTTGCTATCGTATCTTACTGGAATAATCGCATTAGGATGCAACGCTTTTTTAAACTCTAAAAAACTATTTTTTAACATAATAATGTGCCTTACGACTTTTATACCACCACTTGTAGAACCAGCAGAACCACCTGTAAAGAAAAGTGCAAAGAAAATCCCTGTGGCTAAATAATTCCACATTGTAAAATCTGCGGATACAAAACCAGTAGTTGTTATAACAGAGATAACCATAAAGAAAGCATGTCGAAAAGCACTTTCGGTTTTACCATAAACTTCTGGGTGAGCTAAAACAGATTTTAAACTAGGGTCTTGAAAAAAGATAATTATTATAGCTATAATTATTGCTATACCTATAGTTCCGAATAAATAATACTTAAATTCTTCGCTCTGAAAAACTTTTTGAACTTTACCTTTTAATGCGAAATAAGTTAATACAAAGTTTGTACCTGCTACAAACATAAAAAAGATGATAATATACTGAATTATTGGAGTATCGTTATAAAAAGCAATGCTTTCTGCTTTGGTAGAAAAACCACCAGTACTAACGGTTGCCATTGCATGATTAATGGCATCAAACCAAGTCATACCCGCAATTTTTAATAAGAAAAATTCAGCAAAAGTTAAAATTACATATATTAGGTATAAACGTTTAGCAGTATCAGTAATTCTTGGGTGTAACTTATCTGCAGATGGCCCCGGAGCTTCAGCCATAAAAAGTTGCATTCCTCCAATTCCTAATAGAGGTAAAATAGCAATTGTAAGTACAATAATACCCATGCCGCCAATCCAATGTGTTGCGCTTCTCCAAAATAAAATTCCTTTTGGCATCGCTTCAATATCAGTTAATATAGAGGAACCTGTGGTGGAATAACCGGATATTGTTTCAAAAAAAGCATCTGAAACATTGGGTATAGCACCTGATAACAGGTATGGTAGCATTCCTGTAATAGAGAGTGTTAACCAGCCTAAAGTAACAATTAAATAGCCTTCTTTTTTTTGGATGTTTGTACTTGTGGGTTTGTTAAAAAAGTAGAGTAGTAGTCCAATAAAAACAGTAATAATACCAGCATTTAAAATGCCCCATTTTTCATATTCATTAAAAAAAACACTGAAAGGAAATGTAATAAACATAAACAAACCGTTTAAAACGGCTGTGATTCCTAAAAAACGATAAATTATTTTTGTATTTAAAGATCCCATTTATTAATTAAATAATCCTTCAACTGTACTTATTGCTTCAGGTAAACAGAAAACAATTACTTTATCTCCGTTTTGAATTTGCATATTACCAAAAGACATTAATGCTTTTCCGTCTCTAATAATTCCTCCAAAAACAGCTTCTCTAGGAAAGCGTAAATCTCTAATTGGTTTTTCGGTAACTTTTGCATTTGGTTGTACTTCAAATTCAAATACTTCAGCATCAATATTATGTAAATTAGCTAGTGCTAAAATTTCACCTTTTCTAATATGTTTAAAAATATTACTAGCGGCAATTAGTTTTTTGTTGATTAAAGTTTCAATACCAATGGTTTGAGATATATCAATATAATCCATATTCTCAACAAGAGCAATGGTTTTTTTAACGCCTTTAGATTTTGCTACCAAACAAGACATTATGTTTGTTTCTGTATTGCCTGTAACAGCAATAAAAGCATCCATTTCTCTAATATTTTCTTCTTCTAAAAGTTCTAAATTTCTACCATCTCCATTTATTACTAAAGTATTGTTTAGATCTTCAGCTAGATTTTCAGCTTTTTCTCTATTTTTTTCTATCAGTTTAACTTTAAAATTATCTTTACAAAGGTTTCTTGCTGTTTTTTCGCCAACACTACTACCTCCAAGAATCATCACATTTTTTATAGTTACATGATCTTTACCAATAATTGGATACAATTTTTCTATACTATGATTTGGTACAGAAAAGTATACTTGATCATTTTGATGATATACTGTATCTCCACGTGGAATTATCGTTTGCGATATGCCCTCTCTTTTAATAGCAATTGTAATAAAATCTACTGCAAAAAACTTTTCTTTAGCTTCTTTTACTGTTAAATCTATTAATGGAGATTTATAATCAAGTGCTGTACCCATCACATTAAAAAGACCATTTTCAAAAGCAACAGTATCGTTAAATGAAGATTGATTTAAAAGCATTTTAATTTCATCTGCAGCCAATTCTTGAGGAGAAATCATAAAGTCTAATCCAAATTTTTTAAAATCAACTTCGCAATTATTTAAAAATTCTGGATTATCAATTCTTGCAATCGTTTTTTTTGCTCCTAAAGATTTTCCAATCACAGAAATAGTAAAGTTTGTGTTCTGGCTATCTGTAACGGCAATTAACAAATCTGCTTTGTCAATACCAATTTCTTTTAAGAGTTTGATGGATGTTGCATCACCTTTTCTGGTGATAACATCTAAATGATTGTTTATGTAGTTTAATTTTTCTCCATCAAAATCTATGATATAAGTATCTTGAGACTCGTAAGAAAGTAATTTAGCTAAATGAAAACCAACGTCTCCGGCACCAGCTATAATAATCTTCATATTTGGGTGTAAAATGATAGACTGCAAAGATATAAAGACTTGATGAGGTTTTATGCATAAATCTACATTTTCAATTATTTTGATGTTTTTTGTATCTTTATTTAAAATTGATTGATGAAAAAACTAACCATAAAAAATTGGGCTTTAGATGATAGACCTCGCGAAAAACTATTAGAAAAAGGTAAAAATGTTTTATCGGATGCTGAGTTAATTGCTATTTTAATTGGTTCAGGAAATAGAACAGAATCAGCTGTAGCATTATCTAAAAGAATATTACAATCCGTAGATTATAATATTAATGCATTGGCAAAACTATCTGTAGAAAAATTAATAGCTTTTAATGGAATTGGAGAAGCTAAAGCAATTGCTATAATTACAGCTTTAGAGCTTGGGCAAAGAAGACAATTTGAAATTGCGTTAGAAAAACCTAAAATAACATGTAGTAAAGATGGTTTTAATTTAATGCAACCCATTATTGGTAATATTGGGCACGAAGAATTTTGGGTGCTTTTTTTAAATAATTCAAATAAAGTTTTAGCTAAAGATCAAATTAGTAAAGGGGGTTTAACAGCTACAGTTGTAGATATTAGATTGTTGTTTAAAAGAGCGTTAGAGTTGGCTTCTGTAGGTATAATTGTTTGTCATAATCATCCATCAGAAAAATTAGAACCTAGTAATGCAGATGAACAATTAACACAGAAAATAAAACAAGCAGGAATTACTTTAGATATTAAACTACTTGATCATTTAATAATTACCGAAAAAGCGTATTTTAGCTTTGCAGATGAAGGATTATTGTAATCTTTAGTTTGGAGTTGCTAATAGTAGTTTTTTAGCAGAAAACTGCAACAGAAAACTATCAATTAAAAAAATGATATTAGTTTACACACATAAAATAACACCAAGAGTTCGTTATATTTTTAAGCATATTTTTTTCAGAACTTTAATGTTAAATGTAGATTTTACAACTAAAGTTGAAGAGTTTGTTGCGCATAACGGTCCTAAATTATCCTATACAAATACGGCATTAGGAAATGAGTTTTTTGTAAAAAGTAACCCATTATTGTTTGAACAGGGCGTAAATGATTTAGAATTAAAAATTCAAAAATGGGATGAAATTCCTTGCTTTTTTAATACAAATTTAAAATCAACAATTCCTTTTGATATTTTTGCAGCAAGTTTTTATTTAATTTCAAGATACGAAGAGTATTTGCCGCATGTAAAAGACATACATGGAAGATATACAGCAGAACAAAGCATTGCTTATAAAGAAGGGTTTTTAGAAAAACCAGTAATAGATATTTGGGCATTTAAATTTTTAGCAGTCTTGCAAAATAAATTCCCTGATTATAACTATAAAAAAAGAGATTATAAATTTATTTCAACAATTGATATAGATAATGCTTTTGCATACAAACACAAGAGTTTAATAAGAAACGTTGGTGGTTTTATTAATGATTTTTTTAAATTTAAAATTCTTGATATTTGGAATCGTTTTGCAGTAATTGTAAATCTAAAAAAAGATCATTTTGATACTTTTGATAAAATTTTAAGATTAAAAAAAGAATATAAAGTAAATACTATTTTCTTTTTTTTAATGGGTGATTATACCACTTTTGATACGAATATTTCTGCTGCTAAAAATCGATATAAATTATTAATTAAACAGATGGTAGATTATGCAAAAGTAGGTTTGCATCCATCATATTTTAGTATGCAAAATACTTCAACTTTAAAAAAAGAAAAAGAACGATTAGAAAGTATTACAAATATGCCTACCAAAAGATCAAGACAGCATTATTTACGTTTTAATTTACCAGAAACTTATCAGCATTTAATAGATTTAGAAATAGAAGAAGATTATTCTATGGGATATGCAAGTAATGTTGGTTTTAGAGCAAGTACCTGTACACCTTTTTATTTTTACGATATAGATTTTGAAATTCAAACACCTTTAAAAGTATTTCCTTTTGCTTTGATGGATACTACTTTAAATGATTATATGAAATTAACACCTAAACAATCTTTAGGTAGAATTAGAGATTTAAAAAACGAAGTTAAAGCCGTAAACGGAACTTTTATTACATTATTTCATAATGAAACTTTAAGCGATTATTTACGTTGGAAAGGTTGGAAACGCTTGTACGAATCGATGTTAAAAATTGCGACTTCTTAAATGATAAAATGCATTAAAAGACAAGATTTAGACCTAATAAAATATGATACTTGTATAGAGAATTCAATACAAAGTAGAATCTATGCACTTTCTTGGTATTTAGATATTGCTGCTGATAATTGGGATGTTTTAGTTTTGGATGATTACCAAGCTGTAATGCCAATTCCTTGGCGAAAAAAAATGGGTGTTAAATATGTGTATCCTCCTTTTTGGATGATAGAATTAGGTTTTTTTTCTTTAAATGATAAAGTAGATTCTCTACCTTTTTTTAAAGTACTTTTTGATAAGTTTAAGTTTGTAGAGTTAAGAATGAATACTACTAATAGAATTCAGGAGTCAAAAGAAAATTTGATAGATAGAAATTTACAATTCATTTCTTTAAATTCTGACTATAATTCTATTTTTAAGAATTACAATAGAAATAGAAAAAGAGAATTAGTACATGCTAAAAAAAACGATTTAATAGAAAATTGGAATGATAATCCAGAAAAATTAATTTCTCTTTTCAAAGAAAATATTGGAATTAGAGTTAAAGAGATTAAAGAAAATGATTATAATAAATTATTAAAATTAATGCTAATCTGTTTAAAGAAAAAAAATGGTGATTTATTAACCGTTTTTGATTCTAATAATAATATAGTATCTGCAGCATTTTTTTTAAAATATAATCATAAAGTTACTCAATTGGTATGTGTTTCTGATATTAAAAATAGAAAGAACGGAGCGCATACTTTTTTTAATGATAGAGCAATTTTTAAATACCAACCCAATTTTAATGAGTATAATTTTGGTGGTTCTTCTATGAAATCAATAGCAAATTATTATAAAAGTTTTGGAGCCGAAACAGTAAAATATCAACAGGTAAAATACAATAATTTACCTTTTTTATTAAAGTGGTTTAAGAAGTAGTTTTTTATATAAAAACCAAAACCATAGTAAAGATAAAATACCCGAAAACCACATTAAAATAGCTGTTGTAATTGCTGCTCCTTTTATGCCATATTTTGGAATTAAATAATAATTACTTGCAATATTTATAACCAAAGATAAACTTGTGATATAATAGTTTATATGAGCTTTTCCAATAGATGAGAGTAAGTTTCCAAACAGGCCTCTAAAAATAAAAATTCCAATAATTCCAATTATTAATATTAAAAAAGGTTCTTTAAATTGAATGAAGTTACTATCCAAAAGAGCTAAAATTTGTTCTGAAAAGAAAAAACAAAAAAGTAATAATCCACAACTTAATAAAAAGAAAAATAACATGTAACTTTTTATATAATTCAGAATATATTCTTTATTGAAAATATTTTCAGTAAAAGTTACAAAATCGGTAGCAATAAAAACTCTTGGTAAAAAAAGGAGGCTAAATGGAATTAAAGAAATGTACCTGTAATTTGTAATCATTTCTGTGTCTTTTAGTAAATAACCAATTAACAACATATCTATCACAAAAAGCAATTGAGTAACTACGTTAGATAGGCTTGTAAAAAAGCCATATTTCCAAAAAGAAAAATCGATAATGTTTAGTTTTACTTTAGCCTTAAAATTAATATTCAATTTTTTAATAAAGAAGAGAGAAGTTATTAAAGGTGTAATTAAAAGAGCAATTGCATAACCGACTTCTTTAAAGAAATAACTTAAAATAAAGACACTTATTAAATTTATAATACTATGTGATAGCTCAGTATATGCAAATAATTTATTTTTATGCTGAAGTCTAAATTGAGCTCTAATTATTTCAAATAAATATGAAGGTAGAATTATAAAAGATAAAATAATTACATAAAACTGTGTTTTGTCAAACTCAAAATTGATAAAAAAACTACTAATAATAATTAAAGCAATCAAAGCTAAAGATGCTAAGGTTCCTTTTTTTAAAACAGAAATAAATAAACTGTTTTTTTCTTCCTTGTTTTTTAAAAGAGCGCCATACCTAATAAAACTTTGGTGTAATCCAAAACCAGAAATAGGTATTATAAACACAATAATATTGTAAGAAAAAAGGACAACACCTAACTCATCATTTGAAATTAATTTCAGAGCTAACCAAGAGGCGATAAATGAAAATAATCTAGCAAATAAAGTAGCTCCAAAAACATAACTTCCAGATCTATTTAAAAAATTTGACAGATAATACTTAAGTAGTTTCATTATTTACAAAATGCTAATTAAACTTTTATTGCTTTTAAGTAAAGGCTTGTAAAATCATCTGCAACAGTATCTTCACTAAAGTTAGCTTTTACATAATCGTGCATTTTATTTTTTGCAGCAACAAAATGTTTCTTGTTATAAAAATTTATGATTTCTTTTTTTAATTTTTGTTCATTTTTTTTAGGGATCAATTTTCCAAAATCTTCAGGAAAAAACTCACTAATACCACCAACATTTGTAGAAATTACGGGTATTCCACAAGAAAAAGATTCTAAAATAACACAAGGTAAATTTTCATAATTACTAAAAAGAACAAACAAATTACTGTTTTGTAAAACTTTTGCAACTTCTTTGTATGGTATTTGATCTTGAAAGTGAATTATACTAGGCTTAATACCTAACTTTAAAGCATGTTTTTTATATTTTTGGGAGTTTTCACCAATTAAATTTACTTTAAAATGTTCAATTTCATTTTCAAGCTGTTTAATTACATTTAAAAAACCGGTTACATTTTTATGTGTATCCAACATGTTCGAAACATGCGTAATAGTATATGTTGATGTTGGTTTCTCTATCGGATAAAATAAATCCGTTTCTACAATATTTGGTACTCTTTTAAATGTACCTTTTAAACCAATATGTTCAATAGATTTTGTTAAATTATTTGAAACGGGGCAAACAAAAGCAGCATTTTTACAGATGATTTTTGAGATTAATTTCTGAAAAACAGAAATATTTTTAGATTGTGGTTCATGATAACCTGTCCAGTGCTCAGATATGATAAATTGCTTTTTCTTAAACCATTTTAAGTACAAACAGTATATGCCAAAAGGATATAATTCATTTAGGTGAATTATATCAATTTTTTCGATTTTTTTTAAGAGTATAAAAAAAGCTTTTAAATACAGAAATGTTTTTAAAAAAAGGTTTTTACTACTTTTTAAATAAGCAATTTGAGTATTTAAGTTTCTACCTTTTTCTGCTGTAATTTCTATATTATTTTTTTGATTTTTGTCAGAAATAATATGAATTACATCTACTAAGTGTTTTTTTGCAACAGCTTTTGCGTGCCTTTCAATAAAATCTCCATTAAAAGGAGATACTCTAGAAGGGTACCAACCACAAATAAATAAAACTGATAATTTTTGTTTCAAAAAATAACCTTTAATTTAAACAAATATAACAACTTAAAATGAGGATTTGTTGTGTAATATTTTTACTTTTAACGGCATGCAAATACAACACGTCTTTTTTGATTTAGATCATACCTTATGGGATTTTGAAAAAAATTCTGATTTAACTTTTGAAAAAATATTTTTAAAATATAATATTAAAATTGATATTCATGCTTTTTTAGAAGTATATAAACCCATAAACTTAAATTACTGGAAATTATTTAGAAATGAAAAAGTAACCAAAAGTGAGTTAAAATACGGGAGATTAAAAAACACTTTTGATGCTTTGAATTATACCGTTTCTGATGATTTAATTGATTTAATTTCAGTTGATTATTTAGACTTTCTACCTCATTTTAATCATTTATTTCCGGATGCATTTCAAATTTTAGATTACTTAAAAAATAAATATCAACTTCATATAATTACAAACGGATTTGAAGAAACCCAAGCAAAAAAAATGGAATCTTCAAAAATTGCACATTATTTTGATAAAGTTATCACCTCGGAGTCTGTTGGAGTTAAAAAACCAAATTCAAAAGTTTTTGAGTTTGCTTTTCAAATTACAGGAGCAAACAAAGACAATTCTATAATGATAGGAGATAGTATTGAGGCTGATATTGAAGGAGCCCTAAATGTTGGTATGAAAGCAATTCATTGTAATTTTGATCAACAAAAAATTAGCAATATTAATTTCATATCCATAACTTCGCTTATAGGAATTAAACAATATTTATAATATTAATACGTTAGTTACAAAACGAAAATATATGAAATCTAAACAAAAAATAAGCTTTCTTTTATGCTTTTTAATGCTTACTTCTTGTTATCAGACTTTAGATTTTGATCAGTTAGATAATTATGTTTTAAAACCAGTATATACATCACCAATAACTTATTTTACAGTTTTACCTTTTCAATTTTTTGATTCTAATGGAATACAACAATTTAGTATTTCTGAAGAGTCTGAATTTCCTGTATTTGAAAACTCTTTTTTTAGAGATAATGTTGTTAAATTGGATTTCAATCTTGAAATTAGAAATGAGTTTGATAGAAATGTTATTTTACAAATTGAATTAATAGACAATAATAACAACTCTGTTTATAATTTTAATTCCATCGAAATTGATGCAGGAGAATTAAATTATAGTTTTTTAGAAGAAATAGAAACTACAACAAATCTAAACTTAACCAATACGGCTAAAATTAGAATTACTGCATTTATAGAAAATACTGGAACACCTATGAATTCAGCAGATACAAGTGAATTTGTACTTAAATCATCAGCAACAATTTATATAGAATCAAGTTTATAATGATAAGAAAAATACTTTTTGTCCCTCTGTTTTTTTTGATTATGAAAACATTTTCTCAAAATAAACAAGTTTTATATGATTTTGCAGGTCTACCCCAAACACTTTTGTTGAATCCTGGAGCAGAAACTAATTTTAAATATCATGTAGGTATTCCTTTATTATCAGGAGTTTCTTTTGACTTTGGTTCTTCGCAATTCGTTTTATCTGATTTATTTGCCGTTGACAATATTGATATTAATGATAAAGTTGCTTCTGTTTTAAATAGTATTGATGAAAGAGATTATCTTAAAATTAATACCCAAATAGAGGTTTTAAATTTTGGTTTTAGGCTTAATAATAAAACATATTTGAGCGCAGGGTTCTATGAAGAGTTAGATGCAATTGGTTATTACCCTAAAGATGTTCTTACTTTTTTAACACAAGGTAATGGAGATAATGTTTTTAGAAATATTAACTTGTCAGAAATTCGTTACAAAGCAGAATTATTAGGTGTTTTTCATCTTGGAATTACTAAAAAAGTAAATGATAAATTAACATTTGGTAGTAGGTTTAAAATTTATTCATCGGCATTTAATTTAGAATCTAAAAATAATACTGGAACATTTTCAACAATCCAAGGAACTAACAATATTTACACACAGTATTTAAATAATGTAGATCTTAACTTTAAAACAGCAGGTATTATTAGAGATGACGAATATATAAGTGATAGTAGTATCTTTTTGAATAATACTTTATTAGGTGGTAATTTAGGTTTGGGTTTAGATTTTGGTGTTACTTATCATATTACACCTCAATTACAATTTTCTGGAAGTATCCTAGATCTAGGATATGTCTCTTATAAAAACGATATAAAAAACACTAAAGTTGAAGGTGATTTTGCTTTTGAAGGATTAGACTTTCCTTTAAACAATTTATCTTCAATAGAAACTTGGAATGAGCTTACTGACCGATTTGAGGAAGAAGTTCCGGTAACTGATGATAATGAATCTTATGTTTCTTGGAGACCAACCAAATTAAATTTCGCTTTAAAATATAGTTTTGGAGAAAAAAGAAGTGAGGTTTGTTATGATAATTCTTATAATGATTTTTTTACTGATGCAGTTGGAGTACAGTTATATAGTGTTTTTAGGCCGTTAAGCCCTCAGTTAGCTTTAACGGGTTTTTATCAAAAATCGTTAACAAAAAAAATTCACACTAAAATAACTTACACTATAGATGATTTTTCTTACTCTAATCTTGGTGCAGGCTTGTCTGCTCAATTAGGAGCTGTAAACTTATACGGAATGATAGATAACATTTTAGAGTTTAAAGACCTTTCTTCCGCAAATAGTATTTCATTTCAAATGGGCATTAACCTAATATTTAACTAAAATGATAAAAAAAATAATCTATTTATTAATTTTTTTGATGAATTTTTCTGTTTTCAGCCAGAATACAACTAATAATTATAAATATATAATTGTACCAGAGAAGTTCGATTTTTTAAAAAAAACGGATGAGTATCAAACAAGTTCGCTCATGAAATTTTTATTGAAAAAGAAGGGCTTTGAAGTTTTTTTAAGTAACGAAAAATTCCCAGCAGAATTAGCTGCAAATAAATGTTTGGCATTATTTACAGATATTAAAGATGCATCTTCTATGTTTTCAACAAAGAGTACAATACAGATTAAAGACTGTAGCGGTAAGTTGATTTTTAGTTCTAAACAAGGTAAAAGTAAAGAAAAAGCGTATAAAAAAGCATATCATGAGTCAATTAGAAATGCATATAATACAATGTCAGATTTTTCTAATACTTATTTATCTTCTAATATTGAGGAAATAAAGAAGCCAAAAAATATTATAGATAAACCTGTTGGAAAAACAATAATTGCACCTCAAATAATAAAAGTTAAAGAGTTAGAGCAGAAAGGCAAAGTTATTAAAAAAGAATCTAAACTTTTATATGCGCAACCAAATGCAAACGGATTTCAATTAGTAAATATGACTCCTAAAGTTGTTTTTATAATTTTAAAAACTAATGTTAAAGACGTTTTTGTAATCAAAGATAAAAACGGAATTTTATTTAAAAACAATAGCTATTGGTTAGCCCAATATTATGAAAACAATCAATTAGTAGAAAAAGAATATCAAATAAAATTCTAGTAATCGTATTTTTTTTTCCATCTTTTTTGTAATATTTCTCTAAACTGATTTTCCCTAGCATTTTGTCCTGGTTCATAGATTTTTGTACCTGAAATTTCATCAGGTAAAAATTCTTGTTCAACAAAACTATCTGGGTAATCATGAGAATATTTATAGTTTTTACCGTAATTTAAGTCTTTCATTAATTTAGTTGGAGCATTTCTTAAATGAAGAGGTATAGATAAATCTCCTGTTTTTTGAACCAAATTTTGTGCTTTACCTATAGCTACATAAGAAGCGTTACTTTTAGGTGAATTTGCTAAATATACTGCACATTGACTCAGTATAATTCTAGATTCTGGATAACCAATTGTAGATACTGCTTGAAAAGTATTGTTTGCTAAAATTAAAGCTGTTGGGTTTGCATTTCCAATATCTTCAGAAGCAGAAATCAACAACCTTCTAGCAATAAACTTTACATCCTCACCACCTTCAATCATTCTTGCCAACCAATACACGGCAGCATTTGGGTCGCTTCCTCTTATCGATTTTATAAAAGCAGAAATAATATCATAATGTTGCTCACCTGTTTTGTCATATCGAACTGTATTTTTCTGAATTTTTTCTAAAACAAGTTTGTTAGTAATTTCAATTTCATCATCAGTAGATACTAATAACTCAAAAATATTTAGAAGCTTTCTGGCATCACCACTAGAAACCTGTAACAAAGCATCAGTTTCTTTTAAAATAATTTTTTTGGTCGATAAAAGCTCATCTTTTTCTATTGCTCTATGCAAAAGAGCTATTAAATCAGTTTTATCAAAAGAATTTAAAATATATACCTGACAACGAGAAAGTAGGGCAGGTATTACTTCAAAACTTGGGTTTTCTGTGGTTGCCCCAATTAAAGTAATCCAACCTTTTTCTACAGCACCTAATAAAGAATCTTGCTGAGATTTACTAAACCGGTGGATCTCATCAATAAATAAAATTGGATTTTTTGTTGAAAATAATCCTCCACTTTTTTTGGCCTTTTCAATGACATCTCTTACATCTTTAACGCCAGAACTAATAGCACTTAAAGTATAAAATGGTCTCTTAGATTCTGTAGCAATAATATTTGCCAACGTGGTTTTTCCAATTCCTGGAGGTCCCCATAAAATTAAAGAAGGAATGACTCCTTGTTGAATTAAATTAGTTAAAACTCCATTTTTACCAACTAAATGTTGCTGACTAATATAATCATCTAAAGTTTTAGGCCTTATTCTTTCTGCCAAAGGTTCATTCATTCAGTAAAAATAATAAACATTTCTGACAGAATTTGCATAAATCTTTTTTGGTTAGATTTTTGTTATTTTTATGTTGATGACAACAAACAAAAAACTCGCATATTCAAATTCAATATTTTTAATTCCTGCAATCTATGTAATTAGTATTTGGTTTATTTATGGAATTGAAATTAAATATGGATTCAACTTTAACAAGTTTGGGGTCTTTCCAAGAACTTTAAGTGGTTTTAAAGGTGTTTTCTTAACACATTTTATACATAGTAACACATCGCATCTATTTAATAATTCAATTCCTTTATTTGTGCTTTTAAGTAGTGTTTTTTATTTTTATAAAGATGTTGCTTATAAAGTTTTATTGATTGGTGGGTTCTTTACTGGTTTTATTACTTGGATTATTGCAAGAGAATCTTTTCATATTGGAGCTAGTGGCGTAGTGTACTTACTTTTTAGTTTTGTTTTTTTTAGTGGAATTATTAGGAAGCATTACAGGTTAGTATCACTTTCTTTGATAGTAATTTTTCTTTATGGTAGTATGATTTGGTATGTTTTACCAATTAAAGAAGGGATGTCTTGGGAAGGACATTTATCTGGTTTTACTGTAGGTTTAATTTTAGCTTACTTGTACAGAAATAAGGGGATTACCAAAGAAGCACATCAATTTACAAAAACAGAGTTCGATTTACTATTTGATGAGGAAGGTAATTTTTCTCCTCCAGAAACAGTGGAGGAGGAGCTACCAGAATAAATGTGATATGTGTTTACTAATTATTTTTGTCTTTGCCTCACAGTTTCATATAAAAAAACACCACAAGCAACAGAAACATTTAGTGATTCTATTTCGCCAAGTAAAGGTAGTTTTGCTTTATAGTCTGACATTTTTAAAATTGATGGGTTTACCCCTCTATGTTCAGAACCCATAATAATTGCTATTGGTTGATTAAAATTAACATCATAAATAGAGTCTTCTGTTTTTTCTGTAGCAGCAACAGTTTTAATATCAACAGCATTTAACATATAAATGGCATCTTTTATATGGTCTACTTTACATATTGGTATTTTAAAAGCTGCGCCAGCTGAGGTTTTTATTGTTTCAGCATTTACAGGTGCACTACCGTTTTTCTGAACAATAATACCGTTGACACCAGTACATTCAGCAGTTCTTATTATTGCTCCAAAATTTCTAACATCAGAAAGTTGATCTAATAATAAAAACAGAGGTACTTTATTTTCATCTAATGTTTTCTCAATTAATTGTTCTAGATCATGAAATTCTACAGGAGATATTTGGGCAACAGCACCCTGATGGTTATTGTTTTTTGATAATCTATCTAATTTTTCTACAGGTACTATACTTGTTGTAATTTTCCTTTCTTTAATTATTTTATCAAGTTCATAAAATAAATTTCCTCTTAATCCTTTTTGAAGGTAGATTTTATTTATAGTAGAATCACTTTCTATGGCTTCAATTATTGCTCTAATTCCAAAAATGGTTGTTAATTTATCTATCATTTTGCAAATGTATGTTAAAAATAAAATCTAACCCAAATAATATTAATGTTAGGCATTTCAGCTTAAAAAATAAACCATCAAAACTTCTAAGTTTTGATGGTTTATTTTAAAAGTTATATTAAAAATATTAGTTAATAATAAATTTATGTGTAACTTCATTACCTTCAACAGAAAACTTAATTAAATAGACCCCACTTGAAAAGTTTGATAAATTTATTGAGCTTTCATTGTTAGACAACTCTAATATATCTGAATACATTTTTTGACCTGATAAATTATAAATAATAAATTTAGTTTCCCCTAAATCATTTAGAGACTTGATATTTATAATTCCATTAGAAACTGTAGGATATATTTTTATCTCAGATGAAGATAAAATATTTTCATCTAAACTTAGAGATTCAGCAGTAAATTGACCAGAAAATACACCTCTACCATGGGTAGCTGCAAATACCATATTATCATCTCTTAAATCTAAATCTAATACTTTAACATTACTCATACCATTATAAGATGGTAGCCAAGTAGGGTTTGTATCAGAAAAGTTTGAAGTATACCAAACTCCAAGTTCTGTACCAATAATAACTTCTTCTAAATTAAGAGGGTTTTGTAATATTGCTTTTACAGGCAAGTCTGGAAGGTTTCCGTCTTTTGCTTGCCATGTTACTCCTTTATCACTTGAATAATAAATATTATTTACACCATAATTATGTAAGGTTACAAAAATATCATTCTCAGTTTGACCAAACTCTAAATCAGAAATACTACCTATCAATCGGTTTTCATCTAAACCTGTCCATGTAGGGTTTTCACTGTCAGCATTTTCCACCAAGAGAACATCACCTAAAATGGTACCAATAAGTAAGGTTGATGATGTAGTAGTATGTGGTGATACAGTAAAGGCTGTTGGTGTTGTTGTTAATAGTTCATCAGTTAAATCTGTTTTAGTTAATGTAGTTGTAGATTTAATACCAGAATACCTTTTTACTATATAATTACCTGATGCAGAATAATTAGAGTATAAAATATCTAAATTAGAATCTAATGCTTGAGGATTGATAAATGCACCATTACTCTCATTTTCACTATTTATTGAAACATTATCACCATCAAAGTTATATAAATTAATTCCACCATTATATACATAATTACTAATTATATATCTATCTGTACCATCTTGATCCATAAATGTATATGCACCATCACCTCCATAAATTTCAGTAGAACTATCAGGCCCATTTGAGTTACCGTTTTCAATTAATACCGTACCATTATCTTGTAATCCGCCTGCAAAATAATCTCCATCAAAAGCCGTCGTTGGTCCCACACCCAAAGTATAAAACTGAGATGTGATTAAACCATTTGTTCTTTCTACAATAGTAGTACCACCATTAGAGCTATAAGCAACACCACCATCATTACCAAATATAACTTTATTAGAATCATTATGTCCAAAAGCAGCAATGTGCTGGTCTGAATGAACATATTGATAACCAAAACCACCATACCAGTGAGAAATCTGATTCCAAGAAGATGCTCCATTGGTAGATTTAAATAAGTCAATTC
Source organism: uncultured Polaribacter sp. (assembly GCF_947500975.1). Classification (GTDB taxonomy): domain Bacteria; phylum Bacteroidota; class Bacteroidia; order Flavobacteriales; family Flavobacteriaceae; genus Polaribacter. The sequence goes on from NZ_CANMUE010000005.1 coordinate 37,317, forward strand.
CTCCAGTATATACTATATCATCATTATTTGGAGCAACCTCTAATAATAAATCATAAAAAGCTTGTCCTCTTGTAAAATCATTTGCTGTAATATCTGTATCAGCATCGTCAGGAAGTGTTTTTGTTCTTACTCCAAAAGCTGGTACAAATCCAGAAGTGGTACTTATTATTGTAACTCCTCCTGTTGTTAGTTCAGCTAAAACATAAATTTTACCTGCTGAGGTAGAAGAAACAGCTATTTGTGTTCTAGAACCATTTGTAACAGTATAAATATTAGAAAAATTTACACCATCAGAAGAAGAAAAAATTTCACCACCTCCATCTCCGTATATTTTGCTCTGAGTTGTTGAGACCCATATTTTGCCACTAGAATCAATTTCAATATCATTAGGGCAGTGTTTGTTTCCATCTTCAGTTAATGGAAGTGATAATTCCGTCCAATTATCTCCACCATCAATTGATTTATATAAACCGTATGATAAACCACCGATAGTTGTAGCTGAATTAGAAGATCCATATAATGCATCAGCAGCAGCTACATAAATTTCAGATACACCTTCATTATTTTTTATTTTAATATCATTTATATGCTGTATTCCAGGTACAACCATTGCGGTAAAATTACCTTCAGCAGGGTTTAAAGAACCACTTACAGTACCAGTTTCTAATGCAGCTTCAATTAAATCTCCAGTTTCTTTAGATATCATAACAGCAGGAATTGTAATTGTTGAATCTTCTCCCCCCATAGGTATTGGCTCTCCAGATACGTTATTTAACATTATAACCGCTATAGCACCATTATCTTGAGCATTTTTAACTTTTACAACAAAGTCACAGTTACCTCTTCTTATTACAGCTATTTTACCTGTTGCATCGTCCCCAAATGAGTTGCAAGCTTCAGTTGCAGTATCAGCACTATCATTTGCCATTATGAACTCTGCCGATATTACAGAAGTTATTTCTGGGCCAAAGTTAGTTGTAGGAAATGACTGATAATCACCGGCAATTTCTGAAGGAGAGTTTACCGTAATATTTGATGATGATACAAAATAGCTAACACCTGTGTTTCCTCCAAAAATGTTTGTCCAAGTTGAACCCCCATCAATAGATTTCCATATACCGTCACCATTAACTGACCCATCTGTATGTCCAACATATGATTCTCCTGTACCAACATAAAATACATTTGTATCATTTGGGTCAAAAGTAATACTAGAAACTGCTAAGTTCTCAGGTATTCCAACTCTTTCCCATACCGAATTTTCATTAGAAATATTTGAATTTTTCCATAAACCACCACTTACACCTCCTGCAAAAACGGTTTCATCAGTAGCATCGTTTGGATCAAACATAAGCGCTCTAGTTCTGCCTCCAACATTATTAGGGCCTCTATTTATCCACATATTATCTATATCATCTCCAGGGGTACGTGAATAATTGTTACTTTTTTGTAATAGTTCTTTTTGTATTTCTGCTACTTTTATTGGTGTTGGTCTACCTAGTTCTGGATTCATAGTAAGAATCCACTGTTCTTCGTTATATTTATTAGGTGTTAAACCTTGTGCTTTTCTTTCTAGTTTTGATAATTTTAAAGTTTCCTTAAAAGGGTTTTGCTCTATGTTTTTTTTATGAACTGATTTTATTTTTGAATTATTTATAGAACTTAATTCTTTTTGATTTCCAAAACTAAAAACTAAAGTTAGTAGACTTGCAAGAACTATTGTTGAAAATAATATAATTTTTTTCATATTTATAATTTGTTTTTTAAATATAAAAGCACCTATGAAGAAATGAATCACACAGGTGCTTAAATTAAAATTTATTTGTAACTTTAAATATTAGTACTCAGAAAGTGTATATTCATAGCCATTAGCTACTTCTAATACAACGATTAAGCCTCCTAAACCAGAACCCATTCCTAAATTGTATTCATTACTAGATATTGACCCAGTAGTATTCTCAAAATATTCTTGACTCCAACTTAAAGTTAATGGAATTGTGTCTGTTAAACCTAAACTAGAATAAGGGTTAGAATATAAATCTGCAACAAGATAGTAAGTGCCATCTGCTAAACCATAAAGTACATTTTCTTCTGGGCAATCAGTACTTCCTAAAACATAACCTAAATAATTAAATGCAGAATCATATAATATTAAATCAAAATCAATTTCGCAAAAAGAACCAATAGTAATATCATCAGAAGTTGCAGTTGAATCCCAAGATAAACTTAGTGCTAATTGATTATTAATATAATCATCTTCAATAGAAACAGAATGAGTAAAAGAGCTTACATCAAAATTTGCTCTAGATACAGCACCAATTTCTAATGTTTCAGTACCTTCAATATCACCAGTTTGTAATATATTAACAGATGCTGAGGCTGTTAAATTCCCCGCTTTAATTGTAATAGTACCAGCTTCAAAATCACTTGAATTTGCAGTACCTCCTGTTTGAACTAAATCTATAACAGCATCTATTGGCTGTACTTCAGTTAATGTTGCCGTTATAGTTACTGCATAAGTTGTAGCATCATCAGCATCAATAGAATTCTCACTAAAAGTAGTAGGAGAGCTAGATGTTAAAGTTACAGTTGCTGTGCTATAATTTATTAGTGATGCACCAGTATTGTCATCATTTTCATTACAAGAAGTAAGAAATATACAAGTAAGAGCAAATACTCCAACGTTTTTTAATATTTTTTTCATAATTGTTTATATTATTTAATTTTTAAACATTGTATAAGAGTAACCATCAAATATTCCTTCAACAGAAACACTAGGCCATACTAAGCTACCATCTGCATCAACATAACCTTCTGCTGTTATAGGATAACCTCCTGCAAATGCCCATTCGTTAATACTCATTGAAAGAATACCACAAGTATCAGTAAAATTAACCCAATATCCTGATGTAGGCCATCCAAGCATCTGATCACTTTGATACTTACCTGGAGAAAGTTCAGTAATTGTGTAAGTATAACTTCCAGAACTATAGTAAACTGTATATGTACCTGCTAAATCAGAAGAACAGTTAATCACTAATTGATATTCTAATGCAGAATTGTAATAATATACATCTCCATCATTTTGGGTAACTCTTGCTTTAATAGCCAAAACATCTCCAATTCTTAAATCATCAACAGTTACATCAATTCCAGATATTAAATCATCTAAATTATCAATAACTAAATTATATGGTAAAGTTGTAGTTTCAGATAAAACAATATCTTCGCCACCATTAAATGATTTTACAATTTCTATTTTAGAAATATTATCTAACGTACCAGATGCTAATGCAATTGTATAATCTAAATATGCATTTGTAATTGTAACTGTAGCATCATCTAAATCTACGCCAACTTCAGGGCTACCTAATATAGAACTATCAGATGAAGCACTAACACTAATAATCATCCCTGGTTCATCTGCTATTTCAGCAACTGTATCAATATTACTTTCACAAGCCGTAAACGCTATTATGCTAGCTATTGCAATAAATATATTTTTTATATGTTTCATTTGTTAAAATTTTATTTTGTTAAATAATTTTACTGCCACCATAATGGAGTTGTTAATAAATCTGCACCTTGTACAGAAACTGCTTCAGTGTAATTAGCATTATTTAAAGACTGTTGTGTAGCAGGATAGTTAAATCTTGTAGGTATTGAAGAAACTGCAGCATCTATAGCTAATGGTAATTCTGGGTAACCAGTTCTTCTCCATTCAGCCCATGCTTCAAATCCTTGCATATATAGAGCAACCCAAGATTGTTCAGCAATTTGTTGTAACCCTGCTGTACCACTAAGGTAGTTTATTGAAGGAGCAGATACTCCGTTAGCCTCACAAGATGCAGTAATACCAGCAGCAAAATAAGTTGCAGCATCACCAGAGATGTACCCTTTTTCGGCAGCCTCAGCCATTAATAAATTTAATTGAGCATAGCTCATAAAATAAGCAGGTTGTTCAGCTTCAAGATACTTTTCACCTATTAAAGAAACATTGTTAGAATCACCGTAAATTGAGTTTCCAATATCTTCTATACCTGCAGGTTTACCAACATATCCACCACCAGATCCATTACCGCCAACTTCTTGAGCATAAACGGCTAATCTTGGATCTCCATAAGCATTCATATAATTAACTAACTCTTCACCAAGACACCATTCAGTATCTCTTCCGCCATCAACTAGACCTTCATACCAAGGGTTTGCGTTTGGAGCTGCAGAAAGGTAAACTAATTTAGCTTCATCATTATTACTTGAAAATAAATTACCCGCATTAACTAAAGATTGTAAACCACTTGTGTTTCCACTTCTCATTAATACTCTAAATTTTAGAGAATTAGCAAATTTTTTCCATCCAGTATAATCTCCATAATAAAGTAAATCTTGACTTGAATCAATTGTACCATTACCATTAAGTAACGCATCAGCTTCTTCTAGCATAGCTATAATTGCAGGATATATTTCTGTCTGACTGTCATCATAAGCAGGAGTAATATTACCAGTAGTATCAGCTCCTAAAGCTTCTGTCATTGGAATATTACCAAATGCATCAGTTAAAATTTGATATGCATTCGCTTTGATAACTAAAGCAACACCTTGCATGTTACTATTACCTTCTTCTAAAGCTAATTTTTGCATTACATCTGCATCTTTAATAACTGAAGCATATAGTACAGACCATAAGAACTCTATACTTCCTTGCCTAGGTATATACAATTCATTATCATTATAAATTGGTTTTGCTAGATGTTGTACCCAACAAGACCCAGCTTCACCTGCTAAAAAATAATCGTTAATTCTATCTGCTGTAGATCTTAATGTCCCAGCCAATAATAATTCACTAGGAACCGATACTGGATCATTCGAATTTGTATTAACTTCTTCAAAGTCGCTATCACAACTTGTAAGCGTTATTATTTGACTAACAACTAAAAACACTAATAAATATTTAATTTTTCTCATTTTAATATTTTTTAAAATTTAACATTTAAGTTAAAACTAACACTTCTAGTAGACGGTATTTGAGCATACTCTATACCTTGATTACCAGTTGCACCACTAAATGCAGATTCTGGATCAATATGTGGTACTTTACTGTATAATAAAGCTAAGTTTCTAACAGTTGTACCAAAAGAAATTTGGTCTACACCAGTATTTTGTAATAATCTTTTTGGTAATGTATAAGTTAAACCTAACTCTCTCCATTTTACAAAAGAAGCATCATATACAGATGATTCTGCTATGTTCTGAGAGTAAGTAGTACTATAAAAGCTACTTGCTGATGCTACAACATTGTTTGTTACATATCCTCCATTTCCATCAGACATCACACCATCTCCAACTATTCCAGTTTCTCGACCTTGTAATGTTTCTTCTAAAACACCTGCATATTTACCCCATGAATTAGTTTGAGAGTAAATATCTCCACCACTTTTAACATCAAATAGAGTTGTTAAACTAAAGTTTTTGTAAGACATGTTTACATTTAAACCTCCTGTCCAATCAGCATTGATATTTCCTAAAACTTTAAATGTTGGATCTCTTTGTGGTAATCCATTAGCGTAAATAATTTCTCCTGAATCATCTCTTAAAAAGCCAGGTCCATAAATTGCACCTACAGCTTCTCCTTCTTTAGCAACAATATCTACATTCCATAATCCACCTAAAACAACTTGTCCATTGTTAGTTGTTGCATCATCATCTATATTATTAGCTTCATTTACATTCTTTGCAAAATTTATATCTATACCCAAATTAAATCCATCTTCATTTTTTATGATATCTGCGCCTAATGTTAACTCAAGACCTTTATTTGTAATATCAGCTACGTTATCCCAATAAGAGGTATTACCAGAAGCAGGGTCAATATCTTTTGCCATAATTACATCTGTCGTTTCTTTGTTGTAGTATGTTACATCTAAACGTAACCTGCTTTTAAACAAACGTGCTTCTAAACCAACTTCAATTTCTTCTGTACTTTCGTTTTTAATATCAGGGTTCCAAAGAGCTCCAGGGTAAAAAGCAACAGGAGTTGTTCCCCATGGATTAGAAGAGTAAGAAAAACTAGGTTCTATACTATAAGGTGCTAAAGGACCGGCACTACCAACATTAGACCAACCACCTCTTACTTTTAAATAAGAAATTGCATCACTTTTAATATCAAACATCTCACTAACAATTATACTACCAGTAACACTAGGGTAGAAAAAACTATTATTATTAATAGGTAATACAGATGCCCAATCATTTCTACCTGTAATATCTAAGAAAGCATAATCTTTATAAGAGATACCCACAAAACCAAATACACTATTTATTTTTTGATCAATCTGTCTTTGCGATAAAACAGGAGTTACACCATCTCTAGTATTAGAAATATTGTATAGACCAGGTAGTTGTAATTCTGGAGCACTCATATATAATCTATGGTAATTATTAACCATCATATTACCACCAATATTAGCATTCAATTTAAAATCATCAGATAAATCAGTATTGTAGCTTAATATTGCTTGACTGTTAATTTCATATCTAGTACGTTGAGTTTCTGAATAAGATCCACGAACACTTTGGTAGGTTCCAAAAGCACGTTTTTGTGTGTCTAAAGAAGAAAAATAATCAATACCTGTTTGAGCATTAATGCTTAATTTATCAGTTAATTTATAACCTAAATTAACATTACCTAATAACCTATTTCTATCAAAAGAGTTAGTATTATTATCTAAAGCCCAATATGGATTGTTGTTATATGCTAAGTTCCAGTTAATTGGTGTAGCTACGTCTGCACCTGCTGCAAAGCCAGTAGGTAAGTTATTATAATCTTTTAAGGCATTAAAATCTACATTACGACCAGCCCAAACTAATTGACCTATTTGATTATTAGAATCTCCATAACCAACAGAAGGTAAGTTATCACTTTCAGACTTTGAATAGTTTACACTAAAACCTGCAGTCCATTTATCTGATAGGTCAAAATTAACACGACCCCCTATATTATACTTTGTTAAATCAGTATTGTACAGAACACCAGTTTGGTCTGTAACTCCTATAGATAATCTACTACTGTAACCTTCTCCTCCTTTAGAAAAAGAAATATTATTATTTGTTGTGATTCCAGTCTGATAAAAGTCTTTAACATTGTCAGGTTGTGAAACCCATGGTAAGGCTTCACCGTCAACAGAATTCCATTGTATAAATTCAAGTCCAGCATCTAAAGCTGGCCCCCAACTTTCATCAACACCACCATCACCTGTTACCCCGTCAACAAATTCAAAATAAGTTGAGCTAGGTCCTTGACCATAAGAGTTTTGATAATCTGGAAGAATATAAACATTTTCAAAACTAACACTTGAAGAAATTTCAATACCTAATTTATCTGATTTTTTACCAGATTTAGTTGTAACAACAAGGACACCATTAGATCCTCGCATACCATAAAGAGATGTTGCCGAACCACCTTTTAAAACATTAATACTTTCAATATCATCTTGGTTTAAATCAGCCAAACCATTTGGAGTACTGTTACCACCATAAGCTCCAGAACTACCATAGGAAGAATTGTCCATTACAACTCCATCAACAACAATTAAAGGTTGAGCATTACCGCTAATAGAAGAAATACCTCTAATTACAATTCTACTTTCTGCACCTACTGCTCCTGAAGAATTTGTAATACTAACACCTGCAACTTTACCACTTAAAGAGTTGACGATGTTTGCGTCTCTAACTGTAGTTAATTTTTCAGAACTAACTTGTTGTGTTGCGTAACCTAAGGCTTTTTCTTCTCTTTTTATACCTAATGCAGTTACAATTATCTCATCAAGAACTTCACCACCTTCTACTAGTTTTACATTGATAGTATTAGCGTTGCCAACTGTTCTTTCAGCAGTTTCATATCCCAAATATCTAAACACAAGGATATCTCCATTGTTTGCTTTGATAGAATATTTACCGTCAAAATCTGTTTCAGTACCAATGTTGGTTCCTTTTTTTACTACACTTACTCCTGGGAGTGAACCTGAACTATCAGATACAGTACCGGAAATAGTTTTGTTTTGTGCAAACGAAATCTGCACGACAAACGCTAATAAAAGCGTTAAAATTCCATTAAACTTTGTTTTCATTGTATAATCATTTGAATTAATTAACTCCAAAAGTCTTAAATTAATCTTAAAAGGGCAATTATTTTAACATAAACTTACAATTTATATTTTTTAAAAAACCTTAAAAAAAATAGTTTTTAAATAATAAAAATTATTTAAAAAGATTTTGTACGGTTAATTTATTGATCGTAGTCTTTGGTTGTTGTTGGTTTTGATTTGTTGATATAATCTATTGGAAAAAAAATGACTGCAAATTTTATCTTCATTTGACAAGTTTGTAGTTTTCTAACTTTCATAAATGTTTGTTTTTCATCAGTTAATTTGGTTTTCTTAAACATTCCTGATAATATTTTTTTGATAGATGTTGTTTTTATTTTATCGGTATTATTTAGAAGCAAAAAGAGTTTTGGTTACGAAAAAAAAAGGTGATTTGCCTGTTATTGCCAAGTGTTTTTTTAAGTTGAGTATAGGATGTTAATTTTTTACAGTGTTTAGTTGTTGAAAAAAAAGGTATTTTAAAATTATAGTTTTTATTTTTAGCTTAAATATTTTATTAAAATCCTGTTTTTTCATTTAAAATCATATTTCTAATTTGCTATGTGTTAAATTTAACAACTTTTAACATTTTTTATTGTTTAATTAACATTATTTTCTAATATTTGGGGTATTAATTCAAATTATTATAAACAATGAAAACAAAGTTTAAAGGAATTTTAACGCTATTATTAGCGTTTGTTGTGCAAATAACGTTTGCGCAGGAAAAAACAGTTTCTGGAACAGTATCTGATTCATCAGGTGCGTTACCTGGTGTAAGTGTTGCTGTTAAAGGTGGTGCTAATGGGACCGAAACTGATTTTGATGGTAAGTATTCTGTTAAGGTTAAAGCAGGAGATGTTTTGATTTTTAGGTACCTGGGGTTTAAGGTTATTGAAAAAAGTATTGGAACATCAAATACTATTAATGTTTTAATGGTCGAGGATAATAATGTTTTAGATGAGATTGTTGTAACGGCTCTTGGTATCAAAAGAGAAGGTAAGTCTTTAGGGTATTCTGTTACGAAGATTAAAGGTGCAGAATTAGAGCAAAAATCAGAAGCTGATTTAGCTAGGGTTTTGAGAGGTAAAGCTGCGGGTGTACAGGTTACAAGTAGTAATGGTATAAGTGGTTCAGCTACAAATGTAATTATTAGAGGGTATTCTTCAATTACAGGTTCTAATCAGCCTTTGTATATTGTGGATGGGGTGCCTTTTAATACAAATACCAATGCTCAAACTTCTTATTTTGACAACTCTACTGAGTCAAGTAGAATGTTAGATTTAGATCCTAATAATATTGCTACCCTAAATGTTTTGAAAGGTTTAAGTGCTACTACATTATATGGTGAAAGAGGTAGAAATGGGGTTGTAGTAATAACCACTAAAAATGGAGATACTAGGAGTATTGATAAAACGAGTGTGAGTGTTAGTTCGTCAGTTTTCTTTTCTGACCCACATTTGCCAGATTACCAAAATGAATTTGGAGGTGGGTTCAATCAAGAGTTTGGGTGGTACTTTAGTAATTGGGGGCCTGCTTTTTCAGATACTAACCCAAATGTTTATGGTAGTTATTTTAACAGTGTAGAGGATGGTCAGGTGTATGTTAATCACCCTTTTGCAACAAATAGCCAAAGTGATTTTATTGCTGGTTATGAAGATTTAGCAGCTTCACCATATGCTTATAAAGCTTATGATAATGTTGCCGCTTTTTTTAGAACTGGTATTGTTAAGACTAACTCAATTCAGGTTAGTGGAGGAAATGGTACAAGTCGATACAGCGTTAATTATAGTAAACATGATGAGGATGGTTTTACTCCAGGTAATAGTTTATCAAGAGATAATATAGGTGTAGGTGGTTCTACTAAGAAAGGGAAATTTAAGTTTGGAGGGACTCTGAATTTTGCTAAAACAGACTATATTAGTCCTCCAGTAGCGGCTTCTAATGGTAGTGGTGTTTTTGGTGGAGGAGCTTCGGTTTTTGGAGATTTAATGTATACGCCAAGGAATGTAGATTTGATGAATATTCCTTACCAGAGAGCTGATGGTGGTAGTTTGTATTATAGAGAGAGTAATTCTATACAAAATCCTAGATGGACTGTAGAAAATTCTAAAACAGGTCAATTAATCAATCGTGTATACGGTAGTTTTAATGTTTCTTATGATCTTAGTGAGTCAATGAAGTTAGCATATAAATACGGTATTGATACATATACAGAAAGTAGTTTTTATGGACAAAATGCTGGTGGTATTGATGGTAATGCATTAGGGGTTTACAGAACAACTTATATTACTAACACTTTAAAAGATCATACTTTAAGTTTAACTTATAATAAAGATTTTTCTGAAGATCTTAATTTTAATGCAATTGTTGGTGCTAACTCTACAAGAGCAGAGTTTGATCGTGATGGTCTTGAGAGTACTGATCAAATAGCGTTTGGAACATTAAGACATTATAATTTTGTTAATACATCTTCTGTTAATTCATTTAGTGGTGCTAATATGCAATTTAGTTCTGAAGAAAATACTTTAGGTACTTATATTGATGCTACTCTTGGGTATAAAGGTTATCTTTTTTTAAATGCTGCGGCTAGAATGGATTGGACTTCAACATTAGAAGCAGAAAATAATTCGATACTTTATCCTTCAGCAAGTTTGTCATTTGTTCCTACGGAGGCTATAGAAGGTCTTAAAGGTGATGTTTTAAACTATCTTAAAGCTAGGATAGGTTTTGGTACTTCTGCAGGTTTTCCAAATCCATATAATACAAGAAATACTCTAAGCTTAAGTGCAAGATCATATGTTGATAATGATGGTAATGTCGTTTCAACTAATACTACATCTAACTTTTTAGGAAATGCAAATTTAAAGCCAGAACTTGTGTCTGAAATAGAATTTGGTTTAGATACAAGATTATTTAATAGAGTAGGTTTAAATGTTAGTGTTTTTAAAAGAACAACAGAAGACTTAATTACAAATAAAGATTTAGACCCTTCTACAGGTTATACATCAACTGTTATTAATGGAGGTACTATTGAAGCGACTGGTATTGAGGTAGATTTAAATGCTGATGTAATTAAAACAAAAGATTTTAATTGGAATACTTCTTTAACTTTTTATAAAGATAAAACAACTGTTGTTGAACTTCCTGAAGATGTTGATATCATATTCTTAAATAGTGGTTTAAATGCTGCAATAGAAGGAGAAGCATATGGTGTGCTAGTTGGTACTCAAATACAGAGAGATGATTCTGGGAATTATATTGTTGGTGATGATGGTAACTATTTAGAGACTGTTGAAAATGATCTAGTTATTGGTAATCCTAATCCAGATTTTACAAGTACAATAAACAATACAATTAGTTATAAAAACTTTAAATTCTCATTTTCTTTTAATTATAGACATGGAGGAGATATTTATTCTTTAACTGCAGCAACTTTATTAAATAGAGGTTTAGTTGAATTCCCTTTAGATAGATATGGAACTTATGTTTTACCTGGTGTAACAACTACTGGTGCTGTAAACACAACTCAAATTAATGCAACTAATGTAGCTTTTGATAACTGGCTATATGGTCCGAATGAGTTTAGAGTTTATGATGGAACCACTTTAAGACTAAGCGATGTAAGTCTTAGCTATTCTTTACCTAAAGAAAATCTTGAAAACACTCCGTTTTCAGGAATTTCTTTTACAGCTTCAGGTTCTAACTTATGGTACAAGGCATTTAATTTTCCAGATGCAATTAATTTCGACACAAATTCTTTAAGTTCTGGTGTTGGAAATTCTGTAGGAGTAGATTGGTTAACTGGGCCAAGTGCTAAAAGATATGGTTTGAGTTTAAAACTATCATTCTAAAAAAAACTTTTTATATTATGAAGACAAAATTTTTAAAATACTTTTCAATATCTTTAATTTCTATATTTATGGCCTCTTCTTGTGAGACCACTAAACTAGAACTTCTAGATAGCCCCAATGCATTGACAGAAAGTTCTGCTGATGTAGATTTTTACCTATCATCAATTCAAATTACCATGTCAGATTTTTTCGAAAATATAACTGAAGAAGGTATGGAATTAACTAGGATACTACATTTTTTTGGACCTACATATGAAAATGGTTATGCTGCTAGTCAGTTGAATAATGCATGGAGTAATGTTTATTCAGGTGTATTGCCAGATGCAAGAGCTTTGGTTCCATTAGCAATTGAGCAAGAGTTGTATACCCATGCAGCTATAGCTCAAATTGCTGAAGCATATATGGTAGGAACATTAGTAGATTATATAGGAGATATTCCTTATACAGAGAGTAATGACGGTGTGTCATTAAATCCAGTAGCGGATTTAGGTTCAGAAATATACCCTAAACTAATTGCTCTTTTAGATGAAGCTATAGTTAATTTGGGAAAAACAGAATCTGTACTTCCTTCAACTGATTTATACTATGATGGAGATGAAGCTAAATGGACAAAATTAGCAAATACGTTAAAACTAAAGTTTTATTTACAAACTCGTTTAGTAGACGATGTAGCTTCTGAAATTAATGCTATTGTTGCTTCAGGAAATTACATTCAATCATCTGATGATGATTTCTTTTTTCAATATTCTTCAACAGATACAGATCCTGATAGTAGACATCCAATTTTTGCAAGAAATTTTGTAGAAGGTAGTGGTGTTACAGATTATATGTCTAACCATTATATGAATGAATTAGTTCATCAATACAGTACTGGTAAAACAGTCGTAGATCCAAGAACACGTTACTATTTTTATAGACAAAGATCAACAAGTTCTGAGACTACGGTAGAACAAGCATGTTATGGTACTTTACCACCAGATCATTACGGTTTTGCTATTCCTTATTGTACTCTTACAGATGGTTATTGGGGAAGAGATCATGGTGATGATGGAGGTATACCTCCTGATACATCTTTAAGAGCAACCTGGGGTGTTTATCCTGTAGGGGGGCCATTTGATGAAGATACATTTGTTTCAATTGCAGATAGAAATGTAGGTTTAGTTGGTCAAGGAATTTCTCCAATAATGATGTCTTCTTATGTTGACTTTATGTTAGCTGAGGCAGCTTTAACTATTGGAACTACAGGTGATGCTAGGACTTATTTGGAAAATGGAATTACTAAATCAATAGATAAAGTAATTAATTTTGGTTCTTCTATAGCAAATTCTTCATATGTGCCAGATGCTGCATATATTACGTCTTATATTGATGAAGTTCTAGCTTTGTATGATGCAGCTGCAACAAATGATGAAAAATTAAATATTATTGTAAAAGAATATTTTATTGCATTATATGGTAATGGAATAGAAGCTTACAATACTTTTAGACGAACAGGTATGCCAGATAATTTACAACCTCTAAGAAAAAGTGTTACTACTCAGTTTGTAAATTCTTTCTTTTACCCATCTGATTACGTGAACCAAAATTCTAATGCTACACAGAAAACAGATGTTTATCAAACAGTTTTTTGGGATAATTAATTTAAAATAATAAAAAGATGAATAAAATTTTAAAAATATTATTATTTGCTAGTTTAGTTTTAATTTACTCTTGTGATGATGCGGATAAATTAAATGCAGATAGTATAACTAATGGAGCTGTTTTAACAACAGTTGAAGAGATCAATTTAGATATTGATAAAGGTGACCCTGGAGCTTCTACGGCTTCTGTAACAGTTCAATTTGCTGACTTTATTGATAATAATTCGCTTGAATCTGTAGATGTTTATGTACAATTTATAGATACAACACCAGTAGATAATGTTGTAGTTTCAATAGATGAGGCTTTTCTTAAAAATGTTAGTGCTTCTGAATTTACAATGGAAGATTCTGTTTTATTAGTTGCTGATCAATTGCCAACATATACTTTTTCTTTCACAGGTTCTGAAGCTATAGCTGCTACAGGAGTTGATACCTCTATTTTAGATGGTGGTGATTTATTTATTATGAGATTGGTTGTTAAATTAACAGATGGTTCAGAATATACTTCTACAAACGTTGGAGAAGATGTAGCTGTTACTTCACATAACACTCCTTTTAGATATGCTGCAACTGTAAAGTGTTTAACACCTCTTTATGATTTATCAGGTACTTGGTCAGGAGTAACTAATGCGACAAATACAGATGGTCAGACACCTGCAACAGATTTAGCTACAACAGTTACTATTTCAGCAGCTGGTACAAGTGGTTTAGATTATACTATTATTGATGCATATGGAGGGGCTTATATTTTTCATTATGGAGCTGCTTATGGAGCATCATGGGAAATTGAAGGTACTTTTAGTGAAATTTGTGGTACTACACTTACAGGTACTTCAACAGATCATTGGGGGCAAGTTGTTGATCTAAACGGAACAATAATAGACAGTAATACTATATCTATTTCATGGACAAATCCTTGGGGTGATGAAGGAACTACTGTTTATACTAGATAATCAAATTATTTTATAGAAAAAAGAGGGAAAATACGTTTTCCCTCTTTTTTGCATTAAACAGTTTATTAAATGGGGCAAAAAATAAAAAATATAATACTATTATCACTATTAATACAAAATTTATATTGCCAACAATTTAAAGATGTAACAAATCAAGTAGGTTTTACTAATGTTATTAAAAGTAATGGAGTATCAGTAGTTGATTACGATTTAGATGGTTATTTAGATGTCTTTATAGTAGCTCAAGAAGAATATGAACAAGAAAATCCTAATACAATTAGTAGACTTTTTAGGAATAAAGGTGATGGTAGTTTTGAAAATGTTACTTCTATAAGTGGTCTTGATGATTTTTATATTCAATTTACTGAACAAATTGAAGGTAGATCTTTAGGTAATAAAATTGGAGCTTCTTGGGGGGATTATAATAATGACTCTTATCCAGATCTTTTTCTATCTGGTGTTAGCTTAAATCATTTATTTAAAAATAATGGTGATGGCACATTTACTGAGGTTACTGTAGATGCCAATTTGGAACAATTTTGTGATACATGTATAACAACAACAACTTTATGGTTTGATTATAATAATGATGGATATTTAGACTTGTTTTTATCCGATTATAGTTCTTTAAATTCCAATAAAATATATATTAATAAAAAAGATGGTACTTTTAATTTACTAGAAGAAACAGTTATTAATGAAAAAATTGGTATAAGTTATTCGTCAATTCCGATGGATTTTAATAATGATGGTTTATTAGACCTTTATGTTGCAAATGATTTTGATGGTGACAATTTTTTATACATAAAAAATAGTATTGATTTTATCGAATCTGCTGAAAACTATAATGTGCTAGATCCATATGATGGTATGGGCTTGGCTACATCTGATTTCAATAATGATGGGTTATTTGACTTATTTGTTACTAATATAAGTCAGAATGGTTTTTATATTAATAAAGGTCATGGTTTTTTTTTAGATGAAAGTGAAACTCATAATGTTAAAGATACTCAATGGTCTTGGGGTGTGATATTTTCTGATTTTGACAATGATGGTTATGAGGATTTATTTATAGGTAATGGTAGTACGAATAATAAACAGCCTAATTATTATTTTAAAAATGTTAATTTAAATGGTGAGAGAACTTTTGTTGATAATAGTTCAGAATTATCTGGTGAAAATTTAACAGTTACTAAGAGTATTGTAGATTTTGATTTTGATAATGATGGTGATTTAGATATTATTGCAGGTGATTTTGATGGTAATTTAATTTTTTATAAAAATACAATTGATAACCAAAATAAAACTTGGTTTAAAATAATTTTAGAAGGTACAGAGTCCAATATAAACGCATTCGGGAGTAAAATTAATGTAAAAAGCTATAGTCTTAATCAAAATAGATTATTTCATGGTTCAAGATTTTTATCACAATCTATAACACCTATTCATTTTGGTTTAGGTAATTCTTCTATAGTAGATGAAATTACAGTTACTTGGCCTAGCGGAGTTACTGAAACATATAACAATATACCCGCAAATTCTACCATTAAAATAAAAGAAAATAACGGTTATGTAATAATAGATAATTTACCTATCAACCCTGAATTAGGATGTACAGATATTTTTGCATGTAATTACAGTATTGATGCTACTGTTAATAATGGTTCATGCACTTATATTCCATCAATAATGATAAATGGATCAACAAGTTCAACACCTTTAAACATGGAAACATATTCAGTATTTGAACAGGATTTTGAAGAATACATTTGGTCTGTAGAAAATGGAACAATTATAGATGGGCAAGGAACTAATAATATTAAAGTAATTTGGGATATAGATACTAAGGGTATTGTTAAGCTAAGGGTAAAAGATTCAGATTGTTATACACAAGAGTCAATATTTGATGTCAGTTTAAACTTTAGTGTGTCATCTTTAAGTAGTGATAGCTTATCAATAGCAAGGCTTTGGAATGAGGTTTTGCTTGAGCTGATTAGACTTGATTATGCTAGACCAACTATACACGCAAGAAATCTTTTTCATACAAGTATGGCAATGTTTGATTCTTGGGCAATTTATAATCAAGATAGTTCATCAACATATTTAATAGGAAAAACAGTCAATAATTTTAGTGTCAATTTTGATAGTTTTAATTATGACGATAATAAAAACACTGCTATTGCTAAGACAATTAGTTATGCAATGTACAATATATTAAAACAACGTTTTAAAGAATCTCCAAATTTAGAAGAAAGTTTTAGTTTATTAGAAATAACAATGTCATTATTAGGTTATGACCCAGATTACAATGAAACTGATTACTCTAATGGAAAACCTGAAGCTTTAGGGAATTTTATTGCTGAAAAAGTTATTGAGTATGGTTTAAATGATGGTTCTAATGAAGAGAATTTGTATGTAAATAACTATTATAAGTCTATAAACCCCAATTTAACACCTTATGAGACTGGAAATAAACTTATTCAATATCCAAATAGATGGCAACCGCTTTCACTAGATGTTTTTATAGATCAGAGTGGGAATGTTATTTCTGACTCTTCTCCAGAGTTTTTAAGTCCTGAATGGGGTAATGTTTTTCCATTTTCTTTAACAAATGATGATTATAAGATCAATACAAGGGGTTCTGATGTTTATAAAACATATTTAGATCCAGGAGCACCAGCTTATATTACAAATGACCTTAATTTATCTGAATATTATAAATGGGGGTTTTCTTTAGTTTCAATTTGGTCTTCTCATTTAACCAGTAATGATGGAGTTATGTGGGATATCTCTCCACTTTCTATTGGTAATTTTGATATAGAGTTGTTGCCTAATTCTTTCAAAGATTACTCAAGCTTTTACAAAATGTTTGAAGGAGGAGATATAAGTACAGGAAGAAGAATTAATCCTGTTACTAATGAAGAGTACGTACCTAATTTTGTACCAAGAGGAGATTATACTAGGGTTTTGGCTGAGTTTTGGGCTGATGGTCCAGACTCTGAAACACCCCCTGGACATTGGTTTACGTTGTTAAATTATGTAAGTGATAGTGATATGCTAGATAAAAGAATAAGTGGAGTCGGTGAAATTATTTCTGATTTAGAGTGGGATATAAAATCGTATTTTATTTTGGGTGGTGCTATGCATGATGCAGCAATAGCTGCATGGAGTATTAAAGGCTGGTATGATTATATAAGGCCAATATCTGCTATTCGATATATGGCAGGTTTAGGACAAAGTACAGATGAAACATTAAGTAATTATAATGTACAAGGTATTCCATTAATAAAGGGTTTTATAGAAGTTGTTTCTGAGAATGATGAGTTAGCGGGTGATAAAAATGAAAATGTGGGTAAAATAAAATTATATTCATGGAGAGGGCATGATTATATTACAAATGTTGATACTGATATAGCTGATGTAGGTTGGATTTTAGCAGAAAATTGGTGGCCATATCAAAGACCATCATTTGTTACCCCTCCTTTTGCGGGTTATGTATCTGGGCATTCTACTTTTTCAAGAACAGCAGCTGTTGTGTTAACTAAATTAACTGGAAGTGAATATTTTCCAGGTGGAATAGGTAAATTTACTGCTAGTAAAGATAAATTTTTAGTATTTGAAGAGGGGCCTAGTGAAGACGTCGAATTACAATGGGCAACTTATTATGATGCATCAGATCAATGTAGTTTATCAAGAATTTGGGGAGGTATCCATCCTCCTGTAGACGACATAATTGGAAGAAAAATTGGAAATAAAATAGGTGAAAAAGCTTTTGAATTTGCATTTAAATTTTTTGAAAATGATAATATAGGAATTACACAAAATAGCCTTTTCCCTAACCCTGTATCTACTGGTGAAAAAATAACAATTTCAAACACTAATCTAAATGATAGTTTTTATCTCTTTGATTTAATTGGTAAACAAATTAATTTTAAAAGTATTATTTATTCAGAATATAGTAAATCGACAGAATTAAGTTTAAATCATGTGGGTAAAGGTGTTTATTTTATTAAACATAATGATAAATCATATAAGATTATTGTAAAATAAAGTTTAATTAACGTGAGTTCCACTTAACGTCAACTATTTTAGGTAAACAGGTTTGTATTTTAATAGTTGTTTTTTAATCAAGAAAAAATAGGCAGTTAAACAAGCTATTAAATTCCTTAAGAAGTCGTCAAATGAGCAATGTCTAGAACGTACGGGTAGTATCTAAAAAAAACTGTGTAAATAGAAAATTATGAGGGTTTTAAATCCTCCTAATTTTATGTAATATAACGTAAGCCTGACTTAAGCTATTCAAATATTGGGTAAAAATTTTTGTATTTTGATAGAATGTTTTGCATTATGAAAAGAATATGCCTTTAATCCAGTGATTAAATTTACTAAGAAGTTATCAAAATATCTATGGCTAAATGTTCTATTTGGAAAGTGTTTATATGGACATCATTTACAGATTTTTTAATTGCTCTTTTTCGAAGAATAACTTTATCAATCTAGTTCATTGCTTTCTTTTTTATGTTTTTTTGAGTCTTAGTTATTAAATGAATTCCGTCTACAAAAAGTCTTTCAAATTATTCCTTCCCAATATAGCCTTTGTCTCCAAAAATTTTTTCAAATAACTTGTCATGAAACTTTTTTTATTTAAGAGTATATCTGTCGTCTAGATTGGCTGGGGTATACATAAAATCAATAATTTTTCCTTTGTAATTACAGACCAGATGTAGTTTAAACCCCAAATGCCTTCCCTTAGTTTCATAGCTTTTTTTTAGTAATATCTTTAAAAACTTGATGCTGTTTTTTCTCTTTTTTATTGACATACTTTTTAAATGCGTAGAATCAATGAAAAGAGATACCTGTACAGTCGCCTAAACAATACATTTTTCATGAAAACGGCTAAAGACTGTGTAATCCTTTTTTTGCAGTTTTACAAATCTGTTATAAGAAACACAATCAGGAAACACGTCTTGTCTGTATTTATAAATATGGTTTAAGTAAAAATGTTTAAGGTTTCGGTAAGACTTTTAGTGAAATATTAAAAGAATAGTTATCGTTTCAATGTAAGTTGGTTTAAATTTTCTATTACATTTTTCGTGGTTGAACTATCAGAAATAATGTTTTATGAAAGAATTTAACATGATTTTCTTATATAATCATCTAAAGAATAGGAAATTTATATAATTTTATTATCAGAAATAACAAGTAGAGAGTATGTTAATTATCTGAAAATAAACATTTTAACTCTCGGTTTCATTCTTTTTTTTTCATATAATTAATTCAACGTTGTTGTATCTAATTCACGTTTAATATCAATTGATGATTTGTGTAAGTAACAAGTTGTATTGCTTTATAATAAGATAGGTTTTCAATTCAAAATAAGAATTAGAATTATATTAAAATGTATTAGTCATTATTAATAGACTTGCATAAACAATATAATTAGTCTTATGAAATATAATATGTTTTATTGCTGTTATTCCTAAATAATTTTAATAATATAGGAAACTTTATATTTATAAAACTAATGGTATAAGAAAAAGGTAGTGATTAAAATCACTACCTTTTTAATTGTAAATTATGTATCGCTTATTTTTGCGAAATCAAATTAATTTTGATCTGCTGCTGATAAGTTTGGATTAGCATTAATTTCTGATTGAGGAATTTTAAAGATCCATTCATCATTAAGTGATGGTTTATCTTGTTGAAAACCATCTTGATACAACACTAGTGCCGCACCAGAATTTGTTAAGTCAATTCCTTCATCCCAACGAATATGATCATGGTATCCAAAACCTTCTCCGTATAATTCAATACGTCTTTGCCATTTGATATGCTCCATTAATTTGTCTTTAGTATCAAATACAGTAACATCATATGCAGAGTCTCTTTCTTCACCTAATGGTTTTAAAGCAGCTTGAGCACCTGCAATATCATTCATCATTGCTTCTGCTTCTGCTTCTATTAAATACATTTCAGATGTTCTCATGAAAATAACATCATCAGGGTCTATTGTCCCTGGGTTTGCCTGTCTAAATTTCACATGCATATAAGGATGCTGATTATGTCTAGAAGTAACACCCCATGCGTCTTCAATTGCAGTTCTTGCAGCTTGGAATTCTGCTGCATCTGTGTAGTTAGGGTCGTTTCCAAAACCACCTTGATCATTTGCTGCAGACCCATTTGTATTAGGTGCCATTGGTAAATATAATTCCGATCTATAATCTGTAGCTGGTGTAGCATCATACACTTCTTTGCTTATCAGCTTTGGATTACCTCTATTCTGACTTCCTTGAAAAGTAGGAGATATATAGTAGAAATAAGAACGGAAAAATACTGTTTCAGTAGAAATTACATTAGCTCCCCAAATAACTTCAGATAAATCTGTAGTATTGAAACCAGATTTCCATCCAGCTTCATTTATAAGAGGATATCCATTACGAGCTAAAACAGCATTTTCTGCTGCTACAGACCAATTTCCTGCTGATAGAGCAATTCTTGCCTTAATACCATACGCTGTATTAAGATCTAAATTAGATTTGTTATCACTTGGTGCAGCAACCTTAAAGTAGTCGATAGCTGTATCTATATCTTGATATACTTGATCGTAAATAACCTGCACTGTAGATCTTGGTTGACTTGTGTAAGGTGCTTCAGTTGCAAATAATAAAGGTACGCCAGGGTCTGTAGAAGGATCTCCTATAATGTAACCCTTAGCGTAGGTAGATACTAAAGAATGGTAAGCCCAAGCTCTATAGGCATGCGCTTGTCCTAAAATATCATTCATATTTGCATCTTTGGTTAATCCATCTTGTTCTACCTTGTTAATAATAGAATTACAACTTGCAATAATTTGATAACGTTGATACCATAATTGCTCAACAGTGGTAGATGTCTCTAACGTGTGGGTAGTCCATTGTAATTCAGATCTCATCCATCCATTACTTCTAGCTGAATGTATTAAATCTCCACTTATTACATCAAACATCGGTATAAAGTATTGCATACCAGCTCTACTATTTGATCCTCCTGGTATAAGACCATTTTGAGCATACATTATTTTATGAAGACCATTAATAACTAAACGCATATTCTCCGGAGATGATAGAGCGTCTCCGGCTGCTATTGCATCTGTTGGTGTGGTCTCTAAAAAGTCTTCGTCACATGATGTCATTGTGATTGTTAAAACCACTAATAACAATAAACTTATTTTTTTTAACATATTATTGTTTTTTTATTATTGTAAATTAAAAAGATATATTTAATCCAACCGTTACAGTTTTTGCAGGGTTAAAATCGTTTCCTGAACCTGTTCCTGCTAAGTTGTATTGTGGGTTAAGCCCTGTTCTTGCAGCATTTAAGAATAAATTCTCTCCAGACACGTATATTTTCATATTATTTACGCCTAATTTTTCTGAAATGAAGTCATTAAAACTGTATCCAATATTTATATTTTTAAGTGCTAAAAATGAAGCATCAGTTAAAAATCTAGTAGATTGAGTTTGAACTTGTGTTGTACTACCTACTTCTAATCTAGGAACATCTGTAATGTCTCCTGCTTGTTTCCATGCATTTAAGATATCAGGGTGATAAGACCTTCCGTAATTACCTGTATGCATCATTGCTGAATATCCGTTGTCTAAAACTTGTCCTCCAATTCCGTATGTAAAAAGTAAGTCTGCAGTAAATCCTTTATAACTAAATGAATTAGAAATAGAACCTAAAATATCAGGTATTGTGTTTGCTTCTGAGTATGCTCTTTGAGTATTACTCCAATCATTCGTAGTTTCATGAACTCCATCTGCATCTAAAACAGGAACACTGTTACCATCCGCGTCATCTTCATACATATAGTACAATGCATCTCCATTTTCTGGATCTACACCTGCAGAATGATATAAAAAGAAATCATATCTAGATCTTCCTATTTCCCATCTTTTTGAACCATTTACAAAAGGTTCAGGTAATTTTACTATTTCATTTTTAAAAGTTGAAGCTTGAACAGTTACATCCCATTTAAAGTCACTTTTGTTTAATAAATGAGCGGTTAAGCTAAGTTCTATACCAGAATTACTAACATCAGCAATGTTAAAAGGAGCAGAATTAATACCATTAGATAATGCTATTGGTAAATTATATAATAAATCTGTTGAATTTTTCTCCCAATATTCTACACTACCATCTAAAATGTTATTGAATAAGCCAAACTCTAAAGCAGCTTCCCAACTTCCTACAGTTTCCCATTCCAATAATTGGTTACCAGGGTTTGTAAATACGATAGCAGGAACACCTGCATTAGATGTTAAAGAATATAATGCTTGTGAGATAAAGAAATCATTTAAATCATCATTACCAACTTGTCCGTAAGAAGCTCTTAATTTTAAACGATCGATAAAAGAAATATTTTTAATGAAATCTTCCTGATCTAATCTCCATGCACCACCTACAGAATAGAAAGTACCCCATCTTGCCTCTTTACTTAGTACTGAAGTACCATCAGTTCTTACGGAACCTGAGATATAATACTTATTGTTATAGTTGTATTTTAATCTAGCAAAATACCCTTCAACTCTTTTTGTAGTTGAAGCTCCACCTAAACTTACAGGAACTGTAAAATTATCAAATTCAAAAATACCTGCAGCTGTTTGTGTAGTTGCTAGAGCATTATTCTCAGAATAATCTCTTTGGTAACTTTCATGACCTAATGTAGCATTAAAATTATGTACATCGTTAAAAGATTTAGTGTAATTTAAAACTTGAGAAAAGTTAATAACATCTCTTCTAAATCTTGTTTCTCCATATCTAGCAGTTGGTTGACCATCTCCAACGATTGGATTTTCGTAACTTTTATTAATTCCTTCATTAATATCCATTCCATAGTTTAATCTTAAATTAAGATCTTCAGTAATGTTAAAGTCTGCATAGTATCTAAAGCCATAAGTGTTATTTCTGTTTAGTTCATCATTTAATATAGCTTCTGCTATTGCATGACGCCCTGGGTTGTATGGTCTAGATCCTTGGTTTAAAGAAATATCTCCTTCACCTACATCAAATATTCTGTCGCCAGCTGCATCAAGAATTAAATTACCATCTGCATCATTTAAATATACTGGGTATATAGAACCAATATTTTTAGCAAATCCAAAAGGGTTGGCAATACTTGTTCCTCTAGATGGTGGGCCTTTAGACTCTGAAACAGAAATATTTGCACTTCCTCCAACTTTTAACCACTTGTTTACATTAAAATCTCCATTTACACGAGTAGTAATACGGTCAAATTTTGAAGTAATAATATAGCCCTCTTCATCCAAGTATGAAGTAGAAAAGAAAACTTTATGGTTTTCTCCTCCTGCTGAAACATTTACAGAATGATTAGATCTTGTACCAACTTGATCTAAAGCATCATACCAGTTTAAACTTTTATAAGTCACTTGTGCTGCAGGGTTTAATTTACCATCCGTACCAACTATTTGGTCGTTTGCAACATTGAAAGGGTTGTAGCCTAAACGCGAATAAATTCCTGCAGAAGCGTCTGCAGCTGCAGTATCTCCTGTTAAAGAGTTTTTGTACGCTTCCCACATTGTTTCATAATATTGACCAGGGTTTACATAATCATATTCTGAGATTCCTCTAGTTACTAATCCATATTGGGTAGTAACGTTAACTTGGGGTTTTCCTTTTGTACCAGTTTTGGTAGTAATTATAACAACACCATTTGCAGCACGGGCTCCGTATAAAGATGTTGATGCACCTCCTTTTAAAATAGTCATTGAAGCAATATCATCTTGGTTTATTGTATTCAAACTTCCTTCAAATTGAATTCCATCAATGACAATTAATGGATCTGAACTCCCGTTTAAGGTACCCACACCTCTAATTACTATTGCTGGTGATGAACCAGGTTGACCAGAAGCTGATATAAACTGAACACCAGTTGCTTTACCTTCAATTGCTGCTATTGGGGAAGTTACATTTCTTAAGGCCAGTTCTTTGGTAGAAACAACACTTGCAGAACCAGTAAAAGCTTGCTTGCTAGTTGTACCATAAGCAACAATAACTACTTCGTCTAAAGCGCTATTGTCTTCTTTTAAAGTAACGTTTAAAACAGAAGAGCTACCGATTTTGTTTTCAGTTGCTTGGTATCCTAAATAACGAAAAACCAAAATATCACCTGATTTTGCTTTAATTTGATATTTACCATCAAAATCTGTTTCTGTACCGTTTCCGGTACCTTTAATTAAAATGCTTACTCCTGGTAAAGGCCCTGATTCATCAGAAACCGTACCAGAAATAGTTTTTTCTTGCGCGAAACTGGTTTGCACAATTAACGCTAATAGAAGCGTTAAAATTCCTTTAAACTTTGTTTTCATATTTATTAAATTTTGAATTATGCGCCAAATGTCTTTATTAATTGTTAAATAACCTATTATTATTGTTAATTATTGTTAATTTTTGTTAATTTAACAAATTTATTTTCTCAATTTGATGATAATGTATTTGTATTGCTTTTTATTTTTAAAAGAGTAATTTTACTAAAAATTACTCTTCCAATTAAGAAGTATTTTAGTGTTTTTGAAGCTGATAGGGTTGTTGTTATTTCTGCCAATTACGCTTCCTATGTTTATGGTAGAGCTATTTGTAGTAAATGAATACCCAATTCCTATTCCAAGGAAGTTTTCTTCATTTGATTGCCCATAATCTGTAATAGAGTAAAGAAATGATTTTTCTGATGTTAGATATCTGTATTCAATATTAAAAAAGGTATAGCTGTTTGTATAAATGCTTTGCTCATCGAAACCTCTTATTGAGTTTATTCCTCCGATTCTAAATAATTCGTTGATTAAATAATTGTCTGAGTTTAAATAACCAATTTCATTTCTGATGTAAATGTTGTTTCTATCATTGAGGCTCCATAAATATGTTGCCGCAGTTTTTAATTTAAATTGATTTGAAGAGTTGTTTCCGCTTTTTCTATTTCCGAAAGAAGGGTTAATAATAATATGTATTTTGTTGTTATAGAAGATGTCATTTAGAGGTTTTGAATAATTAAAATTCAATCCAATAAAATAATTACTATAAGAATCTATATCTGTTAAAGAATTATTATTTGTTTTTTCTGATACTTCTGAACTGTAATTTAATCCAAGAAATATTCTTTTATTTAAATTATAGTTGATATTTGTATTGAGCTTTGTATTTAGAAATGTAGAATCTTGTTTGTAGATTGAGAAAGACATTTCTGGAGAAAAACTAGAATTAAATATGTAGGGAATTGTGGATGCAATTTTAAATTCCTGTCTTTCCTCTCCAATGCTATTCCAAAATAATTCAAATTTTTCACCAGAATCTAAAATGTTTTCTAGGTTTAAGTCAATATTACCATTAAAAAATACATCTCCATTTTCTTTTGAATTAAAACTAATTAATCCCTCAAAGCTGTTGTTTTGTTGTTTTTTTAGATATACATATAATAAAGTAGAGTCTTTTGTAAATAAAACTTCAGGTGGTTTTATTTCTGAAGCAAACTTTAAGCTTTTTAAATCTTCAGAAATTTTATTGATTCTTTTTTGATTAAATATCAAGTCTTTTTTTAGATTCAGATAATGTTTAATAAATGATTTTGGAAATTTTTCATAACCTTTAACAATCACTTTATCTATTTGTCTTTTTTTTGATTGATAAATTTCTAGGTCAGCAAATAATGTATCTTTTCTTATTTTGATATTTTTTAATTGAAGTTTAGAAAAAAGTTTTCCTTCTATTTCTAATTCTTTAGTTAATAAATTGAGTTTGTCTTGTAGTTTTTTAATTGAAGTTATAAAGCTTCGATTTTCATCTGATAATACTTTTATGCCTGCATAGTTAGTTTTGTTGTTTAAAGTAAAATAAGCTGTAAAATTTTTATCGCTTTTAATTAAACTATCAATACTATTGGTAAAATAACCAATAGTTTGAAGGTATTTAGAAACTTTAAGTATTTCGATTTTTAATGAAGTTGAATCAATATGTTTTTTTTGGTAATCAATTTTATTTAAGATTACTAGATTATTAATGTTTCTTGATGATAGTTTTAATTCTAAATCTTGAGAGTATACCTTTAGATTAATAAACACTAAAAAAAGGATACATATGTAATGTCTTATTTTTTGATTCAAAATGAAGAGGAAAAAATTAGATTCAAATGTAAATTAAAATGAGTGAAATTGTATTGTAAAAAAATCATTTTTAAAAAATAACTTACTGATATTTGAATAATTAGAAATTAATTGTACATTTGCGCACTCTTAAAAAAGAGATAATGTTTAATATAAACGTAAAACAGTAATTATTTAGTATGCCAACTATTCAACAATTAGTTCGTAAAGGAAGAACCAAAATAACTAAGAAGAGTAAATCGGCTGCTTTGTCGTCTTGTCCTCAAAGACGTGGAGTTTGTACTAGAGTTTATACTACTACGCCAAAGAAACCTAATTCAGCAATGAGAAAAGTTGCCAGAGTTAGATTAACAAATGGTAATGAGATAAACGCGTACATTCCAGGTGAAGGACATAACTTACAGGAGCATTCGATAGTATTAGTTAGAGGTGGAAGGGTAAAAGACTTACCAGGTGTAAAGTATCACGTTGTTCGTGGAGCTTTAGATACTGCAGGAGTTGAAGGAAGAACGCAACGTAGATCAAAATACGGAGCGAAACGCCCAAAAAAGTAAATTAGTAACTTTTTTAATGTAAAGACATGAGAAAAAGAGCAGCAAAAAAAAGAGTCTTATTACCGGATCCAAAGTTTAACGATCAGCTAGTAACGCGTTTCGTTAATAACTTAATGTGGAGTGGTAAGAAGTCAGTAGCGTTTAAAGTATTTTATGATGCGTTAGATATCGTAGAAGAAAGAAAAGGAGAAGGCGAAGAGAAAACCGCTTTAGAAATTTGGAAAGATGGTTTGTCAAATGTAATGCCTCACGTAGAAGTAAGATCTCGTAGAGTAGGTGGTGCAACATTCCAAATTCCAATGCAAATTAGACCAGATCGTAAAGTGTCTATGGCTATTAAATGGATGATTTTGTATACTCGTAAGAGAAACGAAAAAACTATGGCACAGCGTTTAGCTGCTGAAATTTTAGCCGCGGCTAAAGAGGAAGGGGCTGCTGTAAAAAAACGTACAGATACTCACAAAATGGCAGAGGCTAATAAAGCATTCTCTCACTTTAGATTTTAAGAAATGGCTAGAGATTTAAAATATACAAGAAATATTGGTATTGCAGCACATATTGATGCTGGTAAAACCACAACTACAGAGCGTGTATTGTATTATACAGGTGTTTCTCATAAAATTGGAGAAGTGCATGATGGTGCTGCTACAATGGACTGGATGGAACAAGAGCAAGAAAGAGGTATTACAATTACTTCTGCAGCAACAACTTGTACATGGGAGTTTCCATTGGAAAATGCTCAAAAAACACCAGAAACAAAAGGATATCATTTTAATATTATTGATACTCCAGGTCACGTTGATTTTACTGTTGAAGTAAATAGGTCACTACGTGTATTAGATGGTTTAGTATTTTTATTTAGTGCAGTTGATGGTGTTGAGCCTCAATCTGAAACTAACTGGAGATTGGCTGATAACTATAAAGTGCCAAGAATTGGTTTCGTTAATAAAATGGATCGTCAAGGTTCTGACTTTTTAGGTGTTTGTCAACAAGTAAAAGACATGTTAAAGTCAAACGCAGTGCCAATTGTTTTAAATATTGGTGATGAGGATGAGTTTAAAGGTGTTATTGATTTAGTGAAAAACCGTGCTATTGTTTGGCATGATGCAACTCAGGGAGCTACTTTCGATGTTATCGATATTCCTGAGGATATGAAAGAAGAGGCTAGAAAATACCGTGCACTTTTAATTGAAGAAGTTGCAAGTTATGACGAGAATCTTTTAGAGAAATTTATGGAAGATGAAGATTCTATTACAGAGGAAGAAGTGCATGCTGCACTTAGAGCTGCTGTAATGGATATGGCAATCATTCCTATGATTTGTGGATCAGCATTTAAAAATAAAGGTGTTCAATTTTTATTAGATGCTGTTTGTCGTTACTTACCTTCTCCAGTGGATAAGGAAGGAATCACTGGTACAAATCCAGATACAGGTTTAGAAGAAATTCGTAAGCCAGATGTAAAAGAGCCTTTTGCAGCATTAGCATTTAAAATAGCAACAGATCCTTTTGTTGGTCGTTTAGCATTTTTTAGAGCTTACTCTGGTCGTTTAGACGCTGGTTCATATGTATTGAATAATCGTTCAAACAAAAAAGAGCGTATTTCTCGTATTTATCAAATGCACGCTAATAAGCAAAATGCAATTGATTTTATTGAAGCTGGAGATATTGGAGCTGCTGTTGGATTTAAATCTATCAAAACAGGAGATACTTTAACATCTGAAAAACATCCAATAGTATTAGAATCTATGGATTTTCCAGATCCAGTAATTGGTATTGCTGTTGAGCCTAAAACCAAAGCAGATGTTGATAGATTAGGTATTGGTTTAGGTAAATTAGCTGAAGAAGATCCAACTTTTACTGTTCGTTCAGACGAGGCTTCAGGTCAGACAATTATTTCTGGTATGGGAGAATTACATTTAGATGTAATTGTAGATCGTTTAAAGCGTGAATTTAAAGTAGAAGTTAATCAAGGGCAACCTCAAGTAGAGTATAAAGAAGCAATTACTGCTGCTGCAGATCATAGAGAAGTTTATAAGAAACAATCTGGTGGGCGTGGAAAATTTGCTGATATTGTATTTACTATGGAGCCTGCAGATGAAGGTGTTCAAGGTTTACAATTTGAATCTGTTATAAAAGGTGGAAATGTTCCTAGAGAATTTGTACCTTCTGTAGAGAAAGGATTTAAAGAAGCGATGAAGAATGGTCCTTTAGCTGGATATGAAATGGATTCTATGAAGGTTACTTTAAAAGATGGTTCTTTCCACGCGGTGGATTCTGACCAATTATCTTTTGAGTTAGCTGCAAAATTAGGATATAAAGCTGCTGCAAAAGCTGCTAAAGCAAAAATTATGGAGCCTTTGATGAAGTTAGAAGTTCTAACTCCTGAAGAAAATATGGGTGATATAGTTGGTGATTTAAATAGAAGAAGAGGTCAAGTTAACGATATGAGTGATCGTGCTGGGTCTAAAGTTGTAAAAGCATTAGTGCCATTATCTGAAATGTTTGGATATGTAACAGCTTTAAGAACTATGTCTTCTGGTAGAGCAACATCTACGATGGAATTTTCTCATTATGCAGAAACTCCTTCTAATGTTTCTGAAGAAGTAATCGCTAAAGCAAAAGGATAACCTACTAAATTATTTAAGATGAGTCAAAAAATTAGAATAAAATTAAAGTCTTACGATTACAATTTAGTAGATAAATCTGCTGAAAAAATAGTAAAGACGGTAAAAAGTACTGGTGCAGTAGTAAATGGGCCAATACCATTGCCAACACATAAAAAGATTTTTACAGTATTACGTTCTCCACACGTTAATAAAAAATCTAGAGAGCAATTTCAATTAGCTGCTTATAAAAGGTTGTTAGACATTTATAGTTCTTCTTCGAAAACTATCGATGCTTTAATGAAGCTTGAGTTGCCAAGTGGAGTAGAAGTTGAAATCAAAGTATAAGTAAATATTTTAAACTTTCGGTTTAATTTTGTTGAATCGAAAGTTTTTTATATTTTTGCAACCCGAAATAGAGTAGGGTGAAATTATTTTTGAATTTATTTTTAAAAATAATAACATGTCCGGAGCGTTTCGCAAAGGAAAAACGGTAAAAACAAATTCAGTATAGAAGGTGTTTTTATGCTGTTTTTTTTTGAAGAAATTCAAGGGGTTTTATGAAACATTAGTTTCAAACAAATAATTATTAATAGACGCGCTGGGTAAAATAATCTATCGTCTAAAATTTTAACTAAATGTCTGGGTTAATAGGAAGAAAAATTGGAATGACCAGCTTATTCGACGAAAACGGGAAGAATATTCCTTGTACGGTTATTGAAGCAGGTCCTTGCGTTGTTACCCAAGTCAGAACCGAAGAGGTTGACGGCTACAATGCGTTGCAGCTTGGTTTCGATGACAAAAAGGCGAAGAGTTCTAACAAAGCGTTAGATGGTCACTTTAAAAAAGCTGGCACCACTGCTAAGAAAAAAGTCGTTGAATTTCAAGGGTTTGAAGAGGAGTATAAATTAGGGGATTCAATAACAGTAGATCATTTTGCTGAAGGAGAATTTGTTGATGTGTCTGGGGTTTCAAAAGGTAAAGGTTTCCAAGGTGTTGTAAAACGTCATGGATTTGCTGGAGTTGGACAAGCTACACATGGTCAACATAATCGTTTAAGAGCTCCTGGTTCAATTGGTGCTGCATCGTATCCAGCTAGAGTATTCAAAGGAATGCGCATGGCAGGAAGAATGGGTGGAGATAAAGTGAAAGTACAAAACTTAAGAGTATTAAAAGTGGTTGCTGAAAAGAATCTACTTGTTGTTAAAGGAGCGGTTCCTGGACACAAAAATGCTTTTGTAACTATTCAGAAATAATGAAAGTAGCAGTTTTAGATATTACAGGAAAAGATACAGGTAGAAAGGTTGAGCTTTCTAAAGATGTATTTGGTATTGAACCTAACGATCATGCGATTTATTTAGATGTTAAGCAGTATTTGGCTAATCAACGTCAAGGGACTCATAAATCTAAAGAAAGAGCTGAAATCGCAGGTTCTACTAGAAAGATAAAAAAACAAAAAGGGACTGGAACTGCAAGAGCAGGTTCTATTAAGTCTGGTGTTTTTAGAGGTGGTGGACGTATGTTTGGTCCAAGACCAAGAAGTTATTCTTTTAAATTGAATAAGAACTTAAAGCGTTTGGCACGTAAGTCTGCTTTAAGTATTCAAGCAAATGATAAAAATTTAGTAGTAATTGAAGATTTTAACTTTGATACACCAAAAACTAAAAACTTTACAAATATTTTAAAGGCTTTAGAATTAGGTGCTAAAAAATCATTGTTTGTTTTAGATGATGAAAACGCAAATGTGTATTTATCTTCAAGAAATTTAAAAAACTCTAAAGTTGTAAAAGCTTCAGAAATTAATACTTACGGTGTTTTAAATGCTGCTAAGATTGTAATTACTGAAAGTTCTTTAGAAGGAATTAATTCAAATTTAAGCAAATAGGGATATGAGTGTTTTAATAAAACCTATTATTACGGAAAAAGCAACAAATGATAGTGAATTGTTTAATCGTTTCACTTTTGTTGTAGCAAAAAATGCTAATAAACTAGAGATTAAAGATGCAGTTGAATCTGCTTATGGAGTTTCTATTTTAAGTGTAAAAACTTTAAACTATCCAATTCAAAGAAATACTAAGTTTACCAAAAAAGGTTTGGTAACTGGTATTAAGAGTGGGTATAAAAAAGCAATTGTGCAGTTAGCTGAAGGAGATAGTATTGATTTTTATAACAATATTTAAGAAAAAGACAAATGTCAGTTAGAAAATTAAAACCAATAACACCAGGTCAGCGTTTTAGAGTTGTAAATGGGTTCGACACCATTACAACTGATAAGCCGGAGAAAAGTTTACTTGCTCCGAAAAAGAGATCTGGAGGTCGAAACAATCAGGGAAGAATGACAACTCGTAATATTGGAGGTGGTCATAAACAAAAATATCGTATTATCGATTTTAAAAGAGATAAATCTGGTATTCCTGCAACAGTAAAAACTATAGAGTACGATCCAAATCGTACTGCATTTATTGCTTTACTTAGTTATGCTGATGGTGAAAAACGTTATGTAATTGCACAAAACGGTTTACAAGTAGGTCAAGTAATTGTATCAGGTAATGATGTTGCTCCAGAAATTGGAAATGCAATGCCATTAAGTGTTATTCCTTTAGGAACTACAATTTCTTGTATCGAATTACGTCCTGGACAAGGTGCTGTAATGGCTCGTTCTGCAGGTTCTTTTGCTCAGTTAATGGCAAGGGATGGTAAATACGCAACAGTTAAGTTACCTTCTGGAGAAACAAGATTAATTTTGTTAACTTGTATGGCAACAATTGGAGTTGTATCTAATTCAGATCATCAATTATTAGTGTCTGGTAAGGCAGGTAGAAGAAGATGGTTAGGAAGAAGACCTAGAGTTAATGCAGTAAGAATGAACCCTGTTGATCACCCAATGGGTGGTGGTGAAGGTCGTGCTTCTGGAGGACATCCAAGATCTAGAAATGGTATTCCTGCTAAAGGATTTAAAACTAGATCTAAGACTAAAGCTAGTAATAAGTATATTATAGAACGTAGAAAGAAATAATAAGTTATGGCAAGATCATTAAAAAAAGGACCTTACGTTCACTATAAATTAGAGAAAAAAGTGTTAGCTAATGTTGAAGCTGGAAACAAAACAGTTATTAAAACTTGGTCAAGAGCAAGTATGATAACTCCAGATTTTGTTGGACAAACGATTGCTGTTCATAATGGACGTCAGTTTGTACCAGTTTATGTTACAGAAAACATGGTAGGGCATAAATTAGGCGAATTTTCACCAACTCGTTCTTTTAGAGGACATGCTGGTGCAAAAAATAAAGGAAAAAAATAGTAGGATATGGGAGTTCGTAAAAAAAATATGGCAGATCAGTTAAAAGCGGATAGAAAGCAACGTGCTTTCGCTAAGCTAACTAACTGTCCTACATCACCAAGAAAAATGCGTTTAGTTGCGGATCAAGTTAGAGGTGTTGAAGTTGAAAAAGCTTTACAGATCTTAAAATTTAGTCCAAAAGAAGCATCTATAAATTTAGAAAAATTGTTATTGTCTGCAATTGCAAACTGGCAAGCTAAAAATGAAGATGCATCAATTGAAGAAGCAGGGTTGTTTGTTAAAGCAATTTATGTTGATAGCGCAGGAATGTTAAAAAGATTAAGACCAGCTCCACAAGGTCGTGCTCATAGAATTCGTAAGCGTTCTAATCACGTTACTTTAGAGTTAGGCAGTAAAAATTTAAGTAATTAATCAAAGTAGAAATGGGACAAAAAACTAATCCAATAGGAAATCGTTTAGGAATCATAAGAGGTTGGGAATCTAACTGGTATGGTGGTAATGACTACGGAGATAAAATTGCTGAAGATGATAAGATAAGAAAGTATATTAATGCAAGATTATCTAAAGCTAGTGTTTCTAGAGTAATTATTGAGCGTACTTTAAAGCTTGTAACTGTAACTATTACTACTGCTAGACCAGGTATTATTATTGGTAAGGGTGGTCAAGAAGTTGATAAGTTAAAAGAAGAGCTTAAAAAAATTACTGGTAAAGAAGTTCAAATTAATATTTTTGAAATTAAACGCCCTGAATTAGATGCAAAATTAGTTGCAACTAGTGTAGCACGTCAAATTGAAAATAGAATTTCTTATAAGAGAGCTATTAAGATGGCTATTCAAGCTACAATGCGTATGAACGCTGAGGGAATTAAAATTCAAATTTCAGGACGTTTAAACGGAGCAGAAATGGCACGTTCAGAGCATTTTAAAGAAGGTAGAATTCCTCTTTCTACTTTTAGAGCAGATATTGATTATGCTCTAATTGAAGCACATACTACATATGGGAGACTAGGTGTTAAAGTATGGATTATGAAAGGTGAGGTTTATGGTAAAAGAGAATTATCTCCATTAGTTGGCTTGTCTAAGAAACAAGGTGGTAATAAAGGTGGTGATAGATCTAAGCGTCAACAACCTCGTAGAAGAAAATAATTTTTAAATTAGAAATTAAAAATGTTACAGCCAAAAAGAGTAAAATATCGTAAGGTACAGAAGGGGAAAGGTAATATGTCTGGAGACGCTCAAAGAGGAAACCAGCTATCTAATGGTATGTTTGGTATCAAGTCAATAGACCAAAATCTATTAACTTCTCGTCAAATAGAAGCAGCGCGTATTGCAGCTACTCGTTATATGAAAAGAGAGGGACAATTATGGATTAAGATATTTCCAGATAAGCCTATTACAAAGAAGCCTTTAGAAGTACGTATGGGTAAAGGTAAAGGTGCTCCTGATCATTTTGTTGCAGTTATTAAACCAGGAAGAATTTTGTTTGAAGTTGGTGGTGTGCCAATTAATGTAGCAAAAGAAGCTTTGCGTTTAGCTGCTCAAAAATTACCAGTGAAAACAAAGTTTGTGATCGCAAGAGACTTTGATATTAACGCATAATTCTAAAGAATATGAAACAATCAGAAATAAAAGAATTAGCACTTGTTGATCTTAACGAAAAACTTGTGTCTATTCAAAAAAATTATACTGATCTTAAAATGGCTCATGCAATTACTCCTTTGGAGAACCCATTGCAATTGAGAAGTTTAAGAAGAACTGTAGCAAGAATTGCAACAGAATTAACAAAAAGAGAATTACAATAATTCTATAGTCAGTTTTAAAGATGGAAAAAAGAAATCTTAGAAAAGAGAGAATTGGTGTTGTTTCTAGTAACAAAATGGAAAAGTCTATTGTTGTTTCTGAAACTAAAAGAGTAAAGCACCCAATGTACGGAAAGTTCGTATTGAAGACTAAGAAGTACGTTGCACACGACGAAAAGAATGATTGCAACGAAGGAGATACTGTTAGGATCATGGAAACAAGACCTATGAGTAAATCTAAACGTTGGAGATTAGTAGAAATCCTAGAAAGAGCTAAATAATATGTTACAGACAGAATCAAGATTAAAAGTAGCAGATAATACTGGAGCTAAAGAAGTTTTAGTTATTAGAGTTTTAGGAGGAACAAGAAAACGTTACGCAAGAATTGGAGACAAGATTGTAGTAGCTGTTAAATCTGCAACTCCTAACGGAACTGTAAAGAAAGGTCAAGTATCTAGAGCAGTTGTTGTAAGAACAAAAAAAGAAGTAAGACGTAAGGATGGATCATACATCAGATTTGATGATAATGCTTGTGTACTTTTAAATCCTACAGAGGAAATGAGAGGAACACGTGTTTTTGGTCCTGTTGCAAGAGAACTTCGTGAGAAGCAATTCATGAAAATAGTATCATTAGCACCTGAAGTGCTTTAACATTATAACAGAATGAAGAAGTTTAAAATTAAATCAGGAGATACTGTAAAAGTAATTGCAGGAGATCACAAAGGATCTGAAGGTAAGGTTTTACAAATCATCAAGGATAAGGACAGAGTATTAGTTGAAGGTGTAAATTTAGTTTCTAAACATACCAAACCTAGCGCTCAAAATCCTCAAGGTGGTATTGTAAAAAAAGAAGCTTCATTGCATATATCTAACTTAATGTTAGTAGAAGATGGAGTAGCTGTAAGAGTAGGTTATAAAGTTGATGGAGACGCTAAAACTAGGATCTCTAAAAAAACTAAAAAATAAGAATAATCATGAGTTACGTACCAAGATTAAAAGCAGAATACAAAGAAAGAGTAATCAAAGCTCTTACTGAAGAATTCAGTTATAAGAATGTAATGCAAGTTCCTAAATTAGAAAAAATTGTTGTTTCTAAAGGTGTTGGTGCTGCAATTGCAGATAAGAAATTAATAGATTACGCTTTAGAAGAAGTAACAACAATTACTGGTCAAAAAGCTATATCTACTATGTCTAAAAAAGATGTTGCAGCTTTTAAATTGCGTAAAGGTATGCCAATTGGTGTAAAAGTTACTTTACGTGGTGATAAAATGTATGAATTTTTAGATAGATTAGTTACTGCTTCTTTACCTCGTGTAAGAGACTTTAACGGTATAAAAGCTAATGGATTTGATGGAAGAGGTAATTACAATTTAGGAATTACAGAACAAATCATTTACCCAGAGATAAATATAGACCAAGTTAAAAAAATCAATGGTATGGATATTACATTTGTAACATCTGCTCCAACTGATAAAGAAGCTAAGTCGTTATTAGGAGAATTAGGTTTACCATTCCAAAAAAATTAAGAGATGGCTAAAGAATCAATGAAAGCTCGTGAACGTAAAAGAGCAAAGACAGTTGCAAAATATGCTGAAAAAAGGAAAGCTTTAAAAGAAGCTGGAGATTATGAAGGTTTGCAAAAATTACCAAAAAACGCATCACCAATTAGAATGCATAATAGATGTAAACTTACTGGTCGTCCAAAAGGATATATGCGTCAGTTTGGTTTGTCTCGTGTAACTTTTCGTGAAATGGCAAATCAAGGTTTAATACCAGGTGTTAAAAAAGCAAGCTGGTAGAAAATCAAAAATAAATCAAATAATAAAAATAGAATGTGTATCTTTGCACGCTCTATTTTTTTTGAGTATTAGAATTTTAACTGATTATAGGTTCAATTATCACAGAGAAATCTGTAGCATAAATAGAGATAGTTGAAAACCGGAATCGCAATTTAAATAAGTATGTATACAGATCCAATCGCGGATTTTCTTACAAGAGTAAGAAATGCAATCGCAGCAGGACACAGAGTGGTAGAAGTTCCAGCTTCAAATTTGAAGAAGGAAATGACTAAAATTTTGTTTGAACAAGGGTACATTTTAAGCTATCAATTTAATGATGATAAAGTTCAAGGAACTATCAAAATAGCTTTAAAGTATGACCGTGAGACAAAAGAGTCAGTAATTAGAAAAATTCAACGAATCAGTACACCAGGTTTAAGAAAGTATGTTGGCTCAACTGAGATGCCAAGAGTGCTCAATGGACTTGGAATTGCTATTGTTTCTACATCTAAAGGTGTAATGACAAACAAAAAAGCACGTCAAGAGAATGTTGGAGGAGAAGTTTTATGTTACGTTTATTAAATCTTAAGAAATGAGTAGAATAGGAAAAAATCCCGTTAGCATTTCACAAGGTGTAGATGTAAACATTAAAGAGAATGTAATTACCGTAAAAGGGAAATTAGGAGAGTTATCTCAAGTAATTTCTGATGGTATTACAGTAAAGATTGAAGATGGTGTTATCACTTTAGATAGAGCATCTGAAAGTAGAAACCATAAAGCACAACATGGTTTAATGAGAGCTTTAATCAGTAATATGATTGAAGGTGTAAGTAAAGGTTGGACTAAAGATTTAGAATTGGTTGGTGTTGGTTACAGAGCATCTAATCAAGGGCAAAAATTAGATTTAGCTTTAGGTTTCTCTCATAATATTGTTTTAGAGTTAGCTCCAGAAGTAAAAGTTGAAACGATATCTGAGAAAGGGAAAAACCCAATCATTAAATTATCTTCATATGACAAACAATTAGTTGGTCAAATAGCTGCAAAGATTCGTTCTTTCAGAGCTCCAGAACCTTATAAAGGTA
Organism: uncultured Polaribacter sp.; assembly: GCF_947500975.1. Lineage (GTDB taxonomy): Bacteria > Bacteroidota > Bacteroidia > Flavobacteriales > Flavobacteriaceae > Polaribacter. The sequence continues at coordinate 75,170 of NZ_CANMUE010000005.1, forward strand.
AAGGTGTGAAGTTTGTTGGTGAAATATTAAGAAGAAAAGCAGGTAAATCTGCATAATATATAGCATTATGGCATTATCAAAGCTACAAAGAAGAGCTAGAATAAAGCGTAGAATCAGAAAAATTGTTTCTGGTACTGCTTCTAAACCAAGATTATCGGTTTATAGAAGTAATAAAGAGATTTACGCTCAAATAGTTGACGATGTAAACGGAGTTACTTTAGCTTCAGTTTCATCAAGAGATAAAGATATTAAAGCAAGTTCAAAATCTGAAGCAGCAACTGCAGTTGGTAAAGCAATAGCAGATAAAGCTTCAAAAGCTGGTGTAGAAACTGTAGCTTTTGACAGAAATGGTTATTTATACCATGGTAGAGTTAAAAGTTTGGCAGATGCTGCAAGAGAAGCTGGTTTAAAATTTTAAGAAATTATGCAAGGTTATAAAAACGTAGAAAGAGTTAAACCAAGTGGATTAGAGCTTGTTGATAGATTAGTTGGTGTACAACGTGTTACTAAGGTTACAAAAGGTGGTAGAGCATTTGGTTTCTCTGCAATTGTAGTAGTAGGTGACGGTAACGGTGTTGTTGGTCATGGACTAGGAAAATCTAAAGATGTTTCTTCAGCAATTGCGAAAGCAGTAGAAGATGCAAAGAAAAATTTAGTAAGAATACCAATTTTAGAGGGAACATTACCTCATGAGCAAAAAGGTAAATTTGGTGGAGCAAAAATATTTATAAAGCCTGCATCTCCTGGTACAGGGGTTATTGCTGGTGGTGCTGTACGTATAGTATTAGAATCTGTTGGGGTACATGATGTATTATCAAAATCTCAAGGATCTTCTAATCCTCATAACGCAGTTAAAGCTACATTTGACGCTTTATTACAGTTAAGAAGTGCTTCATCAATAGCTAAGCAAAGAGGTATTTCTTTGGATAAAGTATTTAACGGATAAATCTAAGAGCGATGGCAAAAATTAAAGTTACACAAGTAAAAAGTCAAATCGGGCGTCTTAAGAATCAAAAGAGAACTTTAGAGGCATTAGGTTTAAGAAGAATGAACCAAACTGTAGAACATGAGGCAACTCCTGCAGTAGTTGGTATGGTAAATAAAGTTTCACATTTAGTTTCTGTAGAGGAATTAAAATAAGATATTTAAAATGAGTAATTTACACAGTTTAACACCAGCAGAAGGATCTGTAAAAAAAGGTAAAAGAATTGCGCGTGGTGAAGGTTCTGGTCATGGAGGTACTTCTACTAGAGGTCACAAAGGGCAAAAATCTCGTTCAGGTTATTCTAGAAAGATTGGTTTTGAAGGTGGGCAAATGCCACTTCAAAGACGTGTGCCAAAATTTGGTTTCACAAACATTAATCGTAAAGAATATCAAGGTATCAATTTAGATAAATTACAATCTTTAGTTGATAGTGGAGTGATAACAGATACAGTAGATTTAGATCTTTTAGTTGCTAATAGATTAGCAGGTAAAAACGACTTAGTAAAAATATTAGGTGGTGGAGAATTAAAAGCTAAATTAAATATAACTGTACATAAATTTACTGCATCAGCTAAGGCAGCAATTGAAGCTGCGGGTGGTAACGCAGTAAACTTATAACAAAAAGTAAATGATGAATTTAATTAATAGATTAAAAGACATTTTTGCAATAGAAGAGTTAAAAAATAAAATTCTTCTTACTATCGGTTTAATTACTGTATATCGTTTTATGGCATCTGTTCCATTACCTGGGATAGATCCATTACAATTAGCAGCATTAAAAGAAAGTACTTCAGGTGGTCTTTTAGGTTTATTGAATGCATTTACAGGAGGGGCGTTTGCTAGAGCATCAGTAATGGCTCTTGGTATTATGCCTTATATTTCAGCATCTATTGTTGTTCAGTTGATGGGAATTGCTGTTCCTTATTTACAAAAACTACAAAAGGATGGTGAAAGTGGACGTAAAAAAATTACACAAATTACTAGATGGTTAACTATTGTTATTACATTAGTTCAAGCACCAACTTATATTACAGCTATTAAAACTCAATTTGGTTTAGGGCCTGAAGCTTTTTTAGTTAGTGGTGCTGCTTTCTGGGTAAGTTCTATAATCATTTTAACTGCAGGTACTATTTTTGCAATGTGGTTGGGAGAACGTATTACAGATAAAGGTGTTGGTAATGGAATTTCATTATTAATTACTGTTGGTATTATAGCTAATTTTCCTGCTGCATTTTTACAAGAGTTTGTTGCAAAAACAACAAATGCTGGTGCAGGTGGTTTAATGATGATTCTTATTGAAGTTATTGTTTGGTTTGTAGTAATTTTATTAACTGTGCTTTTAGTTACTGCTGTTAGAAAAATTGCAGTACAGTATGCTAGAAGAACTGTTGCAGGTAATGTACAGAATGTTGCAGGTTCTAGGGATTATATTCCATTGAAATTAAACGCAGCAGGTGTTATGCCTATTATTTTTGCGCAAGCAATTATGTTTTTACCAGTTGCTTTAGCTCAAAAATTTCCTTTTATGTCAAGTTTACAAGATATGAATGGATTGGGTTATAATATTATATTTGCTTTGTTAATTATCATTTTTAGTTATTTCTATACAGCTATTACAATTCCAACGAATAAAATGGCTGATGATTTAAAAAGAAGTGGTGGTTTTATTCCAGGTATTAGACCAGGAAAAGACACAGCAGATAGATTAGATAGTGTTTTATCTAGAATTACTTTCCCAGGATCGTTATTCTTAGCAGCTTTATCAATTTTACCAGCAGTTGTAGTTCAATTTGGAGTACAGCAGAGTTGGGCAATGTTTTATGGTGGTACATCATTAATCATTATGGTAGGTGTAGCAATTGATACAATGCAACAAATTAATTCGTACTTATTAAATCGTCATTATGATGGTTTAATGAAAGCGGGAAATAGCAATAGAAAATCAAATAAGTAATATAATATGGCTAAACAATCAGCAATTCAACAGGATGGAACAATTACAGAAGCATTGTCTAATGCAATGTTTCGTGTTGAACTAGAAAACGGTCATATTGTAACTGCTCATATTTCTGGTAAAATGCGTATGCATTATATTAAATTATTACCAGGAGATAAGGTTAAACTAGAAATGAGCCCTTATGATTTATCGAAAGCAAGAATAACATACAGATACTAAAAAAAAATATAAACAGATGAAAGTTAGAGCATCAGTTAAGAAAAGAAGTGCCGACTGCAAAATAGTGCGCAGAAAAGGTAGATTATATGTAATTAATAAACAAAATCCTAGATTTAAACAAAGACAAGGGTAATGGCAAGAATAGCAGGTATTGATATTCCAAAGAATAAAAGAGGGGTTATTGCTTTAACTTACATCTTTGGTATAGGAAACAGCAGATCTAAAGAGATCTTAGCAAACGCAAAAGTTGACGAAAGTATTAAAGTTCAAGATTGGACTGATGATCAAATCGCAGCAATTAGAGAACAAGCAGGAACTTTTACAATTGAAGGTGAATTACGTTCTGAGATTCAAATTAACATCAAACGTTTGATGGATATTGGTTGTCAGAGAGGTATTCGTCATAGACTTGGTCTTCCTTTAAGAGGTCAGAGAACTAAGAACAACTCTAGAACTAGAAAAGGTAAGAGAAAAACTGTAGCTAACAAGAAAAAATAAAGTTAGATAAAGTAATAAAGATCTAGTTATTGTATAAAGCATAATACTAGAAAACTAAATTACTAAAACTTAAATATTATGGCAAAATCAAGCGCAAAAAAACGTAAAGTAATAGTAGAAGCTATTGGGGAAGCACATGTAACAGCTTCTTTTAATAATATCATTATTTCTTTAACAAATAAAAAAGGAGATGTAATTTCATGGTCATCTGCAGGTAAAATGGGGTTTAGAGGTTCTAAAAAGAATACTCCTTATGCAGCTCAATTAGCAGCAGAAGATTGTGCAGCAGTTGCTAAAGAAGCAGGTTTACGTAAAGTAAAAGTTTATGTTAAAGGACCTGGTAATGGTAGAGAATCAGCTATTAGATCAATTCATAATGCAGGTATAGAAGTATCAGAAATTATTGATGTTACTCCAATCCCACATAATGGTTGTCGTCCACCAAAAAGAAGAAGAGTTTAAGCTGAATTGATTTCAGTTTTTTCTTTAATAGAGAATATCATATTAATTATATTTTAACTTGATAGGAACAAGATTATCGAAGGAGTAAGCCTTAATTCATAATCCCTATCTATAACAAAAACGAAATGGCAAGATATACAGGACCAAAAACTAAAATTGCTCGTAAATTTGGAGAAGCAATATTTGGAGAAGACAAAAACTTTGAAAAAAGAAACTTTCCTCCAGGACAGCATGGAAATGCAAGAAGAAGAGGAAAAAAATCTGAATATGCTACTCAATTAATGGAGAAGCAAAAAGCTAAATATACTTATGGTATTTTAGAGCGTCAGTTTAGAAATTTATTTAAAGATGCATCATCTTCTCAAGGAATTACAGGTGAAATCTTATTACAATTATGTGAACGTCGTTTAGATAATGTAGTTTACAGAATGGGAGTTTCTAACTCTAGAAGTGGAGCACGTCAATTAGTTTCTCACAGACACATTACTGTTAATGGTAATATCGTTAATGTACCTTCTTACCGTTTAAACGAAGGAGATGTTGTTGCTGTAAGAGAAAAATCTAAATCTTTAATTGCTATTGAAAATGCATTAGCGTCTAACAGCAATGTTTTTGAATGGTTAACTTGGAATTCAGATACTAAAACTGGAACTTTTGTAAAAATACCAGAAAGATTACAAATTCCAGAAAACATTAAAGAGCAATTAATAGTAGAATTATATTCTAAATAATAAATTAATCATATTGGTATTTAGCCAAAGGGTTTATTTGAATTCTTCAAACTTATAAACCGCGCAACTAAATAACAATTAAAACGAAGAATAATGGCAATATTAAATTTTCAAAAACCTGATAAAGTAATCATGATTGAATCTACAGATTTTTCTGGTAGATTTGAGTTTAGACCTTTAGAGCCAGGTTTTGGTTTAACAGTTGGAAACGCATTAAGAAGAGTTCTTTTATCTTCTTTAGAAGGGTTTGCAATTACATCATTAAGAGTTGATGGTGTAGAACACGAATTTTCAACAATTAGTGGTATTGTAGAAGATGTTACAGAAATTATCTTAAATTTAAAACAAGTTCGTTTTAAAAAGCAAATTGATGAAACTGATAGAGAAACAGTATCTGTGTCTGTATCTGGTCAAGATCAATTAACTGCAGGAGATTTACAAAAATTTATTTCTGGTTTTCAAGTTTTAAATCCGGATTTAGTGATCTGTAATATGGATAAATCTGTAAAATTAAATGCAGAAATCACTATAGAAAAAGGTAGAGGATTTGTACCTGCAGAAGAAAATAAAAAAGCATCTGCTCCAATAGGAACAATTTTTACTGATTCAATTTACACTCCAATAAAGAATGTAAAATATTCAATTGAAAATTTCCGTGTTGAACAAAAAACAGATTATGAAAAATTAGTATTTGATATAGATACTGATGGTTCAATTAATCCAAAAGACGCACTAACAGAAGCTGCAAAAATATTAATTCACCACTTTATGCTATTCTCTGATGAGCGTATTACATTAGAAGCTGATGAAATTGCACAAACTGAAACTTATGATGAAGAGTCATTACATATGCGTCAATTATTAAAAACTAGATTAATTGATATGGATCTTTCTGTAAGAGCTTTAAATTGTTTAAAAGCTGCAGAAGTTGATACATTAGGTGATTTAGTTTCTTTTAACAAAAGCGATTTAATGAAATTTAGAAATTTTGGAAAAAAATCATTAACAGAGCTAGAAGAATTAGTTATTGTTAAAGGTTTAAATTTCGGAATGGATTTAGCAAAATACAAATTAGATAAAGATTAACCTTTCATATTTTGCTCCTCAAAATGAGTTGATGCAAGATGAAAGTATAAAACAAAGTCATGAGACACGGAAAAAAAATTAACCATTTAGGTAGAAAAACAGCACACAGAAAGGCAATGTTAGCTAATATGGCATGTTCTTTAATTGAACACAAACGTATTAACACAACTGTGGCAAAAGCAAAAGCATTAAGAGTTTTTGTAGAACCACTTATTACAAAGTCTAAAGCTGATACTACTCACAATAGGCGTATTGTATTCTCTTATTTACGAGATAAATACGCTGTTACTGAATTATTCAAAGAAATTTCTCAGAAAGTTGCTGATAGACCAGGTGGATATTTACGTATTATCAAACTAGGAAACCGTCAAGGAGATAATGCTCCAATGGCAATGGTTGAATTAGTTGATTATAATGAAATTTATAATCCAAAAGGAACTAAAGCTAAGAAAACTACACGTAGAGGTAGAAGTAAAAAAGCTGAAGCTTCTAAGGTAGAAGAGACTTCAACAGAAGAAAAATCTGAAGATTAAAAAATGAAAATTTTTAATTAATATAAAAGGGATAAACGTTTACGTTTATCCCTTTTTTTATATTTTTGTATTAACAAACACAACTATAATCAATGAAATATCAAACACGAAAAAAAGCCTTAGTTTTATTAGCTGATGGAACAATTTTTTATGGGAAATCTGTTGGTATAGAAGGTACTTCTACAGGAGAAATCTGTTTTAACACAGGTATGACTGGTTATCAAGAGATATTTACAGACCCTTCTTATTTTGGCCAATTAATGGTAGCTACAAATGCTCATATAGGAAATTATGGAGTAAATGATTCTGAGGTAGAATCTGATGGAATCAAAATTTCTGGTTTAATTTGTAGAAATTTTAGTTTTACACATTCTAGAGCTGATTCTGATGGAAACCTAAAAGATTGGTTTATAAAACATAATTTGGTAGCAATTTCTGATGTAGATACACGTGCATTAGTTTCTTATATTAGAGATAATGGTGCTATGAATGCAATTATTTCTACAGATGTTGATAATATTGAAGATTTAAAAAATCAACTTGCAAAAGTACCAAGCATGAATGGTTTAGAGTTAGCTTCTAAAGTTTCAACCAATAAACCTTATTATGTAGGAGATGAAAATGCTGAAATTAAAATAGCAGCTTTAGATATTGGAATAAAAAAGAATATTCTAAGAAACCTTAGTAAAAGAGGGGCTTATATAAAAGTTTTTCCATATAATTCTTCTTTTGAAGAAATGGAAGCATTTAATGCAGATGGTTATTTTATTTCAAATGGGCCTGGAGATCCAGAACCACTTGTTCAAGCACAAGCTGTAGCAAAAGAGATTATTAATAGAAATTTACCATTATTTGGTATCTGTTTGGGACACCAAGTAATTGCATTAGCTAATGGTATTTCTACTTATAAAATGCATAATGGTCATAGAGGAATAAATCATCCTGTTAAAAATTTATTAACTGGTAAAGGAGAAATTACTTCTCAAAATCATGGTTTTGCAATTAATAAAGAAGAAACTGAAAAACATTCTAATGTTGAGATTACACATGTGCATTTAAACGATCAAACCGTAGCTGGTATTAGAATGAAAAATAAGAATGTTTTTTCTGTTCAATATCACCCGGAAGCTAGCCCTGGGCCTCATGATTCTGAATATCTTTTTGATCAATTTATCACTAATATTATAAACGCAAAAAATGGTTTATCGTAACTTTTTGACTATTCGTCGAAATTAAATGGTTTTTGAACATTTGGTAGTTTTGTAAATGATATAATAAATATATATTTGAACTGTGGTTGAAAAATCACATTCTTTTTCATAGCAATTTTCCCACTCAATTTATTGAGTGGGTTTTTTATTAGAGACTATTAAAACATTTAAGAATTAACATTTTATATTAAGTTATGTATGAAAGTAAAAAAATATAATTTATTCTTAATCCAAAATGTATTCTTGCTAAAAATAATTTTATATAGTTAATATAACTTAAGGAGTTATTTGTTTTCATGGTTAGTTTATTGCTTATTATAGTCATTTCTTTACTTTTCATCGTTTTTTTATTTATTTTCACTTTAACTTGTTTAAATTTAGTAACTTACAATAGGTTTTTTTTTAAAAAAAATAAAATTTTTATCATTATGAAACTATTCTTTATTCCAATTTTAGATTTTTTTTTAAAAGAAAAAATAAAAAATCAAAATTGTTTTTTGTTTTTTTTATTATTTAGTTTTCAAACTTTTGTAGCTCAAACTTCCTGTCCAACTGCTCCTGTTTCTCCAACTTATACAAATGATAGTTTTACTGGGAATTTAAATTCTGGAGAAACCGTTTTATTTACTAATGGATATACATATACAGGAAATGTAAATAGCTTGCCTTCAGGCGCAGTTATTTATGTTTCTGATGGAGCCATATTTACACCGTCATCATTTAATAATCCTCAAGGAACTGTACAGAATTGTGGAACTACTAATTTTGGAGGAATAAACCTTAATGCAGGAGTAGTTATAGAGAATTACGGTACAATGAATTTTATTTCTTCTTTAAATATAAACGGAGCAATAACTTTAATAAATGGAGTAGACGCAAATATGGAGTTTACCAATTCATTTACATTATCTAGTTCGGGTTCTAATTTTACAAATTATGGGAATGTAATAGCTAATCAAGAATTAGCAACTGATAATAATACAATATTTACAAATAATGGCTATGTACAATCTATAGGAGGTAATTTTAATCCTAATGGAACAGTTATTAATAATGGTAAATTGTATTCTATGCAGTTTATTAATATCAATTCCAATTCAGTTCTTACAAATAACTGTAACTTAACAGCAGATAAGGGTTTTAATAATAATAGTAGTAATACTGTTAATAATGGATATATTATTGTAACAGGTATAGATGGGTACCCAAACGATTTGTTTCAAAACAATCAAACTTATACACAAGGTGTAGGTGCTGTGGTTTCTGGTGTTCGATTTAGCAACTTAAGCACAATCAATGGGGCAGGTAGTTATTATTTTACAGGAGAAACTATTAATCAAGGTAATTTTGGTAATGATGGGCAAGGAATTAATTTTTATGATTCAACAAATACAGATACAAGCCCTTTTGATACCACAAATGTGATACCTGACTCCTCGGTTACATCTACATCATTTACACCACCAACATCCACTAGTTATGACGCAGCTAATTGTAGCACAATTGTATCACCCATATCTACTGATTCTTCAACAGATACAGATAATGATGGTATACCAGATTTAACAGATATAGATGATGATAATGATGGAATTACAGATTTTATTGAAAGTCCAAATTGTTTTTATTCAGAAGAAGAAGTAGCAGCGTTTACTGAATTAAATACAACAACAGATTTTGTTTTTCATTCAACAAGATCATATGATTTAATGTTCGATGAAAGTTTTAGCACTTCAACATCATCTTGGGCACAATTAGCTGCTAACACGGCAGTTTCAGGGTTGTCTTTAGTAGAGCTTAATACAAATGCTACTCATTTAATTGTAGATAAAGTTAGAATATATACCAATACCCAATACCCAGCCTCAGTAACTTTTCAGTTAGAAGGATCAAATAATGGAGGAACAAATTGGGAAAGGTTATCTGACCCTCAAGCTTTAAACGTAACTAATTCTTCTTTTGATTTTAACAACACTGTAAATACTGGAGCGTCATACTCAAGTTATAGAATAGCTGGTGTTGCTGGTACTGCAACAGCAACAGGAAGAATAGTAGAAATTATTTTTTATCCTTTAGATTATAATCCAAATTTAAACCCAAAAGATACATGTACAGATGATTCAGATTCTGATACCGTTTACAATCATTTAGATTTAGATAGTGATCAAGATAACTGTTCAGATGCTTTAGAAGCAGGTGCAACTACAGACAAAACTGCAAATTATAAATTTACGAATACAGTAACTAATGGAGAAGATACTAATGCAAATGGATTAGCTGATGCATTAGAAGATACAAGTACATTTACAGGTTTAAACTATATACCAACTTATAAATATGCAAACAATGCTTTTTATGATGTATGTTTAGATTCAGACTTAGATGGTATAAAAGATATAGTAGATTTAGATGATGATAATGATGGAATTTTAGATACAGAAGAATGCCCAGCTACCTCATTAAATATTACCTCAGATTCAAAAATGACTGTTCGTTACTGGAAAGGTATTTCAGAAGAGTTATTACTTCATAGTATAGTACCAATTACTGAAGGAGGGATTTTATTAGATATTGATGAGTATGGTTTACCAATACAACAAGGAACTCCTGATGCAGATTTAGTCTGTGATGCAGTTATAGGTCATACAACCTTTCGTTGTGTTTCGGAAGACCCAGCACACCACTTAGAAGTAGTAGTGGCTGATTTTTGGATACAATTTCCGTCAACTTTATATGGTACTACAATAAAAGTAAGAGTTAGTAATGCTTTAGATAACGGAAGATCACCTGTAGGATCTGGTGCTTGGGTAATTTCTTCTGATTGTGATCCAAATAACTGGATTGATCCTACTTACAATATTGCTGAAGATTCAAGTCCTAAAGGTATAGATTACGGCCCACTCTTAGATATGAATAATACAACCAATTTTGTGAGTTCTCAATATGGAGGAGCTACACCTCCTTTTGGATATGAAAATTGGACAGCTTCAGCAATAACAACTATAGGTACTGGCTATGAAAGAGGTGAGCCATCCGCTTATGAAGCAGAAATTGTAGTTTCAGAAGCAGGGCATTTTGGAAGACAGTATGTAGTTGATCAATGGATTTCTGCAGGTTTTTCGGGTTTTCAATATAGTGCTGATGGAGGGGCAACTTGGTCAAATATAGAAAAATCATGGTATAGTTCTAAAGAAACATGTATGATACCTAGTGCAGATGCATCAACAGAGTGCGATGATGATGGTGATGGCATTCCAAATAGATTAGATTTAGATTCAGATCAAGATGAGTGTAGTGATGCTTACGAATCTGGAGCTACTACAGATACAACAACAGATTATGCATTTTCAACCTCAATTACAAATGGAGATCTAAATGCAAATGGATTGGCAGATGTTGTAGAAGATTCAACATTACCAGGAACAGTTAATTATACATCTACATATAACACAATAGCTAAAGATGGTATAAGCAGTTGTCCTGAAGATACCGATGGAGATGGAGTTCCTGACTATATAGATTTAGATAATGATAATGATGGTATTTTTGATACAGAAGAAGAAAATTGTTTGCCAAATGATAGTAGATTAGATTTTGATATAACTGGAGATGTATTAGATCCAGATGGTCAGACTTATGGAACTACTCAGGGGATAGATGTAACAATAAATTATACAGAAAATGACTCAGGAACTTTAACAAAAGGGTTAACTACATCAGATAGAATAACTTTTAACAACAATTATAACAATCTTACAACATCAAATGAATTAAGTATATTATTTAGTATAGATCTAACATCTGGAGCGTATTTAGAACTAACAGACTTAGATCAATCTGGAGATTTAGATTTTAGTGAGCAGTTTGAGATTACTTTCTATAAAGATGGGGTAAAAGTAGCATATATTGCAGATTTAGGAGCCAATTTGTTAAAAGATGGCAATGTATTTACAGCAATTACTGGAGGTGCAACCGATGACGATCCAGCAAGTACTTTACGTGTAAATGTGACTGCAAATATAGATCAGATAATTATTAAGTCATCAGTTGTAGGTAATTCAACAGATACAGACCCAGATACTTTAGGAGCCAATATTAGAGTTCACAGTTGTTATCAAGACACAGATAATGATGGAATAGAGGATAAGTTTGATACGGATAGTGATGGAGATAGATGTAATGATGCAATAGAATCAGGGCATATAGATTCAGATGGTGATGGTGAAGTAGACGGAACAGGTTATGAAACTACTAACGGTACTGTAACAGGTGCTTCAACTTCGTATACAGGTACCACAACAGATGTTACCTTAGTAGGGCCGGATGCGGATAATGATGGTGTTTCTGATAGCTGTGATGATATATTTGATGATCATGATGGAGATGGAGTAGCAGATTTCTATGATTTAGATGATGATAATGATGGAGTCTTAGATACTGATGAAGGTTGTAGTTCTAATTTAATATTAAAAAACATACAAAACACACCTCCAGTAGGAGCTTGGGAAGTTTTTGTATATGATGGTCATTTTGAGATAACCAATGCATCCAATGCAACAGATGTTTTTTCACATGGTCCAGATGGTACCTCAGGAGAAGCACCAGTACTTAGTGCCCATGGATACTATACCGGTAGTGCTACTTCTTATACATTTAATGAGGAAACCATTAGTTCTTATACAGATCCAACAACAAGTGTTATAGCGTCAGGTGTAGAGTTGGTTGTTTTAGAGCCATTTACCACAAGTAATAGCGGAAACTGGTCTTTAGTTTACAAGCGAACTATTGAAAATACAGGAACAGTTACTATACCTGCCGGATCTTATTTAGACGATTGGGCAGAAATCTATGTAAACGATATTTTGGTAGCATACAATACATCTTTTTTAGAAAGCTCACCCAATGCATTAACAGCAAATGTTGTTGCAGGTGATAAGGTAGAAATTCGCTTAACCAACGGTTTGAGTCAAGGAGGCTTTAATTTAACGATAGAAACAAATAGTGAAACTACTTTAAATACAATTTGTGGTATTTTAGACACCGATGGAGATGGGGTGCCTAATTACTTAGATTTAGATTCAGATGGAGATGGTTGTCCAGATACTATTGAGTCTAATATTCCTTTAACAAATATAGATTTACAATTAGCGGACATACAAAACGGAGATGGTACAACTAATACAACTACTAGTGCACTAAATGCTATATTAGATATAGAAGGTATAGATGCAAATAATGATGGTTTAAATGATAGTGTAGATGCTGCTCAAGATGGAACACCAGACTATGTTTCTACTTATGCTACTTTTGCTTTGGTAGATACAGAAAACACTTGTACTATTGATTTAAGTTTAATTAAAACTGTAGATAAGCCAATAGTTAAATTAGGTGCAGAAATTATTTTTACAATAACTTTAAAAAATACTAGTGTGTATCCTGCTACTGAAGTTCAAGTTAAAGATATTCTTCCAACAGGACTTCAATATAGTGCAACAGGATCAACAATACCAAACAATACAACCTATACTCCATCAACAGGTATTTGGGATTTAAGTAGTATGTCTATTGGAAACGGAGACACTATACAGCTAAAAATAGGAGCTACAGTAACTACAGCGGGAGCAATTATTTTAAATCAAGCCGAAATTTTCACTTATAAACAAACAGACAAAGATTCAACTGCAAATAGTAATAATTAAAATATTATTTTAATTATTACTATTATTAAAAAAAACTAGATTTTCTTAGCAAACGTTTTCGTAATTAATTAAAGACAAATTATTAAATCATTGTGACATTTTGTAATTTAGCAAAATTATTTTTTTTAAGACTTAAATCTAATTAAACACAACATATAATGAGTATAATAATAAACATTCATGCACGTCAAATTTTTGATTCAAGAGGAAATCCAACTGTTGAAGTTGATGTAACAACAGAAAATGGAGTTCTAGGTAGAGCAGCAGTTCCGTCTGGAGCTTCAACTGGAGAACATGAGGCAGTAGAATTGCGTGATGGAGGTAAAGCATATATGGGAAAAGGAGTTTCTAAAGCTGTAAATAATGTTAATACATTTATTGCAGAAGAACTTTTAGGTGTTTCTGTTTTTGAACAAAATGCTATTGACAAGATGATGATTGATTTAGATGGAACACCAAATAAATCTAAGTTAGGAGCAAATGCAATATTAGGTGTTTCTTTGGCGGTTGCTAAAGCAGCAGCTAACGAATTAGGTATGCCTTTATATAGATATGTAGGTGGTGTATCTGCAAATACTTTACCATTACCTATGATGAATATCATTAATGGTGGATCTCATTCTGATGCGCCAATTGCATTTCAAGAATTTATGGTAATGCCTGTAAAAGCTGAAACATTTTCTCAAGCTATGCAAATGGGATCAGAGATTTTTCATAACTTAAAGAAAGTTTTACACGATAGAAACTTATCTACTGCTGTTGGTGATGAAGGTGGTTTTGCACCTAATTTAGAGGGAGGAACAGAAGATGCATTAGGTACTATTGAATTGGCAGTAAAAAACGCTGGTTATTCTTTTGGTGATGAAATTAAAATAGCCTTAGATTGTGCTGCTGCAGAATTTTTTGTTGATGGAAAATATGATTATTCAAAATTTGAAGGCCCAACAGGAAAAATAAGAACAAGTAAAGAGCAAGCAGATTATTTAGCAGAATTAGCTGAAAAATACCCTATAGTTTCTATTGAAGATGGAATGGATGAAAACGATTGGGAAGGTTGGAAATATTTAACTGAAAAAATCGGAGATAAAGTTCAATTAGTAGGAGATGATTTATTTGTTACTAATGTTGAGCGATTATCTAGAGGAATTGAAAACGGAATAGCAAATTCTATTTTAATTAAAGTAAACCAAATTGGTACTTTAACAGAAACAATTGCAGCTGTAAATATGGCAAAAAATGCAGGTTATACATCTGTAATGTCTCACAGGTCTGGTGAAACAGAAGATAATACTATTGCTGACTTAGCAGTAGCCTTAAATTGTGGACAAATTAAAACTGGATCTGCATCTCGTTCTGATAGAATGGCAAAATACAATCAACTATTAAGAATTGAAGAACAATTAGAAGAAGTTGCTTTTTTTCCAAAAGAAAAAGCATTTAATATTTAATTTTTAATTAATATAAAAAGAATCCTCATATTTTAATATGAGGATTTTTTTGTGCTAAAGAATGGTTAAATCAACTTCTATTATAAATTGATGTTAAAAATCTATTATTTACACTTTATAAATCCTTAATAATTTGGTATCTTCGCGTGAGTATTCAACAATAAAAACAGATTGAAAATGTCAGATATAGCTAAGTTACAAATCGGTGAAAATTCTTATGAGTTTCCTTTAATAAAAGGTACAGAAAATGAAGTTGCAATAGATGTAAAAACTCTAAGAAATGCAACAAATGGTGTAATTACAATTGATCCAGGGTATAAAAACACTGGTTCTTGTGTAAGCGGAATTACTTTTTTAGATGGAGAAAAAGGTATTTTAAGATATAGAGGATATTCAATTGAGGAGTTAGCTGAAAAAGCTGATTTTTTAGAAGTTGCTTATTTGTTAATTTTTGGTAATTTACCAACTAGTGAACAGTTAGAAAAGTTCCATTCTGATATAAAATCGAATTCAGTTGTTGATGATGATGTTAAGAAAATTGTTGATGCTTTTCCTAAAACAGCACATCCAATGGGTGTTTTGTCATCATTAACTAGTGCTTTAACTGCATTTAATCCATCTTCTGTTGATGTTGATTCAGAGGAAGATATGTATAATTCAGTAGTTAAAATAATGGGTAAGTTCCCTGTTTTAGTAGCTTGGACAATGCGTAAAAAACAAGGATTACCATTAAATTATGGATCTAAAAACTTAGGTTATGTAGAAAATATTATGAAAATGATGTTTGAGCAGCCTAATGAAGATTATGTGATTAATCCAATTATAAAAAATGCTTTAGATAAACTTTTAATTTTACATGCAGATCATGAACAAAACTGTTCTACATCTACAGTAAGAATTGCAGGTTCATCTCACGTTGGGTTATTTGCATCATTATCAACAGGAATTTCTGCACTTTGGGGACCATTACATGGTGGAGCAAATCAAGCAGTTTTAGAAATGTTGGAAGCTATTAGGCAAGATGGTGGAGATACAAAAAAATACATGGCAAAAGCCAAAGATAAAAGTGATCCTTTTAGATTAATGGGATTTGGGCATAGAGTTTATAAAAACTTTGATCCAAGAGCAAAAATCATCAAAAAGGCTGCGGAAGAAGTTTTAAATGATTTAGGTATTAATGATCCAATTTTAGAAATTGCAAAAGGCTTATCAGAAGAAGCATTAAGTGATCCTTATTTTGTTGATAGAAAATTATATCCAAACGTAGATTTTTATTCTGGAATTATATACAGAGCAATGGGTATTCCTGTTGAAATGTTTACTGTAATGTTTGCTTTAGGGCGTTTACCAGGTTGGATTGCTCAATGGAAAGAAATGAGAACTAATAAAGAACCAATTGGTCGTCCAAGACAAATATATAATGGAGAAAATTTAAGATCATTTATACCTTTAGACAAAAGATAAAAAATTATTATTATTTTTATAAATACAAAAGCTTCATAAATTATGAGGCTTTTTTTAGCATTATACTATGATAAAATTAAATGTAACGAATGAAACTTCTAGACTTAGAAGCGTAGTTTTAGGAACCGCGCAGAGCAACGGTAAACCACCAAAGTTAGAAGATTGTTACGACCCTAAAAGTAGAGAGCATGTCTTAGCAGGAACTTATCCAATAGAAAAAGATATGATTGCAGAAATGGAAGCAGTTGCTGAAGTTTTTAAAAAATATGATGTTGAGGTATTTAGACCTAATATTATTAATGATTACAATCAAATTTTTGCTAGAGATATTGCTTTTGTAATTGAAGATAAATTTATCAAAGCTAATATTTTACCAGATAGAGATCAAGAAATTGAAGCAATATCGCATGTGATTTCTCAGATTGATCCAAACAATATTATAAAACTACCAGAAGAATGTCATGTAGAAGGTGGAGATGTTATGCCCTGGAATGATTATATTTTTATAGGTACATATTCTGCAGATGATTATCCAGATCAGATTACTGCACGTACAAATATTGATGCTGTTATTGCTTTACAAGAATTGTTTCCGCATAAAACTGTAAAATCTTTTGAGTTAAAAAAAGATAATTTAAATCCAAAAGAAAACGCTCTTCATTTAGATTGTTGTTTTCAACCCATAGGTGTAAACAAAGCCATACTTCATAAAAACGGTTTTTTAGTAGAAAAAGAATATAATTGGTTGGTCGATTTTTTTGGAGAAGAAAATATATTTGAAATTACTAAAGACGAAATGTATAATATGAATAGTAATGTATTTTCTATTTCCGAAAAAGTAATAATTTCTGAGAAGAATTTTACAAGATTAAATACTTGGTTAAGAGAAAA
The DNA here is from genome assembly GCF_947500975.1 of uncultured Polaribacter sp. Taxonomy (GTDB): domain Bacteria; phylum Bacteroidota; class Bacteroidia; order Flavobacteriales; family Flavobacteriaceae; genus Polaribacter. The sequence continues at coordinate 92,354 of NZ_CANMUE010000005.1, forward strand.
TGATTTTACTGTTGAAGAAGTTGCTTATTCGCAAATTGCAAAACAAGAAGGTTTATTACGTTGCTCTACAATGCCATTAATTAGAGATTAATTTTACATTAAAACCTATTAATCATATTATAAATTCTTTTTTTAGTAGCTGAAACTATTTGTTAATATGATAATATTATTCTTATAAAAAGTATAATTTTGCAGATAAATTAAAAACTGATGGATCAAACTACCAATACAATATTAATGATACGTCCTATAAACTTTAGGATGAATGAACAAACAGCAGTAAATAATTATTATCAGGAAAATTTAAATATTAAAAATGCTGAGATTAATAAATTAGCTCAAACTGAATTTGATAATTTTGTTTTTAAATTAAGAAGTTTTGGAGTTGAAGTTGTTGTAGTTTCTGATTCAAGTAAATTTGATACCCCAGATTCAATTTTTCCTAATAATTGGGTTTCTTTTCATCAAGAAGGTGTAGTTGCATTATATCCAATGTTTGCTGAGAATAGGAGATTTGAAAGAAGAGAAGATGTTTTAGAAGAATTAGAAAAAAACGGATTTTTAATTAATGATATTGTAGATTATACTTCTGCTGAAGAAGAACAGTTTTTTTTAGAAGGTACCGGAAGTATGATTTTAGATCGCGAAAACAAGAAGGCTTATTGCGCTATTTCTCCAAGAGCTGATGAAGAATTATTTATTGAGTTTTGTGAAGATTTTGAATATACACCTGTTGTTTTTATAGCCAATCAAACTGTAGAAGGAAAACGTAAACCAATATATCATACTAATGTTATGATGTGTGTAGCAAAAACATTTGCGGTAATTTGTCTTGATTCAATTGATGATAAAAAAGAACGTAAAAATGTTTTAAAACAGTTAAAAGAAGATGGCAAACAAGTAATTGATATTACTGAAGCTCAAACTACCAATTTTGCAGGTAACATGCTACAAGTTAAAGCAAATGATGGTCAGCTTTATTTAGTAATGAGCCAAGCTGCTTTTGATAGTTTAACCCAAAGTCAAATTGCACAAATCAATAATCATTGTAAAATAATATCTAGTTCTTTAACCACAATTGAAACCTGTGGAGGAGGAAGTGCAAGATGTATGATGGCTGAAGTTTTTCTACCTAAATCTTAAGGTTTTATTTTATTAATCAATATTTTTAAATATAAGTTATACAGATGAGTTTATTACTTCTTGCAGTTGCACCTGTAACAATTGTAATTTTATATATTTATTTTAAAGATAAATTTGAAAAAGAACCAATTAAATTTTTACTCAAAAATGTTCTTTTAGGTGCTACGGCAAGTGTTTTAATTACTTTTATATTAAGTGTTGTTCTAAATTTAATTCATCCACTGGATAATGAGAAAAGCGTATTACAAATGTTTATCAAAGCATTTTTTGTAGTTGCTTTGGTAGAAGAATTTTCAAAATTTATCATTGTAAAGTTCTATGCACAAAAAAACAAAGAATTTAATGAACCTTTTGATGGAATTGTATATGCCGTAATGGTATCAATGGGTTTTGCTTTATTAGAAAACATATTGTATGTTTTTAAGTATGGTGCTGGAGTAGGAGTTGTAAGAGCTTTTACAGCAGTTCCTGCACATGCAACTTTTGGTATTTTAATGGGGTATTATATGGGGAAAGCAAAGTTTTCTAAAAACAAATTTCAATTAAACTTATTGGGTTTATTAGCAGCAACTATTTTTCATGGTGCTTACGACTTTTTTCTTTTTATAAACTTTATACCGGGTATGCTAACAGGAGCAATTTTATCTTTACTTACAGGAATAGTATTGGCAAGAAAAGCAATTATAAAACACCAAAATAGTTCGGTATTTAAAGTTTAATATTTTTTATTCTTTTAAGGCTTCAATAATAATTTTACCTGTTGTGCCATTAGGTGCTTCTATTTGTAATAAGTTTGCAATAGTTGGTGCAATATCAGTAATTTCATATCTCTTTTTAGAGACTCCCTTTTTAATCCCGTTTCCATAAAAAATTATTGGTACATGTGTGTCATAAGAATATCCTGAACCATGACTTGTACCAGTTCTTCCTCCAATTAAAGTTGCTGGGTAAGGTATCATCATTACATCGCCAGAAAATTTTTGATTATAACCGTTTTGTAAAGAATTTAAAATACCATCAGAAAAGTGATTCGTTTGCAGAGTTCTTGCCGTTACTGCCTTGTAAATTCCATCAAAGTTAATAATTTCATCAGCTAATTTTTGAGCAACTTCATTTTTATTTAAACCTAAAGATTCAATTTTTTGTTTATTTAAAAATATCTGGTAATTAGAAACATTTTCAATTATATCAATTGTATTAAAATATTTTTTTGTGATGGATAAAGTAAATTCTCTAAACTTTTTAATATCTAAATAATGTGCAGGAATCTTTAGAGATTGCAAATAAGCAGGTACATGAACGGCAGCATGATCTGCTGTTAAAAATAAAGTGTAATTTTCTTTTCCAACCTCTTTGTCTAAAAAGTTAAATAAATTTTTTAAATCATTATCTAATCTTAAATAAGTGTCTTCAATTTCTACTGAAGCTGGCCCAAATTGATGACCTATATAATCTGTTGATGAAAAACTAATCGCTAGAAAATCAGTAAAATTTGATTTCCCTAAGTTTTCTCCTAAAATTGTTGCTTTAGCAAAATCTATAGTAAAAGAATTTCCAGCAGGTATTGCTTTTATCATGCTGTAGTTTGCGTTTTTAGATTTTAAATTAGGGATGTCATGTGGAAATACGGGTTCTTTTTCACCGGTAAACAATCCTTCATAAATATTATTGTCATCTCTACTTTGCGTATATGTTTTTATATCGTACAAGGTTTTCCAAGGTGAACTCAAATACGCATCTGCTTTTTTTGAAGCATTAAAATCTACAACCCAAGAAGGAAGTTTATCCATATAAAATGAACTAGAAATCCATTTGCCTTCATTAGCACCTTCAAACCAGTAAGAAGCGTTAGCGGTATGACCAAGTGGTAAAATTGCAGAACGGTCTTTAGCTGCAATACCAATGGTTTTTCCTTTCATGTTTTGGGCTAAATGTAATTGATCTGTTATAGTTGTTGTGAGCATTCTTTTAGGAGATTTTTGCCCTGCAATTCCATTAATGCCTATTGTTTTATAATTTGAATCGTCTACACAGTAAATAGATTTTTTTTCAAATTTATCGTACCAATTGTTAGATATTATCCCATGATTGTTTGGGGTTGTTCCTGTATAAATGGATGCATGACCAACTGCAGTATATGTTGGTATTAAATTATAATGTGCATTTTCTAATGAAAATCCATTGTTTAAAATTCTTTTAAAACCATGTTCAGAATATCTGTCTGAAAATCTTGTTAAATAATCATATCTCATTTGATCTATAACAATTCCAATAACTAATTTTGGTTTATTTATAACTGTTTTTTCTTTAACTTTTTTACATGAAAAAGTTAAACAACATATAGATAATAGTAAAATATAATTTTTCATTAATCTTTTTTATTTATGAATAAATCCAAAAGTAATTAATTTTTTATTTTGATTGACTTAACTTTACACTCAATTAATGATATTTTAATACTTTAGCCTAAAATTTAAAGCAATGAATTACCTGGAACATATTGGTAAATATTTTATGATGCTAGGGCAGGTTTTTAAAAAACCTCAAAAAAGTAGAATTTTTTATGAATCTTTATTAAAAGAGATTGAAGAATTAGGCTTAAAATCTCTAGGAATTATAATGTTTATCTCTTTTTTTATTGGAGGAGTTATTGCTATGCAAACAGCTTTAAACTTAGAAAGCCCTTTTATACCAGATTCTTTAATTGGTTTTGCAGCAAAGAGGTCGATAATTTTAGAATTTGCACCTACCTTTTGCTCAATTATTTTGGCAGGAAAAGTTGGTTCTTATATTACGTCAAGTATTGGAACAATGAGAGTTACCGAACAAATTGATGCTTTAGAAGTTATGGGTGTTAACTCATTAAACTATTTAGTTTTGCCTAAAATAATTTCTACTCTTTTCTTTTACCCTTTTTTAATAACTTTAGCAATGGGTTTAGGTATTTTTGGTGGTTGGTTAGCAGGGGTTCTTACAGGACTTTTTAGCGGAATTGATTATATTGAAGGTGTTCAAATGGAATTCAAGCCTTTTTTAATTATATATGCAATGATTAAAACCTTAGTATTTGCTTTTTTAATAGCAACTGTACCATCATATCATGGATATTATGTTAAAGGAGGCTCAATTGCAGTAGGAAAAGCAAGTACTCAAGCTGTTGTTTGGACTACTATTTTAATTGTAATAGCAAATTATTTTTTAACTCAAATGCTGTTAACTTAGATGATAGAGGTTAAAGATTTACATAAAGGTTTTGGTAATGTTAAAGTATTAAAAGGTATTACAACCTCTTTTCAGCCAGGAAAAACAAGTTTAATAATTGGGCAAAGTGGTTCTGGAAAAACAGTTTTCTTAAAATCATTAATTGGATTACACACACCAGAGAGTGGAACTATTTCTTTTGATGGAAGAGTAAATACTCAATTCACCAAATTAGAGAAAAGACAATGGAGGCAAGAAATTGGAATGGTTTTTCAAGGAAGTGCATTATTTGATTCTCAAAATGTTCAGGATAACGTTATGTTTCCTTTAAAGATGTTTACCAATCAATCTAAAACAGAAATGTTAGATAGAGTAAATTTTGCTTTAGATAGAGTAAATTTAAAAAACTCAAATAAAAAATTACCTGCAGAGTTGTCTGGAGGAATGCAAAAAAGGGTAGCCATTGCAAGGGCAATTGTTATGAACCCTAAATATTTATTTTGTGATGAACCAAACTCAGGTTTAGACCCTCAAACAGCAATTGTAATAGATAATTTAATAAAAGAAATTACTGATGAATATAATATAACAACAGTAATTAATACGCATGATATGAACTCTGTGATGGAAATCGGAGAAAAAATATTATTTCTTAAAAATGGTAAAAAAGCATGGGAAGGAAGTAGTAATGAGATTTTTAAAACTGATAATGAGGCTGTTGTGGATTTTGTATATTCCTCTAACTTATTTAAAAAAGTTAGAGAGGCATATTTAAATGAAAAAAAATAAAAAAAAATTTGTTTTTCTTAAAATAAGATATATATTTGCAGCCGCTAAGATAAAAACAATGACCTGGTAGCTCAGTTGGTAGAGCATCTCCCTTTTAAGGAGAGGGTCCTGGGTTCGAGCCCCAGCCCGGTCACAATAGAAATTAAACTCTGCAAATTATTGCAGAGTTTTTTCTTTTTTAAGACTTTCTTTAACTTCTTTTTTTCTTTTTATGAAAGACACCAATAAAACTATTTTTAAATTTTCTGATAACCAAACAACCTTAAATTGGAAGGTTATTAACGATACGGTTATGGGAGGTGTATCATTTGGAGGTATTAAAATAAATGCTAATAATAATGGAGAGTTTTATGGGAATGTATCTATTGAAAATAATGGAGGGTTCTCTTTATTAAGATATCGTTTCAATAAGAAAAACGTTTCTAATTACACTAAAATTATTTTAAGAATTAGAGCTGATGGTAAAAAATATCAATTTAGAATAAAAGACAATATTTCTAATAATTATTCCTTTGTGAAAATATTTTCATCAGGCTTTAATTGGGAATTGATAAAAATAACTTTATCTGAAATGGAACCTGTATTTAGAGGAAGAAAACTAGAAATGCCTAATTTTTCATCAGAAGTAATTGAAGAAATTGCAATCTTAATTGGTAATAAAAAAAATGAATCATTTAAATTAGAGATTGATAAAATTTATCTTCAATAAATAGTATTTAACAAAACTACTTTTTTGTATCTTTCCTTGCTTTTAAATCATAGAAATGGAAGAAGATATTATTAAAAATGATTCAACAAATGAATCAAAAAAAAATATACAAAAAGACGCTAAAGGTTTAGCTGTTAATCTTAAAAACTATTTAAAAGAGCTTTTAGATTTTAGAGATGATACGGATCATGAGGCTACAATAAATGCAATTAAAGCAGATATTCCTTTTAAAGGTGCTACAGCATGGATTCTTATTTTTGCTGTCTTTGTAGCGTCTATAGGCTTAAATGCAGATTCTACTGCTGTTGTAATTGGAGCCATGTTGATTTCTCCATTAATGGGGCCAATTTTAGGTATAGGTAGTGCATTTGCAATTAACGATATTGAAATTTTTAAGAAGTCAGCTGTAAGTTTAGCAACAATGATTGTTTTAAGTTTATTGGCATCCTTTGTTTATTTTTATTTTTTTCCTGGTGCTGGTGAAGATACTTCTGAGTTATTAGGGCGAACAAAACCAGATATTAGAGATGTTTTAATAGCTTTTTTTGGTGGTTTAGCTTTAATGGTTGCAAGAACTAAAAAAGGAACAGTAGCATCCGTAATTTTTGGGGTTGCAATTGCAACAGCATTAATGCCACCTCTTTGCACGGCAGGTTTTGGTTTGGCAAAAGGTTTTTCTGGAGAAACAATTGGATTTACATATGCTTTAGGAGCAATGTTTTTGTTTACAATTAATACTATTTTTATTGCTTTAGCAACATTTATCGTTTTGAAACTTTTAAGTTTCCCTATGCATAAATACGCAAATGCAGCAAGAAGAAAACGTCATACTACTGTTGCAACAATAGTGGGTATAGCTGTAATGATTCCGGCAGTATATACTTTTATTAATGCGTTAAATGAAAGTAGGATGAACTCTCAATTTAAAAATTATATTAAAACAGAGATAAAGTCAAACCCAAAATATCAATTGATAGATAAAAACTTAGATATTGATGCTAAAAAAATTAGTTTAAACTTCTTTAATGAAATAAGTGAGGCTGAAGAAAATATGTTACAGAATCAATTAACTAACGATCCTAGATATGTTAATTTAAAGGATGTTAAAATTGAAGTTAAAGGAAGTGATACTAAAAGTTTTGCATTAATTACCACAGCGTATAAAGAGAAGAGAGAAGAGTTGCAAGAAAGTAAAAACATTATTGCAGGTTTACAAAAACAAATTACGGATTTGCAAGAAACAATTTCTTCGCTTAATCAGAGAATAGAGCAAGACGCATCAAATAAAAACCAAAAAGTAGTTGCTTTTAGTAGAATTGCAAAAGATGCAAAAATTAGATATAATGACATTCAAGAAATAGGGTTTGCAAGTGTTTTATTATCAAAAGATTTTATAAAAATAGATACAATTCCTATTGCAACTATAAAATGGAGTTTACAAACGCCAGATAGTATTATAGCGCCAAAGGAAAGAGAATTAAGAACTTGGTTACAAAAAGAAATGGGGTTAGACACTCTTTTTATCAAAAGAGAAAACTAAACTGAAACAATTTTTTAAATGATGAATAAAAAGTATATAGTTGCTTTTGATCAAGGTACAACAAGTACAAGAACGATTGTTTTTAATCAGAAAGGAGAAATTAAAGCAGTTTCTCAAAAAGAACTAACCCAACATTTTCCAGAATCTGGTTGGGTAGAACACAATGCAACTGATATTTATAAAGATCAATTAGAAACTTTTTATAATGTAATTTCAGAGTCAGGCATTCATCCACAAGAAATTGCAGCGATTGGAATTACAAATCAAAGAGAAACAACAGTTGTTTGGAATCGTAAAACTGGCGAGCCAATTTACAATGCAATTGTTTGGTTAGATAAGCGTACAAAAGATATTTGCGAAGATTTAAAACAAAAAGGATTATCAGATTATATAAATGAAAATACAGGTTTAGTTATAGATTCTTATTTTTCTGGAACCAAATTAAAATGGATTTTGGATAATGTAGATGGGGCAAGAGAGCAAGCTGAAAATGGAGAGTTGTGTTTTGGTACCATTGATAGTTGGTTAATTTATAAATTTACAGATGGCAAAAAACACCTTACAGATCATACAAATGCATCTAGAACTTTACTCTACAATATAAAAAATTTAACTTGGGATGAAACTCTTTTATCAGCTTTAAATATCCCGAAAAGTATGCTGCCAGAAGTTCAAAAATCATCTTCAGATTTTGGTTTTGTAGATTATAAAGGAACTCAAATTCCAATTTTAGGAGTTGCTGGAGATCAACAAGCTGCTTTATTTGGTCAAGGAGGATTCAAATCTGGAATTGCTAAAAACACCTATGGAACGGGATGTTTTATGCTTTTAAATGTTGGTAAAAAACAAGTAGTTTCTAAAAAAGGATTACTTACAACTTTAACCTGTAGTTTAGAAAATGAACCTGTAAAATACGCTTTGGAAGGCAGTGTTTTTGTTGGAGGCGCTTCTATACAATGGTTAAGAGATAAAATGAAATTGATACAAAATGCTTCAGAAACCGAAGCAATTTGTAAAAGTATTCCGCCTTTAGAGGATATTTATGTTGTACCAGCTTTTGCAGGATTAGGAGCGCCCTATTGGGATGCAAATGCAAAAGGCAGTATTTATGGGATGACTTTAAACACTGGTAAAAATGAATTGATAAAAGCAACTGTAGAAGCATTAGCATATCAAACAAAAGATGTAATTAATGCCATGATTGAAGAAAGTGGCAAAGAAATGACTACTTTAAAAGTTGATGGTGGCGCAAGTTCTAATAATTATTTAATGCAATTTCAATCAGATATTTTAAATGTTGCTGTTGATAGGCCAATAATGATTGAAGTAACTGCCTTTGGAGCAGCGTTATTAGCAGGTATAAAAGCTGGTTTTTGGGTGCTAGAAAACATAGAGTCACTTCGTACAATAGATACTGTTTTTACACCTGAAATGAAATCTAAAGTAAGAACAAAAAAGTATAAAGGTTGGTTACATGCTATTGATAAAACAAGAACTACTAAAGTAAAATTAAAAGATAAACCTATTCGATTTTCTGTTTTAGATAGATCAAAACAGTTAAAGAAAATTGCTTCAAAAAATTTTGATATTGTAATTATTGGAGGAGGAGTTACAGGGGCTGGAATTGCTTTAGACGCTTCTACAAGAGGTTTAAAAGTATGTTTGATTGAAAAAAATGATTTTGCTTCAGGTACAAGTAATAAATCTACAAAATTGATTCATGGAGGTTTACGTTATTTAAAACAATTAGAAATTGGCTTAGTAAGAGAATCTGGTTCAGAAAGGGCAATTGTGCATAAGTTAGCTCCACATTTAGTAATTCCTGAAAAAATGTTATTGCCATTAATTGAAGATGGAACTTATGGTAAAATGATGACGTCAATTGGTTTAAAGGTTTATGACTTATTGGCAAATGTAAGTGGAGATGATAGTAGAAGGATGTTAGATAAAGAAGAAACTTTACTAAAAGAGCCTTTGTTAGATGAAGAAACTATTTTAGGAAGCGGTTATTATGCAGAATATAGAACAGATGATGCTCGTTTAACCATTGAACTACTTAAAAAAGCTTCAGAATTTGGGGCAACAATTATTAATTATTGTGAGATGCAATCTTTTGTTTACGACTCTAATAATAAAATTGAAAGTTTAAATTGTAAAGATCACAATACCGGTAAAAAGATAAATATTTCTGCAAAAAGTTATGTTTCTGCAACTGGACCTTGGGTAGATGTTTTAAGGAAAAAAGACAATTCTATCAATCATAAATATTTACACTTAACCAAAGGAGTTCATATTGTTTTTCCACATGAAAAATTGCCAATTAAGCAATCTGTTTATTTTGATGTAGAAGATGATGGTAGAATGGTTTTTGCTATTCCTAGAGGAAGATGTACTTATGTAGGTACAACAGATACTAATTATTCAGGTAATTTAGATAGAGTGGTAGCTACAAAAGAAGATGCTGAATATTTATTAAAAGCTGCAAATAATACGTTTCCAGATATTAATTTAACAATTGAAGATATCGAATCTAATTGGGCTGGTTTACGTCCTTTAATTCATGAACAAGATAAAGATCCGTCAGAATTATCAAGAAAAGACGAAATTTTTATTTCTGATAGTGGTTTAATTTCTATTGCTGGAGGAAAATTAACTGGCTACAGAAAAATGGCTCACAGGGTGCTTGATGTAGTTTTAAGAACCTTGACTAAAAAGAAAGTAAAGAAATTAAAAAAATCATTAACAGAGCATATAGCTCTAGTTTCTCCTACTTTAAATACTGATGAAGAAGTTGAAGCGTATCAAAAAGAATTAGAAAAATCTTTATTAAAATTTGAAATAAAAGACAGTTATTTTGCCTGGTATTTGTGTTCTACTTTCGGAAAAAATGCAACTAAAATTATTGAAAGAATAGATTTTTATGCGAATGGTACTCCGATTGAAAAACTGATAAGAGCAGAAGTTTGGTATTGTATTCATTTTGAAATGACAAATAGTCTAGCTGATTTTTTTATAAGAAGAACAGGTAGTTTGTATTTTCATATCAATAGTATTACTACTTATTTTGATGTTGTTTTAAAAGATTTCACTAATTATTTAGATTGGGACTTAGTTAGAGTTGAAGATGAAAAAACAAAAATGGAACAATTATTAGCAGATGCTAAAACGTATTATTTAGAAGAATTTTAAGAAATTTTATTTTAGGTAGAAGTCGTTTTTACTTCTGTATTTTGATTGAATAAATACACTCTTTTATTTTGCATATTTAAGCATTCATACCTTGTTCTACGTTTGTTTCCTCTTTTATAAATGGTGTTTTTAAATAAAAATAAATCTCCAAAAGGGATGTCAAATACAAACGTTTTTCCTGTTTCGGCAACATTTCCTCTCAAAGCTAAAGATAAATTTACGTCAGAATCTGTGCTTGCTTTTGGGTTTTTTAAATAGCTGGCTAAATGTGGTAATATTTCTTTCGGATAAATTTCAGGCCTTAAAAAAGGCAACATTAAATGTTGAAAAACAGTTTTCCATTCCTTGCCATGAGGTTGCACTCGACCAAATTTTTGATGGGTAACATAATGGGCAATTTCATGAACTAACGTTAGTAAAAATTGATATTTGTTGAGGTTGTTGTTTATGGTAATTTGAAATCGATTATTAGGTAAAGTTCTAAAATCACCATGTTTTGTTGCTCGTTGATTTACAATTTTTAAATCAAAAGAATGTTGATCGATTAAAAATTGCACAAAAGGAATCGCTTTTTCAGGAATAAAATTTTGATAGCTCAAACTCAATTTATATTTACTTACGGAGTTGTAGACGAAACTTGCAATACTTTACCGTTATAAAATTTATTTCCTGTTAAAGAAAAATTAAAGATGTAATCTGCCATTTCTTGCGCAGACAGTGGTGCTTTATAATCAGGAAAAGCTTCTGCTAGCATTTCTGTTTGTACAGCTCCAAGTGCCAAAACATTAAAAGCAATTTGTTGCTCTTTGTATTCTTCTGCTAACAATTCTGATAAAGTAATTACAGCTCCTTTTGCTGATGAATATGCTGCCAAACCAGGAAATTTCATGCTTCCTTGAACGCCACCCATAGAACTAACTGTTACAACATGACTTCCTTTTTGTAAAAACGGAATTAAGTTTTTTGTTAGTTCTGCAACTCCAAAAACATTTACTTTATAAACATCTAAAAAATCATCTGAAGTTAAATCTGTAAAAGATTTATTAATAAGTTTACCGGCATTATTGATTAAAATATCAACTTTTTTCCATTCAGTTTTAATAAAATTAGTTACTTTTTCAAGGTCAGAATTTTTAGAAATATCTACAGATATTAAAGAGATGTTTTTATGATTTACAGCTTCTAAAGGTTTTGTATTTCTAGAAATTGCCAAAACTTGATGTCCTTTATTTGCAAACAGTTTTGCTAGCTCAAAACCAATTCCTCTACTTGTACCTGTTATAACAACGTTCTTCATTTAAATTAAGAATTTTTTACAGCAGCAATCTACTTAAAATTTCATACATTTAAGAATTAAAATCATACAAATGAAAAAAACATTTCTACTAGCTTTAGCTATCTTTTTTATGCAAAATTTATCAGCACAAACAAAAACTACCTACATTTTATGTGGAAAATTAATTGATACCAAATCAGGAAAAATAGCCACAGAGAAAACAATTGTTGTTAAAGAGAATAAAATTGTTGGTGTAAAAGATGGCTATATTATGCCAAAAGGAGGTAACCTAATTGATTTAAGAGATAAGGTTGTTATGCCAGGCTTAATAGATATGCATGTGCATATTGAAAAGGAATATGATAAAAAAACGCGAATAAATAAATATACTTTAAACGAGGCAGATGTGGCTTTTAACTCTGTAAAATTTGCTGAATTAACACTTAAAAATGGTTTTACAACTGTTAGAGATTTAGGAGGTTCTGGAGTAAATATTTCTTTAAGAAATGCAATTAATGCTGGTGATATTCCAGGTCCAAGAGTTTTTACAGCAGGTAAATCTTTAGCAACAACAGGTGGTCATGCAGATCCAACAAATGGTAGCAGTAGAGTGTTAATAGGCGATCCTGGACCAAAAGAAGGTGTTGTAAATTCTGTTGAAGATGCAAAAAAAGCAGTAAGACAGCGATATAAAAATGGAGCAGACTGTATTAAAATAACAGCTACTGGAGGTGTATTAAGTGTTGCGAAATCTGGTGATAATCCGCAGTTTACCATTGAAGAAATAAAAGCAATTTGTGAAACAGCAAAAGATTATGGTATGCATGTAGCAGCACATGCTCATGGAGATGAAGGTATGCAAAGAGCAATTATTGGTGGTGTAAAAACAATTGAGCATGGTACTTATATGAGTGATGAAACTATGGAGTTGATGAAAAAACATGATGCTTATTTAGTGCCAACAATTACAGCAGGAAAAGAAGTTGCTGAGAAAGCTACAATAAAAGGGTTTTACCCAGATATAGTTGTACCAAAAGCATTAGCTGTTGGACCTCAAATCCAAGGAACTTTTGCAAGAGCTTATAAAAAAGGAGTTGGAATTGCATTTGGAACCGATGCAGGTGTTTTTAAACATGGCGTTAATGGAAAAGAATTTGGTTTTATGGTGGAGGCAGGAATGCCAGCAATGGAAACTATACAATCTGCAACTATTACGAATGCAAAGTTGTTAAAAATGGAGTCGGAAATAGGACAAATTAAAAAAGGTTTTTTTGCTGATATTATTGCTGTTGATGAAGATCCAACCAAAAATATTTCTACAATGGAAAATGTTGTTTTTGTAATGAAAAATGGAATAATTTATAAGCAGTAATGTTTTATGAGAAATAATAATTGGAATTTAATTTGGGGCATTATTGGGGTAATAATCATTATTATGACGTTTGTAAATAATACTACAAGCAAAAACTTATTTGGTTTTGAAGTAAATACCTGGATCTATAGAGGAATTTGGACTTTAATTTCTATTGTAAGTTTATTAGGTTATTTTAAAAAGAGAGAAACTAAATAAAAATACTATTGATTTTTATTCTTGTTAAGTAAGAATTCAAAAAAAACACGTTTTATCAATCAAAAGTAATATGTTGGTAAGCGCCAATATCAGGACTTGTAGTTCTGTCAATTCCTAAAATATCTATTGAAAAAGATGTTGCTGAAGCTTTGTTGATAGCGTCTGAATTTTCACCAATAATAAAATCTTCATTTTGTGTATCTCTAAAATAAGAATTTCCATTTAAAATTATATCCTGATAGTTTGTATTGTTGTCAAAAGTTAATTCCGGTATATCTAAATAAGAGTTACTTATATCATTAAATTGTATCATACAGTTACTGATATTATAATTAAATAAGCTTCCTTCAACTTTATCTAAAACAAATTCAATATTATTATTTCCATCAAAAATACAGTTGGTAAAACTTGCTGCATTTAGATCTCTTACAGCTATAATTTCTTGTCCACTTTCATCTTCATAAGCAAAAAAGTTATTTACTAAAACTGCAGGTAATTGTCTAACTCCGTTATTCCAAAAATTTGCAAAAGTACTATGTGTAAAATTATACGTTCCACCTTCAGTTGCAGCTAAAGAAGCTTGTCCTGCTGAACCAATTACTACATTATGAGCTTCAATATTTGTTTCTCTTGCAAGAATACCAAAGTTAGAATGATTATAAATTTCGGTGTTTTGTAACTTTAAAGTGGGTGTTGTAACTGAGCCAATGCTATCAATTAAAATTCCAATAACTCCGTTTTTAATTTGTGCATGATAAATTTCGTTGTCCTTACTTCCTGCACGCATCCAAATGGTACCCCATTGCCCAGGAACTTGATTAAAACCATATTCTAACCTATCTCCTTCAAAAACTACTTTTTCATTTAAAGTACCATTTACTTTTAAAGTTGCTTCGTCATCTATGATTAAACCAGAGTTATTGTGAAAATAAACTTTTGCACCAGCTTCAATAGTTAATGTTTTGTTTGATGACACTGCAGCATAACCATAAATAACTGTTGGTTTTGTGTTGGTAAAAGTAAGCTCTGTGTCTGTTAAAAATCGACCTTGAATTGAAGTTGCTTGTCCATCAATAGTAATAGTTAAGCTATCAATTTTCATGGTGATTGGATCTCTACCAGGAAAAATAAAATTAGCATCTTGTACTAAAGTTACTAGATCAACATCTTGTTGATTGTTGCCATTATCAAACAAAATTCTATCTGTATATAACGGACTTGTAGCGTTTGTTACATCAATAGTAGTTTCAACAAAAACAAAAATACTGTCTTTAGCAAGAATATCTATATCACTAAATTCTTTACCAGGAATTCCATCAACATTTAATCTGTAGTTTGATGAGGTGCCATTTTCTAATGAAATTTTAGGAATTGTAATGCTTTCATTTCCTCTATTATAAACTTTTAAATTATAAGTTGCAGAACCAATATTTGTAAAAATAGTGTCTAAGAAAACAGTGTCTTTAGAAAATTCTAAATTTCCATAACTAGGAATCGTAGAAAAGTCTTTTCTACAAGAACTAACAAAAATTAATACAATACAAATAAGAAAAGTAATAAAATAACGCATAAATCAATTTTGTATAAAAATAGAACTTTAAAATTAGTTGTTTATTATTTTTGTATGATTTCTATTTCAAAAAGTTTCCCCCAATTTTTACCAGTTACAAATAATCTATTGTTTTCTTCATCAAAGGCAATTCCGTTTAAAACATCATCTTGATCAGCTAGTTTTTGAGTTTTTTCTATCTCTTTAACTAAACCTTTTAAGTTTATTAAACCTTCTACAATACCATTTTTAGGATTTATTATAGCAATAATTGGTTTTTGCCAGTAATTTGCATATAACTTTCCATTAATCATTTCTAATTCATTAAGTTGGCTTAATGCTCTGTCATGTGTATAAGTCTGAATAGATCGTTTTTCCTTTTGTGTTTCTTTATCTAAAAACCATATTTTATTACTTCCGTCAGATTTTATCAATTCAGTTTCATTTTGAGTAAAACCCCAACCTTCTTTACTTTTGCCGTAACTAAACTCTTTTTCTTGTTCAAAGGTATCTAAATCATAAATAAAACCTTTTTTACTTTTCCAAGTTAGCCATAATATTTTATCATTTACAATGGTCATTCCTTCTCCAAAATATTTTTTATCTAAATCTACTTTTTGTAAAACTTTACCAGTTTTAATTGCTACTTTTCTAAGTGATGATTGTCCTTTTCTACCAGTAGTTTCGTATAGAAAACCGTTATAATACTCTAAGCCTTGCGTATATGCTTTAGGGTCATGTGGGTAAGTGTTAATAATTTTATAGGTGTAAATTATAGGAGGATTTTCAGCAAAAACCTCAAAAGAGTTATTTGTTTTTTTTGTTTTTCCTGGGTAAAAAGCTAAACTAGAAACACTATGTTTACCAACACCTAAGTCTGAGGTATTTATTGTAATCGAATTTCCTTTTCCTGTAATCTCTTTTCCGTTTACAAAAAATTGAACTTTATCTATTTGTTGATTGTTTTTTTCTTTTAAAGTAATAGTAACTTCTTTATTTAAAGTAGTTTTTTTAGTTACATTAAGTGTAAATTTATAATCTTCATTACAAGAAGCAAAAAGAAATAAAAAAGCAAAAGAAAGTATTATTGAGTTATTCTTCATTATGTGTATTGTTTTCAATGTTTTAAAAAGTAAAGATTCAAAAAAAGAGGTCAAAAAACCAACTTTTATCTACTAAAAGTACCTTATATTTAATTAAAGTGTATTTAATACCAAATAAAAACAATTTATTTATTTGTAGATTAAAAAATATAGTTAAATTTGCATCCTCAAAATAGTTATAAACAGCTATTTAGTAATTAGAGTAAAACTTTACCAATTTTACTCGCACAAACATAACATTAAAGTATTAAAATATAACATAATGAAAAAAGGAATTCATCCAGAAAATTATAGAATGGTAGCATTTAAAGACATGTCTAATGAAGATGTTTTTTTAACACGTTCTACTGTAGACACTAAAGAAACTTTAGAAGTTGATGGTGTTGAGTATCCTTTAGTAAAATTAGAGATTTCAAGAACTTCTCACCCATTTTACACTGGTAAATCTAAACTTATTGATGCTGCAGGACGTATTGATAAATTTAAAAACAAATACGCAAAATTCAAAAAGTAATCTTTTTTAGAATTTTCAACATATTTAAAACTCCAACATTTATTTGTTGGAGTTTTTTTGTGCTCAACACTATTTACAATTTTAAAACTTTTTTTTGGGCGTTACCTTACAGGTCAGGCTTTTCATTTCAATCTTTTTGCTCATACTTCACAAAAAGGATTTCCATTTCAATCCTTAACGCACATATTTATAAGCTTCATTTTTTAAATTAAAACGAAAAGATTACTTTTAAACATCTTTAAAATTACACTCAAAAAAAATGAGAAATACCATACTTTCAATATTTATAATAGCTACTGTTTTATGCGGAGTTTTAGTTTACTTTTTACCACAAACAGGTACTATAATTTTATTATCAATTTCAGGATTATTAACTCTAATAGTAATCCATGACAGTATACAAACCAAACATTCTTTATTAAGAGCATTTCCACTAATTGCACGTTTACGTTGGTTTTTTGAAGAAGAAAGAGATAAAATTCAACAATATTTTATAGAAGATAATTTAAATGGAACTCCAATAAATAGAGAAAAAAGAAGTATTGTATATCAGCGATCTAAACTGCAAAAAGAAACCATACCTTTTGGGACTCAGCATAATGTTTATTCAAAAGGTTATGAATTTGTAAAACACTCTTTATTTCCTAAAGATCATCATAAAATTACTGGGGATAAAGTTCTTTTTGGTTCAGACAAGTGTACACAAAAATATAATTGTTCTTTAATAAATATCTCGGCAATGTCTTTTGGGTCTTTGAGTAAAAATGCAATTATGGCATTAAATCAAGGAGCCAAAATGGGCGATTTTGCCCATAATACTGGAGAAGGAGGAATATCTCCTTATCATTTACAAGGAGGAGACTTAATTTTTCAAGTAGGAACAGGATATTTTGGGGCAGGAAAATCTGTAAATGGTAAACGTGTTTTTGATGATGAAATATTTAAACAGAATGCTATTAGGCCAGAAGTAAAAATGATTGAAATTAAATTCTCTCAAGGCGCAAAACCTGGCCATGGAGGTATTTTGCCTGCAAAGAAAAATACTGTAGAAATTGCAAAAATTCGTTCAGTGGAACCAGGTACGCAAGTAGATTCACCACCAAGTCACTCTGCTTTTTCTAATTATGAAGAAATGATTTCTTTTATTCAAAACGTAAGAGATTTATCCGAAGGAAAACCAGTTGGAATTAAGTTTTGTGTAGGTAATAATCAGGAAATTGAAGAGATGATTAAAACTTTCTCTGAAGCAAAAAATTATCCAGATTTTATATCTGTTGATGGTGGAGAAGGAGGTACAGGTTCTGCGCCTTTAGAGTTTACAAACTATATGGGAACTCCATTAACAGAAGGCTTGGTTTTTGTGAACAAATTATTGAAAGAATACAATTTAAAAAATCAAATAAAAATTATTGCTGCCGGTAAAGCTGTAGACGCTTTTGATATTGTAAAGTTATTGGCTTTAGGTGCAGATGCAATTGGTATGGCACGTAGTTTTATGTTGAGCTTAGGGTGTATACAAGCTCGTGAGTGCAATTTAGATACTTGTCCGGTGGGTGTTGCAACACAAGATGTAGATTTGGTTAAAGCTTTAGTAGTAGAAAAGAAAAATGTACGTGTTAAAAATTATCATGATAAAACAATTGTTGCTGTAAAAGAAGTTGTTGCGGCTATGGGAATTGATTCTATTTCAGATGTAAAACCAAGTGAAGTTTTTAGACGTAGAAAAGATGAAGAAATTGTAAGCTTAGAAGAGGTTTATTACTAGTTAATTTAATATTTTATTGTAAAATTATTTTCAACAAAAAATGGTTTCTTTATATTGAAAAAAAATTAATATAAAGAAACCATTTTAAATTAAAAAAGACTAAGGTTTACATATAATCTTCAATTGGATTACAAGAACAAATTAAGTTTCTATCTCCAAAGGCATCATCAACTCTTCTAACGGTTGGCCAAAATTTATTGTCAGCAATATATTCTAAAGGAAAAGCAGCTTGTTTTCTTGTGTATGGTAAATCCCAATTATCAGCAGTTAACATTTCTTGAGTATGAGGTGCGTTTTTTAAAGGATTATTTTCATCCTCTTTAGTAGCTTCAGCTATTTCTTTTCTAATGGCAATCATAGCATCACAAAAACGATCTAACTCAGCTAAACTTTCAGATTCTGTAGGTTCAATCATCATTGTTCCTGCAACAGGAAAAGAAACTGTAGGTGCATGAAAACCATAATCCATTAAACGTTTTGCAATATCAACAACTTCAATTCCATTTTGTTTAAAGTCTCTACAATCGATAATCATTTCGTGGGCAGCTCTCCCTTTTTCTCCAGTATACAAAGTGTCAAAATGCCCGTTTAAACGTTCCTTAATATAGTTGGCATTTAAAATGGCATTTTTAGTAGAATTTGTTAATCCTCTAAAACCTAACATTGTTATATATCCGTAAGAAATTAAACAAGCCAAGGCAGAACCCCAAGGTGCAGCAGAAATTGCTGTAATTGCATTTTCTCCTCCAGTTTTTATAATAGGGTTTGTTGGTAAAAAAGGAACTAATTGTGGAGCAACACAAATTGGTCCAACTCCTGGTCCACCACCACCATGCGGAATAGCAAAGGTTTTGTGTAAATTTAAATGACAAACATCTGCACCAATTGTGGCAGGGTTTGTTAATCCAACTTGAGCATTCATATTTGCACCATCCATGTACACTTGACCACCATTGTCATGAATTATTTTGGTGATTTCCATAATTTCCTTTTCATAAACTCCGTGAGTAGAAGGGTAAGTTACCATTAAAGCAGCTAAATTGTCTTTATGTAACTCAGCTTTTTCACGTAAATCGTTTACATCAATATTTCCATTTTCAGCAGTTTTGGTAACTACAACTTTCATTCCAGCCATTACTGCAGAAGCAGGGTTTGTACCGTGTGCTGAAGCAGGAATTAAACAAATATTTCTATGAGAATCGTTTCTACTTTTATGATACGCTCTAATTACCATTAAACCTGCAAGCTCTCCTTGCGCACCAGAGTTTGGTTGTAAAGAGGTACCGGCAAAACCTGTGATAATATTTAATTGATGTTCTAGTTTTTGTAAAACTTCTTGATATCCTTCAGCCTGATTTAATGGTACAAATGGATGAATATTCCCCCATTGAGGATTGCTTAATGGCAACATTTCTGAAGCAGCATTTAACTTCATTGTACAAGACCCTAAAGAAATCATAGAATGATTTAAAGCCAAATCTTTACGCTCTAATTTTTTTATATAACGCATCATATTTGTTTCTGATTGATGCGTATTAAAAATTTCGTTTTGTAAAAAAGGGGTATTTCTTAGTAAGTTTTCTGATATAACATTAATTGGTAGAGGTAATTCGCCACTTTTTAAATTGAAAGCTTGCTCAAAACAATTTACAATTGCTTTTATTTCTTTAATTCCAACAGTTTCATTTATAGAAATAGAAACGTGGTTGTTATCAATATAGTTAAAGTTAATACTATTTGCTTCGGCAACTGTTTTTAATTTTGCAGCTTCTACTTCTACTAAAATTGTATCAAAATAAGATGAGTTTTTTTGTTTAAAGCCTAAATCCTCTAAAATTAATGCTAACGTTTTGGTAAGCGTATGTGTGTAATCTGCAATATGTTTTAAGCCTTCTTTACCATGGTAAACAGCATACATGCTAGCCATAACGGCTAATAAAACTTGAGCAGTACAAATATTTGAAGTTGCTTTTTCGCGTTTAATATGTTGCTCTCTTGTTTGCAAAGCCATTCTTAAAGCTCTGTTCCCATTTTTATCTTTAGTAACACCAATAATTCTTCCAGGAATACTTCTTTTATATGCTTCTTTTGTAGCAAAATACCCTGCATGAGGACCTCCATAACCTAAAGGAATTCCAAAACGTTGTGTAGTTCCTACAACAACATCAACTCCAAATTCAGCAGGCGCTTTTAATTTTACTAAGGATAAAATATCTGCCGCAACAGCTACTTTTATATTATTTTCATTCGCTTTAGAAACAAATTCTGTGTAGTCATTTATTTGACCATGTTTTCCAGGATATTGTAAAATAGCGCCATAAAAATCATCAGAAAAAGTAAACTTTTCATGATTTCCAACAACTAATTCAATTCCAATTGGAGTAGAACGTGTTTGTAAAACGGATAATGTTTGTGGTAAAATTTCTTCGGAAACAAAGAATTTACAAACGCCAGCTTTTTTCTGTGCCCTTTCTCTAACATCAAATAATAATGCCATTGCCTCTGCGGCAGCAGTTGCTTCATCTAATAAAGACGCATTTGCTAATTCCATTCCTGTTAAATCGCAAACCATAGTTTGGTAATTTAACAAAGCTTCTAAACGACCTTGCGCAATTTCTGCTTGATAAGGCGTATAAGCAGTGTACCAACCTGGGTTTTCTAAAATATTGCGTTGAATTACACTTGGTACAATTGCTTCATGATACCCTAAGCCAATATAGCTTTTAAAAACTTTGTTTTTTTCTGATACCTCTTTAATATGAGCCAAATATTCATATTCACTCATTGCTGAGTCTAAATTTAAAGCACCTTTTAAGCGGATTTTATCAGGTACAGTTTCTTCAATCAACTGATCTAAATTAGTTGCTTTTATTGCTTTTAGCATTGTTTCTTGCTCTTCCTTATTGGGGCCAATATGTCTTAATTGAAACGAATTTGTATTCATTTAATAAATTTTATAATGCCTATATTTCAATCGATTTCGTTTGACTTTTTAGACAATAAATTGATGTATTTTTTAAGTGGTCAAAAATAAGTGATTAGATGTTATTTATTTTCTATTTTTTTATTATTTTTTGTTAAATTATTAACCAAAAAGTAATGTTATTAACATAAAAGTTATTTTTGTTATATGAAGGTTTTAAAAAAAATATTTGACTTTTACTTAAATGCCAGTATTCATGTAGCATTTTCTGTATATGCAATGCTCAGAATTACAGAGATTTATTTTAATCTTCCTTATGATAAAAACTTAGACTATTTTATTTTTTACGGAACAATTACTGGTTATAATTTTGTGAAATATGCTGGTGTTGCTAAATTACACCATATAAGTTTGACGGATAATTTAAAAATTATTCAAATATTTTCTTTTTTTTGCTTTTTAGCTATGTGTTATTATGCAAGTTTAATTGATTTTAAAGTGTTGCTTTTTACAATTCCTTTTTCTCTTTTAACAGTTTTATATGCTGTTCCGTTCTTAAGAGGTTTTGCTAAAAATTTAAGAGAAGTTAGTTACTTTAAAATTGTTATAGTTGCTATAGTTTGGGCAGGTTTTACGGCTTTAATTCCGTTGTTAAATGTTAATATAGAAATTGATTTTTTTACTATATTATTTGTAATTCAGCGATTTTTATTCGTAATTATTTTAATCCTTCCATTTGATATAAGAGATGTAAAATATGATGCTATTTCTTTACAAACAATACCTAAAAAAATAGGCGTTGAAAAAACTAAAAATCTAGGATCAATTTTGCTTGTTATTACATTAGTTTTAGAGTTTTTAATACCATCAGACCAGGTAACAAAAACACCTTTTTTACTTTTCTTTTTTTTAGTGATCATGTTCTTAATGAGAGCAAAAATAGATCAACCAAAATATTACAGTTCCTTTTTAGTAGAATCTTTACCTATAGTTTGGTGGTTCATTCTTTTAGGATTTCATAATTTTTAAGCAATAAACTTCCTTTTTTTGTAAAGTTTTTTTGATATTTAGAATAAATAAAAGCGATTTCATAAAACTCTAAAATTGCTTCTTAAATCCCTACTATAGTTGTAGATTTACAACTTAAATTCAACCGTGATTCTTAAGTGATGATTACAACAAAAAGAAACTATATTTTTGATTTTGATAGTACTTTAACCAGAGTAGAAGCGTTAGATGTTTTAGCAGAAATTACGTTAACTAATAACCCTAAGAAAGATCAAATTATTCAAGAAATAATTGATATTACCAATTTAGGTATAGATGGTGAAATTTCTTTCACAGAGTCTTTAGAAAGAAGGATTAAATTACTAAATGCAAATAAGTCTGATTTAGCTAATTTAGTTGAAGCCTTAAAAAAGCAAGTTTCTACATCTATAGAAAGAAATAAAGAGTTTTTCGAAAATTTTGCTAACGATATTTATGTGATTTCTTGCGGATTTAAAGAGTTTATAGACCCTATTGTAAAAGAATACAATATACCTTCTGAGAGAGTTTATGCAAATACTTTTGAGTTTGCAAATGATGGCGAAATTATTGGTTTTGATGCTGATAATCCGTTGTCTAAACACAATGGAAAAATCCAGTGTTTAAAAGACATGAATTTAGAAGGAGAAATACAAGTTATTGGCGATGGTTATAGCGATTATGTAACTCGAGAAGCTGGTGTGGCAGATAAGTTTTTTGCTTATACTGAAAATGTTTCAAGAGAAAAAACTACAGAAAACGCTGACCATATTGCCCCAAATTTAGATGAATTTTTATATATTAACGATTTGCCAAGAAATATATCATACCCAAAGAATAGAATTAAAATTTTATTATTAGAAAACGTACATCCAGATGCTTTTAAAAAGTTAACTAAAGATGGGTTTTCTGTAGAAACAGTTTCTAAAAGTTTATCTGAAGATGAATTAATAGAAAAAATAAAAGACATACATGTTTTAGGAATTCGTTCTAAAACACAAGTTACTCAAAAAGTTGTTGACGCGGCTGAAAAGTTAATGGTAGTTAGTGCTTTTTGTATTGGTACTAAACAAATTGATTTAGAAGCCTGTAAAGAAAAAGGAATCGTAGTTTTTAATGCGCCTTATAGCAATACGCGTTCTGTGGTTGAACTAGCCATCGGAGAAATTATTATGTTAATGCGTTCTGTTTTTCAAAGAAGTACTGAGATACATAATGGACAATGGAATAAAACAGCAGAGGGGTCTAGAGAAGTCCGTGGTAAAAAACTAGGAATTGTAGGTTATGGTAATATTGGTAAGCAATTATCTGTATTAGCAGAAGCGTTAGGAATGGATGTATATTACTATGATGTTGAAGATAAATTAGCTTTAGGAAATGCAACTAAAATGGACACATTATCAGAATTGTTAAAGATTTCTGATGTAGTTACTTTACATGTTGATGACAATGCTGCGAATAAAAATTTCTTTGGAGAAAAAGAAATTTCTCAAATGAAAGATGGCGCACATTTAGTAAATCTTGCACGTGGTTTTGTGGTTGATATTCCTGCTTTGGTTGCTGCTTTAAAAAGTGGTAAAATTGCTGGTGTTGCTGTAGATGTATACCCTTCTGAACCAAGAAAAAATGGAGAGTTTTATACTGAATTAAAAGGATTACCAAATGTGATTTTAACACCTCACGTTGGTGGTAGTACAGAAGAAGCGCAAAGGGATATTGCAGATTTTGTACCTAGTAAAATTATGGCATATATTAATTCAGGAAATACAGTAGATGCTGTTAATTTTCCAAATATTCGTTTACCAAGGCAAACAAATGCTCACCGCTTTTTACATATTCATAAAAATGTACCTGGTGTTATGGCTAAAATTAATAAGGTTATAGCAGAATATAATCTAAATATAAATGGACAATATTTATCAACAGATCCAAAAGTTGGTTATGTAATTACAGATTTAGATAAAGAGTATAATAAAGAAGTTTTAGAATCTTTAAGAGAAATAGAAGGTACAATTAAGTTTAGAGTTTTGTATTAATTAAAACTTTAATTGAGGTTTTAGTCCTTTGAATTTATAAAAAACTCTCTATTAAGTTTTAAAACTTAATAGAGAGTTTTTTATTTTACAATACCCTAAGTTTTTTACACCCAATGGAGATGGTGAAAATGATTTTTGGAAAATAAAAGGAGTAAATCAAAACTTGTATAAAGAAGGTAGTTTAGTTATTTTTAATAGATACGGAAATACAGTTTATAAAGGTTCTATTTTTGATATTGGTTGGAATGGTTTTTCAAAAGGCTATTTATTCTTTACCGTCAAATGATTATTGTTTTTTAATTGAAATCATTGATTTGAATAGTAATACTTACAAATTTCAGGTGCTTTTTTCATTATTAAGAGTAATAAAATACCTAATAGTAGGTATTTTATTACTCTTTAAAAATTGATATTTTTGTGTATTATTTTAAAAACTATTAATTTTTTAACAAATGAGAAAACTACTAGTATTATTTTCCCTTTTTATTTCAACAATTACTTTATCCCAAAAAACAGCAGTATTTACTGAAGAAATTTCTGGCTTTAATAATTATTCTAATAATATAAGTTATGGTTATGAGGCAACTGTAAAATTTCAATTAATGAATGCAGGTTTGGGAGATGTAAAAATAAAAGTTGGTGTTACTAACTTTAATGTTACCTCTTTAAATGGGGTAAATTTAGATCAAACAATAATAAGCAGTAAGCTTCCTATAAAAAATGCTGCCAAACAATTTTCAATTAAAGGTAGATTTAGTGTGTATTACCATAATGTTTTTAACGGAGTTATTGATTTTAAAATTGGTATGTTAAATGATGGTGATTTATTAGATGTCTATTATTTAACAAATGAACAAAGAGATGATTTTGTAAAAAGACATGATTTAAAAAAAGATAAAAATCGTATTAAAGATTTAGTTTTAAAATTGTGGGCTGATGTTGAGTTGATTCCAGAAGGAATTTCAGAAATCAGAAAAATACAATCTCTTTCGTCTTCTAAAAAAGGATTGTATGAAAAGTATGAAAGATTAGAAAAAGATAGTGAAGTATTTATGGTAAATAATAAAATCGAAGAAGTTTCTACTGTAGAATTAAATAAAAAAATAATTGTTTTAGAGCAAATTATAGCGTTAGAAGAGCCTTATGGTAAGTATCCAGAACCAGTGTATGTAAATAAACTTCAATTTGATAAATTTAGAGATCGATTAAAATCTTATAAAGATGAAATAACAAGACGAGGTCAAACAACTAAAAATAAAGCCACAAAAAAAACAGTAAAAAAGAAAAAAACTAAAAAAGAAATTTCTACAGAAAACTGGGTAAGAAATCAAAAGTTTAAAGCGCAGAGTTTGTATTCTCAATATAATAGTACGTATAATTACAAAAAGAAACAAGCATTATTAAAAGATCTTAAAAGAATGTCTAGCTATTTATCTGATGCAGATAGAAAAGCTTTTGAAAAAGAGGTTAGAAAAGATAATCGAAGAAAAGTTACAGATAAAGTAACCAGTTCTTTAACTAGTGTAAATTATGGTAGAGGTAAAAGAAATATACTTTTATATGCTTCTACTGGGTTTAATTATATATGGGGAGATAATAGTAGTCAAACTACAACCTCTATACCAACTTTAACTCTTGGTATGGACTTAACTTTTTACAAATCAAGAAAGTTAGCAT
Organism: uncultured Polaribacter sp.; assembly: GCF_947500975.1. Taxonomy (GTDB): domain Bacteria; phylum Bacteroidota; class Bacteroidia; order Flavobacteriales; family Flavobacteriaceae; genus Polaribacter. The sequence continues at coordinate 118,364 of NZ_CANMUE010000005.1, forward strand.
TTGAGGTATTTGGAGAATATAATGATAACTTTTTTGTTGATTTTTCAGGGTTAGTTCCTGTAGAAGATCCAGGGTATCTTGATGGCATAGATTTAAGTCAATTAGAAGAAACAGAAATAATTGAAGAAACAAAATTAAGTAGATTTAATTATGGTTTTGGAGTAACTTTAGGAAGGCAAAGAAAATATTCTCTTTTGTTGATTAGTCAAAATGTAAAATACTCTTACTCAAAAACAACGGATGGTACACAAAATATAAGTATTGGAGAAAATAAAAATATACCAACATTTGGAGGCGGCGTTTCTCTTAATTTACAAGGAAAAAGTAAACAAGATTTAGGAAGGTTTATGGTTTCTTATACTATTAATAATGAAGGGTTAAGTTTTTTAAGCTCTGATTATGAAAACAATAAGTATTCTAACTTAAATGCTAAAATGGAAGGTGGACTTGGAGCTTTGTTTTTTGCTGTGGAGTACAATTTATTTAAAGATGATATAAACGCTACATCAGTTTCTTCCATCGGTTTAAAAATGGGATTCAAATTTGGAGGTTAAAATTGAAAAAAAAGAATATAAAAAAGAGGAAAGTTTTAAACTTTCCTCTTTTTTATATTTATAAATTGTGATTATTTTACATCGAAACGATCTAAATTCATCACTTTTGTCCAAGCGTTTACAAAGTCAGCAACAAACTTCTCTTGTCCATCATTAGCTCCATAAACTTCGGCAATAGCTCTTAATTCTGTATTAGAACCAAAAATTAAATCAGCTCTTGTTGCAGAAAATTTCATGGCTCCAGTTTTACGATTACGTCCAATAAACTCTTTGTCTTCAGTAGAGGTTGCTTTCCAAGTAATTCCTAAGTCTAGTAAATTAGTGAAAAAATCATTGGTTAATACACCTTCATTTTCTGTAAAAACACCATGTTTAGATCCATCAAAATTTGTGCCTAGAACCCTTAAACCACCAACTAAAACAGTCATTTCTGGAATAGATAAGGTTAGTAAATTAGCTCTATCAATAAGTAAATCTTCAGCTGCTATGTTTAATTTTGGATTCATGTAATTTCTAAAACCATCAGCTAAAGGCTCTAAATAGCCAAAAGATTCAATATCTGTTTGTTCTTGAGTGGCATCTCCTCTTCCGCCTAAAAATGGAACAGCAATATCAAGTCCTGTATTTTTTATAGCTTGTTCTATAGCAGTAGAACCACCTAAAACAATTAAATCGGCAATAGAAATTTCTTTAGAGAAATCTTTTTGAATACCTTCTAAGACGCTAATTACTTTTGCTAATTGCTTAGGATTATTTACATCCCAGTTTTTTTGAGGAGCTAAACGAATTCTTCCACCGTTTGCACCACCACGTTTATCAGAACCTCTAAAAGTTGAAGCAGAAGCCCAAGCGGTAGAAACTAATTCTGAAATGGTTAATTCAGAGTCTAAAATATTTTTTTTAAGAGAAGTAATATCGTTTTCCGTAAGGTTATTTTTTCCTGTAGGAATTGGATCTTGCCACAATAATTCTTCTTTTGGAACTTCTGGACCTAAATATCTAGAAATTGGCCCCATATCTCTATGTGTTAATTTGTACCAAGCTTTAGCAAAAGCATCTTCAAAGGCTTTATGGTCTTTATGAAAACGTTTAGAAATTTCTAAATATGTAGGGTCCATTTTTAAAGCCATATCCGCAGTAGTCATCATTAATGCTTGTTTACCATTTGCATCACCAGCTTTAGGTGCCATTCTTGCATTTGAAGCTGAGGTTGGTGTCCATTGGTGAGCGCCAGCTGGGCTTTTAGTTAATTCCCAATCGTAGTTTAAAAGAACATCAAAATAATCAGCATCCCATTTTGTAGGGTTTGGTGTCCAAGCTCCTTCAATTCCACTTGTAATTGTATCATCTAAAACACCAGATTTAAATGTGTTTTTCCAACCGGTACTCATTTCTTCCATAGAAGCTCCATGAGGTTCTTTGCCTACGTATTTATCTGGATCAGCAGCACCATGTGCTTTACCAAATGTATGACCACCCGCAACTAACGCTACAGTTTCCTCATCATTCATAGCCATTCTACTGAAGGTTATTTTTATATCGTGTGCAGATTTTAATGGATCTGGTTCTCCATTTGGACCTTCAGGATTTACATAAATTAATCCCATATGTACAGCGCCTAAATGGCCTTCTAAATCACCGTCACTAGTATCATAACGTTCGTCATTGTCTAGCCAACCAGTTTCACTTCCCCAGTATATATCTTGTTCAGGTTCCCAAACATCTTCTCTTCCTCCAGCAAAACCAAACGTAGGGAATCCCATAGATTCTAAGGCACAATTTCCTGCTAAAATCATTAAATCTGCCCAAGATATTTTTTGTCCGTATTTCTTTTTTACAGGCCATAAAAGTAATCTGGCTTTGTCTAAATTTCCGTTATCTGGCCAACTATTTAAAGGTGCAAATCTGTGTGTTCCAGATCCAGCTCCACCACGTCCATCACCAACTCTATAGGTACCTGCGCTATGCCAGGCCATACGAATCATAAAAGGTCCATAATGACCATAATCTGCAGGCCACCAATCTTGTGAATCTGTCATAGCATTAACTACATCTTGTTTTAAAGCAGCAAAATCTAGACTATTAAAAGCATCAGCATAACTAAAACTTGTTCCATAAGGGTCAGATTTTTCTGCATTTTGACGTAAAATATTTAATTTTAATTCATTTGGCCACCAATCTCTATTTGCTGTTCCTTTACCAGCAGTTTTCTTTTGAGAACCTCCCATAAAAGGACAATCTTTGATGTCTCCAGTTTTTGTATGATCCATATTTTTTATTTTTATTAATTATTTTCTTTAGTTGTGTTTCCAAAATTACAAAAAAACCTTTAATAATTTTTATCTATTGTTTTTATAATAGTATTGATTAAAATTATAGGTTATTGTTTTTTTTATCAACATAACTAAACTTTATTATGTTATAAATAAAAAATTTTATGTCTATTATTTAAAACTTTATATTAGAAATATATTTGCAGCTGAATAAAAATAATGAGTACATTAATTAATAAAAAAATAGAATAAAATGGCAACATTAGTTGGTAAACAATTTCCAAATTTAGCAGTAGATGCAATGAATGAAATGGGAGATACATTTAAAGTAAATGTATTAGAAGAAGCAAAAAAGAACAATAAAAAAGTATTGTTGTTTTGGTATCCAAAAGATTTCACGTTTGTGTGTCCAACTGAATTACACGCTTTTCAAGCAGCTTTAGGAGAATTTGAAAAAAGAAACACAATTGTAATTGGTGCTTCTTGTGATACTCCAGAAGTTCATTTTGCATGGTTAAGTGCTTCTAAGGATAATGGAGGTATTGAAGGTGTTACATATCCTTTATTAGCAGATAGTAATAGAAATTTATCATCTATATTAGGAATTTTAGATATCTCAAATGAAACTTATGACGAGATAACGGGAACTGTACAAGTTGAAGGAGATAATGTAACTTATAGAGCTACATATTTAATTGACGAAGAAGGAACTGTTTTTCATGAAGGTGTAAATCACATGCCTGTTGGTAGAAATGTAAATGAATTTTTACGTTTAATTGATGCTTATGCACATGTACAAAGTCATGGAGAAGTTTGTCCTGCAAATTGGGAAGAAGGAAAAGAAGCTATGGCTCCGAACGCAAAAGGAACTGCAGCATATTTAGCAGCTAACTAAAAAGGAGATTATTATGGTTCAAGAATTAACTGAAGATAATTTACAAACAATTGTAAGCGGAACTCAAAAAGTAGTAGTTCAATACTCTGCAACTTGGTGTGGTAACTGTAGAATTATGAAGCCAAAATTTAAAAAATTAGCTTCAGAATTAGATACTATTAAGTTTGTTATTGTTGATGCTGAAAAATTTCCTGAGAGTAGACAATTAGCAGATGTTAGTAATTTACCAACATTCGCAGTTTTTGAAGGTGGAGAAAAGAAAAATCAAGTGCAGACAAATAAGTTTGATGTGTTAAAAGAATTGGTTAACGAAATAGCTTAATTATGAAACTACCAGTAATAAAACACTTAACTAATTTTATTGAAGAAAACGACCAGGATTACGTTTTAGAAACAATTGAAACTCTTGAATCCTTAACTGAAGTTTCATCATTAAAAGATGAAGAATTAGATGTTATTGGCGAGTTAATTTCTAACATGTATGGAGCTGTAGAGGTAAATAAAATGATAAAAGAAGGTACGCCTAAAAAAGAAGCTTTAAATGCTTTTATGAAGCGTGTAATGGGCTCTATAGATTCATAAAACTGATACCTTTGTAAACAAAAAACCACTCATTTGAGTGGTTTTTTTGGATATAGATTATTTTATTCCTCAAGTTTTTTTTGCTCATTTACTTTTCTAATGAGTGCCTTTAAACGGTCTTTATGAAGCTTTTTTTCTAACTTTACTTTGTTAATTTTTTGATTCATTAACTTAGTGTGTTTTGCTTTATTAACTGTATTTTTTGCTTTCCCTTTTTTAGGCATCACTTCAAAATTATACAGCAAATTTAACAATTTTAAATCAAAAAAAATGTGATAATTTTATGATTATTATTGATAAATGAGTTTTTAAAATAACTAATAAACCCACTATTTTTTTTATCTTTAAAAATTAATAAGAATGAAAATGAATTCAGATAAATACAAAGTTGTAAGCACGGTAAAACTTAAAGATTTTTCTACAAAAGAAGTAAGAGAAAATGCAAAAAAACAACTTAAAGAAAGTAGAAAGCAGTTAAGTAAATTGCAAAACACAATGTATGCAGAAGGTAAGTACGGAGTGTTAATTTGTTTACAAGGAATGGATACTTCTGGAAAAGATAGTCTGATAAGAGAGGTTTTTAAAGATGTAAATGCAAGTGGAGTAGAAGTACACAGTTTTAAAGTGCCTACAGAGTTAGAATTAAAACATGATTTTTTATGGAGACATTATATTGCTTTGCCTGCTAAAGGAAAAATGGGTATTTTTAATAGAACACATTATGAAAACGTATTGGTAACAAGAGTGCATCCTGAATATGTTTTTGGAGAAAATATTCCTTCAATAAAAACTTTAGACGATTTAAATGAAGCGTTTTATGAAGATAGAATGGAGCGTATTAATCAGTTTGAAGAACATTTAGTTAAAAACGGAACTATTGTTTTAAAGTTTTTTTTAAATCTATCTAAGAGTGAACAAAAGAACAGATTATTAAGAAGGTTAAATATCCCAGAAAAAAACTGGAAATTTTCTGCTGGCGATTTAAAAGAACGCAAACTTTGGGATAAATATATGTTTTGTTATGAAGATTTACTAAACAGAACATCTAAAGAAAATACGCCTTGGTTTGTAATTCCTGCTGATGATAAACCAACAGCAAGACTAATTTTAGCCGAAATTTTAATAAAAGAATTAAAGAAATATAATTTTAAAGAGCCAATTTTGCCTTTAAAAGTACAAGCTCAAGTAGAAGAATTTAAAACACAATTAAACAACGAATAATTACTCAGTTTTGCTCAAATAAATTGATGCTTTTGAGTAAAGTTAGAAGGTTATAAACATAAAAAATGAATTTAAACTTAATAAAACCTATTGTATTTTTCGATTTAGAAACTACAGGTATTAATATAGCAAAAGATAAAATTGTTGAAATATCAATTTTAAAAGTTTTTCCTAACGGAAATAAAGAAAGTAAAACTTGGTTGGTTAATCCTGAAATAGAAATACCTAAAGAAGCTTCTGATATTCATGGAATTACAAATGAACAAGTTGTAACAGAGCCTACTTTTAAAGAATTAGCTTCTAAAGTAAATGAAATGATTGAAGATTGCGATATGGCAGGTTTTAATTCAAACAGGTTTGATATTCCTTTATTAGCAGAAGAGTTAATGAGAGCAGGAATCGATTTTGATATGAAAAATCGAAAAGCCATTGATGTGCAAGTTATTTTTCATAAAAAAGAACAAAGAACTTTAAGTGCTGGTTATCAATTTTACTGCGGAAAAGAGTTAGAAGGTGCACATGGAGCAGAAGCAGATACCAATGCAACCTATGAAATTTTGTTGGCACAACTAGATAAGTATGATGATATAGAAAATACAGTTGATGCTTTAAGTGAATTTTCTACGCATGGAAAAAGAGCAGATTTTGCTGGTTTTATTCTATTAAATGAAGACGATCAAGAAATTTTTTCTTTCGGAAAATACAAAGGAAGAACTGTTGAAGAGGTATTCATAGAAAACCCAGGTTATAACAATTGGATTCAGAATGCAGATTTTCCTTTATATACAAAAAAGGTTTTAAAAGAAATTAAAGAAAGAATGTCTGCTCCCAAAGATACCTTATCAGATGAAGATAAATTAAAGGCTTTACAACAGAAGTTTAATTTAAGGTAATTTTTAATTAAATAATCTATGAAATATTTACTTTTCTTTTTATTAATTTCAACTCAACTTTTTTCACAAAAAGTAAATATTACAGGAAAACTAGTTGATAAAGAAACGAATGAACCTGTAGTTTATGCTAATATTAGTTTTTTAAATTCTAAAAAAGGAATTTCTTCAAATGAAGACGGTACTTTCTCTATAAATTTGGATAAAAAATACTTAGAAAATCAAGTTCACATTTCTTGTTTAAATTTTAAAGATACTGTTGTTTATGCCAAAAATTTACAGAATAATATATTAAAGCTAGAGCCTAAAGCTTTTACTTTAGATGAGATTACTTTAACTAAAAGAATAGAGCAATCTGTGGTTTTAGGTGAGGTAAAAAACAAAGTTGAAGGTGTACATACTTCTGGAATGAGAATGCTAGCAAAATACTTTCCAAATGATAAAAGAGTAAAATGCTGTAATTTTTTAGAAGCAATAGAAATCCATTTCTCTAAAAGAAATGTGCATCAAAAAAAATCAAAATTTAGAATTCGTATTTTTAGTAAAGATGATAAAACTGGCTTGCCAAAAGAAGATATTTTAAATGTTAATTTACCAGTAGAAATTGAAGATGGTCAAGAAAAAGTGACAATAGATATTTCAAATTTTAATATAGAAATGCCAGAAAACGGTATTTTTATTGCCTTCGAAAAATTATTAATACCCTTTAATGCCTACGGTAAAAAAGAAATAGATACAGAAAACGAGTTTTTCTATTCACCTATAATAGGTTATACGAAGTATAATAAAAAAGACAGAAACAGTAATATGTATATGTTTGTAAAAGGGAAATGGCAACTATCCCCATTAAGTAAAGTAAAAATAATGCGAAAATACGCGCCAGCTATTGCATTAAAATTAACCAATTAAACATCAATTTATGTTTACAGAATATAAAAATTTACCAAACAATTCTAGAGTTTGGATTTATCAATCAGACAGAGAATTTAATCAAGAAGAAATTGAGTTTATTACTGAAAAATCAAAAGATTTTATAAATCAATGGACTAGGCATGGAGACGATTTAAAAGGTTCTTTTACTATAAAATATAATCAGTTTTTGGTTTTAGCGGTCGACGAAAGTTTTAATAATGTTTCTGGTTGCTCTATAGATAGTTCTGTGCGTTTTGTACAACAATTACAAAACGAATTACAGTTAGATTTAATGGATAAAATGAACATTACATTTAAAGATAATGAACATATTAATTTAGTAAAATTAACGGATTTTCAGAAATTTGTAAAAGAGAAAAAGATTACACAAGAAACTATAGTTTTTAATAATATGGTTAATACCAAAGAAGATTTTGAAAATAATTGGGAAGTGCCTGCCGCTAAAAGTTGGCACAAACGTTTTTTGGTATAAAAATTGAACTAGAAAAAGAATATGAAAAAAAGAATACTGTTATTACTTTTAATTGCATTTGCGTGTAAATTACAATCACAAACCATAGACCCTTTAAGAACAAAAGATTTTAAGGCTCAAGAAATTTGGGTAGATAGTCTTTTAACAAATATGACTATTGATGAAAAAATTGGTCAGTTATTTATGGTGCAAGCGTATTCTAATTTAGATAAAAAGCATGAAAACTTTATTACAGAGATGATTACAAAATATCATGTAGGTAATTTAATTTTTATGCAAGGTACTCCAGAAAAACAAGCTAAATTAAATAATAAATATCAAGCCTTATCTAAACTACCGTTAATGATAGGTTTTGATGGAGAATGGGGGTTAGATATGCGCTTAAAAAACACCTATAAATTTCCTTGGAATATGACATTAGGTGCAATTAAAAACGATTCTTTAATTAAACAATTTGGAGAGCATTTAGGCAAACATTGTAAAAGGCTGGGTATTCATGTTAATTTTGCACCAGTTGTTGATATCAACATTAATCCTTTAAATCCAATTATTGGAAATCGTTCTTTTGGAGAAAGTAAAGAGAATGTAACACAAAAAGCAATCGCATTTACGCAAGGAATGCAAAAATATAAAGTGATGGCAAATGCAAAGCATTTTCCTGGTCATGGAGATACAGCAGCAGATTCTCACCATACACTACCACTTTTAAATTTTGATAAAGCACGATTAGATTCTATTGAATTATATCCATATAAAAAAGTATTTGATGCTGGTATGACAAGTGTTATGACAGCCCATTTAAACATACCAAGTTTAGAATCTAACACTACTTTACCAACATCATTATCAAAAAATGTTGTTACAAACTTGTTGCAGCAAGAGCTTGGTTTTAATGGCCTGATTATTACAGATGGTTTAAATATGAAAGGTGCAACCAATTATGCAACTTCAGCCGAAATAGATTTGGCAGCTATAAAAGCGGGTAATGATTTGTTATTAATACCACAAGACGTACCAGCAAGTGTGCGTTTAATAAAACAAGCAATTATTTTAAAAACTTTAACAGAAGAACAATTAAATTTTTCTGTTCGTAAAATTTTAAAAGCAAAATATTGGTTGGGTTTACATGATTATAAACCTGTTGAAATAGAAAATTTACAACAAGATTTAAATACAATAGAAGACGAATTATTACATAGAAAATTAGTTAAAAATTCAATTACAGTTTTAAGAGATGTTAAGCAAGATATTCCTATAGCAGATTTACAAAACAAGAAAATTGCATATGTAAAATTAGGTGATGATTCAGGAAGTCACTTTGTAAAGATGTTAAAAAACTACACGAAAGTTGATGTTGTTTCTGATAAAAATTTAGATGGATTAATCAGAAAATTAAAGCCATATAATCAAGTAATTATAGGTTTTCACAAATCAAATAATCACCCTTGGAAAAGTTATAAATTCAAAGAAAAGGAATTGGTTTGGTTGCAAGAAATAGCGCGTCAAAAAAAAGTAATTCTAGATGTTTTTACAAGTCCGTATAGTTTATTACAAGTTAAAACTTTTACAAATATCGAATCTATAATTGTTTCTTATCAGAATAGTAAATTAGCTCAAGAGCTTTCGGCACAATTAATTTTTGGAGTTTTTGATGCCAAAGGAAAGCTGCCAGTTTCAATTGGTACAGAGTTTAAAGAAGGACATGGATTAAGTACTGATAGTCTAAGTAGATTTGAATATACAGTACCAGAAGATGCAAATATGTCTTCATCAAAATTAGCGTTAATAGATAAAGTTGCTGACACTATTTTAAGACAAAAAATGGCGCCAGGTTTTCAAGTTTTGGTAGCAAGAGAAGGTAAGGTAGTTTTTCAAAAAAGTTATGGTTATCACACAGAAAAAAAAGAAATTAAAGTTAAAAACTCAGATTTATATGATTTAGCTTCTTTAACCAAAATTTTAGCTTCTTTACCATTAATTATGAAAGCAGAGGAAGAGAAGAAGATACCTTTGTCAGCAAGCTTAAAAGACATTTTACCAAGTTTTAAAAATTCAAATAAAGAAGCAGTTTCAGTAAAAGAAATTTTATCGCATTTCGGAAAACTAAAAGCATGGATTCCGTTTTACATTAAAACCCAAGATACTATTACTCATGAAAATTTACCATTATATTATAGAACAAGAAAATCAAATAAATATTCAATAAAAGTTGCTAAAAATTTATACATAAATAAATCTTACAAAGACAGTATTTATAAGTTTATTAAAAATGCAGATCAAAGAGAAAATGATGGATATAAATATAGCGATTTAGGTTATTATCTATTTAAACAAGCCTTAGAAGATAAATATGAAAAACCGTTAGATAAATTAGTGGATCAAGAATTTTATCAATCTTTAGGAGCGGATAGAATGACGTATTTACCCCTACAAAAATTTTCTAAAAGAGAGATTGTTCCTACAGAAATAGATGACTATTATCGAAATCAATTAGTACATGGTTATGTACATGATATGGGAGCTGCAATGTTGGGTGGCGTTGCTGGGCATGCGGGGTTGTTTTCCAATGCAAATGATGTTGCCAAAATTATGCAAATGTATTTGCAAGAGGGGATTTATGGAGGAGAACGATATTTAAAAACAGAAACTATCCAAAAGTTTAATACACGTTATTTTGAAGATAAAAAAGTTAGAAGAGGTTTAGGTTTCGATAAACCTCAATTAAATCCAAAGGTAAAAGCTACATGTGGTTGTGTTTCTGATGAGAGTTTTGGGCATTCAGGATTTACAGGTACCTATACTTGGGCAGATCCAAAAAGTAAAATTGTTTATGTGTTTTTATCAAATAGAGTATATCCTAACATGAAAAATCGAGGTTTAATAAGAAGTAATGTTAGAACCAATATTCAGCAAATTATACAAGATGCTATTTTAGATTAGAAGCTATTTCCTGCTTTACACTATATCTTTTTTATGAAAAATAAAAAAGGATGCCGTTTCAATCAGGGCTAAGCATTTTTGCCAGCAAATATATGATCGTCAATTTTATCGCCATCAATAGAAAACTTGGTGTAAATTAAAACGACTATCAAAGAAATTATTAGGTAGGTCAATGCGTAACTCCATCCAAAAAAATAGGAAACAAGTAGAGTTTTAAGTAAATAATAAATAGGAAATGTTCCAAAATTAATTGCAAATCTAAAAGTATCAATAAACTCAATTTCGTCAATTTTTTTAAATACCTTTTTCCATAATAACCAAGGTAAAAAGCTATTTATAACAATTAAATAATACAAAGGTTTTACAAAGTTTATTGGTTTTTTCTTCTGATTAGGTATTGTATTTTCTTTAATCATTTTCTTAGTAAAATCAACTTTTGTATAATCAACTCGTGCATCATTTAACTTAGTAACTATCAAATTATAATTCTCATTATTAGGTATATTTACAATTAAATTTTCTAGTTGTTTAGCAACTTCACTTTTTAAAATATTAATAGTTTTTGCAGGGCTATTGTTTTCGAAAACAATTCTTGTATCAATAGGTTTTCCGTATTTAATACAAACTTTACTCGGGTAAATTGCTGGGTTTTGATATGTTAATCCAACGGGAATTATTTGAATATTCAGATCTGGAAATTTTTCTAAAGCACCTATGATAATTCTTGTAAATCCTTTTTTTAAAGGCTTTACATTTCTGTCTTTACAATGCCCTCCTTCAGGAAAAATAACCAAAGTATCTTGGTTATTTAATATTTGATAACACTTTTCAAAAATTTCTTGATTGTTAGCAAGTTGATCTATTCCGTCTCTAATTCTATAAATAGGTAACATATTTAAAGAACGTAATATTTTATCAATAAAAGGTTTTTTAAATGATGCAGCTCTAACTAAAAAGTAATTAATTCTTGCATTATTTGTAGCAAGAAATAAAGGGTCTACCAATCCGTTTGGATGGTTTACAGTAAATAATACGGCTCCTTTTTTTGGTATATTTTCTTTGCCAATTACAATTGTTTTTTTTGTGAAAAAAAATAAACCAATTTTAACAAAAGTTTTAACCATTAAAAACCAAAGTTGAGATATTCTCATTTTATAATTTAAAAGGATTTATAATTTTTTTGTTCTTCCCCAAAATGTTGCTAAAGCCATTCCAGAAAATACATCCCAAATGCCCCAAAAGGCCGCCAATAATGCCATGCCGCCTAAGCCATCAAAAAAACCAAAAATTAAAAGTAAGCCTAAGCCACCATTTTGAATTCCAGTTTCTATAGAAATTGTTTTACAATCTCTTTTGTTTAGGTTAAAAATTTTACCAGTATAAAAACCTAAAATATATGCAAAGATGTTATGGAATACCACTAAGAATAAAACATGATGAATGTAACTAACAAACACGTTTAAGTTTTGCGAAAAAGCAACAAATATTAAAATGATAAAAACAGTCATTGAAAGTGGTTTTAAAACTTTTTCAATTTTACCTGCCATTTTAGAGTGGTAATGTTTAATAAGCATACCGCATATTAAAGGAATTCCCAAAATAAGAGAAACTAGCTTTAATAAATCTACCCAATTTAATTCTACAGTTTTTAAAATAACGTCTGTAGGTTGGTACAAACTACCCCAAAATTGTAAGTTAAAAGGTGTCATAAAAATGCAAATTAAAGTAGCAAAAGCTGTTAAACTTACAGAAAGAGCAGCATTTCCGCCGGCCATTTTGCTAAAAAAGTTTGATACATTTCCTCCAGGACAAGCAGCAATCATCATCATTCCCAAAGCAAAGCTTGGATGAGGTTTTATTATAATTATGGCTAAAAAAGTTGCTGCTGGTAATAATATAAATTGCGATAAAATACCAACAAATACTATTTTAGGATTTTTAAACAAACGTTTAAAATCGTCAATAGAAATTGCTAATGCTACACCAAACATAATAATAGCAATTGCAATATTTAAAACCCATAACCCATCAGAATCAAAGTTTATTTTTATATCGTCAATGTTAATTATTTGATCAGTTTTTAAAAGCATATTCTATAATATTAGCACCCATTTTTAATGCTTTTTCTCTAACTTCTTTTGGATTATTATGTATTATTTCATCTTCCCAGCCATCACTTAAATCAGTTTCAAAGTCGTAAAAAACTATTAATCTTCCTTCATAAAAAAGACCAAAACCTTGAGCTGGTTTTTTATCATGTTCATGAATTTTAGGCATTCCGTTTTCAAACTTAAATGTTTGATTATAAATTGGATGGTTTGAAGGGATTTCTTGAAACTCTTGTGTTGGAAATAATTTTTTAAACTCTTTTCTAATAAATTTATCCAGACCAAAATTATCTGAGATATGTAAAAATCCACCAGAAATTAAGTAGTTTTTGAGGTTTTGTATTTCATTGTCTGAAAATAACACATTTCCATGACCAGTCATAAACAATATTGGATAGTTAAAAATATCTTCGCTATCTACAGCCACAGATTGAGGGTTTTCTGTAATATTAGTTTTTATATTTTGATTTGAAAACGCAATTAAATTAGGGACTGCAGTTGGGTTTGCATACCAATCTCCACCACCATTATATTTTAGAATGGCAACATCTTGTGCGTTTATAGAAAAAAACATTGAGCAAATGAAAAGAAATAAAATTTTCTTCATAAATGAAATTAAAAAATAATTTAAAGCTAATATAGTGATTATTGATTGATAAAAGAAACTGTGTTAACAGCAACTAAACCCGCTGTTTCTGTTCTTAATCGACTTTCTCCTAACGAAATAGGTTTGAAACCTTTTTGTAAACATTTTGTTATTTCTTCGGAAGAAAAATCGCCTTCAGGCCCAATTAAAATAGTTGTTTTTTCTGATGGTTTTACAACTTGTTGTAGTAATGTTTTCTCTTTTTCTTCACAATGAGCTATACAAACTGTACCTTCAAATTCTTGCTTAATAAATTCTTTAAATTTAATTGGTTTATTAAGTTTGGGTAAGGTAAATTTTAATGATTGTTTCATTGCAGATTGAATAATTTTTTCCAAACGTTCTTGTTTTACAACTTTTCTTTCAGAATTGCTGCAAATTATTGGTGTAATTTCATCAATACCAATTTCAGTTGCTTTTTCTAAAAACCACTCAATTCGGTCATTTAATTTTGTTGGTGCAATTGCAATGTGCAAATAATAGTTCCAAGGTTTTGGTTTTTCTTCAAATGAAATAATTTCTGCTAAACATTTTTTATCGCTTGCAATATTTATTTTTACATCAAACAGAAAACCTTTTCCATTTGTAATTTTTAAAATATCACCTTCTTTTTTTCTTAAAACTCGAACAATATGTTTGCTTTCTACTTTATCAAAAGTAATTTTATTGGTTTCCTTAGAAATTTCTGAATTATAAAATAGTTGCATTAATATCTAGTTTGTAAGTTCTACGTCTTTTATGTGTGGTAGGTTTAAAGTTTTTCCACAGTTTTTTTATTGCTTCATTGCCTTCTAATTCAGGAGTACGTATGCAGTTTTTAATTCCTAAAGAAGTAAAAGTTTTTACATATTGATCAAAAATAATGGCATGTATACCTTTATTTTGATAGCCTGGATGTACACCTATTAAATAAAAAGTGACGTCTTTTGCATGTTTTTTAGCTTTTAATAACTGGTAAATACCAAAAGGAAATAATTTTCCTTTTGATTTTTGTAAAGCTTCAGAAAATGAAGGCATTACTATTGCAAAAGCAATTAGCTTGTTATTTTCATTAATTACAAATTTGATATATTCTGGGTTAATGAAGCTTATATATTTCATTTTAAAATAAGCAATTTGAGAATCAGAAATTGGGACAAAAGTGGATAATTTAGAGTATGCAGAACTAAAAACATCAAACATTTCATCAATATAGGGTAAGATGTCTTTTGTTTTTGTAAAATCTAATGCTTTTAGTTTAAAACGAGTTTTAATAATGCTACTGGCTCGTTTAAAATAATCAGCATCCACGTTTTTAAATTTAAATTTATTTTCTAAATATTCTTTTTCTTTTGTAAAACCTATTTCCTCTAGATGGTCTTTATAATATGGATGATTATACCAAGTAATCATGGTTCCTAAATGATTAAAACCTTCAGTTAAAACTCCAGTTTTGTCTAAATTATTAAAACCAACTGGACCTTCAATATAATTAAGGTTATTTTCAACCCCTATTTCTTTTACTCTATTTAGTAGGGTTTTAGAAACTTCAATATCATCAACAACATCAAACCATCCAAAACGCATTTTTCTAATTCGTTGTTTTTCAACTTCAAACCAATTGATAATTGCTACAATTCTACCAACAACTTTTCCGTTTTTAAAAGCAATAAAAAAATGCCCATCAGCATTTTTAAAAACAGGATTTATTTTTGGGTTAAAACTATCAATTTCGTCTTTTATAATTGGTGGAACCCAGTATTTATTACTCTTGTAAAGTTTAAAAGGAAACATTACAAATTGTTTCATTTCCTTTTTTGTAGCTACTTTTTTAAGTGTAATCATTTTATTTAAATAACATTTTAATTGTCATTTTTTCTGTTTTTCTTCTCGTCTTTTTTTAATTGTTTTTCTAGTTCTTTTATTTCTCTTTCTAACTTTTCAACTTCAGTTTCTTTTTTCTTTGTTTTTCTTTTTTTTGATGAGCCTCTTTTTTTTGTTCCCTTTATTCTTTGACGTTGTTTTCCTGAAGTATCATTTTTATTAAAAAGGTTTAAAAATCTTCTAAACCAATTATTTTGCTGTTTGTTATATTTAGATATTGGTGTGTCTATTAAGTCATTTTTACTTTTTTCTAAATCTGTATATGAATCTTTATGTTTATTAATTCTGTACGATACTCCTAAGCCAACATAAAAACCGTTTCCTTGTTCTTCAAAAAGAAGTCTACCAGAAGTATTTATTTGTAAATTAGGATTAAATAAGTAAGCAAAACCTGCACCTAAATTTGTCTCATTTTGAGTTTTTTTAAATAGTGTTTGATTTTCAATAAAAGAAGAAAAACGACCATTAAAATTATACGTACCAGTTATGATATAAGAAAATTCATCAAAATCAGTTCCTATTTTGTCATAATAAAAATTAGTAATTACATTAAAATCATTACTCAAATTATTCTGTAATAAAATTCCTGCTTTGGGTGATATTTGTCCTGTTTGATAAATGCCATTTAAAAAATCTGTATTTACACCAACATATACTGCAACGGATGGTATTAAACGTTTTTTATCAAAAGCCAGCCTTCTTTTCCAACTTCTTACTTCTTTAGTTTTATCTTCATATTCTTGTTGAAAAACTAAATATTTCGCGCCAATTGTAAAATTGCTATATCCAGAGGTATAATAATTAGGATTTGTAAGGTTTTTGTATACAACTTTATCTTTTTGATAGGCAACTTGTGCGTTTAATTCTAGCTTTTCAAGAAAAAAACTAGTTCTAAATAACATATCAAATCCAAATGACTGTGGAATTGAAAAATCATTTTTACTTGGTACGTTTCTTAAAAAGAAGTTGTTTTCAAATTGATAAACTCCACTTCCAACACTGTAAGGACTTTCAGAAAAACCAGGTTTATTAGAGTTTATAACATCTGTGTATTGACTGTAAACAGAAGAAAAACTAAATAAAATTAAGATTAAAATAAGATTTAGTTTATAGTTGTTCATTTTTGTAAAAACAATTTTATTTTTAATATGGGTTTGTAAAACAAACATAGTTTAATTATGCTATTTTTAAAAGGATTGTATACTTTTTTAACTTTGACAAAGTTTTATAGTTTGTTAACGCTACAATTGTTGTCAAATTGTTATTTTTGATAGATTGTTTTAAACTAAATTACAATATGGCAGGTTTATTAAAAACTTTACTTTTTATTTTACTTTTTTATTACGCTTTTAAATTTTTAGCGAGATTATTTGCTCCATTTTTGGTAAAAAAAATGGCAGATACAATACAGAAAAAAGCAGCACAACAATTTGGAGGGCAGCAACCCAAAAATACAGTAAAAGAAGGAGAAACTATTATTGATAAAGCACCAAAAAATAATGAGCAAAGTAAAAATACTGTTGGTGAATACGTAGATTTTGAAGAAATAGAATAATTAATGAAACTAAAAAAAGTAATACCCTATATTATTGCAGTTGCTATTTTTATAATGGCATCTATTATTTATTTTCATCCTGTTTTAAAAGGGCAAAAAATATCACAATCTGATATTACCCAATTTAGAGGAATGGTAAAAGAAATAAATGACTTTAGAGCCGATAAAAATACAGAACCTTATTGGACGGGTGCATCTTTTAGTGGAATGCCAGCGTACTCAATAAGTGCTTATTACCCGAATGATTTTGTAAGAGGTTTAGACAAGTTATTGCGTTTTTTACCAAGACCTGCAGATTATACTTTCTTATATTTTTTAAGCTTTTTTGTATTGATGTTGGCACTAAAAGTAGAATGGAGATTGGCTATTTTTGGAGCGCTTGCCTTTGGTTTTTCAACATATTTAATTATTATATTCGGAGCAGGACATAATGCAAAAGCACACGCAATTGCATATATGCCTTTAGTTGTAGCAGGTGTTTTGTGGGTTTTTCAAAAACGATATATTCTCGGTTTTTTTGTGACAGGTGTTGCAATGACTTTAGAAATTTACACCAATCATCCACAGATAACTTATTATTTAGGTTTCTGTTTATTGATTTTAGGAATTGTTGAATTTGTAAATGCAATTAAAGAAAAAATTATTCCTGTTTTTATAAAACAAAGTATTGTTATTATCGCAGCAGCTTTATTAGGTATTGGCGCAAATTCTTCTCGTTTAATGGCGATGAAAGAATATGGAGATCATAGTACAAGAGGTAAATCTGAATTAACAATTAATGTTGATGGAACTAAAAAAGAAGCTTCAAAAGGATTAGATAAAGCATATATTACTGAATATAGTTATGCTAAATTAGAAACTTTTAATTTGTTTATTCCACGTTTTATGGGTGGAGGAACTCAAGAAAGATTAAGTGATGATTCAAATTTATATAAAGTTTTAGAAAAATCAAACTTAGGCAAAAGAGGCGCAGATTTTTTCACAGAAGATGCACTAACCTATTGGGGAGATCAAACAATTGTAGAAGCACCAGCTTATATTGGCGCTGTAATTTTCTTTCTATTTTTCTTAGGAATGTTCTTAGTGAAAGGAAGATTAAAACAATGGTTAGTCGCAGCAACAATCTTTTCAATTTTAATGAGTTGGGGAAGGAATTTTGATGTGTTAACTAATTTTTTTATTGATTATATTCCGCTTTATAATAAGTTTAGAGCAGTTTCTTCGATTCAAGTAATTACAGAATTATGTGTTCCTGTTTTAGCTGTTTTAGGTTTAAAAGAATTCTTTTCGTCAAGTATTTCTTCGGATGAAAAAGAAGAAGGCTTAAAGAAAGCCGTTTATGTTTTTGGAGGATTAATTATTGGCGGATTTTTATTTGCACATGGTTTTTCAACATTTGAAGGAATAAGAGATGCGACATATTTAAATATTGAAAAAGAGTATCAAATAAAAAACGTTTTAGATGCTGTAATTTCAGACAGAAAATCAATGTTATTAATGGATACGTTACGTTCTTTAGCTTTAATGTTACTTTCTGCAGGAGTTTTATGGATGTTATTAAAAGATAAATTAAAACAAAGTATTGCAATTATTATATTAGTAGTTTTTGTTTTGTTTGATTTAATTTCTGTGGATAAGAAATATGTAAATAAAGATGATTTTAAATCAGTAAAAAAAATAGAAAAGCCATTTTCAGCTTCACCTGCTGATAAATTAATATTACAAGATAAAACGCATTTTAGAGTTGGTAATTTTACAGTAAATCCAATGAACGATGGAAGTACTTCTTATTTTCATCAATCGATTGGAGGTTATCATGCAGCAAAATTAGGACGTTATAGTGAGTTGTTTGATTTTCAGATTTCAAAAAATAACATGGAAACTTTAAATATGTTAAATACAAAATATTTTATTGTAGCAGATAAAAGTGGTGAAAAACAAGCACAAGTAAATACTGATGCAAATGGAAATGTTTGGTTTGTAGAAAATGTAAAAGTGGTAAATTCTGCCAATGAGGAAATAAAATCCTTAGATTCTTTAAACACGAAAACGACTGCTGTTATTGATAAAAGTAAGTTTGTTGAAAACATAAATTTCAATTTCGAAAAAGATTCTACAGCTACAATTGAACTTAAAAAATATGATGTAACTGAATTAACTTATCAATCAAAAACTAAAAAAGAACAGTTTGCAGTTTTCTCTGAAATCTATTATGAAGATGGCTGGTTTGCTTATATTGATGGTGCCTTAACGCCACATTTTAGAGTGAATTATGTTTTACGTGGCATGAAAATTCCAGCAGGAGAACATACAATTGAGTTTAAGTTTGAGCCAAAAGTTATTCAACAAGGAAGTATGATTTCTTTAGCTTCTTACTTTATTTTAATAGTAGCTTCCGTTGGATGGTTTTTTTACGATAAAAAGAAGAAGAAAAAGAAATTATGAGAATAGGAATGATTCTCGACGCTGTTTTTCCACCTGATCCAAGAGTGGAAAATGAAGCAGTTTCTTTAGTGAAAGCAGGTCATGAAGTTTTTCTTTTTTGTTTAAAATATGATAAAAATTTAGGAGATGAAATTATCAACGGAATTAAAGTTAAAAGATATCAATCTAATAAATTAGAATACAAACTTTCCGCATTAGCATATACAGTTCCTTTTTATACTTTTTTAATGCAAAAAAAGATTACTGATTTCATTAAAAAATCAAAAATTGAAGGGTTGCATATTCATGATATTAAAATTGCACAATCAGTTTTTAATGCAAATAAAAAACACAATTTACCTGTTGTTTTAGATTTGCATGATAATATGCCAGAAGTAATGAAACTGTATCCTCATCTTCAAAGATTTCCAGGAAAATATATAATTTCACCAAAAAAATGGAAACACAAAGAAGAAGAATTTATAAAGAAATCAAATAAAGTTATTTCTGTTTCTCCAGAATTTATAGAAACCCTACAAGTAAGATTACCCCAACAAAAAAAGAAATTTGTTTTAGTGCCAAATACCATTAGAACCTCATTTTTTGAAGATTATAAGATAGATAATTACATTGTTGAAAAATATAAAAATAACTTTGTAGTTTTGTATTTAGGTGATACTCATATAAGACGAGGGTTACAAACTGCAATTTCTTCAGTTGTAAAATTGAAGGAAGAAATACCTAACTTAAAATTAGTAATTGTTGGTAAAAACACAACAGATACTATTTTAAAACAACAGGTAAAAGATTTAAAAATTGAAAATTTTGTTGATTTTGAAGGTTGGCAAAATGTGAACTTATTTCAATCTTATATAGTTGCTAGTAAAATTTGTATTTCGCCATTGCATAGAAACTTACAACACGATGTTGCTTATGCAAACAAAATTTTTCAATACATGAGTTTAGGAAAACCTTTGTTAGTAAGTGATGCAATTGCTCAAAAACGATTAGTTGAAAAAACAAATTCTGGTTTGGTGCATCAAGAAAAAGATGTACATAGTTTTACAGAAAAAGTTTTAAAACTATATTATAATGAAGCTTTAAGAATTCAATTAGGTGAAAATGGAAAACAATTTGTTAGAAATGAGTTTTCTTGGGAACAAACTTCAAAAAAACTCTTACATTTATATGATAACCTTTTAAATTGAAAGTATTAATCATAACATATTATTGGCCTCCTGCAGGAGGAAGCGGTGTACAGCGCTGGTTAAAATTTGTGAAATATTTACAAAAATTTGGCATTGAACCCATTGTATATACGGTTGATAATGCAAATTACCCAAAAGATGATGCATCGCTTTTAAATGAAGTTCCTAAAAGTATTACTGTTTTAAAACAGCCAATTTGGGAACCAACAGATATTATGTTTTGGAAGCAGAAAAATCAACAAAAAAAAGATGTTTCTAATTCTGTAAACAATGGTTTTTTATCATTTATTAGAGGTAATTTTTTTGTGCCAGATCCCAAAATATTTTGGATAAAACCATCTGTAAAATATCTTCAAAAGTTTTTAGAAACTACAAAAGTTGATGCTCTAATTTCTACAGGTCCGCCGCACAGTATGCATTTAATTGCACAGAAATTACAACAAAAAACAAGCATAAAGTGGATTGCAGATTTTAGAGATCCTTGGTCTAATTTGTATTATAATTCAGAATTTAATCAACTCTCATTTGCAAAAAAGAAGAATTTGAAATTAGAAACTTTAGTTTTAAAAAATGCCAATTGTGTTTTAACAGTAAGTAATTCGTTAAAAAAAGAGTTCTTAAAAACTGCAAATAGAGTAGAAGTAATAACAAATGGTTTTGATGATGAGGTTTTAACAAAAAACTTGATAAAATTAGATACTGAGTTTTCAATTTCTTACATTGGTTTGTTACCAAAACAAAGTAATCCTAAATTTTTGTTTAAGGTCTTACATGAATTATGTAAGGAAAATGTTGAATTTAAAAATGATTTAAAGCTTAATTTTATTGGTGATATTTCTGATGACGTAAAAACAGATATAAATAATCATAATTTATATAAAAATACAAACTTTGTTGGCTACGTTTCTCATAGAAAAGCTATTGAATGTCAAAAAAAATCGCAAGTATTGTTGTTGTTAATACCTAATGTGGAAAAATCTGAAGGAATTTTAACAGGGAAATTATTTGAGTATTTAACAGCTAAAAGACCTATTTTAGCAATTGGTCCAAAAGGTGGTGATTTATCAGAAATATTAGAAAATACAAAAGCGGGTGTTTTGGTAGATTTTAACGATAAGGAAAAATTAAAATCAGAAATTAAACGATTATATAATCAATATAAAACGGGTAATTTAAGGGTGGATTCTATAAATATTGAGCAATATCATAGAAAGAAATTAACGAAACAATTATCAGAAATTATTAAAAATATTTAATTTAAAAAATGGGAATTGTATTAAAGCAATCTTTTAGAAATACATTAATTATTTATTTAGCTTTTTTAATTGGAGGTATAAATACGATTGTTTTTTATCCAGAATTCTTAGGGGCAAAATTTTATGGTTTAGTTGTTTATTTATTTTCTACATCTAATATTATTATGCCTTTTTTAGCATTTGGTGCACATTTTACTATGGTTAAATTCTTTTCTTCTTATGAAACTAAAGAGGAAAAAGATCGATTTTTATCTTCATTAATATTTATGCCATTAATTATTGCTTTACCTCTTGGTTTTTGCTGGGATTACATGCATGAATTAATTATGAGTAGAGTTACTGAAGAAAATCAAAATATAGAAAATTATACTTTTTCGATATATATAATTACTGTTTGTTGTGCTTATTTTGAGTTTTTCTATTCATGGACAAAAGTACAATTAAACACCGTTTTTGGTAATGTTTTAAAAGAACTTTGGAATAGAGCAGTAATAATGATTTTATTAGTAGCTGTTTTTTTTGAATGGATAACCAACGTTGAATTTATTTATTACTTAACAGGGGCTTATATTTTAAGAACTTTTGTGATGATGTTTTATGCTTTTAAAGTTTATTTACCTAAGTTTTATTTTAAGTTGCCAGATAACATCTCTGAAATTATAAAATATTCTGCTTATATAATTTTAGCGGGAAGTGCTGGAGCAATTCTATTAGATATTGATAAAAATATGATACCTGGTAAAGATACTATTGAAAAAGTAGCCTATTATACGGTTGCTGTTTTTATGGGGTCTTTTATTGAAGCTCCAAGCCGAGCAATGACTCAAATTTTACAACCTTTAACATCAAAATCTTTAAATGATTCTGATATGGTTGAAGTAGAAAACTTGTACAAAAAAAGCTCTATAAACCTATTTTTAGTTGGCGGGTTATTTTTCTTATTGGTGAACTGTGGTGTTCATGAATTGTTTAAGTTAATGCCAGAAAAAGGATATGCTGGTGGGGAATTGGTTGTTTTAATGATTTCTTTAGCTAAGCTTTATACAATGTTTTTAGGTAATAACGGAACCATAATAAACAACTCTAAGTTTTATAGAATTGCTTTGCCAATAGGAGTTGGTATGGCTTTGTCTGTTTATTTTTTGAATAAACTTTTTTATTTTGAATTAGATTTTGGAACAAATGGTTTGGCAATGGCAACTTTAGTTACTATTCTAATATTTAATACAATTAAGTTGTTTTTTGTAAAGCGTAAGTTTTCTATAACTCCATTTACAAACAAAACTGTATTGTTATTTTTTGCAATTCTTATTTTGTTTTTATCTTTCTATTTTTGGAATTTTTCTTTTCCTTCAATAGAAATGTTTAATAGAGATATTTCTCCTGTTTTTAACCTTATATGTAAAAGTATTTTAATTGCAGTGCTGTATTTATTTTTAGTAGTTAAGCTTTCAGTTTCTGAACAAATTAACGCACTTATAAAGAAGTATATTAAATTATAGATGACAATCTATAAAATCTGTTAGCATATGAAATAGCAATGCTAATGCAACAACTCTGATCTTTTTAAATAATAAAGCGATACCATAAAACGCAATTGCTATGTAAGAGTGTAGAGGGTGATAATTAATACTACATCTATTTTTGTCAAATATTGGGTTTGCTAAAAGATGATCTAAATCTACCAACATAGAAAATAAGAAAATAATATAAACGGTTTTCCAGTTTTTTTTAAAGAAAACATAAGCGATTAAAAGAGGAACAACAAAGTGAAGTGAATAATGAATTAAAAATTTTAGCATAAAAAAAGACTTATGGCAAAATAAAGCCTTTTTAGATTATTATAATAAAATTTTAGATGATGATTTTAAAATAAGCTTAAAGCTTTCTTCTGGGATTAAAAGAAATTATAAAAAGCTTTCAGTATTCGGTCCTTCCATAAACAATAAGTCTAAAATAGATAAATTAGGAATAAAACCATGTTTGTCATCAAACATCTGTATGTATGTATCTACTAGTTTTGTAGGTTGTTTTTTGATTTCTGCTAGTTGTCTAAAATCATTTTTAGGAACATCAACTTTATATGCTGTAGTTTTCGAAAAATCAGTACTTAATTGCAATGCATCAGTAATAAAAAGATAAGTATCAATATTTATATCATGAAGATATTTGTATTTTTTTTCGAAAATAAAAGCAATGTCATCTTCAAAAAAATCAAAAAAAGGCGATGTTCTATAAGCTATTTTTAAAGATTTAAAATGTTGATCTTGCCAAGGAAAATTGTTTTCTACTAAAGTGTCTTTCGTTTTTTTTCTTCCATTATTAAGTACATGTTTAACAGGAATAGTCAATTGTTGTTTTCCATTAGAGTTGTATATATAACAACGATTTCTATAGCTTTGCTTCTGAAAATTATCTTCCATTTCAAAAGTAACAGTATCAGATTTTATAATTTCTGAATATTGAGAAATAGGTGAGAAGTATGTTGGTATAAATAAGGACATCTTATTTACTTTTTCTCAGTTTTTTTCTTTCCTTTATAAAAACTCCAACCAATATAAATTGCAATTAAAGCAAAAACAAAATATCTGTAAGAAACAGGTTCTCCATCTCCACCAACAGTGGTAAACATTCTATTCCATCTAATAGACTTTAATTTTGCTATAAAACTTGGTGCATTTGCATCCCAACTAAACCAAATCATTACAGGTTTTCCTAAAACATGATCAAAAGGAACATATCCCCAATAACGCGCGTCTAAAGAGTTATGTCTATTATCTCCAATTAAATAAAAATAATCTTGTTGAAAGGTATAAGAATCTGCTTTTTCTCCATTGATAAAAATATCATCACCATTTATAACTAAATCATTAAACTCATAATTTTTAATGATTTGCTCATAAAAAGGAATCGACTCTAAATCTAATTTTACTGTTGCTCCTTTTTTAGGAATATAAATTGGGCCAAAATTATCTTGACTCCAACCTAATTTTTCTACATGAGGAAAAATAGCTTTATCTGGAGCATGATTTATTTTTGTTACAGAAACTGTTAGGGGGTATTTTTCTAGCCTAGCAACTTCTTCTTCTGTTAAGTTAATGTTTATTTTATTCTCAACATTAATCATTTTTAATCTATTGGCAAAATCTGGATTAATTCCTCCAGCAACTTCTGTGTATAAAGAATCTTGACCAATTTTTGTAAGATTTCCGTTCTTTTTAATTGCTTCTTGTACCTTAGGATTATCCCAATATTCAGATAAAACTTTATAAACTCCAGTTCTCTCTTTACCTAATAAAAATTTTGGATATGAACGTTGATTTATAGGTTGCGTACATTCAAAAGTATAATAGAATTGTAATTTTGCTCTGTAAGGTAATTCGTTCTTTTTACCATTTATGTAAATGTAGCCATCTCTCATTTCTAAAGTATCTCCGGCAATTCCAACAGAACGTTTTACATAATTTGTTTTTTTATCAACAGGTTTATACGTAAATTTTCCAGAATTATCTCCCCACATTGTAGCTAAAGAATCTGCAGGCCAATTGAAACAAACAATATCGTTGTTTTTAATTTTTTGCAATCCAGGTAAACGAGTATAAGGTAATTGTGGTTTTTTTAGATAAGATACAAACGAAGGATTTAAATTAAAACCTGCAAGAGGAACAGGAATAGATGGGATTGTATCATGTACCATTGGAGCAGCAATTACTGTTGATGGTACTCTTGCACCATAATGAAATTTACTTACAAATAAATAATCTCCAACCAATAAAGATTTTTCTAAAGATGAAGTTGGTATTGTAAAAGGCTGCATAAAATATGTATGAACTAAAGTTGCAGCAATTATAGCAAATGCAATTGAGCTAACCCATTCACCAAAAGCAGACCTTGGTTTTAAACTTCTATTCGCATTATATTTTGCATCTGTTGCATAGTTGACGTAAAAAATATAAAAGCCTAAAGTTACTATGACTAAAAATGAATCTAATTTTTTATAAAAACCAAAAGTTCTAATGGTTTCAATCCAAATAACAGGAAACATTAATAGGTTTACAATGGGTATAAATAATAATGCAATCCACCATTTTGGACGATTTATTATTTGCATTAAAACAATTCCGTTGTAAATAGGAATTGCAGCTTCCCAAGCTTTTCTACCAGCTTTTACATATAGTTTCCATGTACCTAAAAAATGTATTACTTGTACAACTATAAAAAAGATAAACCACTGTGTAAACGTCATAATGTATATTTTGTATCCTTTTAAAAAAGGATGATTTTTAATGCTCTATAAGGCGCGAAATAAATAAAATGTTACAGTTTTTAACGGATGTTTAACACATCTTTCATTGAGAAAACACCTGTTTTGTCTAAAATCCATTCTGCAGCAACTACAGCACCTAAAGCAAAACCTTGTCTATTATGAGCTGTATGTTTAATTTCTATAGTATCAACATCAGAATTGTACCAAACAGAATGTGTTCCTGGAACCTCAGGAATTCTTTTTGCTACAATAGGTATATTTTCTTCGGATGTTTTTTGATCTAATTCCCAACCTTTTTTTGATGAATTATTAATAACTCCTTCTGCCAATGTAATTGCTGTACCACTTGGTGCATCTAATTTTTTGGTATGATGAATTTCTTCCATAGAAATGTTATAGCCTTCAATAGTATTCATCAATTTAGCTAATTGTTTATTAAGCTCAAAAAAGATATTTACGCCTAAACTGTAATTAGATGCATAAATAAAAGCTCCTTTTTTTTCTTCGCATAGTGCAGTTGCTTCATCATATTTATCTAACCACCCTGTAGTTCCAGAAATTACCGGAACATTGTTGTTTAAACAATTTGTAATATTATTAAAAGCTGAGTTTGGTACACTAAAGTCGATAGCAACATCTGCTAAAGTAATGTCAATTGTATCATTAACATCTTTTTTAATAACTATTTCATGACCTCTAGAAATTGCAATTTTTTCAATTTCTTTTCCCATTCTTCCATAGCCTAGTAATGCAATTTTCATTTTAAAAAGTATATTTTATTGTTAACCCAAATGATGCTGTGTCAAATTTTATTGGATCTTGAATTATTGTTGGTTTAAATGTAAGATTATCATCAGTATTAAATTGTAGCAAATGTGCGCTAACGCTGGCTTCAATAATTTGTAAAACGTAAATTATTACACCAGATAATAAAGACATATCTCGGTTTTCTTTTAATTGTTCTTGTGCAGATTCTAACGCTGTTAAAGAAAGAATTTCAACACCATCTACAGTAAATTCATCTTCTAAACCAATGGATCTTAATTTATAAGCTGTTCTATAACGTTTATATTCACTATTGTTTTCTAAATAGTAGTAAGTAGGTATTGCTAAAGCACCCCATACAACAGGAGTTAACCAATATTTTTTATTGTAAATTTGTCCAGCTCCAGGAAAAATAGCAGAATAAAATGCTGCTTTTGATGGAGATAAAGGATTATAAACTCCTTGTAGATTGTTTATTTTTTTTAACTTTTTTCTTTCTTTTTTTGATGTTACATTTACGGCAGTTGTATCTTTTTGAGCAAAAAGATTCGCAGACAAAAAAGCAACGAAAAAAACGAGTATGACTTTTTTAAAAAGCACTTATTTTAATAAGTTTTTTATACGATTAAAATCTTCTTCTGAATGAAAAGGAATAGAAATTTTTCCTTTACCATTACTACTAACGGTAATATCTATTTTGTGCCCAAAAAAGTCACTAAAATCTTTTTTACTACTTTTTACAAAAGCAGGAATTGTTTTCTTTTTAGGTTTTGCAATAGTGCCGGTTTTTATACTTTTTACAAGGTCTTCTGTTTGTCTAACAGATAATTTATCTCTTAATACTTTTTCGTAAACAACAAGTTGATCTTCAGTGTTTTCTATGTTAATCATTGCACGGCCATGACCCATGGAAATAAATCCATCTCTCATTCCAGTTTGTAAAATTGGATTTAATTTTAACAAACGTAAGTAATTTGTAACCGTAGAACGCTTTTTACCAACTCTGGTACTTAATTCTTCTTGTGTTAATTGAATTTCATCAATTAAACGTTGGTAAGAAAGAGCAACCTCAATTGGGTCTAAGTTTTTTCTTTGAATGTTTTCAACCAATGCCATTTCGAGCATTTCTTGATCGTTTGCTAATCTAATATAAGCAGGTACTGTTTTGTTTCCAATTAGTTTTGATGCTCTAAAGCGGCGTTCACCAGAAACTAACTGAAATTTATTTCCTTCTAATTTTCTAACAGTAATTGGTTGAATTACACCTAGTTCTTTAATAGAACTTGCTAATTCTCTTAAAGCTTCTTCGTCAAAGTAAGTTCTTGGTTGATAAGGGTTTACTTCAATTGAGTTTAGTTCTATTTCTAATATATTACCAACTAATTTATCGGCATTTTTATCTGAAGCAGAATTTATGTTTGGTGTTTCTTGTAATAAAGCAGATAATCCTCTTCCTAAAGCTTGTTTCTTGGTTGCTCTCGCCATTTTACGAATTCTTTTTTATTAATTCTTGAGCTAAATTTAAGTAATTTATAGCACCTTTACTTGTTGCATCATAAGCAATAATACTTTCTCCATAACTTGGTGCTTCACCTAAACGTGTATTTCTTCTAATAATTGTATCAAAAACCATACTAGAAAAATGTTTTCTAACTTCATCTACTACTTGATTTGATAGCCTAAGTCTACTATCAAACATGGTTAATAATAAACCTTCAATATCTAAATCTTGATTATGAATTTTTTGTACGCTTTTAATTGTATTTAAAAGTTTTCCTAAGCCTTCTAAAGCAAAATATTCACATTGAATTGGTATAATCACGGAATCAGCAGCTACTAATGAGTTTAATGTGATTAATCCTAAAGAAGGAGCACAATCTATAATAATATAGTCATAGTCTTTTTTTAAATCTGTTAATGATTTTTTTAACATATATTCTCTTTCTTGCTTATCTACTAATTCAATTTCAATAGCAACTAAGTCTATATGCGCTGGTATTACATCAACATTAGGTGATGTTGTACCAATAATTGCATCTTTAGCTGATGCAGTATGTTCTAAAACTTGATATGTTCCAACTTCTATCGAATCTACATCAATACCTAATCCAGATGATGCATTTGCTTGTGGATCAGCATCAATTAGTAATATTTTTTTTTCTAAAACACCTAAAGAAGCTGCCAGATTTACACTCGTTGTAGTTTTTCCTACACCTCCTTTTTGATTCGCTATTGCAATTATTTTCCCCATTAAAAAGATATATTTCTTAGAAGTAAAATTACGATTTATTCTCTTTTATAACTATGAAAGATGTTAACAAAAATATAAATTTTTAAAAACCTATTAGTCAATATTTTATATTTTGTTTTTTAAGTTTTAAACAATTTCTAAAGAGAAAACAATAATGATTTTTTTTAAGTAAGATTAAGAAGGTTTTATTGGTGTATTTTTTAGTACTTCTATTAAAAATTTCCAAAACTTTTGTGTTGATGAAATTTGAGCTCTTTCATCAGGAGAATGTGCTCCTTTTATATTGGGTCCAAAAGAAACCATATCCATTTTAGGATAATTTTGCCCTAAAATTCCGCATTCTAAACCTGCATGACAAGCTGCTACATTAGGATTTTCTTTAAACAAATCAATATAAGTTTGCGTAACCGTTTTTAAAATTTCAGAATTTACATTTGGTAACCAACCAGGGTATTCACCAGAGAAATCTACTTCAAAACCAGCTAACTCAAAAGAAGATTTTAAAGAGTTTGCTAAATCCCATTTATTAGTTTCTGATGATGAGCGAGTTAAACAACCTATTTTAATATTTCCTTCTTTTACAATAACTCTTGCTATATTATTAGAAGTTTCTACTAAGCCTTCGATATCTGGGCTCATTCTATAAACCCCGTTTAAAGCAGCATATATAGCTTTTGTTAAACCTTCTTGGACGCCTAAATTCATTACGTTTTTAGGTGAAGAAATTTCTTCTATTTCAATAGATAAGTTAGGTTCTATTGTTAAAAATTCACCTTTTATATTGTTAATAAGTTGGTTTGTTTCTAATAAAAAAGCATCTTTAGAAATAGTATCTACTAAAATACTAGCAAAACTTTCTCTAGGAATTGCATTTCGTAAACTTCCTCCATTAATTTCAGAAATCCTCAAACCATAATTTGTAAAACCATCAAACAAAATGCGATTCATAATTTTGTTCGCATTTCCTAAACCTTTAATAATATCCATTCCCGAATGACCACCATTTAAACCTGTAACTGCAATAGAAAAAGCGGTTGTGTTTTTTGGTTTTTCTTCTTCTTTGTAAGTTCTTGTAGCGGTAATATCTACACCACCAGCACATCCCATGCCAATTTCGTCATCTTCTTCTGTGTCAAGGTTTAAAAGAATTTCACCTTTTAAAATACCGCCCTCTAACCCCATTGCGCCAGTCATTCCTGTTTCTTCATCAATTGTAAAAAGCGCTTCAATTTCTGGATGACTAATTTCTGTAGATGATAAAACAGCCATAATTGCTGCAACTCCTAAACCATTGTCAGCACCTAGAGTAGTACCTTCAGCTTTTACCCAATCGTTATCAATAAACATTTTAATTCCTTCTTTATCAAAATCAAAAACTGTATCAGAATTTTTTTGATGAACCATATCTAAATGACCTTGTATTACAACAGTTTTTCTGTTTTCCATTCCTGTTGTTGCGGGTTTTTTAATGATAACATTACCAACTTTATCAACAAAAGTTTCTAGATTTAGTTTCTTGCCAAAATTAACCATAAATTGAATAACCCTTTCTTCTTTTTTTGAAGGGCGAGGAACTGCATTTAAATCTGCAAAATGATTCCAAACTGTTTTTGGTTCTAGGTTTCTTATATTTTGACTCATGGTAAAATTTCTTAAAATTGGTTGTTCAAAAGTATCGTTTTTTTAAGGCTAAAAAAAAGATTTCTAAAAAAGTGTTATTTTATTAATTTTCAATTCTAAACTCTAATCTAATAGAAGTAAATTGTTTTTGGTTTGCTTAATTGATTTCAATAATTACATCATCAAGATTTTTACGTACTTTTTTTAAGTCTTTCATATAATCATCTTCAGCTCTAAATCCTACAGGTAATATCAAGGTTGAAGTTAAATTGTGTTTTTCTAATTGTAAAATTTCATCATATTTTTCAGCAATAAAACCTTCCATTGGACAAGAATCAATTTTTTCAACAGCACAAACAGTTAATAAATTTCCTAACGCTAAATAAGCCTGGTTTTTATTCCAAAGAGTTAGTTCTTTTTGAGATTTTTTATCAATTTCTGATGTTAAAAATTCTTTAAATGGATTTATAATTGAATCTGGTGTGTTTCTAATTTTTTTAACTAATGAAAAATAATTTTTTACTTCATCAGTTGTATAATTTTTAGGAATACAAATAATCAAAAGATGAGAAGCTTGTTCCACTTGAGTTTGATTCCAAGAATGAGCAACTAATTCTTTTTGAATTTCTTTGTTTTGAATGATAATAAGCTTTACAGGTTGTAAACCATAAGAAGTTGCAGTTAAGTTAAAAGCTTTCTTTAAGGTGTTTATTTGTGTTTTTGATAGAGATTTATTGTTATCAAATTTTTTAACTGCATAGCGCCATTCTAAACTTTGTATTGTATTCATTTTTTTGTTTTGTAGTGCAAAAATAGGGTAATATTTGTTTATTGATTCTTGTTTGTATTGTTAAAATTTATAAGCAAATAAAAAATTTTGTATCTTGAAACAAAAACTATGAATGAAGAATTTTTATACTACGTTTGGCAGTATAAATTATTTTCTAAAACTAATTTATACACTGTTGATAATAAAGAAGTAATTATTTTAAAATCTGGTAATCATAATAAAAATTCAGGGCCAGATTTTTTTAATGCCCATCTAAAAATAGATGATCAAATTTGGTTTGGTAATGTAGAAATGCATTTAAAGTCTTCTGATTGGTATTTGCATAAGCATGAAGAAGATACAAAATATGATGCTGTAATTTTACATATTGTGTGGGAACATGATGCTGAAGTTTTTATGAAAAATAATAAAGCTTTAGCAACCTTAGAAATAAAAGGTTTTGTAGATAGAAAACTATTGTTAAATTATCAAAAATTAGTTTTAAATAAGCAAAGTTGGATTTCTTGTGAATCTCAAATTAAGAGTCTAAAACAGTTTGTGATCGATAATTGGATAGAGCGTTTGTATTTTGAGAGGCTAGAGCAAAAATCAATTTTTATTAAAGAGTTATTACAGCAAACGAATCATGATTTTGAAGCTGTTTTATTTCAATTATTAGCAAAGAATTTTGGATTAAAAGTGAATGGAGATGCTTTTTTACAATTGGCAAAATCTTTTGATTTTTCTATTCTTAGAAAAGTACGTTTTAATGAGTGCCAATTAACAGCTTTGTTTTTTGGACAAGCTGGTTTTTTAGATAAAGAAGTAAAAGAAGAGTATACTATTTTATTAAAAAAAGAATACGAATATTTAAAATATAAATATAATTTACAGCCTCTTGCTAATGGTCAGTTTCAGTTTTTTAGAATGCGACCTAATAATTTTCCAACCATAAGGTTAGCGCAGTTGGCTTCTTTGTTTTTTTTACAGCAGAGTTTATTTTCTAAATTGATTTCTGTTTCAAAAAAAGAAGATTTTTACAAATTGTTTTCTATTAACGTTTCTGATTTTTGGAAAACACACTATACTTTTGAAACTGAGTCAAAAAAATCACATAAAAAGTTAACCAAATCATTTATAGACTTACTGTTAATCAATACAATTATTCCATTAAAATTTGTGTATTTAAAAAGTATGGGAAAAGTTGATGAAGAGGATATTATGCAATTGATGAAGCAAATTTCATCAGAAAAAAATAGCATTATTTCTAATTTTTCTACTTTAAGTGTTAATGCTGAAAATGCTCTTGAAAGTCAAGCTTTATTACAGCTTAAAAATAATTATTGCGCAAAGAAACGTTGTTTGCAATGCGCAATAGGAAATAATTTGCTAAGAACTTAAGTTAGTTTTTAGGTTGTAAAATTCTTTTAATTTTTGCTAAACAATCTCTATAATGATATTTGGTAATAAGGTTTGTCCTTCTGTCTTTAGCAATTGTTAATAAAGAATTTAAGCTTTGTAATTCTGCTCTTGCAATTGACTGTATGTCAGAATTTTGTGAGTTTTTGTCATTCATTAATTTTTCTAGTCTATCTATATAAGATTTTTGAAGGTTACGTCTAAAAACATCTACATTTTTAATATAACTTACTTCGTTGAAAATACCTTTTCTTAAATCTCTTACCATCTCTGCAACAGAATAATAATTATCTTGAATTAATTCGAGATCAATCATTCTTTTTAACCTAGTGGTATTTAAAATTGTGTACAAATGTCTGTTTTGTAATCGTAAAATTCTATCCGTATAACCAGCTTCATCAGTATTTGCTAAAATATTTTTATCAACTAGCCATTCTTGAGTTTTAAAAGCGTTTTCTTGTAACCACTTTAAAGCTTCTTTTTGTTTTTCTTTTGTAACAGCGGTGTATACATTTCCGTTTTGGCTTGGTTTCTTATTGTATTCATAAATACCACCAATATTACCAGTAACATGCCCTACATATCTGCTCCAAACTCCTAAAAGTTCGCCATATAATTCTGATAGATCTTCATAATTAT
Source organism: uncultured Polaribacter sp. (assembly GCF_947500975.1). Classification (GTDB taxonomy): domain Bacteria; phylum Bacteroidota; class Bacteroidia; order Flavobacteriales; family Flavobacteriaceae; genus Polaribacter. The sequence goes on from NZ_CANMUE010000005.1 coordinate 151,914, forward strand.
TTGTTTGATTTGAAGTCCAACTTGGTAAATTTTTAGCAACTATTTTTAAATTACTGATTCCGTAGGTAGAAGCTTTAACTTGATCGTTTCCAATACCTTCTGTTTGTGAAGAAGGGTCATAGCGTTTATTTCCAAATCTGTAAATAGGATTTTCAGCTTTCTCAGAAATCCATTTATCTAACGTTGCTAATTCATCTTCAGGTTTTTTAGTATTCGGAATTTGTCTATATCCCCAATTGATAGAGTAGTGGTCATAAGGGCCTAATTGGCGAATAAACCGTATGTTTTTATCACCGGGTTGTGCAACATAATTATAACGAGCATAATCCATTATGGTTGCTGCAATTCCGTATTTTTGAGTAAAATTTCCGGAGCGTAATGAATCTACAGGATATGCATAACTAGCTGCCATATTATGAGGTAAACCTAATGCATGACCCACTTCATGTGAAATTACCATGCGCATCATTTCTCCAATTTCTTCAGCAGGAGTATCTAAAGTTCTAGCAGAAGGGTTTGCAGCTCCAGTTTCTAATAAATATCTGTTTCTATAAGAACGTAAATGGTTGTGGTACCAAATAACATCACTCTCAATAATTTCTCCAGTTCTTGGGTCAGAAACACTTGGTCCCATTGCATTTCTGGTTGTGCTTGCTACATATCTTATAGATGAATAGCGAATATCTTCCATACTAAATTCAGGATCTTCATCTTTTGTTGGAGGATATTTTGCCATAATTGCATTTTTAAAACCAGCGGTTTCAAAAACTTTTTGCCAATCATCTACTCCTTGTTTTATGTATTTTCTTAATTTTTTTGGAGTTGCAGGATCTAAATAATAAATAATTGGTTTTTTTGGTTCAACCAATTCACCACGATTATAAGCAGCCAAATCTTTGGGTTCTAGTCGCCAACGCCTTATGTATCTTTTGTCGTCAGCTTTTAAAGCTTCAGAATTATAATCTATATTTCCGATAGAAAAATAACCAACTCTTTTGTCATAAAGCCTTGGTATCATTTTGTCTTCTGGCAATAAAATCATAGATTGATTTACTCGAATTGTAATTGTATTTGTTCTTGAATTACTAGGCGGTGTATCAGCATCAAACGTAAAATCTTGAACAACTTCAATATTTTTAGGGTAACTTTTTATATTGTTGATGAAGCTTCTTGATGCGTCTAATCTCTTTACTTTGTATCTTTTTCTAAATCTAGATGGTAAAGCCGTAATTGCTTTCACATCTGAAGAGAAAAATTTTGTGACATCAACCAAAATAGCCGTAGAATCTAGGTTTTCAGTTTTTACATCAAAAGCGTAAATAATTGGTTCTAAATTGTTTGCTTTTACAGATTTGTAAATAGGCAAAGAGTCATTTGCAACTGCATTGTAGGATTTTACTTTTAATAAAACCTTGTTTTTAAAATGTTCCCAAACGATTACTTGTGTGTTTATTTTTGAGCCAGCATTTACATAACCACCACCTAATCCGGCAGGTATTTCTTTAATTCTGGTTACTAATAACATTTCTTTTCCTAAAAATGATTTAGGAATTTCATACATATACTTATCCTTGGTTTCGTGCACTTTAAAAAGCCCATCGTCTGTTTTTGTTTTTTTCGTTACAAAATCTGAATATTTTGAAGTCTTATTTTTCTCAGGAATTGATGTTGTTGTTTTGGAGTCTTTATTTTTTGATTTTTTTCTTTGTGCAATTATCTCAGAAGGTAATGCAATGGCTAAAATTAATGATAATAGTAGTAGTTTCTTCATATATTTATTCATTGGTAATTATAACGTGAAAATACCAAAAAAATATCGTTATTTATTTTAAGTACTATGTTAAAATGAAAAAAACTCAAACTTTTTAGTTTGAGTTTTTGTAAAAATATTTATACTATTTTTTTTAATACAAACTCTTAAATTTATTTGGATTTGCCTCATGCATAATTTCGTATATTTTTTCAAAAATATCTTCTGCAGAAGGTTTTGAAAAGTAATCACCATCCGTACCATAAGCAGGTCTGTGTGCTTTTGAGGTTAATGTAGCTGGTTTGCTGTCTAAGTATTGATAACCATTTTGATTTTCTAAAACTTCTTGTAGAATATAGGCAGAAGCTCCACCAGGAACATCTTCATCAACAATTAGTAATTTGTTTGTTTTGGCTAAACTTTTTACACAATCATGATTGATGTCGAAAGGTAATAAACTTTGTGCATCAATAATTTCTACATCAATATTAACTTGGCTTAAGTCTTTAGCTGCTTCTTCTACTAAGCGTAAAGTAGATCCGTAAGAAATAATAGTAATATCTGTTCCTTCTTTTACAGTTTCGACTACACCAATTTGAGTTTTAAATTCACCTAAATTTGTAGGTAATTCTTCTTTTAAACGATAGCCGTTTAAACATTCAATAACTAAGGCAGGATCATCACCTTCTAACAAAGTGTTGTAAAAACCAGCTGCTTTTGTCATGTTTCTTGGTACTAAAACGTGTATGCCTCTTAGGTTGTTTATTATTCCACCCATTGGTGAGCCAGCATGCCAAATCCCTTCTAAACGATGACCTCTTGTTCTAATAATTAATGGTGCTTTTTGTTTGCTAAAAGTTCTATAGCGTAAGGTTGCCAAATCGTCACTCATTATCTGTAAAGCATATAATAAGTAATCTAAATATTGTATTTCTGCAATCGGTCTTAAGCCTCGCATTGCTAAACCAATTCCTTGACCAATTATGGTTGCTTCTCTAATTCCGGTATCAGAAATTCTAATATCTCCAAACTTTTCCTGAAGTCCTTCTAAACCTTGATTAACATCACCAATAAAACCTGCGTCTTCACCAAAAATAACAACATCATTATGTTTCTTTAGTAGTGCGTCAAAATTATCTCTCATGATAATTCTTGCATCTACAAAATTTCTTTCTTGAGGATAAACTGGTTTTTTCTCCAGCTGATTTAATGCACTTAAATCAGTTTCACTAATTAAATGTGTAGAGTATTTTTGATAAGCATTTTTTAGTGATGATTTTATAAAGTTTTGTAATGCTATTTTTTCGACAAAATTTTCATCTTTTATATAGCGTAAACATTTTCTAGCTGTTGATAAAACATCTTTTCTTGTAGGCTCAATAATACTTAATAAGTCGTTTCTATATTTATTGATAAATGTTCCGTTTTTACTTTTGCTAGCAATTTTTTCAAGAATTTCTGCTGTCTTAGAAAGTTCGGATTTAATTTCGTCTAAGTAAGCATTCCAGGCATTTCTTTTGGCGCTAGCAACTTCTTTTTTTGCACTTTTGTCTAGTAAAATTAATTCTTCTTCAGAATCTACAAAGCGTAAAACTTCTCCAGTTTCAGTTTCTAGTTCAAAATCTAAAATCCATTTACGCATTTTGGTAATGCAATCGTGGTTTTTTTCCCAAAGTAACCTTGCTTTGTCTTTATATCTTTCATGAGATCCAGAAGTAGAATGGCCTTGAGGTTGAGTTAATTCTTTTACATGAATTAAAACAGGTACATGTTCTTCTCTTGCAATTTTTTCTGCTTTTTGATATACGTTAATAAGTTGTGTATAATCCCAACCATTTACAACAAAAATTTCATACCCATTTGTATCATTATCTCTCTGGAATCCTTTTAAAATTTCAGAAATACTTTCTTTAGTTGTTTGATGTTTTGCGTGTACAGAAATACCATATTCATCATCCCAAACACTCATTACCATTGGCACTTGTAGTACGCCAGCAGCATTTATGGTTTCAAAAAATAACCCTTCACTCGTGCTTGCGTTACCAATTGTACCCCAAGCAACCTCATTACCATCAATAGAAAAATTAGTTTTATTTTGTACGCTTTTTTCGTTTCTATAAATTTTTGAAGCTTGTGCTAAACCTAATAAACGAGGCATTTGACCAGCGGTAGGTGATATATCTGAGCTAGAATTGTATTGTTGGGTTAAGTTTTTCCAGCTGCCATCTTCATACAAACTATGAGTTGCAAAATGACCTCCCATTTGCCTACCAGCAGACATTGGGTCTGCTATAATATCTGTATGCGCATATAAGCCAGCAAAAAATTGTTGAGCAGTAAGTTCTCCAATTGCCATCATAAAAGTTTGATCTCTATAATATCCAGATCTAAAATCTCCTTTTTTAAAGGCTTTTGCCATGGCTAATTGAGGCACTTCTTTTCCATCACCGAAAATTCCAAATTTAGCCTTACCCGTTAAAACTTCTCTTCTACCCAATAAACTACATTCTCTACTAATTTTAGCAATTTTGTAGTCTTTTAGAACTTCTGCTTTAAAATCATTGAATGAAATTTCTTTGGTTTTAGAGGGGATTGTTTTTTGCAACATACAATTATTTGTAATTTTGGTTATGCAAAGATAGTTTTTTTAGTTGATATATTAAAAATATCTAAAATGATTAAGAATATGTTAATATTTACAGGTTTATTTACTTGTTTGTTGTGAATTAAACAAAATAGGGGTGTTTTTTATAAAAATCCTCTTCTAAAAAAATTGTAAATACTGGATATTTGTCCTGTTAATGTAAATCTAATTTTTTCTGGATAAGCATTTTGAGAGATTTCCCAACCATTGTTTGAGTATAAAGGAAAGTAAAATTCGAAAATATTATGAACAAAATTCAATCTGATGCCGTTATTAAAGGCAAAGTAAATTGGCTTATTTTTATTTTTTAAAAAGGCAACATCGTTATAAAATTCTATCCATCTCCAAAGACCAATACTCGAATTAAAAGCTGCCATATATTGATTGGCAAATCTTGTAGGTAAAACAGATTTAAAACCACCTTCAGTAATTATAAATTGTTGGCTAAAAAAACCTGTTTGCTCTGAGCGTCCATAATAGTTATGCTGAAATAAATAATCATTTGTTCTGTCTAAACCAAAGTTGAAATAGTTTCCGGTAGAATTATTTTTTAAAAAAGCACCTGCAAAAAACCTAAAATCTAATTGAGTATCAGAATCTGTTAACGATCTAAAACGAATGTCTGCAGCAATTTTAGAAAAATTTTTGGCAAACTCTACATTAAAATTATATCTAAATTCTTTTATTATATCTGGGTTAATATAATTATAGTTCAAACTTAGAACATTATAATTATCTTGTTCGGTTTTTATTTCTGATGATGCAACGTCTTTTTCAATATGCACAATTTTTGCTGTAAATGATTCTGAAGTGGCATCTCTTAGTGATTTCCTTTTAAATCTAATATCTATAAACGGAATTAATGAATTGTAGGATAAATTTTGTTTGTAATCTCTTGTAGATCCTGCAATTCCATATCTAATCTTGTAAATGTTAGTTTTTTCAAAATATTGATTATACATAACCGAAAATGAGCCTGCTATTGTATTACTCTTAAAACCGTACGAAGGTGAGATTGAGATTTCTAAATTTCTTTTTATAAATGGTTTGTTATGTATTTTTGCACCTAAAAGTAAACCGTTGTAAAAGTTATATCCAAAAGTTGGTTGATAAAAAAGTTGATTGTAATATGGCTCTTGAATGTCTTTTATAAAACTCAATTTTAAAGGTTTATTAAAGAGTTTATTTTCTAAACTTTTCCAGTTATCTAAAGTGTTTAATTCGGGGTAAATATTTTCGTAATTTAAAGAAACCTTATTAATATTTTTACTAGATAGTGTAATTGTTTTGGTGTCATTAACATCGTTAATCCATTTTTTAAAAATAATTTCTTTATTATTTAAACCATATAATAAAACAGGGGTTGTAATGTTTCTTTTATTTCTGATGGTAACATCTATGCTATCTTTTTTTGGTGCTACTTTGTCAATTGTATAATCTATTTTTTTATTAGTTTTAATAAAATCATTAAAAAACCAATCAATATTTTTATCTGTTTTATTGGTTAATATTTTTTGAAACTCTTTACTGCTAATTAATTTTGTATGATTTTTTTGATATAATTCTTTAATACTTTCGTTTAAAATTTTTCCACCTAAATAGCCTTTTAGATATTTGAAAGCTAAACCTGATTTGTATTTATTAGTTATTTTCCTATTAAAATTTGATAAAGAATCTGCAGATGTTGTTAATGCTTGGTCTAAAAATTTTCTTGATACAAATTGGTATATTAATGGATATTTATCATTAAAATCTAATTTTGAAATATTAAATTTTTTAATAAACCACAAGTTTGATACATTTCCTAATAGTTTAACTTCTGGGTAAAATTCATCAATATATTCTAACATTAAATAATTTTGTAAACCATTTAAAAACCAATAATCTTTTCTTTTGTTTAACAGTAAAGTGTTTTCTATATATTTTTTAGTTAAAGCCTTAAATATGGTTATGTCCCACTTAAAAGTATCAGAAAAAGGACGCATAAAATTTGGTAATTGATTTAGGCCATAAATAGGGTTTTTTTGTTGAGTAGTTTTATCAATAAAAATTTCTTGATGTGGATATCTTCCTAGATATTTTTCAATAAAGTTTATTTCTCTTTTTAAAATATTAGAGCTTATTTCATGGCTTATTTCTTCATTAAATATGTCTGTTTTGATATTAATATTCTGTGCCTTGAATGTTTTGAATTGTTTTTTATTATTGATTGATAAAATAATATCAGTTTTTCCTTTTCCTGTTAAAGTATATTCTGCAAAACCTGCTTGGTGTTTTATAGTTTGCTGTAAGTTGCTTTCTAAAACTAGGTTTTTTGGAATCTTAATTTCGGCATTAAAGTTAGTTTGACATTCGTATAAATCATCAATGTTAAGGTTGCTCATTAATTGCCAGCTATCTGTATATATAGCTGGAGTTAAATACCAAAAACGTAAATGATAACCTTCTTTGGTTTTTCCATAATTGGTAAATTCTGCGCTTGGAATTTTTACAATATAAGTAACAGATATTTTTGCGCTATCTTTTGGTTTTAAAGTATTTTTTAATGATATTTTTAAAATATCTGACTGATTCTTAAGTTCACTAAAACTTGTGTTTTCAAAGTTTACTGTTAGGTTTTTTATAGTAGAATTACCTAGTTTTTTTTCTTTTGCAAAGTATAGTTTTTTGTTAAAATCTTTTATAAAACGTTTGGATAGCGGTGTTTTTCTGTCTTTAAAACTGTTTGCCCAATTGTGTAAATAAATGTTTTTTAAAATTGAATCTGTATTGTTTAAAAAAATAATTTCTTGCTGAATAAGCAATTCATCTTTTTCCGTATCTAAAGTGGCTTTTAGTGATATTGAGTTTTTTTGAGCATAAGAAAACATGCAAATAAAAAAACAAAAAAGAAATACTTTACATTTAGCTTTCAAATTAATTTATTGTCTTTTTATAGGTTGATATTTTAAAAAATTAAACAGCTTTGTTTGTGAAAATAATTTTAAAAATTAGGTTTCAATTTATACTTAGCATAAAACTTGTTTAAGTGCTCTATAGCTTCATCAGCAGTATCAACAACTCTAAATAAATTTAAATCTTTTTCACTAATGTTTCCTTCTTCTAAAAGAGTGTTTTTAATCCAATCTAATAAACCTCCCCAAAATTTTGTTCCCACTAAAACAATAGGAAAACGACCAATTTTATGTGTTTGAATTAGTGTAATAGCTTCAAAAAGTTCATCCATAGTTCCAAATCCACCTGGCATGACAACAAAACCTTGAGAGTATTTTACAAACATAACTTTACGAACAAAAAAGTAATCGAAATCTAAACTTTTACCTTGATCTATCCAAGGGTTGTCATGTTGCTCAAAAGGTAATTCGATATTTAAACCAACAGAAACACCTTTTCCTCTATTAGCACCTTTGTTACCAGCTTCCATAATACCTGGTCCACCACCAGTAATTACACCAAAACCATTTTGTGTTAATTTGTATGCAACTTCTTCTGCTAATTTATAATAAGGATGATCTGGTTTTGTACGTGCAGATCCAAAAATAGAAACACATGGCCCTATTTTACTTAATCTTTCATATCCTTCAACAAATTCTGCCATAATTTTAAATATGGCCCAAGAATCGTTAGTTTTTATTTCGTTCCAAGTTTTTGCTTGTAATTTTTCTTTTATTTTTCTATCATCATTTGTCATAATCTGTATTTTTTATTTTGTAAACTTACTAAAAAAGTAAGCTAACTAAGATAATTCTTTTTTCAAAAACTTTGCGGTATAACTCGTTTTGTGTTTGGCAATTTCTTCCGGTGTACCGGTACATAAAATTTTTCCACCATTTTTTCCGCCTTCCATACCAACATCAATAATATAATCGGCTAATTTTATCACATCTAAATTATGTTCAATAATTAGTACAGTATTTCCTTTGTTGGCTAGTTTGTTTAAAACATCCATTAATACTCTAATATCTTCAAAATGAAGTCCTGTTGTAGGTTCGTCTAAAATATAAAAAGTATTTCCTGTATCTCTTTTAGATAATTCTGATGCTAATTTTATTCTCTGTGCTTCACCACCAGACAGCGTTGTAGATTGTTGTCCAAGAGTAATGTATCCTAAGCCAACATCTTTTATTGTTTTTAATTTTCTATGGATTTTAGGAATCATTTCAAAGAAATCTGTAGCGTCTTCAATAGTCATATTTAAGACATCAGAAATTGATTTTCCTTTGTAGCGAATTTCTAAAGTTTCTCTATTAAAACGTTTTCCTTGACAAGTTTCGCACTCAACTTGCACATCTGGTAAAAAGTTCATTTCAATAATTCTAAGGCCACCACCTTGGCAAGTTTCACAACGTCCGCCTTTTACATTAAAAGAAAATCTACCAGGTTTATAACCACGTATGGCAGCTTCAGGTGTTTTGGCAAATAAGCTTCTTATTTCATCAAAAGTTTTGGTATATGTTGCTGGGTTTGATCGTGGAGTTCTTCCAATTGGAGATTGATCAATATCAATTACTTTATCAATATGTTCTAAACCTTCAATTTTCTTGTAAGGCATTGGTTTTTTTACACCTCTATAAATATGTGCGTTTAAAATTGGATATAAAGTTTCGTTGATTAAAGTAGATTTTCCACTTCCAGAAACCCCAGTAACACAAATCATTTTTCCTAAAGGGAACTCAACAGAAACGTTTTTTAAATTATTTCCAGAAGCGCCTTTTAGTTTGATGAAATTTCCATTTCCTTCTCTTCGTTTTTTAGGAACTTCAATCTTTTTTCTTCCTGTTAAATAATCAGCAGTTAAAGTTTTATGAGTTTTTAAATCTTCAAAAGTGCCTTTACTTACTACTTGACCTCCATGTTTTCCTGCTCCAGGCCCAATATCTAAAACAAAATCGGCATTTTTTATCATATCCTCATCATGTTCTACAACTAAAACAGAATTTCCAACATCCCTTAGTTTAAGTAAAGAGTCTATTAGTTTTTCATTATCTCGCTGATGTAAACCAATGCTAGGTTCATCTAAAATATATAAAACCCCTACTAATTGAGATCCAATTTGAGTTGCTAAACGAATTCTTTGTGCTTCTCCTCCAGAAAGTGATTTTGAGGTTCTGTCTAAAGTTAAATAATCTAAACCAACATCTAATAAAAATTGAATTCTGGTTCTAATTTCTTTTAGGATTTCAGCAGCAATAATTAACTGTTTTTTTGATAATTGTTTTTCAATATTCTCAAACCAGTTCGCTAATTCAACGGCATCCATTTTTACTAAATCGCTAATATTTTTATCAGCAATTTTAAAATGTAAAGCTTCTTTTTTAAGTCGATTTCCTTGGCAAGTTGAACAAGAAACTTCATCCATAAAATTTTTAGCCCATCTTTTTATAGAGGTGCTTTCTGCACTTTTATATTGATTTTCGATAAAAGAAATAATACCTTCAAAATCAATTTTGTAATTTCTGGTAACGCCAACAGTTTTAGACGCTATTTCAAAAGACTCATTTCCTCCATTTAAAATAATTTCTAAAGCTTCTTTTGGAATATCTTTGATTGCATCAGTTAATTTAAATTTGTAACGTTCTGCTATGTTTTGAATTTGTTTAAAAATCCAACTATTTTTTTGTTCTCCTAAAGGAATAATTCCACCATTTTTTATAGAAACGGAATTGTCTGTAATTACTTTGTCTAAGTTAATTTCATTGGTAATACCTAACCCATTACAATTATTACAAGCACCTTTTGGAGAGTTAAATGAAAATGTATTTGGCTCAGGATTTGGGTAAGCAATCCCAGTTGTTGGGCACATTAACTCACGGCTAAAATATCTAGGATTATTATCATCAATATCAATAATCATCATAATATTATTACCAGAATATAAAGCTGTTTTTATGGTTTCTTCAAGTCGTTTTTCAGATGATTTATTTATTAATAATCTATCAATAACAACTTCAATATCATGCGTTTTATATCTATCTAAACGCATGCCTTTTTCTATTTCTCTAATTTCTCCATCAACTCTAACTTTTACAAAGCCTTGTTTTGAAATTTGTTCAAAAAGCTCACGATAATGTCCTTTTCTAGATTTGATTAATGGTGCAAGAATAGCTACTTTTTTATTTGCAAAATCAGTAAGAATTAGCTCTTTAATTTGTTGATCGGAATAGCTAACCATTTGCTCATTAGTGTTGTAAGAATAAGCATCTGCTGCTCTTGAAAACAATAATCGTAGAAAATCGTAAATTTCTGTAATTGTACCTACGGTAGAACGTGGACTTTTATTAGTTGTTTTTTGTTCGATAGAAATTACGGGAGAAAGTCCATCAATTTTATCAACATCAGGTCTTTCTAATCCACCTAAAAATTGACGAGCGTAAGCAGAAAATGTTTCAATATAACGTCTTTGTCCTTCGGCATAAATGGTGTCAAAGGCTAAAGAAGACTTTCCACTACCACTTAAACCTGTAATTACTACTAGTTTTTCACGTGGAATTTTTACATCGATATTTTTAAGATTGTGTGCTCTTGCTCCGTAAACTTCTATGTATTCTTGGTCTTTCAAAAAAGGTGTTTTTAGGAAAAAAGCAAAGTTAACGATTCAAAATCATTTTTGATTGAAAATTTGATAACAAATCCGTCAATTATGCTATCTTGCATTTAAAAGAAAATCTAATGAAAATTATTAACTCTGTTAGGCATTTTTTTGAAAGACATGGTTTTGCGGTATCATCAAGATTTGCAGATAAATTAGGAATGCGTGCCACAAATGTACGTTTGTTTTTTATTTATATTTCTTTTGTAACTGCAGGTTTGTCTTTTGCTTTATATTTAACATTAGCTTTTTTGTTACGTTTAAAAGATATGATTTATACCAAAAGAAGTTCAGTTTTTGATTTGTAATGTATGAATATTTTAAGCTCAAAAATTAACAAAATATTGTTTCTTGTAATTTCAATTATTGCAATTGGAACGTTGGGATACATGTTTTTGTCTGGTTATAATTTTGTAGATGCTTTATATATGACCATAATTACAGTTACAACTGTAGGTTTTGGAGAACTTCAGCCTTTTTCGTCAGAAGAAAAGATATTTACAATTTTTTTAATTTTAACGAGTATAACCATTTTTGGTTATGCGGTTTCAGCATTTTCGGAATATTTGGTTAGCGGAAAATTATTTGATCATTTTAAACATAGAAAAGTGGAAAAACAAATAGGAAGATTAGAAGAACATACTATTGTATGTGGTTATGGTAGAAATGGTAAGCAAGCAATTTTGAAATTACAAAACTATGATAAAGATTTTGTGGTTATTGAAAAAAGTAAAAATTTAATAGAAAGTTTAGATGAACAAGAGGTTTTAAATGTAGAAGGTGATGCAACAACAGATGAAATTTTACTAAAAGCTGGAATTTTAAAAGCAAAAAGTTTAATTACAGCTTTGCCATCAGATGCAGATAATTTATTTGTGGTTTTAAGTGCCCGACAACTAAATAAAAATTGTACAATAATAAGTAGAGCATCTAAAGAAAGTTCTTATAATAAATTAAAAATTGCTGGCGCAGATAATGTGATTATGCCAGATAAATTAGGGGGCAATCACATGGCATCTTTAGTGGTTACACCAGATGTAATTGAGTTTGTAGATAGATTAACTATTGAGGGTGAAACAACTGCCAACTTAGAGGAAATTGATGTAAATGAGTTGCCTAAAAAATACATGAATAAAACTATTTTAGATTTAGATTTGCGTAAAAAAACAGGTTGTACCGTTATTGGTTTTAGAAATCCAGATAAAGATTATATTATAAATCCAGAAGCATCAACAAAATTGGTAGAAGACGCCCATTTAATTGTTTTAGGGAGGCCAGAGCAGATTAATAAATTAAGAGAATTATTTTAATGAAAAAAGTTATTATTACAGGTAGTAATGGTCTACTTGGTCAATCTTTGGTTAATTTATTGTTGCAAGAAAAAGAAAAATATCAGGTTTTTGGTTTTTCTAGAGGAAAAAATAGAAGTGGTAGAGGTGATTATAAATATGTTTCTATTGATATTACAGATGAGAGAAACTTAAAATCATCAATAAAAGATATTAATCCAGATTTTATTATTAATACAGCAGCAATGACACAAGTTGATGATTGTGAAGATAATAGGGGAGCTTGTGATTTGTTAAATATTGATGTTGTAAAATGGTTGTCTGAAACTTCTAAAGAATTAGACGCTCATTTAATCCATATTTCTACAGATTTTATTTTTGATGGAATAAAAGGAAACTACAAAGAAACAGATGCAGCAAACCCTTTAAGTTATTATGGCGAATCAAAATTAAAATCTGAAAAAGTCTTAGTGAATTCTGATATTAATTATACTATTTTAAGAACCATTTTGGTCTACGGTAAAGTGTTTGATATGAGTAGGAATAACATTGTACTTTGGGTAAAAGAAATGTTAGAAAAAGGAAAAGAAATTACTATTGTTGATGATCAATACAGAGCACCAACGTATGTTGAAGATTTAGCTTTGGCGTGCAAAATTTCTATGGATAAAAATGCAACTGGGATTTTTAATATATCATCAAATCAATTGTTAAGTATTTTTGAAATAGCTCAGCAAATCGCAGAAACTTTTTGTCTAGATAAAAGCTTAATTAAACCAATTTCTACATCAACATTGAATCAAACTGCGCCAAGACCAGCAAAAACGGGTTTTGATTTATCAAAAACGAATCATGTATTGAATTTTTATCCAAAATCATTTAAAGAAAATTTGCAAAGATTTAAAGAAGTTATAATGAAAAATCACTTTTAACGCTTAAAAGTTGTCAAAACTTCATTTTTTTATCATATTGCGCACTACTAATTCAAAAACTAACAATAATATATTATGAAGAAAAAACTTCTTACATTGCTTTTACTAGCAATATCATCGCTAACATTTGCTCAAGAAAAAGGGATAGACCAAAAAATTGATGAGGCATTTAAACCTTTTTCAGATGCTGTTTCAGATATAGTATTTTTTCCAGTTTTAGGAGTGCCAATAGTATTGGTTCTATTAGTGGGAAGTGCATTATTTTTTACTATTTATTTTGGTTTTGTTAATATTAGAAGATTTCCTACTGCAATTAATGTTGTTAGAGGGAAATATGATGAATTAGATGAAGGGCATTCTGAAGTGAATTCAGATTTGGCTATTGATGGAGATATTGTAGATACAATTAGAGATGAAAGTAAAGAAGGAGAGGTAACTCACTTTCAAGCTTTGGCTACTGCGGTTTCAGGTACAGTTGGTAATGGTAACATTGCGGGTGTAGCTTTGGCAATTGCTTTAGGTGGTCCAGGAGCAACTTTTTGGATGATTATTTGTGGGTTATTAGGTATGTCTTCAAAATTTGTAGAATGTACATTAGGTGTTCAATATAGAGATGTTGGAGAGGATGGTACTATTTATGGAGGGCCAATGTATTATATTAGTAAAGGTTTAAAAGAAAGAGGATTTAAAACTTTAGGAAAAATTGCGGCAATATTTTTTGCGATTTTTTGTATTGGTGGTTCTTTTGGTGGTGGTAATGCTGCACAATCTAACCAAGCTACAATAGTATTAAAAGATTTAATGAACTTAGAAAATTCTGGTGCAGGATTTTGGATTGGAGTGGTACTAGCTATCTTAGTAGGTATTATTATCATCGGAGGTATTAAAAGAATTGCACAAGTAACTGAAAAAGTTGTGCCATTAATGGCTGTAATGTATTTAGTAGCTTGTTTATATATTATTTTAAGTAACTTTTCATTAATAGATGATGCAATTTCTTTAATATTAGCAGAAGCTTTTAATCCAACAGCAATTGGTGTTGGTAGTGTTATTGGAGTGTTGTTAGTAGGATTTAAAAGAGCAGCTTTTTCAAATGAGGCAGGAGCAGGTTCTGCATCAATTGCACATTCAGCTGTAAAAACAAAATATTCTGCTTCTGAAGGTTTAGTAGCTTTATTAGAACCTTTTATTGATACTGTTGTGATTTGTACAATGACAGCTTTAGTGATTATTATTTTTAATTTTGGTGGAGCTTTTCAATATGGAGGTGAAGGTTCTGTGTTAATTGATGGTGTTTCTTATGAAGGAGCAGGAATTACATCAATGGCATTTGCTCAGTATATTCCTTATTCAGATGTTTTCTTAACAATAGCCGTTGTGTTATTTGCAGTTTCAACAATGATTTCTTGGTCTTATTATGGGTTGCAATCTTGGAAATTCTTATTTGGTAGAGGTAAAGCTGCAGATTTAACATATAAGTTTTTATTTTTAACATTTGTAATTATTGGAGCTTCTGCAAGTATGAATTCTATTTGGGCTTTCTCAGATGCAATGATTTTTGCTATGGTGTTTCCAAACATGATTGGTTTATTCTTTTTATTCCCAGTTGTTAAAAAACAATTAAAGAGGTATATGGATGCCATTAAAGAATTAAAAGCTTCAAAAGAAGCAAAAGCATAAAGCTTATTTTTATGAACATATTTAAATCCCATTTCTGGTATAACAAAAACCAACGAAATGGGATTTTTTTGTTGGTAACGTTAATTATTGTTCTTCAAGTTTTTATTTTTGTTGATGGTTTTTCTTCAAATGAAATTGTAGATGTAAATAAATCAGAACTTATTGCTTTTCAAAAGCAAATAGATAGCTTAAAAATTGTTGAAATTGAAAATAGAAAACCAAAGATTTATCCTTTTAATCCAAATTATATAACAGATTATAAAGGGGAACAATTAGGAATGTCTATACTGGAAATTGATAGATTATTAGCTTTTAGAAAAACCAATAAATTTATCAATTCTAAAAAAGAATTTCAACAAGTAACAAAAATTTCAGATTCTTTATTAAATAAAATCTCTCCTTTTTTTAAATTTCCAGATTGGGTTTCTAAAAGAAATCAGGAGTTTGTGAAACAAAAATCAAGGTTGTCATTGCGAGGAACGAAGCAATCTGCTAGTGAAAGTTTAAAATACAAATTATCAACTACAGATATTAACAAAGCAACTGTAAAAGATTTGCAATCTATTAACGGAGTTGGAGATAAATTATCGGAAAGAATTATAAAGTACAGAAAGAGATTGCAAGGTTTTTCTTTAGTGAATCAATTGTATGAAGTTTGGGGTTTAGAAAAAGATGTAGCAAGTAAGGTTTTGTCTACGTTTAAAATAGTTGAAAAACCTCTAATTAAAAAGGTAAATATAAACACGGTAACATTTAAAGAGCTTCTTAAAAACCCTTATATAGATTATGATTTGTGTAAGAAAATTTTTAATTATAGAGATGCGGTAGCTGAACTTGAAAATATTTCAGAATTAAAAAATATCAAGGATTTTCCTATGGAAAAGTATAACAGAATAGTGTTATATTTGTTAGCTAAATAAACAAACAACAAACACATTTATTGGCTTATGAACAGTATGTATTTTACTGAAGAACATGAAGCATTTCGTCAAAGCTTTAAAGATTTTTTACAAAAAGAAGTGGTTCCTCATATAGAAAAATGGGAGAAAACTGGAAATATAGAACGTTTCATTTGGAAAAAATTTGGTGAAATGGGTTACTTTGGATTGTCAACTCCTGAGGAATATGGAGGAATGAATCTAGATCTTTTCTATACAGTAATCTTTTTAGAAGAATTACAGAAAATAAATTCAGGTGGATTTGCAGCGGCAATGTGGGCGCATGAATATTTAGCTATGACACATCTTAATAAAGAAGGTGATGATTTTATCAAGCAAAAATATTTAGTGCCAAGTGTAGAAGGAGATATGATTGGTTGTTTATGTATCACAGAGCCTTTTGGGGGAAGCGATGTTGCAGGTATGCGATCTACTGCAATAAAACAAGGAGATAAGTATATTTTAAATGGTTCAAAAACATTTATTACAAACGGGGTGTATTCCGACTATTTAATAGTTGCTGCAAAAACAGATCCTTCCGATAAGTATAAAGGAATTAGCATTTTTGTGGTTGATAGAAATGCAAAAGGGGTTTCTGCAACTAAATTAGATAAATTAGGTTGGCGTGCTTCTGATACCGGAGAAATTGCTTTTGACAATGTAGAGGTTCCAACTTCTAATTTAATGGGAGAAGAAGGAAAAGGCTTCCCTTACATTATGCAGCATTTTGCTTTAGAGCGATTAATTATGGGAATAAATGCTCATGCAAGAGCAGAATATGCAGTAGATTATGCTATAAATTATATGGAAGAGCGAGTTGCTTTTGGTAAATCTTTAGATCGTTTTCAGGCGTTAAGGCATAAGATTGCTGAAATGGCAAGTAGGGTTGATATGTGTAGAGAATATAATTACTCAATAACCAAGCGTTTAAACGATGGTCATTATGTGGTAAAAGAGGCAAGTATGTCTAAATTATTATCAACAAAAATGGCAGATGAAGTAATTTATGATGCTTTACAAATGTTAGGAGGTTATGGTTATATGGAAGATTATCCGATGGCACGTTTATTAAGAGATAGTAGATTAGGGCCAATTGGAGGAGGAACATCTGAAATTTTAAAAGAAATTATTGCAAAAATGATAATTGACGGTAAAGAATATAAGCCCGCAACTTAGTAAGAACGTTTTAAAGTGTTTAATTCTAAGTTATTTTAAAACTGTTTTTACTTGGGCGTTTCCTAAAAAGGTCGGGCTTTTCACTATATCTTTTTTGTGAAAAACAAAAAAGGATGTCGTTTCAATCTCTAACGCAAAATTGTAACTTCAAAAAATAATTTTAATTACTAATTGTCAATTCATAATTTGTAATTACATTTGCAGTCCAAAAAATAAACCAAATAGTTTTTAATAACTATTCAAAATATAAAGATACTATGAAGGGAGGTGCAAACTTATGTTAATTATACCTGTAAAAGAAGGAGAGAATATAGATAGAGCTTTAAAACGTTACAAACGAAAATTTGATCGTACAAAGACTATGAAGAACTTGCGTAACAGAAAAAACTTTACGAAGCCATCTGTAGCTAAAAGAGCTCAAAGAATTAAAGCGTCTTATGTTCAAAGATTAAGAACACAAGAAGAAGTAGGTTAGTAAAACTATAACTTTAACTAATTCTTAAAATATAAATCTCGTATTGAATTTTCAATACGAGATTTTTTATGCGCTAAATTTTGTAAATTTACAAACAACGAATAACGAACAACTTGATAGCTTCATTTTTAGATTATTTATCTCTTGAGAAAAAGTATTCTGTACATACCATTACAGCTTATAAAAACGATTTAATTTCTTTTAGAGATTTTTGTCTTACAGAATTTAATGAAGAAAACTTATTAGAAATACATTACAATCAAATAAGAAGTTGGATTATTAGTTTGGTAGATTTAGGAATATCAAACAAAAGTATCAATAGAAAAATTAGCTCTTTAAAATCATTTTATAAATATCTTCAAAAAACAAAACAATTAGATTTAAATCCGTTAGCAAAACATAGGGCTTTAAAAGTTGAAAAAAAAGTACAAGTTCCGTTTACGTCTAAAGAAATAAATAATGTAATTAATTCATTTGCAGAAAACAATTTTAAATCAGTACGAAATAAACTAATTGTAGAATTATTTTATTCAACTGGAATGCGAAGAGCTGAGTTAATTAATATTAAAGAAAGTGATGTTAGAGTTGCTAATAAAGCCATAAAAGTTTTAGGAAAAAGAAATAAAGAACGGTTTGTGCCTATCTTACCATCTGTAATTGAAACGATTAATAAGTATCAGAAATTAAAGATGGATATTTTAAGTACAAGTGATGCTTTTTTTGTTACAGAAAAAGGAAACAAAATTTACGAAACACTTGTTTACCGAATTATAAATTCGTATTTTAGTAACGTTTCTTCGAAGGTAAAAAAGAGTCCACATATATTAAGGCATTCTTTTGCAACACATCTTTTAAATGAAGGAGCAGATTTAAATTCGGTTAAAGAATTGCTAGGGCATTCTAGTTTAGCCTCAACTCAAGTCTATACCCATAATAGTTTAGATGCGATAAAAAAAGTGTATAACCAGGCTCACCCTAGGAGCGCTAAAAAAAAGAATGATTTATGAAAGTATTCATCCAGTCAGTAAATTTTAATGCAGATAAAGATTTAATAGCATTTGTAGAAAAAAAAGTAGGTGCACTTGTAAAATTTCATGACAAAATTGTAGATGCAGAGGTTTTTTTAAAAGTACAGAACACAAGTGATAAAGAAAATAAGATTACAGAAATAAAAATGAATATCCCTGGACAAGAGTTAATTGTTAAGAGAGATAGTAGGGTTTTTGAAGAAGGGGTTAATTCTGCAGTAGAATCTTTGAAAAGACAGTTAAAAAAATCTAAGGAAAAACATAGAGATTCATTAATTTCATAAAAAAAAATAAAAAAATAATTGTAAAATGTTTTAGAATAAAAAAAAACTTTATACATTTGCAATCCGTTAGAAATAGCGGGTTGTTTTTTTTGCAACAAAAAGCCGATGTAGCTCAGCTGGCTAGAGCAGCTGATTTGTAATCAGCAGGTCGTGGGTTCGAGTCCCTCCATCGGCTCAAAAAAAACAAAAGTTCATTAAAATAGTGATTTTACAGGGGAGATACTCAAGCGGCCAACGAGGACGGACTGTAACTCCGTTGACTATGTCTTCGCAGGTTCGAATCCTGCTCTCCCCACAAAATCACATATTGCGAAAGTAGCTCAGTTGGTAGAGCGTCAGCCTTCCAAGCTGAATGTCGCCGGTTCGAACCCGGTCTTTCGCTCAAATTAAATCAACCAAGCCGGTGTAGCTCAGTTGGTAGAGCGCATCCTTGGTAGGGATGAGGTCATGGGTTCAAATCCCATCATTGGCTCATTTAAAAAAGTATTAAATTAGACACTAAATATATTTAAACTAAGAATTAAAATCAATAATTATGGCAAAAGGAACTTTTGACCGTTCGAAACCACACTTAAATATTGGTACTATCGGACACGTAGATCACGGTAAAACAACTTTAACTGCGGCTATTACTAAAGTATTAGCTGATGCAGGATTCTCTGAAGCTAGATCTTTTGATCAGATTGATAATGCACCAGAAGAAAAAGAAAGAGGTATTACAATTAATACTTCTCATGTAGAGTATCAGACTGCTAATCGTCACTATGCGCATGTTGACTGTCCTGGTCACGCGGATTATGTGAAGAACATGGTTACAGGTGCTGCTCAAATGGATGGTGCTATTTTAGTAGTTGCGGCTACGGATGGTCCTATGCCACAAACTAGAGAGCATATCTTATTAGGTCGTCAGGTAGGTATTCCACGTATCGTTGTTTTCTTAAACAAAGTGGATATGGTTGATGATGAAGAGCTTTTAGAATTAGTGGATATGGAGGTTAGAGAGTTGTTATCTTTCTATGAGTATGATGGAGATAATGGTCCTGTGGTTTCAGGTTCTGCTTTGGGAGCTTTAAATGGTGAAGAAAAGTGGGTTAATACTGTTTTAGAATTGATGGAGCAGGTTGATGCATGGATTGAAGAGCCGTTAAGAGAGGTTGATAAAGATTTCTTAATGCCAGTTGAGGATGTGTTTTCTATTACAGGTCGTGGTACAGTAGCAACTGGACGTATCGAAACTGGAATTGCAAATACTGGAGATGTTGTTGATATTATTGGTATGGGAGCTGAAAAAATGACTTCTACTATTACAGGTATCGAAATGTTCCGTCAAATCTTAGATAGAGGTGAGGCTGGAGATAATGCAGGTATCTTATTAAGAGGTATTGCAAAAGAAGATATAAAAAGAGGTATGGTAATCTGTAAGCCAGGTTCAGTAACTCCACATGCTAAATTTAAAGCAGAGGTTTATATTCTTAAGAAAGAAGAAGGTGGTCGTCATACACCATTCCATAACAACTATCGTCCTCAGTTCTATGTTAGAACTACAGATGTAACAGGTACTATTAACTTACCTTCAGGAGTTGAAATGGTAATGCCAGGAGATAACTTAACAATTACTGTAGACTTAATTCAAGCTATTGCATTAAACGTAGGTTTACGTTTTGCAATCCGTGAAGGAGGTAGAACAGTAGGTGCAGGTCAGGTAACTGAATTATTAGACTAATATTTAATTAGTTTTTTAATTAATAATATAATAAGGGTGTTCCGTTTTTAACGGAACGCCTTTATCAATGAATAAGAAACGGACGTAGTTCAGCGGTAGAGCACTGGTCTCCAAAACCAGGTGTCGGGAGTTCGAATCTCTCCGTCCGTGCAAATTAAATATAATAGTAAGATGAATTTTATACAATATATAAAGGATTCTTTTGAAGAGTTAAATAACCATATGACATGGATCTCTAAAGAAGATGCGCAAAAAACTACGGTAACTGTGGCGGTTTTTACAATTATATTTGCTTTATCAGTTGCAGGTATTGACTACGTTTTTCAAACTGGATTAGATAACTTTTTTAAATTATTTTAAAGATTATGGCTGATTCAGTAATGAAATGGTATGTTGTAAGAGCAATTGGTGGGCAAGAAAATAAAGTGAAGGCCTATATAGAAACAGAAATTTCTAGAGTAGGTTTATCTGATTATGTTAGCCAAGTAATAGTACCAACTGAAAAGGTTGTTCAAATTAGAAACGGTAAAAAAGTAAATAGAGAAAAAGTTTACTTTCCTGGTTATATTATGGTTGAAGCAAATCTTTCAGGAGAGGTGCCTCATGTTATAAAATCAATAACTGGAGTAATTGGTTTTTTAGGAGAAACTAAAGGAGGTGAACCAGTACCAATGCGTAAGTCTGAAGTAAACAGAATGTTAGGTAAGGTTGATGAGCTTTCTGTACAAGAAGAAAATGTGTCAATTCCTTTTAATATAGGTGAAACTGTAAAGGTTGTAGATGGTCCTTTTAATGGATTTGACGGAACTATAGAAAAAGTTAATGAAGAAAAGCGTAAACTTGAAGTAATGGTGAAAATATTCGGAAGAAAAACACCACTAGAGTTAAGTTATATGCAAGTAGAAAAAATATAATTGTTACCAAATATATATACCGATTTATTTTTTGGCTTCCAACTTAAAATAAATCATTAAACATTTTTAAAATGGCAAAAGAAGTTAGTAAAGTAGTTAAGTTACAAGTAAGGGGAGGCGCAGCGAATCCATCGCCGCCGGTTGGACCCGCTTTAGGAGCTGCTGGTGTTAACATTATGGAGTTCTGTAAACAGTTTAATGCAAGAACGCAAGACAAACAAGGTAAAGTTTTACCTGTTGTTATTACTGTTTTCAAAGACAAGTCTTTCGACTTTGTTGTAAAAACTCCTCCTGCAGCAGTTCAGTTACTAGAAGCGGCCAAAATTAAAAAAGGTTCAGGAGAACCAAACAGGAAAAAAGTAGCATCAGTTACTTGGGATCAAATTAAAGTAATTGCAGAAGATAAAATGGTAGATTTAAATGCCTTTGAAATTTCTTCAGCAATGCGTATGATTGCAGGTACAGCACGTTCTATGGGATTAACAGTAAAAGGTGATGCACCAGCATAAACTTTATAAAAAGTAGTAAAATGGCAAAATTAACAAAAAAGCAAAAAGAAGCTCACGCGAAGTTAGATCGTTCTCAATCGTATGATTTAGCATCAGCTTCATCGCTAGTCAAAGACATTACCAATGTAAAGTTTGATGCATCAGTAGATTTAGCAATACGTTTAGGAGTAGATCCACGTAAAGCTAATCAAATGGTTAGAGGTGTAGTAACATTACCTCACGGAACTGGTAAAGATGTAAAAGTTTTAGCATTAGTAACTCCAGATAAAGAAGCAGAAGCTACAGCAGCAGGTGCTGATTATGTTGGATTAGATGAGTACCTTCAAAAAATTAAAGGAGGATGGACAGATGTAGATGTAATTATTACAATGCCAAGTGTAATGGGTAAATTAGGTCCTTTAGGTAGAGTTTTAGGTCCTAGAGGTTTAATGCCAAACCCAAAGACAGGTACTGTAACAATGGATGTTGCAAAAGCTGTACAGGATGTAAAAGCTGGTAAAATTGATTTTAAAGTTGATAAAACAGGAATCATCCACGCTTCAATTGGAAAAGTATCTTTTGATGCTAAAAAAATTGAAGAAAATGCAAACGAGTTAATACAAACAATTATTAAATTAAAACCTACAACTGCAAAAGGAACGTATGTAAAAAGCGTTTTTATGTCTAGTACAATGAGTCCTAGTATTGCTGTTGAAGTAAAAGCTGTTTAATACGTTAAATTATAATTATGACTAGAGAAGAGAAATCACAAGTAATACAAGATTTAACAGCAACATTAGCAGATACAAATACTTTATATTTAGCTGATATATCTGGATTAAATGCAGATACAACCTCTAATTTACGTAGAGCTTGTTTTAAAGCAGGTATTCAGTTATCAGTTGTTAAAAACACGTTACTTGCGAAAGCAATGGAAGCATCAGACAAAGATTTTGGTGATCTTCCAACAACATTAAAAGGTAATACTTCTATGATGATTTCTGAAGCAGCAAATGCTCCAGCAAAATTAATCAAAGAATTCAGAAAAAAATCTCAAAAGCCATTATTAAAAGGTGCTTTTGCAGAAGAATCTGTATATATTGGAGATGAACAATTAGATGCTTTAGTAGATATTAAATCTAGAGAAGAATTAATTGGGGATATCATTGGATTATTACAATCACCAGCTAAAAATGTTATTTCAGCATTACAATCAGGTGGTCAAACACTTTCAGGTATTATTAAGACTTTATCTGAAAAATAATTACGCGCACAAATAAACTATAATAAACAAAATTAAAAACAAGTAAAATGGCAGATTTAAAAGATTTCGCAGAACAATTAGTTAACTTAACAGTAAAAGAAGTTAATGAATTAGCTACTATCTTAAAAGATGAATATGGTATTGAGCCAGCAGCAGCAGCTGTAGCTGTAGCAGGTCCAGCAGCAGGAGGAGATGCGGCAGCTGATGAACAAACTGAATTTGATGTTATCTTAACAGCAGCAGGAGGTTCTAAATTAGCAGTTGTAAAATTAGTTAAAGAATTAACTGGTTTAGGTTTAAAAGAAGCTAAAGGTATCGTTGATAGCGCGCCAGCAGCAGTAAAAGAAGGAGTATCTAAAGATGAGGCTGAAGGTCTTAAAAAATCTTTAGAAGAAGCAGGTGCTGAAGTAGAGCTTAAGTAATTCTTGCTCCCGATTTCGATTTTTTTCGAAACGGGAAAACAAATATAGGTTTAGGTACTAAAAAATTATTTTTTTAGTCCTAAACCATTTTGTGTATATATTAGTTATTTATTTTAATTAAGATTTTAATCAAAAATACATTCTCTTTTGGCAACGAAAAACACCACTGAAAGAATTAACTTCGCAACATCTCAATTAATAAAAGAGTATCCAGACTTTTTGGATATTCAGGTAAAATCTTTCCAAGATTTTTTCCAACTTCAAACGAAAGCAGAAGAAAGAGGTGAAGAAGGTTTATATAAAACCTTCATGGATAATTTTCCAATAACAGATACAAGAAATCAATTTGTATTAGAATTTTTAGACTACTTTGTAGATCCACCAAGATACAGCATTCAAGAATGTATTGAAAGAGGTCTTACACATAGTGTGCCATTAAAAGCACGTTTAAAATTATACTGTACAGATCCTGAACATGAAGATTTTGAAACTATAGTACAAGACGTTTATTTAGGTACTATACCTTATATGACAAATTCTGGAACATTTGTAATCAATGGAGCAGAAAGAGTTGTAGTATCTCAATTACACAGATCTCCGGGGGTTTTCTTTGGACAATCTTTTCATGCCAATGGTACAAAATTATACTCTGCAAGGGTAATTCCTTTTAAAGGTTCTTGGATTGAGTTTGCAACTGATATCAATCAAGTAATGTATGCTTATATTGATAGAAAGAAAAAATTACCAGTAACTACTTTATTTAGAGCCATAGGTTTTGAAAGAGATAAAGATATATTAGAAATTTTTGATTTAGCAGAAGAAGTTAAAGTGTCTAAAGCTGGATTAAAAAAAGTATTAGGACGAAAATTAGCAGCTAGAGTTTTAAAAACTTGGCATGAAGATTTCGTTGATGAAGATACTGGAGAAGTTGTATCAATTGAAAGAAATGAAATTATTTTCGATCGTGATACAATTTTAGAAAAAGAACATATAGATGAAATTATAGAAGCAGGTGCTAAAACGGTTTTACTTCATAAAGAAGATAACCATATGGCAGACTATGCTATTATACATAATACATTACAGAAAGATCCTACAAATTCTGAAAAAGAAGCTGTAGAACATATTTATAGACAATTACGTAATGCAGAACCGCCAGATGAGGAAACTGCAAGAGGTATTATAGATAAGTTATTCTTTTCTGAACAAAGATATAATTTAGGCGAAGTTGGACGTTTTAGAATGAACACTAAACTTCAACTAAATGAGCCTATAGATCAGAAGGTATTAACGAAATTAGATATTATTACTATCATTAAATATTTAATTGAATTAATTAATTCAAAAGCAGAAGTAGATGATATTGATCACTTATCAAATAGACGTGTTAGAACTGTTGGTGAACAGTTAGCAGGACAATTTGGTGTTGGTTTAGCTCGTATGGCTAGAACAATTCGTGAGCGTATGAACGTGCGTGATAATGAGGTGTTTACACCAATTGATTTAATTAATGCAAAAACATTATCATCAGTTATTAACTCATTCTTTGGTACAAACCAGTTATCTCAGTTTATGGATCAAACAAATCCATTAGCAGAGATTACTCATAAGCGTAGATTATCTGCACTTGGACCTGGTGGTTTATCAAGAGAAAGAGCAGGTTTTGAGGTACGTGATGTTCACTATACTCATTATGGTCGTTTATGTCCAATTGAAACTCCTGAGGGACCAAATATTGGTTTAATTTCTTCACTTGCTGTTTTTGCAAAAGTGAATAATTTAGGTTTTATTGAAACACCTTATAGAAAAGTAGATAATGGTGTAGTTGCAAATGACAAGCCTATTTATTTAAGTGCTGAAGAAGAAGAGGGTATGAAAATTGCTCAATCTAATTTAGAATTAAAAGAGAATGGTGCTATTGTTTTAGATAGAGTTATTGCACGTGAGGAAGGAGATTTTCCAGTAGTTAATCCAGATGCGATTAATTATATGGATGTTGCTCCAAATCAAATTGCTTCTATATCTGCATCTTTAATTCCGTTCTTAGAACATGATGATGCCAACCGTGCATTAATGGGATCTAATATGATGCGTCAAGCAGTTCCATTATTACGCCCAGAGTCTCCAATTGTTGGAACAGGTTTAGAGCGAAGAGTTGCAAAAGATTCTAGAATTTTAATCAATGCAGAAGGAAATGGTGTTGTTGAATATGTAGATGCAAATAAGATTACAATTAAGTATGATAAAACTGAACAAGAACAATTAGTTAGTTTTGAATCTGATGAAATTTCTTATAATTTAATAAAGTTTAGAAAAACAAATCAAGGTACATCTATTAACCTAAAACCAATTGTTGAAAAAGGAGATAGAGTTTCTGAAGGTCAAGTTCTTTGTGAAGGTTATGCTACACAAAAAGGAGAATTAGCTTTAGGTAGAAATATGAAAGTAGCCTTTATGCCTTGGAAAGGGTATAACTTTGAGGATGCGATTGTAATTTCAGAAAAAGTTGTTCGTGAAGATATATTTACTTCTATTCATATTGATGAGTATTCTTTAGACGTAAGAGATACTAAATTAGGAACTGAAGAGTTAACTAATGATATTCCAAACGTATCTGAAGAAGCTACCAAAGATTTAGATGAAAATGGAATGATAAGAATTGGAGCAGAAGTAAATCCTGGTGATATCTTAATTGGTAAAATTACACCAAAAGGAGAATCTGATCCAACTCCAGAAGAAAAATTATTAAGAGCTATTTTTGGTGATAAAGCAGGTGATGTAAAAGATGCATCATTAAAAGCTTCTCCATCATTAAGAGGTGTAGTAATTGATAAAAAATTATTTAGAAGAGCCGTAAAAGATAAAAACAAGAGATTAAGAGATAAAGAAGCTGTAGCTACTTTAGAAGCATCTTTTGTTGGTAAATTTGAAAGTTTAAAAGATATTTTAATCGATAAGTTATTTACACTTATCAGTGGTAAAACATCACAAGGTGTTTATAATGATTTAGGTGAAGAAGTTTTACCAAAAGGTAAAAAATACACACTTAAAATGTTAAACTCTGTTGATGATTATGTTCACTTAACAGGAAATTGGACTACAGATAACGATTTAAATAGTTTAGTAGGTGAACTAGTTCATAACTATAAAATTAAAGTAAACGATTTACAAGGTAATTTAAGAAGAGAGAAGTTTACAATTTCGGTTGGAGATGAATTACCAGCAGGAATTTTAAAACTAGCTAAAGTTTATATTGCCAAAAAGCGTAAGTTAAAAGTAGGTGATAAAATGGCAGGTCGTCATGGTAATAAAGGTATTGTTGCTCGTATTGTAAGAGCAGAAGATATGCCTTTCTTAGAAGACGGAACTCCTGTAGATATTGTACTAAACCCATTAGGTGTACCTTCTCGTATGAATATTGGTCAAATTTATGAAACTGTACTTGGTTGGGCAGGTCAAAAATTAGGAACTAAATATGCTACACCAATTTTTGATGGAGCATCTTTAGATCAGATTAATGGAATTACTGATGAGGCAGGTGTACCAAGATTTGGACATACTCATTTATATGATGGTGGAACAGGTAAACGTTTCGATCAACCAGCAACAGTTGGTATCATTTATATGATTAAGTTAGGACACATGATTGAAGACAAAATGCACGCGCGTTCTATTGGACCATACTCATTAATTACACAACAACCATTAGGTGGTAAAGCACAGTTTGGTGGTCAGCGTTTTGGAGAGATGGAAGTTTGGGCACTTGAGGCTTATGGAGCATCAAGTATATTAAGAGAAATCTTAACTGTAAAATCTGATGACGTTATGGGTAGAGCTAAAACATACGAAAGTATTGTTAAAGGTGAAACTATGCCAGAACCAGGTTTACCAGAATCGTTTAATGTATTAATGCATGAACTTAAAGGTTTAGGTTTAGACGTTAGATTAGAAGAATAAATTTTTTCAGTAACCAGTTTTCAGTAGCAATTATGTTACTGAAAACTGAATACTGCCAACTGAATACTTATTAAAAGACATGGCAAGAAAACAAGAAAAGTACACTGTAAAAAAGTTTAACAAAATATCAATTGGTTTATCATCACCAGAAGCAATTTTAGAAATATCTAAAGGTGAAGTTTTAAAACCAGAAACAATAAATTACCGTACACACAAACCAGAGAGAGATGGTTTATTCTGTGAGCGTATTTTTGGTCCGGTAAAGGATTATGAATGTGCATGTGGAAAATACAAAAGAATCCGTTATAAAGGAATCGTTTGTGATAGATGTGGTGTAGAAGTAACAGAAAAGAAAGTACGTAGAGATAGAGTAGGTCACATTAACTTAGTGGTGCCAGTTGCTCATATTTGGTACTTTAGATCATTACCTAACAAAATGGGGTACCTTTTAGGTTTACCATCTAAAAAGTTAGATATGATTATTTACTACGAAAGATATGTAGTAATTCAACCTGGTATTGCAAAAGGACCTGAAGGAGAACCATTACAAAAAATGGATTTCTTAACGGAAGAAGAATATTTAGATATTGTTGATGAGTTACCACAAGAAAATCAATATTTAGATGATGAAGACCCAAATAAGTTTATAGCTAAAATGGGTGCAGAATGTCTAATTGATTTACTAGCTCGTATAGATTTAGAAGGATTATCTTTTGAATTAAGACATAAAGCCAATACTGAAACTTCTAAGCAAAGAAAAACTGAAGCATTAAAACGTTTAAATGTTGTTGAAGCATTTAGAGATTCTCAAAAGAATAGAGAAAATAATCCTGAGTGGATGATTATGAAGGCTGTGCCTGTAATTCCACCAGAATTAAGACCCTTAGTTCCTTTAGATGGTGGACGTTTTGCTACTTCAGATTTAAATGATCTTTATAGAAGAGTTATTATTAGAAATAATCGTTTAAAAAGATTAGTTGAAATAAAAGCTCCTGAAGTTATTTTACGTAATGAAAAACGTATGTTACAAGAATCTGTAGATTCATTATTTGATAACACACGTAAATCATCAGCAGTAAAAACAGAATCTAATAGACCTTTAAAATCTTTATCAGATTCATTAAAAGGTAAACAAGGACGTTTCCGTCAGAATTTATTAGGAAAACGTGTTGATTATTCAGCTCGTTCTGTAATTGTTGTTGGACCAGAATTAAGATTGTCAGAATGTGGTATCCCTAAAGATATGGCAGCTGAACTTTACAAGCCTTTTGTAATTAGAAAACTAATTGAAAGAGGAATTGTAAAAACAGTTAAATCTGCTAAGAAAATAATAGATAGAAAAGAACCAGTTGTTTGGGATATTTTAGAAAATGTAATTAAAGGACATCCTGTTTTATTAAACAGAGCTCCTACTTTACACAGACTTGGTATTCAGGCTTTTCAACCAAAATTAATTGAAGGAAAAGCAATTCAATTACACCCATTAGCATGTTCTGCATTTAATGCCGATTTTGATGGGGATCAAATGGCAGTTCACTTACCATTAGGACCAGAAGCTATTTTAGAAGCACAAATATTAATGTTGGCTTCTCATAATATCTTGAACCCTGCAAATGGAGCTCCAGTTACTGTACCTTCTCAGGATATGGTACTTGGTTTATACTATATGACTAAAGAAAGAATATCTACTCCAGAGGTTAAAATCAAAGGAGAAGGATTAACTTTCTATTCACCAGAAGAAGTAACGATTGCTTTTAACGAAGAAAAGGTAGACTTAAATGCTGGTATTAAAGTAAGAACTCAAGATATTGATGAGAATGGAGAGCAAGTAACTAAAATTATAAAAACTACAGTTGGTAGAGTTTTATTTAATGAAAAAGTTCCTGCTGCTGCTGGTTATATCAATGAAGTATTGACTAAGAAAAATTTACGTGGAATTATTGGTAATATTTTAAAAGCTACTGATATTCCAACTACAGGAGATTTCTTAGATCAAATTAAAAATATGGGGTATAAATTTGCCTTCCAAGGTGGTTTATCATTTTCATTAGGAGATATTATTATTCCTAAAGAAAAACAATCTATGATTGACGAAGCTAATAAAGAAGTAGATGTCATTGTAGCAAATTATAATATGGGTATGTTAACGCAAAAAGAGCGTTACAATCAGGTAATTGATATTTGGGGAAGAACCAATAACCAGTTAACAGAATTATCTATGAAACGTTTACGAGAAGACCAACAAGGTTTCAACTCAGTATATATGATGCTTGATTCTGGTGCAAGGGGTTCTAAAGAACAAATTCGTCAGTTAACAGGTATGCGTGGATTAATGGCAAAGCCTAAAAAATCTACTGCTGGAGGTGGAGAAATTATTGAGAATCCAATTCTTTCTAACTTTAAGGAAGGTTTATCAATTCTTGAATACTTTATTTCTACTCACGGTGCACGTAAAGGACTTGCCGATACAGCCTTAAAAACTGCAGATGCTGGTTACTTAACTCGTAGACTTGTAGATGTATCACAAGACGTTATTATTAACGAAGAAGATTGTGGTACTTTAAGAGGATTAGAAGTTTCTCCTTTAAAGAAGAACGATGAGATTGTAGAATCTTTGGCAGATAGAATTGAAGGACGTGTTTGTTTGCAAGATGTATTTCATCCTCTAACTGGAGATTTAATTATTGAAGCAAATCAACCAATAACTCATCAATTAGCTCAAGCTGTTCAAGCTTCTGGCATTGATACTGTTCAAGTAAGATCTGCATTAACATGTGAGTCTACTAAAGGTATTTGTGCTAAATGTTATGGTCAAAGTTTATCTACCCTTAATAAAGTACAAATTGGAGAGTCTGTTGGTGTAATTGCGGCTCAATCTATTGGAGAACCTGGTACACAATTAACATTAAGAACTTTCCACGTTGGTGGGGTAGCTGGTAACATATCAGAAGAAAATAAATTAATAGCTAAGTTTGACGGAAAAGTAACTATTGAAGATTTACGTACAGTTGTTGGAAAAGACAATGAAGGTAATGATGTTGATATTGTAATTTCTAGAACTGCTGAAATTAAAATTACTGATAAGAAAACAGGAATTAATTTAAGTACAAATATTATTCCTTATGGTTCTTATATCTTTGATAAAGACAGAAAATCAATTAAAAAAGGAGATGTAATTGTACAATGGGATCCATTTAATGGTGTAATTGTTTCTGAATTTGAAGGAAAAGTTAAGTTTGATAATTTAGAACAAGGTATGAACTACTCTGTTGAAATTGATGAACAAACTGGTTTCCAAGAAAAAGTAATTACAGATTCTAAGAACAAAAAAATTATTGCTTCTTTAATTATTGAAGATAAAGATGGTAATGCTTTACGTTCTTACAGTTTACCTGTTGGTGCACACTTAATGGTAAATGATGGTGAGGCTGTAAAATCTGGTCATACACTAGTTAAAATACCAAGAAAATCTGGTAAAGCAGGTGATATTACGGGAGGTTTACCACGTGTAACTGAATTGTTTGAAGCACGTAATCCTTCTAATCCATCTGTAGTTTCAGAAATAGATGGTGTGGTTTCTTTTGGTAAAATTAAAAGAGGTAATAGAGAGATTATTGTTGAATCTAAAACAGGAGAAGTTAGTAAGTATTTAGTAAAATTATCTAATCAGATTTTAGTTCAAGAGAACGATTTTATTAAAGCTGGTATGCCTTTATCTGATGGAGCAACAACTCCTTCTGATATTTTAAGAATTAAAGGACCGTCTGCTGTACAAGAATACTTAGTAAATGAAATACAAGAAGTTTATCGTTTACAAGGTGTAAAAATTAATGATAAACATTTTGAAGTTGTTGTACGTCAAATGATGCGTAAAGTTAAAATTATAGATTCTGGAGATACATTATTCTTAGAGAATCAATTAATTCATAAAATTGACTTTATAAAGGATAACGACGCAATTTACGGAATGAAAGTTGTTGAAAATGCTGGAGATTCTGAAAACTTAAAAGAGGGTCAGATTATTTCTGCTCGTAAATTAAGAGATGAAAATTCTTTATTAAGAAGAAATGATAAAAATTTAGTAGAAGCAAGAGATGCAAGACCTGCAACAGCAGAACAAGTGTTACAAGGAATTACAAGAGCTTCTTTACAGACTAAATCATTTATTTCTGCTGCATCTTTCCAAGAAACTACAAAAGTATTAAATGAAGCTGCTGTTAGTGGTAAAATAGATACTTTAGAAGGCTTGAAAGAAAATGTAATTGTAGGTAAGAAAATTCCTGCAGGTACTGGTATGAGATCTTATGATAACGTAATTGTTGGTCCTAAAGAAGAAATAGAAAGAAGTTTCTAAATAAACGGTAAATCGTTAAAAATATAAAAGTTGAATTGTTTACTGTATTTTAATTACATTATTCAATTCAACTTTTTTTATGATATAAATTATGAAAGAAAATAAAAACCAAGAAGGTCAATTAAATATAGAATTAGACCAAGAAATTGCAGAAGGAACTTATTCTAATCTAGCAATAATTAATCATTCTATGTCAGAGTTTATTGTAGATTTTATTAATATTATGCCAGGAATTCCAAAAGCTAAAGTAAAATCTAGAATTATTTTAACACCTCAACATGCCAAAAGGTTAGTAAAAGCTTTGTCTGATAATGTAAGAAAATTTGAGAATGAACACGGTGAAATTAAAGATTATGAAAAACCACCAATTCCAATGAATTTTGGACCAACAGGCCAGGCTTAAATGATATATTTTATTTAACAAGCAATTAAGTTTTACTTAGTTGCTTTTTTTTAGATTAAAATAGTTATCTGTCTTTTACTTTTTTGCAACACATCATTATATAAAAAATCTAAAATATTATCTAAACATTGATGCATTGGTCTTCCAGACCAACTGTGGTCACCTTTATTTATTGAATATAAATAAAATGATTTATTTATATTTTTTATCCTATTAGCAATTGCTTTTGAACCAAAAAGTTTTAAAAAACCTACATCATTTTTTTGACAATAATGATGGGGGGCAATATTATAAGGAACCAATTTATCTGCTGTTCCATGAAAAAGTTGTATAGGAATTACATTATTTTGAGTAATATTTTCTGTAGTTGTTATTGCTCCAGCCATTGAAATAATACCTGCAAACTTAAAGTTTCTAGGTAAAATTTTATTATCAAAAACATATACCAAATTTAAAATGGCTTCAGCACCTGCACTAGATCCTGCAAGTATAATTTTATTTGTTTTGATATTAAATTTTTTCTTGTTTTTGAGTAAATATTTTACAGCTAAACTGATATCTTCAGAAGCGTAATTAAAAGCATTTATTTTTTCTTCTGATTTTGTTTGGCAACCAAAACCTAATTTTTTCATAGTTAATCTATACGAAACAGAGGCAAATGCAAAACCGCGTTTGGCCATTTCATTTGCAAACTGAACTATATTATTATCATTTCTATTTCCGCCCGAAAAACTACCACCATGAACATAAACTATCAAAGGAACATCTTTTTTTATTCTCTTAGGTTTGTAAAAGTCTAATTTTAGTTTCTTTTTTTTGTTTTTATGGTATGTATACGTTCTTTTAGAAACAGCATATTTTTTATTTAAAAATTGCTTTTGAGCAATTGATACTTTAAATGTAAAAAGTAATATTATTAATATTTTAGCCTTCATAATTATTGAAGTCGAAATGCTATCATTTTCCTTTCATTTTATCAAACAATTTTCTCAAATTATTATATACAAAAGCATTTGGTTTAACATAATAAAAAGCCAAAAAACAGATACATGTTAAAAATATTATTGCACCAAAAACACCTTGCCATGGAGTTAAATTTGCACCAATAATTTGCCTTAA
This sequence comes from uncultured Polaribacter sp., assembly GCF_947500975.1. Classification (GTDB taxonomy): domain Bacteria; phylum Bacteroidota; class Bacteroidia; order Flavobacteriales; family Flavobacteriaceae; genus Polaribacter. Next base: position 185,343 of record NZ_CANMUE010000005.1, read on the forward strand.
ACCAAAACCAGTAAAACTTCCATAAATAACAATAAAGTGTATAATATAAATGGATAGTGTTTTTTGACCTATTTTTAGGATTAATGGAAATTTTAAATATTTTTCAAATCCATAGAAGAATGAGAAATATAAAAAAACATTTCCTAGTCTTGTAAATAAGTAATTATAATTTGCTGAATCTAAAAATAATTTAATTTTTGTAAACCTGTATAAATACACTAATAAACTTGAGGAGTAGAAGATTAAAAGACATCCGAGTATAAAAAAAAGTGGTACTATAATTTTTTTAAATTTAGGTTTATGTACATATCGATAGAAAATAGTAGCAATAAATGCACCAAATGAAACATAACCAAACCAGGGTATAATTGTAAAAACGGAACCGTTATTTTTTGATATATAGTTGTTTAAAAAAAACGGAATATTTTCAATATTTAAATCACGATAAACAGGTTCAAATAAAAATATTATAACTCCTAAAAATAAACATAGAAAAGAAAATAGTAATGTTTTTTTTATAGAGATAAAATATAGCCCAACAATTAATATCAAGCTTAACCCAATACATTGTAACACATCAACAACTAAAAAATAAGTGCTAAATTTTCCTGATAACCATGCAAATACAGGAATTCGTATTAAATAACCAACACCTATTAAAAATAATCCTCTGATAATGCCTTTACGCATTCTTAGATTTACCTGTCCTTTTTCTTTGGCTTTTATCATTAAATAAGTGAATATTAAACCAGATATCGTAAAAAAAGTTGGGGCTGTTATACCTCTAAAATAAGACCAAATTGAATAAGGTATTGAATTTAAATCACGATAAGATGAATCTAACAAAGCATCAATAAAATGCCCTTGTAACATCATTAAAATAGCAAAAGCTCTAATGAGATCGATAAAATAAAGTCTGTTGTTTTTCAAAATTATCTTTATAATCTTTAAAGATAAGAATTTTATAAGTGTTTATGGTTTTCATCTTAAAAAGATAAATTATTGTTGCATTTAACGTCTCGGCTATGGGTAGTTTCGTGTGTTTAACAACTAGCACTGTAAAAATTTCTAAACACTCAAACTTGCGAAAAATTTCTAAATATACTAATGTATCAATTACTTATAGCTTTTGTTGTGGGCAGTATTTTATTTCCCCAAATTTTAATTTTCATTATATACTTCAATTGCTTTTTGAATGTATTGTTTTTTCTTTTTTGAAGAAATCATTGTAGCGACAACCGTTCCAAAACCCGCCAAACCAATGGCTAAGTTTACAGGTCGTAATTCAGTCACATCAGTAGTTTCAAATGTTCCAGTATTAGGATTGAAAGAATTTGTAGTTTCACCTGTTTTTTTTGCTGATGTCAAAATTCCCGCTACCATAGCAATTCCTCCTAATACATAAGCTATTGTTCTTTTCTTTTTAGCATTATGGTGCTTTTTTAAATAGACAATACTTTTTGGATTTCTTTGTAAATCAACACTTAAATTTTCATAGTTAGCAATTTTTAAAGAATTGAATCCAGAATTGTAGTAATAATTTTGAGTAGTGCTAGTGCCTCCCAATCCTATTCCTCCCATATTATTAATTGGTACAGCATTATTGTAGTTACTAGTTAGCACATAATAATTAACTTTGCCTTTAATTGTTCTACGTGCAAAACTTCCTCGACTTCCTTGAATATTTCCAAAAAAGTCTACTCCTGATTTGTAAAATTTAACATCTTTACTTTTAATCGTTAAACTATCTAAATTAAAATAATTCTTTTTAAACATGGGTGTTTGATATTCTAGATTCTTACCGTAGAGAATACTTCCATCAGTTTTGTAAATAAAATTTTTGCTTTCGTCTATCTCTTGAGCATTAGCACTTACCGTAAAAGTTAATATAACGAGTAATAATTGAATTGTTTTTTTCATAATCTTTTGCTTGTTGAAAAATTGTTATTAAAATTTAATTTTGATTGAAGTGAAATTAAGTCAACTATAATCAATTAGTTGTTTTTTTTCAGTTTACGTTTAACAATTTACTGAAGTTATTTTTTGGTCTCTTCGGTATTGCCCACAACTAATAATAATATTTATTAAACGAAACTTTTTAATATCATTTGCTTGTTTTAAATCAATAAAATCTTCTCATTGATTTTCTAATTCAAAAATTAAATGACCAAAGATTCTCTTAAAACTATATTTTTCTAGTTTTATTTATCAACCAAAAATCTGCTAAAACCAAAGCAGTTAAAGCTTCTACAATTGGTACAGCTCTTGGAACTACACAAGGGTCATGCCTACCTTTACCTGTAATTTCGGTAATTTCATTTTCTGAGTTAATTGTTTGTTGACTACTCATTATTGTGGCAACAGGTTTAAATGCTACTCTAAAATAAATATCCATTCCATTGCTAATACCACCTTGGACCCCACCAGATAAATTAGATTGTGTAGAGCCATCTGAGTTAAAAATATCATTATGTTCTGTGCCTTTCATTTTTGCGCCACAAAATCCACTTCCAAATTCAAAACCTTTTACTGCATTTATAGAAAGCATTGCTTTGCCTAACTCTGCATGTAATTTATTAAAAATAGGTTCACCTAAGCCAACAGGAACATTTTGCGCAACACAAGTAATAGTACCTCCAATAGTATCACCAGCTTTTCTAATTTCTTTAACTTTATCAATCATTTTTTCAGCTGAAGTTTCATCTGGGCAACGAATAATATTGCTTTCAGTTTTAGAAAAATCTAAATCTTGATACGGTTTATCTAAAAAAATATCACCCACAGAAGATGTAAACGCATTTATATGAATGCTAGCAATTAATTGTTTTGCCAATGCACCCGCAACTACCCAATTTGCAGTTTCACGAGCAGAACTTCTTCCACCACCTCTAAAATCTCTTAAGCCATATTTTTTATCATATGTGTAATCTGCATGTGAAGGTCTGTAGATATTAGTATTATGGTTATAATCTTTACTTTTTTGATTGGTGTTTCTAATGATAAAACCAATAGATGTTCCTGTGGTTTTTCCTTCAAATATTCCTGAGAGAAACTCAACAGTATCCGGTTCTTTACGTTGTGTAACAATTTTAGATTGCCCTGGTTTACGCCTATCTAATTCTTGCTGAATAGCTTCAAAATCAACTTTTAAACCGGCAGGAAAGCCATCTATAACTCCTCCAATAGCAGTTCCGTGTGATTCTCCAAAAGTTGTAATTTTTAATAAATTGCCAAAAGAATTAAAAGACATAATTAGTGTTTTTAGTAAGGTGCAAAGATACTAAAGTATCAATAATAAAACTTATTCTTTATGTGTTTTGATGATTTCTATTGATGTTGTAAAATTAATAATTGCTGATTATTAAACTAATAACATAAAAAAACAACGATATTCAAAAAATATAAAAAATAATTAAAGATTTATTTCTGAAAATTAAAAAAGGGTTTTATATTTGCACCCGCAATCAGAGAATATCTGATGAGACTTAATTCTGGAGAAATGGCAGAGTGGTCGAATGCGGCAGTCTTGAAAACTGTTGACTGTAACAGGTCCGGGGGTTCGAATCCCTCTTTCTCCGCAAAACCTCACAATTTATTGTGAGGTTTTTTTATTACCTTTATTTTATGGATTTATTTTCTACAGAAAAAATAAAAAACATTTTGCCTTTTGATGGAATAACTAATTACCATGGTGTTATTTTAAATAAGAATCAAAACAAATTTTATTATCAAATATTATTAGATAGTATAAATTGGAAAAATGATGAAGCAATTATTTTTGGTAAGAAAATAATTACTAAACGAAAAGTAGCTTGGTATGGAGAATCTGACTATTCATATACATATTCTAAAGTTACAAAAACTGCTAACATTTTTACAAAAGAGTTGTTAGAGCTAAAGAAAATAGTAGAGCAAGAGTGTGGTGAAACCTTTAATTCTTGTTTATTAAATTTATATCATTCTGGTGATGAAGGAATGGCATATCATTCAGATGGTGAGAAGATGTTAAAAAAAAACGGGGCAATAGCCTCTTTATCTTTAGGTGCAGAACGCAAGTTTTCTTTTAAACATAAAGTAAATAAGCAACGAGTAGATATTGTATTAGAAAGGGGAAGTTTGTTGGTAATGAAAAAAGGGACACAAACAAATTGGCTTCATAGATTACCAACTACTAAAAAAGTAAGTTCTCCAAGAATTAATTTAACTTTTAGAACAATTGAATTGTAATTTTTTTAATTTTCAATTCTTTTTATAAAATCGTCTCTGTAGTTTAACCCAATAGGTATCCAATTGTCATCAATTATAATTCTATTTCTTTGAACTGAATAGATGTGTTTTAAAGAAACTATATATGATTTATGAACACGAATAAAGTTTGTTTTGCCTAATTTTTCTTCAAAATTTTTAAGGCTGCTTAAAGTTAAAATAGGTTTTTCTTTATGAGTATGAATTTTAATATAATCCTTTAAAGACTCTATATATTTTATATCTGATAAGTTAATTTTTAAATTTTCATACTCAGATTTTACAAAAATAAACTCTTCTAAAGTTTCTTTTTTTAAGATAAGAGGTTCATCTTCTTTTTTTAGTTTTAATAAATTTTGTGCTCTAGTTGAAGCTTTTAAAAATCGATGAAAAGGTATTGGTTTTACAAGGTAATCTATTGCATTTAAATTAAAACCTTCAACGGCATAATGTGAGTATGCAGTTGTAAAAATAAACATTGGTTTAATTTCTAATGATTTAATAAAATCGATTCCTGAAAAATCTGGCATTTCTATATCAGTAAAAATTAAATCAACTTTTTGTTCTTGTAGAATTGCTGTTGCTTCAAAACCATTAGAGCAGCTTGCAATCAATTCTAAAAAAGGAATTTTAGATATAAAATCTTCTAATAACTCTAAAGCTAGAGGCTCATCATCAATAATTATACATTTCATACGTTAACTTTTTAATTTGATTTTTAAATTTACTTCAAAGGCCTCTTTAGTATTTTTAATTTCTAATGTATGGGTGTTTGGGTATAATAAATTCAATCTATTTTTGATGTTTTCTAAACCTATACCTGAATTTTTATTGGTTGAATTTTGTAAAGAAGATAGGTTGTAAACTTTTAGCTCTAATTCATTGTTATTTATAGAAATAACAACCCTAATATCAGTTTTCCCTCTATAATCTGTTCCATATTTAAAAGCATTTTCTATAAATGAAATAAGAAGTAAAGGCTCTATTTTATAGTTTAAATTACCATGAATATTTATTTTTACACCACTGGAGTCTTTTAATCTTAATAATTGTAAAGAGATGTAGTTTTTTATGTAGTCTATTTCTTTTTCTAAGGATATAAATTCTTCTTTGGCTTCATAAATCATATATCTCATTAATTCTGAAAGTGTAACAATAGCTACTGTTGTGTTATCAGATTTTTTATTTGCTAAAGAATAAATACTGTTAAGTGTGTTAAATAAAAAATGAGGATTCAATTGTGCTTTTAAAAAAGATAATTCAGAATTTATTTTTTGAGTAGCCACTAGTGTTCTTTCTTTTTCAGATTTATACCATTCAGAAACAAGTTTTATACAAGTACTTAAAGCATAAAATAAAAGGAGTAAAATTGGTGGTCTTAAATTTGTTCGTATTTTTCTGGGTCTGTGAAAATCATTATTAAATTCGTTGTCAAAAAAGGGAGGCTTTATTTGACTTTTTAATATAGGGTCTTCTATCAAAAATATAAATAGTATTAATACTATAGAAATAAAAACATATAAACCAATTTTTTTATTAAGTAGAAAATTAGGTATTAATACCGCATAGTTTAAATAAAAAACAGCTATAAAAATGATGTTTAAGCAGTAAAATTCATTTGGTATTTTACTAAACCTAGAATAAGATTGAATAGCTGTAATAATAATAAAGAAAACCCATAAAAGACTATGGATAATTATATAAGTATTTATTTTTTTTAAAATAGGTTTCAATTTATTGCTTTAAAGTGCAAAATTAGAGAGTAAGATTCTTAAAATTCTCCCAAGAAACTGTTGTTTTTATCACAAAAAAAAGATTAAAAATTAAACTACTTTTTTAGTAGTTTAATTTTTAATCTTAAAACGTGTAATCTAATTAAAGTTTAAAGATGGTTAATCATCATCATTTTCATATTCGTCTGGTCTAAATTCCCATACATCATCAAAATAATAACTACCACTTCTACCCATTAAAACAAAAGCTTTATCATCAAAAACAAATGCAGAAGCATTTTGTCTTGCAGAACCTTCAAATTCAGGTAACTCATCCCAAGTATCAGTTGATGGATCATAAGACCAAGTTTCTGTAGTTATTGAACCAGAAATACCAGTAGTTACATATCCCATTCCATTTAAAGAAAATCCAACTCCACTACTTAATAATATTTCGTAATCATTATCATCATCGTCATCATCATCTAAATCAGTTAATCTTGTCCAAGTTGTTCCGTTAAAAGAATAGAAATCTTCTTCATAAGCTCCATTGTGTATTCCTAAACCAATATATGCAACATCATTAATTTTAAAAACAGATGCGTTTTGACGTTTTTCTCCTCCAAAACCTACTGACTGTTCCCAAGAATCTGTAGCAACATTATATTTCCAAAAATCTTTTTGTTCACTACCATCATAACCTGTACCAATGTAACCGTCATTACCTAAAGAAAAACCAATGGCACCGTATCTAGCAGTTCCACCAAAATCTGCTTTTTGTGTCCATGAATCTGAGGTTGGGTCATATTCCCAGAAATCATTAAGTTCATTATCCCCATCATAACCAGTACCTAAATATCCTTTATCATTGATTGAAAAACCTACAGCACCACTTCTTGGAGTTCCTGGAAAATCTGCTTTTCTAACCCAATAATCACCTTCTGAATTATACTCCCAAGTATCCGCTAAATAATCGTCTCCATCATAACCAGTAACTAAATATCCTTTTGTACCAATTGTAAAACTTACAGAATTAGCTCTTGAATTTCCATCAAAAGTTGAACTTTCAACCCAGTTTCCATACTCCTCCTCCTCATCATCGTCGCTACCACAACTTATTGCTAATAAGGATAATAATGTAGCAAAAAATAGAACGCTACTTTTTTGTAATAAATTTGTTTTTCTCATTATGTTTAATTTTTTCATTTTCTTAAATTATGCAGCAAACCTAAAAGCTATTTAATTTAAAATAGTATGAAATAGACAAACAGTTGTATTTTATAGATAACCATGTAAATCAAATGTTAATTTTCTTAAAAGTTGTTAAATGTAGAGTTTAGAGGTGTTTTGTTGTCATAAGTCTATAAAAAAGTGTTGTTTATATATTTTATGATTTCTTATGATATTTAGCCTAATATTTTTGCTTTAAAAAGTAAAATGAGATATTTTATAATTGGGGTTTTTAGTTTGATATTTGTTGCATCTTGCACTACAACAGATACAATTTATGAGGTAGGAAGTGACTTTATAGATAATAATGTTCAGGTAAGAGTTATAGATACTTTTTCGGTAAAAACAGGTACTTTTAAATTAGACTCCTTAATAACATCTGGTAAAAACAGAATTTTACTAGGAAATGTAAGCGATGAAAATTTAGGAAATTTATCAGCAAAATCGTATTTAGAACTTGTAACTTCTACTTTTTCTATTGATGAAGATGCTATTTACGATTCTATAGGAATGGTTTTGAATTATGATACTTACTATTATGGTGATACTACTAAAACCCAAACTTATAAATTACATAGAATAACCGAAACTTTTGAACCAGAAGAGGGGGCATATTTTTATAATACTTCATCATTAGATTATGATGAAACTAATGTTTTAGGACAAATTTCATTTACACCAAAACCAAATAAATCAACAGATTCTCTTTTTATTAAAATGGATGATGCTTTAGGTGAAGAAATTTTTAATAAAATTGTAGATAATGATATTAATAATACAGATGATTTTTTACAATATTTTAAAGGATTAGCAATTGTACCAAATACAGTTGAAAATAGTCATGTTTTAGGCTTTAATGCTTTAACAACAGAAGATACAGATGGTAACTCTAGTATGCGTTTGTATTACACCATTAAGGATGATGATAATGAAGATAATAGTTATTATGTAGATTTTGTAATATCTAGCTCTACACAACAATTTAATGAAATAGAAGTAGATTTATCTAGTACTAGTTTAGGTGATTTTGTAGATAATGAAGAAATTAAATTAAGTTCTGAAACTGATGATTTAATTTTTACACAAGCAGGATCAGGAATTACAGCAAGAATAGAAATATCATCAATTAAAAAACTTTTAGAAATTTCTGAAAATGCTACTACTATGAGTGCCGAGTTAACATTTAGTCCTTTAAGTAATAGTTATAATGATGATAACCCTTTGCCAGAAAATTTAGCTGTTTATATAGTAGATCATAAAAATAGAATAATACGCCAATTATTGGATGTAAACAACACCAATGTTGTTTATGCTATTTTAAATGATGAACAAGATGAATTTGGTGCAAATACTTATTATAGTGTCGATTTAAGTGGGTTTGTTGAAGAGATTTTACAATCAGAAATAGACTTAAATTATGCTTTAATGATTCAATATGAGGACTTTTCTGATAACGTAAATAATATAGTTATAGAGCAGAATACGAATACAAATAAAGAAGTAAAATTATCAGTAAAATATTTAAATTATTAATATGAAAAAAGAAATATTATTATTGTTATTAGTAGTTTTTGCTAATGTTTTATATAGCCAAAATAATGCTAATACGCCTTATTCTTTATTTGGTTTGGGTGTAGAAAATAAAACGGCAACAGGTGGTTTGTCTGGATTAGGAAATACAGGTATTGCACAAACAAATCCTTTTGAGATAAATTTATTTAATCCAGCAAGTTTAGGTAATATTTTACAAAAATCTTTTTTATATGAGTTTGGTTTAAATGGTGTTGTTTCACATTTAAAAACAAACAATACAAGTTCAACCAGTAATAATGCTAATTTTTCTCATGTTGTAATTGCATTTCCAATTGCCAAAAATTGGGGCATGAGTACTGGTCTTTTACCTTATACTAAAACGGGTTATAATATAGATATAGAAAACCCTATTGAAGGCTCTACAGATACTTACTTAACAAGAATAACTGGTATAGGTGGTTTAAATAAATTTTATATAGCAACAGGTTATAAACCATTAAAAAACTTATCTTTTGGTTTAGATTTATCTTTTCTTTTTGGATCAATTGAAGAAGAAAGTCAAATTTATTCGGAATCTTTTGTATCAATAAGTGATCAAAATTATTATAGCGGTGTAAAATTAAAGACCGGTTTTCAATATAAACTACCAAAAATTAAAACTGTAGAAACCATAATTGGTGGTACTTTTGAGTTGCCTTCATCTTTAAGCGGAAAACAAACGAGAAGTTCTTATAAAACAACATCTGGTGGTGCATATATTGCTATAGAAGATGAGGTTGAAAATGATTTAGAAAATTTTGAACTTCCGGTTTCTTACGGTTTTGGAATTACCTCTATTATAGATAAAAAGTTTTCAACCAGTATAGATTATCGTAAACTGTTATGGAATGACACTAGTCAAGATAAAAATAATGAAAGTTATGTAGATCAATCTATTTATGCATTTGGGTTAGAATATAAGCCAACAAAAAATAAATATACTTATGCATCAAATATAAAATACAGATTTGGTTTAAACTACAATACTGGTTTTTTAAAGATTTCTAATAAACAAATAGATAGTTATTTTGTGTCTTTTGGGTTAGGGTTGCCTATGAAGAAATACAGTAATGATAATTTTAATATTTCGTACTCTTATGGTAAAGAAGGTACTTTAGAAAATAATTTAATTCAAGAAAGTTTTCATAAGATTACCTTAAACTTAAACTTTGTAGGTAGTTGGTTTAATAAAAAGAAAATAGATTAAATAAATTAATAATCTTATACTTACTTTTGTTGAAAATATTTTTCTTTGGATAATACAAATCAACAATCTATAAACCTTAATAAGTATATAAGTTCTTCCGGAATTTGTTCTCGTAGAGAAGCAGAAAAATTTATTAAAGAGGGTAGGGTTTCAATTAATGGAAAACCCACACAGTTAGGAAATAGAGTTGGTAAAAAAGATATAGTAAAGTTAGATGGTCGTATAGTAATTCCTAAAAATAATACTTTATACATTGCGTTAAATAAACCCGTTGGTATTGTTTCTACTACTGATGAGAGAGAACCAAATAATATAGTACAGCACATAAATTATCCTGAGAGATTATTTCCAATAGGACGTTTAGATAAACCATCCGAAGGGTTAATTTTTTTAACGAATGATGGAGATATTGTAAATAAAATTTTAAGAGCAGGCAACAATCATGAAAAAGAGTATTTTGTATCTGTTAACAAGTCAATTACCGAAGATTTTATTGAAAAAATGGGGAATGGGATTCCAATTTTAGGAACCATAACTCAAAAATGTAAAGTTGATAAAGTAAGTGATAAAATTTTTAAAATTATTTTAACGCAAGGTTTAAATAGGCAAATTCGTAGAATGTGTGAGTATTTAGGTTTTGAAGTTACAAAGTTAAAACGCACTAGAATTATGAATGTAGAATTAGGATATCTACAAACTGGTGATTGGCGCGAATTAACTGAAGATGAAATGAAAGAGATTAACTCTATGATTTCAACATCATCAAAAACTGAAGAAGCGTCTACAATTAAAGAAAAACCCAAAAAGCAAGTTACTAAGAAAAAGTTGGCTCCTTCAAAAAACGATTTTAATAAAAAAAGTGCAGCTTTTAGAAAATCATCATCAAAAAACAAAAAGAAGAGTATTGGTTTTTCATCAAAAAAGAAAAGAAGGTTTTAGTAAAATCATTTAAGAATCTTTTAGTTTTTAACTTCTTACAATAATAGTATCTTTGACCCCAATGAAATTCGATTTAAAACTTACTGACCCAAAAAGTCAAGCCAGAGCAGGAGTTATAACTACTGACCACGGTGTAATAGAAACACCAATTTTTATGCCTGTAGGTACTGTAGGTACTGTAAAAGGGGTGCATCAAACAGAACTAAAAAATGAGATAAATCCTGATATAATTTTAGGAAACACATATCATTTATATTTACGACCTAAATTAGATATTTTAGAAAAGGCTGGTGGTTTGCACAAGTTTATGAATTGGGATCGCAATATTTTAACAGATTCTGGAGGGTATCAGGTATATTCTTTATCAGGCAGAAGAAAAATAAACGAAGAAGGTGTAAAATTTAAAAGTCATATAGATGGTTCTATGCATTTTTTTACTCCAGAAAATGTCATGGAAACGCAACGGACAATTGGTGCAGATATAATCATGGCTTTTGATGAATGTACACCATATCCTTGTGATTATAATTACGCAAAACGATCTATGCATATGACACATAGATGGTTAGATAGGTGTATAAAACATTTACAAAAAGTACCTTTTAAATATGGTTATGAACAAACGTTTATGCCAATTGTGCAAGGAAGTACTTATAAAGATTTAAGAAAACAATCTGCAGAATATATTGCAAACTCAAATCAACAAGCAAATGCAATTGGAGGTCTTTCTGTAGGAGAACCTGCGGAAGAAATGTATGCAATGACTGAGGTGGTAACAGCAATTTTACCTGAAGATAAACCTCGATATTTAATGGGAGTTGGAACGCCAATTAATATACTAGAGAATATTGCTTTAGGTATTGATATGTTTGATTGTGTAATGCCAACTAGAAATGCCAGAAATGGAATGTTGTTTACTGCACATGGGAGTATAAATATCAAAAATAAAAAGTGGGAAGATGATTTTTCTCCTATTGATGAAATGGGAATTACTTGGGTAGATACCATGTATTCGAAAGCATATTTACGTCATTTATTTGCAGCCAAAGAAATGTTAGGTAAACAAATTGCATCTATACATAATTTAGGGTTTTATGTTTGGTTAACAAGGGAAGCACGAAAACATATTTTAGCTGGAGATTTTAGAGAATGGAAAGATAAAATGGTAAAACAAATGGATAAAAGGTTGTAAAATTTTTTGTTTCTGCGGAAGCAGAAGGGATTTTAAATTTTAAAGAGTTAATTTTAAATATTAAATAAAGCTAGGCTTTTGAAAATTATTGATTGGTACATATTAAAAAGATTTTTGGTGACATTTTTGTTTACCTTATTGATATTGATTCCAATAGCAATTGCCATTGATATTTCTGAAAAAATAGATAATTTTTTAGAACATGCAGATTTAGGGTTTTATCAAGTTGTAGATGAGTATTATAAAAATTTTATAATATATTACTCAAACACATTTATGCCTTTGGCGTTGTTTATTGCAGTAATTTTATTTACATCTAAGCTTTCTAATAATACAGAAATTATTGCTATTAATAATGCAAAAGTCTCTTTCACTAGGTTTTTATATCCTTATTTTATTGGTGCAACTTTAATTACAATTTTATCATTATTGATGAATCATTTTGTGGTGCCAAGTAGTAGTAAAACTAGAAAAAAGTTCGAAAGAGAGTACATTAATCACAAAAGACTAAAAAACGAACTAAAATATGTAAGAGATTTTAGTTTACAATTAACAGACAGCACTTATATTTTTATTCGAAATTTTGATACAGAAAATAATATAGGTTATGATTTTACTTCAGAAACTTATGATGGATTAGAATTAAAATCAAAATTAGTATCAAACAGGATAAAGTTTAATAAAAAGGATTCTGTTTTTACTTTAAGTAATTGGAGAAGAAGACAAATTTATAGCAATAGGGATAGTATATTTTCTGGTACAAAAATAGATACATTATTAAATTTTACCCCAAAAGATTTAATTTATAAATCAGCTTTATCTCAAGAAATGCCTTCTGATGAATTATTAAGTTTTATAGATTTATCAAGAAAAAGAGGTGTGAAAAACTTAAATGCGTATTTAGTAGAGTTTCATAAAAGAACAAGTTTACCATTGGCTTCCTACATTTTAACTATTATTGCTGTAGCATTGGCTTTTAGAAAGCGTAGAGGAGGTACAGGGATTAATTTGGCGATAGGAATTGGAATTATGTTTATTTACATTTTTCTAATGAAGATTTCTGAAGTTTTAGGGGCAGTTGCAGGTGTAAGTTCACTTTTATATGTTTGGATGCCAAATTTAGTTTTTGGCTGTTTGGCAATTTATCTCTATTACAATGCAAGAAAGTAAATTAAAAAACTATTTTTTACTTCATTTTATTGTTTTTATTTGGGGGTTTACTGCAATTCTAGGTGCATTAATTACAGTTGAAGCAATTCCTTTAGTTTTCTTTAGGATGAGTTTTGCAGTAGTATTTATTTCGATTTATTTTATTTTCAAAAAGAAAAGTTTTATTATTGATAAAAAAGGCTTAGTAAAATTTTTATTTACTGGTATTATAATAGCACTACATTGGATTTTCTTTTTCAAAGCCATAAAAACCTCTAACGTATCTATTGCACTGGTTACCATGAGTACAGGTGCTTTTTTTACATCTTTAATAGAACCTTTTTTTTTTAAAAGGAAAATTAATTTTTTAGAAATGTTTTTTGGATTAATGGTAATAGTAGGTTTATATGTTATTTTTAATTTTGAAACCCAATATAGATTAGGTATTATTTATGCATTAATTTCATCGTTTTTTGGTGCGTTATTTTCTGTTTTAAACGGACTCTTTGTTAAGAAATATGATGAACATAGAATCTCATTATATCAACTTTTTTTTGGCGCTTTATTTGTAACAATTTACCTTTTTATCAATCAGAATTTTTCAGTATCTTTTTTTAGTTTATCAAAAACAGATTGGTTTTACTTATTAGTTTTAAGTAGTATTTGTACTGCTTATGCCTTTGTTTCATCAGTAAAGGTGATGAAATTTTTATCGCCTTATACAGTAATGCTAACCATTAATTTAGAACCTATTTATGCAATAATATTAGCGTTGTTAATTTTTGGAGAAAAAGAAAAAATGAACCCTGAATTTTATCTAGGTACTTTTATTGTTTTATTGGTTGTATTGTTAAATGGGGTTGTTAAAAATAAAGATTATTTAAAGCAAAGAATACAACAAAGATTAAAAGCAAAAAAGTAAATCAAATTTACTATAAAAAGTAATTTTTATGTATGTTTGTTAATAGGAAAACTAAGACCAAATTATTACAAAATGGAATATTTAGATTTTGAAATGCCAATAAAAGAGCTAAAAGATCAGCTAGAAAAGTGTCAGATTATTGGTAAAGAAAGTGATGTTGATGTTACTGCAACTTGTAAGAAAATAGAAAAAAAACTAGCAACTGCTAGAAAAGATATCTATAAAAATTTAACTCCTTGGCAAAGAGTTCAATTATCCAGGCACCCAAACAGGCCTTATACTTTAGATTATATTAAAGCTATTTGTGGAGATACATTTATGGAACTTCATGGAGATAGAAATGTAAAAGATGACAAAGCAATGATTGGAGGGTTGGGTAAAATTGGAGATCAATCATTTATGTTTATAGGTCAGCAAAAAGGATACAATACAAAAACACGCCAATATAGAAACTTTGGTATGGCAAATCCTGAAGGATACAGAAAGGCTCTGCGTTTAATGAAAATGGCAGAAAAATTTGGTATTCCTGTGGTTACTTTGGTAGATACCCCAGGAGCTTATCCTGGCTTAGAAGCAGAAGAGCGTGGGCAAGGTGAAGCAATTGCTAGAAATATTTTAGAAATGACTCGTTTAAAAACTCCGATTATATCAATTGTTATTGGTGAAGGAGCCTCTGGTGGTGCTATTGGAATAGGAGTAGGAGATAAGGTGTATATGATGGAAAATACTTGGTATACAGTTATTTCTCCAGAGTCTTGTTCTTCTATTTTATGGAGAAGTTGGGAGTTTAAAGAGCAAGCAGCTGAAGCATTAAAATTAACAGGGTCAGATATGAAAAGACTAAAGTTAATTGATGCTATAATTAAAGAGCCAATAGGTGGAGCACATTCTGATAGAGAAGGGGCTTTTAAGGCTGTAAAAGAACAAATTATCGCTGCTTTTGAAGAATTAAAAGATTTGTCTGATTCTGATTTGGTTTTATCAAGGATGGAAAAATACGCTAATATGGGAGTTTACAAAGAATAGTGTAAATTCTTAAAAAAAATAATATAAAAAAAGGAAATTCATTTTATGAATTTCCTTTTTTGTTTTTTACAATAGAATTGTTAGCTGTAATTAATTTAACCTTTATCGAACTTTTATTTATATTTTTTTTAAATACCTAAAGAAGCAAATAACTTTTTTAATCTTGGTTCTGAAGGGCGAGGAGCATTTGCATTTACAATTTTTCCTTCTGTATCAATTAATATAAACCTTGGAATACTGGTTATTTTATACGCTTGTTGAAAAGAATAATCTTGACCAGACCATAATTGAGTGCCTCCCATATTTTTGTTTTTTACAAAATTTCTCCATTTTTTTTCCGCAGCTTCCCATGATCCACCATTTCTGGTATACTCATCAGTAGAAATACTTACAAACTCAATATTTTTACCGTGATACTCTTTTTCTAACTTTTCTAAATAGGGTATTTGTTGTATACAAGGACCGCACCAAGTTGCCCAAATATCAATATATACAAACTTTCCTTTAAATGATTCTAAAGATTTTGTGCCTCCTTTAATATCGATGTAATTTTCAAATTTAGGTGAAGGTTGTCCCTTTCCCATTATTTTATTTTGAGAATATGCATTCTCAAAATAAGTTACTAATTGTTCATTTTGTTGTTTTGCAGTACTGTATAGGGTACTATCAATATTAGAGTAAGAATTTAGTATACTATCATATTCAAATTTTATTTCATCAATTTTTTTTCTGAATGTAGCTTCCTCTAAATTTAATATTTCTTGAGGGTCTCCCATTTTTTGACTTTTTTCTATTTGAGCAAGAATAAAATTACTATTTTCAGATCCAAAACCAGAGAATTTAAAGCTTTTCATAGAATTACCAGCATCTCCTTTTAAAACAATATCATAACCATTTTTTAAATAAATTGGAGCTCTTCTATTGGGGCTTGTTTCAAATGAATAAACTGCAGCTTTCTCAACTTTTAAAGTGTCTTTAAATGATCCATCATCATTAATTTTTATTGTTTTAACAATACCTTTTCTACTCATAATTGAAATGATAGAATCTTTATTGTTTTCTAATTTTCCAGATAAGGTAAGGTATTCTTTTGGGTGTTCTTCTTTACAAGAAACCATTATTAACAAACCAAATAGTAATGTGATAATTTTTTTCATTTTTTAAAAATTTCAAATTTTTAGCAAATATAGAGTTTATATTAGATAAAAATACTTTAAAAAACTTATGTAAATAGCCGTTAGTTTACACATTTGATAAAAAAATAAGATATAAATATGAGTTTAATTCATTTTATAGATGCTTCACCATTTGATTTAAATAAAATTCAAGAAATTATTTTTTCTGGTTTAAAGGTTAGCTTATCTGAATCAGCAATTCAAAAAAATAAAATTGTATAGCCTTTTTAAATGAAAAAACGAAATCTATTTCGAAGCCAATTTATGGAATTAATACATTATGTGAGAGCTCATAATGGGCAAATTAAACTGTAGAAAGAACTAAAGATTTCTTAGCAAATAGAGGGTTATTTGTTTAAGCAAAACAATATGTACAAGATCCGTATTCTTTTAGGTGTATACCTCAAGTTCCTGGAGTAACAAAAGATACCATTAAGTTTGCTACCAAGAATTTTTTTGCTGAAATAAATTCAGTTGCAAATAATCCTAATATTTTTGTGGAGGATGACGAAATTATTTCTTGAGGAAATTTTCATGGACAACCTATAGCTTTAGGATTAGATTTTTTTTTAGCAATTGTCTTATCAGAATTAGGAAATATATCAGAAAGAAGAACGTATCAGTTAGTTTCTGATCACAGATATTATTAGTTTCCTATTCTGGAATTTCTAAATCATTTATTGATAAGTTTTTATTGTTTCCTTTTCTGAAGTAATCAACAATGGTATTTCTTGTAATTTGATAAACCCAAGATGTTAGTTTTGAAGTATGTTTTAGTTGATGGATTTTAGTTTGAACTTTTAAGAAAACTTCTTGATGAATATCTTTTGAAGCTTTTACATCTTTTGTTTTTCCTAAGATGAACTTATAAAACTCTTCATTAAGGTCAATCCAAATAGTATTAATTTCAGTTTTCACTTAGGTTATTTTTTTACGATTAGTTTTATGGTTTAACATTAATGTAGTAAAATAATTTTTATAAGAAATTAATTTTATAAAGTGTTAGGTATTGTTATTTTAAATATTTCTTCTGCTTTTTTAAAATCGACTCCTAACTCTCCTTTCCATCCAGCAAGCGGCATTACAATGTCAGATTTAAAAGGCTGTTTATCAAATTTTTTATTGCTAGGTAAAATTTCTGTTACAGCTAAGGTTTGCAATATTCCATATCGTTTATATTTATCTGTTTTTGGAAGTATTTTTTCTTTTCCAATCCGTTTTTCTAATTTTCCAGGGGTTTCATTTTCTGGTGCATTTGCAATAACTTTAAGAAGCTTTATAAGTCGGTCTTTATCAGATTTTAAAATTTCAGGTTCTGGGTAGTTAATTATTTCATTCAACTCTAATGCAAATGTTTCAGGAAATTCATTCCAAGAATGTCCAATATGATAAGTATATAATTGGTGGGTAATGTCGTATGATTTTTTATCAGGAAGTCCACAAGAACACCAATTTGTATCTCTATATTCTGTTACCTGATTGTAATCGTGTTTTTTTAAGTCCTTTATAAACCAGTAGCTCATAAGACTTTGCCTAAATCTAGATTCTCCTGACAATCCTTTTAGAAATAATTTTGTTACAAATTCTATATTTATTTTTGGATGTTTTCTTATTGCTATCAAATCTGATAAAAAGTCATTATGATTTTTTTGTTCAATTAGATTTGGAATAAGGTTGTTCTTTTTTAAAGTTTGAATTTGTTCGTCTGTTAGGAAATCAGTTTTAAAAGGAAATAAACCATACTTATAAAAAGTTTCTTTATCATCATAATTTGTGTTTGTATGATGATAAACTTTATTTAAAATTTGTATGGCTTTTGTTTTGTTCATCTAATTATAGCAATCGTTAACATGAATATATTATATTTTTAATACCCATAGTTAGCTAAGTTATATTTTTTTGAGCAGAAAGTCAAATGAATATAAACTAGTAAACATTTTTTTATAAAAAAAAATCCTAAACCATAAGGTTTAGGATTTTTAAAATGTATAAAATATATTATAGAAAAACTATGCTAACATTGTAACAGGGTTTTCAATAAATGTTTTTAAAGTTTGTAAAAATTGAGCTCCAACTGCACCATCAACAGTTCTGTGATCGCAAGTTAAAGTTAAATTCATAGTGTTACCTACAACTATTTGCCCGTTTTTAACAACTGGTTTTTCAACAATTGCACCTACAGATAAAATTGCAGAATTTGGTTGATTGATAATTGAAGTAAAATTATCAATACCAAACATACCTAAATTAGAAACAGTAAATGTACTCCCTTGCATTTCTGCTGGAGAAATTTTCTTGTTTCTAGCTTTTCCAGCTAAATCTCTAACACCAGCTCCAATTTGAGTTAAGCTCAATGTATTTGTGTGTTTTATTACAGGTACTAATAAACCATCATCTACAGCTACAGCAACACCAACGTGAATATGACTATGGTAAACTGTATTTGCATCTGTCCAAGATGTATTTACTTGTGGATGTTTTTGTAAAGCCATTGCACATGCTTTTACAACCATATCGTTAAATGATACTTTTACATCAGGTATTGCATTGATTGTTTTTCTAGAAGCCATTGCATTATCCATATCCACTTCAATATTTAAACTGAAATCTGGAGCAGAAAACTTAGAGTTTCCTAAAGATTTTGCAATTGCTTTACGCATTTGTGAATTTTTAACTTCTTCTGATTTTTCTTCACCTACAGCAACAAAATTTGCAGAAGGAGTAGAAGTAGAGCCTTGAGATGCTTCAACAGTTTTTGTAGAAGGAGTGTAGTTTTCTACATCTTTTTTTATGATTCTTCCGTTTTCACCAGAACCAGTAATATCTGCTAAATTAATTCCTTTATCAGAAGCTATTTTTTTAGCTAAAGGAGATGCAAAAATTCGCCCACCAGAATTGTTAGTAGTTGTATTTGCTGTTGAAGTTTTTATTTCTTCAACAATTTTTTCTTCTTTTTTAGTTTCTTTCTTCTCGCTCGAAGAATCAACAGTAGCAGTTGCTGCTCCTCCATTGGCAACAATTGCAGAAACATCTGTTCCAGCAGGGCCAATAATAGTTAATAAACTATCTACAGGTGCAGTTTCTCCTTCTTGAACACCAATATATAAAATGGTACCTTCATAGAAGCATTCAAATTCCATTGTAGCTTTGTCAGTTTCAATTTCAGCAAGCATATCACCTTCTTCAACTACATCACCAACATTTTTTAACCAGGTTGCAATAGTACCATCAGTCATGGTATCACTTAAACGAGGCATTGTTATTACTTGTACTCCTGCAGGAATTTCAACAGCAGCAGCAGAATCTGTAGTTTTTTCTTCAATAACTTCTTCTTTAACTTCAGTTGTTGTAGCTTGGGTGTTACCGCTTAAAATATCAGAAATGTCTTCACCTTCTTCACCAATAACAGCTAATAAAACATCAACAGGTGAAGTTTCACCTTCTTGAATACCTATATGTAATAAAGTTCCTTCATGAAAGGACTCAAATTCCATAGTTGCTTTATCAGTTTCTATTTCTGCTAAGATATCACCTTCTTCAATTTTATCTCCAACATTCTTTAACCATTTTGCCACAACACCTTCTTCCATAGTGTCGCTTAAACGAGGCATATTTATAATTGTAGCCATATCTTAACTTATAAAAGGATAATCTTCTTGTTCGTATACCATATCATATAACTGTTGTGTTTCTGGATATGGAGATTCTTCAGCGAACTTTTCGCATTCTTTAACCTTGTCTTTTACTTCTTTATTAATTACATCAATCTCTTCATCAGTTGCGTAATTATTTTCTTTAATGATGTCTAAAACTTGTGTAATAGGATCTATTTTCTTGTATTCTTCTACTTCATCTTTAGTCCTATAATGTTGTGCATCAGACATTGAGTGACCTCTATATCTGTACGTTTTCATTTCTAAAAATGTTGGCCCATCACCACGTCTTGCTCTTTCTAAAGCTTCATCAATAGCTTCTGCAACTTTAATAGGATTCATAGCATCAACAGGTCCACATGGCATTTCATATCCTAAACCAAGTTTCCAAATATCTGTATGGTTTGCTGTTCTATCAACAGAAGTACCCATTGCATAACCGTTATTTTCACAAATAAAAATTACAGGTAACTTCCAAAGCATTGCTAAGTTAAAAGCTTCGTGTAAAGAACCTTGTCTTGCAGCACCATCACCAAAACATGTTAATGTAACACCTTTACTTCCTTTATATTTATCAGCAAATGCTAAACCAGCTCCTAATGGAATTTGACCACCAACAATACCATGACCTCCATAAAAACCAAATTCTTTAGAAAATATATGCATAGAACCACCCATTCCTTTCGAAGTTCCAGTAGCTTTACCATATAATTCAGCCATTACTCGTTTAGGATCTTCTCCCATACCAATTGGCTGAACATGATTTCTGTATGCAGTTATCATTTTATCATGCGATAAATCCATAGCATGTAAAGCACCTGCTAAAATAGCTTCTTGACCATTATAAAGGTGCAAAAATCCTCTAACTTTTTGTTGAATGTAAACAGATGCTAACTTGTCTTCGAACTTACGCCAAAAAAGCATGTCTTTGTACCAATTTAAATAAGTTTCTTTGGTGATTTTTTTCATTCTATATTGTTATTTGCTTAAACGTTTAATCAGTTGTTGTATTTCAATACAAAAATAAAGGTTTTAAACAGAATAAAAAAACTAGAGATTATGAATTTTAGCGCAAACGATTTCGTGAGCTATTTTTGATGTTATTTATCTTTAGCAACAGTTAGTGTAGCTTTAGCATCTGTTGCTAGATTCCACTCGTTTGAAGAAATTAACATACCTTCTTCATTAAACACTTTAAATGCTGCTGTATTTGGGCCAGAAGTACCTTGATTTAAAGCTTTAATAACAATTTTATTGATACCAATTTCTAAAGGAATATTAAATTTTTTATAGTTACTTGTTAAAGTGATGTTGTGAATTACAGGAATGTCGTTAACAAAAATTGTAACTCTATCTCCATCTGGGTATTGAAAATCTCTACAAATAATATTTACACTACCAGAATTAGTTCTTATAGCACCTAAATTTTGATCAATTTTAGGATAAATATATTGACCATTTATTTTTTTGAATGATTTTAAAAAACGCTCTTCCTTTATTTTTTCTTTTGTAAGTATACCTTTATTCTTTAAATCACGTTCTTTTTGCTTCTTTTTTAATTTCTCGTTTTCTTCGTCAAATGCTTTTTTAAATCCATCAGTTCCATTTAACTCTATTGAGTTTGGTTTTTTTACCTCTTTAGCATTATTTAGAACAACAGCATTTACTTTTCCTTTATTATTGGTGGTGCCATTATTGGTGTCTATTTGTCCAAAAAAAGAAGTTGAAGTAAATATTAGAATTAAATAAAATAAAGATTTAAAAAAATGTTTCATAGTTGTAATTATCATTTTTTAATAAACCACAAAGATAGTGCCGATTTTAAACTAGTGTGTTTAAGGTTTGTTAAAATAGACTATTCTACCGGAAAATTAAAATAAGTTTTAGGAAAAGGTTCTTTTCTTAGAGTAAAATGCCACCATTCATTATCATATGGTTTAAAACCATTTTCTAACATTATTTTTCTTAAAAACAACCTGTTTTTTTGTTGTTCTTGATTTATTTTTTTGTAAAAAGGATGAGATTCATTACCAAAAAAATCATACGGAAAACCCATATCTAATTCTTTGCCAGTTTTTGCATTAATTATTGTTAAGTCTGCTGTACTACCTCTTGTATGACCAGATTTTGAAGCAATAAAACCTAAATTAAACAGTTGACTTTTTGGTACTTTTGGGTAATATTCTCTTTTCATTAAAGTGTCACTTAAAACCTTTGCCCATTTTACAAAATGATTTACTGCTTGTTGTGGTCTGTATGCATCGTAAATTTTAAGACTTAAGCCTTTTTTGAATAATATTTCTTGCACTTTTTTTAATGCATTTGCAGCTTCTTTTGTAATAATTATACAGTTATTTTTATAACCATTAATCGGTTTTCCCATAAAATTATTTGAGCTTAAATACCTGAGTTCAGATTTTATGGTTGCATCTACATCAGATAAATAAACAAATCCTTCTGCCATTTTTTGAGAGAATGAAGAAAAGCTTATGATAAAACTAAAAATAAAAATTATTTTTTTCATTTATCAAAAATACAGAAAAAATGGATGTAATATTTTTTAGTTGAAATATTATTTAATTTTAAGCGATTATAATCGAATTTGCATTGTTGGCAATAGCTTTATCGATTATTTATTTGAAACTTTAATAAAAGAAATACAAAATTAGGTAAAAGCTTTACTACATCATATTGCAGATATTGCAGAGTATTTAAAAAAGTAAGTGTCGTTTTTTTCAAAACGACAACTTACCAAGTAAACTAATAAAACCAAGTATTAGTACTAATAATGAGAAGTTAGCTTTCTCATAAATTTTTATTCGGAATAAGGTTTGTGATTAAAGCTCAACACCCTTTTTAATTTCCATTGATTGTCTTTTAAAATCCAAAGATGTGTAAAATCAGCAATTCCTACAGTTTTTAATTTTCCGTCTTGTTTTTCTTGAAATGTATGTTTTCCATTTTGAATTGCGCCATATAAATTTCCGTTATTTTTCATAGGAAAAACTTCTAAAGAAGCTTCAATTAACTCTCTAGTAAAATTATCAGGATAAGAACAAATGTTCTTTTTAATAGTTTCTAAAAATTGTTTTTTATTTTGGATACCACCAGTATCATGATAAAATTCAAAGTTTTCAGAAATCATTGGTGATAATTTTTGGATATTACATTTATTAAAAGCATTTTCAAAAATGATGCTGTCTTTTGATTTTAATGTTTTATATAAATTGGTTTTTTTATCAACTTGTGCTTGTATAAGAATGCTATAAAAAAACATCACTATAAAAAGAAGAATCTTAAAAATAAAAGAATCTTTAAAAGGTTCAAAAAATGAATTCATAGTTAGTTTTTTTAGTTGATTTATTTAGAGTTGATATTATTTAGCAGAAATACTTCCACCTGAAGAAGATTTTTTGTTTACCAGTTTTGGATTTCCTTTAAAATCGATATCTCCACCACTTGTTGCTTTTGCCTCTATTGTTTCTGATGCATAAATATTTATGTCTGCTCCACTTGTAACTTTCGCGCTAGCATTCTTACTTTTTAATTCATAACCATCTATTGAGGATCCACTTGTAGCTTTTGAAATATGATTATTTGCAATTCCAGAAATTTCTATATCTGAACCACTTGTAGTACTTGTTTCTACAGTATTTGCATTTACAGAAATTCTAATATCTGCGCCACTTGTAGCACTAACTTTTATATCATTTACTTTTAAAGTTTCTTTGGTGTAAACATCAGACCCACTTGTTGCCGTAATTGCTTCTAAATTAGAAATGGTTACATATATTTTTCTTGCTTTTGCTTTCCAAATATTTTTTTCTGAATAAATTTTTAGAACTCCGTTTTTAACTTCTGTCATAATAATGTCTTGCAAATTTTCATCAGCTTCCACAATTATTTCATTTCTAGAACCTTGAGAAATATATAAATCTAAACCTGTACTTACTTTAATTTCAGTAAACTTTTCTTTTACACTTCTGTCTTCAGTAACAACATTTCTGTTACCATTTACTCTGTTGAACATATCAACTCCGCAAGAGCTAAAAAGGGTTGCAACAAATAAGATTGTTATAATTTTTGTGATCGATGTTTTCATGATGTTTTTATTTTTACAGTTCAAATGTCTTTTAATAGACGCTTAAAAAGAAATTTGGGTTACTCAATTGTTGATTTTTTTAGTTGAATTGTGTTTTAAATTTCTTCTTTTTCAATTTCATCTAGTTTGTTATCTACTTTCTTTTCAATTTTCTCTATCACTTCTTCTTTGATTTCTTCTTCAGTTTCTAACTCGCAATCAGTACATTTTAATGTTACATCCGTCATTATAAAGTGATGATTTACCATTTCTTTATCATAAATATCTCCTTCGTTTTTAACATTGTTTAAGAAGTTTTTTGTTGAATAATCAAAATACAACACAATGTTTTCTGGTACATAAATAGTAACATTTATTTCTTCATCTTTCCAAAGGTTTTTATAGGCTGATAAATAATAGGCATCTAAGATTATTGTATTATCAATAACTTCATATTTATAATCTATTTTTTTTGCATTTGCTCTGGCTTTACTCTTGCTTTTGCCTCTAGATTCTTTTTGAATTAACACATAAGATTCGTTTGTATGACTCTTTTTAACGTCTATTTTTATGTAACTAGAGTACACCATTTTTTTGCCATCAATTTCAACTTCTTCTCTATAACTACTTCTTCTTAAATTATGTTGATAATAAATAGTATCATCATTTATCATCTTTAATTTAATGGTATCGTTTTCTACAAAAGATAATGAGTTTTTTTCTACAATTTCTCCGTAGTTAGAGTGCGAAGTTCCAAAATCTAAACCTGTAAAAATTATTGCTAATAAGGCAACTAACCATATACCTAATAAGGTTAAAGAAGTTGCTTTACTAAACTTTTTTACATTGCTAGATAAAATTCTTAACCCTAAAACAAATAAGATTAAAAATGGAATACCAACTAATAAAAAAGTACTAAGTGTTAATAACCATTTTGGTAATATCGAGTCAAAGAAAAAAGGTGGGTAATGCACAAAATCAGCATCAACATTTAACCACTCTAAACTTCCAACAGAAAACCCTCCAATAATTAGAGATAAAATAACAGATGCAGAAACAAAAATGATAATTACACCAATAAACTTACCAATTACTTTAAAAATAGCAAGAATTATTTTTCCAATTGTTTCAAAGAAGTCTTGTAAACCGTTATTTTTTTTTGTCTTTGCTGAAAAAGTTTGACTCATTTTATCAGAAAACTCATTTGCGCCATCTTTAATTTTTTCTGATGCTTGTGTTGCTAAATCTTTAACATTTGCAGAAACATTATTAAACTCTTCTCTAATTTTCTTTTCAATATTATCAATATTTACAGGAGAACCTTCCATCTGTAATTTCTCAGAAGTAGTTTTAGCTTCTGGTAATAAAATCCAAAGGATAATGTAAAGTAATACTCCAAAGCCTCCAAAAACAAATAAAGCTAGTAAACCTAAACGTATCCAAATTGTATCTAAATCAAAATAGTGCGCAATACCAGAAGCAACACCACCTAGAAATTTATCATCGCCATCTCTAAATAGTTTTTTGCCAGATGTGTTATTTCTTTTATAAGAATAACTAGCATCACTATATTCTTGTTCAGCATCTGCATAATCTTCAGGTTCTCCCATTATTTTAATGATATCTTCAATATCATTTTCGTTAACAACTTGTCTTGCATCAGTAATTTTTTCTGATAAAAGTTCGCTTATTCTTGCTTCGATATCTGCAATAATTTCGTTTTTACCTTGAGGATCATCACTTAATGATTTAGAAATAGATTCTAAATATCGTTTTAGCTTTTGATAGGCAATTTCATCTATGTGGAAGAAAAATCCGCCCAAATTTATATTAATTGTCTTATTCATCTGTAGTTGATTTTTTGCTAATTACTTGGTTTACTGAATTGATTAAATTACTCCATGTTTTATCTAATTCTTTTAAAAACATGCCGCCGTTTTCTGTTAAAACGTAATATTTTCTTGGTGGTCCAGAGGTAGATTCTTCCCATCGGTACGTTAATAAACCTGCGTTTTTTAAACGTGTTAATAATGGGTAAATGGTTCCTTCAACCACAATCATTTGTGCACTTTTTAGCGTTGAAAGAATTTCAGAAGTATAGGCATCTCCATTTTTTAAAATGGATAAAATGCAATATTCTAAAACACCTTTTCGCATTTGCGCTTTTGTGTTTTCAATCTTCATGTATTGTAGATTTAAAGCTCATACTAGCTTCCTTAATGAAGTTAACCTGTTGTAAGAGCGTTATATTATTAATTATAATCATTTTTTAATTTATTTTCTTCTTTTATAAGAGTTAAAAGCAGTTATTTATTTTATAAATTTTATTGTAAAAGGATACTTATAATTTTCTCCTTCTTTAGCTTTTAATGAGGCAATAATTACTAATGCTATGGATATAATATAAATGAATCCGGCTACAGAGCCTAGACCAAATAACCCAAAAGTGTTAGAAAAATTGAAATCGAAACTAAAATTAAAATTATTGTGTCTAAAAAGATTGTGACTATTTCTAAATAATGATCCTAACGCAAACGGAATAAAAATGATGGTTAAAAGAAACGTATAAAGTGTGTAACTTATATTAAAATTTATAGCTTCTTTACCTTGTTCATCTAAAAAAGCGCTTCTATCTTTTAGTGTTTGCCAAGCAATTAATGGTGTAATAATATTACCAAAAGGAAACATAAATCCAGCAAATGCCGAAATATGAATTAAAAAAGCGTTGGTATTTTCTTTGTTTTTTTTCATTTCTAATAAAATATATAATACTTTCTTATGCAAATATATGTTTTTAAAAAGGTATTGTGCAATACATAGTACTATAATTAACATTTTTTTAACATTTAAAAAAATCTTTATTATTGATTAAAAAGTGGTATTTTGCCAGTAAAACCAATACAAATGAAGATTACTCCAAAAAATGTTAATGCTTTTATGTTTTTTAAATTGCCTTTAGGTTGGTTGTCTGGAATGAGGGTAAGAAGTTTAACAGATACTACCTGCGAAGTGAAAATTAAGCATAAATGGATAAACCAAAATCCGTTTAAAAGTATGTTTTGGGCTGCTCAAGGTATGGCTGCGGAAATGAGTACAGGTGTTTTGGTTATGCAAGCAATAGCAAACTCTAAACGAAATGTATCTATGTTAGTTACGCATCAAGAAGCAAATTTTTATAAAAAAGCTACTGGTAAAATTATGTTTACTTGTTTGGGCGGAAATGAGATTAAAGATGCAATACAAGAATCTATAAATACAGGAGAAGGACAAGTGGTTTTTTTAACTTCAGAAGGAAAAAATGAAAATGGGGTAGTAGTTTCAGAGTTTAAATTTCAATGGAGTTTAAAAGTCAAAAACTAGTTTTTTGTTTTCTTTTGATATAATTTAGGCCTTTCTTCTTTTGGGTCGCAATCCTGAAAAATTCCACAAGATACATTTGTACGTGCTAATGATTTTGTAGTTTCAGATTTTTTATAAAAAGCTTCTAGTTCTGGAGTTAAATACTTCATAATATCTTTTTAATTGATTTACTCTATTCTTCCATAGAATGATAAACAGAGTTTACATCATCATCTTCTTCTAGTTTTTCCAAAAGTTTTTCTACATCAGCTTTCTGATCCTCATTTAATTTTGTGGTAGTTGTTGGTATTCTCTCAAAACCAGAAGATAAAATTTCTACATTGTTTTCTTCAAAGAAAGATTGTATAGCGCCAAATTGCTCAAAAGGAGCATAAATGATAACACCTTCTTCGTCATCAAAAACCTCTTCAACTTCAAAATCAATTAATTCTAATTCTAACTCTTCCATGTCCATTGTAATATCTTCCTTTTTAACAGTAAAATTACAAGTATGGTCAAACATAAATACTACAGAGCCAGAAGTTCCTAAATTACCATCACATTTATTAAATGCAGCTCTTACATTAGCAACAGTTCTATTATTATTGTCAGTTGCGGTTTCTAATAAAATAGCAATACCATGAGGGGCATATCCTTCAAAAAGTACTTCTTTATAATCTGCAGTGTCTTTATCAGTTGCTTTTTTAATAGCACGTTCAACATTATCCTTAGGCATATTTGCAGCCTTGGCGTTTTGCATTACCGCTCTTAATCTTGA
Source organism: uncultured Polaribacter sp. (assembly GCF_947500975.1). GTDB lineage: Bacteria > Bacteroidota > Bacteroidia > Flavobacteriales > Flavobacteriaceae > Polaribacter. Next base: position 213,563 of record NZ_CANMUE010000005.1, read on the forward strand.
ATTAGAATCAGGGTTTGGTCCACCTTCTTTTACAGCCATCACAATATCTTTACCAATTCTGGTAAAAGTTTTTGCCATTGCTGACCAACGTTTCATCTTTCTTGCTTTCCTGAACTCAAATGCTCTACCCATTTCTGTTGATTGTTTTAATTAAAATGCTCACAAATGTAAAAAACAAGATGGTCTTTTACAATTATAATTTAGGATTTCAATTGTATGGTTATTTTAATAGTTGATAAGATTGCTTAGCAATTTCAATTTCTTCATTTGTTGGTATGATTAATATTTTTACTTTGGATGTTTCACTTTGAATTTCTCTAATTTCTTTAGAACGAATTTCGTTTTTTGTATTGTTTAAATCAATTCCTAAAAAATCTAAATTTTCACAAGATAATTTTCTCATTAAAGATGAGTTTTCTCCAATACCAGCAGTAAAAATAATGGCATCTAAGCCATTTAAAATAGCTGTATAAGAGCCTATATATTTTTTAATTCTATATGCAGCTAGTTGTAGTGCATTTTTACAATTTTCATTACCTTTATTGGCAGCTTCTTCAATTTCACGCAAATCAGAAAAACCTGTTAAACCTTTCATTCCAGATTCTTTATTGAGTAAATTTGAAACTTCATCAGCAGTTTTATTTAGTTTTTTCATCAAAAAGAAGATTACAGATTGATCTATATCTCCAGAACGCGTACCCATAACTAGGCCATTCATTGGTCCGAAACCTAAAGAGTTTTCAATGCTTTTTCCGTCTTTAATGGCAGACATGCTGCATCCATTTCCTAAATGAATTGTTATAATTTTTGAAGAATTGTTATTTAAGAATTCAATCGCTTTTTCAGAAACATATTTATGGCTTGTACCATGAAAACCGTAAGCTCTAATTTTATGCTTTTCGAGAAATTGATTATCAATTGCATATTGATAGGCTTCTTTAGGCATTGTTTGATGAAAAGCGGTATCGAAAATTGCAATTTGTTTTGCGGTTGTAAAAATAGTTTCAGCAATTTCAATTCCTGTTAAATTTGCTGGATTGTGCAAAGGAGCCAAGTCAAATAAATTACGAATATTGTCTTTAACTTCTTTATTTACAATAACTGTTTTGCTAAATTTACTACCACCATGAACCACTCTATGACCCACTGCTTCAATTTCCTCCACAGAATTTATTACTCCAATTTTTGTATCTAATAAGGTTTTTGTAATTTTTTGTAAACCTATCTCATGGTTTTTAATTGATAGTGTTTCAGAGTGCTTTTGGTTGTTTTTTTGATGTGTAAAAATGGCATCTTCCATACCAATTCTTTCTACTAAACCTACACATTTTACGTTTTCAGAAGGCATTTCTATCACCTGGTATTTTAAAGATGATGAGCCAGCATTTATAATTAAAATATTCATATTAATTTTGATGAGCTTGAATTGCGGTTAATAAAACGGTATTAAAAATATCATCTACTGTACAACCTCTACTTAAATCGTTTACAGGTTTGTTTAAGCCTTGTAGCATTGGACCAATTGCCAAAGCGCCCGTTTCTCTTTGAATGGCTTTGTAGGTATTATTACCGGTATTTAAATCAGGAAAAATTAAAACAGATGCTTGACCGGCAACTTTAGAATCTGGCATTTTTGTTTTTGCCACAGACATATCTACAGCAGCATCATATTGTATTGGCCCTTCAATTAACAAATTTGGATTTATATTTTTTGCAATCTCAGTGGCTTTTCTTACTTTTTCTACTTCTTCTCCTTTTCCAGAACTTCCAGATGAATAAGACAACATTGCTACTTTTGCTTTAATACCAAAGGCTTCAGCAGATTGTGCAGAAGAAATTGCAATTTCTGCTAATTGTTCTGCATTTGGGTTCGGATTAACAGCACAATCTCCCATAACAGAAACTCTATCTGATAAACACATAAAAAAGACAGAAGAAACAACTGAAACTCCGGGTTTTGTTTTAATAATTTGCAAGGCTGGTTTTATGGTGTGCATTGTTGTGTGTACTGCTCCAGAAACCATACCATCAGCTAAACCGTTTAAGATCATTAAAGTTCCATAATAAGAAACATCTCTAGTTAAATCTTGTGCAGTTGTTTCCGTCATTCCTTTGTGTTTTCTAGCTTCGTAAAGCGTTTTAGCAAAGTTTTTATTATGAATAGAATCTTCTGGATTTAAGATGTTTATTTTGTTTAAATCTATTTGTAAACCTAATTGATTTGCTTTAATCTGAATTTCTTTTTTATCTCCTAATAAAGTTAAGTTAACAATATTTAATAATTGCAAACGAGCTGCGGCTTGTATTATTCTATCATCATTTCCTTCTGGTAAAACAATATGTTTTTTATTGATTTTTGCTTTTTGTAACAAATTATATTGAAACATACTTGGTGTTAACTTGTCTGAATTAAAGCTAGACAAAATGTTTTTAAGAGCATTAACATTAATATAGGTATCAAAAGTATCTAAAGCTAATAATATTTTTTTACTGTTAGAGGCATAAATTTTTGGTTTTACATCGCCAATTTTATTAGAAATACCAAAAGTTCCTCCTTCAACAGAAATAATTGGTATAGTAGATTGTACACCTTCAATCAGTTTTAAGATTGAATCTTCTGGAGTTAAATTCCCTGTTAAAATGATGCCTGATATTTTTGGATAATTACTAGATGCATTTGCTTGTAATGCGCCTAAAATAATATCGGCTCTGTCTCCCGGGGTAATTACAAGTGCATTTTCTTTAATACGTGTTATGTAGTTACGCAATTGCATTGCGCCAGTGCTATAGCTACCTATTGCATTGTTTAAAAATTGCTCTCCAAAAAGTACTTTTCCGTTTAAAGATTCAACAACTTCTTTTACTGTTGGATATGCTAAAAAGTTAACTTTAGGAACAACATCAATATGAATTTCTGTAGGAATTACTTTCTTTAATTCTGTTTCTATATAGTCAATCTCATCAACTTCAATTTTGTTAGCAATAACACCAATAACATCTACTTCTTTTTGAATAAAAGATTTGTAGGTTAATTGCATTGTGTTGATAAAATCTTTCTTCTTTTTATCATTTCCGGCACCAACAATTAATACAGGTATTCCTAAGTTTTTAGCAACCATAAGGTTTACATCCAATTCTGTAAAACCTCCTTTACCAGAAAAATCGGTACCTTCTACTAAAACGTAATCGTATTTTTCTTCTAGGTCTTTATATTTTTTGATGATGTTATGAATTACATCATCAGTTTTTCCTTCGCTCAATAATTCTACAACTTCGCTTTGATCAAAAGCGTAACAATCGTCATAATTAATATCTAAATTAAAAAAGTTAATTGCTGTATTTATATGATTATCGAGTGTGTTATTTTTATCTTTATTGATAATGGGTCTAAAATAACCAACTTTAGAAGATTGATTTAGCATCATTCTTAAAATACCTAATGATACTAATGATTTACCACTGTTAGACTCTATGGTAGTTACGTATATTGCTTTGCTCATTTCTTTTAATTCTTATGCAAAAATAAGGCATAAAAAAATGACTAATTGTGATATTAGTCATTAATTTTGGAAACATTTTTCACTCATAACATTGTTTAGAGTATTTTTTTTGTAAAATTTATAGCTTTCATTTTTAAACTTGTAAAACGCCCATATTAAATTTCTTTTCAATAGGAGCATGGTTTGCAGCTTCAATTCCCATAGAAATCCAAGTTCTTGTTTCTAAGGGATTTATTACTGCATCTGTCCAAATTCTTGCAGCAGCATAATAAGGCGAAATTTGCTTGTCATACCTAGATTTTATTTTATCAAATAACTCAGCTTCTTTTTCAGGAGTAATTTCTTCTCCTCGTTTTTTAAGTGAAGCAGTTTCTATTTGTAATAAAACTTTTGCTGCCGAATTACCACTCATTACGGCCAATTCTGCGCTTGGCCAAGCGGCAATTAATCTTGGGTCATAAGCTTTTCCACACATGGCGTAATTTCCTGCTCCGTAAGAATTTCCAATAACAATTGTAAATTTTGGTACTACAGAGTTACTAACTGCATTTACCATTTTAGCACCATCTTTTATAATTCCGCCGTGTTCAGATTTGCTACCAACCATAAAACCAGTTACGTCTTGCAAGAAAACTAAAGGTATTTTTTTCTGATTACAATTGGCAATAAAACGTGTAGATTTATCAGCAGAATCGTTATAGATAACCCCACCAAATTGCATTTCTCCTTTTTTTGTTTTTACTAATTTTCGTTGATTGGCAACAATACCAACTGCCCAACCATCTATTCTTGCATACCCTGTTAAAATGGTTTGACCGTAGCCTTCTTTATATTGTTCAAATTCAGAATTATCAACTAAACGTTTAATAATTTCTAACATGTCATATTGTGCATTTCTCTCTTTAGGAAGAATTCCAAAAATATCATCTTCTTTTTCCTTTGGAGGAAAAGATTCAGTTTTACTAAAACCAGCTTTGTCGTAATCACCAATTTTATCAACAATAAACTTTATTTTATCTAATGCGTCTTTATCATCTTTGGCTTTGTAATCTGTAACGCCAGAAATTTCACAATGTGTAGTTGCTCCACCTAATGTTTCATTATCAATACTTTCGCCAATTGCAGCTTTTACCAAGTAACTCCCTGCAAGAAAAATACTTGCGGTTTTGTCAACAATTAAAGCTTCATCGCTCATAATTGGCAAATATGCACCACCAGCAACACAGCTTCCCATTACTGCAGAAATTTGTGTAATGCCCATGCTACTCATTACCGCATTGTTTCTAAATATGCGCCCGAAATGTTCTTTATCAGGAAAAATTTCATCTTGCATTGGTAAGTAAACCCCAGCAGAATCTACCAAATAAATAATTGGCAATCTATTTTCTATGGAAATTTCTTGCGCTCGTAAATTCTTTTTTCCTGTAATAGGAAACCAAGCGCCAGCTTTTACTGTAGCATCATTGGCTACTACAATACACTGCTTTCCTTTAATATAACCTATTTTTACAACAACACCTCCAGAAGGACAGCCTCCGTGTTCTGCGTACATATCTTCACCAGCAAAAGCACCAATTTCTATAGATTTTGATTTTTTATCTAAAAGATAATCAACTCTTTCTCTTGCAGTCATTTTACCTTTTTCGTGAAGCTTATCAATTCTTTTTTGACCACCACCTAATTTTACTTTAGCAAAACGTTTTTTTAAGTCCGAAGCTAAAAGTTTGTTATAATCTTCGTTTTTATTGAAGTTAATATCCATAAAAAAGTATTTGAATTTTGATGGCTAATTTACTAAATTTTAATTGTAAGAATTGATAATATTTTCAACAGTTTTTTTTGATTTTTTTATAGCTATTTTTTTAAAGTCAGCTTTTATTCTGCTACTCTTTCTCTATAGTTTCTTCGAGTAAGTTTGATAAATAACACAAGTAATATGTTTTCATAAAAAAAAATATTAGACTCTTTGTAACAAATAAGATGTAATTACTACATATATTTAGATACAATTTTATTTTATTTCAAAATTTTTAACGAAATTGCTTGTCTAAAAATTGTTCAACTTTAAAAACTAAAAAAATATGTCTGATGATTTTGATTTATTAGAAACTAATTCGAACCAGAAAACTGAAAAAGTAGATGTAAATTGGGGGAAAGCTATAGATACCATGAAGTCTAAATTAGCACAGGAAGATGACCCTCAAACACGTCAAAAAATATTAAATGCTACGTTAGATGATGTTGTTCAAATGGCAGAAAAAGATAGAACAACATTATTAGATGCTATAAAAGATTTAACAGATTACCAAGATGAAGTTGGTATTATGTTTGAGAAATTTTCATCATTAAACGCAACAGAACAAAAGGTTATTGATGATGCTCAAAAAGAATTAGAAAGAGCAAGAATTGAGTTAGAAGACGCAGAAAATAAACCAGATACTTGGTGGAATAATCTTTGGGGAAGAAAAAGTAAAATTAAAAAAGAACAACAAGAATTTAAAGAAGCAGAAAAGGTACGCTTAGGTGCAGATAATAAAGCGAAAGCAATGTTTCAACAAAGAATTGAAAGTGCCGATGTTGAAACCTTGTTAGGAGAACTTTCTTACAAATCTCAAGCTGCTGTTACTCGTTTAAAAAATAGAGAAGTAGAAATTAAAGAAGTAGAAGAAAAGTTGAAAGTTGCCATAGTTGAGGCTTCTAAAAACCATACAAAAGCTTTAGAAAAAAAGAAAGAAGTAGAAGGTAAGCTAGAGGAGCAATATGCTTTATTAAAACAATCTCGTCAAGAATTAGAAGAGATTGCAGATAAACAATCAACAGAATATTCTGAAGCAATTGGTAAAGTAACTTCTATAGAACAAAAAGTAGAGGAGTTAGAAGGTCTAAAAAACGCTTATACAACTTTAGCTGCCAGTAAAGATAGTTTTGTTCATAAGCATAATTTAACCATAAAGGTTTTAACTTCTTTGCGTTCTAATTTACAAACTCATAGAGCTAAATTAAAGTCTGATACTGAAGAAAGATTAAAATATTATGATGGTTATATTGTTGCTTTAAAAGCAAGAACAGATCAAGAATTTGCAGCCATTTTAGAGCATTTAGGTGTTAAAACAGATGAACATATTGGAGAAACTTTAGCATCTATGCATTCTGCAAGTGCAAGAGCAAGACAAGATATGATGGATAATATTCCTGTTCATGAAAAAGTAATGAAAGGTGTTTATAGTTCTTATGCAGAGGCTTTACAAGAAATTCGTGATAAAGATTCAGACATTCAAAAGAATTTCGCAGATCGTTACGGAATTGATATGAAAGAAATTTTTGAAGACTATTACAAAGCAGATGCCGATGCTCCAGAAGGAGAAGATGATAAACCATCTGAAGCACCAAAAAAAGAATCTTCAAATGACGACATGTTGTCATAAAAAAGGAATCAGTTAAATAAAACAGTTTATGGTTAACAATCAACTTAGCTGTAAACTGTTAATTGAATGCTGTAAACTTAAAAATAAATGATTACTACACCTTTAGATTCAGCTGTTTTAAATTCTAAAGAGCAATATGTTTTTTACCATAAAATGGTAGATTTTGCGCTTAAAGAATTGATTGTTAGGATTCAGCAGCAACAACTTTGTACTCAACAAGAAATTGTTTTTTTTAAACAATATTCAGATTTGTTATTGTATTCAATTGAAGCAATGCGTATTAAGTATATGTATGATGAAGAAGATAATATGAAGATTGATCTAACAGATTCTGGTTTTCCTAATTATTTAGAATTCAGATTTTTGTATAATGATTTAGAGCTTAAAAAGGAATACACAGATAAACTAGTTGACACAGAAACATTAAAAAAAACATTTTTAGACACTCTTTTAGTTCATAAAAAACCAGTTAAAAAGTCAGATTTATTTAAAGCATCTTCAATCATTTATTATACATCAGTAGAAAAAAAATATATTTTTAACAGGTTTGTACAAGGTAAAATTTTAGAAGCTCCAAAAGGTTCTACATCTCAATATTTAACAAGTTGGAGTTTTTACGATGTAAGCCATAACAGACCATTTGTTTGCTTTATGTATTTTGATTATGATGGAAAAAAAATAGAAAAGGATAAAGAAAAAATCTATCAAGTTTTAAAAGAAAGTGCAGATAGAGAAATGGCATTAAATACAATGGCTTATACAATTGATAGGAAATTGCCAGAAATTCAACCAAAACATATTAAAAGAATAGATTTAGGACCTTTACACAATGTTTTTGCAAAAGATGAAAATGAAATTACACATGCTATTTTAGAAGGAATTGGGCGAAAAGATATTTCTATAGAATCTTATGCCTTATCTCTAAAGATTGATGAGGTTTTTTCTGGAGATACTTTTACCGAAGGTGGATTTTTTTCAAAAACAACCTTACAGAAATGGAGTGATGTAATTCCACAAAAATATGTTTTTGCACCACACAGAATTATTCAATTATTACACAATCAAACACCTGAATCTTTACATGAGCTAGCAAAAGAGCCAATTCAAATGGCAGATTTAAAAATTGATAAAAAATAAAGTTGGTAGTTACAGTATTAGTTTAGAAAACTGATTGCTGTAAATGAAAACTGTACACTAAAAAACTATGGAACATAATTCAACATTCCCAATAAAACAAAATGAATTAGATATGCTCAGAGATGAAGCCTCTGGTTATTTAAAATCTGTTCAATGGGAGCAAGGTAATAGAGCAAAAAATAAAGATAATGATGCAAAAGACGAATCTATTTTATTGTATTTGTCAAGAGCAAATAGTGGAAGTAATGTAGAAATAACGTCTGTTTCTAAAACAATTTTAGCATTAAAAAAACGATTATTACCAGATTCAATTGCTATTCCTGTACATTTAAATCAGACTTTATATGCGGTTCAAGAAGGACTTACTTTAGGTATTTGGATAAAAGATAGTTATTACGATGCCTCTGGTTTATCTAGTTTGTCAGAAAAAAAATCAGCTTTAGATTCAAATGGAAAAAGAGAATTTGAAAGTAAAATGCAAACAGCAACAGCTTTTCAAATATTTGCAACTTCCTATAAAATATTACACGATTTAAAAACGAGCGCATCAGAAGATTTATCAGTAATGAAACAAAAATTTGCAGGTATTCCAGAGGTGTCTTTTTTATCGCCACTAAAAGGAATTGCGTGTATGTTGTTTTATTATGAAAAATATTTAGGACATCCAGATATTATTAAAAGCGATAAAGATGTAGTTGATTTTACAGTTGTGTATTTTGAAGCTTTCATAGACGAAATTAATCTAAGAAAAAGTAGTTTAGAATATACAGAAACCATTACAGATAGAACCTATAAACTTGAAAATACAGATTTTGCTATTTCTGGTTGGGAAAATACTTTTGCAGGAACAGCAGTAAGTGTAGAATTTAATGAAATTCAGTTTGAACAAATTGTAGGTAATAAAGATGCAAAACATTTTGCACGTCGTTTAACAGAACGAATGTTAAGTTATGATTTTGATGCACAAAAAAATCCGTTTCAAGAGTTAGGTGGTTTTATGCCTGTGTTTATGGGATACGGAATTCCAGGAACAGGAAAAAGTATGTTAATTGCAGCTATTGCAACTCGTTTAAAAGAGCATTGTGATAATTTAGAGATACCGTTTTTGTTTCATCCAATGCCAGATACGTTGATATCAACTTTTCAAGGAGGATCTGCAGAAAAAATGGTAGAGTGGATGAAGCCGATGCAAGATCCTACAAAATTAATTTTTGCACCTATTGATGATGCTGAAAATAATTTACAGGAAAGAACTGCACAAGGAGTTTCTGCTGGAGTTAAAGAAGTTATCGGTGTTTTCTTACGTTATACAGAAGGCGCTTATGCTGTAAATTATGGAAATTCTTCTGTAGGATTGTTTACAAACTTACCCGAAATGTTAGATAAAGCTGTGATCTCTAGAGTGCAAGGTAGGTTTAAGATTGATGGAGCAAGAACAGAACATGATTTTTTAGATCAAGATTATATTTGGTGGAAGAAATTTGAAAAAACAATTCCTGATTTTGTAAATATGCAAAATCCTACGAATTATGAGTTTTTAAAAGATCAGGGTTTAGCAAAAAACATGGGTGATATTTTAAACTCTGTTGCAAAACCATCCGAAGAAAGAGTTTTAGAAGCTTATGATAAAGCTCAAAAATTGCACAAAACTAGCGAACATTTGTTTTTTGCAAGCTTGTATAAAGAAATTCAAAAAATATTTCCATTCTTTTCATCAAGAGATGTTAGAAATATACAATCTGCAATATCATTACGATTAACAGATTTTGATTTAGAACAAGATTGGTTTGAGAATCCTGAAATTTATTTCAAAAAAGATTACCAAACCAAGTTTAATATGTTGCAAGAGTTGATGAAAAGTAATATGAATGGATTAGATTTTTCTGAAATTAGAAGACAAGAAGTAGTACGTTATTTGGATAATGTTGCTACAATTGCAGATACAGATTTTAAGAGAAAAGTAGATGCAAGAGTAAATCAATTAAATATTGATTTGGAGGCTAGAAGAAATTTTGAAAATGAAAATTAGTAATAAAATTAAAAATGTTACTTCTAAAGTAGTTTCCAGCTTTTGGGGAAAATTAGAACACATCAATTTTGATTTTACATTTAAAAATGGAAAATTAGTAAACTTAACACATGAAGTCTATGGAAAAAATGATGGGGTTGCAATTTTATTATATAATGTAAAGACTAAAAATGTAATTTTATCTAAACAATTTAGAATGCCTGTTTATCATGCAGGTATTTCAAATGGATTTTCTATTGAAGTTGTTGGTGGTGCTATAGATACAAACGAATCACCAGAAAATTGTGTAATTCGCGAAACAGAAGAAGAAGTTGGTTATAAAATATCTGAAGTAAAAAAAGTAACTACCACTTTTTTATCTCCTGGAATTGTAAAAGAAAGAGTACACCTGTTTATAGGAGAATATACAAACGAAGACAAAACCGAAAAAGGAGGAGGACTTGAAGAAGAAAATGAAGAAATTGAAGTTTTAGAAACATCATTTATAAATGCTTTGAAAATGATAGAAGTAGAAGAGATTATTGATGCAAGAACAATTATGTTGTTGCAATATTTACAGATTAATAAATTAATAGAATAAGAAAAATTCTTTTTTCTATAGAAGGATTTTAGGATAGGTCATATGCAAAAACTAAAAGAAGCAAAATTATATAGAAACGAACTAATACCTATTAGTGGAAAACTAGTAGAGCGTTACAATAAATGTTTGATTAAATTAGGTTTTACAAAAACTAAGTTAACCTCTTTTTCTATTGATGCTATTGGTTGGAGTCCAGAAATTGCTGAAGAAAAAAACGAACCTTTTTATTTAAATAATGGCGAGGCAAATCCGCATGCAATTATTATTACACCACTTCAAAAAGGGTTGCCAGTTTACTGTTCTTTTCATTCTTTTGATAAAGAATTGATGAAATTAGTGTTTAAAACACACTTTAAAAAAATTCAAAATATAACTAGAGATTCTGCAATTTGTGTAGATTTTGATCAAAGTATAGATGTTTTTTATGAACCTTTAGATGTTTTAAAATACAAAGATGTTGTTATTAATTTTCATTTAATTGATGATTTAGAGAAGGCTAAAAAGGAGCAACTTTTATTAATAGAAACTTTTAATAGAGATTTTAATTTTATAGACGAAAATTTACATGAACAACTAATTTCATCAGCAAAACAATATGGAGATTTAAGAACTAGAGATTTAACTTTAGATCCTATAACTTTTACAACAGACTCTTTTTATACAGAAGCTTTTGGAGGAATTTATTTATTGCGAAATTTTATTTCACCTATTTTAATTTTTGTCGAAAAAGAAGCTTATAAAGAAGCAATTAATGATACCACTCATGATGTTTTAATGTTTCATATTTCACAACCTGAATTAATAAACCAATTAAAAGATCATCTAATTATTGAGTGCAATTTATCAGAAGAAGCACAAACAAATAGATATAATAGAATAAAGAATTTTATTTTTTCTGAATACTTAAAAGATTCACAACACCCAATTAGAGATATTTTAAGTGATAAAATGTTGTTTAAGAGTTATTTGAATAAAATTGATTTAAAATCGCGTAAAAAAGTAATGAGTGTTGAATTGTATTTAGAAAAAAAATCAATTAATAATACCATTAAAATTAAAGATATTGTTGATGAAGAATTTTATGTTGCATTGCATAAACCACACTCATCGTTAAGACCCAATCATCAAGATTTAATTTGGCATTTGTTGGTTAATATTGCACCAAAAGATGTCTTATTTTTATATTGGTATGATAAAGAACAATTTTTTAAGCTCTTTAAAACTTTTGATGACTCAACTAAAGATTGGATTATTGAAACGATTAAAAGTGGATTTTAGAAAAAAATAGATTAATTTTATAAGAAGTTGAAAATATATTTTAGTTAAAATCTAAGGATGAAAAACATATTTGAATTAGAAGTATCATCAGAAATTATTGATAGAATTAATTTATTAACACCAGCAACGAAAAGTTTATGGGGTAAAATGAATGTTTCGCAAATGCTAGCTCATTGTAATGTAACTTACGAAATGGTTTATACTGAGAAACACCCAAAACCAAATTTTGTAATGAAGCTTATTTTAAAAACATTTGTTAAAAAGATTGTTGTTGGAGAAAAAGAATATTCAAAAAATGGAAAAACTGCACCACAATTTTTAATATCTGATGAAAGAGAATTTGAGAAGGAAAAGAAAAACTTAATAGATTATATTAAGAAAACCCAAAAGTTAGGAGCTACTTATTTTGATCAAAAAGAATCACATTCATTTGGTAAATTGAATAAAAAAGAATGGAATAATATGTTTTACAAACACTTGGATCATCATTTATCTCAATTTGGAGTTTAATTAAATAATATTCAGTTAAAGGTTTAAAGCTTTTAATTCTTAAATTTAAAAATTATGACACTAGAACTTATCATATTTATAGCATCTATTTTATTTGGAGCAATTATTTTCTGGAGAGAATCTCAAGGAAATGCTATTTATCGTTTTTTTAATAAAATAATGAATTCCAAAGAATTACAAATGAAATCAGGAGATAAAAAAGGGTTTGTGTATCAACAGTCACTTTTATTAAGATTGGTTTTTATAATAGCTTTATTTTTGATAATAATTCTAATAACAAGATTTCTAATTCCTATTGATTTAGCAACTATTTCCTTATTTGCTTCAATGATTTTTGGAACTTTAGTAGGAACCTATTTAGCAGGTTTTATTTTTAAATCAACAGCGGTTATAGAAGAACAAGCTGATTCTTTAGAAGATAAATTTCAAGATGTTATAGAAAAAGGAAAAGATTTTATTGAGGATTTACAAACAAAAGATTCAAAAAAAATAGAAGAGATAGAAGTAAATAAAGAAGCACCTAAGGCTGATGAAAAAAGTGCTAGAGAGCGTTTAAAAGATAAAGGTTTGTTGTAGTAAGTCTCATTACGAGGAGTTTTCGACGAAGAAATCTTTTAAATTAAAACTAAAAATTAACAGATTGCCACGACTTTTTTTCAAAAGTCTAGCAATGACAGATATATATTATGTTAAAAAATTATTGGAAAAAAGGAGCAAAACAAAAGAAGGTAGTTGTTTTATTAAGTATAATAGCTTTAGTGTTATTATTTTTTTTAAGAGATGATTATCAACCAGCATTATTATTTTTTAGAAAATTCATTTTTCTAATTTTATTAGGTTTTACAGTTTTGTTTTTTGGGTTGAGAAAATTCAGAAATTCAGCAAGTTCAGGAAAAAGAATAGGGATTTTAATTTTGATATCCTTCTTTTTTGGTGCAGTTTATTTTGTAGGGTTTCATTTTAAATTTTATGATTATATGAAAACCTATAATGTTTTTAATGATTTAAATCGAGTTGAAATTGTAGAATTACCATTAACACAGAATGAAAGAATTCAACCATTAAGAAATATTTTTTCAATGGCAAATGAATCTGTAGGCGAAACTAAAGATGTTTCTTTGCCGCATTTGGTTAGAATTGATGGTTCTAATCAATGGACAATGGCAATTCAGCCCACAGAAAAATATGTTTGGCAAGGTATAAAAGACAATACCGAAGAGGTTTTTTCGGTGTCAAGTACAACACCTTTTCCTCGTTTTTCTAGTGAAAATAGAATACCTGTTACGTTTTCAATTGGAGAATCTTTAAAATTTAGTAGAAACACTTATAATGCAGTTGTTCAACGTTTAAATATTTGGAAATTATTTAATTACGAGCCAAGTGATACCTATTATATGAAAAACGATAAAGGTGCTTGGGTAGAAGTGGTAAGTTTAATAAAATGGAAAGGTTTCTTTTTTCCTTACCCAACTTTTGGCGGAGTAATGGTGATAGAAAACGGAGCGCATGATTTTAACGATTATTTAGAGAGAATTACAATTGGTAAAGGAAAATTTATTTCGCCAGAAGAAATGAAAAACTATCAATTTTTAACAAGGCAAAATACCTTATCTGAAAAAGTTTCTAGATTAAAAGCAGAGAGTTTAAAGTTTTTAGGTGGTTTTCAAGATCCATTGCCTTGGAATATGAAAACAGCTGTTAAAATTCCAGATTTAACAGATGATCAAAATCAACAACCTTTTGTAACCGATTTCGATTTTTCTGATACCAAAACGGGTGCTTACAGTGGTTTGTATCATTGGTTTGGATTAGAGCCAGTTGGCGATGAACGAACCAGTTTAACCTTTAGTGTTTTTATTCCTGCAGACGGTACAGATGCTTTGTATTATTACGATCATGCTTCAAAAAAACAAGGTTATGCAGGTGTTTCTGCAATGCCTTTAAAAGTAATTGAATCTAAAAAAGAATATGATTGGTCTGTAAATAAACCAGTAGAATTTAGACCATATATTAAAAATATTTCTGGTAGAAAACGAATGTTTTTTTTGAGTACAATTTCTGCTATTAAAAAAGAAAATTCACAGTTCGATGGTTCTGCAACGCCAGATTTAGCATTAATTGATAGTGAGTATAGAGATGTTGTTTGGATTGATGCAAAAAGACCGAGTACTTGGAACGAAGAAGTTTACAAACAATTAAATGAAGCTTGGAGATCAAGTGAAAAAACTAATATTTATTTTGATAAAGAAAAAACAATTGTAGAAAAAAATCAACAAATATTAGATTCTATAAAGATACTTTCCAAGAAAGAAATTAATGTAAAAAAGATTCAAGAACTTCAAAAACAAATAGATTCTATTAAAATGAATGAATAATTTATTTTGAAGCTATTTCCTGCTTTCCGCACTCGCTTTTTTTATGCTGAATTTATTTTCTCTTCTTTTTATAAAAGACTAATAGATTATTGTAGATAGTAAGTTTTTTAAATCATCAAAAAAAAGAGCTCAAACAATTGCTACAATCAGGGCTAAACTAGTTTGCTAATTTTAAGAGTTGAAAAAAATATTTATTTATTAAATAACAACCTACTTTTCATAGCAAAAAGCAATTGTATTTTGGCTTTTTTTTTGAATAGGTAAATTATTACTTGTTCATTATAGTTACTTGTTTGATCTAAATTTAAGTAACAAAACAATAATACTGCAGTAAGTTCTTTATTAAAAAAGGAACACAACTATTTGTGAAATTCAAAATCCTTTTTCTTATTTTTATCAAAAATTATATTGATGAAAAAAATCACCTTAATAATTATCTTAACAACTATCTTTTCTATGAATTCTCAAGATAAATTACCTTACTATCAAATTCCTGAACCTGCGAAAGAATTTACTCCAGGTACAACAGCAAGTAGAATGGTAGATGGTTTGGGTTTCAGGTATTATTGGGCAACAGAGGGTTTAACGGAAAAAGATTTAAGATTTAAACCAAATGAAGAAGCAAGAACAACTGAGGAAACTATAGATCATATTTTGGGTTTGTCTCAAGTAATTTTAAATGCTACTTTAAAAGTTGCAAACGGAGCCAAACAACCAGAAATGACTTATGCTGAGAAACGTAAAAAAACATTAATAAACCTAAAAAAGGCAAGTGATATTTTAAGAAACAGTAATGATGTGTCAGAATTTAAATTGATTTTTGGAGAAAAAGTATATCCATTTTGGAATGCAATTAATGGCCCTATAGCAGATGCAATTTGGCATGTAGGTCAAGTTGTTTCTTTTAGACGATCTTCTGGTAATCCTTTTCCAAAAGGAGTTAGTGTTTTACAGGGTATAAAGAAAAGCTAAATGACAATAGAACAATTAATATATTCGTTAAGAGATGAATTAAATACACATACATATAATTATTATGTATTAGATAATGCAACAATTTCTGATTTTGAGTTTGACAAAAAGCTAAAAGAACTAGAAAAGTTAGAAAAAGAGAATCCTATCTTTTTTGATGAAAATTCTCCAACACAAAGAGTAGGAGGTACCATTACAAAAAATTTTGAAACAATAACTCATAAGAATAGAATGTATTCTTTGGATAATTCATATTCAAAAGAAGATTTATTTGATTGGGAAAAGCGTATTCAAAAAGCTTTAGGAACATCAGAAATTGAGTATACGTGTGAGTTAAAATATGATGGAGCTTCTATTAATTTAACTTTTGAAAACGGTCAATTTATGAAAGCAGTTACTAGAGGTGATGGTTTTCAAGGAGATGATGTAACAAATAATATCAAAACCATTCGTTCAATACCCTTATCAATAAAAGAAGATTTCGTTTCTAATTTTGAAATGCGAGGAGAAATTATTTTACCATTAGATGGTTTTAATAAAATGAATGAAGAACGCGTAGCAAATAATGAAGAAGAATATAGAAACCCAAGAAACACAGCAAGTGGAAGTTTAAAGCTTCAAGATAGTGCTGAAGTTGCAAAACGACCATTAGATTGTTTATTATATCAAGTAGTTACTGATGAACGAAAATACAAAACACATTTTGAAAGTTTAGAAAATGCCCGAAAAGTAGGATTTAAGGTTCCAGACACAATTGTTTTAGCTAAAACTATTGATAAAGTTTTTGAGTTTGTAAATTATTGGGATGCAGAACGTCATAATTTGCCTTATGAAACTGACGGAATTGTTATTAAAGTAAATAATTTACAACAACAAGAAGAATTAGGTTTTACATCTAAAGCGCCAAGATGGGCAATTGCATACAAGTTTAAGGCGGAGCAAGTATCTACAACTTTAAATGAGATTACTTATCAGGTTGGTAGAACTGGTGCAATTACACCTGTTGCAAATTTAGAACCTGTACAGCTCGCAGGAACTATTGTGAAACGTGCTTCTTTGCATAATGCAGATCAAATTGAAAAGTTAGATATTAGAATTAATGATACTGTTTTTGTAGAAAAAGGAGGTGAAATTATTCCAAAAATTATTGCTGTTGATTTTTCAAAACGTCCAGAATATTCTAATCCAACGGTTTATGTAACCAATTGCCCAGAATGTAATACAGAATTAATTAGGTCTGAAGGCGATGCAAAACATTATTGTTCTAATGAGTTTGGTTGTGCGCCTCAAATTACAGGTAGAATTAAGCATTTCATTTCAAGGAAAGCAATGGATATTGATGGTTTAGGAGGGGAGACTGTAGATTTATTACGAAAAGAAGGACTCATAAAAAATTATGCCGATTTATATGATTTAACAGTTGAGCAAATAATCCCTTTGGAAAGAATGGCAGAAAAATCTGCTAAAAATATGATTAAAGGAATTCAGAAATCAAAAGAAATTCCATTTGAAAAAGTATTATTTGCATTAGGAATTCGTTTTGTTGGAGAGACTGTTGCTAAAAAATTAGCAAAGCATTTTAAATCCATTAACAATTTAATGATTGCAGATTTTGAAACTTTAATTTCTGTAGACGAAATTGGAGATAGGATTGCGCAAAGTATTATAGATTTTTCGACCAATGAATTAAACATTGAGTTAGTCAATCGTTTAAAAAAATATGAATTACAATTAGAAATTTCTGCTGAGAAGTTAGAAAATCAAACAGATAAATTACAGGGAAATATATTTGTAGTGTCTGGAGTTTTTCATCAAATGAGTAGAAATGAATTAAAAAAGGCTATTGAAGATAATGGAGGTAAAGTAAGTTCATCAATATCTAAAAAAACAAATTTTGTGGTTGCTGGTGATAATATGGGACCAAGTAAATTAACAAAAGCTCAAGATTTAGGAATACAAATTATTTCTGAGCAAGATTTTATAGATAAGATTAAGTAACTTTGGCTACCTTTTTGCAATCAAGATTAATATAATTTGAAGAAACTTCTATACATATATATAATAGGATTCACAATACTCACTTTTTCACAAAAAAGAGAGCAAGATTCCTTACCTAAAAACATAGATGATTATGTTTTTGTAAACCCAGGAGATACGCTTACTATTAATCTCAAAGGAATCTCGATATTACCAAAACATAAATTTAATTCAAAAGACGATGTTCGATACTATTTATGGTTTCGCAGAAAAGTATTTAAGGCTTATCCTTATGCACAGTTAGCTTCTGAAAGATTAGATTCTTTAAAATCTAGACTCCATAAAATAAAAAAAAGAAGTAAAAGACAAAAGTATACCAAAAGAATTCAAAAGTATATTGAAGGTGAGTTTTCAGATCAAATAAAAAAGATGACTACTACAGAGGGGCGAATTTTAATTAAGTTAATACATCGCCAAACTGGTCAATCTGCTTTTAATAATATTAAAGAGTTAAGAAGTGGTTGGCGAGCATTTTGGTATAACACAACGGCCAATGTGTTTAAACTATCACTAAAAACAGAATATCACCCAGAAGCAGTTAATGAAGATTTTCTAATTGAAGATGTTTTACAGCGTGCTTTTATGGATGGTGCTTTAAAAGAGCAAGAAACTAAACTGAATTTCGATTTTCAGAAAATTACTTTAGATAAAAAATCTAAGATTGATATAGAAGAGTATAGGCAAATGTTTGCCAAGTTGAAGAAAAAGAAAAAAAGAAAGAAAATTAAAAGTAAAAAATAGGCTTTCTTTTTGCTATTTCCTTTTATTAAGGAGTAATTATTTTTTATAGGTATTATATAAGTAAATAAAAAGGTCTGTTTTCGTTGTTGTATTTGCTTTATGTTTTGTTTAAAATGTAATATTTTCTATAAACTTACAGTTTACTTTTAATAAAAAAAGATTTAATTTTAGTTCTTAACAGAGTATTTCTGGATTAAATTAGGTTTTATAGTATTTAAAAAATTATTTTTTGGTCTTTATATTCAAAGATGAAACCTTTACCTTTCTTTTGTTTTGTATTATTTAGGGTTAGTTAATCAAATACTTTTCAAATTCAATTATTTTTTTTGATGATGTAAGTTATTAGTTTTAATGGTTTTAAGTTTTAGTTTTAAATTATTTTAAAAAAAGGTTTAAAAAATAGTTGTGGGTGTAGAAATGAGTTGTATATTTGCACCCGCTAACGGAAATATGTTAGTTTAGTTCATTGATTTTTCTGAGTTTTATTTACTGGGTATTTGGTGGTGAGTTTGGTTTTAGGTTTTAAAAAAAACTTTAAAAATAAATCACTTTTTATTAGGTTTGTAAAACAAACAAGTTGTATTTTTGCAGTCCGATTTTT
>NZ_CANMUE010000006.1 GCF_947500975.1 uncultured Polaribacter sp.
CTATTACTTATGAAGTAGAAGATGCAGAAGGGAATTCAGATACAGGAACGTTAACTTTAACCGCAGATCCATTACCAATTGCTACTGATGATACAGCAACGTATACACCAGGTTCTGCAAGTGATCCAATAGATGTAACGGGTAATGATACAACAGGAGATGTAGTAGATCCAACTACAGTAACCTTATTAGATACAGGTTTACCAACTGGATCAAGCTGTACAGAAACAGATGCAGCAGGCGATTGTATAGAGATGACGGTACCAGGAGAAGGAGTTTGGACAGTAGATCCAACCACAGGTGCTTTGACATTTACCCCAGAATCAGGATTTGAAGGAACGCCAACAGCTATTACTTATGAAGTAGAAGATGCAGAAGGGAATTCAGATACAGGAACGTTAACTTTAACCGCAGATCCATTACCAATTGCTACTGATGATACAGCAACGTATACACCAGGTTCTGCAAGTGATCCAATAGATGTAACGGGTAATGATACAACAGGAGATGTAGTAGATCCAACTACAGTAACCTTATTAGATACAGGTTTACCAACTGGATCAAGCTGTACAGAAACAGATGCAGCAGGCGATTGTATAGAGATGACAGTACCAGGAGAAGGAGTTTGGACAGTAGATCCAACCACAGGTGCTTTGACATTTACCCCAGAATCAGGATTTGAAGGAACACCAACAGCTATTACTTATGAAGTAGAAGATGCAGAAGGGAATTCAGATACGGCAACAGTAACATTAGTAGTTCCTAATTTAGCTGATATTGTAACAGTTAAGACAGATAAAAATGAGACTTATAAACCTGGAGATATTGTTGTTTATACAATAACAGTTACTAATGAAGGACCAGGAAATGCGAGTAACGTATCGGTAATAGATCCATTTCCAGCTGGAATTTCTGTTGGTACTTGGTCAAAAGATTCTGGAGCAACAGTAAATGGAGAATTAAATGATACGATACCTGTTTTATTAAATGGAGAAACAATTACTTATACTGTTACATTAACAGTTCCAGGAAGTTTTACTGGAGATTTAATAAATATTGTATCTGTAACAAGCGATACTCCAGATCCGGATCCAACATGTGCAGGATGTACAGATATAAATATAGAAAATACAGTTGTTGCAATTGATGATTTTAATAATACTTATGTTGATACACCAACAAGCGGTTTTGTTTTAACTAATGATATAGATGAAGATGGTAATACTCTTACGGTTACAACAACAAGAGTTCTAACTGTAGAAGGAGTTTGGGTTGATATAGATCCTGTAACAGGAGAATATACATACACTCCTTTAAGAGGTTTTATTGGATCAGATAGTTTTACTTATACTATTTGTGATAATGGTATACCACAAGAGTGTGATTCAGCTACTATATACATTACAGTAATTGGGCCAATAACAGACGGTATTAACAATCCACCTGTTGCAAATAATGATACAGGAACTACTGAAATGAATACACCAGTTAGTGGAAGTTTATTACCAAATGATTTTGATGTAAATGGAGATGTTATTACAATAAATACAACTCCAATTTCTAATCCAGAAAATGGAACTGTAGTAATTAATGCTGATGGTACATATACATACGTACCTAACCCAGGTTTTGTTGGAAAAGATGTATTTACTTATGAGATTTGTGATGATGGTACACCACAAGAATGTGATACAGCTGTTGTTGTTATTACTGTCTTACCAGATAATGGAACAAATGACACTTATGCTAATGATGATGGTTATAATACAGATAATGGAGAAGCAGTGAGTGGTAATGTGTTAGATAATGACACAGATCCAGAAGCAAATGATCAAACTGTAAATGAAGTACCAGTAGTAAATGTAAGTAATGGAACTTTAACATTAAATTCTGATGGAACGTTTACCTATGTACCAAACGCAGGATTTACAGGTAATGACTTTTTTGTTTATACAGTTTGTGATAATGGAACTCCAGTAGTTTGTGATATAGCAACAGTAACAATAACAGTAAACCCATTATTATTAGTTGATTTATCAATCAATAAAACAGTTAATACTCAAAATCCAGTTGTTGGAGAAGAAGTTACCTTTACAATATCTGTTACAAACAGTGGGCCAGGTTTAGCTACTCTTATTGAAATAGATGAAACATTGCCTTCAGGTTACAGCTATGTTTCTCATAGTACAAATACAGGAGTCTATGATGGTTTCTCTACATGGAGTATTCCTAGTTTATCAAATGGAGCAACAGAAACATTAACAATAGTTGTTAAAGTAGAAGAATCAGGAGAATATTTAAATACTGCTAGTATTACTTTTTTAAACGAGATAGATTCTAATGATACTAATAATAGTTCTAGTGCAGAAACTACACCAATTTGTTTAACTATCTATAATGAATTTTCTCCTAATGGAGATGGTGTTAATGAATTCTTTAAAATAGATTGTATAGATAATTATCCAAACAATACGTTAGAAGTATTTAACAGATGGGGTAACTCAGTTTATACTAAAAAGAAATATGATAATACTTGGAATGGTTTATCAGACGGTAGAGTTACTATAGATCAGAAAAGTAAATTACCTGTAGGTACATATTATTATGTTTTAGATCTAGGAGATGGATCTGAACCAAAAACAGGATGGATTTATCTAAATAGATAAATAATTAATGGAAAGCATCAAAAATATCAAGATAAAAAAACAAGAAATGAAAGTGTCTAAAATTATAGTTTTACTAATGATTACGTTGTTTACAATGTATTCTCTTAAAGCTCAACAAGACCCCCATTATACTCAGTATATGTTTAATACTATGAGTATAAATCCTGCGTATACAGGATCAAAAGGCCATTTTACTGCTTCAGCACTTGGAAGAACACAGTGGGTTGGTATAGATGGGGCTCCAGACACACAAAATTTTAGTTTTCATACTCCGCTCGGATATAGTGGTGTAGGTTTAGGGTTTAATTTTGTAAATGATGAACTAGGTCCTGCAAAAGAAACTTATTTTGATGGGAATATTTCATATACCTTAAGAACAAGTGATAAAAGTCAATTTGCTTTTGGATTAAGATTTGGTGGAAGAACTTTAAATTTGGATTGGTCTAAAGGAAGTTTTCAAAACACAGATGTATTATTTAATGAGAATGTAGATAAATTTTTACCCACAGTTGGTGCTGGTATTTATTTTCACACACCTAAAGGTTATATTGGTTTTTCAATTCCTAATTTTTTAAGAACAGAACATTATAATGATTTAGTAGTAGCTTTAGAAGTAGAAAGATTACATTACTTTTTAATTGCAGGTTACGTTTTTGATTTATCAGATTCAGTTAAGTTTAAACCAGCAACTATTGCTAAAATAGTTGATGGAGCTCCTTTATCAATAGATGTTTCTGCTAACTTTTTATTTAACGAAAAATTTAATTTAGGGGTAGCTTATAGATGGGATGATTCAGTTAGTGCAATAGTTGGTTTTCAAATATCAGATAGTTTAAATATTGGATATGCTTATGATTTAACAACCTCTAACTATAAAAATTATAATTTTGGTACTCATGAAGTAATGTTAACTTTTGATATATTAAGACAAGCAACACTTAAGTCTCCAAGGTTTTTTTAAAAATAAATGTTTATGAAAAAATATATTGTTATAATATTATTATTCTTTATATCCATTTCATATGGGCAAAGAAAATACGCAGCAGATAGATATTTTAAGGAGTTTTCATATGTAAAATCAGCTGAACTTTATGAAGCAATTTATAATCGTGGTGATGATTCTAAACTTGTATTATCTAGATTAGCAGATTCTTATTATTTAAACTCTAAAACCAAAGAAGCAGCTTTTTGGTATGAAAAATTATTTTCTCTTTATGAAAAAGACAATTTAGATTCAGAATATTATTTTAAATACTCTCAGAGTTTAAAAATAAATGGAGATTATGAAGAGTCTGATAAATGGTTGTTAAAGTTTAAAGAATTTAATGATACAGATAGTCGGCTTTATGCTTTAACAGGAAAAAGAAATTATTTTGAAGATTTTACTAAAGAAGGAAACACATACGTAAATATTCATAATCTATCAACCAATACAAAATATTCAGATTATGGTGGTTTTATATCAAACGATAAAGTTTTTTTTTCATCTACAAGACCAGAAGGAGATCTAAGTAAGAATAAAATTTATCAGTGGAATAAACAACCATTTTTAAATATTTATGAAGCAGATGAATATATTTCGGAAAGTGAAAACATGATAAATCATATAGATTTTATTAATGTACAAAAAAATAAAGATATTAATTCTCAGTACCACGAAGCATCAGCCGTAATAACGCAAGATGGTACGAAAATGTATTTTACAAGAGATAATTTTGATGGAAAAAAATTAAGAAGTGACAAAAAGAGAGTATCTCATTTAAAAATTTTTAGCGCAGAATTAGTTAATGGATCATGGACTAATATGGTTGAATTACCATTTAATAACCTTAATTATTCAGTAGGTCACCCAGCATTAAGTTTAGACGAAAAAGTATTGTATTTTGTATCAGATATGCCAAATGGATATGGTGCCACAGACCTTTATAAGGTTTCTATTTTAGGTAATAATAAGTTTGGAGAAGTTGTAAATTTAGGAGAAGATATTAATACAGAAGGGCATGAGATGTTTCCTTTTGTTGATAGCGATAATAAATTATACTTTTCATCCAATGGACATATTGGTTTAGGAGCTCTAGATGTTTTTGAAAGTCAAATAACTGAAACTGGATATGAAAGCCCTGTAAATTTAGGAGTTCCAATAAATAGCAATAAAGATGATTTTTCTTTTTCAATAGATAAAGAGAAAACAAGAGGTTATTTTTCTTCTAACAGAGAAGGAGGTAAAGGAGATGATGATATTTATAGTTTTGTTATTAACAATAATAAAGTTATTGTTTGTGAAGAATTTATAGAAGGAGTTGTTTTTAATAAAGACACAAAAGAAACAATAGCAGGAGTTAATGTTAATTTAATTGATATAACTGGTAAAATTATTGAAAGAAGAGTTTCTGATGCATCAGGTAATTTTTCTTTTGGTAAAAAAGATTGTGGATTAAACTTTACAGTTTTAGGAGGAAAAACTGAGTTTCAATCAGATATTGTTAAAATTAATACTAAAGATATTCATGAATTGAAGTTAAAAGTAGATTTAAATTTAACACCTATAGTTTTTGAAACAGAAATTGTAATTAACCCTATTAGATTTGATTATAATAAATCAAATATAAGGGAAGATGCAGAATATGAGTTAGAAAAAGTAGTTACTGTATTAAAAGAAAATCCAGAAGTTATAATAAAAATAGAATCTCATACAGATGCAAGAGGCTCTAGAGAGTATAATAGAAAGTTATCTGATAGAAGAGCAAAATCTACAAGAGATTATATTCTTTCTAGAGGTATTGCCAATCATAGAATAGAAAGTGCAATAGGTTATGGAGAAGATAGACTATTAAATGAATGTGATGATTTTTATAATAAAAGTTGTACAGATGAAGAGCATCAAAAAAATAGAAGGTCTTATTTCTTTATTGTAAAAGGGAAGTATGTAAAAGCAGAAAATAAATAAAAATTTTATCTAGTTATTTAAGATAAAAAAAGTCCTAGCATTTTAAAATGTTAGGACTTTTTTTAAAAATTCTTTTAATAAATTTTAATTCATCAAAAAGTTCTTCAAATCTTGATAAGAAGAGGCTTTTATAGCCACTTTTTTATTATTGATAACTTTTTTAATCTGTTCGGGTATTTCTACTTTTACAGGTAATGTTTCTTCAACAACATCTAAAAATTTTACAGGATGTGCAGTTTCTAAAAATACACCAAACTCATTTTCCTGCAAATTATGTTTTTGTAAACCTAAGTAGCCAACAGCCCCATGAGGGTCAGAAATATAACCAGAGTTATTATAAATAGCTTTCATTGTTGCACGAGTTTCATCATCAGAAAAACTATAAGAAGAAAAAGCCTTTTTTAAGGTTTCTAAATCATTATTAAATAATTCTTGAATTCTGATAAAGTTACTTGGATTTCCTACATCCATGGCGTTAGAAATGGTTGCTATAGATGGTTTAGGTTTATATACACCATCAATTAAATAATTAGGTACTGTATTATTTACATTGGTAGAAGCTACAAAATGTTTAATTGGCAAGCCTAATTTTTGAGCCATTATTCCTGCACAGATGTTTCCAAAATTTCCGCTGGGTACAGAAAAAATTAAATCTTTATTTTCTTTTTGAAGTTCTTTATACGCAAAGAAAAAATAAAACATCTGTGGCAACCAACGGGCCACGTTTATTGAATTTGCGGATGTTAGTGTTTTTTGAATTTCTTCATCTAAAAAAGCAGTTTTCACCATCTCTTGGCAGTCATCAAAAACACCATCAACCTCTAAGGCAGTAATATTTTGACCTAATGTTGTTAATTGTTTTTCTTGAATATCACTTACTTTTCCTGAAGGATATAAAATAACTACATTAACGCCTTTTGCACCTAAAAAACCATTTGCAACAGCACCACCAGTATCACCAGAAGTAGCCACTAAAACGGTAACTTCACTATCATTACCTTTATTAAAATACTCTAAACACTTTGCCATAAATTTAGCTCCAACATCTTTAAAAGCCATTGTGGGTCCATGAAACAATTCTAAAGAAGCAATATTGTCATCCACTTTTACCAAAGGAAAATCGAAAGAAACAGTTTCTTTAATAATTTCTTTTAAAATATTTGACGGAATTTCATCACCAACAAATTGTTTAATTACTTCAAAAGCAATTTCTTGATTTGAGTAATTACCTATATTTTTTATAAAATCTTCTGATAGAGGTGTAATTGTTTCAGGGAAATAAATTCCTCTGTCCTTTGCTAAACCTTGTACAACTGCATTTTTAAAAGTTGATATTGGCGATTTATGATGTAAACTATAATAGTTCATGTTTTTTTGTTTTTGTCATTTTGAGAGGTACGAAGCAAGCTATTTGTTAATTAATGAGATTACTTCAGTCATTTTTCCTTCGTTATGACGGTTATTCTAATATTTTTATTCCTTCATGATTCACTTTTGAAATAAACATTTCAAAGTCAATACCGGTATTTTTATAACTATTTTCTATGTTTTTGTAGACACTTTTAGCAATGTCATCACCTTTACATAAAGCAAAAATTGTTGGACCAGAACCGCTAATTCCAGCACCTAAAGCACCGGCTTTTGTTGCTGCGTTTTTAACATCGTCAAAAAATGGAATTAATTTTTTTCTATAAGGTTCTACAATAATGTCTACTAAAGAATTACTGATTAAGCTGTAATTATCTGAATATAAACCGCTAATTAAACCACCAACGTTTGCCCATTGTGTTACTGCGTCTTTTAAGGCAATTTCTGTGGGTAAAACTTCTCTAGCATCTTTTGTTTTTACTTCTACCTGCGGATGAATAGCCACAACTCTTAATTCACTCGGAACGGGTAGTTTTATGATTTCTAAAGGACTGTAACTTCTAACTAAAACAAAACCGCCATAAATTGCAGCAGAAACGTTGTCTGCAATTGGGGTTCCGCAAGCAACTTGTTCACCAAACATGGCAAATTTTGTCAATTCTAAATCAGAATAAATATTTCCTAATAATTGATTTGCGCCAAAAGCTGCACCAGCAGAACTAGCTGCTGAGCTACCTAATCCGCTTCCTGGAGAATATCCTTTATGTATTGTTAATTCTATTCCAAAATCTGCTTTTGCTTCTAAAAGCATTTTTTTAACAACTGCACCTGCAGCATTTTTATCAACATCAAAAGTTAAATTTGCACCAGTAATTGCTGTAATTTTTACACCTTTTTTAGTTGTTTTTGTAAAAGACATTTCATCTCCAACTTGATCAACGGCAAACCCCATAGAATCAAATCCGCAAGAAACATTAGCAACAGTTGCAGGAGCAAATATTTTTAAATAATTCATAATTTATTGATTTGCAATTCTAATTACATCAGCAAAAATACCAGAAGCAGTAACATCTGCTCCAGCTCCAGCTCCTTTTATAATTAGCGGGTTTTTTGGGTATCTGTCTGTAAAAAACAAGACAATATTATCACTTCCTTCTAAATTATAAAAAGGATGATCTGCAGCAATATGCTGTAAACCAACATTAGCAGTTCCATCAACAAATTCTGCAACATATTTTAAGCGACAATTTTTATCGTTTGCCTCTTTAAATATATTTTGAAAATGACCTTCGTTTTTAATTAATGAGGCATAAAAACCTTCATTGTTAGTTGTTTTTAAACTGTCTTCAGGTAAAAAAGCATTGTTTTTAATATCTGTTAATTCTAATTTATAACCACTTTCTCTAGCTAAAATTAAAATTTTACGAGCAACATCAACACCACTTAAATCAATTTTTGGATCTGGCTCAGTATATCCTTCTTTTTGAGCAGCCTCAACAATATCATGAAATGTTGAATTTGCATTAAAATTATTGAAAACAAAGTTTAAACTACCAGATAAAACTGCTTGTATTTTCAGAACTCTGTCTCCAGAATTAATCAAATTTTTAAGCGTATCTATAATTGGTAAACCTGCACCAACATTTGTTTCAAATAAAAAAGATGCGTTATATTTTCTAGAAACTTGTTTTAAAGTTTTGTAATTTTCAAAGCTAGAAGCACAAGCAATTTTATTACAAGTTACTACAGAAATACTATCACGTAAATACTTTTCATAGATTTCAGAAACTTGTTGATTTGCTGTATTATCTATAAAAACACTATTTCTATGGTTGGCTTCTTTTACTTTTTTATGAAAACTATCTATAGTTGTTGGTTCTCCATTTTCTAATGCTTCTTTCCAGTTATCTAGATTAATACCTGCATTGTCAAAAGCCATTTTTTTAGAGTTTGCAATTCCGATAACTCTAATATTTAATTTTAAGTTTTCTTTTAAGAATTCTTTTTGCTGATGTAATTGTGCTAAAAAGCGCTCTCCTACATTACCAACACCAGTAACAAAGAGGTTTAATTGTTTTGTTTTTTCTTCAAAAAATTGCTCATGTAAAATATTTAATGCTTTTTTTGCATCATAATTATTGATTACAGCAGAAATATTTTTTTCTGATGAACCTTGTGCGATTGCTCTTACATTTACATTATTTCTTCCTAAGGCGCTAAACATTTGTCCGCTTAAACCTTGATAGTTTTTCATACTCTCACCAACCACCGCAATAATTGCCAAATCTTTTTCTACAATAATTGGCTTTATTTTATTCTTCTCAATCTCTCTATTAAAAGTTTCATCTAAAAGTTCTTTTGCTTTTGCTGCATCATTTTCATAAACACCTACACAAATAGAGTGTTCAGAAGAAGCTTGTGTAATAAAAATAACATTTATTTTTGCTACAGAAAGTGTTTCAAATAATCGTTTAGAAAAACCAGGAATTCCAATCATTCCACCGCCTTCTAAAGTAATAAGGCTAATATCTTCTATATGAGAAATCCCTTTTACTTCATTTCCGTTTTTAGGATTCTTGCAGATTAAAGTTCCAATACTTTCTGGTTCAAAAGTATTTTTAATTCTGATGGAAATTTCTTTTCTTAAAGCTGGCTGAATTGTTGGTGGATACAATACTTTTGCACCAAAATGAGACAATTCCATTGCTTCTTCATAAGAAATTTCTGAAATAGGATATGCTTGTTTTACAACTCTAGGGTTTGCAGTATACATTCCACTAACATCAGTCCATATTTGTAATTCATCAGCATTTAATGCCGCGGCATAAATGGCTGCTGAATAATCAGAACCTCCTCTTCCTAAAGTTGTAGTTTTTCCATCAATATTAGAAGAAATAAAACCTCCTAAAAGAGTAACTTGATGTTTGTTGTTATCAAAAAAAGAAACAATATTTTTATTGGTAATTTTAAAATTTACTTGTGCATTTAAGTACTCGTTGTTAGTAGATATTAAATCTCTACTTTCTTTATGTGTAGCGTTTAAATTTTCTTTTGCTGCGTTTGCAATTATGAAAGAAGATAATCTTTCTCCAAAGCTACAAACCTTGGCAAGTGTTTTATTTGAGAGTTCTTGCAATAAAAAAACACCTTCAAAAATCGATTGTAATTTGTTAAACAAATAGGTTACTTCTTCAATAACTTCTTTTTTGTTTTTCCAAATTAATTCATCAATTACAGAAAAATGTAATTCTTTAATTGATTGTATAATTTCTTTAGCTTTGGTAATATCTTTTAAGGCAGTATTTGCCCCATGCAATAAATTATCAGTGGTTTTTCCAAAAGCCGAAACTATAATTGCTACTTTATTTTCTTGTGATGTTTTAGCAACAATGTCTAAAACTTTTTTTATGTTTTCTGAGTTGGCTACTGATGAACCTCCGAATTTTAATACTTTCATTTTTAATGATAAATATTTGAATAATTAAATTTTTGTTGATGTTGTTTCCTTTTGTTAGAAACAATATAATAACCTGAAATGATATGAATATAAATGAACCCCTAAAGGGTTGTAATTGTAGTAATTGTGCGAATAATTTTATTCATAAAAATACAACCTACAGAAGTAGGATTAGAAGAGTTTGTATTTAATTTTGAATAATTCACAAGGCAAAAATAGGCGTTTTATTTATTTTGAAAGCCTTCAATATGATTTATTTTGATAATTGTATTCATAAATGTGAAGTTCGCAAAAAATAAATGCTATAAATAAAAAATGTTTATTTTTTGTTTGAGGTATTTATTTTTTCTTTAATAATTTCTGCAATTGGTTTGTTTTTTATTTTACTTTCTAACCAAGATAAAATATCTAAATATAAAAAGGCTCTTTTTTCATAAGGGTGATCTTCGTACATTTTTAGTTTGGTATGAATTTTTTTAAATTCATTTTTAATTTCATGAGGAAAAACATCGCTTAAATCTCTAATTGATGTTAAAAATACTTTTTGAACTTCTTGTAAGTTTTCCATCTTTAATAAAAACTTATAAGTGTCTAAAAATTGTCTTTCCAAGTCATAATCTAAACCACACTCATAATGTGCAATTAAGTTTAGTACTCTTGCAAAACATTGTAAATCTTCTGCGGAACTTAGGTTTTTAGAGTTTATTATTTTTTGTAGATATTCTATACACAACTCATTTTTACCCATACCAAAATACAAACAGGCAATTTTGTAATACAACATTACTATATAATGAGTGTCTAACCTGTTTCTATAATAATTTATTTTTTCATTAATAATATCTACCAAATATTCGCCTTCAGAGAATGAAGCTTCTAAAAAGTGTAAGTGTAACTTGTTAGCATACAAGTATTGAAATATTAGAATTTCTGTATTTGTATTTAAAGGAATTACATTCTGTTTAATCTCGTTTTCAAAAGCAATTAGTTCTTCTTGAAAAGTTGATGTTTTTTGCACAAAAAATAAAGCTTCTAAAAGGTAGTTAATTCCTTTTAAATAAAATACAGGGTGTTGAATTATATATTTTTTATTTTCTTTAAATAACCCAATCCATTTGTTAGCGTACTTATAACTTTTTAAAAAGTCTTGAGTTAAAAAACTAAACCACAAGTGAGATTTGTAAAGCCATAATTTTTCCCTAAAGCCAAAATTATCAAACTTATATTTAGGTAATTTACTGTAAAAATATTCATTTATAAACTCTAACTCATCATTGTTTTTTACATATCCGTTTTGTAATAAATGGCTATACAATTGTAAAGATAAATTAGATAATTTACTTGCTACTACGTTTTGCTGACTCAAATCTTTTGCTTGTATAGAAAGTTGGTCAGCTCTATTACTCAAACTTCTTGTAATGTATTGTGTTTCTATTACTTTTTCTAATTCTACAATTTCGTAAGCAATATTTTTTTCTTCATTATCTAATGCTAAGTTTTTAGCTTTATCTAATAATTTTAAACTTTGTTTATATAAACCTTTTTGATATAAAACAGTAGCAAAATCTAATTGTTCTCTAATTTGAATTCTTATATTTTTATGTGCTGGGTTTAATCTTAAACTAATTAATATTTGTTTATATAAATGTGCTTTTAAGTTTGATAATTGTTGTTTAGAAACAATATCACTTTTAATAATTACCTTTTCGTCATAAACTTTTAATTTTTCTAAAAATTTAAAAAGAGAAAAAAATTTAGCATCAATATTGCCTCCTAATCTACCAACATAAAGGTTAAATTGTCTTTTTTCAGACTTTGTTAAAGACTTAATTAGCACAAAAAGTGCATCATTTTGTTGACTGGCTGATGTAATGTTTTTACTCATAACTTATTGGTAATTAGTTTTTTATGATTTTAATATACATATTAGGAATCGTGAAAAACGGTAAAAAATAACATAATTTGAAAATGCAAGATATATTTTTGATTTAATATAAAGATAATCTTTACAAAATTATGCAAGACAATAAAGTTCAAATTTTCGATACAACCTTAAGAGATGGTGAGCAAGTACCAGGTTGTAAATTAGACACAAAACAAAAATTGGTTATTGCAGAAAGATTAGATTTACTTGGCGTAAATGTAATTGAAGCTGGTTTTCCGGTATCAAGTCCAGGAGATTTTACTTCTGTTTCTGAAATTGCAAAAATTGTAAAAAATGCGACAGTTTGTGGTTTAACAAGAGCTGTAGAAAACGATATTAAAGTTGCAGCAGAAGCTTTAAAATTTGCAAAACATCCAAGAATTCACACAGGTATTGGTACCAGTGATTCTCATATTAAGTTCAAATTTAATTCAACTAGAGAAAAAGTAATAGAAAGAGCTGTAAAAGCGGTTTCTTATGCTAAGTCTTTTGTAGAAGATGTTGAGTTTTATGCAGAAGATGCAGGTAGAACAGACAATGAGTATTTAGCAAGAGTTTGTGAAGCGGTCATAAAAGCAGGAGCAACTGTTTTAAATATTCCGGATACTACAGGTTATTGTTTGCCAGAAGAATATGGCGCAAAAATGAAATACTTGCGAGAAAACGTAAGAGGAATTGAAAATGTAACCTTATCATGTCATTGTCATAATGATTTAGGTATGGCTACTGCAAACTCTATTGCTGGTGTTATAAACGGAGCTCGTCAAATAGAGTGTACTATAAATGGTATTGGAGAACGTGCTGGAAACACAGCTTTAGAAGAGGTTGTTATGGTGTTAAAACAGCACCCTTATTTAAATTTAGAGACTTCTGTTAATTCAAAGTTATTGTACGATACTAGTATTTTAGTTCGTGAAAGTATGGGTATGCCAGTGCAGCCAAACAAAGCAATAGTAGGTGCAAACGCATTTGCTCATAGTTCAGGAATTCATCAAGATGGAGTAATCAAAAATAGAGAAACATATGAAATTATGGACCCTGAAGACGTTGGTGTTACAGAAAGTGCCATTGTTTTAACGGCAAGAAGCGGTAGAGCAGCTTTAGCTTACAGAGCTAAAAAAATTGGTTATGAACTAACAAAAGTTCAGTTAGACGTTGCATATAAATCTTTTTTAGAGACTGCTGACAAACAAAAAGAAGTAAAAGATGAAGATATTCATGCAATCATGAAAGAAGTAAATGAAATTTCTAAAATAGCAACAGTATAAGTAAAAATTAAGTAAGAATATCAAAGGATGAAGTTTACAATAGCAGTATTACCTGGTGATGGAATTGGGCCTGAAGTTACAAATCAAGCAATAAAAGCGTTAGAAGCTGTTGCAGATGTGTATGATCATGTTTTTATATTCAAAGAAGCAAAAATGGGCGCTTGTGCTATTGAAAAAACAGGAAGTCCTTTGCCAGATAAGACAATAGAAATCTGTAGAAAGGCAGATGCGATTTTGTTTGGTGCAGTAGGCGACCCTAAATATGATAATAACCCTTCAGCAAAAGTTCGCCCAGAGCAAGGTTTATTACGTTTACGTAAAGAACTTGGTTTGTACTGTAACGTAAGACCTGTAAAAGCATATAGTAAATTGATTAAAAATTCTCCTTTAAAAAGAGAAGTGATTACTGGAGTTGATATCGTTGTTTTTAGAGAATTAACTGGTGGTATATATTTTGGTAATAAGGAGTTAAGTGAAAATCAAAAATCAGCTTTTGATGTTTGTACTTACTCTGTAGAAGAAATTACAAGAGTAACACATTTAGCTTTTAAAGCAGCTCAAGATAGAAAGAAAAAAGTAACCTTGGTTGACAAAGCAAACGTTTTAGAAACTTCTCGTTTATGGAGAAAAACAGTTACAGAAGTTGCTAAAGAATATAAAGATATAGAATTAGAATTTTTATTTATTGACAATGCTGTAATTCAGTTAATTTTAAACCCAAAACAGTTTGATGTTATTCTTTCTGAAAACTTATTTGGAGACATTCTTTCAGATCAATCCAGTGCAATTGGAGGTTCTATAGGGCTTTTAGCATCTTCTTCTGTGGGTAAAAAAAATGCCTTATTTGAACCTATTCATGGTTCTTTTCCGCAAGCAACTGGTAAAAATATAGCAAATCCATTAGCCTCTATTTTATCAGCAGCTATGATGTTAGAACATTTAGGTTTGCAAGAGGAAGCAGATGCAGTAAGAAGAGGGGTAGAAAAATCTTTAGATTTAGGTATTACTACTGAAGATATAAAAGGTAAAAATCAATATGCAGCTGCTACCTCAAAAGTAGGAGATTTTATTTCAGATTATATTATGAATCAGGAAGATAGTAATATTAATTTCCAAAATATTCACATGGGTCAAAGTACAATTATTTAAAAAACGAAAAATATTTTAGGAAATTTAAATTTATTTTTGCAATATTTGAACAGAAATGGAAAAACAAATTTTAAATATTATTTCAATTGTCATTGTCAATGTAATTATTACATGTTGATGTGGAAGTAATATTTTTAAATTTTTAAAATAGCACCTTCCCCAAAAACGGAAGGTTTTTTTATGGATATATTTCAATGATTGAATGTCATAATAAAATAGTGTTAAAAAATTGATTTTCAGATTTTTATGTATTTTTATGAACACGTGAATTTAAAAAATAGTATTGAGTTATTTTCAATAAAAATAGTAAAAAATAGTAATTTAGTCATCAAATTGAAGAAAACATTAAATGGAATTAAATAAATACAGCAAAAGATTAACACAAGATGAATCTCAACCAGCATCGCAAGCAATGTTGTATGCAGTTGGTTTATCTGATGAAGATATGAACAAAGCTCAAGTTGGTATTGCAAGTACAGGTTATGATGGTAATCCATGTAACATGCACTTAAACAATTTGGCTGCAGAAGTAAAAGTTGAAAGTAAAATTGCAGGTTTAGTTGGTTTAGGATTTAATACAATTGGTGTTTCTGATGGTATTTCTATGGGAACTTCTGGTATGAATTATTCATTAGCTTCTAGAGATATTATTGCAGATTCTATAGAAACAGTAATGAATGCACAGAGTTATGATGCGTTAGTTTCTGTAGTTGGTTGTGATAAAAATATGCCTGGAGCCGTAATTGCTATGTTGCGTTTAAATCGACCATCAATTATGATGTATGGAGGTACAATTGCATCAGGAAAATATAAAGGAAGAAAATTAAATATTGTTTCTGCTTTTGAAGCGTTAGGGCAAAAAGTTGCTGGCGAAATTGAAGAAGAAGAATATAGAGAGATTATAAAAAGAGCAATTCCGGGAGCAGGTGCTTGTGGAGGAATGTATACTGCAAATACAATGGCTTCTGCTATTGAATGTATGGGGTTTGCATTGCCTTACAATTCATCAATTCCTGCTGAGAATCCTAATAAATTATCTGAAGCAGAAAGAACAGCTTTAGCTATTAAAAATTTACTAGAATTAGATTTAAAACCTTTAGATATTATTTCTAAAAAATCTTTAGAAAATGCTATTGCAATTGTAAATGCTTTAGGGGGTTCTACAAATGCAGTATTACACTTTTTAGCAATTGCGCATGCAGCAGATATTGAGTTTACATTAGCAGATTTTCAAAGAGTTTCTGATAGAACTCCGTTAATTGCAGATTTAAAACCATCAGGAAAATACTTAATGGAAGATGTGCATGGAGTTGGTGGTACACCAGCAATCATGAAATACTTATTAGAAAACGGTTATTTACATGGAGAGTGTTTAACCGTAACTGGTAAAACGTTGGCAGAAAATTTAGCTGATGTTAAAGCGATGGAATTTGAAGATCAAGATGTAGTTTTTCCAAAAGATAAAGCGTTAAAATCATCAGGAAATTTACAGATATTATACGGAAACCTTGCTGAAGAAGGAGCGGTTGCAAAAATTTCTGGTAATGAAGGTTTATTGTTTGAAGGAAAAGCGGTTGTGTATGATGGTGAGCAAGCAGCAAATACAGGAATTTCAAACGGAGAAGTAGAAAGAGGAGATGTAGTCGTCATTAGGTATGTTGGACCTAAAGGAGGGCCAGGAATGCCAGAAATGTTAAAACCAACTTCTTTAATTATGGGAGCAGGTTTAGGAAAATCTGTTGCTTTAATAACAGATGGTCGTTTTTCTGGTGGAACTCATGGTTTTGTGGTCGGACATATTACACCAGAAGCACAATCTGGAGGTGCAATTGGCTTATTAGAAACAGGAGATAAAATTAGAATTAGCGCAGAAGACAATTCAATTAATGTTTTATTATCTGATGAAGAGTTAGCGAAAAGAAAATCTAAATGGGTTGCACCTGAACTAAAACACAAAAAAGGAATTTTATATAAATATGCGAAATCAGTAGCATCTGCATCTAAAGGATGTGTAACTGACGCTTAATAATTTATAATATGGAAACACAAACCATAAAAAACAAAGAAAAATCTACTAAAACTACTGAACGTATTTCTGGTAGCGAGGCAATTGTTAGAAGCCTTATAGAAGAAGGGGTTAAGATTTTGTACGGTTATCCTGGAGGGGCAATTATGCCTGTTTATGATGAGTTGTATAAATATCAAGATAAAATCCATCATGTATTAACACGTCATGAGCAAGGTGCAACTCACTCTGCGCAAGGGTATGCTCGTATTTCTGGCGAAGTTGGTGTTGCTATTGCAACGTCAGGCCCTGGTGCAACCAATTTAATTACCGGTATTGCAGATGCACAAATAGACTCTACACCAATGGTGTGTATTACGGGTCAGGTTTTTTCTCATTTATTAGGAAGTGATGCATTTCAAGAAACGGACATTGTTGGTATTTCTACACCAGTTACAAAATGGAACTGTCAAGTAACAAAAGCGTCTGAAATTCCTGAAGTAATAGCTAAAGCTTTTTACATTGCAAGAAGCGGTAGACCTGGACCTGTTTTGGTAGATATTACTAAAGATGCGCAAATAGAAGAATTTGATTTTTCTTATGAAAAGTGTACAAAAGTAAGAAGTTATTCTCCAGTTCCTAAAACAAATATTTCATCTCTTAAAGCTGCAGCAGAATTAATAAATTCAGCTAAGAAACCTTTAGTTGTTTGGGGGCAAGGAGTAATTTTAAGTGAAGCAGAAGAAGCTTTTAAGGCGGTTATTGAAAAAGCAGGAATCCCTTCTGCGTGGACGATTTTGGGTGCTTCTGCAATACCTACTAGACACCCATTAAATGTTGGTATGGTTGGTATGCATGGTAATTATGCACCAAATATTTTAACTAATGAATGCGACGTTTTAATTGCAGTTGGAATGCGTTTTGACGATAGAGTTACTGGTAAGTTAGATGAGTATGCTAAACAAGCAAAAGTGATTCATTTTGAAATAGATCCTGCAGAAATAGATAAAAATGTTAAAACAGATGTTGCAGTTTTAGGTGATGCAAAAGCTAGCTTAGAAGCAATTTTACCTTTAATAAATGAAAACTCTCATACAGATTGGCATCAAAAATTTAAAGATTTGTATGAAGTAGAATATGAAAAAGTAATAAAAAACGATATACATCCAACCAAAGAAGGTTTAACAATGGGTGAGGTTTTAAATCAAATTAATATTTATAGTAAAGGTAATGCCGCAATAGTTTCTGATGTTGGTCAGCACCAAATGATTGCTTGTAGATATGCAGAGTTCAATAAAACCAAAAGTAATATTACTTCTGGTGGTTTGGGTACAATGGGTTTTGGTTTACCAGCAGCGATAGGAGCAAAAATGGCTGCCCCGGATAGAGAAGTAGTTTCTATATCTGGAGATGGAGGTTACCAAATGACGATTCAAGAATTAGGAACTATTTTTCAGCAAAAAGCAGCTGTAAAAGTGGTGGTTTTAAATAACGATTTCTTAGGAATGGTGCGTCAATGGCAACAGTTATTTTTTGATAAGCGTTATGCATCAACAGAAATGGTAAACCCAAATTTTGTTGCCATAGCAGAAGGCTATTATATAAAAGCAAGAAAAGTTACAAAACGAGAAGATTTAGCAGATGCTGTTAAAGAAATGATGGAAAGTAAAGAGGCTTATTTTTTAGAGGTTTGTGTAGAAAAAGAAGGAAATGTGTTTCCAATGATTCCTACAGGAGCAAGTGTTTCAGATGTAAGATTATCATAATATGAATATAGAAAATCAATTATTTACCATATCAGTTTATACTGAGAATAATATAGGATTGCTAAACAGGGTTTCTGCAATTTTTCAAAGAAGAGGAATCAATATAGAGAGTTTAAATATTTCTCCATCAGAAATAGAAGGTGTTGCTAAATTTACAATTGTTGTAAATATGGCAGAGGATAATGTTAAGAAAATTATCGGTCAGTTAGAAAAGCAAGTAGAGGTAATAAAGGCGTATTATCATGATTTAGATAATATTATTTATCAAATTTCGGGTTTATTTAAAATTAAATCTGAATTATTGTTTGAAGAACGTCAAATTCAAAATATAATTAAAGAGAGTAACGCAAGAATTGTTACTGTAAATAAAGACTTTTTTGTGCTAGAGAAATCTGGAAAAAAAGATGAAATAGTAGAGTTATATAATCAGTTAAGTGTTTTTGGTATTATGCAATATACTCGTTCTGGTTTAATTGGGATAACCAAAGAAGAAATGAAAATTTCTACATTATTAGAAACATACAACAACTAAATAAATTAAAATGTCAAATTATTTTAACACATTAACATTAAGAGAAAAATTAGAACAATTAGGAAAATGTCGTTTTATGGATGCTTCAGAATTTGAAGACGGAGTAAGCGCATTAGAAGGAAAGAAAATTGTTATTGTGGGTTGTGGTGCCCAAGGTTTAAATCAAGGTTTAAATATGAGAGATTCTGGTTTAGATATTTCTTATACTTTAAGAGAAGCTGCTATCCAACAAAAAAGACAATCTTTTGTTAATGCTTCATCTAACGGATTTACTGTTGGAACTTATGAAGAGTTATTACCAAATGCCGATTTAGTAATCAACTTAACACCAGATAAGCAACATACTAATGTTGTGAAAACAATAATGCCTTTAATGAAAAAAGGAGCAACATTAGCGTATTCTCATGGTTTTAATATTGTTGAAGAAGGAATGCAAATTCGTGAAGATTTAACGGTAATTATGGTTGCGCCAAAATGTCCAGGATCTGAAGTAAGAGAAGAATATAAAAGAGGGTTTGGTGTACCAACATTAACTGCGGTTCACCCAGAAAATGATCCACAAGGAAAAGGTTGGGCACAAGCAAAAGCCTATGCAGTTGCAACTGGCGGTCATAGAGCAGGAGTTTTAGAATCTTCTTTTGTTGCTGAAGTAAAATCTGATTTAATGGGAGAACAAACTATTTTATGTGGTTTGTTACAAACAGGAGCAATTTTATCTTTTGATAAAATGGTAGCAGAAGGAATTGATGCTGGTTATGCAGCTAAATTAATTCAATATGGATGGGAAACTGTAACAGAAGCTTTAAAGCATGGTGGAATTACAAACATGATGGACAGGTTGTCCAACCCTGCAAAAGTAGAAGCTTTTAGATTATCAGAAGAATTAAAAGATATTATGCGTCCATTGTTTCAAAAACATATGGATGATATTATGACAGGTCATTTTTCTAAAACAATGATGGAAGATTGGGCTAATGATGATGTAAACTTATTAACTTGGAGAGCTGCAACAGGCGAAACTGCATTTGAAAAGCAAGAAATAACTTCGGATGAAATTTCTGAACAA
Source organism: uncultured Polaribacter sp. (assembly GCF_947500975.1). Classification (GTDB taxonomy): domain Bacteria; phylum Bacteroidota; class Bacteroidia; order Flavobacteriales; family Flavobacteriaceae; genus Polaribacter. The sequence continues at coordinate 20,149 of NZ_CANMUE010000006.1, forward strand.
GAATATTTTGATCACGGTACCTTATTGGTTGCTTTTGTAAGATCTGGTGTTGAATTAGCTTTTGAAGCAATGACAGAATCAGGTATTATAGATGCTTCTGCATATTATGAATCTTTACACGAAACGCCATTAATTGCAAATACAATTGCAAGAATGAAGTTAGCAGAAATGAACCGTGTAATTTCTGATACGGCAGAATACGGTTGTTATTTATTCGATCATGCTTGTAAACCTTTATTAACTGATTTTATGAAAACGGTTTCTACAAACGTAATTGGTAAACCATTCAGTTCTAAAAACGATGTTGATAATCAAGAGTTAATTAAAATTAATGCGATTATTAGAAATCACCCTGTAGAAATTGTAGGTGCTAAATTAAGAGCTTCTATGACAGCAATGAAAGTGATAAAATCAGCATAATTTACAAAGATTTTTAAATTTTATAAAACCTGTCAGAAATTAAATTCTGACAGGTTTTCTTTTTACATTTGAATATGCAAACAGAACCAATTTTTTTTCCAAGTTTAGAGGGTGTAAAAACTGCAGCAGATAATTTACAAGGAGTTGCTTATAAAACACCGTTAAGTAAAAACAACAATCTTTCTAAGCAGTTTAATGCAAATATTTTTTTTAAAAGAGAAGATTTACAAGTTGTACGTTCATATAAAATTAGAGGGGCTTTTAATAAAATGTCTTCTTTAAATAATGATGAAAAACAACACGAAATTGTTTGTGCAAGTGCTGGAAATCACGCCCAAGGCGTTGCTTTATCTTGTAAATTATTACAGATAAAAGGAACTATTTTTATGCCATCACCAACACCTAATCAAAAAATTAACCAAGTAAAAATGTTTGGCGAAGATTTTATTGATGTGGTTATTGGAGGAGATACTTTTGATGATGCTTTTAATGCAGCTAAATTAGAATGTGATGCTAAGAACAAAACTTTTATTCATCCTTTTAATGATGAAAAAGTAATTGAAGGACAAGCAACAGTTGGATTAGAAATTTTAGAACAATCACTAGAGAAAATAGATTATATTTTTGTGCCTATTGGAGGTGGAGGTTTATCATCCGGATTGTCTACTGTTTTTAAATTATTGTCTCCCGAAACTAAAATTATTGGTGTAGAGCCATTTGGGGCTCCATCAATGCTAACATCTATTAAAAACAAAAAAAACACAATTTTAGAGAAGATTGACCCCTTTGTAGACGGAGCAGCTGTAAAAAAAGTAGGAGATCTAAACTTTGCAATTTGTCAGAAAAATTTAGATGAAGTTATTACTGTACCTGAAGGTAAAATTTGTCAAACAATTTTAGATTTATATAATAAAGATGCAATTGTTGTAGAGCCTGCTGGTGCTTTAAGTATTGCTGCGTTAGATTTTTTTGCAGATAAGATAAAAGATAAAAATGTAGTTTGTGTTGTAAGTGGTAGTAATAATGATATTACAAGAACGGCAGAAATTAAAGAAAGAGCCTTGTTGTATGCAAATTTAAAGCATTATTTTATTTTAAGGTTTCCTCAAAGAGCAGGAGCGTTAAAAGAATTTGTAGCTGAAATTTTAGGCCCAAATGATGATATTACTCATTTTGAATATACTAAAAAGAATAATAGAGTAAATGGTTCAGCTGTTGTTGGGTTAGAGCTGAGTTCGTCTGAAGACTTAGAGCCTTTGATTCAAAGAATGAAAGAAAAAAAGTTTTTTGGCGACTATTTAAACAATAAGCCAGATTTGTTTGAATTTTTAGTTTAATTTTTAAATTAACGTCGAAAACAATTTCGTGTTTTTTAAATAGAAATTACTTGTTTTGAGCTTAATTTAACTAATTTTGATGATAAGATAATAGTCAATTGTATATAAATATTTAGACAATTGATTAAAATAAAATTACAATGAATACTTTTAAAGAAATTCCAAACGAATATAAAATAACGTCACTTTTACATCAGAAAACATATTTGATTAATGGTGAGTTAAAAGAATGGAACGGAGATACAGCTGATGTTTTATCAACTATTTCATCTACAGAAAAATACCAGCCAACATTATTAGGTACCGTTCCAAATTTGGGAGCAAATGAAGCTTTAGAAGCTTTAGATGCTGCTGTTAATGCATATGGTAAAGGGCAAGGTTTATGGCCAACTATGAAAGTAGAAGGAAGAATTGCAGCTATGGAAAAGTTTGTTGCTCAAATGAAAACAAAAAGAGCTGAAATTGTAAAACTCTTAATGTGGGAGATTGGGAAAGCAAAACCAGATTCTGAAAAAGAATTTGATAGAACTATAGAATACATTTACGACACTATTGAAGATTATAAACAAATGGATAGAGATTCTGCTAAGTTTGAAAAAAACAGCGGAGTTCATGCACATATTAGACGTGGTCCATTAGGAGTAGTTTTGTGTTTAGGCCCTTATAATTATCCTTTAAACGAAACTTTTGCATTGCTGATTCCTGCTTTAATTATGGGAAATACAACTGTTTTTAAACCAGCAAAACATGGGGTATTATTATTGTCGCCTTTGTTAGAAGCTTTTCAAAATAGTTTTCCTGAGGGAGTTGTAAATATTATTTATGGTAGAGGTAGAACTTTGGCAACACCTATAATGAAATCTGGTAAAGTAGATGTTTTAGCATTAATTGGTAATAGTAAATCTGCTAATGCAATTCAGGCAAATCATCCTCAAAAAAACAGATTGCGTTTGGTTTTAGGTTTAGAAGCTAAAAACCCAGCAATTGTTTTAGAAGATGCAGATTTAGATTTAGCAATAAGTGAATGTTTAGCAGGTGCAACTTCATTTAATGGTCAAAGATGTACTGCTTTAAAAGTGTTGTATGTTCATGAAAATATTGTGGAGGAATTTAACAAACGTTTTTCTGCAAAAGTAGATGCTTTAAAATTCGGAAATCCTTGGGAAGAACGTGTAAAATTAACACCTTTACCAGAACCAAGTAAGCCAGATTATATTCAAGAATTAATAGATGATGCTATTGAAAAAGGTGCAAAAATCATCAATAAAAAAGGAGGAGAAAGAACAGGTAATTATATTTTTCCATCAGTATTGTACCCAGTTTCAAAGGATATGAGAGTGTATGAAGAAGAGCAATTTGGGCCAGTAACCCCAATTTTATCTTTCAAAAGTATTGATGAGCCTATACATGATATGGCAGAATCTAATTATGGGCAACAAGTAAGTGTTTTTGGTAGTAATGCAAAAACGTTATCACCGTTAATTGATACGCTTGTAAATTTAGTTTGTAGAGTAAACTTAAATAGTTCTTGTCAACGAGGACCAGATGTGTATCCTTTTACAGGAAGAAAAGATTCTGCCGTAGCTACTTTAAGTGTACATGATGCTTTACGTTCTTTTTCAATTAGAACTTTTTTAGCTTCTAAAGACACTGAATATAATAATGCAATTTTACAAGATTTGTTAGATAAGAAAACATCTAATTTTATAAGTACAGATTATATTTTGTAATTACATAAAGATATACTTAGCGCTCAGTTTGGTAATTTCCAAACATTTAGTATATTTGCAGCGAAAATCATATCAAATGAAAAAATGAAGGGGACTTAAAAGTCCCCTCTTTTTATATTTTAAGATGAATGAAACCAAGGTTAGAGATTTAATTGATGAGGCTTTAGAACTCAATGAATCATTATATTTAATAGATGTAGTAATTTCTGAAAATAATAAAATTCAGGTTACTATAGATGGAGATAATGGAGTTCCACTAAGCGAATGCATTAGAATTAGCAGAACTGTTGATAATAGTTTTGATAGAGAAGAAGAAGACTTTTCTTTAGAAGTATCAACACCAGATATTTCTCACCCATTAAAATTAAAGAGACAATTCATCAAAAATATTGGTAGAATACTAAAAGTAAAGTTGGCAGAAGAAGATTTAGAAGGTACTTTAGTAGCTGCAAATGATGAAAATATAGTGTTAACTTGGAAAGCAAGAGAACCAAAACCAATAGGTAAAGGAAAAGTTACTGTAGAAAAAACAGCAACTATAGATCATAAAGATATTAAAGAAGCAAAAGTGAAGATTGTATTTTAAGCAAAAGATGTAATGGAAAATATAGCGTTAATTGATTCGTTTTCAGAATTTAAAGATAATAAAAGTATAGATAGGGTAACATTAATGTCTATATTAGAAGAAGTATTTAGAGCTACCTTAAAACGTAAGTTTGGATCAGATGAAAATTTTGATATTATTATTAATCCAGATAAAGGAGATTTAGAAATTTGGAGAAATAGAGTTGTAGTTGCAGATGGTTTTTCTGAAGATGATAATGAAGAGATTGAATTAGCTGAAGCAAGATTAATTGAGCCAGATTTTGAAATAGGAGAAGACGTATCTGAAGAAGTTAAATTAGTAGATTTAGGAAGAAGAGCTATTTTAGCATTACGTCAAAACTTAATTTCTAAAATTTATGAGCACGATAGTACTAATATTTTTAAGCAATTTAAAGATTTAGAAGGAGATTTATATACGGCAGAAGTACACCATATTCGTCATAACGCAATTATTTTATTGGATGATGAAGGAAATGAAATTGTATTGCCAAAAAGTGAGCAAATACGTTCAGATTTTTTTAGAAAAGGAGATAATGTTAGAGGTGTAATTAAAACGGTAGAATTAAGAGGTAATAAACCTACAATTATTTTATCAAGAACATCACCAGCATTTTTAAATAAGTTATTTGAACAAGAAATTCCAGAGGTTTTTGATGGTTTAATTACTGTTGAAGGAGTTGCAAGAATTCCAGGTGAAAAAGCAAAAGTAGCTGTAGATTCTTATGATGATAGAATAGATCCGGTTGGAGCTTGTGTAGGTGTTAAAGGTTCAAGAATACATGGTATTGTACGCGAATTAGGTAATGAAAACATTGATGTTATCAATTATACTAAAAACGAACAATTATTTATCTCAAGAGCATTAAGTCCTGCAAAAGTAACCTCAATGGAGATTTTACCTTACGAAGAAGAAAAGAATGGTAAAAAAGGACGTGTAAAAGTTTTATTAAAGCCAGAAGAAGTATCAAAAGCAATTGGTAGAGGTGGTGTAAATATACGTTTGGCAAGTGAGTTAACAGGTTATGAAATAGACGTTCAAAGAGAAGGTTTAGAGGAAGAAGATGTAGAGTTAACAGAATTTATGGATGAAATCGAAGATTGGATAATTACAGAATTCAAGAAAATTGGTTTAGATACTGCAAGAAGTGTTTTAGAAGCTAGTGTTGCTGAATTAGTAAAAAGAACCGATTTAGAAGAAGAAACTATTTTAGATGTTCAAAGAATTTTGAAAGAAGAATTTGAAGAATAATTTAGTGCAAAAAATAAAGTAAAAAATCATATTTTTACACAATTAAAGGGTTAAAAAATAATATATGTCTGAAGGCAAAACAACAAGGCTTAATAAAGTTTTAAGAGAGTTTAATATTTCTCTTGATAGAGCAGTAGAATATTTAGCAAGTAAAGGTCATGAAATAGAAGCAAGGCCAACTACTAAAATTTCTGGTGATGTTTATCAAGTGTTACTTGATGGCTTTGAAACAGATGCTAATAAAAAAGCAGCATCTAAAGAAGTTGGAGAAGAAAAACGTAAAGAGAAAGAAGCTATTCGTTTAGAACTTGAAGCTAAGTTAGAAAAGAAAAGAGCTTTAGAAGATAAAAAGGAGGAGAAGAAAGAAGAAGTTCTTAAAGCCAAAGCAGAAAAATTAGCATTTAAAACTGTTGGTAAAGTTGATCTTGATAATATTGGTACTAAAAAAACCGAAGTTAAAAAAGAAGAATCAAAACCGGTAGAAGCTAAAAAAGAAGAGGTTGTTCAAGCAAAAAAAGAAGCTCCTAAAAAAGAAGAGGTTAAAATTGAAAGACCAATTATTAAAGCTCCTGTTATTGTTGATACCTTAAAAATTGATACTCCAAAAGTAGATAAGATAAAAGAAAAAACAGTAAAAGAAGAAGCTCCTAAAGTTCAAAAAGAGGAGGTTAAAACTGTTCAAAAAGATAAAAAAACTGAAGCTCCTGTAGAAATAACTGCAGAAAATGCCGAAGCAATAAAAACTCAGTATAAAAAATTAGATGGGCCAAAAATTACTGGAAAAACTATCGATTTAAAGCAGTTTGAAAAACCTAAAAAGAAAAAACCTGAAGTTAAAAAAGCTGCAAATTCTAGTACAGATAGAAAAAAGCGTAAAAGAATTAGCAAGCCAGGTTCAACAGGCGGAGGTGGTGTAGGAAGACCAATCGGGAACAGAGGTGGACAAGGAAATAGGTCTAATTTTAGAGGTGGAAGAGGTAATGGTAGAAGTACTCCAGTTAAAAAAGAAGAGCCAACAGAAGCAGAAATCCAGAAGCAAGTTAGAGAAACACTAGAAAAACTTCAAGGAAAATCTTCTAAAGGTAAAGGAGCTAAATACAGAAGAAATAAAAGAGAAGCTCACAGAGAGCATACAGAAGCAGAACTAGAAGCTCAAGCATTAGACAATAAAATTTTAAAAGTAACAGAGTTTGTTACGGTAAGTGAGGTTGCTACAATGATGGAAGTTCCTGTAACTAACATTATTTCTGCATGTATGTCTTTAGGAATGATGGTTACAATGAATCAGCGTTTAGATGCTGAAACATTGGTAATTGTTGCTGAAGAGTTTAATCATAAGGTAGAATTTGTAGGTGCTGAAGTAGAAGAATCTATTGAAGAAGTAATAGATAAACCAGAAGATTTAATTACACGTGCACCAATTATTACGGTAATGGGGCATGTAGATCATGGTAAAACTTCTTTATTAGATTATATTAGAAAAGCAAATGTTATTGAAGGAGAAAGTGGTGGAATTACACAGCATATTGGAGCATATTCAGTAAATGTTGGAGATCAAAAAATTGCATTCTTAGATACTCCTGGTCACGAAGCCTTTACGGCAATGCGTGCACGTGGAGCTCAAGTAACAGATTTAGTAATTATTGTTGCAGCAGCTGATGATGATGTAATGCCACAAACAAAGGAAGCAATATCTCATGCACAAGCTGCAGGAGTTCCTATCATATTTGCTATTAATAAAATTGATAAACCAAATGCAAATCCAGATAATGTAAAAACACAATTATCTCAAATGAATTTGCTAATTGAAGAATGGGGTGGAAACATCCAATCGCAAGATATTTCTGCAAAACATGGAACAGGTGTTCAAGAATTGTTAGAAAAAGTATTATTAGAAGCTGAAATTTTAGAGTTAAAAGCAAACCCTAATAAAAACGCAGTAGGTGCTGTTGTAGAAGCTTTATTAGATAAAGGAAGAGGTTATGTTTCTACTATTTTAGTACAAGCCGGAACCTTAAAAATTGGAGATTACTTGTTAGCTGGTAAACACAGTGGTAAAGTAAGAGCAATGTTTGATGATAAAGGTAATAACTTAAAAGAAGCAGGTCCGTCAACGCCAGTGTCAATTTTAGGTTTAGATGGAGCGCCACAAGCAGGAGATAAATTTGTAGTTTTTGATGATGAAAGAGAAGCAAAACAAATTGCATCTAAACGTTCTCAATTACAACGTGAGCAATCTGTAAGAACTCAAAAAACATTAACTCTTGATGAAATTGGAAGACGTATTGCGCTTGGAGATTTCAAAGAATTAAACATCATCTTAAAAGGAGATGTAGATGGTTCTGTAGAAGCTTTAACAGATTCTTTCCAGAAATTATCAACTGAAGAAATACAAGTAAACATTTTACATAAAGGTGTTGGTGCTATTACAGAAAGTGATGTGTTATTGGCAACTGCATCAGACGCAATTATTGTTGGATTTAATGTACGCCCTCAAGGAAATGCAAGAATGGTTGCAGATAGAGAAGAGGTAGATATTAGAACATATTCTATTATTTATGACGCTATCAACGACTTAAAAGATGCAATGGAAGGAATGTTATCTCCTGAAATGAAAGAAGAAGTTTCTGGTAATGTAGAAATTAGAGAAGTTTATAAAATATCTAAAGTTGGTAATATTGCTGGTTGTATGGTAATGTCTGGTAAAATATTTAGAGACTCTCAAATTAGAATTATTAGAGATGGAATTGTAGTTCATGACGGAGTGTTAACTTCTTTAAAACGTTTCAAAGACGATGTAAAAGAAGTAGCAAAAGGATATGATTGTGGTATTCAAATTAAAAACTATAATGATATTGCAGTAGGAGATGTTATTGAAGCTTACAAAGAAGTAGCAGTTAAAAAGAAGTTGAAATAAACTTATTATTTTATAAAAAATAAAAAGCCGAAATCCATTTGAATTTCGGCTTTTTTTATGAGTAGTTTTTGATTATTTACCTAATGGAATAATAATTAATCCAGAAAATTTATCAGAAAATCTGGCAATTGCTCTATCAGCTTCTAATTTAGTTTTGTAGTTCCCAACTTGAACTTTCCAGTAAGGCTGATCATAATTTAATTTTGAATAAATATTAGGATAATTTACTTTAAACCTATTATGAATACTTTTTGCCCTTGTTTCTTTTCCATAGAAAATTTGAATCCTATATCCGTAACTATATTGTTTATTAAACTCTCTTTTTTTAGCAATTAAGTTTTTTATCTGTTCGCTGCTATTTGTTTCATTTTGAGCATAAAAACTTGTAGTTCCAGCTAAAAGAAACAGAAGTATAAAGTTAAAAATGTTTTTTCTTTTCATATTAAAAATAATTTACACAAAAGTAACGAGTTGATTGTTAAAAAATTGAAAAAAAGATTATTTAGAATAGTTATAAATTAATATTTAACGTTCCTTTAGCTTTTTAAAATTTAGCAATAAGTAGTACTTTTGTACAACTGTTCAAAAACCGTTTTTTGAACTATTTTTAATACGATACTATAAATAGTTTGTAAATATGAAAAGTGTACCATTACACAGTAGATTAACTACACTACTTCTTAAGAGTTTTACAATCATTCTGTTTTTTGCATTTAGCATATCTTCTTATTCGCAAGATGTAGATGCTGCACGTCAAACAGAAGGTAGAAAATTATTTAAATCTTTGTGTACATCTTGTCATAAGTTAGATAAGAAGTTAGTAGGGCCTGCTTTAGGTAAAGTTGAGGAGAGAAGAGAAAATGATTGGCTAAAATCTTGGATTAAAAACAATGCTGAGTTTCAAAAAGTGAATGCAGATGCTGCAGAAGCTGCTGAGTTTGATACAAGTGCGATGACTGCTTTTCCTCAGTTGTCAGATAAACAAATAGACGATATTTTATACTACACAACTGTAGGTGATCCGCCAAAACCAGGTGTAGTAAATGAGATAGGAGCGGGAGCTTCTACTGGAAGTGATGGTAGTCCAAAATGGTTAATCTATATTTTAGCTGCCGCTATTATTGTTGCCTTTTTAATTATTGCTAGTTTATTAAAAACAATTAGCGAGTTAAAAGGAGCTCCAAAAACACCGGGTGCAATTGCTTCTTTAGGTGAAGTTTGGGAAGGGTTTAAGCAAAATACATTCTTAAAAGTTCTATGTACTATTTTTGGATTATTAATTGGAGCTTATGTTCTTTTTGGAACTTTGTTTAAGGTTGGTGTAGATGAAGGTTATATGCCTTTACAAGAAATTGCTTTTTCACATAAAATTCATGCTGGAGATAATAAGATTGATTGTCAATATTGTCACTCATCAGCAAAACATAGTAAAACTTCGGGTATTCCATCTGTAAATGTTTGTATGAATTGTCATAAAAATATTTCAGAAGTATCAGAAGATACAAAAGTAGAATGGGATGGTGTTACTTATGGTAAAGCTGAGTTGGATAAAGAAATTGAAAAAGTATATGCAGCTGCTGGTTGGGATGCGGAAGAGTTGGAGTATACTGGGGTAGAGAAACCTATCAAATGGATTAGAGTTCATAACTTGCCGGATTTTGTTTATTTTAATCACTCTCAACACGTAACTGTTGCAGGTTTAAAATGTCAAAAATGTCATGGACCTGTAGAAGAAATGGATGAAATGCGTCAATTTTCTCCACTTACAATGGGTTGGTGTATCGATTGTCATAAAGACACAAAAGTGGATTTAAAGGATAATGAGTATTACGCAAAAATCCATAAAGAGTTAGCTAAAAAGTATAATGTAGACCAAGTTACTATTGCTCAATTAGGCGGTAAGGAATGTGGAAAATGTCATTACTAATTCAAAAATAAAAAATTAAAAGATTATAAAATTATTTGGTTTTTAAATCTTTCAATCATTAAATAAAAAGTATAAATGGCTTCAAACAAAAAATACTGGCAAAGTGTTGAGGAACTTAAAGGGAGTTCTATTGTTGAAACGTTAAGTAAAAATGAGTTTGTAGAAGAAATTGCTACAGATGATTTTTTAGGTGATAAAGAAACATTAGAAAATTCATCTACTTCAAGAAGAGATTTCTTAAAATATGTTGGCTTTACTACTGCTGCTGCATCTTTAGCTGCTTGTGAAGGTCCAGTAAGAAAATCTATACCTTATGTTGTAAAACCAAATGATGTTACTCCTGGAGTTGCAGATTGGTATGCTACTTCTATTGCTGATGGTTACGATTTTGCAAATGTGTTAGTTAAAACACGTGAGGGTCGTCCAATCCAAATAATGCCAAATAAAGAAGCAAATGGTACAACAAGTGCTAGAATACAAGCTTCTGTTTTGTCTTTATATGATGAAAAGCTTAGGTTAAAGGAGCCAACAAAAGCTGGTAAAACAATTACTTGGGCAGATGCAGATAAAGAAATTGGAGCTAAATTAAATGAATTAAAATTAGCAAATAAACCTGTTGTATTATTAACAGGATCTATGGCTAGTCCTTCTACAGATAAAATTATTGGAGAGTTTGTTGTAAATAATCCTAATATAAAACACGTTGTTTATGATGCAGTTTCAGAGTCTGGAGCGGCAGAAGCAATGTTAGCAATGCATGGTGAACGTGCATTGCCAAATTATCACTTAGATAAAGCAAAAACAATTGTTTCGTTTGGAGCAGATTTTTTAGGTGATTTTCATGGTGGATTCGAAAAACAATTTATTGCTGGTAGAAAGCCAGAAACTGGCCATATGTCTTATCATGTTCAGTTTGAAAGTAATATGTCTTTAACTGGTGCAAATTCTGATAAACGTGTGGTTTTAAAGCCTTCAGATCAAGTTTTTGCATTGCTAAATGTTTATAATGCTATTACTGGTGCAGGTGTTCCTTCAAAAGTAACACCAGTTGATTCACAAGTAAATGATGCTGTAAAAGCATTAAAAAAAGCAGGTTCAAAAGCTGTTGTTTTAACAGGGTTAAATGATAAAAATGCGCAACTAGTTGCTTTAGCAATTAACAAAGCGTTAAATAGTGAAATTATTGATACAGTAAATACATTAAATATTCGTCAAGGAAATGATGTAGAAGTTGCACAATTAATTTCAGATATGAAAGCGGGTAAAGTTGCAGGATTAATTTCTTACAATGTAGATCCTTTATATTCATTAGCTAATTCATCTGGTTTTTCTGATGGATTAAAAAAAATAGAATTATCAGTAGCATTATCAACTGAAAATAACGAAACAGTAAATGCATCTAATTTTGCATTACCAACCCCACATTTCTTAGAATCTTGGGGAGATACACAGTTTGATTCAGTTACTTATGGTTTAACGCAGCCAACAATTCAGCCTTTATTTAATACACGTCAAATTCAAGATACGTTGTTAAAATGGTCTGGAAATTCAACCTCTTATTACGAGTACTTAAAAGATTTTGCTATTACTAATATTTTAGGAAGTAGTTCTTGGAATAAAGCTTTGCATAATGGATTTTATAATGTAAAAAGTATTCAATCTGAAGATTTATTTGAATCTGCAGTTGATGTTACAAGTATTGCTTCTGCGTTAGCAAGTTCAGCAAAAAGTGCTTCAGGTTTCGAATTAAATTTTTACACCAAAACTGGTTTAGGTGATGGTAAGCAAGCAAACAATCCTTGGTTACAAGAGTTTCCTGATCCAATTACAAGGGCATCTTGGGATAACTACTTAATGATGTCTATTGCTGATGCTGGAGAATTAGGTTTTTCAAACCCTGTAAAAGATAATGGAGCTATTGATGGCGATTATGCAAAAGTAACTGTTAATGGAGTTTCTGTTACAGTTCCAGTAATGGTGCAACCTGGTCAAGCAAAAGGTTCTTTTGGGTTGGCACTTGGTTATGGTAAAACTTTCGGATTAAAAGAAGAAATGCAAGTAGGTGTTAATGCTTACCCTTTATATAATGGAGGTAATAACATACAATATAATGTAGCTATAGAAAAAGTATCAGGAACCCATAAATTTGCTTGTACACAAGTACAAAAAACAATTGCTGGTCGTCATGATATTTTAAAAGTTGCTTCTTTAAAAGAATATAAAACTGTTGCTCCTAAAGATCACAAAAATGGTTGGAATAAACCATCTTATGTTTCTTATGATCATCAAGAAGTAGAAGCAAATACTATTGATTTATGGGATGAACACAACAGAGAAGTTGGTCATCACTTTAATTTATCTATAGATTTAACATCTTGTACAGGGTGTGGAGCTTGTGTTGTTGCATGTCATGCAGAGAACAATGTTGCTGTTGTAGGTAAAAATGAAGTTAGAGTTGGTAGAGATATGCACTGGTTGCGTATTGATAGATATTATTCTTCTGAAGTAGAAACTAGAGAAGAAGCAAAAGAATTAGGATTAAGCAGAGGAGATACGTATAGAGCGTTAGAAACGGAAGCTGAAAATCCTGAAGTTACTTTTCAACCAATGATGTGCCAGCACTGTAATCATGCTCCTTGTGAGACTGTTTGCCCAGTTGCTGCAACTTCACATGGTCGTCAAGGACAAAACCAAATGGCATACAATAGATGTGTAGGTACAAGATATTGTGCAAACAACTGTCCATATAGAGTTCGTAGATTTAACTGGTTTAATTATTCTAATAATAACGAGTTTGATTTTAACATGAACAATGAGTATGGAAAAATGGTGTTAAATCCTGATGTTGTAGTTCGTTCTAGAGGGGTTATGGAAAAATGTTCTATGTGTATTCAAATGACACAAGCAACAATTTTAAAAGCTAAGAAAGAAGGTAGAGCAGTAAATACAGATGAGTTTGAAACAGCTTGTTCATCTGCTTGTACAACAGGCGCTATGGTTTTTGGTGATGTAAATAACAAAGAAGATAAAGTTGCTGCATTAGCACAAGATAAAAGAGCGTATAACGTGTTAGATTACTTACAGACAAAACCAAATGTAATTTATCAGGTTAAAATTAAAAACACGAACGAAGCATAAAAGGTGTATAAAAGTTAATAAGTTAAAAGAATACTCATTTAACTTATTAACTTTAAAACTATAAATAAAAACTAAGTAATTAAATATGTCTCATTACGAAGCACCCATAAGGGAACCTTTAGTATTAGGTGATAAAAGTTATCACGACATTACCGAAGACATTGCCAAACCTATAGAAGGTAAAGCAAACAAGAATTGGTACATGGCATTCTATATTTCTTTAGCAGCAATGCTTTGGGGATTTGGATGTATCTTTTACACAGTTGGAACAGGTATTGGAGTTTGGGGATTAAGCAAGAACATTGGATGGGCTTGGGATATCACAAACTTTGTATGGTGGGTAGGTATTGGTCATGCAGGAACCTTAATTTCTGCAGTACTATTATTATTCCGTCAAAAATGGAGAATGGCCATAAACCGTTCTGCAGAAGCAATGACTATCTTTGCCGTTTTTCAAGCAGGATTGTTTCCAATTATTCACATGGGACGTCCTTGGAACGGATATTGGGTATTGCCAATTCCAAATCAATTTGGATCACTTTGGGTTAACTTTAACTCACCATTATTATGGGATGTATTTGCGATATCAACGTATTTATCTGTATCATTAGTTTTCTGGTGGACAGGTTTGTTGCCTGATTTTGCAATGATTAGAGATAGAGCAGTAAAACCTTTTCAAAAGAAAATATATGCTTTGTTATCATTCGGTTGGTCTGGTAGAGCAAAAGATTGGCAACGTTTTGAAGAAGTATCTTTAGTATTGGCAGGTTTAGCAACTCCATTAGTACTTTCTGTACATACAATTGTATCTATGGACTTTGCTACATCAATCAATCCAGGTTGGCACTCAACAATTTTCCCACCTTATTTCGTTGCAGGAGCAATCTTTTCAGGATTTGCAATGGTACAAACGTTATTAGGTATTATGAGAAAAGTTACTAATATGGAAGATTATATTACACGTTTACACGTAGAATATATGAACATTGTAATTATCTTAACTGGTGGAATTGTAGCTGTAGCATATGCAACTGAATTTTTTATTGCTTGGTATACAGGTTCACCTTACGAAAACTATACTTACTTATCTGTAGGTGCAGCAACAGGACCTTATGCTTGGGCATTTTATTCACTATTATTCTTTAACATTTTAACACCTCAGTTATTATGGTTTAAGAAAATTAGAAGAAGTTTTATTTGGTCTTTTATCATTTCAATATTTATTAATATTGGTATGTGGTTTGAGCGTTTTGATATTATTGCAATTGTATTAAGTAAAGGTCATTTACCATCAACTTGGTGGCGTTTTGAGCCTACGTTTGTAGACGTTGGTATCTTTATTGGAACAATAGGATTCTTCTTTGTATTATTCTTATTATATGCAAGAACTTTCCCTGTAATTGCTCAAGCAGAAGTAAAAACAATATTAAAATCTTCAGGTGAATTTTACAAAAAGAGAAGAGATGGTAATAATGTAGTTATGGGGCCAGATGCTCATAAAGCAATTGCAAAACCTTTAAAAGATGTAAATAATGGAACTTCTATTGTTGATGAAGTTTCTAATACTGTTAAAGATTCAGCAGATAAATTAAAAAGTTTATTTAGTACAATTGGAGTGTTTGATTCTAAAACACAAAAGGCCGACGACTTAAAGAAAATTAGTGGAGTGGGACCTAAATTAGAAAGTGTATTAAATGATATTGGCTTATTTACTTTTGAGCAAGTAAGCAAAATGACTAAAAAAGAATATGACTTGTTAGACAGTATCACTGGTTCTTTCCCAGGAAGAGCTGAGCGTGATGATTGGGCTAAACAAGCTAAAAATTTAATAAACGGATAATTATGGAATCATCAAAAGTTATTCATGCGTTTTATAATGATGATGAAGTACTGATGGATGCAGTAAAAGCTGTAAAAGCAGAACATCATCATATAGAAGAAGTATTTTGTCCTTTTCCTGTTCATGGTTTAGATAAAGCTATGGGATTAGCACCAACAAGATTAGCTATTACTGCATTTTTTTATGGTATTACTGGTTTGTGTGTTGCTATTTGGATGACAAATTATATGATGATACAAGATTGGCCACAAGATATTGGAGGTAAACCAAGTTTTTCTTGGTTTGAAAACATGCCTGCTTTTGTGCCAATTATGTTTGAATTAACAGTGTTTTTTGCAGCTCACTTAATGGTTATTACTTTTTATATGAGAAGTAGAATTTGGCCATTTAAAGAAGCTGAAAATCCAGATCCAAGAACTACAGATGACCATTTTTTAATGGAAATTCCAGTACATAATAATGTTGATGAATTAACTGCATTATTATCAAAAACAGGAGCTGTAGAAATTAATGTAGTAGACAAGCACTAAGAAAACAGATAATGAAACATTTTAAATTAATTATCGCTTTAGTAATTTTTGCAAGTATTGTTTCTTGTAATGATAAACGTACACCACAAGTACAATATATGCCAGATATGTATGAATCTGTGCCTTATGATGCCAATGGTGTAGAAGGTATAAAAGGCAAAGCTGTAAACTCTAAACCTGTTGCAGGTACAATTGCAAGAGGTGGTCATCCTGCTTATGATATTCCTAATACTTTAGAAGGTTATAACAAAGCAAAAGCAGAATTAAAAAACCCTTTAGAGGCTACAGAAGCTAACTTAGAAAACGGTAAAGCAATGTACACTATTTATTGTGCAACTTGTCATGGTAATAAAGGTGATGGTCAAGGAGTTTTATCTCAAAGAGAAAAATTTGAAGGTATTCCTAGATATGATGATGCAGCAAGAAATATAACAGAAGGAAGTATTTATCATGTTATTATGTATGGTAAAAACTTAATGGGTTCTCACGCATCTCAACTAACGTATAATGAACGTTGGCAAATAGTACATTACGTAGAAAAATTACGTACAGATTTAGCAAAATAATTACAAAAAGATAGAATACGAAAGATATGTATCAATTCTCAGGTAAATTAAAAACATTCTCAATTGCTCTAATTATTTTAGGTGCTTTAGGTATTGCATTAAGCTTTTATAATGCACCTAAAACTATTGAAGATGCAAAAGAAATTTTAGCACATCAATCATCTTCACATGGAGATGCTCACGGAGCTGAACATGGTGAAACTGTAAAAGATGAACATCATCAAGTTGAAGGTGTATCGCACACGCATGATGAAGCAGTAAATCATAGTTCTAAAGAATCACATGTAACTGCTGAAGAACATGGGGAAAATCATGATGATGCTCACGCAGAACATGTTTTACATCAATTACAAAACAGACCTTGGGCTGCTGTATATGTAGCATTGTTTTTCTTTTTAGGGATAACATTATTAGTTTTAGCTTTTTATGCAATCCAAAGAGTTGCTCAGGCAGGTTGGTCTATCGTTTTATTTAGAGTGATGGAAGCAATAACGGCTAATATTGTTCCTACCTCTATTTTAATGTTAGTGATTATTATCACTTCTGCAATGCATATGAATCATTTATTCCCTTGGATGGGTGAAGGTATTTTTGATCCAACAAGCCCAAATTATGATCCAATTATTGATGGTAAATCTTGGTGGATGAATATACCAGGATGGACAATAAGAAGTATTGTATATTTAGTTATTTGGAATACTTACAGATGGTTTATCCGTAGAAATTCTATCAAAGAAGATACTGCAAATGATGGTCATAAAACTTATAAAAAGAGTTATAATGTTTCTGTAGGATTCTTATTCTTATTTATGTTATCAGAATCTATGATGTCTTGGGATTGGATTATGGGATTAGACCCTCACTGGTTCTCTACATTATTTGCTTGGTACGTTTTGGCAAGTTTATTAGTAAGTGCATTAACTGTAATTGCATTTACAACAATTTATTTACGTTCAAAAAATGCTTTACCAGGTGTTAATGATAGTCATATACATGATTTAACTAAATATATGTTTGGCTTCTCAGTATTCTGGACATACTTATGGTTTGCACAGTTTATGTTAATTTGGTATGCAGATATCCCTGAAGAAACTACTTACTTTGTAGCAAGATTTAACGAATACAAATTACCATTTTTAGGAATGGTAGCAATGAACTTTGCATTTCCAATATTACTATTAATTAATAGTGATTTTAAGAGTATACCTTGGTTTGTTGTAATTGGAGGTATTGTTATATTAACAGGTCATTATGTAGATATTTTTGTAATGGTTATGCCAGCAACAGTTGGTGCTCAATGGGGTATTGGAATTCCGGAAATTAGTGCAGTATTATTTTTTATTGGAATTTTTATTTATGCAACATTTAGTGCATTTGCTAAAGCAAACCCAATACCAACAGGTAATCCTTTCTTAAAGGAAAGTGAGCATTATCACTATTACAATATCGAACACAGAGGAGAAGGATCATCGGATCATCATTAATAAATAATTGAATTAAAATAATTAAGACGAGATAAATATGTTAGCTCTATTTTATATTTTTATAGGTGTTGCAATTGGTGTAAGTTTCTGGCAATTAACCAGAATAATGAACTTACGTGGTACAATTGCTACTGATAAGGACAATGCTACTCAAGGAAAAATAGCACTAGCTTTTATGGCTTTTTTCTATGCGATTATGATTTATTGTTTAATATTCATGAATGTCTTAATGTTACCAGAATCTGCTTCTATTGAAGGTGAGCACGATGATAATTTATTTAACATCACTTTTTGGTTAATTGGAATTGTTCAGTTTATTATGCAATTCTTAATTTTCTATTTTACTTTTAAGTATAGAGGAAAGAAAGAAAATAAAGCAAAGTTTTTTGCTGATAGTCATAAATTAGAAATTATTTGGACAATAATACCAGCTGTTGTTTTAGTTTTGTTAATCGGTTATGGTTTATGGCAATGGAATACTGTTATGGATTTATCAGACGATGATGATTCCATTGTTATTGAAGTATATGCAAGACAATTTGACTGGCAAGCACGTTATGCTGGTGAAGACAATACATTAGGATTAGGAAACGTAAATTTCATTAAAGGAATTAATTCTATTGGTGTAGACATGAACGATGAAAATTCTCAAGATGACAAACCAGTTAGAGAATTATATTTGCCAAAAGGAAAAAAAGTACATTTTAAATTCCGTTCTCAAGACGTTTTACACTCAGCATATATGCCACACTTTAGAGCACAAATGAATTGTGTTCCGGGTATGGTTACTGAGTTTGGTTTTACACCAAAATATACTACTGCAGAAATGAGACAACAATCTGAAGTAGTAGCAAAAACAGCAGTAATTAATAAAGTCAGAAAAGCTAAAGGAGAAGATCCTTATGAGTTTGACTATCTATTATTATGTAATAAAATTTGTGGAGCTTCTCACTACAATATGCAAATGAAAATTACTGTTGTAGAACAAGCAGAATACGACAAATGGATTGCAGAGCAACCAACATTAGCAACAATCATTAAATAATTAAATTAAGACACTACAAATAAAAAGATTATGTCAGATCATCATCATAAAGAAACATTTGTAACAAAATATATATTTAGCCAAGATCATAAAATGATTTCAAAGCAGTTCTTAGTAACTGGTATGATTATGGGAATCATTGGTGTATTTATGTCTATGTTATTCCGTATGCAAATTGCATGGCCAGAAGAATCATTTTCAATCATTGAAGCTTTTTTGGGGCCACATCAAACTGATGGAGTAATGAACCCTGATATGTACTTAGCACTGGTAACAATACACGGTACTATTATGGTGTTTTTTGTATTAACTGCTGGTTTAAGTGGTACATTTTCTAACCTTTTAATTCCTTTACAAATTGGTGCTAGAGATATGGCTTCTGGTTTTTTAAATATGTTATCATATTGGTTGTTCTTTATATCAAGTGCACTTATGGTAATATCTTTATTTGTTGAGGCCGGACCAGCATCTGCAGGTTGGACAATATATCCACCTTTAAGTGCATTACCACAAGCAATTCCAGGTTCTGGAGCAGGTATGACTTTATGGTTGGTTTCAATGGCTATTTTTATTGCATCTTCTTTAATTGGATCTTTAAATTATATTGTTACCATTTTTAACCTTAGAACAAAAGGTATGAAAATGACAAGGTTGCCATTAACAATGTGGGCATTTTTTATTACAGCAATTATTGGTGTAGTTTCTTTCCCAGTATTATTATCTGCAGCTTTATTATTAATTTTTGATAGAAGTTTTGGTACTTCATTTTATTTATCAGATATTTTTATTTCTGGAGAAGTACTACATTATCAAGGAGGATCACCTGTATTGTTTGAACATTTATTTTGGTTTTTAGGTCACCCAGAAGTATATATTGTTTTATTACCAGCATTAGGTATTACATCAGAAATTATTTCAACGAATTCTAGAAAACCAATTTTTGGATATAGAGCAATGATTTTATCTATCATAGCAATTGCATTTTTATCTACTATTGTTTGGGGTCATCATATGTTTATTTCAGGAATGAACCCTTTCTTAGGATCTGTATTTACATTTACAACATTATTAATTGCAATTCCTTCAGCAGTAAAAGCATTTAATTATATTACTACTTTGTGGAAAGGTAATTTACAATTAAACCCAGCAATGTTATTTTCTATTGGTTTAGTTTCAACTTTTGTTACTGGTGGTTTAACAGGTTTGGTTTTAGGAGATTCTGCATTAGATATTGCAATTCATGATACTTACTTTGTAGTAGCGCATTTCCACTTAGTAATGGGTGTTTCTGCTATATTTGGTATGTATGCAGGTATTTACCATTGGTTTCCAAAAATGTATGGTAAAATGATGAATAAAACATTAGGTTATTGGCACTTTTGGATTACAATAATTTGTGCTTATGGAGTATTCTGGCCAATGCATTTTATTGGATTAGCAGGTTTACCAAGAAGATATTATTCAAATACTGCATTTCCAATGTTTGATGATTTAGCTGATGTTAATGTGGTAATTACAATTTTTGCTTTAATTGGAGGTTTATCTCAAATTATATTTATTGCTAACTTCTTTATTTCAATTTATAGAGGTAAAAAGGCTCCACAGAATCCTTGGAACTCTAATACTATTGAATGGACAACACCTGTTGAGCACATTCATGGTAATTGGCCAGGAAAGATACCTGAAGTTCATAGATGGGCATATGACTATAGTAAAAGAGTAGATCCAGAAGATGATGATAGCGATTATTTACATGGTCAAGACTTCGTAATGCAAACAACGCCTTTATTAGACGGTGAAGAACCATCTTAGACAAGATATATTTTAATAAAAACCTTTCCAATTGGAAAGGTTTTTTGCTTTTATAGTTTCTCGTTTTTGTTTATTATATTAGCTATAACTAATTTTAATAAAATGTTATCCTCAGAGAAAATATTAAAAGTAAAGAATTTTTTATATAAACTTTTTGATATTGCTATTTCAGATGAAATTTCAATTATTGAAGAAGCAGAAGAAAAAGTTCTTTTGCCTGAAGAATATTTAGAAAGATTTACTTTATACGCAATTCAAGATAAGGGTTTTTTAAAAGATAGAGAAAACGAATTTAAAAGTTTAGAACTAGCTTATGAAAATTGGAAAATTGTAAATTCACCTTTATTAGTAGTTAATAATCCAGGAGAAGGAGGTACTTCATTGCTACATGCTAGTACTTATATTTATCCTTCGGCAAAAATTTTAGAAACCGATAAATCTATTGATTCTTACAGTAAATTAATTCAACTATTAACTCACTTTTTTAAGATAGAAGAAAAAATAACTACTTTAAATAATTTAGGAAAACACATTGAAACTTTTGAAGAAAGTAAAGTTGTAATTTTAGAAAACATAGAAAGGTTATTTATAAGAAAAATTAATGGGTTTAATTTACTTGAAGATTTTTTATTGTTTTTACATGCCACAAAAGATAAAATTTATTGGATTGTTTCTATTAATAAATATTCATTTTATTACTTAAATAGTGTCAAATATTTTTCTTCACATTTCCCATCAATTGTACACTTGAACCCTATAAGTAATGAAATGTTAAAAGAAGAAATTATTTTGAGAAATAGAGGTTATTCAATGGTATTTTTAAAACCTTTAAATCTTCCAAAAAAAATCGAAAAACAATTTAAAAAAGTTACTCCGTCAGAAAGACAAACAATTTTAGAGAGTTTATTTTTTAAAAAATTATTTGACTTTTCAAAAGGTAACATGTCTAAAGCAATTTTATATGCTAGAGAATCTGCATTTAAAGTAAAAGAAAAAACAGTTTATATAAAGCCATTTGAAGAAAAGGAAATTGAAGGCTTGTCTTTAGCTGATTTATTTATTTTAGAAGCAATTTTTCAACATAGATCTTTAACAATAGATGAATTAAATATTGTGCTAAGAAACTCGAGTAGACAAAGTAGATTAACTATAGAAAAGCTATTAGAAAAAAACTTAATAAGACCTACAAAAAATTCAGAAAACAAATCTGATTATAGAATAAACTTAATCTATGTAGATGTATTAAAGCAACAATTAAGAGAACGTTTAAATAGAAATTTTAGATAATATGAAAAAAACACTACAACTATTTTTCTACTTTTTTTGTTTAATAAGCTTTGGACAAGAACAAACTGTAAAAGATGTAAAAAGTAATGTTGAAAATACTTTAAATACAGCAACTGAAGTAATTTCATTTACTAAAATTTTTACTATTTTAATAGTAATAATTTTAACTTGGGGAATTATAAAACTATTAGATTGGTTTTTTAAAAACTTGGTAAAAAACTTTAACAGGCATCGATTAAAAATATTAAGACTACAACCTGTAGTTAAAATTTTGGTTTGGGTTTTAGCAATTTATACACTTATAATAACGCTATTTAATCCTTCAGCGGAAGCTGTTTATGCATTAATGGGTTCGTCAGCACTAGCATTAGGTTTTGCTTTGCAAGATATTGTTAAAAACATTTTTGGAGGTTTATTAATCATTTTAGACAGGCCATTTCAAATTGGAGACAGAATAAATATTAAAGGTAATTATGGAGAAGTTGTAAATATTGGTTTGCGAAATACAATTGTAAGTACTTCAGATGACAACACAGTAACCATTCCAAATTCAGCAATAATTTCAGACAGTATTTCCAATGCAAATTCAGGCGCATTAGATTGTATGGTAGTTATAAATCTTTGGTTACCAATAAATGTTGATGTTACTCAAATTAGAAAAATTGCAGAAGAAGCAGCAATAACATCTAGATATTTAAATATTGATAAACCAGTAACTATTTTGTTTTTTGATCATTTTGATGATCATGCAGCAACAAAAGTTGTTATTAAAGGCTATGTTTTAGACGCACGTTATGAAAAACTTTTTGAAGGTGATGTAACAGAAGCAGCAAAAAAAGCCTTGATAGAAGCTGGTATTTATAAATAAGATTGCCACCAAATCCTTTATCTTTGTTTTATGAATGAAAACTTAAATCCTGAAAATACAAATTTTTCAAATGAAGAATTAGATGTAGAAAAAAAATTACGTCCACTTTCTTTTGATGATTTTACAGGACAAGATCAAGCAATTGAAAATTTAAAAATTTTTGTTGAAGCAGCCAATCAAAGAGATGAGGCGTTAGATCACACATTATTTCATGGCCCTCCAGGATTAGGAAAAACAACATTAGCACATATTTTAGCAAATGAATTGCAAGTAGGTATAAAGGTTACATCTGGTCCAGTTTTAGACAAACCGGGCGATTTAGCTGGTTTACTTACAAATTTAGATGAAAGAGATGTGCTATTTATTGATGAGATTCATAGACTAAGCCCAATTGTAGAAGAATATTTATACTCTGCAATGGAAGATTATAAGATTGATATAATGATAGAATCTGGCCCAAATGCCAGAACTGTACAAATCAATTTAGAACCCTTTACATTAATAGGTGCAACAACACGTTCAGGATTGCTAACAGCGCCAATGAGAGCGCGTTTTGGAATTAGTAGTCGTTTACATTATTACTCAACAGAACTCTTAACCAGCATTGTTCAAAGAAGTTCTTACATTTTAAATGTTCCAATTTCTATGGAAGCTGCAATTGAAATTGCAGGGAGAAGTAGAGGAACTCCAAGAATTGCGAATGCTTTGTTAAGAAGAGTTAGAGATTTTGCTCAGATAAAAGGAAATGGTTCTATTACTATTCAAATTGCAAAATATGCATTAAATGCATTAAATGTTGATGCGCATGGTTTAGATGAAATGGATAACAAAATTTTAGCAACTATTATTGATAAATTTAAAGGAGGTCCAGTAGGAATTAGTACCATTGCTACTGCTGTATCAGAAAATACCGAAACTATTGAAGAAGTGTACGAACCGTTTTTAATTCAACAAGGTTTTATTATGCGAACCCCTAGAGGAAGAGAAGTTACCGATTTGGCTTATAAACATTTAGGAAGAGAAAAAGGAAGAGAAAAAGGAAGAACTCAAGGAGAACTTTTTTAAAAAAATATTTGTAATGAACAATTGGTAAAAAGCCAAAAGTGAAGAGTATAAAATGAACCTAAAAAAAATCATACCAATTTTAGAATGGTTACCAAACTACAATACATCGCTTTTTAAAAGTGATCTATTTGCAGGAATTACAATAGGTATTATTTTAATTCCACAAGGTATTGCTTACGCATTAATTGCAGGTTTACCACCTATTTATGGTTTGTATTGTGCATTAGTACCACAGGTTATGTATGCAATTTTTGGATCATCAAGACAAGTTGCAATTGGACCCGTTGCTATGGATTCTTTAATTGTTGCAACTGGTGTTTCTACATTAGCCGTTGCTGGATCAGAAAACTATATTGCTATTGCTATTTTATTAGCGTTAATGGTTGGTATTATCCAATTTTTAATGGGGGTTTTCAATTTAGGTTTTATTGTTAATTTTTTATCAAAACCAGTAATTACGGGTTTTACATCTGCAGTTGCAATAATTATTGGTGTTAATCAGTTTAAAAATTTATTGGGTGCAAATTTTATTCAAAGTGATAGGATTCAATTTGTATTAAAAAATATTTGGTTGCAAATATCAACCTATAACTTATCTACAACCAGTATAGGTATTGTATCAATAATGATAATTATTGTTTTTAGAAGAATAAATAAAAAGATACCAAATGCATTAATTGTTGTTATTTTAGGAATTTTTGTAATGAAATATTTTGGCAAATATTTTAACGATGTTGCTATTGTAGAAGAGATTCCTTCTGGATTACCAGAATTTGGAATTCCTAACTTTAATATATCATTAATGAGAGAATTACTGCCAACTGCCTTAACATTGGTAATGGTAGGTTATTTAGAAACTATTTCTATAGGAAAATCATTAGAAGCAAAACAAGATGTTTATAGAATAAGACCTAATCAAGAGCTAATTGCTCTAGGGTTAAGTAATATTTTTGGTTCATTATTTAAAGCTTATCCAACAACTTCAAGTTTTTCAAGATCAGCAATTAACATAGAAAGTGGAGCAAAAACAGGTATGTCTGCATTAATTTCTGTGTTAATAGTAGTAATCACTTTATTATATTTTACACCTTTGTTTTATTATTTACCTAAAACAGTTTTAGCAGCAATTATTGTAGTTGCTGTTTTTGGTTTAATCAATTTTAAAGAAGCATTTTTTTTATGGAAAGCTAATAATTTAGATTTTTGGTTAATGTTATCTACTTTTATTGCCACACTTTTTGCAGGAATTGAATTTGGAATTGTTATAGGTGTTGGTTTGTCATTAATTGTTTTAATTTATAGAACTTCTAAACCTCATTTTACTGAATTAGGAAAAGTTCCTGACTCAGATTTTTATAGAAATATAAATAGATTTGAAGAAGTTATAACATCAGAAGATATATTAATTTTTAGATTTGACGCACAGCTATTTTATGCAAATTCAAATTATTTTAGAGACAATTTAGATACTTTGGCAGATAAGAAAGGCACGGCATTAAAATTGATTGTAGTTGATGCAGAAAGTATAAATAGGGTTGATAGCACTGGGGTAGAAATGTTAAAAGAGCGCATTAATTATTATAAGAAAAGAGGTGTTGATTTTTATTTTTCTGGAGTAAAAGGGCCTGTTAGAGATGATTTTTTAAAAAGTGGAATTTTGCAGATTATTAATATCAATCATTTTTTTATTAGAGCAAATGATGCAGTAGAATTTTATAAAACAGGAGACAAATCTATACAAGATAAGCATGCTAAATATATACACCAAGCATACAAGTAATTAAAAATTATAAAATATATAAAGCAATTTGTTCTTCAAAATTATAATGACATGAAACATTTACTATCCATTTTTTTAATTAGTATTTTATTTACGAATTGTGAAGTAGCACAAGAAATAAATACAATTAAAACGGTTGAACTCAAAGCACTTATTGAGAAAGAAAAAATTCAATTAGTTGATGTAAGAACACCAGATGAAATAGCAAATGGTTTTATAAAAACAGCCATGTTTGCAAATTATTATGATGCAAATTTTACTCAAAAGATAATTAAAATTTTAGATAAAAATAAACCTGTATATTTGTATTGCAGAAGTGGAAATAGAAGCGAAAAATCTGCAAAAATACTACAAGAACAGGGTTTTGAAGTTTATAATGTAATAGGCGGATATAAGATGTGGAAAACTGAAAATTAGAAATTATGACAGCAGAAATTCAAATAGAAAACTTAAAGTGTGGTGGTTGTGCTGCAACTATAAAAAAAGGAATTTCAACAATTATTGGAGTTAAAGAAGTAACAATTGATGTTAATAATTCTTTGGTGTCTATTACATCAGAAAATGATAATTTAGATGCAGTTAGAGTAAAATTATCAAAATTAGGTTACCCAGAAGTAGGTGATAAAAACACAATTGTACACAAAGCAAAATCTTTTGTTAGTTGTGCTGTTGGTAAAATTGATTCTTAAAAATAATTCAGTTTTTATAGATTTTTATCTTTGTAAGATGCATTATGCAATCAAAACTTCTTTTTATAACCCCACCTTTTACACAGTTAAATACAGCTTATCCTGCTAGCGCTTATTTAAAAGGATTTATAGAAAAACACCAAATATCGTTTACGCACTGTGACCTAAGTATCGAGCTTTTCATATCAATTTTCTCAAAAGAATTTCTATCAGATATTTTTAAAGAAGCTGAAGATTTAAAAAATTTTTATTTTCCAAAAGTTAGGAAAATGAAAGAAGCTTATATTTCTAATGTTGATATTGTAATTTCATTTTTGCAAAAGCAAGATATTGATACTGCCAATAAAATTTTGAAACCTAATTTTTTACCTTTAGGACATAGATTGCTTAAAGTAAATAAAAATATTAAATGGGAAATTGGTGAAATAGGTATTATTGACAAAGCAAAGCATTATGCAACACTTTTTATTGAAGAAATTGGCGATTTTATTCAAGCAAATGTTGATGAGTTTTTTGCGTTTACAAAGTATGCTGAACAAATTGCAACAGCGGCAAGTAGTTTTGATCAAATAGAAGAGTTTTTAAACAGTCAACATTCTTTAATTGAAGACAAAATGTTTGATATTTTAGAAGAACAAATAAAAACACATTCACCAAATATAGTTTGTTTTACGATTCCTTTTCCTGGAAATTTATTTGCAGCTTTACGTTGTTCTCAATTTATAAAACAGTTTTATCCTAGTATTTCAATTGCTTTTGGAGGTGGGTATTGTAACACAGAATTACGCTCTTTAAATGATCCGCGAATTTTTGATTTTGTCGATTTTATTTCTTTAGATGATGGTGAAGGCCCGTTATTAAAAATAATAAATTATTTAGAAAATAAAGTCGATATCAATGAACTGGAAAGAACTTTTGTACTAGAAAATAATCAAGTAGTTTACAAAAATAAAATACCTAACACTATTTATCATCATAAAAACTTACCAGCACCAAATTATTCAGGTTTGCCATATGATAAGTATGTTTCTTTTTTAGATGTTGTAAATCCTATGCATAGAATGTGGACAGATGCAAGATGGAATAAACTAACTATATCTCATGGTTGTTATTGGAAACAATGTTCTTTTTGTGATGTTACTTTAGATTATATTGGTAATTATCAAAATACAACCGCAGAAGATTTAGTAAACAAAATAGAGAAGATTATAAAAGATACGGGCATAACAGGTTTTCATTTTGTTGATGAAGCTGCACCACCAAAAATGTTGAGAGCGTTATCTAATAAATTAATTGAAAGAAATGTAAAAATTACTTGGTGGACAAATATTAGATTCGAAAAAACCTTCAATTTTGAACTATGTCAATTAATGTCTAAATCGGGTTGTATTGCTGTAACAGGTGGTTTAGAAGTGGCTTCTGATAGGTTGTTGGCCAAAATGAAAAAAGGAGTTGATATAGCACAAGTTACTAGAGTAACCAATAATTTTTCTCAAAACAATATTTTAGTTCATGCGTATTTAATGTATGGCTTTCCTACAGAAACTGAACAAGAAACTATAGATTCATTGGAGGTTGTAAGACAATTGTTTGAGAATAACTGTATTCAATCTGCTTTTTGGCATCAATTTACAACAACTGCACATAGCCCTGTTGGTCAAAACCCTGATGAATTTGGTATCAAAATAATAGGGCCAGTTTTTGAAGGTTTTGCTCAAAATGATTTATATCATGAAGACCCACAAGGAGCAGACCACTCTAAATATACTAAAGGTTTAAATATTGCATTACATAACTATTTAAACAATGCTGGGTATCAAGAAAATTTACAAAATTGGTTTGATTTTCCAGTTATAAATACAACTCATTCTAAAGATTTAATTCAATCTTTTTTAAGTTAGCTTTTTTCATAAATCCATTTTTCTACTATAGGCCAAATTTCTTTTTTTGAATTTTTCGATTTTATAATTCTGCTATGGTTGTAGTCTTCTAAATTTCCATTTTCTTTTGAGAAAAATATCAGTTTGTTTTGTTCATTTTCAAATGCATCTATAAATTTTTGGCAACCTTCTTTTGGAGCAATAAAGTTATCTCCTTTTGCACAAATAGATAATATTGGAGTTTTAATTGTATTCATCATTTTTAGATAATCGAAACCATTTTCTCCAATAAAATTCTTTTTTAAATTCCAATCAAACCATTGCTTCATAGTATAATAACTTTCGCCATGTTCTGTTGAGCCAGCACTTTTAGAAGGAACTTTACCTAAAGTTGCAGTTAAATATTTACTAATTAATATTTTTATTTTATTTCTTAAATTTTTACTTGCGCCAAAAGCTTGTACTCCAAATAGAGTAATGCTATTAATTTTTGAATTATAATTTGGATTGTTAATTAAAAACATGGTTAAAACAATACCACCAGCACTATGAGTTATACAATCTAAAGATTTTAATTTTATTGTGTTAAATAAAAAATTAAATGTTGATGAAATATCATACTTAGCAATAGTTTCAAAATTGAATTTCTGTTTTGCTTTTGAACTTTTTCCGTGATTTCTCCATTCCATTATCCAGCATGTAAATCCTTTTTCTGTTAAAAACAATGCTATTCCATCACAAACTTTTCTATTAGAAAATGTTCCATGAGTAAAAAAAATATGCCTATTAAGTTGTTTTTCAGAACTTAATTTCCATAGAGCAATGTTTTGTTTATCTTTTGTTTTTATATGGTAAAGTTCTTCTTTCAGTTTTATAAACCTTTTATTATATGATGGTTATCTTAATTTAAGATATAAATATAATCTTATTTAATTTTATAATTTATTTTCTTGAACAAAAAAACCTCGCAAATTGCGAGGTTTTTAAATATGATTTATAGAATAATGTTATCCTAAAGTAACTCTTTTAAAAGAAGAAACTTCAACATCACCATAAGTTTTTACATATTGTGCAACGTTTTTCTTTTCATCCTTAATAAAAGATTGATCTAAAAGACACTGTTCCATATCTAAAGTTGTGTTATCAGAAATGAATCTTTCCATTTTTCCTGGTAAAATTCTATCCCAGATTTTTTCTGGTTTTCCTTCAGCAGCTAATTCAGCTTTTGCAGCTTCTTCAGCTTTTGCTAAAACTTCATCAGATAATTGAGACATTGAGATAAATTGAGGTACATTTTTTAAAGTTTTACCTAATCTACCTAACTCAATATTATCTTTTTCAATTACAGCAATTCTAGCTTCAGTTTCGGCAGCAACAAATGCAGGGTCAAAATCTTTGTACGATAATGTAGTTGCACCCATTGATGCAACTTGCATTGCAACGTCTTTTGCTAAAGTTTCAGCATTGTCTACAACAGCAGATAAACCTACTAAAGCAGCAATTTTACCAATATGAGTATAAGCACCAATATAAGCAGCTTCTATTTTTTCAAATGCAGTAATTTCTAATTTCTCACCAATTACACCAGTTTGTTCAACTAATTTCTCAGCAACAGTCATTCCTCCAAAATCAGCAGCTAAGAAAGCTTCTTTATTGTCATAATTTAAAGCGATGTCAGCAAACTGACCACCTAAGGCAACAAAAGATTCGTTTTTACCAACAAAGTCAGTTTCACAAGCTAAAACAATTGCTACAGCAGCAGTTTTAGCGTCGTTAATTCTTGTTACTGCAACACCTTCTGTAGATTCTCTATCAGCTCTTTTTGCAGCAATTTTTTGACCTTTTTTTCTTAAAATGTCAATTGCTTTATCAAAATCACCACCTGCTTCAACTAATGCCTTTTTACAGTCCATCATTCCAGCTCCAGTAGCTTCTCTTAATTTTTTAACATCAGCAGCACTTATCTTTACTGTTTCCATGTTATTTTTATTTTTTAATGTTGTACTTATTTTGTTTCTTTAGCAGGAGCTTCAGCAGTTTCAGCTTTTGGAGCTGTTTGTGCTTCTTTTTTTACTTCCTTTGCTTTTTCTTTATCAGCTTTGTCTGCTTTTCTATCAGATAAACCTTCTGCAATTGCATCAGTAACAAAACCTAAAACTTTGTCTATAGATTTAGACGCATCATCATTTGCTGGTATTACAAAATCTACTAATCTAGGATCAGAGTTTGTATCAACCATTGCAAAAATTGGAATGTTTAATTTTTGTGCTTCTGCAATAGCAATGTGTTCTTTCTTAATATCGATTACAAATAATGCACCAGGTAAACGAGTCATATCAGAAATAGAACCTAAATTCTTTTCTAATTTTTCTCTCTGACGATTAATTTGTAATTTTTCTCTTTTTGATAAAGCATCAAAAGAACCATCTTGTTTCATTCTATCAATATGAGCCATTTTTTTAACAGCTTTTCTAATAGTAACAAAGTTAGTTAACATACCACCTGGCCATCTTTCTGTAATGTAAGGCATGTTTACTGCTTTTGCTTTTTCTGAAACAATATCTTTAGCTTGTTTCTTTGTAGCAACAAATAAAATTTTACGTCCAGAGTTAGCAATCTTTTTTAAAGCTTCTGAAGATTCTTCTATTTTTGCTGCAGTTTTATACAAGTCGATGATGTGTACACCATTACGTTCTGTATAAATGTATGGAGCCATGTTTGGGTTCCATTTTCTAGTTAAGTGTCCAAAGTGCACACCGTTGTCTAGTAATTCTTGAATATTGATATTTGCCATTTTGTTAAATGTGTTTACTTTCTGTTTTGAAATCAATATATAAGTAGTCTTTTGAGTCTTATATATTTAGATACTAAACTGTTTAATATTAAATATTTGTAATAATAACAGTTCTCGGTATAATAAATTGCAGAATAAATTCTGTAAAATATTAACGTTTCGAGAATTGGAATTTTTTACGTGCTTTTTTCTGACCGAATTTCTTACGTTCTACCATTCTTGGATCACGAGTTAATAAACCTTCTGGTTTTAATATTGCTCTATGATCTTCATTAATAGCAACTAAAGCTCTTGTAATAGCCAAACGAATTGCTTCTGCTTGCCCAGTTACACCACCACCGTAAACATTAACTTTGATATCGTAAGATTCTAAGTTTTCTGTTAACATTAAAGGCTGTTGTACTTTGTATTGTAAAGTTCCTGTTGAAAAGTAACTTTTATAGTCTTTTTTATTTACTGTAATATTACCTGTTCCTTCAGAAAGATAAATACGTGCAACAGCAGTTTTTCTTCTACCTATTTTATGTACTATATCCATTATTTTAAATCGTTAAGGTTAATAGCTTTAGGTTCTTGACCCGCTTGTTTGTGCTCTGTACCTGCATATACATACAAGTTCCTGTATAAAGCTGAACCTAAAATATTTTTAGGTAACATTCCTTTAACTGCTTTCTCAATCAATCTTGTAGGATCTTTCTCAAACATTTCTGTTGCAGTTAACGATCTTTGTCCTCCTGGATAACCTGTGTGACGAATGTAAGATTTGTCTTTCCATTTGTTGCCAGTTAAAACAATTTTTTCTGCGTTGATAATAACCACGTTATCTCCACAATCTACGTGAGGAGTAAAGTTTGGCTTGTATTTACCTCTAATTAGCTTTGCTACTTTAGAAGCTAGACGACCCAACGTTTGCCCGTCTGCATCAACTAAAACCCACTCTTTGTTTACTGTAGAGCTGTTTGCTGATACTGTTTTGTAACTTAATGTGTTCATAATTACACTATTAGTTTTTGTTTGTTAATAATTATTTTTCCCTTAAAAAAGGAGTGCAAATGTAGGGAGATTTATTTGATTGACAAATAGGAGTTTACTTTATTTAACTGTTTTTTGTTGATTAGTTTATTTTTTTAATAATTAATATGTTTTTTTAAATTTAGAAAGTTATTTTTGTTGTATGTAAAAAGCACTTTTTTAGTTGTTTAAAGACATAAGTTACATCTTTATAAAATGAAATTTCTAACCTTAATCTTTTTTTATTTTACTTTTTTTTCACTTTTAATAAATGCGCAAGAACCTTTAAAAGAAAAAATAGCTAAAAGAATTTACACTACAAAAAGATTACAAAAAGTACCAGTTATTGATGGTGATATTTCTGACGATGCTTGGAGTGTAGTAAGCTGGTCGTCAGATTTTACAGAAAAAAACCCTGATGAAGGAACACCACCAGCATATCAAACAAAGTTTAAAATAATATATGATGCAAAGTATTTATACATTGCTATTAGAGCTTTTGATGAGGAACCAAATTTAATTCAAAAGCGATTAAGTAGAAGAGATGGTTTTGCAGGTGATAGAGTAAACGTAATTATAGATAGTTATCATGATAAAAGAACTGCTTTTGTTTTTACTACAACTGCTGCTGGTGTTAAAGGAGAAGAAATTGTAACCCAAAATGGCAATAACTGGGATGAAAGTTGGAACCCAATTTGGTATACAGATGCAAAAGTGGATGATAAAGGTTGGACAACTGAAATGAAAATACCTTTTAGTCAGCTGCGTTTTGGAGATGCAAAAGAGCAAATTTGGGGATTTAATATCAATAGAACTATTTTTAGATTACAAGAACGCTCACTTTGGCAAAGAATACCAAATGACCAATCTGGTTTTATTAGTGAAGCTGGTGAGTTACATGGATTGATAGATTTAGTACCTCAAAAACAATTAGAAATTCAACCTTTTACAGTTTTACAGTATGATAATTATCCTGTAGAAACTGGCAATCCATATAGAGATGGAAGTGATTTTAAAATAAACGCAGGTTTAGATGCTAAAATTGGAATTACAAATGATTTAACTTTAGATCTTACCATAAATCCTGATTTTGGACAAGTAGAAGCAGATCCTGCTGCAATTG
Organism: uncultured Polaribacter sp.; assembly: GCF_947500975.1. Classification (GTDB taxonomy): domain Bacteria; phylum Bacteroidota; class Bacteroidia; order Flavobacteriales; family Flavobacteriaceae; genus Polaribacter. The sequence continues at coordinate 53,247 of NZ_CANMUE010000006.1, forward strand.
CTCTAGATGGTTTTCAAGTGTTTTTTGAAGAACAACGTCCTTTTTTTGTAGAAAATAAAAATATTTTTGATTTTAGGTTTTCTGGGCAAGACAATATTTTTTATAGTAGAAGAATTGGAAGAAGTCCACAAGGATCTCTAGATTTAGAAGATCATGAATATAACAATATACCTATAAATACTACTATTTTAGGCGCAGCAAAATTTTCTGGCAAAACCCAAAATGGTTGGTCATTAGGTGTTTTAGAAAGCATAACAGCTAATGAGTATGCAGAAATAGATGATAATGGAGAAAGAAGAGAAGTATTAGTAGAACCGCTTACCAATTATTTTGTTGCTAGAGCACAAAAAGATTTTAATGATAGAAATACTTTTTTTGGAGGGGTTTTTACCGCTACAAATAGAAATTTAAATAATAATTTGGCAGATGAATTACACAAATCGGCTTATACTGCTGGTATAGATTTTGAACATAATTGGCATAATAGAGATTATTATTTAAAAACACATTTTGTTTTGAGTAGGGTAAATGGTAGTGAAGAGGTAATACAAGCCACTCAAGAATCATTAACTCATTTATTTCAAAGAACAGATGCTAGTCATGTTTCTGTAGATCCAACCAAAACATCTTTAACAGGAACAGGAGGAAGAGTTTTTGGTGGTAAAAGAGCAGGTAATTGGCAATATTTTGCTGGTTTTAATTGGCGATCACCAGAACTTGAATTAAATGATATAGGTTTTTTAAGACAAGCAGATTTAATTAATCAATTTGCAAGAATTAGTTATAATTGGTTAAAACCAACAAATTTAATTAGAGATGCTAATTTAAGGTTAAATCAAAATTCATCTTATGATTTTGAAGGGAATTATAATAGAATTCAATATGAATTACAAGGATATGCAACATGGAAAAATAATTGGTGGACAGAATTCAGTTTGGGTCATAAACCTAGAATATTTTCAAACACTTTTTTACAAGGAGGTCCACGTTGGAGGTTTTCTGAAGAAAATTTTATAACATTATTTTTAGGTTCAGATAACAGTAAAAAATTCAATTTTACATTTGGTCAAGTCTATAGTTCAGCAAAACAAGATAATTTTTCTTTTTGGAGATCAGTTTTAAGATTTAATTATCAACCATTAAATGCATTAAGTATTTCTTTAAGTACAGCGTTTGAAAACAATCCTAATAAAACTCAATATGTTACAGCAGTAGATTATGAAGGTATTACAAGGTACATTTTAGCTGGAATAGATAATCAAAACTTAAGTACAACATTAAGATTAAATTATAGTATCAATCCAAATTTATCGCTTCAATTTTACGGGCAACCTTATATAGCCAGAGTAAGGTATAATAATTATAATTATGTAAGTAATGCTACTTCAAAAGATTTAAATGAAAGAGTTACTTGGTATAATGATGCTATTAGCGAAAGTAATAATGTATATTATGTTGATGAAAACTCAGATGGCGCTACTGATTATACATTTAATAAACCAGATTTTTCTTACGTACAGTTTAGGTCTAACCTTGTTGCTAGATGGGAATATATTCCGGGTTCTGAGTTGTTTTTTGTTTGGTCTAGAGGTGTAACTGCTTTTGATGAAACAGAAAACTCTCTAACACAAGGTTTAAATAATCAAATTACAGGTAGTAATTTAGAAGATACTTTTTTAATAAAAGCTACCTATCGATTTATAAAGTAATTTTTTAAATTGATTACTACTCCACTAAGTTTTTAAAAATTAGTATTATCTAGTTTTTAATCAAGTAATTTTATTGAAGAGGCAATAAATTTGTTGTCTTCAACTTTGCCAACAATTTTACCTTTTCTAATTACTTCACAAAATCCAGTAGTTTTATCATGTGCATCACCAAAATCATCAATATTAAAACCTTCAACAAAATAAGCTTTGTTGTTAATTCTAATTGCTAAATCGCACCCATTTTGATTGTCTAATTCAAACTGACATTGTCCGCAAGAAATTTCAGCAACTTGTTTTATTTCTTTATTGTTTGTGCACGATACCAAAGTAATAATTGCGAATACTAAAAATATTTTTTTCATTATATCTACTTGTTTTCTCTTGATTTTAATTCAGTTTTAATTTTCTTCATGGTAACAAATTGCATTGGTAAAATGCTCCCGTAAGAAATACCAACTACTAATAAAGGAAGAAATATAGATTGATTGTTTTTAAAAATTAGTCCATAAATTGTAATAAAAAGGAGTTATGTTATAACAACTACTAATGCAGTGGAAATAATCTTCATTGCCTTTAAATTATTTTCTAATTCTTTAGATGATTTACCTTTAAAACTATCATCTTTCATTCGTTGATTTTAATTTCCAATAGTAAAATTGAAAACTGCCAACTGAATACTATTTTCCACCCCAAGAATCACGTAACCCAACAGTTTTATTAAATACTAAATGCTCTTCTGTTGAATCATCATCTACATTAAAATACCCTAAACGTTGAAATTGAAAACGTTCTCCAATTTTTGCAGTTTGTAAACTTGGTTCTAAAAACGCTTCAATAATTTTTAAAGAATTAGGATTGATAAATTCCATATAATCTTTGTCTTTATGGCTATCAGGTGCTTCATCTAAAAACAATCTGTCATAAGCTCTAACTTCAGCTTTAACAGCGTGTTTTATAGAAACCCAATGCAAAGTACCTTTTACTTTACGTTTGCTTTCTTCTGTATCCATTCCAGATTTTGTTAATGGATCATAAGTACATTGAATTTCAATAACATTTCCATCTGCATCTTTTGTACAACTATTAGCAGTAATAAAATAAGCGTTTTTTAAACGAACTTCTTTTCCTAATTTTAAACGAAAAAACTTTTTATTTGCTTCTTCTCTAAAATCTTCTTTTTCTATATAAATTTCTCTAGAAAAGGGGACTTGCCTGCTGCCAAAACCATCTTCATAATCATTATAGTTGGCGTCTAACATTTCTTCTTCGCCTTCAGGGTAATTAGTAATTACCACTTTTACAGGATCTAAAACTCCCATAACTCTCTTTGCCGTTTTATTTAAGTCTTCACGAATTTTAAATTCTAAAAGTGCAACATCAATTATGTTTTCACGTTTAGAAACTCCAACCGTTTCTACAAAACTTCTAATAGAGGCTGGTGTATAACCACGTCTTCTTAAACCAGAAATAGTTGGCATTCTTGGATCGTTCCAACCAGAAACTATATTTTGTTCTACTAAAGTTAGCAATTTACGCTTACTCATAATTGTATAACTCAAATTTAAACGAGAAAACTCACGTTGTTTTGGTGGATTTGGTAATGCCGTTTTGCTGTATTGGTATACATTATCTCTAAACCAATTGTATAATTTTCTGTGAGGTTTAAATTCTAAAGAACACAAAGAATGTGAAATTTGTTCAATATAATCGCTCTCTCCATGCGTCCAATCATACATTGGGTAAATGCACCAATCAGAACCCGTTCTATGATGATCTTTGTACATAATTCTGTACATTAAAGGATCACGCATTAACATATTATCATCGGCCATATCAATCTTTGCACGCAAAGTATGTTCACCTTCTTTAAATTTTCCGTCTTTCATTCCTAGAAATAATTCTAGGTTTTCTTCTACAGATCTATTTCTAAAAGGGCTATTAGTTCCAACTTGAGTTGGTGTTCCTTTTTGCTCGCGCATTTCTTCAGATGATTGGCTATCTACATATGCCTTTCCATCTTTTATTAATAAAACTGCCCAGTCAAATAATTGTTGAAAATAGTCTGATGAATAACATTCATTTGCCCATTTATAACCCAACCAAGAAACATCATTCTTAATAGCATCAACATATTCTTGCTCTTCTTTAGCAGGGTTTGTGTCATCAAAGCGTAGGTTTACAGGCGCATTATATTTTAATCCTAAGCCAAAACTAATTCCAATTGCTTTTGTATGACCAATATGTAAATAACCATTTGGTTCTGGCGGAAAACGAAAACGCAAGCTTTCTTTTGGCGTTCCGTTTGTTAAATCTTCTTCAATAATTTGCTCTAAAAAATTGAGCGATTTCTTCTCTTCAGACATAAGTTTATACGAAAAAATTAAGATGCAAAATTACGGAAAATAGTTTACAGACATTAGGTGTTTGTAACAAAATTAGAATTTTAGCATCTAATAGATAAACACACTTTAATATGAGCGAACAAATTAGAAATTATACCTGTCCAAAATGTAATCATAAATTATATAAAGTTGGGCAATTAAGAGCAACAGGAGGTACTTTATCAAAAATTTTTGACATTCAAAATCAGAAATACACAAGCGTAACTTGCGAACGTTGTACTTACACCGAATTTTACAAAACTAAAACTAGTGCCATTAGTAATGTTTTCGACTTTTTTACGAGTTAGTAAACTAAACTTTAAGAAACTCAAAAATTGTAAGTTAAATTAATTCTGAATTTCTTTTTGGCGTTTCCTTTCAGGTCGCGCTTTTCATTATATCTTTTTATCTAAATAACATTTTGTTTTATTTAATACATTTCAAAAAGATTAGCTATTTCTATAAAGAGAAGAAATAAAATAAAAAGGATGCCATTTCTATCGCTAAAGCAAGCATTTTTAAGAACAAAATTCATAAATAAAACTATATTTGTGTTTTTTTAAAAGCAATGGGAATTATAAAAGTAAACAATATTAAACTCTATGCATACCACGGATGTTTAGATGAAGAAGCAAAAATTGGCTCAGAATATAGAGTAGATGTTGAGGTAAAAGCAGATTTAAGAGCATCTGCAAAATCCGACGAACTTGCTGATACTATAGATTATGTACACTTAAACTATATTGTAAAACAAGAAATGGCAATTCGTTCTAAATTATTAGAAGAAGTAGCTCAACGTATTTTAAATCGTTTTTTTAAAGAATTAAGAATGATAAGAAAAGCCAAAGTTTCTGTTGCCAAAATAAATCCGCCAATTGGTGGAAACGTAGAAGAAGTAGCAATAATTTTAACAAAAAAGCGATAAGCTTAAAAAATACTTGCAGTAATTGTAAATTTGCTTAAATTTGCAATCCTTAAAAGGTGTCTTGGCCGAGTGGCTAGGCAATGGTTTGCAAAACCATGTACAGCGGTTCGAATCCGCTAGACACCTCTAAAAAGAACTGTTAATCTGTTGATTTTCAGTTCTTTTTTTTGATTAAAATTTATGATTTAATACTACAAAGTCAATAATTTTTGCCGCTAAATTAGCTGTTTGTCTATCCTGGTCTAAAGATGGATTTAACTCGGCAATATCAAGAGAAATTACTTTTTTGGTATCTAATAAGAAACGTAACATTTTAAAAACAAAATAAGGAGTAAAACCTAAAGGCGAAGGTGCACTTACTCCAGGGGCGTAGGCAGAAGAAAACCCGTCCATATCTATTGTTATATAGATATAATCATTATTTTTTATAAAAGGAATCAAACGATTTTGTAAAACTTTTATTTCTTCAGATGCAGCTTCACAATCGTAATTAACGGCGAAATCAACATGTTTCTTTTTCGCAATATCAAACAATTCTTTTGTATTAGATTGTTGTTGTATTCCGATGGCAAAGTAATCTACTGATTCACCATTTTTTTGTAATTCAGAAATAATCTGATTAAAAGGCGTTCCTGAATTTGGTTGTTCTTCTACTGGTCGTAAATCGAAATGAGCATCAAAATTAATAATTCCCACTTTGTTCTTTGTAGTATTTTTAACCACTTCTCTTATTCCCATAAAATGACCAAATGCAATATCGTGTCCACCTCCAATTGCAATTGGAAAAATTTTATTAGCAATAAGTGTAGAAATTGTTTTTGCAAATGCTTGCTGACAACTTTCCATATCTTTTTCTACACAAATAATATCTCCAATATCTACAACTCTTTTATCATTGAAGTGAATTGGAAGTTTAGCTAAAGTTTCTCTTATAACTTTTGGGCCTTCTGCTGCACCAACTCTTCCTATGTTTCTACGAACCCCTTCATCGCAAACATAACCTAATAAGGCAATATTAATTTTTTTTTCAATAGTGATGTTTCGTATATCTAATAATTTAATTTCTTGGTGCCAATATTGTTTTTCAATATTAGGATTGGATTTTCTGCCAGTCCAATATTTTTTTTGTGCAGGTAGATATTTTACATTTAATAAATTTAAACTCATAATTAATTCCTTTTAAAAATTTTCTCTAGTTCAATAAATCATAATTAGTAACGAAGCTGTTTATGTAACCAATTAACCATTTTAATTATTGATTATAGGTTTGTTTATTACTTAAAATAAGTTTTTTAATAATTCTTCTTTTACCAAATTAGGAAGCGTAATTTTTAAGTTTGGACTTCTTTTCATCTCACGTTTAATAGCAAAAATCGCTTCTTTATTTCTAGCCCAACTTCTTCGGGCAATTCCATTATTTACATCATAAAACAGCATACTTTTTAGACGAACTTCTGCTTCTTTTGTGCCATCCAATAACATTCCGAAGCCACCATTCATTACTTCACCCCAACCAACACCACCGCCATTATGAATAGAAACCCAAGTGGCTCCTCTAAAACTATCTCCAATTACATTATGAATTGCCATATCTGCTGTAAATTTACTACCATCGTAAATATTAGATGTTTCTCTATACGGAGAATCTGTACCACTTACATCATGATGATCTCTACCTAATACAACTGGCCCAATTTTTCCTTCTGAAATAGCATTGTTAAATGCTTCTGCAATTTTAGTACGCCCCTCAGCATCTGCATATAAAATACGTGCTTGAGAACCCACAACCATTTTATTTTTCTTTGCATCTTTAATCCAAGTTATATTGTCTTGCATTTGTAATTGAATCTCTTCTGGAGAATTTTCCATAATTTCTTGCAATACTGATGCAGCAATCTCATCTGTAGTATCTAAATCTTCTGATTTTCCTGATGTGCAAACCCAACGAAATGGCCCAAAACCATAATCGAAACACATGGGTCCAAGAATGTCTTGTACATAAGAAGCGTATTTAAAATCTATATTATTATCTGCCATAACATTTGCACCTGCCCGAGATGCTTCTAGTAAAAAAGCATTTCCGTAATCAAAGAAATAAGTTCCTTTTGCTGTGTGATTATTTATTGCAGCTGCATGTCTTCTTAATGTTTCTTGAACTTTAACTTTAAAATTTTCTGGGTCTTCTCTAATTAAACGATTTGATTCTTCGTAAGAAATATCGATTGGATAATAACCACCGGTCCAAGGAATATGTAATGAGGTTTGATCAGATCCAACATGAATATGTATGTTTTCAGTATCAAAACGTTCCCATATTTCTACCACATTTCCAATGTATGCAATGGATACTATTTCATTATTTGCTTGTGCTTTTTTTACCCTTGATAATAAATCATCCATATTATCAATCAAAACATCAACCCAGCCCTGTTCATATCGTTTTGTAGCAGCTTTTGGGTTTACTTCTGCGGCAATAGTAATACAACCAGCAATATTTCCTGCTTTTGGTTGTGCACCACTCATTCCTCCTAAACCAGCTGTTAAGAATATTTTTCCGTTTGGATTTTCTCCTTTTGGTAAAATTTTACGGAAAGCATTCATAACTGTAATTGTTGTTCCGTGAACAATTCCTTGAGGTCCAATATACATAAATGAACCTGCTGTCATTTGCCCGTATTGAGTAACTCCTAGTGCATTATACTTTTCCCAATCGTCAGGTTTAGAATAATTAGGAATCATCATTCCGTTAGTTACAATTACTCTAGGTGCATTTTTAGAAGAGGGAAATAATCCCATTGGATGACCTGAATATAAATGTAATGTCTGTTCATTTGTCATTATCGATAAATAATGCATAACAAGTAGATATTGCGCCCAGTTTTGAAATACAGCACCATTTCCTCCATAAGTAATTAATTCTTCTGGATGTTGAGCTACAGCAGGATCTAAATTATTTTGAATCATTAGCATGATAGCTGCAGCTTGAGATGATTTAGCAGGATAATCTGCTATATCTCTAGCGTAAATAGCATATGTTGGCTTAAACCTGTACATGTAAATTCTACCGTATTCTTTTAATTCTTGCGCAAATTCAGTTGCTAATTCTTTATGCCAACCTTCTGGAAAGTATCTGAGTGCATTTCTAATTGCTAATTGTTTTTCTTCTATAGATAAAATATCTTTTCTCTTAGGAGCTCTATTTATATCTACAGGGTAAATTCTTTTTTTTGGTAATTTTGAAGGAATTCCTTGTTGTATTTGTTCTTTAAAGTTCATGTTTGTTTTATTTAACTATTAAAGATTTATTTTTTACTAATTCAATCATTGCATAAATATCATCTTTCAAAATGCGATCCTCTTCTAATTTTGTTACTTTTTCTCTGATAATTCTGAAGTTTTCTTCAATAATTTTTGAGAAAGTATTAGGTCTTCTAAATTCCATTGCTTGTGCAGCATACATTAATTCAATAGCTAATATTTTTTCAATGTTTCCTAATATTTGATTAAACTTTCGTCCAGAGATACTTCCCATAGAAACATGATCTTCTTGTCCTAACGAAGTAGGAATACTATCTGCAGAAGGAGGAAAACATAAAGATTTATTTTCTGTAACCAAAGCAGCGGTTGTATATTGTGGTATCATGAAACCAGAATTTAATCCTCCAGCGGCAGTTAATAACCTTGGTAATCCGTATTTTCCTTCTAATAATAAATAGCAGCGTCTGTCTGAAATATTTCCTAGTTCAGAAGCTGCTATAGAACCATAATCTAAAGCCATTGCTAAAGGTTGTCCATGAAAATTTCCACCAGAAATAGCTTCTGTTGCGCTTAATACAATTGGGTTGTCTGTAACAGAATTCATTTCTATTTCTGCCAATTCTTTTAAGTGATAATATGCATTTCTAGAGGCTCCATGTACTTGTGGTATACAACGAATTGAATATGGGTCTTGTACGCGTTCACACTTTAAATGATTATCTACATTTTGAGAACTTAATAATAGCATACGCATACGCTCTGCTACTTTTAAGTTTCCTTTAAATGGTCTTATCCAGTGTAATTCTTTTCTGTAAGGAGAGGCGCTACCTTGAAAACCTTCTAAGCTCATTGCGCCAGAAACGTCTGCTAAATCTAATAAATATTCCATTTTATGTAAGCCAACGATTGCATGTGCTAATATAAATTGTGTTCCGTTTATTAAACCTAAACCTTCTTTTGCTTGTAATTGTAGTGGTTTTAAATTATGAGTATTTAAAACATCTTTTGCAGAAATAATTTTGTTTTTAACCCAAAATTCACCTTCTCCTAATAACGGTAAAAATAAATGTGAAAGTGGTGCTAAATCTCCAGAAGCACCAACAGAACCTTGTTCTGGAACAATTGGTAATAAATCATGCTCAATAAAATATAAAATACGTTCTATCAACTCTAAACGAACACCAGAAAAACCTTTACATAAAGCATGTACTTTACAAATCATCATTATTTTAGATAATTTTTTATCAATAGGGTTTCCAACACCAACAGCATGTGTAATAAGTAAGTTTTCTTGTAATTTACTTGTTTCTTTAGGTGTAATTTGTATATCACATAAAGAACCAAAGCCAGTATTTATACCATAAACAGCTTTGTCTCCATTAGCCATTGTTTCTACTTTTATTCTACATTCTTTTATAGCTTTAATAGTTTCGTTGGTTAAAGTTGCTTGTAATTTTCCCTCTGCAATTTCAATTACTTGTTCTACTGTTAATTGATCTATTCCGTATTTAAATGCCATTTTTTTAAGTATCTAGTTAATTATAACAAAGTTATTCTTAATTTTGATGCTTAATAATACTAATAATTATATTAAATAATAATTATGAAGCATCAATTAGAGTTGCGTCATTTAAAATATTTTTTAGCTGTTGCCGAAACTTTACATTACAGAAAAGCTGCAGAGAAGTTATTTATATCTCAACCAGGATTAAGTAGGCAAATAAAGCAAATGGAAGATGATTTAGGTATTGTTTTATTTGAACGACATAATAGAAAAGTAGAATTAACACATGCAGGCACCTATCTAAAAACTGAAATTTCTCGAAATTTAAAAGAGATGAACCATATACTAAATCATGCAAAACTACTTCATCATGGTATTGATGGGAATTTAAAATTAGGGTATGTTGGTTCTGCGATTCAGTTGTTAATTCCAAATTTATTATTGCATTTTAAAAAAGAGTATCCAACAATTGTTTTTGACTTAAAAGAAATGGATAACAAAAAACAAATTGATGCGTTATTATCTAAAGATATTGATGTAGGTTTTGTTAGATTAGAAAGAGTTCCTAAAAAATTGAAATCATTTTCTGTTTTAAAAGAAAATTTTTGTCTTGTATTACCAAAAGATCATGTAATAAATGTTGATAATTTTAAAAATTTAGGGCAATTAAAGCATGAGTCCTTTATTATGTTTGATTCTTCATATAGTCCTTCATATTATGAAAAAGTGATGCAAATATTTGATGATAGTGGTTTTATACCTACAGTTTCTCATAAAACGATACATGCAAGTTCTATATATAGATTAGTTGAAAATAATTTAGGTATTTCAATAGTTCCAAAATCATTACAAATGGGATATGATATGAACGTTAAGTTTATAGAGTTAAAAAATATTAAGCAACAAACTGTTCTTTCAGTTGTATGGAACGAGGAAAATAGAAACCCATTTTTAGATTCTTTTTTAAAAATCATTAATACAGTTTTTGATTAATTATTTTTTTTTACAATTATATCAAGTTAATTTATTTAATTATATAAGAAATAGAGAATAAATTTTTCTTGATTATATCGAATTCTAAATAAAGAGTTTCGAATTCTAATTTGTTATAAATAAATATATTAAAATGCTTAAATTTGAGTTGTGCATATAAAACCACAGTTATGAAAACAAAAAAATTACTTTCAATTTTCGCTCTTTTTTTATTGATTTTTTCTTGTAAAAAAGAAGTAATTAAAACTGATAATATTTATCAATATAAAGAGTATGTGAGTTATACAACTTCAGGCGAAGTCTCAACATCAGCAAATATAAATGTAAATTTAGCTAAAGATGTAGAGGGTTGGGTAGATTCTCAAGAAATTTCAAATGAAATAATTTCGGTAAAACCTTTTATTAATGGAAAAGTTAAAACCATAAATAAACATGCGTTTATGTTTATTCCTGATGAAAAACTAGATGTTAATACAGAATATACCGTTACTTTAAAACTGAGTAAAATTTATAAAAATGTTGATGAAGGCTTTAAAGATTATACGTTTCAGTTTAAAACCATTACCCCAAATTTTAACATTCAAACAAAATCACTACAATCTTACGCTACACCGTATCAATATTTAGAAGGAACCTTAAATTCAGCAGATATAATTCCATTAGATGAAGCTAAAAAAATAGTTAAAGCTTCTCAAAATAACACTCAAAAAAATATAGTTTGGAATGAATCTTATAAAAATGGAAAATTTTTTGAGTTTAAAATTGATAGTATTCAGCGTTTTATAGAGGATTCTCAATTAAAAATTAGTTGGAATGGAAAATCAATTAAATCTGATATTCAAGGGGAAAGTGAAATTTTAATTCCTGGGAAGAATAATTTTAAAGTTATAGATATTAAAGTAATAAACAATAATGAACAATATATTTCAATTAATTTTTCAGATGCTTTAAAAAAACAACAAAATTTTGATGGTTTAATTGCTGTTCAAAATGTAAAAAAACCACGTTTTATTGTTAATGGAAATCAATTAAAAGTATTTTCTAACACAAAGTTTCAAGGAAGTGCAAAAGTTTCTGTTTTTCAAGGAATTAAAAATTTAGATGATTATAAACTTAAAAAGCCGTTTAATGAAATTATTACTTTTGAGCAGAAAAAACCAGAGATTAGAGCTATAAATAGTGGAACAATTTTACCAAATTCAAAAGATTTAAAATTTAATTTTGAAGCCATAAACGTAAAAGAAGTTGATGTAAGAATCATTAAGATTTATGAAGAAAACGTATTACAGTTTTTACAAGAAAATAACATTAATAGTAATAATCAATACAGAATAAAAAGAGTTGGTAGAAGGGTTGCAAAAGAAACAATTACATTAATTGATGATGAAGTACAAAACACCCAAAAGTGGAAAGCTTATAGTGTAGATATTTCTAAAATGATTGTTGCAGAACCTGGGGCAATTTATAGAATTGAGCTGAGTTTTAACAAAAATCAAATTTTTTATAATTGTTCAGAAAACACGTCATCAACCAATAATTTAAATGATTTTGAAAATGAATATGATAATTTAAGTGAGATTGCAGATGAAGAAAAAAGAGAAGAATTGTATTGGGATAATAAATTGTATAGCTATAGGAACAGATATTATAACTGGAAAGAAAGAAAAAATCCTTGTAATGATGCTTACTATGACGATAATAAGGTAATCGCTCAAAATTTACTTGCTTCAAACTTAGGTATTACTGTTAAAAAAGGAACAAATGATGAGTACTTTTTTGCCGTAAATAATATTTTAAATACAAATCCTGAAGTTGGAGCAGTAGTAAAACTATTCAATTTTCAGCAACAAGAAATTGCATCAAGTAAAACAGATTCTGAAGGATTTGTGACTATTAAAACACCTAAAAATGCAACATTTGCTATTGTTTCAAAAGGAGAAAATAAAGGCTATGTAAGATTGTTAGATGGTAATTCTTTGTCATTGAGCAAGTTTAATGTTTCTGGGAACAAAACTCAAGAAGGTTTAAAAGGATATATTTATGGCGAACGTGGGGTTTGGAGACCAGGAGATAAAATTCACTTAACTTTTTTATTGAATGATGCTGATAATAAATTGCCAAAAAATCATCCAGTAAAATTAGAAGTTACAGATCCGCATGGTAAATTAATATTTAAAAAAGTAACTACAGAACACCTTAATAATTTCTATAGATTTACGGTTACAACTTCTCAAGAAGCCAAGACAGGAAATTATGCAGCAAAAATTTCTGTAGGTGGTGCAAAATTTTATAAAAATCTAAAAGTTGAAACTATAAAACCAAATCGTTTAAAAATTAAAGTTGATTTTGACGAGGAAATTTTATCGAATAGAAAACCAATTAATGGTACTTTAGATGTAAAATGGTTGCATGGCACGCCTGCAAAAAACTTAAAAGCAGAAATAAAAGCAAAAATTTCAACTACAAAATACAGTTTTAAAAACTATAAAGAGTATGCTTTTTCAGATCCTTCAAAATCTTTTTCTACAGAAGAAATAAATGTATTTAAAGGGTTGTTAGATGCTAATGGAAATGCAAAAATTAACAGTAAATTAAAAGTTGATAATAATGCGCCAGGTATGTTAAATGTTCAGTTTTTAGTAAGAGCATTTGAAAATGGTGGTGAATTTTCTATAGATGCTTTTACAAAAAAATATGCTCCTTATCCTTCTTTTGTTGGGTTAAAATCTCCTAAAGGAAATAGATATGGTTCTTTTTTTACGGATGAAAATCAAACCTTTTCTATTGTTTCTGTTGATGAAAAAGGAAACCCAGTTCAAAGAGATGAAATAGAAGTTGAAGTTTATCAAATAAAATGGCGTTGGTGGTGGAGCTCATCACACGATAATTTATCAAAATATACTTCTAGCAGTTATCATAAACCATACAGAACTATAAAAACTTCAACTAATGCTAAAGGAGAAGGAGTGTTTAATTTAAACATACCTGAAAGAGATAGAGGGCGTTTTTTAATAAGAGTAATTGATAAAAAAAGTGGTCATGCAACAGGAAAAGTTGCTTATTTCTACAAAAATTGGTGGCAAAATTCAACTTCTGGAGATAAAGAAGCTGCAAAAATGTTAGTTTTTTCTGCCGATAAAGAAACTTATAATGTTGGTGAAACTGCAAAAATCACTTTTCCTTCCGGATCAAAAGGAAGAGCATTAATCAGTATAGAAAATGGGACAAAAGTATTAGAAACAAAATGGGTAAAAACTCAAAAAGGAACTACTACTGTTGAGGTTCCTATCAACAAAAATATGGCTCCAAATGTGTTTATAAATATTTCTTTGTTGCAGCCACATCAAGTTACAGAAAATAATTTACCCTTAAGGTTATATGGAGTTATTCCTATTTTAGTAGAAGATGCTGCATCAAAGTTAGAGCCGCAAATTTTAATGCCAGCGGAGTTACAACCAGAAAAAGAATTTACGGTAAAAGTATCTGAAAAAAATAACAAATCGATGACCTATACTTTGGCTGTTGTAGAAGAAGGATTGTTAGATTTAACAAGGTTTAAAACACCTAATGCTTTCGATGTTTTTTATGCTAAAGAAGCTTTAGGTGTAAAAACTTGGGATATTTTTGATCATGTAATTGGAGCGTATTCTGGAAGTGTAGATCAAGTTTTTGCAATTGGTGGAGATGCAAGTTTAACAAAAGGAAAAAATAAAAAAGCGAACAGATTTAAACCTGTTGTTAAATATTTAGGACCTTTTTATTTAGAGAAGAAAACTACAAATTCGCATAAAATTAAGTTGCCAAATTATATTGGTTCTGTTAGAACAATGGTGGTAGCTGGTGATGTAAAAAATGAAGCTTTTGGTAATATAGAAAAAGCGGTTCCTGTTAAAAAACCATTAATGGTATTGGCTACTTTGCCAAGAAAATTATCACCAAAAGAAAAAGTAACATTGCCTGTTTCTGTTTTTTCGATGGATAAAAAAGTAAAAAATGTTACTGTTGAGGTAAAAACTTCTAACGGAATTTTAGTTATTGGTAACAAAACTCAAAACATCAATTTTGAAAAGCCAGATGAAAAAATGGTGTATTTTGAGTTGAATGTCTTAAAAGCTAATGGTATTAATTCTGTAGAAATTATTGCAACTGGAGCAGGAGAGAAATCTACATATAAAGTAGATTTAGATGTTGTAAATCCAAATCCAATAACTTCAAAAATTATTGATAAAACAATTGAAGGAAAGCAAAGTCAAACAATTAGTTTTGAAACTTTTGGAGTAGAAGGTTCTAATACCGCAATTTTAGAGTTGTCTACAATTCCGTCAATAAATTTTTCTGGAAGATTGGAGTATTTAATTCAATATCCTCACGGTTGTGTAGAGCAAACTACATCTAGCGTTTTTCCTCAATTATTTTTGAATGATATTTTCGATTTAACATCGGATAAAAAACAAGAAATTCAAAGAAATATAGAAGATGGAATTAAACGTTTGGGTAATTTTCAAAAAGCAAATGGAGGTTTAAGTTATTGGGCAGGAGAAAATTATGTGAGTGATTGGGGTACTTCTTACGCAGGTCATTTTATGTTAGAAGCAGAAAAAAAAGGATTTGTTTTGCCTCTTACTTTTAAAAGTAATTTTATCAAATATCAAAAAGATATTGCAAGAAATTGGCGACAAAATTACAATGGTTACACATCAGATTTAGAACAGGCTTACAGGTTGTATACACTGGCTTTGGCGGGTAATCCGGATTTATCAGCCATGAATAGGTTGCGTGAATTTAAAAAGATTTCTAACCAAGCAAAATGGAGATTAGCTGCAACATATGCGATGGTGGGGCAAAAAGAAGCTAGTGAAGAAATTATTAAAAAAGCACATTTAAATTTCTCTAGATATAATCATTACAATTATGGTTCTACAATAAGAAACAAAGCAATGGCTTTAGAAACCATGTTGTTAACCAATAATAAAGAGATTAAAAATGTTGCAAAATCAATAGCAAAAGAATTGTCTAGTAATAATTGGATGAGCACTCAATCTACAGCTTATAGTTTGTTAGCAATTGGAAAAATGGTTGTAAAAAATGGAGGAAAATCTATGGATGTAAATTATACAATTAATCATAAAACTGAAGGTATAAAAACCAATAGTTCGTTTGTGCAGAGAACAATTGCTGTAAATGATGGACTAAATGCAATTGAGATTAATAATGAAGAAAGCAATATAGTTTTTGCAAGAATTATAAATTCTGGAAAGTTGCCATTAGGTGATGAAATTTCTGAAAAAAGAGGTTTTAATGCTTCTGTTGATTATACAGATTTAAAAGGAAAATCAATCAATATTAATAATTTAAAACAAGGTCAAGATTTTGTAGCAAAAATTACTGTGAGTAACCAAAAAAATGAAACAGTAAAAGATATTGCTTTAACACAAATTTTTCCTTCAGGATGGGAAATTGTAAACACACGTTTTACCGATTTTGGAACAACTACAAAAAGCAAAGCACGTTACACAGATATTAGAGACGATCGTGTTAATTTCTATTTTGATTTGAATAGACATTCAAAAAAATCTGAAACAAAAACGTTTACAGTTTTGCTAAATGCAGCTTATTTAGGGGAATATTATTTGCCTGGAATTCAAGTAGAAGCCATGTATGATAATGATTATTTTGTGAGAACTAAAGGGAATTGGGTAAACATAATTAAGTAAAATAATGTCATTGCGAGTTTACGTAGCAATCTCTTAGTTAAAATTGCAGTTTGCTTCGTAAACTCTTATTGATAAAAGTTAAAACAAAAATTGAAAATAATAAATTACATAAAACGTCATAAAATTAAAACAATATTCGTTTTTGTTTTGTTGATTTTTTATGCGTTCTGTTTGCCTAAAAATTTATTCACAAAACCAACATCTACAGTAATTACCAGTAATAACGATCAATTATTAGGCGCTTTAATTGCTGAAGATGGTCAATGGAGGTTTCCGCATAATAATTTAGTACCAGAGAAATTTAAAACTTGTTTAATTCAGTTTGAAGACGAATATTTTTATAGACATCCAGGATTTAATCCAATCTCAATTCTAAATGCAATAAAACAAAATTTTAAAGCAGGAAAAGTAGTTAGAGGTGGAAGTACAATTACCCAACAAGTAATAAGGTTATCTAGAAACGACAGACCAAGAACTTATTTTGAAAAGTTAAAAGAATTAATTTTAGCAACTCGTTTAGAATTTAGAACAAGCAAAGAAAATATTTTAGCTTTATGGAGTTCAAATGCTCCTTTTGGAGGAAATGTTGTGAGTTTAGATGCTGCTTCTTGGCGATATTTTAAAAGAAAATCGTCAGATTTATCTTGGGCAGAATCTGCAACTTTAGCGGTTTTACCAAATGCACCTAACTTGATTTATCCTGGGAAAAATCAACAAAAATTATTAGCAAAAAGAAATCGATTGTTAAAAAAACTACTCACAAAAAAAGTGATAGATTCTTTAACATATGAGTTGTCTATTTTAGAAGAAGTGCCGAATAAACCATATGCCTTACCTCAAACTTCACCTCATTTATTACAAAAAATTCACAAAGAAAAAAAAGGAGAATATGTAAAAACAACTATTGATAAAAGATTACAAAAATCTTCTAATCAAATTGTTAGTAATCATTATAATCAATTAAAAGAAAATGAAATTCACAATGTTGCGGTTTTAATTTTAGATGTAAAAACGAAACAAGTTTTGAGTTATGTTGGTAACTCTCCAACTACAAAAAAACATCAAAAAGATGTAGATATTATAGATAAACCAAGAAGTACAGGTAGTATTTTAAAGCCATTTTTATATGCTGCAATGTTAGATAATGGAGAGTTGTTGCCTGAAACTTTAGTGGCAGATGTGCCAACAAATCTTGGAAGCTATCAGCCAGAAAATTTTGATAAAAAATATGCAGGAGCAATATCTGCAAAATTGGCTTTGTCAAAGTCTTTAAATGTACCAACTGTAAGAATGTTACAAGAATTTGGTTTAGAAAAATTTTATCATTATTTACAAAAACTACAATTAAAAGATATTAAAAAGAGTGCTGGTCATTATGGTTTAACGTTGGCTTTAGGTGGGGCAGAAAGCAGCTTATGGGATTTATGTAAAAGCTATGCAGCACTTTCATCTACCGTAAATAATTATACAGAAAACTCAAGTAGATATTTTAAAAATGAGTTTGCTGAACTGAGTTTTTACGCGGATCAAAAACTTGATTTAGGAGAAAAGTCTTCAGAAAAAATAATTTTTGATGCGGCGTCAATCTATTTAACTTTTGAAAGTTTAAAAGATGTAAATAGACCAAATGCTGATGAAAATTGGGAGTTTTTTGATTCGTCAAAACAAATTGCTTGGAAAACAGGAACCAGTTTTGGTTTTAGAGATGCTTGGGCAATTGGCACAACCAAAGATTATGTGGTTGGAGTTTGGGTTGGGAATGCAGATGGAGAGGGAAGACCAGGTTTGGTAGGTGTGCAAACAGCTGCGCCTATTTTATTTGATATTTTTGATAAATTACCAAAATCAGATTGGTTTGAAAAACCTTTTGATGAAATGACGCAAGTAGAAATTTGTACTAAAAGCGGTTTTAGAGCAACTGAAATTTGCGAAGAAAAAAAAAATGAATACATTCAAAATGCTGGGTTAAAAACAAAACCTTGTCCTTTTCATATTTTAATAAATGTAGATGCATCAGAAAATTATCAAGTAAATACTTCTTGTGAGGATTTTGAGAATATTAAACAGAAATCTTGGTTTGTTTTACCACCTTTAATGGAATATTATTACAAGGATAAAAACCCGTTTTATAAAAGTTTACCTAAGTTTAGATATGATTGTTTGGGTGAAGTTAAAAATGCAATGAAATTTTTATATCCTACAGAAAAAAGCGCCATTTTTTTACCCAAAGATTTTGATGGGAAAAAGAATGAGCTCATTTTAAAAGTGGCACATTCTAACAAAGAAGTAAGTTTGTTTTGGTCAATAAACAATACTTTTTTAGGAACTACAAAGGGGCTACATGAGTTTGCAATAAAACCGACCTTAGGAAAGTATATAATTACAGTTACAGATAGTTTTGGTAAAGAAATTCATCAAGAAATAGAAATAAAAGAATAATATATGCATCTTTTCTTCGGAGAACTAATTCCATTTTATCTAAAAAATTAAAGCAAATTATTCTTCATTTTTATTAATAATAAAAGACTTTTTTAAATGCGTGCTTTGTGTAAATCTTTAGACTTTTCTTAACATAAAAATGTCTTTTTTTCTTCATATTTGTCAGCTGTAAAATCCATTTTTGTAGTTTGATGATATTTTAAGTCGTTAAATGATTATTTTTATGAATAATTTTTAATGATTTTAATTTTTAAGATGAAGATATATCCCATAGAAACAGGTAATTTTAAATTAGACGGAGGTGCAATGTTTGGTGTTGTACCAAAAACTATTTGGCAAAAAACCAATCCTGCAGATGTTAATAATTTAATTGATATGAGCATGCGTTGTATGCTTATTGAAGATGGTAGTCGTTTAATTTTAATTGATACTGGTTTAGGAAATAAACAATCAGATAAATTTTTTGGTTATTATTATTTGTTTGGAAATTTCTCTTTAGATTCTTCCTTAAAAAAACATGGTTTTCATAGAGATGATATTACTGATGTTTTTTTAACACATTTACATTTTGATCATTGTGGAGGTGTTATACAAAGAAATGCAGATGGTTTGTTAATTCCTGCTTTTAAAAATGCCAAAGTTTGGTCTAATGACAATCACTGGAAATGGGCAACAGAACCAAATCCAAGAGAAAAAGCATCGTTTTTAAAAGAAAATATCAATCCTATAAAAGAAAATGGACAGTTGAATTTTATTCACAGAAATGCCAAAGATCTAATTGGCTTTGATGTGCTTTTTATGGATGGGCACACAGAAAAACAAATGCTACCAAAAATTACTTATCAAGATAAAACCATCGTTTTTATGGCAGATTTATTGCCAACAATTGGGCATATACCTTTGCCTTATGTTATGGGTTATGATACAAGACCTTTGCTAACCATTAAAGAAAAAGCAGCGTTTTTAAATGAAGCTGCCAACAATAATTATTACTTGTTTTTAGAGCATGATGCGTACAATGAAATTTGTACTGTAAAACATACAGAAAAAGGAGTTAGATTAAAACAAACACATAAATTTACAGAAATATTTAATTAAGATAAAAGATATTATGAGAGTTATAAAACCAGTTTTTTATACAGTAATTGCAGCTATTTCACTAGCAAGTTGTAAATCAATTAGTTCAATTCCAGTACCAAAAAGTACAGATACTGTTGTGAATGTAGTTGCAAAAAAAGCACGATTAACCGATGAAGAAAATAAGTTTTGGGGTCATGCAGATTTAGCAACAGACTCTATACCAGGTATGAGTGTAGAAAAAGCTTACAAGTTTTTAGAAGGTAAAACAAGTACAGAAGTTATTGTGGGTGTTGTAGATTCTGGAACAGATTTAACGCATGAAGATTTAAAAGATGTTGCTTGGGTTAATAAAAAGGAAATTGCTGGTAATGGAATTGATGACGATAAGAATGGTTATACTGATGATATAAACGGGTGGAACTTTTTAGGAAGTATTTATAAAGAAAACTCTGAGTTGAATAGAATTGTTGCAAATCCTTCGATAACAAATGAAGAGGAAGCTAAAGCAGCAAAAGAAGCTTATGATAAAAAAGTTGATGAAGCAAAAAACACCAAATTAAGGTATGAGCAAATTTTACAAAGTGTTACAAATGCAGATGAAGCTATTTCAAAAGAATTAAAAAAGACGGATTATACTACAGAAGAGCTTTTAGCTATTGAAACAGAAGATGCTTCTTTGCAAAGAAACCTAGATATGGCAAAACAAATGTTTGCCTTTGGATTACCATCTTTAAAAGCAGCCAAAAAAGAACTTACAAAGTTAGTTACAGATGCGGCTAATTTATTAAATGGAGAAGCTTTAAAGAAAGATTATAGAAGTGTGCTTGGAGATGACCCAAATACAATGGATGTAAAGGTTTATGGAGATAATAAATCAGGTCATTCAATAAAAGACGAAGCTCATGGAACTCATGTTTCTGGTATTATTGCTGCAACAAGAAACAATGAAAAAGGTATGAACGGAGTTGCAAATAATGTAAAAATAATGGCAATCAGAGCAGTTCCTGATGGAGATGAATATGATAAAGATGTTGCTTTAGGAATACGTTATGCAGTAGATAATGGTGCAAAAGTGATTAATACAAGTTTTGGAAAAGGATATTCTCCTAAAAAAGAATGGGTGTATGAAGCAATAAAATATGCTGCTTCTAAAGATGTTTTAATTGTTAATGCTGCCGGAAATGATGGAAAAAATATTGATATAGAAAAAACGTTTCCAAATGATTCTAAAGATTTAAGAACAGAGATCTCTGATAATGTTTTAACAATCGGAGCAATAAGTTCTAATTATAATGAAAATTTACCAGCGTCGTTTTCTAATTACGGAAAAATAAATGTAGATATTTTTGCGCCAGGAGTTCAAATATATTCTACAACTCCAGAAAACGAATATAATAGTTTTAGCGGTACTTCTATGGCAGCACCTTCTACAGCAGGTGTTGCAGCTTTAATACGTTCTTATTATCCAAAATTAAGCGCAACTCAAGTAAAGTATATTATTATGAATTCGGGTACATTTATTAATTTTAAAGTATTAAAACCAGGATCTAAATCTAGAACAAATCCTGCAGGAGAAATGGTTCCTTTTTCTGAATTATCTGTTACTGGTAGAGTAGTAAATGCTTACAATGCTATTAAAATGGCAGACCAAATGATAAAAGGAAAAAAATAACTTAAAAAAAGTTGAGTATATTTAACGAAAATAATAAATCAATAAAGATGAGAAAATTACTTTTTTTAGGGTTATCATTAGTAATGATGGTGTCTTGTGCGCAAACTAAAGGTACAATTCAAGATGTAAAAGCAACAACAACTAACAATGGTTATTGGCAGCAACATGTAGATTATACTATGGATATTGATATGAATGTAAATAATTATCAATATAAAGGAAAACAAAAATTAGTTTACACAAATAATTCGCCTGATGAATTAAGTAAAGTATTTTATCATTTATATTTTAATGCTTTTCAACCAGGTTCTCAAATGGATGCTCGTTCTTTAAATATTAAAGACCCAAGTGCTAAAATTGGAGATAGAATAGGAAAATTAAATCCAGATGAAATAGGTTATATAAAGGTAAGTTTATTAAAACAAAATGGTGTTGCTGTTGCATTTGAAACAGTAGGTACAATTTTAGAAGTTACTTTAAATGCTCCAATTAAATCTGGAGAAAGTGTAACTTTTGATATGGATTTTGATGCTCAAGTTCCTGTTCAAATTCGTAGATCTGGTAGAAATAGTAAAGAAAATGTTGCTTTATCTATGTCTCAATGGTATCCTAAAATGGCAGAATATGATTTTGAAGGATGGCATACGCCACCATATATTGCTAGAGAATTTCATGGTGTTTGGGGAGATTTTGATGTAACCATTCATATCGATAAAAATTACACAGTTGGTGGTACAGGATATTTACAAAATCCGCAAGAAATTGGTCATGGCTATGAAGATAAAACTAAGCCTTTAAATGTACCAAAAACAGCTAAATTATCTTGGCATTTTAAAGCCCCAAATGTACACGATTTTACTTGGGCTGCTGATAGTGAGTATAATCATGATATTTTAAAAATGGAAAATGGTATTGATTTACATTTTTTATATAAGAAAACTTTAGATGAAAAATTTTTAAAAAATTGGAAAGACTTACAGCCAAAAACAGCAGAGTTAATGACCTATTTTTCTGAAAATGTTGGTCAATATCCATACAAACAATATTCAGTTATACAAGGTGGAGATGGCGGTATGGAATATGCAATGTCTACTCTAATTACGGGTCAAAGAAGTTTTGGGAGTTTATTTGGTGTTACAGCTCATGAAATGGCACATACTTGGTTTCAGTTTTTATTAGCATCAAATGAAAGCTTACATCCTTGGATGGATGAAGGTTTTACTTCTTATATGTCAGGAAAAGCATCACATAAAATTTTGAAAAAAGGTGATGGAAACCCAAATACTGGTCCTTATAGAGGATATAATTATGTTATCAAAAATAATATAGAAGAACCTTTAACAACCCACGCAGATAGATATAATTTAAATACAGCTTATAGTGTTGCAAGTTATGTTAAGGGAAGTATATTTTTATCGCAATTAGAGTATATTATTGGTGCTGAAAATACTGCAAAAGGAATTAAAAAATACTTTACAGATTTTAGTTTTAAGCACCCAACGCCAAATGATATAAAACGTTCTATGGAAAAAGTTTCGGGTATTCATTTAGATTGGTATTTAAATGAATGGACGCAAACAACACATACTATAGATTATGGTATAAAATCTGTTGATGGAAAAACAATTACTTTAGAAAGAATTGGTAAAATGCCAATGCCTATAGATTTAGAAGTTGTGTATACAGATGGAAGTACAGAAAACTTCAACATTCCTTTAAGAATGATGAGAGGAGCAAAGCCAACATCAGCAACTATTATTGAAGATTGGGGTTGGGCAATGCCAACGTATTCTTTTACTGTTGGTAAAGGTGTAAAATCTGTTAGTATTGATAAAAGTTTGTTAATGGCAGATATAAATTTAGAAAATAATTCTTTTGAAGTAAAATAATTATTTAAGTAAAAATATAATTTTTAAAAAAGGTGAAGTTGAAAAAATTTCGCCTTTTTTAATGAATCAAATCATTTATTTTTTCATTAGGTATAAAACCTTTTAGCATTAAAATAACACCAAAAACAATTAAAATAATACCCATAATTTTTTTAATTCTATAAATTACAGCAGGTGTCATTTTATTTTTTAATTGTTTTGCTAAAAATATTTTACCTAAATCAGTAACAAAATAGCCCAAAATTATTACAGCAAAATACCAAAATATGGCAGTTTGATTCATTTTTAAACTAGGAGCAATTACCAAAACGGTACCAAGCCAAAAAGCTAAAACACCAATATTTATAAAGTTTAAGAAGTATCCTTTAAAAAATAATTTTAAGTAGTTGTTTTTTATAATTGGTACTTCAATAGTTTTTGCAGTATTTAAACTTTCTTTTTTGTTTTCTTTGTCAAAATAAGTGATTAAGCCATAAATAATCATTACTAAACCGCCAATAAAAAATAATCTAGGATCGTCTTTTATTTTTTCTAACAAAGATCTACTTCCGTAATAAGCAATTAAAATAAAGGAAATATCACCTAAAATTACACCTAAATCAAATGCAATTGCAGCTCTAGCACCTTTTAAAATACTGGTTTGAATCAGCATAAAAAATACAGGGCCAAGCATAAAAGCCATAAAAAAACCAATAAGAAAGGCGTTTTTAAAATCGTAAATATCCATTTAGTAAAATTAGGGATAATATTTTTGATTTAGAATTCGGTTTTACGCAAACAAACGAAACAATTATATTTTTAAATTATAAAAGAAATTTTAAACGTCATCAAAATCAATGGTAATTTTTGGTGTGGTAGGGTGTGCCTGACATGTTAAAATAAAACCGTCGGCTATTTCTCCTTCTGTTAAAATAGAATTTTTAACCATTACGGCTTTTCCTTCAGTAACTTTTCCTAAACAAGAACTACAAACTCCACCTTGGCATGAATAAGGTGCGTCTATATCATTACGTAAACTTGCTGCTAAAATATCATCAGTTTGAGACATAACAAATGTAGAAGTTTCATCATCTAATAAAACAGTTATTTCTGTGGTTCCTTCTTTAATTTCTGATTTTGCTTCTTCATCTACTGAACTTGTAAATAGCTCAAAATGAATATTTTCTTTCGGAATTTTATTACTTTCTAAAGATTTAGAAACTTCTTTAATCATTTCTTCTGGACCACATAAAAAAGCGGTATCAAAAGAAGTTTCTTTGTACATATTTTTTACAAAGTAATTGGTAACATTTTGGTCTATTCTACCTCTTAATTGATTTTTAACCTCTTCTCTACTAAAGATATAGTGTAGTTTAAATCTATCTGAAAACAATTCTTTTAAAGAATTTAATTCGCTATAAAAAATAGTGTCAGCAACAGTTTTATTTCCGAAAATTAAAGTAAAATTAGAAGTTGTTTCAGTTTCTAAAACCGATTTCATCATCGATAATATTGGTGTAATTCCGGAGCCAGCAGCAAAACCAATGTAATTTTTGTTGGGTTCAGAATTTAATAAAAATCGTCCTTCAGGTGCAGAAACTTCAATTTCATCACCAGTTTTTAAATCAGAAGTTGCAAAAACAGAAAATAGTCCATTTTCAACAGCTTTTATAGCTACTCTAATTTCTCCACTTTTAGGAGTTGAACAAATAGAATATGCTCTTCTAATTTCTTCGCCATTAATTACTTTTTGTAAAGTAATATATTGACCAGCTGTAAAATTAAAATCAGCTTTTAAATTTTGAGGTATGTCTAATAAAACAGAAACCGCGGTTGCGGTTTCTTGTTTAACTTCTTGTATGTTTACTTTGTGAAATGTTGCCATTAAATATGTTTTACACCAAATTATTTTCTACTAAATATTCGGCTATTTGAACTGTATTTGTTGCAGCACCTTTTCTTAGGTTATCTGAAACAATCCACAAATTTAAGGTATTTTCTTGAGATTCATCTCTTCTAATTCTTCCAACAAAAACTTCATCTTTATTATGAGCATTTATTGGCATTGGATATATGTTATTTGCCAAGTCATCTTGTACAATTACCCCAGGAGTTTCGCTTAAAAGTGTGCGAACTTCAGTAACATCAAAATCATTTTCAAACTGAACATTTACAGCTTCAGAATGTCCACCAGCAGTAGGAATTCTAACAGCAGTTGCAGTTACAGAAAAAGACTCGTCTCTTAAAATTTTCTTAGGTTCTTTTACCAATTTCATTTCTTCTTTTGTGTAACCATTTTCTAAAAAAATATCACAATGAGGTAATGCATTTCTTCCTATTTTATGCGGATATGCCATTTCGCCTTCAATACCAGCTTCTTCATTATCTAATTGTTGTACAGCTTTTACACCCGTACCAGAAACAGATTGATAAGTAGAAATAACTACACGTTTCATATTATATTTTGTATGCAAAGGGGCTAAAGCCATTACTAACTGAATTGTAGAGCAGTTAGGGTTTGCTATAATTTTATCATCAGCAGTTAAAACATCACCATTAATTTCTGGAACAACCAATTTTTTAGTAGGATCCATTCTCCAAGCAGAAGAATTGTCAATTACTGTTGTGCCATTTTCTGCAAATTTTGGAGCCCATTCTAAAGAAGTATCTCCACCAGCAGAAAACAATGCAATATCAGCATTCATTTTTACAGCATCTTCTAAAGTTACTACTGTATATTCGTTTCCTTTGTAGGTTAGTTTTTTTCCAGCAGATCTTGCAGATGCCACAGGAATTAATTCCGTTATTGGTAAATTACGTTCTTCTAAAACTTTCAACATTACTGTTCCAACCATTCCAGTTGCGCCAACTACAGCTACTTTCATTATTTTTTATTTTAGTGTTCTAAATGAATTGCAAAGATGCTAACAAATTTGAAATCCACCATTATTTTCATCAAAATTTACGAATATAAATGGTAATGTTTAAAATTAAACAAAATGATATAAAATTATTTTTTAGAAGCAATTTCCAGCTTTCCATTGTATCTTTTTATTTTTGTTATTGCTAAAGTTATTGTTTTGTAAATTGAGGTAACCTTTTAATTAAAAACAGATTGCTTCGTTCCTCGCAAGGTCTTTTATTTATCAACAAAATAAAAAGGATGCCATTTCAATCTGGGCTAAACCTGTTTATTGGCATAAGTTATTATTAGTTGTTAAGCAATTTTTTAATTAAGAAATAGATTGCTTTGTTATTCTTCTTCTTAATAACTAGTTTTAATGGAAATGTTGTAATTTTGTGGTCATTAAAATAATCGTTTAACCTAAATTAGTATAGCATGCAACTGTACAATAAGTTAAGCGCTCTAGAACGCGCTAAATTAATTGATGAAGCTGGTAAAGACCGACTCACAATATCATTCTATCAATATCATAAGATAGAAAATCCACAATTATTAAGAGATAAGTTATTCTTAGAATGGAATGCTTTAGATGTCTTAGGAAGAATTTATGTTTCTTACGAAGGTATAAATGCACAACTATCCGTTCCTTCAGAAAATTTTTATGCTTTAAAAGATCAATTAGATAGTATTTCTTTTTTAGAAAATATTCGTTTAAATGTAGCTGTTGAGCATGATAATAAATCGTTTTTAAAACTAAAAGTAAAGGTTAGAAACAAAATTGTGGCTGATGGTTTAAACGATGAAACTTTTGATGTAACAAACAAAGGTGTGCATTTAAATGCGAAGGAGTTTAATGAAATGTTAGCAAATCCTAATACAGTTTGTGTAGATATGCGTAATCATTACGAAAGCGAAATTGGTCATTTTGATGGGGCTATAACACCAGATGTTGATACATTTAGAGATTCTTTAGATATTATTGAAGAAGATTTAAAAGATAATAAAGAAGATAAAAATTTACTGATGTATTGCACAGGAGGTATTCGTTGTGAAAAAGCTTCTGCATATTATAAACACAAAGGTTTTAAAAATGTTTTTCAGCTAGAAGGCGGAATTATAGAATATACCCGTCAAGTAAAATCAGAAGGAATAGAAAATAAGTTTATTGGTAAAAACTTTGTATTTGATCATAGAAGAGCAGAAAAAATTACTGATGATGTAATTTCTAATTGTCATCAATGTGGAAAACCTTGTAATGTACATACAAATTGCGCTAACGAAGCTTGTCATTTATTATTTATTCAATGTGATGAATGTTCAGAAAAGATGGAAAATACATGTTCAAATGATTGTCAAGAAATAATTCAATTATCATTTGAGGAGCAAAAAGAACTTAGAAAAGGGAAGGGAAATAGCAATAAAATCTTTAAAAAAGGAAGAAGTGAGGTTTTGAAGTTTAAGAAGTAAAATTATTTTATATAAAATGAAAATAGGCCTTTAAAAAAGGTCTTTTTTTTGTTAAAAAAATAATTTTAAGCAAATTCTAATTCAATCTACACGAATTCTAAAATAAATAAAAAATAAGTAAACATTCAAACTACATTTGATACATGCTTAAATAAAAAATAAGTTATGTTAACTTTTAATCACCTATTTTTTCATTCTTGAAGAATGCGTATATTTACGAATTAGTCTTTATCAAATTGATATTTTGTATCAGTCTGATAATCAATTTATGAACTTAAAAAGCGTAGGCTTTTATAAAATATATTTACAAACATGGCATGTGGAAGTTGTGGTACAACAGAAAATGGTGTACCTAGAGGTTGTAAAAGTAATGGTAATTGTGGGTCTGGAACCTGTGGAAGTGGGAGTAAATTAGCCGTTTTTGACTGGTTGTCTAACATGACATTACCTAGTGGAGAAGAACGTTTTAATATTTATGAAGTCCGTTTTAAAAACGGAAGAAAACATTTTTTTAAAAATACAGAAAATTTACCCATTTCTATGGGAGATATAATTGCTGTAGAAGGTTCTCCCGGGCATGATATTGGTACAGTTTCTTTAGCTGGAGAATTGGTAAAAGTGCAAATGAAAAAGCGAAAAATTACTGAAGATCATGAAGATGTTAAGAAAATTTACAGAAAAGCAAGTCAAAGAGATATTGATGTTTGGCAAGCTGCTAGAGCCAAAGAAGAAGAAACTCAAAGAAAAGGAAGAGAAATTCTTGGACGTTTAGGATTACAAATGAAGCTTTCTGATGTGGAATATCAAGGAGATGGAAATAAGGCAACTTTTTATTACACAGCAGAATCTAGAGTAGATTTTAGACAATTAATTAGAGATTTAGCTGGTGCATTTTCTATAAGAGTAGAAATGAAACAAGTTGGTGCAAGACAAGAAGCAGCTAGATTGGGCGGAATTGGTTCTTGTGGTAGAGAATTGTGTTGTTCAACTTGGTTAACAGATTTTAGAAAAGTATCAACTTCTGCTGCTCGTTATCAGCAATTATCATTAAACCCTTTAAAATTAGCAGGGCAATGTGGTAAACTTAAATGTTGTTTAAATTTTGAATTAGATACCTATTTAGATGCTTTAAAAGATTTTCCAAAACAAGATTTGGTTTTAAAAACAGAAAAAGGTGATGCTGTTTTTGTAAAAATGGATATTTTTAAAAATCATTTATGGTATACTTATAGTGCAGAGCGTTTTAAATGGTTTAGGTTAACATTAGAGCAGGTTCAAGAAATTATTGAATTGAATAAAAATAACGAAAAATCTATTTCGTTAGAAGAATATGAATCTGAAATTGAAACTCCTGTAAAAGTGAATTTTGAAGATGCAGTTGGCCAAGATAGTTTAACACGATTTGATGCTCCAAAAACAAGTAAACGAAAAAGAAATAATAGGAATAGAAATAAAAGGAAAAAACCAGTTGCAGCAAATGCAAATCAACCAAATGCAAACGGACAAAAACTGCAACAAAAAAGAAAGCCTAAACCCAAACCAAAGGCAAGACCAAAGAACAACCAGAATCAGCCAAAAGCTCAAGTAAAAGAAGGTTCGGCTCCAAGAAAAAACAACAGAAATAGAAGAAATAATAAGCCTAAAAATGGAAATAATACTCAAGAAAAATAAAGTTTTTTGTGGCTTACTACTTTTTTTATTCTTAGTTTCTTGCAACTCAAAAACTATTTTTTCTGAGTTTAAAACAATGCCAGGTACTTCATGGAAAGCAAACGATAAAGTTTCTTTTGAGTTTGAAGTACAGGATACAATTTCCCCAAAAAATTTATTTATCAATATTAGAAATAACAATAACTATCCATACAGTAATTTATATTTAATTACCGAATTAAATTTTGCAAACGGAACTAAAGTTATTGATACATTACAGTATGAAATGACCGATAATTTAGGTAATTTTTTAGGTAGTGGTTTTGCTGAAATAAAAGAAAATAAATTATTTTATAAAGAAAATAAAATATTTTCGGTACCAGGCAAACATGTTTTTAGTGTGCGCCAAGCAATGAGAAAAAACGGTGAAATACATCCCATTGAGTTTTTAGAAGGAATTCAAGATGTAGGTTTTAGTATAGAAAAGACAAAATAAAATGGCAAAAAAAGAAACAACAAATTTTAAAAAATATCTAAAATGGTTTTGGGGACTAGTTTTAGGCGGATTCTCAATAATCTTATCTTTATTTTTATTAACTTCTTGGGGAGTTTTTGGAGATTTACCAACTTTTGATGAGTTAGAAAATCCTCAAACAAATTTAGCTACAGAGGTAATTTCTTCTGATGGAAAAACAATTGGAAAATACGCTACCGAAAACCGAACTCCTATTAAATTTAAAGAGCTACCAGATAATTTAGTAAAAGCTTTGGTGGCAACAGAAGATGAACGTTTTTACGAACATTCTGGAATTGATTTTAGAGGAACAGCAAGAGCAATTGTTAAATTAGGTTCTGGTGGTGGAGCAAGTACAATTACGCAGCAATTAGCAAAAAATTTATTTACTAAAAGAGCGTCTAGAAATATTTTTAAAAGAATAGGCCAAAAAATGAAAGAGTGGGTTGTTGCTATTAAATTAGAAAGACAATATACTAAGCAAGAGATTATTGCTATGTATTTAAATACTCAAGGGTTTTTATATAATGCATCAGGTATTCGTTCTGCCGCAAGAATCTATTTTGGTAAAGAAGCCAAAGAGTTAGATTTACAAGAATCTGCCATTATTGTTGCAATGTTAAAAAATCCAAGACAGTATAATCCTCATAGAAAAATATCTAAAAAGAAATCATTAGGAAGAAGAAATGTTGTTTTTTCTCAAATGGAAAAAAATGGCTTTTTAACAAGACAAGAAAAAGACTCTTTGCAAAAGTTGCCACTAAAAATAAATTACACACCAGAAAGTCATAGTGATGGTTCTGCAACTTACTTTAGAGCACATCTTCAAAAAGTTATGCGCAAATGGGTACAAAATAACCCAAAACCAAATGGTGAAGAATATGATATTTTTAAAGACGGATTAAAAATATTTGTTACTATAGATTCTAGAATGCAAAAATATGCTGAGGAAGCTGTAAAAGAACACATGTCTAATTTACAATCATACTTTTTTAAAGAACAAAAAAAGAATAAAACAGCTCCTTTTTATGATATTGATAAAGACGATATCGCAAAAATTCTTGATCGTGGAAAAAGAAATTCTGAAAGATATAAACGATTAAAAAAGGTTGGAAAATCAACCAAAGAAATTGATGAAATCTTTAAAAAGAAAACAGCAATGAAAGTGTTTTCTTGGAAAGGGGATATTGATACAATTATGTCTCCAAACGATTCTATCAAATACTATAAATACTTTTTACGCTCCGGGTTATTATCTATAGAACCACAAACAGGGCACATAAAAGCTTGGGTTGGTGGTATTGATAATAAACATTTTAAATACGATGCTGTTGCCCAACAAAAAAGACAAGTAGGTTCTACATTTAAACCATTTGTATATGCTACTGCTATTAATCAATTAAGCATGTCTCCTTGTGATGAATTACCAAATATTCGATATACAATTCCTAAAGGAAAATATGGTATTCCTAAAGATTGGACTCCAGATAATTCTAATAACCAATATGGTGGAATGCTAACTTTAAAAGATGGATTAGCTGGTTCTGTAAATACAATATCGGC
This sequence comes from uncultured Polaribacter sp., assembly GCF_947500975.1. Lineage (GTDB taxonomy): Bacteria > Bacteroidota > Bacteroidia > Flavobacteriales > Flavobacteriaceae > Polaribacter. The sequence goes on from NZ_CANMUE010000006.1 coordinate 84,889, forward strand.
AAATTTGATTGATAAAGTTGCTCCAGAAAATGTAGTACGTTTGGCTAAAGCAGCAGGTATAGAAACGGAGATTAAAGCAAATCCTTCAATTGCATTAGGAGCAGTAGATTTATCGTTATTAGAAATGGTAAGTGCATATAGTACTTTTGCTAATAAAGGTTTAAGAGTTAGCCCAATGATTATTACAAGAATTGAAGATAAAAACGGAACCGTTTTAAGAGACTTTACACCTGAAACACAAGAGGTTTTAAGTGAAGAATCTGCTTATGTTATTTTAGATTTATTAAAAGGTGTTACTCAGTCTGGTTCAGGAATTAGATTGCGATCTACTTATACTTCTGGAGGAAAGGCTATTACCGGTTTTCCTTATTTATTTTCTAATGATATTGCTGGTAAAACGGGTACAACTCAAAATCAATCTGACGGTTGGTTTATGGGAATTGTGCCTAATTTAGCAACTGGAGTTTGGACAGGTGGTGAAGATAGAGCTACTCATTTTGCAGGAATAACTAAAGGGCAAGGTGCAACAATGTCTTTACCTTCTTGGGCTCTTTTTATGCGAAAATGTTATGAAGATAAAACACTTAAAATAAGTAAAGAACCTTTTGAGAGACCACGAAATTTATCCATAAAAATTAATTGTGCAAAAGAGTCTGATGATGATATAGATGACGAAAACCCTGATAGTGATACTGATTTTTAATAATTTATTTTTAAAAATAATATTCTTATGATTAACAAAAAAGTAGATACAATTGAAGAGGCCTTAAAAGGGGTAAAAAGTGGAATGACCTTAATGCTAGGTGGTTTTGGGTTATGTGGAATTCCTGAAAATGCAATTGCAGAATTGGTAAAACTAAATGTTAGAGACGTAACTTGTATTTCAAATAATGCAGGTGTAGACGATTTTGGCTTAGGTTTGTTATTGCAAGGAAAGCAAATTAAAAAAATGATTTCTTCTTACGTTGGTGAAAATGATGAGTTTGAACGTCAAATGCTATCAGGAGAATTAGAAGTTGAGTTAACACCGCAAGGTACTTTAGCAGAAAAATGTAGAGCGGCTCAAGCAGGGTTTCCTGCATTTTATACACCTGCAGGATATGGAACTGAAGTTGCTGAAGGAAAAGAAACTAGAGAGTTTGATGGTAAAATGTATGTATTAGAACCTGCTTTTAAAGCCGATTTTGCTTTTGTTAAAGCTTGGAAAGGTGATGCTGCAGGAAATTTAATATTTAAAGGAACATCAAGAAATTTTAATCCTAATATGTGTGGAGCAGCAACAATTACAGTTGCAGAAGTGGAAGAATTAGTCCCTGTTGGAGCCTTAGACCCTAATAATATTCATATTCCTGGAATATTTGTTCAACGTATTTTTCAAGGAGAAAATTACGAGAAAAGAATTGAGCAACGAACAGTAAGACAAAAAAGCTAGTTATGTTAGATAAAAACGGAATAGCGAAAAGAATCGCACAAGAAGTTCAAGACGGATTTTATGTAAACTTAGGTATTGGAATTCCAACCTTAGTTGCAAATTATGTTAGAAATGATATTGAAGTTGAATTCCAAAGTGAAAACGGAGTTTTAGGAATGGGGCCTTTTCCTTTTGATGGAGAAGAAGATGCAGATATTATAAATGCAGGTAAGCAAACCATTACAACAATGCCAGGAGCAAGTTTTTTTGATTCATCTATGAGTTTTTCTATGATTCGAGGTAAACATGTAGATTTAACAATTTTAGGAGCCATGGAAGTTGCTGAAAACGGAGATATTGCTAACTGGAAAATTCCTGGAAAAATGGTAAAAGGAATGGGTGGGGCAATGGATTTAGTAGCTTCTGCAGAAAATATAATTGTAGCCATGATGCATACTAATAAAAGAGGAGAATCAAAAATACTAAAAAAATGTTCTTTGCCTTTAACGGGTGTTGGTTGTGTAACAAAAGTGGTAACAAATTTAGCTGTTTTAGAAGTAAAAAATAATAAATTTCATCTGTTAGAAAGGGCACCGGGAGTTTCTGTAGAAGATATTAAAAATGCTACAGATGGTACTTTGGTTGTAAATGGAGAAATACCAGAAATGAATATTTAAGCAAAAAATAAATAATTAAAACAAGTGTGTTTTTTCCCTTTTGGGAAATTAAAAGGAGGCTTTTATGAAAATAATATCTTACAATGTAAACGGAATTAGAGCAGCAATTAAAAAAGGATTTATTGATTGGTTAAAAGCTGCAAATCCTGATGTAATTTGCATACAAGAAACCAAAGCACATAAAGAGCAATTAGATGTTAAAGAGTTTGAAAATGCTGGTTATCTTCATCATTATTGGTTTTCTGCACAAAAAAAAGGATATTCTTCAGTAGCTATTTTTTGTAAAGAAAAACCAAATCATATAGAGTACGGAACTGGAATTGAAACTATGGATTTTGAAGGTAGAAATCTTCGTGTAGATTTTGATGAAGTTTCTATTATGAGTTTATATCTTCCTTCAGGAACAAATATGGATAGATTAACTTTTAAGCTTAATTATATGGATGAATTTCAAGAATACATTAATAATTTAAGGCAAGAAATTCCTAATTTGGTTATCTGTGGAGATTACAATATCTGTCATGAAGAAATTGATATTCATAATCCAAAAATGAAAGGGGTTTCTGGGTTTTTACCTGAAGAAAGAACTTGGTTAGGAAACTTCATCAATAGTGGTTTTATAGATAGTTTTCGTTACTTAAATCAAGAAAAACAAGAATTTTCTTGGTGGAGTTATAGGGCAAATTCCAGAGCAAATAATAAAGGTTGGCGTTTAGATTATGCAATGGTTTCTGAACCATTAAAAGAAAAAATTGCTAGAGCCTATATTTTACCAGAAGCCAAACATTCAGACCATTGTCCAATTGCTGTAGAATTAGATATATAGTTTATATGAACAAACTTTTAATCTTCTTATTTTTTAGTATTTCTATTTTTTCTCAAGAAAAAAAAGATAGTATTTTAATTGTAAAAAAAGATACTTTTTTTATTGCTAAAGATTCAATTAAAATTATAAAACAAGAAGATTTTTTTTCTGATCATGATTTAAAAACTATTGATAGCTTATTAGTTGATGAAAAATTTAATTCATCCTTATTAGATACTTTAGAATATGTGATTGCCGATAAAGATATTATAGGTAATACAACTTCAGTTTTAACATCGGCTTTATTAAAAGAAAGATTGGCAACTTTAAATGCTAGAACTCCATTTCAGTTAGATTATAACCCTGCGTTAGAAAAAGTTATCAATAGTTACTTATTATATCGTAAAAGACATTACCCAGCATTAATGGGAAAAGCAAAGTACTATTTTCCAATGTTTGAGCAATATTTAGATCAGTTTGATATTCCTTTGGAAATGAAATATTTGGCAATTGTAGAATCAGCATTAAGACCTCAAATAAAATCGAGAGTTGGTGCAACAGGTTTGTGGCAATTTATGTACGGAACAGGAATTCAGTTTGGTTTAAAAGTAAATTCTTACGTAGATGAACGTCAAGATCCTGTAAAAGCAACTATTGCTGCATGTGAATATTTGAGTCAGTTATATAAGATTTTTGGCGATTGGGATTTAGCATTAGCAGCTTATAACTCTGGACCAGGAAATGTAACAAAAGCTATAAAACGTTCTGGAGGATATAAAAATTATTGGAATATAAGACCATTTTTACCAAGAGAAACAGCTGGTTATTTACCAGCTTTTTATGCAACTATGTATATTTTTGAATATGCAAAAGAGCATAATATATATCCAGAAATTCCTAAAATTTTTAATTTTGATACAGACACGATACAAGTAAAAAGAACCATTAGTTTTGATCAAATTTCAGAAAAAATAGATGTAAATCAAGAAATGTTATCTTTTTTAAATCCTGCTTATAAGTTGGATGTTATTCCTTTTTTAAAGGATAAAAGATATGCGGTTCGTTTACCTAAAAATAAAATTGTAGAATTTTTAGATAAAGAACAAGAAATTTATGATTTGGCTGCTGCAGATGAAGCAAGCGGAGAAAAACCTTTACCTCAGTATTTTGAAATGGATAAACAAATTCGTTACAAAGTAAAAAGTGGAGATTTTTTAGGGAAAATAGCAAATAAATTTGGTGTAAGAGTTAGCAATTTAAAACGTTGGAATGGTTTAAAAAGTAGTCGTTTAAAAATAGGACAAAGGCTTTCTATTTATCCAAAAAAAATACCGTTTTCAGTTAGTAAATCACCAAAAAAAGAAAACAATATTTCAGCTAAAATTGTAACTCCAAAAGGAGATTATAAAACATATATTGTAAAAGAAGGAGATTCACTTTGGACTATTGCTAGAAAATTTAATAATGTTTCTGTTGATGAAATTAAGAAATGGAACAATATTTGGAGTGTTAAAAGTTTAAAGCTTGGAACTAAACTTAAAATCTATAAAAACTAAACCCATGAAACAAATATTTTTAATTGGATTAATTACTATTCTTTTGACCTCTTGCGTTGGAAATGATAAATTTATTTTAAAAGATTCTATTGGTAAAATAAACAAAGTAATGGTGGTTACTAAAGCTAGTGATTGGACAGGTGATGTTGGTAAAGAAATAAGAAATTCTTTTGGAGAATTACAAGTAGGTTTGCCACAACCAGAACCAATTTTATCTGTTTCTCAAGTTGCACCAAATGGATTTAGTTCTATGATGAAAGCTAGCAGAAATATTTTGGTAGTTACTGAAGGAGAAAAATCTAATTTTTCAATTAAAAAAAATCAATATGCACAGCCTCAAACCATTGTTTACGTTCAAGCTAAGAATGATGAAGCTATTATAAAAATGCTACAAAAAAATAAAGAAAAAATAAAAAAAATATTTTTAGAATCTGATGTAAAGTTTACACAAAGCATTTTTGAAAAAACTAAACTTGATGACACACAATATAAAACGTTACAAAACTTAGGAATCTCATTAACCATTCATGATAAATTTAAAACAGTAGATGATACAGGTGAGTTTTTATGGTTACGTCATCATTTAACAAGCGGAATTGCAAAAACTGGTAGCAACAATATTCTGGTATATTCTGTTCCTTTAGTTGATGAAACTAAAGTTGCAGATAGTATTATTTCTGTTAGAAATAGAATTGGTAAAAAATATATTCCGGGTTCTAAACCAGAAACAATGTATATGATTACAGAAGAAGCCTATACTCCGTATACTTTTGATGCAAAAATTGATGGAAAAAAAGCGTATGAAACTCGTGGAAAATGGGAAGTTAAAAATGATTTTATGGCTGGGCCATTTTTAAATTATACAATTATCGATAAAAAAAATAACAGACTTGTTGTTTTTGAAGGCTTCACTTATGCACCTTCTGTTAGTAAAAGAGCTTTTGTTTTTGAATTAGAAGCAATTGCAAAATCTATAAAAATAAAATAGAAAAGGTTATTTATAAGTGATTTTTACACTTGCTAAAAATGCTTTTTTTGATATTTAAAAATAATTTTTGTGTTAAATTAATGCTGTAAATTTCTCTTCTTGATGATAAAAATGTATTAAGAACATATTCCTTATATTTGGTATTTAACCAAAAATCTTATTTATCATGGAAATGAATTTTTACATCTTTTTTTTAGCGGCTTTAGTTCCGTTAGTAATTGGCTTTGTTTGGTATGGTCCATTATTTGGAAATGCTTGGATGAAAGAAATGGGTTTTACTAAAGAATCTTTAGCAGGCCAAAACATGGCTTTAACTTTTATGTTAAGTTATATTTTTAGCTTATTTATAGCATTATTTTTATTGCCAGCAACCATTCATCAAATGGGGGTTTATAGTACTTTAGCTGAAGAACCAGGCTTTACTGAAAGTGCAGGTGATGCATTTACTTACTTTCAAAATTTTATTGCAAATTATGGTGATCGTTTTAGAACTTTTAAGCATGGAGCATTTCATGGAATTTTATCTGGAGTATTTTTAGCATTACCAATTTTATCAATAATTGCAATGTTTGAAAGAAAAAGTGTAAAATATGTGGCTATAAATACTGGTTACTGGATTGTAACTTTAGCAATTATGGGAGGTTTAATATGTCAATTTGGAATGTAAAATCTTAACTTTAAATATAAAAACCACGCTATAAGCGTGGTTTTTATATTTAAAAGTTTTTTGTTATTTAATAACCAATTTTATCTCTTACACGTTTTAAAACATCATTGGCAATTAAACTCGCTTTTTCTGCTCCAATTTTTAAAGCGTCATCAATTTCATGTTTGTTTTCCATAAAGTGATTATAGCGCTCTCTAACAGTTGCAAATTTTGTTATAATTAATTCGTAGAGTGCTTGTTTTGCATGTCCATAACCATAATTTCCACCTAAATAATTAGCTCTCATTTCTTCAATTTCTGCATCTGATGCTAATAATTTATACAAAGCAAAAACAGGATCAGTATCTGGATTTTTAGGTTCTTCTAAACCTTTACTATCTGTTTTAATACCCATTATTTGTTTGCGTAGTTTTTTATCTGCTAAAAAAATATTGATAATATTATTTCTAGATTTACTCATTTTTTCGCCATCAGTACCAGGAACTAACTTTGTATGCTCTTGTATTTTTGCTTGAGGTAAAATTAAAGTTTCTCCAATAACATTATTTAATCTACTGGCAACATCCCTGGTCATTTCTAAATGTTGTAACTGATCTTTACCAACAGGAACAATTTCTGCATCATATATTAAAATATCTGCAGCCATTAACATAGGGTAAGTAAATAGTCCAGAATTTACGTCTGCTAATCTATCAGCTTTGTCCTTAAAACTATGAGCTAATGTTAAACGTTGATAAGGAAAAAAGCAGCTTAAATACCAAGATAGTTCAGTAACTTGAGGTATATCACTTTGTCTATAAAATACAGTTTTATTAATATCTAAACCACAGGCTAACCAAGTTGCTGCTGTACTATATGTATTTTCTCTTAATTGATTTCCATCTTTAATTTGGGTTAAAGAATGCATGTCTGCAATAAATAAAAAAGCATCATTTTTTGGGTCATTTGCCATTTTTATTGCTGGTAAAATTGCTCCCAATAAATTTCCTAAATGTGGTGTACCTGTACTTTGTACTCCTGTTAAAACTCTAGACATTAAATATTTTTTATAAAGTTATAAGTAAGATTATAAAACCATCTTTAAAGGCAAAAATACGGTTTTAGATAACAAAATCTATGAAACAAAAGAATATTAGTACTTTTGCTATTGAATTGTTATTTTAATTATATGAGATAATTAATACATTCTTTTAACGTTAATAGATTCTGTGAAGTATATTAAAATTCCTTTTCTTATTATTTGGCGCATTTGGTTTCTTCTTTTGATTATTGTTACTGTAATAATAATGTCACCATTTTTAATAGTTTTAACAGCTAAAGAATCTTATTATCCAACTTTTTGGAAAATGATAAGAATTTGGGCTAAGATTCTTTTGTATGGAATGGGTTTTTGGTTAAAAGTTACAAATGATGAAGAGTTAGACAGAAATAAAAGTTACATGTTTTGCCCTAATCACGCATCATTAATGGATCCTTTTGTACTTATTATTTTAAGTAAAAACCCTATTGTTTTTGTTGGAAAACAAGAATTGGTTAAGATTCCTGTTTTTGGATTTTTCTACAAGAAAGTAGTTATTATGGTGGATAGAAATAATCCTGAAAGTAGAAAGCGTGTTTATGAAATGGCTAAGAAAAGATTACAAAATGGTACAAGTTTAGGTATTTTTCCTGAAGGATTAGTACCTACAGAAAATGTTGTTTTAGCGCCTTTTAAAAACGGAGCATTTAGTTTGGCTATAGAGCATGAAATGCCAATTGTACCACAAGTGTATTATGACTGTAAACGCCTTTTTTCTTGGGATATTTTTAAAGGAAGTCCTGGTGCTTTTCGAATTCACCAACATAAATTTATAGAAACAAAAGGAAAAAATCAAGAAGATTTACTGTATTTAAAAGAACAAACTTTTAACCTTATTTATACTGATTTATTGAATGATAAAAAGTATATGAAAGATACAAATAGACCTAATAATGACAGAGAAATTAAATCACCGATATAATGATAAGGAAGAGAGATTAAATATAATTTCTCATGGTTTTGGATTGGTCTTAAGTATAATAGCTTTTCCTTTTTTACTTATAAAATCGTTAGATTTTGAAGGATTTTGGAAACCTCTAAGTTTTGTTATTTACGGTTTAAGTTTAATAATTTTATATGCAGCTTCTACATTTTATCACGCGGCAAAAAATCCAAAGAAAAGAAGACAATTAAACATTTTTGATCATGCAGCAATTTATGTTTTAATTGCTGGAGGTTATTCGCCTTTTTGTTTAGTAGCTCTAGATTCTAATTTGGGTTGGTATATGTTTGTTTTTGTATGGTTTTTTGCACTTATAGGTGTTATCTTAAAACTTTTTTTTACAGGTAAATTTGATAAAATTTCTACAGCAATGTATTTATTAATGGGGTGGCAAGTAATGTTTTTTATAAAGCCATTAATGAATAGCCTATCAATAGAAAATTTTCAGCTTTTGGTTGCTGGTGGAGTTTTTTATACAATAGGGGCTATTTTATATTCAATAAGAAAAATGCCATACAATCATGCAATTTTTCATGTATTTGTATTGTTGGGTAGTTTAAGTCATTTTATAGCAATTTATAATCTTTAAAACTACCAATTTTTATAAGGATTTTTACTGATGCTAGAGTTGTAATAATTAACATTTCCGGTTACTTCTTTTGATAACCAAGTAGGTTTTTGATAAACCTCTTTTTCATTGTTTAATTCAATTTCCGCAACAATTAAACCTTTATTATCGCCAAAAAACTCATCAACTTCAAAGATGTGTTTATCACATTTTATATAATATCTAATTTTTTCTACAATTGAGTTTTCACATAATAAAAGTAAATTTTCAGCTTCTTTTTTGTCTATTTCTTTTTCCCATTCAAAACGAGTTGTTCCACTTTTGTTAGATTTTCCTTTTATGGTCATAAAAGCTTTGTCATCAGCAATTCTTATTCTAACAGTTCTGTTTTTATCAGAATTTAAATATCCTTGTTTCAACTCTTTTTTTTGGTACGCTTCTTTTTTAAAATCGTTATTTTTTACCAAAAATTTTCTTTCTATTTCTAAGCTCATAAAAATCCATTCAATTTTGTACTAATATACTTGTTTTTAACGTTAGTTTATAATAATTAAATATCTTTGATATTCGATATAATATTATGAAAAATTTTCTTTTTCTGTTGCTTTTTTCTTTTTCATTAAATCTATTTTCTCAAATAGATTATAGTGATTCTTGGGAAGATTTTTATTCTTATAATAATGTAAAAGATTTTATAAAAGTTGATGATATTATTTATGCTTTAGTAGATAACGCAATTTTTACCTATGACGAATCAACAGACGAAATTGAAAAATTTTCTTCTATTCAAGGTTTATCTGGCAAAACAACATCATCAATTTTTTACAGTAAAACTTATAAAAGATTAGTTATTGGGTATGAAAATGGTTTGATTGAAGTTATAGATGAAAATAAATCAATTACAATTTCTTCTGATATTACAAATTTTAATGAATCTAGTAGTAAAAGTATTAATCATATTTCTGAATTTGGTAATAAACTATACTTGTCAACACCGTTTGCCATTGTTGAGTATGATATAGAAAATTTAGAGTTTGGTGATACTTTTTTTATAGGAAACGGCTCAACTTCTATTAATATTAATCAAACCATAATTATTGATGATATTATTTACGCACTTACTGAGGATGGTATTTTTAAAGCAGATGTAAATAGTAATTTATTAATAGATTTTAATAACTGGGAGCAGCTATTTTTGAATAGAAATTTTAATCATATTTCTAATTTTAATAATACTATTTATGTTTCTGAAGGAAGTAATTTATTTCAACTCTCAGGAGTTAATCTAACGCAAGCAAAAAGTTTTTCTGAAGAAATAAAAAGCTTAAAATCATCAAATACAACACTAACAATTACATTAAATAAAACTGTTATTGTTTTAAACACTACTTTAAATCAAATTTTTGAATTTAATTCAACCCAAGAATTTGATTACACATTAACAACAGCTTTTTTTGAGAATGATGCTATTTTTTTAGCAACTCAAGAGTTTGGAATTTTAAATTCTACTTCCAATCAATTAAACTCATATATTGAAATTCATCCAGAAGGACCAATGTCTAATGATATTTTTTCTATTGACGTAAAGGATAATAATCTTTGGGTGGTTTATGGAGGATATGATAATACCTACACGTCTATTTTTAAACAACAAGGTTTCAGCCATTTTAATGGAGAAGGTTGGATAAATACACAGTTTGATCCAGATTTTCCGGTGATTGATTTAAACTACATTTCTATAGACCCAAATCATGAAAACAGAGTGTATATAAGTTCTTTTGGAGATACAGGTTCTATAAATAGTGTTTCAACAGGCGGTTTGTTAGTAGTAGAAGATGATAATATATTAACATTTTACAATCATTTAAATAGTGGTTTAGAAGATTTAGTACCTGATCAACCAAATAGAGTAACACTTAGAATTAGTGGTTCTATATTTGATAGTCAAGGAAATTTATGGGTTTCAAATATTAGTGATAATAACGAATTAAAAAAGTTATCTCCTTCAGGAGATTGGAGTAGCTATAATTTATCTTCTTTAAAAACGGCTTCGGATAAATATGGTTTAAGTGAAATTGCAATTGATAAAAGCAATACAGTTTGGATGGGTACTAGAAGAAATGGAGTTTATGCTTATAATGAAAATGGAGATAGGAAAAGAGCTTTAACTACAACAGTAAATTTAGGAGGTTTGCCAGATACAGATGTAAAAACTGTTGCTGTAGATGGTAGTAATAGAGTTTGGTTAGGAACAAGAGTTGGTATGGTGGTTTATAGAAATGCCTCTGGAGTTTTTGATGCAGAAGTTTTAAATGCTGAACCAATAATTATTGAAGAAAATGGAGTAGGAGAACGCTTATTAGGCGATCAAAATATTAATAGTATTGTTGTTGATGGTGCAGATAATAAATGGTTTGGTACTGATAATGGTGGTGTTTTATACACAAATCCTTCCGGTCAAGAAACTCTAGCAAATTTTAGTAATGAAAATTCGCCATTACCATCTAACAGAGTTTTAAAAATTAGGGTAGATGATATAAATGGTAAAGTTTACTTTGCTACAGAAAATGGGATTGTAGCTTACAATAGCAATGTTGCTCCTTTTGGTAATGTTTTGGGTGATGTTTATGCGTATCCAAATCCAGTCTTAAAAAATCATGAAACAGTTACTATTGATGGTAGAAATGAGACACATTTACCTGAAGGAACAAATGTAAAAATTTTAGATGTTGCTGGTAATTTAGTTTACGAAACCAATGTTGTTGAAGGGCAAGAAACACAAGGAGGTAAAGTTGTTTGGAATAAAAGAAACTTAGCAGGTAATAAAGTTGCTTCAGGGATTTATATTGTTCTTTTATCTTATAATGATGGTTCAGAAACTACATTTACTAAAATTGCAATTGTAAATTAATGCCAATTGTAACTACAAAAGCAATCGTTTTAAGTTCACTAAAATATAGTGATACTAGTTTAATTGTAAAATGTTACACAGAGCTAGAAGGTTTAAAGTCTTATTTAATAAGAGGAATTTTAAAGTCTAAAAAAGGAGGTTTAAAAATTGCACATTTTCAACCTTTAACTCAACTGATTCTTATTGCAAATCACAACTCTAAAAATACGTTAAATTCAATTAAAGAGGTACAAGTTGTACATCCTTATATAACTATACATACGGATATTGTTAAACAATCGGTAGTGTTATTTTTATCAGAAATTTTATCAAATTCGATACAAGAAGAAGAACAAAATTTTGAACTTTATAAATATATTGAAACCGCTTTTATTTGGTTAGATGTACATGATAAAATTGCTAATTTTCACCTACTTTTTTTATTAAATTTAACCCACTTTTTAGGCTTTTATCCAGATGTTTCTGAAAAACAAAAAATAGGGTTTAATTTATTAGAGGGTAATTTTTCTGATCAAATAAGTGATAAAAATGTAATTTTTAAAAATGATTTTCATCAATTTAAAAAGCTATTAGGCATAAATTTTGATACAATAGAAAAAGTATCTTTTAGTAAAAAAGAAAGACAGGTAGTTTTACAATTAATAATTCAGTATTTTAAGTTACATTTGGGCAGTTTTAGAGATCCAAAATCATTACAAATTTTAGAAACCATTTTTAATTGATGATGAAATATATTGTTTTTACATTTTTGTTTTTATTTTCTGGAGTAATTTTTGCCCAAAAAATTAAAATTCTAGATAAACAAACTGGTAAAAAAGTTAACAATGTTACAATCTATAATCAGGCTAAAACAATTAGTTTAACAACTAAAAATGGTTTAGCAGATGTAACAGCATTTAATAAAAATGATGTTGTAATTTTTTCTCATTTATCATACGCAACACTCAGAATAAAAAAATCTACTCTTCAAAAAAGAAAGTTTACTATTTATCTTACTAAACAATCTGAAGAGTTAGACGAAGTTGTAATTTCATCCTTTAAAAAAGACGAAAAATCAAGTAGAATAGCCGAGCAAATTGCAATTTTAAGTTCAAAAGAGATTCAAAGAATTTCTCCTCAAACATCTGCTGATTTGTTAGCAGCTATTCCTGGTATTAAAGTTCAAAAATCTCAATTTGGAGGAGGAAGTCCAGTTTTAAGAGGAATGGAATCTAACAGAGTTTTGTTAGTGGTTGATGGGGTTAGAATGAATAATGCAATTTATAGGAAAGGCCATTTACAAAGTTCTATTACTATTGCGCCAAATTTGTTAGATAAAACAGAAGTTATTTTTGGCCCATCATCGGTTACTTATGGTTCAGATGCTTTAGGAGGTGTAATTCATTATTATACCAAAACACCAAAACTATCTGAAGATAATGAAGTTAAAAGTCAAATTTTTTCTAGATATTCTACTGTAAATCAAGAAATAACTACAAATGTTTCTGTTGAATTAAGTTTTAAAAATTGGGCTTCATTTACAAGTGTTTCTTATTCTGATTTTGGAGAATTAAATGCAGGTAAAAACAGAAATCATGGTTTTAAAGATTGGGGAGAAGTTTTTTATTATTCAGAAAATGTAAAAGGAAATTATAATGAGAGTCCAACTCAAAATGCAGATCCTAATTTATTAAGAAATACAGGTTATAATCAAACAGATGTGTTACAAAAATTCTTTATTCCGATATCAGAAAAATCCGATTTAAAAATAAATTTACAATATTCAACATCATCAGATATTCAAAGGTTTGATAGATTAACCGAATTAAATGATATAACAGATACATCGTCATTAAAATTTGCAGAGTGGTTTTATGGTCCGCAAAAGAGGTTTTTAATTTCAACCCAACTCTTATTAAATCCTGATTCAAATTGGTTAGAAAATGGAACAATAACATTGGCTTATCAAAATATTAAAGAGAGTAGAATTCAAAGGAAATTTGGTAGCTTAGATCGTTCTTATAGAGAAGAAGCTGTTGATGTTTTTAGTTTAAATGGAGATTTTTCTGTGCCATTAACAACGGACAAAACTAGAGTTTTATCTTACGGTTTTGAGTTTGCTTATAATGATGTTACTTCAAACTCTTATGGAAAAACTTTAAATATAACAAATGGAGAAATAGATGGTTTTTCAAACGATTTTAAAGTACAATCTCGTTATCCGGATGGCGGAAGTAATTACTTAAGTTCTGCTGCTTATTTAGGTTATAGACAAGATGTAAATAGTAAAACTACTTTAAATTCGGGCATCAGATTTACAAATACACAACTCAATGCTAAATGGATTGATGAAACTTTTATTGTATTGCCAAATAATGATATTAGCGCTAACCATTCAGCAGTAACTGCAACTTTAGGCTACATTTTTAAACCTAACAAAAACTGGCAATTAAATGGTGTTTTATCTTCAGGGTTTCGTTCTCCAAACATAGATGATGTTGGTAGAGTTCGTGAAAAATCTGGCGATGTAACAGTGCCAAATATTGATGTAAAACCAGAGTTTGCATACAATGCTGAAATAGGAATTCAAAAATATTTTAATAATAGAAAATTCCGTTTAGCAGCAAACGTTTTTTATACGCTTTTAGATGATTATATTATAAGAGATAATTTTACCATTAACGGTAGTAATCAAGTAGAATTTGATGGTGAACTTGGCAATGTAGTTGCAAATCAAAATAGAGGAACAGCTTATGTTTCTGGATTTACTACAAGTTATTTAGGTAAGATTTCTAATATATGGAATACCTCTGGATTTATTACTTATACAAAAGGAAGAACCTATGATACTAATGAGCCAATGTCTTCAATCCCTCCATTATTTGGTCAATTTGAAATAAATTATAAAAATAATAAAATTGAGCTAGGAGCCGATTTTAGGTTTAATAGTAAAAAAGATATAGAAGATTTTAATTTTACTGAAGGTATTGATAATCATGATTTAACACCTGTTGTGGATGCAAATGCAACTATTGATGTTGATATGTATTATGGAACTCCAAGCTGGATGACTTTTGGTTTAAATGGAAGTTATTTAATAAACGACTATTTTTCAGTACAAGCTAGATTAAGTAATCTTTTTGATGAACATTATATTGAGTTTGCTTCTGGAGTTTCAGCTCCTGGTAGAAATTTATCTTTTTCTTTTGTAGCTAATTTTTAAAAATAATTACCCTTTAAAAATAAATCAATTAAAATCTAAAAAACAAGATTCTATTACTACAGACTTTTTGTTTCATAGCGTTTTAGATATTAGCGGAATAGAAAATTACATCTTTGAAAAAGACAAAAGCATTTTTAATTAGAATGTTTTATTTTTTCTTTTTTCCTTCATCAGTAAAGTTATCAGTTAAAGCTCTTTCCGTTTTAATAACAGAAACTAAAATAGAAAGCATTACTAAAATCATAGGTTCCCATGTTAATTCTTTGGCAGAAAAACTAGCTAATAATAAACCTGCAAGTAAAGAAAAACCACTATACATTAAAAAAGTTTGATTAAAAATAGTGTTGGCAAAATCCCAAATTTTTTGATTTAGCATTGCTTTATAGGTTCTATATCCATACAACTTATTAATTTTTTTTGGCGGAAATTTCCAAAAGATAATAGCTAATAAAAATAATATACCATTTGTAGTTAATACGTATGTAATGGGATTCATTTAATTTATTTTTTTAATTTTTTTGCTAATAATAATTATTAAAAACTATTTTTTTGGTCTCATTAAACCTTCTTGTGCAAAAGAAGCAACTAATTTGCCGTCTCTTGTAAAAATATTTCCTTTGGCTAAACCTCTTGCTCCATATGCATTTGGAGATTCTGCAGAAAAAAGCATCCAATCATTAAAATCAAATTCTCTAAAAAACCACATAGAATGATCTAAACTAGCCGTCATTGTATTTGCAAAACTATGTGTACTTGCATTAGGATTAAAAGCAGCATTAAGTACATTATAGTCAGAAATATAGGTTAAAATCTGATGTTTAGTTTTGATATCCATTTCAGGAATTTCACCTTTTAATTTAAACCAAATATCTTCTGTTGCGGGTAAGTTTTTTTTCTCTAAAGGATTAGGAATTCTAATAGGTTTAAAGTCTATTGGGCGTTCAATACTTAAAAAATATTTTAAAGATTTAGGTAAAAAAGCACCAAATTTACCAAACATATCTTCCCAACTTAAGAGTTCTTCTGGTTGTTTTAAATCAATTTTCATTTTTTGCTGATGCTCAAAACCCTCCTCTTTTTTATGAAAAGAAGCTGCTAAAATAAAAATAGTTTTTCCATTTTGAGTAGCTGTAACTCTTCTGGTAGAAAAACTACCACCGTTTCTCATCTCATCAACAAGAAAATCAATAGGTATTGTTAAATCTCCTGCTTCTAAAAAATAGGAATGTAAAGAGTGTATAAAACGATTTTCTTGCACAGTTCTATAGGCGGCATTAACAGCTTGCGCTAAAACCTGCCCCCCAAAAACATTAGGGCTCCCAATAGTTACACTATTACCTCTATAGTTGTTTTCTCCTGTAGAATTTAAATTTAATAAATCAATTAATTCTTTAGCTGTTTTCATAAATTTTTAGTTTTTAAAAGGGGATTTCTCTTGAAATGGTGTGGGTTGTATTCGTTGCAAAAATAACTTTAATATTCTGTTTGTAATACTTTTTTTATGACGAACATACATTGTTAAATCTTGAGCTTTTGCACCAACAGAACTTTTAATTTCACTTGCTGTTCTTCCAAAGTTAATAGTAGAAAGATTTTTATTTATAGCAATTTCTACATAATCATATAACATTCTTTGATAAATTGCATACTCTCTATTTAATTGATAATCAATACCTACAAAATGTGCATCTAAAGAATTTTGGTTGATGATGCCAGATATAAAGCCAACTATTTTATTTTGAAGCCAGTAGGTTTTTAAAATATAGTTTTCTCCAAATTTTTCTTTTAGATCTAAATATGTTTCTAAATTAAAATCACCTAAGTTAAAATCTGCATTAGAAGAAACTTTTTTGTACAAAGCAGTCATTTTGGGCAGCTGATCTTGAATATTAATTGTTGTAACGTTTTCAATTTTAATTTCAGCACTTAATTGCAATGCTTTTTTAGCTTTTACTCTAAATTTGGTTTTCATAGAAGCTAAATAATCATCAAAAGTTTGCCAGTTTTCAAACAAATCAAACTTCATGTTTGGTTCTACTAAAAACGGATGATAATTGTAATCTTTTAATTCATCAGTAATAAAAAGTGATTCGTTTATAAAGTCTTTTAGTAAAAAAGCGTCAATTTCTTTTTTTAATTTTTTATCAGAATTCACAAAATGTAAAATTGCTTTTGCTAACTCTTTAATGATAACTTTTTTATTTTGATTTTTTTTAATGAAAATACCATGTTCTCCACTAATAAAAGTGTTTCCAGAAATTAATATTTTTAAAGGTTTTTTATTAGGGAGTATGTGCAGTTTTCTTCCAATATTTTTAACCTTTCTTAATAAAATTTCTAAATCGTTTTTAATTGCATCTATATGAAAATCTACTATTTGAATAGATGAAAACGCAATTGGATTTTGATTTTTGTCAATTAAAACAATATATGAAAATGTAATTTTTGGGTGATTTTTTTCAACCGATTTTAAAAAATTTCGATTAAAATAGATGTTGTTTTCGCAAGCAAGGCTTTGCCATACTTTATCATTAATATCATCTACAGAAGAATAGAATAGTGCGTTATTTGTGTTTGAACAAAAAATCAAATTAGTTTATATAATGGGTTAAATTTTCTGGGCCTTCAAGTATTGTTTTTTTAATTTGCATAGTACCGTTTTGAGTGGTTGCTATGTGCCATTTTATCAAACAAATTTTGTTGTTTTCAATCTCAATTCCAGTAATGGCTCTTGGATGTACGCAACTACCATCATTAAAAAGAGGAATTTCATTTTTGGCCGGAAAACTTGGTCTGTGTGTATGGCCAGTTATCATCATTTGATTATTATTTTTTTCAATCCAATTTTCTAATCTTTTTTCAACTTTTATACGTTCTTTAAAATTTTGTGCTGGACTTGTTGGGTCTGAAAACCCAATTATTTGTAAAGGTTTCCATAGTGTTTTTACTAAAAAGCTACTTAATCTCCATAAAACATAGTTAAACCAATCGGCTTGATGCCCGTGTAATAAAAATATTTTTTTACCTGCATTTTCATCTTCTAAAACAATTGCTTCATTAAATTTAACTCCAACTAAAAGTTCTTTTTTAGAATTTGATACTGAGTCGTAATAGTAGTGTAAATTCTTACGAATTGTTTTAGGGTTTTTATATTTCATGTCATGATTTCCCCAAATGAAATGCAATCTACCTTTGTCATGAAATTTTTTAAACCAGAGATAAACATGCTTATTGGCTTTAAAAATTTTTGAAAAATTTCTGTTTTCCCACAACTCATCACCATCACCTAACTCTATATACGTGAAATCGTTTTTATAATAGTGCTCTAAAGCATATTTAAAAATATTTCTATTATGAGCAAAATCATCAGCAAAACCATTATCTCCTCTGTGGGTATCACTAAATAACACGAATTTAGAATCTTTATTGAAACAAATTCTTTTAGCATTATTAAAAGCCCGAGAAATTCTAAAATTTGAAGACATTATATCAATATAAGCTATAAAGATGCATAAAAAAAGCGAGGTTTTAAAACCCCGCTTTTGTAAAATATAATAAAGAGTTCTTATAAAGAATATTGAAATCTCATAGTAATTGTTTTTTTTAATTTGAATAATAGCAACAAAGTTAATAGGATATAGTTTATTAAAATAATTATAACATTTCTTTAACATTTACTGTATTAAACTTTAGATGATAGCTGAAGTCTAAAAAAGTATCTTTGTGATAACTATTAAAATCTTTCTTTTAACCATTAAGAAAGTTCAACCAACTAATTATGAGAAAAATAATTCTAGCCGTTCTTGGTGTTTTAACCGTTGTGGGTGCTATTTTATTAGGAAACTATATAGTAAGTAATAATAAAAGACCTAAACCTAAATTTAAAAAACAGATAAAAACTGTTTTTGTTAAGCATGTTAAAAATCAAAATATTCCTATTGTATTAACAGCAAGTGGTAACTTATCAGCAAAGAATAAAATTGATATTTTTTCTGAAGTTTCAGGTATTTTAAAAACTTCTAGAAAAGCATTCAAAGCTGGAACAAATTATTATAGAGGAGAAACATTATTAAGCATAAATAGCGATGAGTTTTATGCTAGTTTACAATCTCAGAAAAGTAATTTATATAATTTAATTACATCTATAATGCCAGATATTAGGTTAGATTATCCTAAAGAATTTAAAAAATGGCAAAGCTATTTAAATGGTTTTGATATTAATAAAAGCACTCCAAAATTACCTGCTTTTTCTACCGATAAAGAAAAATATTTTATATCAGGAAGGCAGATTATTACTACCTATTACAATGTTAAAAATTTAGAAGTTAGGTATTCTAAACATCAAATTAGAGCACCATTTTCTGGTATTTTAACAGAAGCATTAGTTTCTCCAGGAACTTTAGTTAGAGTTGGGCAAAAATTAGGTGAGTTTATAGATCCAAGTGTTTATGAAATGGAAGTTTCTGTAAATTCTGAATTTGCAGATTTATTAAAAGTGGGTAATTCTGTAGCACTTTCTAACTTAGAAAAATCTAAAAAATATACAGGAAAAGTAGTTCGTGTTAATGGTAAAGTAGACCAAGTTTCTCAAACGATAAAAGCTTTTATAGATGTTAAACATCCAGATTTAAAAGAAGGTATGTTTTTGGAAGCAGATTTAGTTGCAAAATCTGAAACTGATGCCATAGAAATTTCAAGAAAACTATTGGTATATAATAAAGCAGTTTACATTGTAAAACAAGATAGTATTTTAAGCCTTGTAAATGTTACGCCAGTTTATTTTGGTGATGAAAAAGTAGTTATAAAAGGATTAAATTCAAACGATCAAATTCTTACACAAACTTTACCAGGTGCTTTTGATGGAATGATTGTAAAAATCAATAAAAACAAGTAATTAGATGAAAAAGATAATTACTTATTTTATAAAATATCACGTTGCTGTAAATGTAATCGTTTTTGCTTTTTTTGTTTTTGGAATTCTTGGAGCTTTGAATATGAAATCTTCCTTTTTTCCATTGGTAGATTCTCAATTAATTAGAATTACTTTGGCTTATCCAGGAGCTTCTCCAGCTGAAATGGAAGAAGGTGTTGTATTAAAAATCGAAGATAATTTAAAAGGAATTGTTGGTGTAGAAAGAGTAACATCAGTTTCTCAAGAAAATTCAGCAAGCGTAAATATAGAGGTTGAAAAAGGAAAAAATATAGATATTGTTTTATCTGATGTAAAAAATGCTGTTGATAGAGTTCCTTCTTTCCCTTCAGGAATGGAACCCCCAGTAATTGCAAAAGTTGAAAGTGTGAGACCCACAATTAGCTTTACAATTAGTGGAGATAATGTTTCTTTAAAAGCTCTAAAACAATATGCAAGAAATGTAGAAAATGATATTAGAAGTATTGATGGAATATCACAAGTTGTTCTTTCTGGTTTTCCAGAAGAGGAAATTGAAATTGCGGTTCGTGAAAATGATTTAATAGCTTATAATTTATCGTTTACAGAAGTTGCAAATGCGGTTCAAAACTCCAATATTTTAATCACAGGAGGTAATATTAAAACGGCAGATGAAGATTATTTAATTCGTGCAAGTAATCGTTCTTATTATGGAATTGAATTACAAAATTTAATTGTTAGAACAGAAACAAACGGAAATATCATTCGCTTAAAAGACATTGCAGATTTACGAGATACTTGGTCAGAAAATCCAGATAGATTGTATTATAATGGTAATTTAGCCATAGATATTACTGTAAGCAATACCAATAATGAGGATTTAATTTCTTCTGCAGATAAAATTAAAGAATATATAGAAAAATACAATCAGCAACAGCAAAATGTACAATTAAGTATTACCAGTGATAGGAGTATTACCTTAAATGGAAGAACACAATTATTAATAGAAAATGGTGTTGTTGGTATTCTTTTAGTTTTGTTTTTTTTAGCACTCTTCTTAAATGTTCGTTTAGCAATTTGGGTGGCTTTTGGTTTGCCAGTTGCATTTTTAGGAATGTTCATTTTTGCAGCTCAATTTGGTGTTACCATTAATGTTTTATCATTGTTTGGAATGATTATCGTAATTGGTATTTTGGTTGATGATGGAATCGTAATTGGAGAAAATATTTATCATCATTATTACGATTTAGGAAAAACAAAAGTACAAGCTGCCATTGATGGAACTCTGGAAGTAATTCCTCCAATTGTATCCGCAATTCTAACTACCATAATTGCATTTTCTACCTTCTTTTTTGTAGATGGTAGAATAGGAAGTTTTTTTGGAGAAGTTTCTACAATTGTACTCTTAACTTTATCGGTTTCTTTAGTAGAAGCTTTAATTATTTTACCTGCTCATATTGCACATTCTAAAGCTTTAGAAAGAAAGAAGTTAGAAAATGGCGAGGTTAAAAAGATGAACAAGTTTGATACTTTTTTTACCAAAATAAATAAAGCAGCAGATAAATATTTAGGGAAGTTTAGAGACAATTATTACGTTCCATTTTTAAAATTTTCTTTAAATAATAAGATTTTTGTTTTTTGCCTTTTTATTGCAACATTATCTATTAGTTTTTCTGCATTAAATGGAGGTATTATTAAAAGTTCATTTTTTCCAAGAATTGCAAGTGATCGAGTTCAGATTACATTAAATATGCCACAAGGTACTAATGAAAAAATTACAGACTCTGTAATTTCTTTTATTGAGGAAAAAGTTTGGTTGGTAAATAAAGAATTTTCTGAAAAACAATCTGGAGATTTAGACATTGTAGAAAACGTAATTAAAAGAGTTGGGCCAGGAAGTGCAAATGCTACTTTGAGCGTAAATCTTTTACCTGGTGAAACTAGAGATTTTTCATCTCCAGAAATTACAAATGCTATTCAGAAATTAGTTGGTAAAGTGTATGGTGTAGAGAGTTTGGTTTTTGGTTCTGGAGGTAATTTTGGAGGAAGCCCTGTTGCAGTTTCTTTATTAGGAAATAATATAACAGAACTAAAAGCCGTAAAAGACGAATTAAAATTAACCTTAGAGAACAACCCTTTATTAAAAGATGTAACAGATAATGACCCTGCGGGTATTAAAGAAGTGCGCATTAAATTAAAAGACAATGCGTATTTGTTAGGCTTAAATTTACAGTCTATTATGTCTCAAGTTCGTTTTGGTTTTTTTGGTTTTCAAGCACAGCGTTTTCAAAGAGGTCAAGATGAGATTAAAGTTTGGGTACGTTATGACAAAAAAGACAGATCCTCTATTAAAGATTTAGATGATATGCGAATTGTTGCTCCAAATGGAACAAGAATTCCGTTTTCAGAAATTGCAAATTATACCATTGAAAGAGGGGATATTGCTATTAATCATTTAGAAGGAAAACGTGAAATTCAAATTACTGCAGATTTAAAAGATTTAGAAACGAGTGAAACAGAAATTCTAGATGATATTAAGACGAATATTATGCCTGAAATCTTATCTAAATATCCAACAGTTTCTCCTTTATATGAAGGGCAAAATAGAGAAGCAAAAAAAACCACTGATTCCGTAGGGCTTGTTGGTCCAATTATTTTATTGCTAATTTACATTGTAATTGCATTTACATTCCGTTCTTACAGTCAGCCAATTTTGTTAATTTTGTTGATACCTTTTAGTATGATTGGTGTTATTTGGGGGCATTATATTCATAATTTTTCAATCGGAATTTTATCTTTTTTAGGAATCATTGCTTTAATAGGAATTATGGTAAATGATGGTTTGGTTTTAATTGGTAAATTCAATAGTTATTTAAAAGAAGGTTTTAAATATGATGATGCTTTAATAAAAGCAGGTCAATCTCGTTTTAGAGCAATTTTCTTAACCTCTTTAACAACAGTTGCAGGTTTAGCGCCTTTAATTTTTGAAAAAAGTAGACAAGCACAATTTTTAATTCCTATGGCTATTTCTATAGCTTATGGTATTGCAATTGCTACACTTTTAACTTTGGTAATGTTACCAATGATGTTAGCAGCTTCTAATACTATGAAAGTAAAAATAAAATGGTTAAAAACAGGTAATAAAATTACCAAAGAAGAAGTTGAAAGAGCCATTATTGAAGCTAATTACGATGATGGAAGTAAAACTGAAAATATACCAAATAAAGAGGAACAAGAAAATTTAGGTTTAAATTATAAAAAAGATGAAAATGAATAAAAGAGTACTATTATTTCTTTTTTGTTTAGCAACTTTAAACATTTTTTCTCAAGAAATATTAACAAAGAAAGAAGCATTAAAAATTACTTTAGAAAACAACTTCGGAATTAAAATTGCTAATAACAATTTAAAAGTTGCTAAGAATAATAGCAGTATTTATAATAATGATTATTTACCAACTGTTTCGGTTTCTTCTGGTGCAAATTATAGTAAAAATAATCAAACTGTTACACCACAAACCGGTGACCCTGTGAGTACAAACGGAGCAATTACTAAATCTTATAATGCTTCTTTGAATTTAAATTATACAATTTTTGATGGCTTGGGTAGAAAATATAATTATCAACAGCTGAAAGAACAATATAATTTATCTGAATTACAAGCAAAAGAAACTATTGAGAATACTTATTTACAGTTGTTTACCGTATATTTTCAAATTGCAAGATTAACAGAAAATAAAACAAATTTAGCTCAAGCTCTCATTATTTCTAAAAGAAGATTAAAACGTGCAAGTTATCAATATGAGTATGGGCAAACAACTAGGTTAGAGCTGTTAAATGCTGAGGTTGATGTAAATAATGACAGTATTACTTATATAAACGCTAATCAGCAATTAAGAAATGCGAAACGTGATTTAAACTTTATTTTAGGTGTAAATAAAGATATTAATTATGTTGTTGAAACTAATGTTGATTTTAATAATATTATGAATTTTTCTGATCTTCAACAAAAAACAATGGCAAATAATTCGTTACTAAACCAACAAAAGAAAAACATTGTAATTAATGAGTTTAATCTTAAAATAAATAAGTCAAGTTATATACCTTCATTAGGTTTTAACTCTTCTTATGGCTGGAGTAAAAGTGATAATGAAAATTTAGCAAACCCTTTTTCGCCATTATCTGTTTCTTCAAACGGATTAAATGCGGGTTTAAGTTTGTCTTGGAATTTATTTGATGGTGGAAGTACAAAAACAAATATTGCAAATGCTAAAATTGCGTTCGAGAATCAACAAATATTATTAGATCAACAAAAAGAAACGATACATAATAGTTTAAAAAATACTTGGGATAATTATCAAAATCAATTATTTATTATAAAAGCACAAGAGAAAAATGTGATAACTACTGAAAACAATTTTAATAGGTCAGAAGAGCGTTATAAATTAGGTCAAGTTACCTCTATAGAATTTAGACAAGCACAAATAAATTTGATAAACGCAAAAACCGCTTTTAATAATGCTAAGTTTGATGCAAAATTAATTGAGTTACAATTATTGCAATTAAGTGGAGATATTTTAAATGTAAATTTTTAAATTGATGAGTTCTTTTTCGGAAATTATTAATCAAGATAAAATTGTTTTAGTAGATTTTTTTGCAACTTGGTGTGGGCCTTGCAAAACAATGAACCCTATTTTAAAACAGTTAAAAGATACTTTAGGAGAAAAAGTATCAATTATTAAAATTGATGTTGATAAAAATCAAAACCTAGCTTTAAAATACCAAGTAAAAGGAGTGCCCACTTTAATGATTTTTAAAAAAGGAAAACAAATTTGGAGAGAATCTGGAGTTTTTCAAAAAGAACAATTAGTTCAGATTATCAATAATTCTTAAAATGGATTTATCAGAAAAAGTTTGGGATAATCGATATCAAACCAATGATATTGGTTGGGATCTTGGTAAAGTTTCACCACCGTTAAAAGCATATTTTGATCAGCTTGAAAATAAGGGAATTAAAATTTTAATTCCTGGAGGAGGTAATTCTTATGAAGCAGAATATCTTTTTAATTTAGGGTTTACAAACGTTTTTGTAGTTGATTTGTCTAAAACAGCTTTAGATAATATTAAAAAAAGAGTTCCTAATTTTCCAACATCACAATTAATTCTAGGTAATTTTTTTGATATAGAAAACTCTTTTGATTTAATAATTGAACAAACATTTTTTTGTGCAATTAATCCTGAATTAAGAATAGATTACGCTATTAAAATGCGACAATTATTATCTTTTAAAGGAAAATTAGTTGGGTTGCTTTTTAATGCTCCTTTGTTCGTAAACCGTCCACCTTTTGGAGGTTCTAAAAAAGAGTACTTATTATTATTTGAAAATTATTTTCAAATAGATTTTTTTGATGAATGTTACAATTCAATAAAAAGTAGAAGAGGTAAGGAGTTGTTTTTTAGGTTTTTGAAAAAATAAATCATTACTATTTTTATTTATTCTAAATAAATACTTATTTTTGTTGCATGATTATCTTTTACACAGAAAATTCAGGCACAATTCAATTATCACAAAAAAAAAATTGTAATAATACTTGTTCTGCAAATTGTTTAAAACCAAAAAATACTTGTTGTAATAAGTATAAGAAAAAAGGCATCAACTGTAAGAGATGCCCAAATATTTTAAAAGTAGCTTCTTAATATTAATTTAGGTTTCCTATTTAAAAGCATTTAAACCTGTTATATCTAAACCTGTAATTAGTAAGTGTATATCATGTGTTCCTTCATAAGTAATTACGCTTTCTAAATTCATTGAATGTCTCATTATGGAATATTCTCCTGATATTCCCATTCCTCCAAGCATTTGTCTTGCTTCTCTAGCTATTTTAATTGCCATATCTACATTATTGCGTTTTGCCATGGATATTTGTGCGGAACTTGCTTTTCCTTCATTTTTTAATGCTCCTAATCTCCAAGCTAATAACTGAGCTTTAGTAATTTCGGTAATCATTTCTGCTAATTTTTTTTGTTGTAATTGAAATTGTCCAATAGGTTTTCCAAATTGTTCACGTTCTTTACAATATCTTAAAGCAGTATCATAACAATCCATTGCAGCACCAATTGCACCCCAAGAAATTCCGTATCTAGCAGAATCTAAACATCCTAAAGGTGCTCCTAATCCAGATTTATTTGGTAATAAATTTTCTTTTGGCACTTTTACATTATCAAAAATAAGTTCACCAGTTGCAGAAGCACGTAAAGACCATTTATTATGAGTTTCTGGTGTAGAAAAACCTTCCATTCCACGCTCTACAATTAAACCATGAATTCTACCTTCTTCACTTTTAGCCCATACAACAGCAATTTGTGCAAAAGGTGCATTTGAAATCCACATTTTCGCACCATTTAAAAGATAATGATCTCCCATATCTTTAAATTTTGTTTCCATTCCCGATGGATTTGATCCATGATTAGGTTCTGTTAATCCAAAGCAACCCATCCATTCTCCAGAAGCTAATTTTGGTAAATATTTTTTACGTTGTTCTTCATTTCCATAAGTATAAATAGGATACATAACCAAAGAAGATTGTACTGAAGCTGTAGATCTAACTCCAGAATCTCCTCGCTCTATTTCTTGCATAATTAATCCGTAAGAAATTTGATCTAAACCTGCGCCTCCATATTCTTCTGGAATGTAAGGTCCAAAAGCTCCAATTTCTGCCAAGCCGCCAATTATTTGTTTTGGAAATTCTGCTCTTTGTGCATAATCTTCAATAATTGGAGAAACATCCCGTTTAACCCAATCTCTTGCAGCTTCTCTAATTAATTTATGTTCTTCTGTTAACAAATCATCAATATTATAATAATCTGGTGCTTGAAATAAATCTGGTTTCATAAGATAAATCGTATTTAATTTTGATATAATAATAAATGTTGATTATGTGAAATTAAACAAAAATATCAGTTTATGTTTAATTTTATAACGCATAAAAAATAAAAAGAAAAATATTTTGTTAAACTAAAAGTACATAATTTTTCAACTTCCTTATAAGAATCCTTTAAAAAGTTATTGTTTTCGTTTAAGTTTGTATTGATGAAGTTTACATTAGGAAAACAAGAACGCTTAAAAAGTAGAAAATTAATAGAATGCCTTTATACCGAAGGAAATTCTGTTAAAAAGTTTCCATTAAGAATGATATATCTTCAAACAGAACATACTTCAAGTTTTCCTGCTCAAGTTGGAGTTTCTGTGGCTAAAAGAAATTTTAAATTAGCTGTAGACCGAAATCGTTTAAAACGGTTATTAAGAGAAACCTATAGACAGCAAAAGTATATTGTTTATGATGGTTTAAATAAACCTTATGTGTTTATGATTTCGTATATTGGTAAACAAGAAATGACGTACAATGAAATTTTTTCTAAAATGGAGGCATTGTTACAGCTATTTATAGAAGAAACAAAAAAAAATAAAAATGAAAAACTTTAAATTTAAAAAGCAAACAATACTAATCCTTCTAGTTGGTACTATTTTTTTGTCATTTTCCTTTAAATCTAATTTTTTTGAAGTTGCAAAACAGTTAGAAATTTACACCACCCTTTTTAAAGAGTTAAACTTGTATTATGTTGATGAAATAAACCCTGCAGAGTTAACTACTAAGGCGATTAAAAACACATTAAAAGATTTAGATCCTTACACAAATTACTATAATGAACAGCAAGTTGAAGATGCTAAAATCAGAAGAGAAGGCGAGTATAGTGGTATAGGCGTTTCTGTATATTATACAAGAAAAGGAATTCAAATTAGAGAGATTTATAAAGGATATTCTGCAGATAAAGCAGCTTTAAAAGCTGGAGATATTATTATTTCTGTTGAAGGACAATCTTTAAAAAATATGGAAAGAGACGAGCTTTCTATGCTTTTAAAAGGAAGCCCAAATAGTACAGTTTCTATTGAAATTGAACGTCAAGGAAAAATTATTAACAAACAAATTACTAGAGAAAAAGTAGAGGTAAATCCTGTACCGTTTGCTGAAATGATTGACCAAGAAACAGGTTATATTACGTTAACACGTTTTAATAACAAAGCTTCATCAGAAGTTAAGAAAGCCTTCAGAAAACTAAAAAAAGAGGGGATGAAAAAATTAGTTTTTGATTTGCGATCTAACCCAGGTGGTTCACTTTTAGAAGCCATAAATATCTCGAATTTTTTTGTAGAAAAGGGCAAAATTATTGTTACTACAAAAGCAAAAATTAAAAAATGGAGCAATACTTATAAAGGTACAAATGAACCTTTAGATTTAGAAATCCCTATAGTTGTTTTAATCAATGGAAGATCTGCTTCAGCTTCAGAAATTGTAAGTGGTTC
The DNA here is from genome assembly GCF_947500975.1 of uncultured Polaribacter sp. Lineage (GTDB taxonomy): Bacteria > Bacteroidota > Bacteroidia > Flavobacteriales > Flavobacteriaceae > Polaribacter. The sequence continues at coordinate 112,942 of NZ_CANMUE010000006.1, forward strand.
TTTACAAGATTATGACAGAGCAGTAATTTTAGGTGAACGTTCTTTTGGAAAAGGTTTAGTACAGCGTTATAGAAAACTAACTTATGGTACGCAATTAAAATTAACAATATCAAAATATTATACACCAAGTGGAAGATGTATTCAGGAATTAGATTACGAAAATAGAGATGATAAAACAGGTAGAGTTCCAAAGTTTTCTGATAAAGGAATAAACGAATTTAAAACTGAAAACGGTAGAAAAGTTTATGATGGTGGAGGTGTAATGCCAGATGTAGAAATTAAATTATCAAAAAAAACTCAAGCAACAAAATCATTATTGAAATCTAAAGCAATATTTAATTTTGCTACCGATTATTTTTATAAAAATCCAGCTTTAGCATCCGTAGGAAATTATGAATTTAAAGATGCCGATTTTGAGAGTTTTACAGATTATTTAAAGACAGATACCACATTTTTAACAAAGCAAGAAAGCTTGTTTAAGAAGGCTTTTTTATTATCTGAAAACAATAATATTTCTAAAGAATACGAGCAGATAAAAGAAAAATTATATCAAAATAAAATTGAAGATATTTCTAAAAATAAAGACATCTTAAAAACAGTTTTACAAGACGAAATATTAAAAAGATATGTTTATAAAGAAGGCGTTTATACATATAATTTAAAAAATGATAAAACTATTGCTGAAGCAGTTAAATTGCTTAAAAACGAAGCAAAATATCAAAATATTTTATCAGTAAATTAATTTTATATTTGTTACTTAAAATATCAAATGCAACAAAAAAGAAAAATAGATAGAACAAGAGCTCAAGAATCTACCAATGCTATAGAAAAGTTATACATTTCTATGCGTCATTTATTTAGTAGAGGTTTTTACAAACCGATGGGGGTTTCTGGTGAAACTTTGCGTAAATCTTTACTGTCTTTAAGACCAGAAATTTATGGTTCTATTGCTGAAGAAAGAGTAGAATTAAACGGTTTAGTGTATGTCATTGAAAGGTTGCCAGAAGGAATTGAAGAATGCCAGTATATAAATTTAACTGCAGATGAAGGTTATAGAAACTCGCATTTCGAACCGATAATTCCTGCTAAAAGAAGAAGGAATTGTTATAGAATTGATAAAGATCAAATGAATATTGAGATTACCAGAGGTAGATCTGAGATTTATGATATTCTAACACACCTTACCTTTTTATTTATAGAATCACATAAAATTCAGCAAAAAGTTACTCTAACAGAAGGTGATAATTTTATTAGAGAATGGCAACATTTAGAAGATGTTGTTTTGCATCAAAAAGAATTATCTGCAAAAGAAAGAGAAATACTTTTAGTGCATTTGGGTAATATTTTGGGTAGAACTTTTGATGAAGTTTTTAGCACTTATAAAATACTTTCAACTAAAGCAAATCCAGATAAATTTTTTCAGCTTATTTATTGGTTAGGCAAATTAGCCATTAATGAAGTTTGTGAGAATAAGAAGAGAACTATCACTTTTAGTTCAGTATTAATTGAAGAAATTGGACACCATATTTATGGTGAAATTTGGGCAAATGATATAAAAAATATTCTTAATGAATATAAACTTTTAAGTAGACCAATACATATTATTAGTGCAAATATGCATAGTGTTTTGAATTCTATTTATGCAAATGGTGCTTTACCAAAAGAAGCAAAAGAACTAAAAGAATTTGAATTATATCAACTTTTAAGCAATTCAGATAGTAAGCCACTGCAGAAAAAAGTAAAAGATTATGCTTCTAAAAATGGGCTGATTTATGTTAAAGATACATCGGGTACAAATATAAATGTACAAATAATTGATACCGATAAAATAAAATTTGAGGCATCACCATTTAAAAAAGATAATTCAATAGGAGAAAGTCCAGTAATTATAGTTATGGATTATGCTTTTGGAGAGCAGGCATATGAAACAATGGATGAGTTATTAAAACCGTACAAATCAAATGATAATAACATTCATTTAGATGTAAAGTCGGTTTCAATAATGGGTAAAGCAGGTATTTTAGAAGGCGGGAAAGGAGATATTATGATTCCGGATGCACATATTTTTGAAGGAACAGCGGATAATTATCCTTTTAAAAATGAGTTAACCAAAGAAGATTTAGAAGGTTTTGGAGTAAAAGCTTTTGATGGCTCAATGGTTTCTGTTTTAGGAACATCACTTCAAAATAAAGACCTATTAAAGTTTTTTCATGATTCTACTTGGAATGTAATTGGTTTAGAAATGGAAGGAGCTCATTATCAAAAAGCAATACAATCTGCATCAAAAATAAGAGGAAATATATCTGAAGATGTAAAAGTACGTTATGCATATTATGCATCAGATAATCCTTTAGAAACAGGAGCTACATTAGCATCTGGAGGTTTAGGTATGACAGGTGTAACACCAACTTATGCGATTACTCAAAGAATATTAGAGCAAATTTTTTAAAACTAGAAGGCACATTTTACAACCAAACTAAAACAATGTCAACAAATCAAAAAAATAACGAAGAAGAAGTAGATTTAGGATCCTTATTTGTAATCATAGGAAAAGGATTTAGAAATTTTTTTAGTTTTATTGGGAACATATTTAAAGGGATATTTCATTTTATAATTCTCATATTATTATTTATAAAAAGTAATATAATAAAAATAGGCATTGCACTAGCTGTTGGTTTTGTAGCTGGTCTTTTCTTAGAAATTAAAAAACCTACAGTTTATGCTTCTGAATTGTTATTAGAACCCAACTTTAAAAGTACAAGGCAATTATATAACACTATCAATTTTTATAATGATTTAGTTAAGCAAAAAGATACTGCTAGTCTTCAGCAAATTTTTAGTTTAGACAAATCTTCAGCGGGGTCTTTAAAAAAGTTTGAGATAGAACCGTTAAAAATTGATAATGACATTATTGCTGCTTATGATGACCTTATTTTAGATGTTGATACTTTAACAATTAAAAGTTATGAGTATTTAGATTTTAAATCTTCATTTACAGATTATGATTATAAGTTTCATAAAATTAATGTAATTGCAGAAAAAAATGATGTTTTTAAAAGTTTAGAGAATGTTATTATATCCTCTGTTGTTAATAATAAATATTTTAGTAGACTAAAAGAAATAACTAACGAAAATTTAAATAGAACAGATTCTTTATATCGTCAGAACTTAACTCAAATAGATTCGTTAAGAAAAGTCTATATGCAAGTATTGCTAGATGAAGCACAAAAACAAACTGCTGCAACTAGTATAGATTTAGGAGGGCAAAAAACATCTACAAAAGAATTAGAATTGTTTAATACTAATAGAAAAATTAGCTTTGATTTAAAAGAACTCAGCCAGGAAAAATTTAACAAATATGAGGTTATAAATGTTATTTCTAATTTCCAACCAATTGGTTCTGAAATAAAAGGAGTGACTAAAAATTATGCCTTTTTATTATCGCTTTTAGGAGCTGGTCTGATGATATTTTTTTTATTATTAAGAAAACTAAACAAATACTTAGATAATTATAAAAAATAAAAGATGGAGACAGTTTTAATAACTGGTGGAGCAGGTTTTATAGGATCTAACTTTATCCCTTATTTTTTAGAGAAAAATAAAAATACTCAAGTTGTAAATTTAGATTTACTTACATATGCAGGTAATGTTTCTAATTTAAAAGAAGTTGAAAATAACTCAAACTATAAATTTATTAAAGGAGATATTTGTGATAGAAATTTAGTTGAATCTCTTTTTGAGCAATATAAATTTAAAGGAGTAATTCATTTTGCAGCAGAATCTCATGTAGATAATTCTATAAAAAATCCAGATGCTTTTGTAAGAACAAATGTTTTTGGAACATTTAATTTGATTGATGTTGCAAAAAACTTCTGGATGAATGCTCCAAATGTATATAAAGAAGGTTATGAGAATTGTAGATTTCATCATATTTCTACAGATGAAGTTTATGGTACTTTAGGCAAAACGGGTTTGTTTACAGAAGAAACTTCATATGCACCTAATAGTCCTTACAGCGCATCAAAAGCTTCGTCAGATTTTATGGTAAGAAGTTATTTTCATACCTATGGGATGAATGTAATTACTACCAATTGTTCTAATAATTATGGTCCAAAACAACATGATGAAAAGTTGATTCCGACAATTATAAGAAAAGCAATTTCTGGAGAAAATATCCCTATTTATGGTGATGGAAAAAATATTAGAGATTGGTTATATGTTTTAGATCATTGCAAAGGTATTGAGTTGGTTTTTAAGACAGGTAAAACAGGAGAGACATATAATATTGGAGGTAAAAATGAACGAGATAACTTATATATTGTTGATACAATTTGTAGTATACTAGATGAAATTATCCCTAAAGAAAAATCATATAAAGAACAAATTAGTTTTGTAAAAGATAGACCGGGTCACGATTTTAGATATGCAATCGACGCATCAAAAATTGAAAATAATTTAGGTTGGGAGGCTCAAGAAAATTTTGAGACTGGTATCAAAAAAACAATTGCATGGTATTTAAAAAAATATCAATAATATGAAAGGAATAGTATTAGCTGGAGGTTCAGGTACAAGATTACATCCGCTTACTTTGGCGGTTAGTAAACAATTAATGCCTGTGTATGATAAACCTATGATTTATTACCCGATTTCGGTTTTAATATTAGCAGGAATCAATGAAATATTAATTATTTCTACACCTCAAGACTTGCCATTGTTTAAACGTTTGTTAGGCGATGGAAAAAAATTAGGATGTAATTTTCAGTATGCTGTGCAAGAAGTACCAAACGGGTTAGCAGAAGCATTTATTATTGGAGAAAGTTTTATTGGAAAAGATAAAGTAGCTTTAATTTTAGGCGATAATATTTTTTATGGATCGGGTTTGCCAAAATTATTAAAAGCAAATAATAATCCTGACGGAGGTATTGTATACGCTTATCATGTAAATGATCCAGAACGTTATGGTGTTGTAGAATTTGATGAAAATCATAATGCAATTTCTATAGAAGAAAAGCCACTAAAACCAAAATCTAATTATGCAGTTCCAGGAATTTATTTTTATGATAATTCTGTAATTGAAATTGCAAAAAATATGAAGCCAAGTAAACGAGGAGAATTAGAAATTACTGATATAAATAAAATATATTTAGAAAAAGGAAATTTATCCGTTAGGGTTTTAGATAGAGGTACAGCTTGGTTAGATACTGGAACATTTAATTCTTTAATGCAAGCAAGTCAGTTTGTACAAGTAATTGAGGAAAGACAAGGTTTAAAAATAGGAGCTATTGAAGAAGCAGCTTTTAGATCTGGTTTTATTAGTAAAGAAGAAATGTATGAATTAGCAAAACCATTATTAAAAAGCGGTTATGGAGAAAACTTAATGAAATTATAATGAAAATTATTGAAACGAATTTAGAAGGATGTTTTATTATAGAGCCACAAGTTTTTGGTGATGAGAGAGGTTATTTCTTTGAAAGCTTTAATAAAGAAAAATTTAAAAAGTTAACAACATTAGAAATAGAGTTTGTTCAAGATAATGAAGCATTTTCAAATAAAGGAATTTTAAGAGGATTACATTTTCAGAAAGGAGAGTATGCACAAGCAAAATTAGTAAGAGTTGTAAAAGGAAAAGTTTTAGATGTTGCTGTAGATTTAAGACCTAAATCAAAAACTTTTGGAAAACACTTCTCGGTTATTTTATCAGAAGAAAATAAAAAACAACTTTTCGTTCCAAGAGGATTTGCGCATGGGTATTCTGTTTTAGAAGACAATACAATTTTTTCATATAAATGCGATAATTATTACAATCCAGAAGCAGAAGATGGTGTGATTTATAATGATAAAGATTTAAATATTGATTGGAAATTATCAGTAGAAAATATTATTATTTCAAAAAAAGACGGAGATTTACCAAAATATAAAAAACAGATTTTTTTTAGGTCTAAATGAAATGATTAAGGGTGGTTTTAATAAAATAAACCATTATTATATACTAAAATATCTTTCTGATTGTATATTTAAAACAAAGCATATCTTTAAAATAAGGTTTAAAAATTGGATGGATATAATAAAAAGTTTTAATTTGTTTGTTAAAAATAAATTAGTCATTAGTAGGAGTGCTTCTGATAGGTCGAAAAGTTTTTTTTTAAATACTATTCTTAATTTTTTTCTTATTGGGTTGAAATTAGGGATTAACTTGTTAATGTTTCGTCTGCTGTTGAGTTATATTGAAGAGGAAAGATTTGGAATTTGGCAAACTATTTTATCAATTACTTCATTTGTTACAGTTTTTACTTTTGGATATCCAAATGGTTTACGAAACTTCATTACAAAAATGTTATTAAGTTCTTCTAAAAATGATATAGAAAAAGCTATTGGTTCAGTTTATATAAAACTAAGCAAAATTACATTATTAGTATTTGTTTTAATAATTCCTATAATTTATTTTTTTGTTGACCCAAATTTTTTATTTTTTGAAACTTCTATTTCTTCTTTTGAAATAATATATAGTTTGTTAATTTTTACTTCTTTCTTGCTATTAAATAATATTTTAAATTTATCTGATTCAATAGCCTTTGGTTATCAGAAAAGTTATTTAACTAGTCTATTTCATGTTATTTATCTTATTGTCTGCTATTTAGTAATATATTTTTTAGGTAAGCAAGTACATTTAAATTTGATTCATATTTCCTTTATATTTGGTAGTACTCAAACTTTACGGTATGTTTTTTTTAGTATTTTTCAAAAATACAAAATGAATATTAAGATTAATTTAGATTATAATTTTTCTTTGACTAATTTAAATAAACTGTCACTTAATTTTTTTTTAGCACAATTATTAGCAATTATTTTTTTAGCAACTGATTATTTTATAATATCCTCTGTTTTAGGGCCAGAAGAGACAACTAAATTTTCTATTGTTAGTAAAATATTTTTCACTTTGATTACTTTATTTTCAATTTTATTAATTCACTTTTGGAATAGCGTAACAGATGCATATGAAAAGAGAGAGTTTGTCTGGATATTTAAAATAATAAAAATATTAAGTTTTATTTCTATTTTTATCTTTATAATTGGTTTAATTATTTCTTTTTTTCAACAAAAAATAATAAACTTATGGTTGGGTAGTAATAATTTAGGTTTGGAATCACTGACTTTTTATTTATTTTCTATATATACGTTTTTTCACTGTATTAATGCGATTTTTTTAAATTTACAAAATGGATTAGGAAAATTAAAGTTACAAATTTATACTTCTTTTTTAGTATTGTTTTTATATGTTTTAGGTTGCTATTTGATAGATGTGAAATTGCATGGTTATAATTCAATTATTACTTTAAAAATAGGTGTAATGGTATTATCAATAATATTAAATTCCTTAATTTTAAAGAAAATACGATAATGATAGTACTAGTAAATTTTGCAAATGAAAGCTTTAGGAAGAAGCAAAAATGGAATACATTTTCCGCAAAATTGTTTGGTAAGTTAGATGAGGTTTTTGAGTATAATGAAAATGATATTAAAGAAGAAGTATTAAAACAAAGTAAAGAAACTCTAAAGAATAAAGAGAAAGGAGCTGGAAATTACTTTTGGAAACCTTTTATAGTAGAAAAAGCATTAAATAGAATTAATTACGGAGATTATTTGATATACGCAGATAGCGGGTCTATATTTATGAAAAGTGTTTTACCATTAGTAGAGCATATGAAAACACAAAAAAAAGATATTCTCTGTTTTAAACTGCCATTTATAGAAAAGCAATGGACAAAAAGAGACGCTTTTATACTTATGGAAAGTGATAGCCCTATATTTACAGATACACCTCAGATTATGGCAACTTTTTTCATGATAAAGAAAAGTAAAGAATCTGTTTTTTTTATAAAAAGTTGGCAAGATTATGTTTCGGATAGTAGAATTTTAACAGATGATTTTAATGTTTTAGGAAAAGAAAATTATCCTGATTTTATGGAGCATAGGCATGATCAATCTGTATTAAGCTTATTATGTAAAAATAACCAAAATAGTGTTTTAATTGAAAGAGATATTAGTGATTATGGATATTTTCCTTATAGATATTTAAACAATATAAAAAAAACGTTAAAATTTAAAAATACTAATTGTCTCTATGACCATGAAGTAATTAATAATTCAAAAAATAATGTTTTTAGAGGAACGCTTCTTTGTAATAGAAAAAATAATCCATTTATTTATCTATTAAAATATATAATTAGGAGGTTTCTTTATAGGATAGGAATAAATAAATTTTAAATGCTAGTTTATATAATTTTCATTTTATTAGTTTTTACATTACCGTTACTTGGTAGAATTAAACTTATTGAAGGGGTTAAAATTTATGGATATACAGCTACATTTATTGTAATATTTATTTTTTGTGCGTTACGGTTTGATGTTGGGTATGATTACTCTATGTATTATGGATTAATTGAAGGAGGTTTTAAGTTTTTTGATAATCAAATTAATCGGATTGAATTTTTATCTAGACAGTTAATTCTTTTTTCCAATTTTATAGGCTTTTATCAATTTTTCTTTATTGTAAGTTCTTTTGTAATTACATACTTTTTTTATAAAACCATAAAGGAGAATAGTTTTGATAAATGGCTTTCAACTTTAATATTTGTATGTTTTCCTATATTTTTCTTTGTTTCTCTTTCTGTGGTTAGGCAATATATAGTTGTAGCTATTCTTTTCTTTAGTTTTAGATTTATAAAAAAAAGAAAATTTTGGAGTTACTTAATTATTGTTTCATTATGTGGATTAATACATAAGTCATCTTTTTTCGCATTGCCTATTTACTTTTTGTATGGGAGTTTTTTAAATAGAAAAGTAATAGTATTAGTATATGTTTTAGGTTTTTTTAGTTCAGAAGTATTAGCTTTTTTTATTAGGATTTTATCTGAAAAATATACTGATTATCTTGGTCAAATTACAGGTGAAGGAGGAAACTTAATGTTGATTTTCTTTCAGTTTTTAGGTCTTTCGTTATTGCCCTTTGTTTATAATTTTAGAGATAAAAATGATAAAGACTTTGATTTTTATTTGCTAACTTTTTATGTCGGGTTATTTATTTGGTCTAGTTTGTCAAAATTTGGTCATGCAGGTTTTAGAGGGGGGTTATATTATATGTGTTTTACCATACTATTAATACCCCACCTTAAGAATAAGGTTAAAGAATATAAAATCATAAGAAGTACAATGGCTATTGTTTGTTTTCTTTTCTTTTTCATAAACTTATACATAGGCTCAAAGCATAAAATAAAAGATTCAAATTTACCATATCAAACTTTTTTTTATAAATCAAATAAAGATTTTAAACCTAATGATTAGCACTAAAAAAGTTTCTATAATAACAGCAAGTTTTAATAATTTAAAGACTATTGAAGATACTTTAACTTCAATTTTATCTCAAAGCCATAATAATATCGAATTAATTATTATTGATGGATGTTCAACAGATGGTACTTTAGATCTTATAAAAAAAAGAGAAGATGAATTTAAATCTAAGTTAGTATCTTATAAATTATTAATTGAAAGTGATGATGGTATTGCAGATGCATGGAACAAAGGTTTAAAATTAGCTACAGGAGAAATTATTTTTTTTCTAAATACGGATGATTGGATTTCTGAAAACACTGTAGAAAAAGCGGTTAGTTTATTGGACATAAATAGTTTAGAGTTAGTTTACGGAGTCTGTAATAGAGTTGATCAAAATAAAAATTATTTAGGTAGTTTTCAAAAAGAGTTTAAGAAATATAGAGAATTATGGAATTTTGGTTTTTCGTTCACAACCTGTTTTTGTACTAAAAAAGTATACGATAATATTGGAAATTTTAACACTAATTATAAAATTGCTATAGATTCTGATTTTTTACTTAGATGTCTAAAAAACAAGGTTAAGTTTGTTAAAGGTTCTCAAGAAGTATTTATGAGAATTGGAGGGATAAGTACTAAGCATAGACTCATAGCTCATAAAGAGTACAAGCAAGCGTTGATTAAGAATGGATATCCTAAGTTTTTAGTAAATTTTACCTACTTCTTTTTTAAATTTACATAAATTAGCTATTTACATATTTTTTTAAGTTATATAGAATGAAATCCTTTTTTTTTGAAATTATAAAATTCTTTTTTTATTTCTATAGAAATTATATACCAAATCATATTGTCAATAAAATACCTTTTTATTTTATTAGGCATTTCATATATAGGTATATATATCGATTAAAATTGGGGAAAGGAAGTAGTATTCATTTAAATTGTTTTATAAATAGATTTAATATTAAAATAGGTAAGAATACAGCTATAAATAGAAAATGTTATTTAGATAGTAGAGGAGGGTTAAGCATTGGAGATAATGTTTCTATTTCTCCAGAAGTACACTTAATAACTGCTCAACATGATATAAATGACTCCTCATTTGGTTTTATTACCGCTCCTGTTGTTTTAGAAGATTTTGTTTTTATAGGTACTAGAGCAATTGTTTTACCAGGAGTTCATTTGGGTAAGGGTTGTGTTGTAGCTTCAGGAGCTGTTGTTACTAAATCTTTTTCTGATTATAGTGTTGTTGCAGGTGTACCTGCTAAATTTATTTCTACTAGGAACAAAGAATTAAATTATTCTTGTAAATGGAAGCCGCCTTTTGATTAATCTTTTCTTAAATTTGTGTTTAGTATGAAAAAAATCTTAGTTGTAGATTTTAATGGAACTTCCTCTGTTTACACGCACTATCTTTCAAATGGGTTAAAAGATGAGAAATATGAAGTGAAAATTTTAGGTAAGAAAAAATCAGAGTTTTTAGATGTTTTTGAAAACTTAAACGATTATTTAGGTTTTACCACTAGATTCAAATTATTAAATTATATTTTAAACTGGTTTTGGCTTTTATTTAATTACAAAAAATTTGATACAGTGGTGATTCAGTGGCTACAATTATTGAAATATACAAGTCTTGAGGTTTTACTAATTAATTACCTTCAAGCCAGAGTAAAAGTCATATATATATTACACAATATATATCCTCATAATAGAAAAAATAAAAAAACCTTAAAAAGATATAATCAATTATATAAAACCATTAAAAATATTGCAGTTCATACTAATAAAGTAAAAAATATAATTTCGGAATTAAATCCTAATGCTATTATTTTAAGAGTTGAACATGGGCTTTTTTTTAAGGAGTTTAGAGAGAGATCGACTAATGTTAAAGTAAAAAAATGTTTAATGGTTGGGTATATTTCTAAATATAAGGGAATTGAAGACGCATTAAAAGTTGTTAAAGTTTTAAAAGAAAAAAAAATAAATATATTTTTAGATATAGTTGGGTTAGCTGAACCTGAGTATTTAAAATTTTTAACAGAAATGATTAACGATTTTATGATCAAGGATCAAGTAAATATTTTGTCAAAAGAAGTTTCAACAAGTTTTCTGATTAATAAAATTAATCAATCAACTATGTTATGGTTACCATATAAAAAAATAAATCAGAGCGGCGTTTCTTATACCTCAGTCGGTTTAGAAAAACCCTTTGTAGGTTATGATGTTGGTAATTTTAAAGATGCATTTGGGGATAAAGGAATAGCTAATATTGTAGAAAAAAATAATATTAAAGCTTTTTCAGAAGCTGTAATTGAAGTAATGGAAAATGAAGTTTTTTATAAAAAAAATATTCAAATTTTTTCTTCACAGAATTTATGGAATTTAAATAAAATAATATTAAACTAAAAATTGTAAAAGCTGAAATTTTTTTCAAACTTAAATTCACACAAAGTAAATTTAATTATAGGAAGCTTACTTTTACCTTCCTTACTTTTACCTGTATGGTATTCTAGTTTAATGCTTATAATTGTAAGTTTAGCTTCAATTTGCAATCTTTTATTTAAAGGTAATAAAGAAATTTTCTCAAAATGGTTATTCTTACCTTTCTTAGTTTATTTTTTTTCTATAATAATATCTTTTATTATTGATTTATTTAATAATCAATTTGAGACAGAATTTATAGTCAGAAATTTATCAGTTTTAATTATTCCTTTATTTATTTTTAGTTCAAATTTTTCTCAAAATCAAATTTTAAAGATTCTAAAAACTACTTCAGTAATAATAACTTTTGTTGGGGTTATATTCTTTTTTCTGTGGGTTTTTGGATATTATAAATACAATAATCAACAAGAATTTCAGAAAAAAAATTGGTTTAAAAGTGAAATAATTACTTCAAAAGATTATTTAACAAAAGAATCGAATTACGATGTGCTAATTAAATCATCTTCAATTAAACCGAGTTTGCGAAAGATAATAATGCTAAATAATCAGCAAAATGAAAAATATTTAGTAAGAGAATTTATTATTAAAGGAGAAGAGAAAGGTAAAAGCTTTTGGGTATTATTAAGAAATGTTAATGAAGGAAATTGTAAAGCTTGGTTTAATGTTGCTAATGGTGAAATTGGCAAGATTGAAGGAGGTGGAAAAGTAAAATCAGAAAAATTACAAAATGGTTTTTACAAATTTACACTTGCAAACAAACTTCAATTAGGTTCTAAAAGAGAATGGTTTTATATTTCCTTTGTTTCAGAAAACGGTAGTTATAGTTGGAGTAATGGAATAAATGAAAACGTATTCTTACAATTAAAGGAGCCTAATTTATATATAGAATCTGGTGAGGATTTATTAATAAGTAAGAATTTGTTAAATTTTAAGATTACAGATTTTAGTAATTTAGAAAATTATGCACACAGTACTTATTTTGGGTTAATATTCATTTTTGCTTTAATAGTCTTTATTTTTAATTCTTTTTTAAACAAATGGGTCCGATTTATTGTTATTATTTTAAATGTTTTTTTTATTATTACCTTAGCATCTAAAGCTATTTTTATCAGCTTAGTTTTATTATTACCAGTTTATTGTTTATTTAATTATTTTAATTACAGGTATTTAATTGTCATAATTGCTTTTGGTTGTTTTCTTAGCTTTAATGGACATGTAAAAGAAAGGTTTAGTGATATGTTTAAAACATTTGTAGATGTTAATAAAAACAATGAATTGGGTGATTTAGCAGAATTGAGCACTAATAATAGAATTTTTATTTATAAGAACTACATTAACTTAATTGAGGATAATTTTATTGTTGGATATGGATATAAAAATGGAGAAAAAATAAATAAATTTATATATAATTATAATTTTAATACTCATAATCAATATTTACAATCTTTATTTCATTCAGGAGTTATGGGTTTAGCTTCTTTAATTTTGTTTTGCATTTCACCTTTTTTACTTGTAAAAAATAAAAAAAACAAAAAACCTGATTTCGAGCTTTTTATAGTTATTATACTTTTTAATTTTTTGTTTGAATCGCTTTTATTTAGACAATGGGGGTTAATACTTATTTGTTTTTGTTATGCTATTTATTTTCAATTTTTCAAATCAGAATTAAAATGGTTTCGATAATAGTACCTGTATATAATTGTGAAGAATTTTTAGATGAATGTATCCAGTCAGTTCTAGATCAAACATTAAATGAGTGGGAATTAATTTTAATAGATGATTATTCTACAGATTCTTCAAAAGAAATAATAAATAAATATGTTCAATTTGATAAAAGAATAAAGACTTATTCATTTGATAAAAATGTTGGAGCTGGAGTCTCAAGAAATAAAGGTATTCAAATAAGTGAAAAAAGATTCATTGCATTTCTAGATAGTGATGATTATTGGCATAGAGATAAGCTGAAAAAACAACTTGAGTTTATGATTAATAATGATATTGAATTCTCGTTTACTAATTTTGTTGAATTGGATAAAAATGATAATCCTTTTAAAATCATTTTACCACCAAAAGAAGTTAGTTCTTTTTCGTTACTTTTTAATAATTATATTAAAACTGTAACAGCTATTTATGATACAAAAAGAATAGGTAAAATTTATATGCCTGATTATAGAAAAAGGCAAGATTGGGGTTTATGGTTCAATATTTTAAATAAAACAAATAAGGCTTATTGTTTATTTGAACCATTAGCATATTATAGAACATCAAACGTATCTTTAAGTAAGGATAAGTTTCAACTAATAAAAGAAAATTTTAATTTCTATAGGTTTTTTTTACATAAAAGTTACGTGGTAAGTTTTATAATGATGATTTTATTCTTGACAGTTCATTTATCATTTAAAATTATTTTTTTTAAAAAAATTAAAAAATTAGAAGATATTTCTTTTTAGAAAAGTGTTTTTTTGTTAATACATTAGTCTTTTAAAATAATCAAGCTTGAAAAAAAGATATTCCTACTTAATAAAACCTTTACAAAAATTAATAGATATTATATTAATAAATTTAATTGTTTATTTAATTTCAGATAAAGATTATTTAAATTTTTCTTTTCTAACATATATTACTCTTTTTTGGTTAGTTACTTCTTACTTATTTGGGTTTTACAAAGTATACAGGTTCACCAATAATTTAAGAGTATTAACACTTTTAGTAAAACAGTTTTTAATTTTTACTTTAGGGTATTTTACTTATTTTGGAATTTTTAGAGAAGGAGAAGTTGTACATAATCAATTTTTAATTTTAGCTTCTATTTTTCTTGGAATTACATTTGTTAAGTATTTATGGTTTTTTCTTTTAAATAAATATAGAGCTTTAGGTAAAAATTATAGAACAACAGTTGTGTTAGGTTTTGATGATTCTTCAAAAAATATCATTAAACTTTTTAATAGTAAATCAAATTTAGGCTATAAGTTTTTAGGTTTTTTTTCAGATAAAGAATACAAAATAAAAGAATATTTGGGTGAATTTAATGATATTTATCAATTTGTAGAAGATAATAATGTTGATGAAATTTACTGTGCATTATCCATACTTGATCGAAATCAAATAAAAAAAATAAATAAGTTTGCTATAGAAAAAAACATTGTTTTAAAATTAATTCCAAATTCAAACGAGTTATATAGCAAAAGTCAAAAGGCAGAATATTATAATGATTCTTTATTAGTTTTAAATGTAAAAAAACTACCTTTTGAGTTTTCAGAAAATTTTTATGTAAAAAGAGTTTTTGATATTTTCTTTTCTTTATTTGTGTGTGTTTTTATCCTTTCTTGGTTGATTCCTGTTTTATGGGTTTTGGTAAAACTAGAATCTAAGGGACCCTTAATTTTTAAACAAGGTAGAGAAGGATTAAATGGTGAAGAATTTGTTTGCTATAAGTTTAGATCTATGAAAATGAATAACTTATCAGACAAAATCCATGCTACAAAAAATGACACAAGAGTAACGAAAATTGGAGCTTTTTTAAGAAAAACTAGTATGGATGAACTACCTCAATTTTTTAATGTTTTGTTTGGTGATATGAGTGTTGTTGGACCCAGACCACACTTAGAAAGTTTATCTTTAGAATATCAAAAAGATGTAGATGATTATTTGAAAAGGCATATTGTAAAACCAGGTATTACTGGGTTAGCGCAAATAAGTGGTTACAGGGGAGAAATTAAGAAAAGGTCAGATATTAAAAATAGAGTGCGTTTAGATATATTTTACATAGAAAATTGGTCTTTTTTCTTAGATATAAAAATAATTATCCAAACAGTATTAAATGTGTTTAAAGGAGAAGAAAAAGCCTATTAAATGGATAAAGAACTTCAAATAACTGCAACGATTGTTCTTTTCAAACAAAACTTAAACGTATTAAAAAAAACAGTAGATTCTTTTCTTAAAACACCATTAAAAAAGAAACTATTTTTAATTGATAATTCACCCAAAAATAATTTAGAAAAACATTTTATTAATGAGGAAATAGAATATATTTTTGTTGGAGAAAATATTGGTTTTGGTAAAGCACATAACCTTATTTTAAATCAAATTAATTCAAATTTTCACTTGATATTAAATCCTGATGTAGAGTTTTCTACTGATGTAATTCCGAATTTAATAAAAGAATTTAAAAGTAATTCTGAAGTCTCTTTTATTACACCCAATATTATTTATCCAAATAATAAAAAACAATTTGTTTGTAGAAAACATCCTACTTTTTTTGATTTGATAAATAGAAAATTAAAGATATCTCGGAACCAGATTATTAAAAATGAGTACCGAAATAAAGATTTATCTACACCGTTTTATCCTGAATTTATTCACGGATGTTTTATGCTTTTTAAAACAGAAGATTTTAAACAATTAAAAGGTTTTGATGAGCGTTTTTTCTTATATATGGAAGATGCAGATATTTGTAGAAGAATTGATGATTCAGGAAAAAATAAATTATATTTTCCAGAAGTTCAAGTTATACATCAACACCAGAAAGGTTCATCAAAAAGTATAAAACTATTTTTTATTCATTTAAAATCAGCAATTACATATTTTTTAAAGTGGGGATTTTAGTTTTCAAAACTTATTTAAAATATATTTGCACTTTCAAAACACAACAATACAACAATAATGAACATTCTTATTTTAGGCTCTGGAGGTAGAGAACACGCTTTTGCTTTAAAATTATCTAAAAGTAACAAAATAACTCAATTATTTGTAGCACCTGGTAATGCAGGAACAGATAAAATAGCAACAAACATAAACATCAATCCAACAGATTTTAAAGCAGTAAAAAAGACTGTTTTAGAAAGGGATATAAAAATGGTGGTTGTTGGCCCTGAAGCGCCTTTAGTAGAAGGTGTTCACGATTTCTTTTTAGCAGATGATGTTCTAAAGAATATTCCTGTAATTGGTCCTAAGAAAGATGGCGCTTTATTAGAAGGAAGTAAAGATTTTTCAAAACAATTCATGCAAAAACATGGAGTTCCAACTGCTCGTTATCAATCTTTTACAAAAGAAAATTTAGAAGATGGTTTTGCTTTTTTAGAAACTTTAGCGCCTCCTTATGTTTTAAAAGCTGATGGATTAGCCGCAGGGAAAGGTGTTTTAATTTTAAACAATTTAGAAGAAGCAAAAACTGAATTAGAAGAAATGGTTTCTAATCAAAAATTTGGCGAAGCTTCATCAACAGTGGTTATTGAAGAGTTTTTAAAAGGAATAGAGTTATCTGTTTTTGTATTAACTGACGGAAAAAACTATAAAATTTTACCATCAGCAAAAGATTATAAAAGAATTGGAGAAGGAGACACGGGTTTAAATACTGGTGGAATGGGAGCAATTTCTCCTGTACCATTTGCAGACGATGCATTTTTAAATAAAGTTGAAGAGTTGGTTGTAAAACCTACAATAGCTGGTTTACAAAAAGATGGAATTGATTATAGAGGATTTATTTTTATTGGTTTGATGAATGATAATGGAAACCCTTCTGTTGTTGAGTATAATGTAAGAATGGGAGATCCGGAAACGGAAGTTGTTTTACCAAGAATTGAGTCTGATTTGTTTGATTTATTTGAAGGTGTTGCCAATCAAAATTTAAATGAAAAATCATTTTCTGTTACAGATAAAGTAGCAACAACTGTAATGTTGGTGTCTGGTGGTTATCCTGAAGCTTATCAAAAAAATAAAGAAATTAATGGTTTTGAAACTGTTGATGAATCTTTTGTTTTTCACGCTGGAACAACTATTAAAGAAAATAAAGTTGTTACAAGTGGAGGTAGAGTTATGGCAATAACTTCATTTGGAGATACAATTGAAGAAGCTTTAGAAAAAAGTTATAAAAGCATTGATAAAATTCATTTTAACGAAATGAATTATAGAAAAGATATTGGTTTCGATTTGGTATAATTCTTAATAATTACTTGGCTTTTTCAAGCGTAAAAGAAAATTCAGAACCTTCACCATAAATACTTTTTAACAAGATGTTTTCGTCATGGGCTTCAATTATATGTTTTACAATTGATAGCCCTAAACCTGAACCCCCTTGTTCTCTAGATCTACTTTGATCTACTCTGTAGAAGCGTTCAAATAAGCGAGAAAGGTGCTCTTTTTTAATGCCTTCTCCATTGTCAATTACTTTAATAATAAACTTTTTATCGTTATGAGTTTCAACTCCAAGTATTGTTGATCCATTGGTTTTTCCATATTTTATAGAATTTACAACTAAGTTGATTAATACTTGTTCTATTTTTTCAATATCGCCTTTTACAAAAACAGGAAATTCATAAATTTTATCAAATTTTAAAGAGATGTTTCTCTTTTTGGCCTTCATCTCAAATAAATCAAATACATTTTGGATGAGTTCTAGAATATTAAAAACTTCAACATTTAATTTCATGCCATCAGTTTCTAGTTTGGCAATCATATCTAAATCTTTAATTACAGCCACAAGTCTTTCTACACCTTTGTTTGCTCTGTCAAGATATTTTGCTCTAATTTCTTTGTCATTTACTGCTCCTTCTAATAGGGTTAAAATATAACCTTGAACCGTAAAAAGTGGTGTTTTTAATTCGTGAGCAACATTGCCTAAAAAATCACGTCTAAAAGAATCTCTTTCAGTTAAGTTTTTAATTTCTAAACGTTTTCCTTCAACAAAGGTTTCCATTTTTTTAGAAAGTTTTTCAACATCTGTTGTTGCAGATTCTCTTTTTAATTCATCAACATCTAAAATAGAAACTTCTTCGTAAATTTTCAATAATCTTCTGTAAATGAAGTGTTCAGCTCTATATTGAGTAATTAAAAAGGATATGATAAAAAGTGAAATAACAGAAATAATTATTGTATTAGCCCCTAAATGTTTACTAATAAAAAAATAAGATATAGCTGCAATAATAACAGAAAGCAATGTTAAATATACTGCAGACCACAGTGCATATGAGTATGTTTTTTTTAGTTTCATATAAGTAAGCAAGTCTATTTATCTTGCTCTTCTAAAACAAATTTATATCCTACGCCTTTAACGGTTTTAAAATGATCATCACCAATTTTTTCGCGTAATTTTCTAATATGTACATCTATAGTTCTGCCACCAACAACAACTTCATTTCCCCAAACAGTATCTAATATAATTTCTCTTTTAAAAACCTTGCCAGGTCTAGAAGTTAGCAAAGAAAATAACTCAAACTCTTTTCTAGGCAAAGCAATTTTTTTACCTGACTTATAAACAACATATTCATCTCTATCTATAATAATATCACCAATAGTAAGAGATTGTTCATTTTCTTTTTCGGTTTTTAACCTTCTTAATAAAGATTTTACTTTGCTTATTAAAACTTTTGGTTTAATGGGTTTAGTGATATAATCGTCTGCACCAGCTTCAAAACCGGCAACTTGTGAGTAATCTTCACCTCTTGCTGTTAAAAAAGAAATAATTACGTTTTCTAAAGATGCAATCTTTCTAATTTTTTCACAAGCTTCAATGCCGTCCATTTCTGGCATCATAATGTCTAATAAAATTAAATGAGGAATATTTTTTTTAGCAGATTTAATTGCTTCTTTACCATTTATGGCGGTAAAAATTTGATAACCTTCGTTTCTTAAATTATAACCAACAATTTCTAAAATATCTGGTTCATCATCAACTAATAAAATTTTAATATCGTTTTTATTCATAATTTTTTATAAGAGATAAGTACCAAAAATACAGATAATTCTAATACAATTACAAGTACTTAACAATCATTTAAACTTAAATGTTTTAGTTAACATTAAAATAACTTTACTATATTTTTTTTAATTTAATCAACTGTTATTCAGACGTGTAATTATTATTGGTTAAGTGGTTTTTGATATTTAAGAAATCAATTTACATAAAACTTATTAATATGAAAAAAAATACATTTTTACTTTATTATTAATACCGCTTATAGTACTATATCTTTTGTAAAAGGTTCATAATCATTTGCAAATTCTAATACTATTAACTCTTATGCTGATAATAATTTTATTATCTTACCTTAAGAAAAAGAAAACATAGTGCTATGAACTTATCAACCAAACTAAAAGATATTTTATTTTTAGATATAGAAACAGTTCCTGAAAAAGAAAATTGGAACTTACTTTCTAAAAAAACTCAGCAACTTTTTGAACAGAAAACTCTTTACCAAAGAAAAGAAGAATTTACTACTGAAGAATTTTATAAAAAGGCAGGTATTTGGGCAGAATTTGGTAAAATCATCTGTATTTCAATTGGTTATTTTGTAGAGATTGAAAGTAAAAGGCAATTTAGAGTTACTTCTTTTTATGGAGATGATGAGTATCAACTTTTACATGATTTTAAAATTTTATTAGATAAGCATTTTGCTAAAAAATCAAATGTTTTATGTGCTCATAATGGTAAGGAATTTGATTTTCCTTTTATAGCTAGAAGAATGATTATACATAAAATAGAGTTGCCAAAAAAACTTAATTTATTTGGAAAAAAACCATGGGAAATTCCGCATTTAGATACTTTAGAATTATGGAAGTTTGGCGATTATAAACACTATACATCACTAAAACTATTAACCTTTATTTTAGGTATTCCATCACCTAAAGATGATATTGATGGCAGTGAAGTTGCAGCTGTGTTTTACAAAGAAAAAAACATACAAAGAATTGTAAATTATTGTGAAAAAGACACGGTTGCTGTTGCGCAAATTTTATTACGATTTAATAATGATCAATTGTTAAAAAAAGAAAATATTATAAGAATTGATTTATAAAACTAACCTTCTAACTTCATAGAAAGTTCTAACCAACGTTCTTCCTTTTCTTCTAAAGTAGAAATGGTATTTTGTAATTCTTCAGATTTTTTTTGAATATCATCTTCAGCAATTTCAACATTTAAAAACTGATTTTCTATAATAGCTTTTCTTTTTTGTAAACGTTCAATATCTGCTTCTAAAGCACCAAATTCTCTTTTTTCATTAAAACTTAAAGTGTTTTTAGATGGTTTCTTTTCAGTCTTTTTCTCAACAGTTTTTTCACTTGATTTTTCTTCTATTTGTATTGTAGAAGAACCTTCATAAGCTCTAAAATCTGAATAGTTTCCAGGGAAATTCTCTACAATACCTTCACCTCTAAAAACAAAAAGAGCATCTACAATTTTATCCATAAAATACCTGTCGTGAGAAACAACCATTAGGTTTCCAGGAAAATCTAATAAGAAACTTTCTAAAACATTTAGTGTAACCACATCTAAATCGTTAGTTGGCTCATCCAAAATTAAAAAATTAGGATTCTGTATTAAAACAGCACATAAATACAAACGTTTTTGTTCTCCACCGGAAAGCTTTTCAACAAAATCATATTGTTTCTTTTTATCAAACAAAAAGCGCTCTAATAATTGTGATGCAGAGATTTTTCTTCCTTTTGTAAGTGGAATAAATTCACCAAATTCTTTAACAACCTCAATTACTTTTTGCCCTTCTTTAATTTCAATTCCTGCTTGGGTATAATAACCATATTTAACAGTTTCACCCAAAATAACTTTACCTGCGTCTGGTTCTGCTGTTTGAGT
Organism: uncultured Polaribacter sp.; assembly: GCF_947500975.1. Classification (GTDB taxonomy): domain Bacteria; phylum Bacteroidota; class Bacteroidia; order Flavobacteriales; family Flavobacteriaceae; genus Polaribacter. Next base: position 134,300 of record NZ_CANMUE010000006.1, read on the forward strand.
TATAATGTTTAAAAAAGAAGATTTTCCAGTTCCGTTTTTACCAATAATCCCTATTCGTTCTCCACGTTTAAAAACGTAATCAAAACCATTAAGAATTTTTTTATCACCAAAAGATTTATGCACTTTATGAAGCTCCAAAATTTTACTTCCTAGGCGCTCCATATTAATTTCCAACTGAATTGTATGGTCTTTTCTACGCTGATGTGCTTTTTCTTTAATTTGATAAAAATCGTCAGTTCTAGATTTCGATTTTGTAGTTCTAGCTTTTGGCTGCTTTCTCATCCATTCTAGCTCTTTTTTAAATAAGCTTTTGGCTTTTCCTAAATTTGTAGCCTCTAGAGCTAAACGCTCTTCTTTGTTTTGTAAATAATAAGAATAATTACCTTTGTATTTATAGATTTTACCTTCATCTAGCTCTAAGATTTCATCACAAACACGTTCTAAAAAATAACGGTCGTGCGTAACCATAAACAAGGTTATTTTCTCTTTAGAAAAGAAATCTTCTAACCATTCTATCATTTCTAAATCTAAATGATTTGTAGGCTCATCAAGAATTAATAAATCGGGTTTATTAATTAAAACAATTGCTAAAGATAGCCGCTTTTTTTGTCCACCAGAAAGTGAAGAAACTTTCTGAGATAAATTATCTAATTTTAATTTTGATAAAATTTGTGTGTATTGCGTTTCAAAATCCCAAGCATTGTATTGCTCCATTAACTCAAAAGCTTTTTGATAGGCTTCAGAATCATCAGGATTTAACAAAGCCTTTTCATATTGATTTACAACAGAGAGTACAATGTTGTCTGTAGCAAAAATGGTTTCTTCAATGGTTAAATTAGGATTTAAATCTTCTTTTTGAGCCAAATAAGCAATAGAGATATCTTTTCTACTCACAACTTGACCAGAATCTGGAGAATCGAAACCAGCAATGATATTTAAAATGGATGTTTTACCACTTCCGTTTTTTGCAACAAAAGCTATTTTTTGGTCTTTATTGATTCCGAAAGAAATATCTTCAAATAAGATACGTTCTCCATAAGATTTTGATATGTTTTCTACAGAAAGATAATTCACAAATGAGTATTTTGTGCAAAGAAACAAAAAACAAAAGAGTTAGTTCTTACGTTTTAAAAATCATTTAAAACAATATATTTTTAAGAGTTTTATAACTAATATAAGTAGTAAAGTACTTTTTGAATCTCTTAATAAATGGTATATTGCATCATAAATTTAGATTAAATAATATATGAAAATTATAGTTCCCATGGCTGGGATTGGGTCTCGTTTAAGACCTCATACTCTTACAGTTCCAAAACCTTTAACAGTTATTGCTGGTAAACCAATTGTACAACGTTTGGTAGAAGATATTGCTTCTGTTATTGATGAAGAAATTGATGAAATAGCTTTTGTAATTGGTTCAGTTGCTAAAGGTTTTCCTGCTGATACAAAAGAGCAATTATTACAAATAGCTGATGATTTAGGGGCAAAAGGTTCTGTGTATGTTCAAGAAGAAGCATTAGGAACTGCTCATGCAATTTACTGTGCTAAAGAATCTTTGAGTGGTCCTTGTGTTGTTGCGTATGCAGATACACTTTTTAAAGCAGATTTTAAATTAGATGCAAATGCTGATGGAGCAATTTGGGTAAGTAAAGTTAAAAACCCAAGTGCATTTGGTGTTGTAAAATTAGAAGGTGGTTTTATTACAGATTTTATTGAAAAACCAAAAGATTTTGTTTCTGATTTAGCCATTATTGGAATTTATTATTTTAAAAGTGGAGAAAAATTATTGGAAGAAATTCAATATTTAATTGATAATGATTTAAAAGAAAACAATGAATATCAATTAACCAATGTTTTAGAATCTTTAAAGCAACAAGGGGCTAAGTTTATACCTGGTAAAGTAAGTGCCTGGATGGATTGTGGTAAAAAAGACCCAACGGTAGATACAAATAAACAAACATTAGGTTTTGAACAAGAAGCAGGTAATAATTTAGTTTCTGATGATGTAGTTTTAGAAAATTCTGAAATTATACAACCTTGTTATGTGGGTGAAAATGTGGTATTGAAAAACACAAAAATTGGCCCTTATGTTTCTATTGGAGAAAATAGTATTGTAGAAAATTCTACAATTGTAAACTCTTTAATTCAAACAAATGTTACTATTTTAAATGCAGATTTAGATAATGCTATGATTGGTAACCATGCAACTTATAATGGTAAATATACTTCAGTAAGTATTGGTGATTATTCAGAATTAACATAAATGAATTTTAGAATAAAGAAAAAAGAAATGAGAAAAGAGAGGCAACTTAATTATACAAAGTTGGCTCTTTACTCTTTATTTTTAATTCTTTTTTCCACTACCGTTTTTGCACAAGATAGTATTCCTGCAAAAGAGGATTTAACAGAAGCTGCTGAAATGAAATTTCAGCAATTTTTCTTTAAAGCTTTGTCAGAAAAATCAATAGGAAATTTTCAAAAAGCAATTGAAAACTTAGAAAGTTGCAATCAAGTATTACCAAATGATGTATCTGTTTATTTTGAGTTTTCAAAAAATTATTTAGAGTTAAATAAAACACTCGAAGCAAAAGAATATATAAAAAGAGCCTTAGAAAAAGATAATAATAATTTTTGGCTGCTAAAGCACTTTGTAGCTATTTATGTAAAAGATAGAAATTATAAAGAGGCTATAAAATTTCAACAAAAAATAATTGCAATCAATCCTAAAGAAAAGGAATATTTAGCAAGGCTTTATACTTATGATAAGCAATATCAAAAAGCAATTTCATGTATAGATGAGATTGAAAGAGATAGTAATTTATCTGCAAATTTAAAGAGGTTAAAAGAAAATTTAGAAAAAAGGAATAAAACAAAACCTAAAGAAGAAACTGCTACAGATTTAACTGCTCTAATTAGTAAGTTTAAAACTGATAAATCTTATAACTTATTAGATCAGATTTTAAAAAAATCTAAAAACAATACAAAAGATTTATTAAGCTTTAGTGAAGAAGGAATTGCTCTTTTTCCTGCACAACCTCTTGTGTATTTAGTAAATGGAAAAGCATTAAATGAACAAAAAAATCATAAAAAAGCTTTAATAGCGTTACAAAATGGTATTGATTTTGTTATTGATGATAAAATGGAAGTTGATTTTTATTTAGAAATAGCAAAAGCATATAAAGGTCTAGGTAACCCATCAGAAGAAAAAAAATACAAACAGAAAGCTAAAAAACTTAAGAATTAATAAATGAAGTTTTTAAAATATATTTTAATTATAACGATTGTTTTAGCTTCCTGTAAAACAAAAAAAAATATGATTGATGCTAACGCAATTGCAAAAGATATTTCGGCTAAAAAAGTAGCAAAAAAACATATAGCAGCAAATTTTGATAAAAAAACCATAGATGCTAAACTGAAAGCTAATTTTAATAACGGAAAAACAAAACAGAGTTTATCTGTTAGTATGAAAATTAAAAAAGATGAAGTTATTTGGTTAAAAGGAACTAAATTTCTTACAGTTTTTAAAGTTAAAATTACGCCAACTTCTTTAAGCTATTATTCACCAGTAGCAAAACATTATTTTGAAGGTGATTTTTCTATGATTAAAGAATTGCTAGGTGTGGAAATAAATTTTGAACAACTACAAAACTTGTTTTTAGGACAATCTTTATTGGATGTTACTGAAGAAAAGCAAGATGTAGAAATTGTAAATAATAAGTATCTCTTATCACCAGAAAAACAAGCAAAATTGTTTGATATTTTCTTTGCAATTAATCCATCTAATTTTAAACTGAATGAACAAACTATTGTAAACGCTGATAAAGATTTACGTTTAGATGTAAAATATCCTTCTTATAATTTAATTAATGATATTGTTTTTCCGGCAGAAATTAATATTATAGCAAAAAATAAAAAATCTCGTACTACAATCGATTTTACTTACAAAACGGTAGTTTTTGATACGGATGTAAATATGTCTTTTCGTATTCCTGATGGATATAAACTCTTAGAATTTTAATGAACACTTATAAGTTTTTTATTGTTTTTTTATCTGTTTTCTTTTTGAGTTTGTCAAGTTTTAGTCAAACAAAAAAAGAGTTAGAAAATCAGCGTAGAAAATATAAATCAGAAATAAATAAACTAAATAGATTGCTCTTTAATGAAAAGAGAAAAGGAAAAAATGCCTTAGAAGATTTAAGAGATATTAAGCAAAAAATTGATGTTAGAAATAAGCTAATTTCAACGATAAAATTAGAATCTGATATTTTATCAAAAGAGATTAAAAATAGTGAGAATAAACTAAAAATTCTTAATAAAAGTCTTGCTGATTTAAAAGCTGATTATGGTGCAATGATTTACAAATCTTACAAAAGTAAATCACAACAAAGTAAAACGATGTTTTTGTTGTCTTCGCAAAATTTTTATCAAGCATACAAGCGTTTAAAGTATATGAAACAATATACTGCTTTCAGAAAAAAACAAGGTGAAGAAATTATTATTCAAACCGATTTTGTTAAAAAAGTAAAAGATTCTTTGTTGTATCAAAAGCAAGTAAAGGACACTTTAATCTTATCAGAGAAAGAACAAAAAGCAGAAATTGAAACTGATAAAAAGAAGCAAGAGAAATTGGTTTCAACTATAAAAAGTAAGGAAAATAAATACAAAAAAGATTTACAAAAGAAGATAAGGGCTGATAAAAAAATTGCTGCAAAAATTGATAAAATTATAAAGGCAGAAATTTTAAAAGCAAATAGATTAGCAAAATCTAAATTGACAAATAAGCCTAAATCTACCAAGAAAAATGAATTTATTTTAAGTCCAGAAGCAAAAGCATTGGCAGCTAAATTTGAGCTTAATAAAGGTAAATTACCTTGGCCAGTTAAAGAATGTACTGTTGTAAGGAGATTTGGAGAACAGCCTCACCCTACTTTTCCTGGAATTACAGTTAATGGTACTGGTTTGCACTTGGTAACAAGCAAAGGTAGTAATGCAGAAGCTATTTTTAATGGTGAAGTTTTAAATATTTTGTTAGGTTCTGGAGGTACAAAAAACGTGTTAATCAGACATGGAAATTACATTACGTCTTACAATAATTTAGAAAGTACTTTTGTGAAAAAAGGTGATAAAATAGTTACTGGGCAACAAATAGGTAAAATATTTACGGATAAAGTTACTGCAAAAACAACCTTAATTTTTGTATTATTTAAAAACACAAAGCGTTTAAATCCTGCTTCTTGGATGTTAAAGAGATAGTTGTTTTTTGTTTACTTATAATCTTTTTACAGTTTTAAAGTTTGTTTTAGAACGATAACTTTTGCAAGTATTATTTTTGATATACAATAAGAAATTATTTATTCAGAAAAATATCTAATATTTTAACTAAATAAAGCTTTTAATTCTGTGGCATCTGCTGGATTCATTTTACCAGCTAAAATTAAGCTTAATTGTTTACGTCTTAAGGCGCCATCAAAACGTTCTTTTTCTAATGTAGTTTCAGGTATTATTTGTGCTATTTCAACAGGTTTACCTGTTTCATCTACAGCAACAAATGTATAAATACCTTCGTTTACTTTGGTTCTTTGACCAGATTGGCGGTCTTCAATCCAAACATCAACATAAATTTCCATAGAAGTTTTAAATGCTCTAGAAACTTTAGCTTCAATAGTTACAACACTTCCAACAGGTGTAGATTTGTTGAAAGCAACATGATTTACAGAAGCAGTAACAACAATTCTACTAGAATGACGTCTTGCAGCAATACTACAGGCTCTGTCCATTCTTGCCAATAATTCTCCACCAAAAAGATTATCTAAATAATTAGTGTCTCCTGGTAAAACTAAATCTGTAAGTACAGTTAAAGAGTCTTTTGGGTTTTTTGCTTCCATTTTAAAAAATTTCAGCAAAGATAAGTATAGCTTCTAAATAAATGCTATTTTTTAACTAATAACCAAGCATCTTTAGAAACGTTGTCTTGAATTTTATATAAGTTATTTGTAGCATCATTTTTATCTGCAAAGCTATTAAAAGCTACAACAGTTAAACCCCATTTGTTAACGCCAATAACTTTGGCATCAAAACCTTCTTTTTTAAGCTGACTTACTTTTTTATCAGCATTTTCTGCAAATTGAAAAGCGCCAGCAACAATATGATAAGGTTTAGAGATCACTTTTTCTTTAACAACGTTTAATTTAATTGTTGGTAAAGGGTTTGTAATTACAAAAGTTGCAGATTGTATCTTTTTTTCTAATGCTTTTTCTTTTTTTGCTAAAATTTCTTTTTGCTCATTTTCTTGATAAACATTATTTCCAACAAAGCCTAAGGTTAATAAGATAGCAGCAGTTGCAGCATATTTAATAAATGCAGGAACTCCTTTTTTCTCCTTTTTTTCAATAACAGGAATTAAAGGTTTTACTTGTTCTTTATACCTTTTAACCACAGAAGATTCTATACTTGTCAATCCAAAAGATTCTGATAAATAATTTACAGAAGTATTTGGTTCAAAAATAATTTGATGATTTTCATTAAGTGTTAAAGAACCAATATTTTCAAGTAATAAAGCACCTGAATTTATTTTATTTTGCCAATTAATTACTGATGAAGAAATAGCAATGGTAGCCTTCTCATAAGAAATGTTTTCTGCAGCAGCTATATAATTTGCCAATAAACCATCATTACCTTTTAAATGACTGTTAAATGTTATTTGTTTTGTAGGAGGATAAAAGGTATTGATAGCTTTATCAACTTTTGCTCCAATCCTATTAGTTACAAAACCTCCAAAGTTAGGAACAATCACACAGTCGTATCTGTATAATAAATCGTTTATGTAGTTGGCTAAATTCATATTAACAAATATAAAAATTTTGTAAGTTAAAAGCAGAAACTTCTCTATAATTTATCAACAAAATATTTATATCTTGGTATTCAAATTGTTAGCTTTTGAAAGAAGAAAAATTACTGGCTATTTTACGTTTGCAAAAAAGCAAGGCTATTGGAGATATTTTAGCTAAAAAATTAATTATTGCTGTTGGTGATGTTGAGCAGATTTTTAAAGAAAAAAAAGCTGTTTTACAGAAGATTAACGGAATTGGAAGTCATGCAATAAAGCATCTTTTTGATGCCAAAAATATAAAATTAGCAGAACAAGAATTCAATTATATTAGTCAAAACAAAATAGAATACAATTATTTTTTAGAGGATAATTATCCTGCAAATCTTCATAATTGTGTTGATGCTCCTATTTTATTATTTAAAGATGGTAATATCAATTTAAATAATGATAAAATTATATCTATTGTTGGTACCAGGAATATAAGCTCATATGGTCGTGATTTCTGTAATAATTTAATTGAAGAATTGGCAGAGTATAATCCAATAATTGTAAGTGGTTTTGCTTATGGTGTAGATATTTGTGCTCATAAAGCAGCACTTCAAAAAAAACTGCAAACTATTGCGGTTTTAGCACATGGTTTTGAGCAAATTTATCCTAAGGTTCATAAAAAATACATCAATCAAGTAAATGAAAATGGCGGTTTTTTAACCGAATTTTGGAGTGAAGAACAACCTTTAAGAGAAAATTTTTTAAAACGAAATAGAATTGTTGCAGGCATTTCTAAAGCAACAATTATTATAGAATCTGCAGAAAAAGGAGGCTCTTTAGTTACAGCAGATATTGCAAATTCATATAACAGAGATGTGTTTGCTTTGCCAGGAAGAAGCACAGATTTATATAGTAAAGGTTGTAATAATTTAATTAAAAATAATCAAGCTCATTTGCTAACCTCCGTTAATGACATTGTAAAAATGTTAAATTGGGATCTTCAGAAAACATCTAAAAAAAACATACAAAAACAATTATTTATTGATTTAAATGTTGATGAACAAAAAATTTATGATTTGTTGTTAAAAGACGGAAAGCAGGTTTTAGATATTATCGCTTTAGAATGCAATATTCCTATTTTTAAATTGTCTTCTATTTTATTACAAATGGAATTAAAAGGGCTTACAAAACCCCTACCAGGAAAAATGTTTGAGTTGGTTTAAACTTAAAACTCTTTAAATTATTCTTATTTTTGAAGTAAATCAACAGAAAAGATGGCAGTAGAAAAGAAATTGATGTCTAAAAAGAAACCAGCATTTCCAGTAAATGAAATGCTAAATGCGTATTTAAAAAATTATAATAGAAATATAAAAATCTCTATTTTTTATGATGATTTATTACGTTTTCAGGGCTCAATTACTGTTTATGATAAAAATGATGAAGACACACTTTGGATACGAACTTATTATTCAGATTCTGATAGAATAGAAATAGATAGAAGTTTAAAAAAAATCTATACAATATTGCATTCTGATGGTAATGAAGATGCAATGCCCTTTTTAAATGTAGATGCAATAGATTACTGTACATTTGGTAATTCTAAGCCATTTAGAATAAAAATTAGAAATATTTTAAATGATAATTTTACTTATTTTTATGTAAAAAAAGCAGATGCTTCACGTATTTATGGTTTAGAATTAGAGCATATTTTGTCTCCACATAACATGAATTTTCTCGTTTTTAAAGACACTTTAATAGAAGAACACATTGCAGGAATTCCGGGAGACGATTTTATTAGAGATATTTTACCAAATTGTACAGAGTCAGAAAAAGCTCAAATTGCTAAAGAGTTTGTAAAATTTAAAGAGCGTTGTTTAGTGCGTTTATTGGGCGATATGCGTTCTTATAATTATGTAATTACACCAACACACGATTTTGATCATATTATTTATAAAATTAGAGCTATCGATTTTGATCAGCAATCTTTCGAAGGAAATTTAAAGGTTTATAATCTTCAATTTATGAAAGAAAATTTTAAAATGGTAGAAATGGTAGGCAAAAAACTACGAAATGATTCTATTAGACAATATAAAGTTGAAGAGCGTTCTTTTATGGCAAAAAGAATGATTACTGCGCCAAGAAGAACCACTCGTTTAATAAATTGTATGAAATCAGATACTATTTCTTTTCCAGAAAACATAGAGCTTTTAAAGAAGCATTTAATACAATATGTTGGCGATGTAAAGTTTAAAGAATGTAAAAATATGGGCGAAATCCTAGAAACCATTTTAGCATTTGTAAAACGCAATTATTTAGATATTTCTAATAAAGAGTTGTTCTGATGCAAAGCATTATTCTGTAATTATTTCTAAATTTTTATTTTTTTGAAGCTATTTCCTGCTTTCCATTATATCTTTTTTTCCTTTACCAAATGTCATTGCGAGTTTACGAAGCAATCTCATATTCGTAATTACGCTAATTCTTATAAGTAATAAAAAAAGGATGCCATTTCAATCAGGGCTAAACTTGTTTGCTAACTTTTTTGATGTAGAAATATTATTTTTTACTCCTAAAACTCTCAACAATAACAGTTAATAAAATTAGTGAACCACCAATATAGGTTGCTTTATTAGGAATTTCCGTTAATATAAAATACGCAATTACAATTCCAGAAATTGGCTGAATACTACTAATAATACTTGCTGTAGAAGCAGAAAAATGTTTTAAAGAATGTACTAACATTGTATGTCCAATCGCGGTGGTTAACAAAGCAAGTAAAATAATATATGGAAATTGACTTCCAAAATTAGAGAAATCGCCCCAAAATAATACAGGAAACAATAATACGCTAACAATTAACATTTGAAAAAACATTAACATAGTTCCATTATAATTACCAACATGTTGCTTTAATATTAAAATTCTAACAGCATAACAAAATGCAGAGAAAACACCTAAAAGAATTCCTCTTAAATCAGAATTTCCTAAAGTTAGTTCTGGTGTTAAAATATACAATCCAAATAAAACCAATGCGCCCAATAAAATATGAATGGGATTGAATTTTGTTTTCATAAAAAGAGGCTCTAAAAAAGCAATAATTACAGGAAATGTATAAATAGAAAGCATCCCAATTGCTACATTAGATATCTTTAGCGCATAAAAATAACTAATCCAATGTGAAGCCATTAAAAAGGCACTTATTAAAAAAGGAAGCAGGTCTTTTCTCTTTTTTATCTGTAAATCTACTTTCTTTAATTTACAATAGATAAATAAAAAAATAGCAGCAAAAATAGATCGAAACCAGATAATTACTTCTGGAGACATGTTAATATATTTTCCTAGTACCCCAGAAGTGCTTATAAATACAGTTGCTAGTAGTAAAAGTAATATGTTTTTTACGTGTGAGTTTTTCATTATTTAATGTTCAATGTCATTTAGAAATGCGCTTTTTAAAACGATTGAGAATTTTAATTTTAGAATCTCGCTCATTTTTCACTCGTAATACTATTTATATTTTTTGTAAAATTTCTAAAGCTGTTTTTACTGAATCTATTCTAATAAAAGTGATCAATAAACGCAAGCCATTTTTGGTTTCTTTCTCTTTCATTACACAGCTTTTACTATTTTGTTGCACGTATTTTAACATTCTAGAAAAAGCATCTGTTTGATAAAAATCGCTTTGTTGATCAGAAACAAAATAACCAATCATCCTTTTTTGTTTTAGAATAATTTTTTCTAAACCTAGCTCTTTTGCCAACCATTTTATTCTTACAGAATCCAATAAATCTTCAACCTGTGTTGGAAACTCTCCAAACCTGTCTATAATCTCTGATTCAAAAATTTGTAATTCGGTTTCTTTTGCAAGCGTTCCTAATTTATTGTATAAAGCTAATCTTTCTGTAATTGAGTTGATGTAATCATCAGGAAAAAGAATTTCAAAATCGGTATCAATTTGTACCTCTTTTACATATTCTTTTGGTTTAGAATTGTCTGTAGGGTAAAGCTCTTTAAATTCATTTTCTTTCAATTCTTCTATTGCTTCTTGTAATATTTTTTGATACGTATCAAATCCAATATCGTTTATAAATCCGCTTTGTTCACCTCCTAATAAATCTCCAGCACCACGAATTTCTAAATCTTTCATGGCAATATTAATTCCGCTTCCTAAATCAGAAAATAAAACCAAGGCTTCTATACGTTTTCTAGCGTCATCCGTCATCATATGATAAGGTGGCGTTATAAAATAACAGAATGCTTTTTTGTTAGATCTACCAACTCTACCACGCATTTGATGTAAATCTGACAAGCCAAAATTATTCGCATTATTAATAAAAATTGTGTTTGCATTTGGTACATCCAATCCGCTTTCTATAATAGTTGTTGATACTAAAACATCAAATTCATTATTCATAAAACCAAGCATTAATGCTTCTAGTTTTTTACCTTCCATTTGCCCATGTCCAATGCCTATTTTTGCAGATGGCACTAATCTTTGTAACAAACCAGCAACTTCTTTTATGTTTTCAATTCTATTATGAATAAAGAAAACTTGACCACCTCTAGAAATTTCATAAGAAATTGCGTCTCTAATGGTTTCTTCTCCAAAACGAATTACATGACTTTCTATAGGATGCCTGTTTGGTGGTGGTGTTTTAATGACTGATAAATCTCTGGCGGCCATTAAACTAAATTGTAAGGTTCTAGGAATTGGCGTAGCGGTTAAGGTTAACGTATCTACATTTTCTTTTAAAGTTTTTAATTTGTCTTTAACAGCAACACCAAATTTTTGTTCTTCATCAATAATTAAAAGCCCTAAATCTTTAAATTTTATACGCTGATTTGTTAATTGATGCGTACCAATAATAATATCTACAGAACCATCATTTACACCATTAATTGCAGTTGTTTTTTGTTTTGCTGTTCTAAAACGATTCAAATAATCGATAGTAACAGGAAAGTTTTTTAAACGTTCAGAAAATGTTTTATAATGTTGAAAAGCTAAGATAGTTGTAGGTACTAAAACTGCAACTTGTTTGCCATTATCAACAGCTTTAAAAGCAGCTCTTACAGCAACTTCAGTTTTACCAAAACCTACATCACCACAGACCAATCGATCCATAGGCTGTTCTTTTTCCATATCGTTTTTTACATCTTGTGTAGATGTAAATTGATCTGGCGTATCTTCATACATAAAACTTCCTTCTAGTTCATGCTGTATGTGTGTGTCTGGTCCAAAAGCAAATCCTTTTTGCAATTTTCTTTTTGCATACAATTGAATCAAATTAAAGGCAACATGTTTAACTCTTGCTTTGGTTTTTTGTTTGATTTTTTTCCAAGCACCAGAGCCTAATTTGTAAATTTTTGGTGCTTTGCCGTCTTTACCGTTAAATTTAGAAATCTTATGAAGTGAGTGAATGCTAACATATAAAATGTCTCTTTCTCCGTAAATTAATTTTATAGCCTCTTGTTTTTTACCTTGTACATCAATTTTTTGCAAGCCGCCAAATTTTCCAATTCCATGATCCATGTGTGTTACATAATCACCAATTTCAAGTTTGTTTAATTCTCGTAAAGTAATGGCTTGTTTTTTAGCATAACCGTTTTTTAATCGGAATTTATGATAACGCTCAAAAATTTCATGATCAGTATAACAAACCAACTTTTGCTCTACATCTACAAAGCCTTTATATAAAGGAAAAACAACAGTTTCATAATGTACTTCGGTGTCTGCGTCCTCAAAAATTTCATGAAAGCGTTTTGCTTGTTGTTCGTTTGCGCAAAAAATATAATTTGTAAAACCTGCCTTATGATGTTCATTTAAATCGTTAATTAATAAATTAAATTGTTTGTTAAATGAAGGTTGAGGTTTTGTGTTAAAAGTAATTTCAAGATTACTCTGAGTTTGTTGTAAGCCTTTGTTTTTAGTTGATCCAAAGTTGATTAAAGAGAAATCTTGTAGTTGATTTTTGATATAATTACCATCACAAAATAATTCTGATGGTTTTGCATGTTTAATTTCTTTGGATAAAGTAGTAAAAGCTTCTTCAGCTTTTGTGTAAAATTTATCTAAGTTTCCTGATATTAAGTCAATATTTTTTGCAAAAATTACTGTTTTTGATGAAATATATTTTAAAAAACTCTCTCTATTTTCCTGTAGTGTTTTATTCTCTACATTGGGCATTATAGAAACTTTCTTCATTTTTTCTTTAGAAAGTTGTGTTTCTACATCAAAAGTTCTAATGCTATCAATTTCATCACCAAAAAATTCTACTCTATAAGGTTCATCATTAGAAAAAGAAAAAACATCAATAATACCACCTCTAACAGAAAAATCTCCTGGTTCTGTTACAAAATCTACACGTTTAAATTTGTATTCGAATAATACCTCATTCACAAACTCTAAAGATAAATTCTCACCAACATTTACTTTTAAAGTATTTTTTTCTAATTCTTTTTTTGTTACTACTTTTTCTAGTAATGCTGTAGGGTAAGTAACAATTATTGTTGGTTTTTTACGAGAATTAATTCTATTTAAAACTTCAGAACGTAATAAAACATTTGCGTTATCTGTTTCTTCTATCTGATAAGGTCTTCTGTAAGAACCAGGGTAAAATAGTACATTTTTATGCCCTAAAAGTTGCTCTAAATCATTTAAATAATAGGCTGCTTCTTCTTTATCGTTAAAGATTAAAAGATAAGGTTTGTCTATTTTTTTAAAAGTTTCTGATATAACAAATGACAACGAAGATCCAACCAAATTCTTAATATGAAAATGGTTTTTTTCTTGTTGAAGGGCTGTAAAAATCTGTGAAATATTCACAGATTTTTGATATTGATTTACAATGTTTTGCTTACTCAACGTACAATATTTTGTGCAAATATATTAAATTGAAATAGGTGAAATTAAAATGTTTTAAAACTTTTTCTTTTTTGTTGGGTCTAATAAAAAGAAAAAGATTTTAAATAAAATCACATTAAATATATAAGATTATGATTAAAAATTACGTTTAGCAATTAATAAATTATAAATATGAAGAACATAAAGATATTTTTAGTGGTTTTTTTAATAGCAAAAAGTGTACAATCTCAAAATAGTCTTGAGGTAGGTGTAAGTGCTTCTGTTGTTAGGTTTAGTGACGATAATGCAGCATTTATTGGCGACAAATACATTTTTCAAGTACCGATGCTTAACGTGGCTTATAAATTTAATAGTAAGTTTTCTTTAAATGCAGAATTAGCTTTTAATACCATAGATGATATTGGAATTATGTCTAATTCTGTAAAATATACTTCGTATGGAGGTGCTTTAAGATATCACTTTTATGACTCAAGTAAATTAAATACTTATGCTTTGATTGGAGGAACTATGGTGCAATCTGAGTTTAAAAATACACCAACTTTAAATTTTGGTATTGGAAATTCTTATTGGCTATCTGATAGGTTAGGAATTAACGCACAAGCAATTTACAAGTTTTCCGAGGATAGATTCGAAAGTATGAGACCTCATTTTCAATTTACACTTGGATTAGTGTATAGCTTTGATATTGATGCTCTTTTTAGAGCAAAAACTATTTGTAATCAAAATGGATTCTAATTTATTCTAGAATTTGATTTAAAACATATATCATTTCTTTACTATTTATGTAGCTGTCTTTTTGAAAGATAATTTCAAAATTTGTATTTAATATTGTTGTTGTTGGGTAGCTAATTTTACCCTTTAAAGTAGCTAGTTCTTTTGCTAATTGATGGGTTCCTGTTTTATTTCCAGAAGGTTTATAAACAAATTTTTTTCCTAAAAATAGGATGTCTTTTTGTTCTTCACCATTTAATTTTACAAAATAGAAATTATCATTTAATAACTTTACAACTCCGTTGTTCTTAAAAGTTGTGTTTTTCATTCCGTAACAAATTTTACACCAATCTGTATATATAAAAGCTACAATAGGTTTTGGTTTTTGTTGATGTAATTTTTCTACCTCAGAAAAAGAATAAATTTTTAAAGCTTCTATTTTTTGACTATGAGTTGTAAAATATCCAAGGATAAAAATAAGGCATATTAATTTTTTCATCAATTTTAAAATAATGTATAACGAAGTCCAACAAAAGCTCTAATTCCTTGGTTAGATGCGTATACATAACTTGGGTCAAAGGCTAATTCAGGGTTTTGTTCCGTATCAACACCAATATCAAAAGGATTGTTTGCACTATTAATGCTATTTGCAGCAGGTGTAAAATTTAAGAGGTTTTTTACGCCTCCATAAATTTCCCAACTATTTGCAAATTTTTTAGTGGCTTGTATATTTTGAATGCTGTACCAAGGAGAATACTCTGTTCTTGTATCATTTACTCCTAATAAGGGTAAACGCATAGGGCCATATAAATTACCTGTATAATCTACTGTAAAATTAGAATTTAATTTATAAGAAATAGACCAAACTCCGCTAAAACTTTCTGTTAATAATTGTCTTTTTTTTATACCATTTTCAGTAACAGAAACATCCATTAATGTGGCTCCCGCGTTTATAGATAAACCATTTGTAAATAAAAAATCTGTATTTACAGAAATTCCTTTAGAAACAGAATATCCATCTAAATTAGCATAAATAATTTTGTTTGAATCTGTTTCGTAATCTGGTAAAATTCTATTATCAAAATAGGTGTAAAAAACACTTGCATCTAAAGTAATAAATGAATTTTCTGTATTTATTTTTTTTACATAATTAATATTTGCATTCCAAGAAGTTTCTGGGGCTAATTCACCTTCAAATTCTACTTCTCTTGCTCCAGTTAAAGCTGCATGATCTTCAGTAAAAATATTTGCCACTCTAAAACCGTTTCCTACACTTGCTCTAAAAATATCTGAATTATCTTTAGAATTCCATTTGTAATTTATTCTTGGAGAAAAAATACTACCATGTAGACTATTATAATCCCATCTTGCGCCTAATAATATTTTTTTTCTCTTATTTAAGGTAATTTCATCTTGTAAAAAAAATCCCGGTAAATGAGTAATTGAAGCTTTGTTTGTAATACCATCGTCTTCAAAAGTGGCAAAAGTATTATCATCATAAAAAGTATATCTATATGCAACACCTAATAATAAATCATGCTTTTCTTTAATTTGTTTATTGTAAACAAATTGCCCAAAAGCTATTAATTGTTTAGCATCGTAAGCATCTGTTCCGTAAAAAGAATCTTGATAATGACCATTTGCACTAAATTGAAAGTTTATATTTTCTGTGGTTGGTAATTGATAGGTGCCAAAAGTTTCCCATCTGTTTGTGTAAATACTTTCTCCGTATTTTATATCTGTTCCTCTGTATTTACGTTCCCAATCCATTTCTCCTCCCCATCTGTCTTCATAAACATAGCGTCCTGCAATTGTAAAAACCTTGTTATCTTTTCTTTCAATATTTATTTTATTGAATAAAGAAATTCGGTTTTGCAATGTTAGGTCTGTAAAATTGTCATTATTGTTGTCAATTTTATTTTGATAGTAAAAATAATTAACGCCTAAAAGACCTTGTGTTTTTTCTGATAATTTATATCGTAAACCAACATCTGTATTTATTTCTCCCCAAGAACTTGCAAAAGTGTCTGTAGTAAGTTTGGGTGAGTTTACAGGTTTTTTGGTGATGATATTAATGATGCCTCCAACAGCTTCAGAGCCATATAATGTAGACGCAGGTCCTTTAACAACTTCAACTCTTTCAATTAAAGCTTGCGGAATTCCTGTTAAGCCATAAACTGTAGAAAGGCCACTAACAATAGGCATTCCATCAATTAAAACAAAAGTATATGGGCCTTCTAAACCGTTTATATGAATATCTCCAGTATTACAAACATTACAATTAAGCTGAGGTCTTACTCCATTTATATTTTGCATGGATTCGAAAACCGAAGGCGTTGGGTTTTTCTTAAAAAAAGTATTGCTGTAAACTTCTACAGGAACTGGGCTGTCAGATTTTGTTACCGGCCGCAAAGTTCCAGAAACAACAATTTCATCTAAAGAATAATCTTCTTCTAAAGAAAAATTTCTAACTAATTTATCATTATTTTTTATAGCTATTTTTACTGATTTTGTTTTATATCCAATACTACTTATTATAAGATTATAATTTCCTTTAGGAATATTTTGAATCTCGTAAAAACCCTCTTCATTAGAAGATGTACCAATTTTTGTTTTCTTTAGATAAATATTAACATAAAGAAGTGCATCTCCATTTTTAGAGGTAATTTTTCCCGTAATAGTTTGGCTAAAGCTGAAACTAGATATTAATAAAAATAAGATTAAAATAAAGTGCTTCATATTTTAAATTTTAGCAAATATAAAAATAAATTTAGATAAGACTAAAAATTTTATTTTACAAATGAAAATTTACTATATTTGTGTTTTAATATATTGTAATGTTTAGTCAATCTGAAGAAAACTATATAAAAGCAATTTATCATCTAGAAACAATTTCTACAAAAGGAATTAGTACAAATGCTATTGCTAAAAAGTTAACAACAAAAGCTTCTTCTGTTACAGATATGATAAAAAAATTATCAGAAAAAGAAGTTGTTGTATATAAAAAATATCAAGGGGTAACTTTAACTGATTTTGGGAAAAAAGTAGCTGCAAACGTAGTTAGAAAACATAGGTTATGGGAAGTTTTTTTAGTTGAAAAATTAAATTTTTCTTGGGATGAAGTGCATGACGTTGCCGAGCAATTAGAACATATAAAATCGCCAAAATTAATTAATGAAATTGATGCTTTTTTAGGGTTTCCAACGCACGATCCTCATGGAGATCCAATTCCAGATAAAGAAGGTAAAATAAATATTATAGAAAAAAGTTTGTTATCAACTTTATTAAAAAATGAAAGCGGAATTTGTGTTGGTGTAAATGATTCATCATCAGAATTTTTACAATTTTTAGATAAAAAAGGCATCACTTTAGGGAAACAAATTACAGTTTTAGAAAAAGAAGATTTTGACAATTCTGTATCTATTATTATAGACAATAAAAAAATGTCAATTTCAAATAAAATAGCTAACAATTTATATATAAAAAAGTCATGAGTACATTTGATCAATTAGTTGCTTTTGGTAAAGAGCATCCAATTCAAGCAGCATTATATGCGTCTTTATTTACTTGGGGATTAACAGCTGCAGGTGCAGCATTAGTGTTCTTTTTTAAAAAAATGAACAGGGCTGTTTTAGATGGGATGTTAGGTTTTACAGGTGGAGTTATGGTTGCTGCAAGTTTTTGGAGTTTATTAGCGCCAGCAATAGAAAACAGCCCGGGCGAAGGCTTTATAAAAGTTTTACCAGCAACAATTGGTTTTGGTTTAGGAGCTTTGTCGCTTTTTGGAATGGATAAAATTTTACCACACTTACATATTAATTTTAAAGAAAGTGAAGCAGAAGGCGTAAAAACCGAATGGCATAAAACAACTTTATTAGTATTGGCAATTACCTTACATAATATTCCAGAAGGTTTAGCGGTTGGTGTTTTATTTGGAGCTGCTTCAACTTTAGTTGGGGTAGAGCAAACAGAAATGATTATTGCAGCAATTTCTTTAGCAATAGGAATCGGAATTCAGAATTTTCCTGAAGGATTTGCAGTTGCAATGCCTTTAAGAAGACAAGGGGTTAGTAGATTTAAAAGTTTTTGGTTTGGTCAGCTTTCTGCAATTGTAGAGCCTTTTGCAGCTGTTTTAGGAGCTTTAGCGGTTTCTTTTTTTACACCAATTTTACCTTATGCTTTAGCTTTTGCAGCAGGAGCAATGATTTTTGTAGTTGTTGAAGAAGTGATACCTGAAACGCAGAGAGATAAATATACAGATATTGCTACACTTGGTTTTATAGGTGGTTTTATAGTAATGATGTCTTTGGATGTTGGTTTAGGTTAATATCGATTTAAAATATATTTAGAAAGCCAAACAAATTCTGTTTGGCTTTTTGTATTTTGCATAAAAAATACGCTTGTGCAACAACCATCAACTTTTCAAGTATATAATGCTTCTGCCGGAAGTGGAAAAACTTTTACGCTAGTAAAAGAATATCTAAAAGTTTTACTGAATTCAGAAGATATTTTTACCTTTCAAAAAGTACTAGCAATCACTTTTACAAATAAAGCTGCTGGTGAAATGAAAGAGAGAGTGCTTTCTAACTTAGAAGATTTTTCTGACGGAAAAGAAAATGATTTGTTAAAAATTATTTTAGAAGAAACCTCACTAGATAATGGAATAGTTAAGGATAGAAGTATTAAAATTTTAGATGCAATTCTGCAAAATTACTCAGCGTTTTCAATAACAACTATCGATAGTTTTACACATAAAATTATAAAAAGCTTTGCTTATGATTTAGGTTTATCCTTAAATTTTGATGTAGAAATGGATGCGGTTTCTTTGTTAAACGAAGCTGTTGATGTGTTAATTTCTAAAATAGGAACAGATAAGGATTTGACTAATTTGTTAATCAGTTTTTCTTTAGATAAAGCAGATGATGATAAATCTTGGGACATTACTAGAGAATTAAATGAATTTTCTAGAATCCTTTTAAATGAGGATGATATGAAACATTTTAGAAAATTATCTGATAAAAAGTTAGCAGATTTTACCGCGTTAAAAACAAAACTTACAGCACATCAAAAAGAAATAAAAAAACAATTGATGGAGATTGGTAATCAAGGGTTGCAAATTATTGATGAAGCTAGTTTAGAGCATAAAGATTTTTACTATTCATTATTACCAAAACATTTTTTATCGCTTTCTAAAAACCCAGAGAAAACAGGTTTTTTTGAAAGCAATAAGTTGAGAGAAAGAATTGAAGAGAATCTTTTTTACACTAAGAATAAATCTGATGATATTAAAAGTGCAATAGAATCTATTTTGCCAATTTTATTGGATTTGTACATGGCTTCAGAAAAGTTGCATCAGCAATTTTTGATGAATAGATTGGCGTTGAAAAGTATTATTCCTTTAGCGGTTTTAAATCATATAAATATTGAGCTAGAGAATATTAAAGAAGAAAATAATTTACGGTTAAATGCAGAATTTAATCAACTAATTTCGGATAATATAAAAGACCAACCTGCGCCTTTTATTTATGAAAGAATAGGGCAGCGTTTTATGCATTATTTTATTGATGAAATGCAAGACACTTCTGAGTTGCAATGGCAAAATTTAATTCCTTTAATTGATAATGCCTTGGCGCAAGAAAATAGTAATTTGCTTTTGGTTGGCGATGGAAAACAAGCGATTTATAGATGGAGGGGTGGAAAAGCAGAGCAGTTTATAAACTTAGGTTCTGATGAAGAAAGTTCGTCAAATCCGTTTTTTATAGATAAAGAAATAAAAGAATTAGAAACTAATTTTAGAAGTTTTTCTGAAGTGATTGATTTTAACAATCAGTTTTTTCAGCACACATCAAAATTCATTCAAAATGAAAGCTATAAAAAGTTATTTGTTGATGGGAATCAACAAAAGGAAAATGCTAAAAAAGGAGGCTGTGTTTCATTATCATTTTTAGATAAAGAAGTTGAAAAAGAAGATGAAATTTTAAAATATCCGAAGAAAATATTAGAAAAAATTAATGAATTAAAAACTTCTTTTTCCTTAGATGAAATTTGTGTTTTAGTTCGTAAAAAGAAAGACGGAATTGCGGTTGCAAATTTCTTGTCAGAAAATGGAATTGACATTATTTCTTCCGAAACTTTATTACTTCAAAATAGTCCAAAAGTTAATTTTATTATTGATTTTTTACAGATAATTCAGCATCCTAATGACAAAGAAACTCTATTAAGCGTCTTATACTTTTTGCACAGTCATTTAAACATTGAAACAGAAAAGCATGGGTTTATTTCTGGGTTGATTTATCATCAAAATGAAGAAATTTTTGAATTATTAAAAAACGATGGAATTACTTTTGATGTTGCTACTTTTTATCAAAAACCATTTTATGAAAAAGTAGAAGAAATTATTAGAAGCTTCCAATTAATTGAAGTTTCTGATGCGTATGTTCAGTTTTTCTTAGATGTTGTTTTAGAGCAACAAAGAAAAGGAACAAGTATTCAAGAATTTTTGGATTTTTGGGAAGACAAAAAAGAAGTTTTAAGTATTGTGGCACCAAAAAGCGGCAATGCTGTTCAAGTGATGACTATTCATAAATCGAAAGGATTAGAATTTCCGGTGGTTATTTTCCCTTATGATTTAGATGTTTACAGGCAAATAAACCCTAAAGTTTGGTTAGATAAGTTGCCAGAAAATTTTAATGATTTTAAAGAATTATTAATTGCTTATAATAAAGATGTAAAATATGTAAATGATAGGGGTTTTACTCTTTATAATCAGCAAAGAGAAGAGTTAGAATTGGATAATTTTAACTTGTTATACGTTGCATTAACAAGAGCTGTAGAGCAGTTGCATATAATTACTGAGAAGAAAATCTCATCTAAAGGAGAAGAAAATACTAATTTTTATTCGGGAGTTTTTATCAATTATTTAAAGAATAAAAATCTTTGGAATGATGAACAATTAGAATATTCTTTTGGTGATTTTAATAGAGTTAGTTTACGAGAAGAGGCTGAATCTCTAACAGAAATTCAACAAAAATTCATTTCAACAAAATGGCAAGAGCATAATATTACTATGTTGGCAAGTTCTTCAAAATTATGGGAAACAACGCAAGGAAAAGCAATTGATTTTGGAAATCTGATTCATGAAATGATGGCAAAAGTTATCACTTTTAATGATGTTGATAAAGTTGTACAAGAATATTTGGAGCAGGGAATTATAAATGTGAATGATTCTAAATTGATATATAATAATGTGAGTCAGATTGTAAATCATAAAGAATTAAAAAAATATTTTACAGAAAATGTTATAATATATAATGAAAGAGAAATTGTAGATGTAGATAATCAAGTTATAATTCCAGACAGATTGGTTTTTAATGAAAATAATGATGTAACAATTATTGATTATAAGACAGGAAAATCATCAAGTGACCATCATCAACAATTATTAAATTACGAAAGAGTATTAAAATCCATGAACTTTAATGTCAATAAAAAGCTGCTAATTTATTTAAACAATCAAATTGATATTATTGAGGTATAATCAGTAAAATTAAACTTTGTAACTTTGTATTTAATAAAATCATAAATTATGTACGGAAAAATTAAGGATACTTTAAACAAAGAACTTAAAGAGATAAAAGAAGCTGGTTTATATAAATCAGAAAGAATTATAACTTCTTCACAAGATGCAGTAATAAAAATTTCTACAGGTGAAGAAGTAATAAATTTTTGCGCAAATAATTATTTAGGATTATCAAATCATCTAGAGGTAATTCAAGCTGCAAAAGATACAATGGATACTCATGGTTTTGGAATGTCTTCAGTGCGTTTTATATGTGGCACGCAAGATATTCATAAAAAGCTAGAAAAAAAGATTGCAGATTTTTATACTACAGAAGACACTATATTATATGCTGCAGCTTTCGATGCAAATGGAGGGGTATTTGAGCCTTTATTAACAAAAGAAGATGCAATTATTTCTGATAGTTTAAATCATGCATCCATTATAGATGGAGTTCGTTTGTGTAAGGCGGCAAGATATAGATATAATAATAACGACATGGTTTCTTTAGAAGAACAACTAATTGAAGCTAATAAACAGAATCATCGTTTTAAAATTATTGTAACTGATGGTGTTTTTTCTATGGATGGAATTGTTGCTAAGTTAGATGAGATTTGTGATTTAGCAGATAAGTATGATGCCCTTGTTATGGTTGATGAATGCCATGCAACTGGTTTTATTGGTAAAACTGGTAGAGGAACTGTTGAGTTAAAGAATGTTATGGATAGAGTTGATATTGTTACAGGAACTTTAGGGAAAGCATTAGGAGGTGCTATGGGTGGTTATACAACTGGTAAAAAAGAAATAATTGAAATTTTACGTCAACGTTCAAGACCTTATTTATTTTCTAATTCATTAGCGCCAGCAATTGTTGGTGCGTCTTTAAAAGTTTTTGATTTAATATCAGATGATACTTCACTTCGTGATAAACTAGAATGGAATACAAACTACTTTAGAACTGAAATGGAAAAAGCAGGTTTTGATTTAGTTGGTGCTGATGCAGCAATAGTTCCTGTCATGTTATATGATGCAAAGCTTTCTCAAACAATGGCAAACAGGTTATTAGAAGAAGGTATTTATGTAATTGGTTTCTTTTTTCCTGTTGTACCAAAGGAGAAAGCCAGAATAAGGGTTCAGCTTTCAGCTGCGCATTCAAAAGAACATTTAAACAAAGCTGTTGCCGCATTTATTAAGGTTGGTAAATCTTTAGATGTTATTTAAAATAATTTAAAATTTGAGTAAGTTTTTGTTAATTTGTTTTGTAGATACGTTTTAAGAGATTACTTTTGCGTATTATAATAAAGAACTTTTAATTTAAAAATTTGATAATGAAACGATTAAAATTAGCTGTGATAGCTTTGTTTACGTTAGTAGCAGTTAGCAACGTAAGCGCACAAGACGAAAACAATCCTTGGGCAATAAGTTTTGGGGTAAATAGTGTAGATTTCTATAATGGAAGTGATTTTGGTGATCAAGTAAAAGATTTACTTGGTAATTCTGATTGGAACATGATTCCTGCAATTTCAAGAATTTCTGCAGAGAAGTATTTAGAAAAAGGTTTTTCTTTACAGTTAGCTGGATCTTTAAATAAAATTGAAACTTTTATTGCAAAAGATGATTCAGATTTCTTATACTGGTCTGTTGATGCAATCGTAAAATATGATTTAAACAAATTAATTGGAGATACAGCTTGGTTTGATCCTTTTGTGTTTTTAGGTGGTAGTTATGTTTCTTCTGATGAACAAGGAGAAGGTATGGCTCATGCTGGTGTTGGTTTCAATGTTTGGTTTAATGATAATTTAGGTGTTAACTTCCAACATGGAACTAAAAAAGGTTTTTCTGATAAAGTAAGAGCTCATTATCAAAATTCTTTAGGTTTAGTAATTAAATTTGGAGGAAAAGATACTGATGGAGATGGAGTATATGATAAAGATGACGCTTGTCCAGAAGTTGCTGGGTTAAAAGAATTTAATGGTTGTCCAGATGCTGATAATGACGGTGTTAAAGATTCTGATGATGCTTGTCCTAATGTTGCAGGTTTAGCTGCAATGAATGGTTGTCCTGATGCTGATGGTGATGGAGTTGCTGATAAAGATGATATGTGTCCTAATTCTAAAGGAACTAAAGCTAATAAAGGTTGTCCAGATTCTGACGGAGATGGAGTTGTTGATAAAGACGACAAATGTGCTACTACAGCAGGACCAGCAGCAAATAGCGGATGTCCTTGGCCAGATACTGATGGTGATGGTGTATTAGACAAAGATGATAACTGTAAGAGTGAAGCAGGACCAGCTTCAAATAAAGGTTGTCCTGTAGCAGTAATTGATAAAAAAGCTTTAGAAGTTCTTAACTTTACAGCTAAATCAATTTTATTTAATTCAGGTAGATCTTCTTTCAAATCTGGAGTTACTAGACAATTAGATGCTATTGTTGAAATCATGAACAAAAACGATAAAGCAACTTTTGCTATCGGTGGTCATACAGATAATACAGGTAGAGCTTCTTCTAACTTAAAATTATCTGAGAAAAGAGCTAATTCAGTAATGAACTACTTTATTTCTAAAGGTATTTCTGCATCAAGATTATCGGCTAAAGGTTTTGGTCAAGATTATCCAATTGCAGACAATAAAACTAGAGCAGGTCAAGCTGAAAACAGAAGAGTTGAAATTAAATTAACTAACTAATTATTAGTTAAATTATATATAAAAAGCCTCATCAATTTGATGAGGCTTTTTTATTGAAATAGCTTTTTAATTCCGGTCAAAAAAATTATCTTTGCAACTTGAAAAGAAAAGTGAGCCTCACTTAATAAATAATAATTTTAATTAGATATAAAATGTCTACAACAAAAGGTAAAGTTTCTCAAATTATTGGACCAGTAATTGATGTTGAATTTAATACTGAAAACAACAAATTACCTAATATTTATGATTCATTAGAAATTAAAAAAGCAGATGGATCAATTTTAGTTTTAGAAGTTCAACAACATATTGGTGAAGATACAGTAAGAACAATTTCTATGGACGCTACTGATGGGTTACAAAGAGGGGCAGAAGTTACTGCTACTGGTAATCCAATTCAAATGCCAATAGGAAATGATATTTATGGTCGTTTATTTAATGTTACTGGAGATGCTATTGACGGCTTAGGTAACTTAGCTAAAAAAGGCGAAGACGGTTTGCCAATACATAGAGCTGCACCTAAATTTGAAGATTTATCAGTTTCAACTGAAGTTTTATTCACTGGAATTAAAGTAATTGACTTAATTGAACCTTATGCAAAAGGAGGTAAAATTGGATTATTTGGAGGAGCAGGAGTTGGTAAAACAGTTTTAATTCAAGAGTTGATTAACAACATTGCAAAAGGGCATGGTGGTTTATCTGTGTTTGCAGGAGTTGGAGAAAGAACTCGTGAAGGAAATGATTTATTACGTGAAATGTTAGAATCTGGTATTATAAAATATGGAGACGATTTTATGCATTCTATGGAAGAAGGAGGATGGGATTTATCTAAAGTTGATAAACCTGGAATGAGAGGTTCTAAAGCAACTTTCGTATTCGGACAAATGAATGAACCACCTGGAGCACGTGCTAGAGTTGCATTATCTGGTTTAACTATAGCAGAGTATTTTAGAGATGGAGCAGGAGAAGCACAAGGTAAAGACGTACTTTTCTTTGTTGATAATATCTTTAGATTTACACAAGCAGGTTCTGAGGTTTCTGCATTATTAGGGCGTATGCCTTCAGCGGTAGGTTATCAACCAACATTAGCAACAGAGATGGGAGCAATGCAAGAGCGTATTACATCTACTAAAAAAGGTTCTATTACTTCTGTACAAGCAGTTTATGTACCTGCTGATGATTTAACAGATCCAGCACCAGCAACAACATTTGCGCATTTAGATGCTACAACAGTATTATCCCGTAAAATTGCTGAGTTAGGTATTTATCCTGCAGTGGATCCTTTAGACTCTACTTCAAGAATTTTATCTGCTGAGATTTTGGGTGATGAACATTATAATACCGCAACTGCTGTAAAAGAAATTTTACAACGTTATAAAGAATTACAAGATATTATTGCCATTTTAGGAATGGAAGAATTATCAGAAGAAGATAAATTAGTAGTTCATAGGGCTAGACGTGTACAACGTTTCTTATCTCAACCTTTTCATGTTGCTGAACAATTTACTGGTATACCAGGAGTTTTAGTAGATATTAAAGATACTATTAAAGGTTTTAATATGATTATGGATGGAGAGTTAGATAAATATCCAGAAGCTGCTTTTAATTTAAGAGGATCAATTCAAGATGCGATTGATGCTGGAGAAAAAATGTTAGCAGAAGCATAAACAGTTTAAAGTTGTGAGCTTTTTTGCTAACAACGAATAACTAAAAATTTAAAAATTATGTTTTTAGAAATTGTAACACCTGAAGCTATATTGTTTTCATCAGAAATTGATTCTTTATCAGTTCCTGGAATAGACGGAGAGTTTCAAATGTTAAATAATCACGCACCAGTAGTTTCTGTTTTAAAAGAAGGAACCATATATATTCATGTTCATTCTCAAAATCATTTAGAATTGAATGATTTAAATGACAAGTTGGTAGCGCATGCAAATGATGATAAAATTTTAACTTTACCTATAAATTCTGGAACTTTAGAATTGAATGAAAATAAAGTGATTATTTTAGCAGATTAGTTATTATAATTAAAGAATTTATTAACCTCAAATTAGTGTAATAGCTATTTTGAGGTTTTTTATTTTTTATAAAACAAAAAACATCTTTAAAATTAAAGATGTTTTTTTAGCGATTTTCCCGTTTCGAGATAAATTTACATAAGTAAATATTACTCTACAAATGTCAATAAAACTTTAAATAATAAGAGGAGTGGAAACCTTTAAAATTGAACAGGAAAAACCCCTATTCTATAACCTGACTTGTTAATGTATTTAATTTTATATTGTATTTTTAATCATTATAAATTTTTAAATTCTTTATCGATATGAAATTACAACTAACCAAACTCTATTTTTTACTTTCTTTATCAATTTTAATTTTCTCATGTAAGTCTGAATCTGACCCAAAAGAAAGTGTTAATAATGATAAAGGTATTTCTTGTTATCCAAATAATGAAAGGCCAACTCATGCTATTTCATATCAAGATATAGCAAGTATGTTTAAAGAATATGATAATGGACAAAAAAAAGTTTTAGATAAATATATTACCAGTAAAACTAAAGGAAGAGATTCTGTAGCAACAGTTTCTCAATTTTTTACTTTATCAGAACTAAAACAATATATTGCATATATAGAAAAATTATCAGATGAGAAAGAAATTGAGCTCACAGGTATTAAAATTTTTACGGCTGCTTATCCTTCAGATTATGAAAAAAAAGAATATAGAAATAGAGTCTCGTTTATTTTAGCTCCAACTACCAATATTGGTGTTAACAAAAATGTAGCTTATGAGCCTTTAAAATCTGGAATTAAAAAACCTGTTTCTATGCAAAGTGTTCTAGACAAATATGCAGATGAGGCTACAAAAAATGTAAATAGAGCATCAATATTTAATTTTGATTTAATGCAAGAAGAACCAAGCTCTGCTTTAAATAGAGGTGAGTTAGGGCCACCATATCAATTTGAAAACTAAAAATTTAATGACGGTTAAAGAAATTTACGTATATTTTGAGTATTCCTCTTTATTAATTGCTTTAATGCTTTACACTAAGTATAAAGGTTATCCGTTTTATAAATTTTTTTGTTTTTATTTAATAAATGTAGTTTTATTTGGGGTTATTATAAAATACTTTTTGCCTAGTATTCTAATAAAATATAACACTTTTTTAAATCCTAAAACAATTATTAAGGATATATATAATATTTATACTTTTTTTGAATTTAACTTAATAGCAGTACTTTATTTTAAATTAATAAAAAGAAAAGAAGCACTTAACTTAATTAAGTATTTAGCAATTATTTTTAATATAATTTATTTTACTAGTTTTTTTCTTTTAGAGTTAAAAAAGCATACAGTACTCATAGAAGCAATAGTTATTAGTGTTTTTATCATTATTTATTTTAGAGAACTTTTAAATTCTAAAGAACTTTTAAAATACAAAAAGCTTTTGCCTTTTTGGGTATCTGTCGGTTTTTTAATTTATTACTTAACAACTATTCCTTTTTTTGCACAAGTTTATTTTAAGTTAGCTAGCAATTTAGGTAATTTCCCTATCTTTCATTATATTATTATAACATTACACCTGTGTTTTATTTATGGTTTAATTATATGCAAGAGGGAGAACAATTAGTTTTAACGGTTTCAACTATTTTAGTTTTATTAGTAGTAATAGCATTAATTGTTTTATTTACTGTTTTTCAAAAAAAGAAAAATGAATTGTTAAAAGAACAAGAAGAAGAGAAAAAGCGTTTTGAAAGAGAAATTGCAGAAACTCAAATAGAAATTAGAGAAGAAACGTTGAGAAATATTAGTTGGGAGCTACATGATAACATTGGTCAACTTTTAACCTTAGCAAAAATACAATTGCAAAATACCACTGAAGAGAATGTTGGTGAAGTAAAAGAAACAATTACTAAGGGGTTAAACGAAGTGAGGGCTTTATCAAAATTAATAAACCCTGAGGCAATGAACACGATGGAAATAAAAGATGCTGTTCAATTAGAGATAGATCGTTTTAATCGTTTAAATTTTATAGAATCTAGTTTACAAGTTAATGGGAAAGAAAAAAAGATAGATTCTAAAGCAAGTATAATTATATTTAGAATTTTACAAGAATTCTTTTCTAACACAATTAAACACTCTAAAGCTTTAAATCTAAATGTAACTTTAACCTACTCAGAACAAATGTTGCATATTTTGGCTGAAGATAATGGTATTGGATTTTCGGAATATGAAAGCCTTAAAAAAGGTATTGGGTTAACAAATATAGAAGCTAGGGCAAAATTAATTGGTGCAACGGCAGTTTTATCTTCAGAAAAAAATAAAGGAACATCTATAGAAATAAAATATAAATTATGATAAAATATACAGTGGTTATTGTTGATGATCATACTTTGCTATCTCAAGCAATTGAAGGTATGGTTAACAGTTTTGCAAAATTTAAAGTTTTATATACTTGTAAAAATGGAAAAGAATTAACAGAAAAATTTTCTGAATCAGCAAAATTTATTCCAGATATTGTTTTAATGGATATTAATATGCCAATTATGAATGGTATAGAAACTACAGAGTGGATTGTAGCTAATTATCCTTCAGTAGATGTGATGGCGTTATCAGTAGAAGATGATGATAATACTATACTTAAAATGCTAAAAGTTGGTGCTATTGGTTATTTATTAAAAGATACTGAAAAAACAGTTTTGGAAAAAGCGTTAACAGAAATTGCAGAAAATGGCTTCTATCACACAAAAAACATTACCAATTTATTAATTGAATCTTTTACAGGGAAACGAAAAGCAGAAATTGCTTTTAAAGAAAGAGAGCTTACTTTTTTAAAATTAGCATGTTCTGAATTAACCTATAAAGAAATTGCAGATCAAATGTGTTTAAGTCCAAAAACAATAGATGGTTATAGAGATACTTTATTTACTAAGTTAAATGTAAAGAATAGAGTGGGCTTGGTTATGTATGCTATAAAAAATAAAATTTACACTCCATAAAATTGTCGTAAATTTGCCAAATGGAAGAAACCAACAGACAAAGAAAAATTGCAGGTGTATTGCAAAAAGATTTGGTAGATGTGTTGCAAAAAGCAGCACAAGATGGCATGAAAGGCGTTATAATTTCTGTTTCTAAAGTTCATGTAACTTCAGATTTAGGAGTTGCAAAAGTATATTTAAGTGTTTTTCCATCAGAAAAAAGAGATGAGCTGGTAAAAGGAGTGCAATCTAACACACCTTTAATAAGACATGAAATGGCTAAAAGAACTCGTAATCAATTACGAAGGATGCCAGAATTATTATTCTTTGGTGATGACACTTTAGATTATTTAGAAAATATTGATAATTCTTTGCAAGGAAAAGATGCAAACCCTATTAAAAATCCTGAAGTTTTACCAAGACGTAAAAAAATATAATTTTTAGGAGATTAATTAGCTCTGAAACAAAACATTTGAGTTTTCCTTTTTACATAGCTAAGAGATATTTATTTACAAAAACCAGTAATAATGCAATAAATATCATAACAATTATAGCCTCATTTGGAGTTATAGTTGGTTCACTTGCGTTGTTTATTGTTCTTTCTGGTTTTTCTGGTTTAAGTACTTTTAGCAATAGCTTATTAGATGCATCAGATCCAGATTTAAAAATTACTTCTGTTAAAGGAAAATCATTTATTATCTCCGATGATATTCAACAAATTTTTAAAAAAAAATCTTCAATTAAAGAGTACTCTAAAGTTATTGAAGAACGTGTTTTCTTGGAATATAATAATAAAAATGAGATTGCTTTTATAAAAGGTGTAGATGAAAATTATACCAATATTATTAAAATAGATTCTTCTTTAACTTTTGGAAACTGGCTGGGTAAAGACTATGTAAATACAGCTGTTATTGGTGAATATATGTCTTATAAACTATCTTTAGGAGTTAATAATTTTAGTGAACCTTTAATAATTAGAGTACCAAAACCTGGTACTGGCTTTATGAATTATAACAACGCATTTTATAAAACTGATGTACATGTTGTAGATTTATATAGTGGTACTGAGGAGTTTCAAAGTAAATATGTTTTTATAACGTACAATCAAGCAAAAAATTTACTAAAGTTTGATAAAAACCAAGTAACAAGCATAGAGTTAAAAGTAAATAATACTAATAATTCTGATAAAATTTCTAATCAACTTCAAAACGAATTAGGTAATGATTTTAAAGTGCAAACCAAAGCACAAATGAATGAAGTGTATTATAAAATGATTAATACAGAGAATTTTGTTTCCTATCTTATTTTTACATTGATTGTAATTATAGCATTGTTTAATGTTATTGGAGCAATTATAATGATGATTATAGATAAAAAAGATAATTTAAAAACACTTTTTAGTTTAGGTGCTACCGTTAAGGAAATTAAAAAGATTTTTGCACTCCAAGGTTTTTTATTAACCTTTTTTGGAATGATAATAGGATTAACAATAGGTGTAATTTTAGTTTTTCTACAGAAAGAATTTAGCCTATTTATGATTACTGAAAATTTAGCTTACCCTGTAGAATTTAGATTTTCTAATTTATTTATAGTGTTGGCAACTATAACAGTTTTAGGTTTTGTAGCATCTAAAATTGCAAGCAGTAGAATTTCAAAAGAGTTTATAGAAATTTAAATTAAATTTGGTAATCTTGTTTTTTTTTAAAGTTTGATTAATTTAGATAAGTATACTTATCTAAATTAAATTGCTTAAAAAAGAATATCTAGAAAAATTGCGCATTATTCTTTTTCATTTATTAACCTAAAAATTAAAATAATGAAAAAAAATATAATTTTAATTACAATAGTATTATTTATATGTATATCATTTTCTAATTGTACTAATTCTAATAAAAATAGTGTTTTAGAAAATACTGAAACATCAAATTTTAGTCTTAGAAAGTTTGGGACTGAATATTCTTCTAAATCTAAAGAACCCTCTGTTAATGAAATTAGTGCTTTAAGAAAAGTTTATCATAATGTTGACGAACTAAAAGAGAATGTTTCTAAAGAGATAAGACCAATTAATTATTAAAGCAATATTTAAAATAGGATTAGTTATAATAACTTATATATGCCTCACTTTTTTGAGGCATATATTTGTAGTGAACCTTTTTTCTATTTTAACTTTAGATATTATTTTTTCTAATAGATTTATAGCTTTAATAATTGTAGATTTTTTCACTTATTTAATAATATATTTATCATATTTAAAATTTAAATCAAGTAATATTTACATCAAATTAATTGTAATAACATCAATTTTTTTTCCAATTTTAATTGAAATAGATTTATTAATAACGTATTCAATTTTTAATTTCAATGTAAAGCAATTATGTTTTATTCATTACAATCATAAATCTTTATTATTAATCTATATTCCTTTATTAATAATTAGTTCTGGTATATCACTATTAATATTTAAAAAAAGAAAAGAATTTAAAAAAGAATACCTTAAATATATCTTTTTAGTAGTCTTGACCTTTATTATACTAAACAAAATAGTATTAAAAATATTTGATTAAAAAAATTGGAAGATTTCTTGAAATTTAATTAATAAAGAGTTTATAGAAAGATAAAATTTAAATCTGCGGAATAATAGTATTTCCAAACTTAGCTTCAACTTCATTAAAAGTAGCAAATACATCTTTTGGATCATCAGAAGTTACCATTTTCATTCTATATTCTTTAAAATGTGGTATTCCTTTAAAATAATTAGTATAATGTCTTCTAGTTTCAAAAACACCTAATACAGGTCCTTTCCAATCTATTGCCATTTGTAAGTGTCTTCTAGCTACTTGAGTTCTTTCAGCTATTGTAGGTTTTGCTAAATGTTCTCCAGTATTAAAATAATGTTTAACTTCATTAAAAAACCAAGGATATCCAATAGTAGCTCTACCAATCATAGCGCCATCTAAACCATATTTATCTCGCATTTCCATAGCTCTTTCTGGTGATGTAACATCTCCATTTCCAAAAACAGGAATATGCATTCTTTGGTTATTTTTTACATCTGCAATAGGTTTCCAATCCGCATCACCCTTATACATTTGTGCTCTAGTTCTACCATGAATAGAAATTGCCGCACAACCAACATCTTGCAAGCGCTCTGCTACTTCTACAATTCTTATTGAATCATGATCCCAACCTAAACGTGTTTTAACTGTTACTGGAAGTTTAGTATGTTTAACCATAGCTTCAGTTAAAGAAACCATTAAATCTATATCTTTTAAAATACCAGCTCCAGCTCCTTTTGAAACTACTTTTTTTACAGGACAACCAAAGTTGATATCTATAATATCTGGATTTGATTTTTCAACAATTTCAATTGTTTTTAGCATTGAATCTAAATTAGCTCCAAAAATTTGAATTCCAACAGGTCTTTCTTTTTCATAGATATCTAATTTCATAACACTTTTTGCAGCGTCTCTAATTAAGCCTTCAGATGAAATAAACTCTGTATACACAACATCTGCACCATTCTCTTTACATAAAGCTCTAAACGGAGGGTCAGATACATCTTCCATTGGAGCTAATAATAATGGAAAATCTGGTAATTCTATGTTGCCTATTTGTATCAAAACTTGTGTGCTTTTTAAATTAGTTTTTGCCTAATTCGGTTATTTTTTTCTCGTACAATTTTTTACTTTCAGTAACAGCTATATTCAATTGTTGCATAATACCATCTACTCTATCTTCTATACTTTTCATTTGTCCGTTTATAGAGTCAAAAGAGTTTAGTGCCGCAGCAACCTCTAAGGCTTTAACAACTTCAACTGCATCGCCGTGTAAAATTCTTAATTTACCTATTGCTTTTGCAGTATTTGCTAAAGTACCATTGTATTTTGTTCTTGCTTTGCTAATTGCTGCTAAAAGTGTTGCTTTTGTTGCAGCATCACTAAGACTACTACTTTGGGTTTCCATTGCAGTAAATAAATTGCTAGCCTTAGCTTTTAAGTCTTCAAATTCTTTGTTTAGGTTATTTACTTTTTTGTTTACTTTTTCCCAGTCTCCATAAACTTTAGCAAACTCTCTATCTTCGTTTTTAGTATCTTCTAAAGCAAGTTTTAAAGCTCCTAAAGATTTTAATCCTTTGTTTACTTTTGTGTTAGCAGTTTCTTTTTTGTTTTCAAAAGTAGAAACTTGTGCTTTAAACTTTTCTTTTAAACGAATTAAATCTTCTGGACTATTATCTTTCCAACATGAACTTAAGGATAAAAACAACCCTACATAAAGCAATATTTTTTTAATCATTCTATAAAATTATTCAATATTAATGAGAGCAAATATACAATGAATATAAATTTATGGGTTTGTAAAACTTCTAAATAGGTTTTTTCTATAAAAAAAGTTGCAAAAATTTATTATTTTAAAATATTATTTAACATTAAAATATAAATAAGTAGGACTAAGGAAACTATTTTATTAACCCATCAATTTAATACTTTAGAAAAGTTTTAAGTTTTTTTTTTGATAAAAGATTAAAAAATGTAGAGAACTACGCAAGTAAATGGGTTTTAAGAAATAGTGATTGAGTTGTTAAAGGCATATGATAAAATAGAGATAATACTATTAATTGGAAGAGTTTTAAAATAGTAATTTTAAAGTTAGAAAGAAGGTTTATAAACCCATCTTTTTTTATTTGACAAGGTTTGTAAATAGCATATATTTGTAAGTTGAAAGAAGTTAGAAAACGAAGTATGAAGAACATAAGAAACTTTTGCATTATTGCTCATATTGATCATGGTAAAAGTACATTAGCAGATAGATTGTTAGATTATACAGGCTCAGTAACAGCTCGTGAACAAAAAGCACAGTTGTTAGATAGCATGGATTTAGAACGAGAACGTGGAATTACCATAAAATCTCACGCCATTCAAATGGATTTTGTTCATAATGGAGAGCCATTTATCTTAAATTTAATTGATACTCCAGGTCACGTAGATTTTTCTTACGAAGTTTCCCGTTCAATAGCAGCTTGTGAAGGAGCTTTGTTAATTGTTGATGCTGCACAAAGTATACAAGCACAAACAATTTCTAATTTATATTTAGCTCTAGAGAACGATTTAGAGATTATTCCTATTTTAAATAAAGTAGATTTACCTTCTGCAAATCCTGAAGAAGTAACAGATGATATTGTAGATTTATTAGGTTGCGATCCAGAAGAAGTAATCCACGCAAGTGGTAAAACTGGTTTTGGAGTTGATAATATTTTAGCAGCAATTATAGATAGAATTCCAGCTCCAAAAGGAGATCCAGACGCACCATTGCAAGCTTTAATTTTTGATTCTGTTTACAATTCTTACAGAGGAATAGAAACGTATTTTAGAGTTTTTAATGGTGAAATTAAAAAGGGACAAGAAATTAAATTTGTTGCAACAGGTAAAAATTATTTTGCTGATGAAGTTGGTACTTTAAAACTAACACAAGTTGTAAAAAAGTCTGTAAAAACGGGTGATGTAGGGTACTTAATTACGGGTATTAAAACAGCAAAAGAGGTTAAAGTAGGAGATACAATAACAGATTTTGCTAAACCAACCACAGAAATTATTGATGGTTTTGAAGATGTAAAACCAATGGTTTTTGCTGGTATATACCCTGTTGATACAGAAGATTATGAAGAATTACGTTCTTCAATGGAAAAACTGCAATTAAACGACGCTTCTTTAGTATTTCAACCAGAAAGCTCAGCTGCTTTAGGTTTTGGTTTTCGTTGTGGGTTCTTAGGAATGTTACATATGGAAATTATTCAAGAGCGTTTAGAACGTGAGTTTAATATGACTGTAATTACTACAGTACCAAACGTTTCTTACTATGCTTATACAAAGAAAAACCCTGATGAAATTATCATCTTAAATAATCCAACAGATTTACCAGATCCATCAAGATTAGATAGAGTAGAGGAGCCTTTTATTAAAGCTTCAATTATAACAAAGTCTGATTTTGTAGGGCAAGTTATGAGTTTGTGTATCGAAAAACGTGGGCAGATAATCAATCAAACATATTTAACAACACAAAGAGTTGAGTTAATTTTCGAAATGCCTTTGGCAGAAATTGTATTTGATTTTTATGATCGTTTAAAAACAGTTTCTAAAGGATATGCTTCTTTTGATTATCATCCAATTGGTATGAAAGAATCTAAATTAGTAAGAGTAGATATTTTATTAAACGCACAACCTGTAGATGCACTTTCTGCTTTATTACACGCAGATAATGCATATACAATTGGTAAAAAAATTGTAGAAAAACTAAAGCAATTAATACCAAGGCAACAGTTTGATATTCCAATACAAGCAGCAATTGGTGCTAAAATTATTGCTAGAGAAACAACAAAAGCTTTGCGTAAAGATGTTACAGCAAAATGTTATGGTGGAGATATTTCTAGAAAACGTAAATTGTTAGAAAAGCAGAAAAAGGGTAAGAAAAGAATGCGCCAGGTTGGTAATGTAGAAATTCCGCAAGAAGCATTTATGGCTGTTTTAAAGTTGAATGATTAAAGTTTTTTAGAGTTAAAAAACAAGATAAAAGAATAAAGACACAAGCCTTTTTGAGAAATCAAGAAGGTTTTTTATTTGAAGCTATTTCCAGCTTTCCATTATATCTTTTTTTGAGAAAAACAAAAAAAGGATGCCATTTCAATCTGGGCTAAACTTGTTTGTTAGTAAATAGAGATTTTTTTAAAGTAAGTTTTGAGTTTAATTTACTAAATGTAAAACAAAATTAATTTTCCAACCATTTTCTAAAATCAGCAGTTGTAGCAGAGCTTGTCATCACTTTTTCTTTATGTTTTTTTATTGAAATCAGTAATCTATTTTTAAAATGACTTTCTATTTTTTCTATAAAATCGATATTTATAATTTCACTTCTATTAATTTTAAAGAATTTCTTTGGGTTTAATTGCTGATAAATAACACCTAAATTTTTAGAAATTGTATGGCGTTTTCCATTCTTATCTATTGCTAAACAAAAATCTCCAGAAGCCGAAATCAATGTAATATCAATAGCATTTAACAGCTGAATGCCAGATGTTTTTTTAATAACAAATCGTTTTTTGTGAGTAGCAGATTCTTCTTGTAAGGCAGATTTTAAAGCATCAATTGTATTTGTGTCTAAAGTAGTGTAATCTCCTTTTTTAAATAAAGCTTGGTATTTATGAATCGCTTTATCAAAATCGTTTTGAGAATAGGGTTTTAAAATATAAGCAATTCCATTTGTATTAAATGCTTGAAATAAATATTCATCGTGGGCAGAACAAAATATAATAGGAGCTTCAATTTTTATTTTATGAAATAAATTAAAAGAAAGCCCATCTAATAGTTGGATGTCAGATAAAATAAAGTCGTAATTATTTTCTTTTAATAAAAGTTCTCCATCAACAATGGTTCTTCCCCAATCATGGGTAATTTTTATATCAAAAAAATTATGTAAACATTTTATTAGTTTTTGATAAGCAGGTATTTCGTCTTCTAAAATTAAGATGTTCATGGTATTTATTTTATTCGCTTAAAGTAATTATTGGAATAAAAACTTCAAATTTTTCTTCCAAATTATGCACCTGAATTTTTTCATCAGAAAGTAATTTGTAACGTGCTTTTAAGTTTTTTAAACCTGTACCAAAAGATTCTTCTTTTAAATGAGTTTTAGATTTGGTATTGGTAACAGTTAACCAACCATCATTTATGGTGATTAAAATTTTTACGGGTGTATTGTTTTGAACTTTATTATGTTTTACTACGTTTTCTAATAAGGCTTGTAGCGCACCAGTTGGAATGAATTTATTATTTATTTCTGTGTTTTTTTCAATATTAAACTCATAATCATTTTCAAATCTAGTTTTTATTAAAAAAATATAATTTTCGGAAAAATTTAGTTCTTTTGACAGCTCCATAACTTCGGCATCTTTTGTTTGAATTAAATATCTGTATATTAAAGATAGCCTATTTATGTATTCTTTTGCTTTATTTGGGTTGCTATCAATTAAACTATCTAAAGTATTTAAATTGTTGAATAAAAAGTGTGGATCTATTTGTGAGCGTAATAGTTTTAACTCGTTTTCTTTTTGTTGTTTTTCAACATTTAAAAGTTCCGTTCTTCCTTCATAGAATTTTTTAGTTAATAAAATTCCTAAAGGAAAAGCTATAGTTTCTGAGCCATAATCAATTCCTTTTAAAATAAAATTCAAACCAGTAGGAAAATTGTTCCAATCATTTGCACCCGTCCAAAAACCTATAGTGTAGTTAATACCGCCAAAAATAAAAAGTAATAAGGTACCAACTATTCCAAATAAAAAGTAATTTTTGTTATTAATAATATATTCAGGTATTAGCCAAAAGATGAAAAAATAAATTAAGATTATCGATATGAAAATGCCGGCAGGAATATCTATTATATACTCTAAAAAAGTATGATTCTGTTTATATGCATAATGCAATTCCATAATTACGGATACACCGTAAAAAATAGAAAGAATTATGTAATCAGACTTGCTAAATTTAAGTTTCATTGAGGTTAATTAGTTACAGGCACTTGTTTTTTTATGATATAAAGTCCATAAATTAAACAAGGTAAAGTTATTAATATCGTTAATATCGAATCGTTAATATCCATAGGATTATAAACCATAGCTTTTACGGGTTTATTTATTGAATCTAATTTGGCTACAAAATCGATAATAGCATGAATAATTATTAATGGATATACTCTTTTAATTACTAATAAAAGAGCGCCAAACATTATACCAATAAAAGTAGCGAAAAATAATTGAGCTATTTCACCATAAATACCTTTATCAAAATTAATTAGATGTAAAAAACCAAATATTAATGCTGATATAAAAACGGCTTTAATTTGTGCTTTTCTGTTGTTTCCAAAATATTTTGAAATTAAAGGAAGCAAAACACTTCTAAGACTTAACTCTTCAGAAATTCCTATAACAATACAATAAATTACTAATAATGATATGTTTAAAATGCTGAAATTTGGAATTGAATCTAAAGAATCTATATTTAATAAAACTAAAAACAATAACGGAAAAATAACAAGCCATAATTTTTTGGGTTTTGTTTTAGATAAACCACCAAGTTGAATTAAATCTAACCTTTTAGCAACCATAAAAGATACCAAACCAAGAATAGATTTACTTATTATGTTAAAAGCTAAATGAATATTATAATCATCTATTCCGTTATTTATTAAATAGTTTTTTATGATATTGTTTGTTGTTGAAATTAAGGCAATAAATAGTATGAATAAAATTACTTTATTTAAGATTGATTTGTTTTTCATTATCATTATTAATTATTGTCATTAATTCTGTTTTCTTCATCTCTATTTGTATTTCTACTGGCTTTCTTCTTGCCAAATTTAGAGCCGAAACTATATACCATACGTAGTTGAATATTTTGTCTAGAACCATTACTCTCAACTTCTGCAGTTCCGTTCCCGTAATCTATATTACCAACAAAACCTCTATTTAGCATTTTATTAAAACCTAAATTTACTTTTAATTTATCATCTAAAAACTTTTTACCAAAAGAAAAATCTAATTCAGCTAACCAGTCAACCTCTATTTGACCTTCTAACGCTCCTGTTCCATAATTACCACTAACTTCTAAATTAACATCCCAAGGTAATTGGTAGCTTGCCTGTATAAACCAAATTAAGTTCCATTTATTTAAGTTAATTTTGTAGAATTCTCCAGGAATGTCTTTGTCTAAAATAGTTGCATGAAAGTTGTTGCTGGTAACAATAACTCCTGTGTAACCTTCTAATCCTTTCGTAAAGTTTACAGGTGCAAATAATCTAAAGTTCCAATTATAACTGTTGTCAATATTAGTTTCTTGCTGTCTTATTTGTGCAGATGAGTTACTTTGACTGATTAATTGCGCAATTGCATCATCAGTTTTACTGTAACCTATTGTAAAAAATGGTTGCCCTTCATAAGTTAAGTTAAATTGATACTTGTTTGTATAAGACGGAGTTAAATCAGGGTTTCCTTCGCTACCAGAATAAGGATCTAAAAAAGTAACAAAACTATTTAAGCTATTATAAGATGGTCTTTGAATTCTATAACTGTAAGATAAACTTGCTCCTAAAGTTTCTGTTATTTCTCTGCTAATTGATGCACTTGGAAATATTTTTTGAATAGGTCTTTTTTGAATTTCTGTAGTAAGAACACCGTCTTTTAAAAATGTTGATGTTCCATTTGTATAACTGTCTTCATAACGTAAACCTCCAGAAAAAGACCATTTTCCATAACTAGCATTTATTTTAGTGTACAGAGCAAAAATATTTTCGTCAATAACAAATCGGCTACTCTCATCATCAATTTTATCAAAACTATTATTGTTTTCATCAAAAGATTGCAAATCATTATCCGTTTTAACATCAGCAAAACGAGTTCCAACGCTTAATTTAAAATTATCAGAAAAGGTTTTAGAATAATCAGCTCTATATGTTTTTATAGTATAATTTCCTTCTTGAATGTATTTTTTATTCGTAAAATCAACAGTGCTTCCTGCAACATCAGATAATATATTTGTGTTATCATTTACAAAGTCTACGTAATTAAAATCAATTACTAATTTATCAGTATCTGTCTTATATTCGTAATATGGGTTTATGTTAAAATTACTTCTTTCTCTATCAAAACTATTTTCTGATAATAAAATATTGGTATTGTTTGTGTCAGAAATAATGGTTTTGCTACTAGCAATTCTATCGGATTTTCTTGTGCTAATAAGACCTCCAATTCCTATAGAGTGATGGTCATTTAAATAATAATCTAAATTTCCACTAATTCTAAAATTATCAGGATCGTAAGGCTCACGTGTAACTTGGTCGTAAGTTTCATCTCCAACTGTTCTTACTAAAAATAAATCGTCTCTCCAAGTTGGTTGCGAATAATTTAAGCTCGTTTGCCAATTTAATTTGTTTTTATAACTAGCAATAGAAAAACCAGTACCCCATTCCAAACCTTCATCTTCACCAATCCAAGAGTTTACACTTCCGTGTGTTCCAAGTTTTACATTTTTCTTTAAAATGATGTTAATAATTGCTCCTGAGCCAGAAGCGTCATATTCTGCGCCAGGTTGTTCAACTACCTCAATTTTAGCTATATTGTCTGCAGGAAAATCACTTAGTAAAGTTTCTACATCCATATATTCTGTAGTTTTTCCGTTGATTAAAATTCTAACACCTGTGTTTCCTGCAATAGAAATTCCATTATTAGTTACTAAAACACCAGGAACTTTACGCATTACATCTTGTAAACTAGTGTTAATCATTTCAGATTTTTCTAAGTTTACAACCAATTTTTCTGCGGTTTGTTTAATAACTGGGCGTTTACTTTTTACAACTATTTCATTTAAAAGCTGACTTTCTTCTTTTAAAGTGATGTTAAACTTTTTGTTAGAATTTAATTCAAACTCCTTAATTTTTTGAGTTTCAAAGCCTAGCATAGAAAATTCAATTTTATATTTTCCTGAGCTGATGTTTTCAATCTTATACTCTCCATCATCATTAGAAATTGTTCCTTTTGGATTTGCTTCATTTCCAATTTTATAAAGAATAATATTAGTAAAAGGTAAAGGTTGATTTTGATTATCGATAATTTTACCAGATATACTGTGTTGGGAAAAGGTTGTTAAAATTCCGAAGAATAAAATAAATGTACTTGAGATTAAAAATTTCATTTTTTTTGTTGATTTTGTTTTACCGTTCAAAAGTCTTTGTTTTGTTATAATAGAAAAAACAAAATTTGATGAAACGGGTTAAATTTCCGATAAACAGATATTAGTTTTCTTTAAAAACAAGACGCTTAAAACCTAATAAAAGTTGTATCAAAAAAAAATACTCTTGAAGTTTATCAAGAGTATTTTAAATATTTTTTAATATTAATAAGAATTCGTTAGTCTCTACTGCTCATAAGTTTCATTGCCCAATATAATAACATTGCTAAAGAACCTAATGCTGCCACTAAATATGTTCTAGCAGCCCATTTAAGTGCGTCTTTAGAGCCTTTAAATTCTTCATTAGTAACAATATTTTTGTTTTTCAACCAAGCCAATGCTCTATTACTCGCATCATATTCTACAGGTAATGTAATAAAACTAAATAAAGTGGCGGCTCCCATTAAAACTACTCCACCAGCTAAAACCCAATAACCTAGGCTTGACGCAGCTCCTAAAACTAAACCACCCATAATTAAATACTGAGAAAACTTAGAAGAAACAGTAACCATTGGTACTAAATTAGAACGCATTTCTAACCATTTATAAGCTTGCGCATGTTGTACAGCATGCCCTACTTCATGAGCAGCAACTGCAGCAGATGCCGCGTTTCTTTGATTGTAAACAGCTTCACTTAAATTTACAGTTTTGTCTTTTGGATTGTAATGATCTGTAAGTCTTCCTGGTGTAGAAATAACACTAACGTTTGTGATACCATGATCTGCTAGCATTTTTTCAGCAATTTCAGCGCCACTCATTCCGTTTCTTAGCTGTATTTTAGAGTGTTGCGCAAATTTTCTTTTTAAAGTATTACTGATTAACCAACTAAAAAGTGAGATTACACCAATAATAATGTAGTACTCTGTTCCAATCATCATAATTTATAAAATTTTAAAACTATATATCAATTTTGTTCGATAAATTTACAACATAAATTATTCCAATTTTTAATTTAGATAAAAAAAATGTCAAAATGACAAAAAAACCTACTATTTTACTGATCTACACTGGGGGTACCATTGGTATGATTAAAGATTATGATACAAATGCTTTAAAAGCTTTTGATTTTAGTCGGATTATTGAAAAAATACCAGAATTAAAACAATTAAATTGTAGTATAGAAAGTTTTTCTTTTGATGAGCCTATTGATTCATCAAACATGAATATAGCTTATTATAAAGCTATTGTTAAAGTTATAGAAAACAACTACACAAAATTTGATGGATTTGTAATTCTTACAGGTTCGGATACCATGTCTTATACTTCTTCTGCTGTAAGTTTTATGTTAGAAAATTTACAAAAACCCGTTATTTTTACTGGGTCTCAATTACCAATTGGAGATTTAAGAACCGATGCTAAGGAAAATTTAATTACATCAATAGAAATAGCTTGTTCTATAAAAAATAATAAACCAATAATTGCAGAGGTATGTTTGTATTTTGAGTATAAATTATATCGTGCAAACAGAACATCAAAAATAAATGCAGAACAATTTGAAGCATTTGCATCCATGAATTATCCGCCTTTGGCTGAAAGTGGAGTGCATTTAAATTTCAATGAGTACGTAATTCATCAACCAAAAGAAACAAATCAGAAGCTAATTGTAAGAGAAAATCTAGTTAATGATATTGCTATTCTAAAATTGTTTCCTGGAATTACTGAAAACGTTGTAAAAAGTATTTTAGAAACCAATAATTTAAAAGGAGTAATTTTAGAAACCTATGGAGCTGGAAATGCTCCTAGTGAAACTTGGTTTTTAAATCAACTTAAAAATGCTATTAAGCGAGGTATTAGAATAGTTAATGTAACACAATGTGCAGGAGGTAGTGTAATTCAAGGTCATTATGAAACTAGTGTTACTTTAAAAGAAATTGGAGTTATTAGTGGAAAAGATATTACAACAGAATCTGCAATTGCAAAGTTGATGTATTTGTTAACGCAAGACTTTGATTTAGAAAAATTAACTTTTTATTTTGAAAAATCTTTAAGAGGAGAAATTTCTGATAATTTAGAATGATTACTATAATGGTTTTTATAAAAAATAAAGAAATCATTAAGAAACTTAACAAAAAAGTACAAATAGCATAAAAAATATTTTTTTATGCTCTACATTTTTTGTTTCTTGGCACTCTCTTAAATAAAAAAGGTTAGTTCTTAAATAAAAAATAAAAGTAACTAAGTTTTTTGTTTATTTAAGTTGAAAAATTATATCTTTAACCCGTTAACTATTAAAATTAATTATAACAAAGATGAAAAAAGTAGTAAATGTCTTATCTGTAACAGGATTTATGTTTTTTGGAGCTATACAATCGACTTTCGCACAAGAAGCAGCAACAGAAGCGCCAACGTTTCACCAAATTTTAAAGCAAAACTTTATTGATGGTGGTCCAGGATTTATGGGAATTGTATTAGTAGCCTTAATATTAGGTTTGGCAATTGCTATTGAAAGAATTATTTATTTAAACATGG
This sequence comes from uncultured Polaribacter sp., assembly GCF_947500975.1. Classification (GTDB taxonomy): domain Bacteria; phylum Bacteroidota; class Bacteroidia; order Flavobacteriales; family Flavobacteriaceae; genus Polaribacter. Next base: position 178,140 of record NZ_CANMUE010000006.1, read on the forward strand.
CAACAACCAACACTAAAAAATTATTGGCTAGTGTAGATGATGCTTTAAGTTCTGGTGGAGTAGAAGCTGCAAAAGAAGTTTGTAGAAATACAAAAGGACCAGTTGCTTCAATCTTTTATCAAGGTTTAGATAGAGTAGATGAAGGTGTTGAAGAAGCTGAAAAAGCTGTAGTATCTTATGGTGGTGTACAAATGGGGCAATTAGAGAAAAATGTTTCTTGGATTTCTTTATTTATTGCACTTGCACCGATGCTTGGTTTCATGGGTACTGTAATTGGTATGATTGGAGCATTTAACGATATCGCAGTTGCAAATGATATTTCTCCAGCAGTAGTAGCAGGTGGTATTAAAGTAGCCTTATTAACAACTGTATTTGGTTTAATTGTAGCTATTATTCTTCAAATTTTTTATAATTATATCGTTGCAAAAATCGATAGTATTGTAAATAATATGGAAGACGCGTCTATCTCATTGGTAGATTTATTAGTTAAGTATAAAAAATAAAATCTAATATGAAAAGTAATAAATTTTTAAATATTATAATTGCAGCTATCGCTATTATAGGTGGTATTCTTTTCATAAGAATTTTTATGGAAGATGCTGAAGCTATTGAAACAGATGTAGAATTAGGAAATAGTGTGGTAAGCCCACTAATCTATTATTCTCAGTATTTGTTTTATGCTGCGGTTGTAATTACTATAGGACTCTCTATGTGGAGTCTGTTAAGAAACCCAGAAAACCTTAAGAAAACTCTTTTAGGTTTAGGTGTATTAGCTGTGCTATTAGCTGTTGCTTATTTTATGGCAGATAGTAATGTAGTCTATAATGCTGCTGGTTCTATTGAGCCAGGAGGAGAAGAAGGTTCAGCTATAAATCATTGGGTTGGTACTGGTATTTGGTATAGTGTTATACTAGGAATTATAGCAGGTGGATTCTTTATCTGGGATTTAATAAAAGGATTAATTAAATCATAAACTATGGCTAGAAGAGAAAATCCAGAAATTAATGCAGGTTCAATGGCGGACATTGCGTTTCTATTATTGATTTTCTTCTTAGTAACCACAACCATGAATGTAGATTCTGGTGTTTCTAAGAAGTTATCAGAAAAACCACCAGCAGATTATGTGCCTCCTATTATTAAGGAGAAAAATATTTTTGTTGTTCTAATTAATAGAAACAATGATCTTTTGGTTGAAGAGCAACCAATGGATGTAAAAGATTTAAAAGAAGCTGCCATTAAATTTATAGATAATGGTGGTGGAATTGGAACTCCAGGTACTGATGGTACACCGGGTACACCTTGTGATTATTGTAAAGGTGAGAGAAGTGAATCTTCTTCCGATCATCCAAATAAAGCAATTATTTCTGTTCAAAGTGATAGAGGTACTGAGTATGGTACATATATTCAAGTTCAAAATGAATTGCTTAGAGCTTATTCATTCTTAAGAAATAGGTTGAGTAATGAACGTTATGGCATATCTTTTGATGAATTAGAAGAAAGTTATAAGGATGATAGAAACAATGAAGATTTAAAGAAAAAAGTTGAAGATATTAAAAAAGCATATCCTCAAATTATTTCTGATGCTGAACCAACTTCATAATTAATTTTAAAATTTAACAATTATGTCTAAATTTAGAAAGAAGAAAAAAGGAATGCCTGCGGTTAATACAGCTGCTTTGCCAGATATCGTTTTTATGTTACTATTTTTCTTTATGGTTACTACAACTATGAGAGAAACAACATTAAAAATTGATAATCCTGTTTTACCAACTGCTACTGAAATTAAGAAGTTAGAGCATAAAAGTTTAGTTTGTACTATTTATGTAGGTAAATCTAAAGATACAGGTAGAGATGGTGAAGGATATAATAAAATTCAGTTGAATGATAAAATTTCGACTGCTGATCAAGTTCCAGCTTTTATAATTGGCGCTAGAGAAAAAGTATCTGAAGCTGAAGTTCCTTTCATGACAACTTCAATTAAAGCTGATAAGCAATCTAATGTTGGTACAATTACAGATATTAGATTAAAATTAAGAGATGTAAATGCTCTTAAAATAAGTTATTCTGCTTCTCCAGGAGCTGGTAACTAGTTTTATTGTCTTAAAAAGATAAAAAGGATAATTCGTAAGAGTTATCCTTTTTTTATTTGTAATTAATTATTTTTGACCTTTACTCAAATAGTAAGCTATGAATATGAAATATATTTTGACTTTATTTTTCCTTTTATTTTCTCTACTGACATTAAATGCCCAAAAAGAATCTTTAGAGATAGGAGATAGGTATGCCGAAGATCAACTTTATATAAGTATTTCTTATGCTCAATTTTTTAAACAGCCATCAACTATTTCAAAAAGTGTTTTTTCTTTTGGTGTGTCAACAGGTTTTATGAAAGACTTTATTTTAAATAAAAAAGGAGATTTTGCTATTGCTTTAGGTGTAGGTTATGGTTATGATTTTTTTAATCATGAATTAAAAGTAGAAGAAATTAATAATATCACTTCATTTAGTACATCTTTAGACCTAAGCTCAAATGTATATAAATCTCATAATTTAGAGTTTCCGATAGAGCTAAGGTGGAGAACTTCCAATGCAAAAAAATATGATTTTTGGAGAATTTATACAGGTTTAAAATTCTTTTATAATTTCTACAATCAATTTGAATTTACAGAAAGCTCTGTTGATTTTTCTTCAAAAAATGTAAATAGTTATAATAAATTTCAATATGGTTTAACCTTATCCGCAGGTTATGATGAGTTTAATATTAATGTTTTTTATGGTTTAACTCCTATTTTTAAGGATGCTACTTTAAATGGTGAAAATATAAATACAAGTATTCTTAAATTTGGTCTTATTTTTTATATTTTATAAAATGTAATATATAAATAATGGAGAAATTACTCCAGTAAAAAAGGCAATATAAATTTCCTTATTATTATGTGCTTCTAAGTATAATCTAGATCTTCCTAAAATGCCAGCAAAAAGAAGGGCAGTTATTATGATGATTAAAAATGATTGCGAGTAAATTGAGCTTAATACCATAAAAAAACCCAAAATGATTCCCATTGAGAGTAAATGTATGCTTGATTTTATTTTAAAATAAAACAAAAAATAGATAATAAATAGGCCTAAACTTGTTGCGTAAAATAGTAAAGCTATTTCTCTTAAGTTTGGTATTCTATTTAACGTATTTGCTAAAATATAAAAGAGTATAATCATTAATCCAATCGGTATTTTTCTCTCTTTTATTGTTTTTATTTGATAACTTTCAATGAGTTTTAATTTTTTTAATAAAACTAAAACTAATATTGGAATCAAATAAGTTGTTATAAATACTAAACCTAATATTGTAAATTTAATTTTACTTATAAAGGTATTGGTTATCAATAAAAAATACAGCATTACTCCAATGGTTGGTATTAAAATTGGATGTAAAATCGTTGATATGAATTTGTGTGCTTTCACTAAATTTCTTTTCGTAAACGTGCTACAGGTAAATCTAGTTGTTCACGATATTTAGCTACTGTTCTTCTTGCAATTGGATAACCTTTTTCTTTTAGAATGGCAGCTAGTTTCTCGTCAGTTAAAGGTTTCTTTTTGTCTTCATCAGCAACAACTGTTTCTAAAATCTTTTTTATTTCTTTAGTTGATACATCTTCACCTTGGTCGTTTTTCATAGATTCTGAGAAGAACTCCTTAATTAACTTAGTTCCATAGGGTGTAGATACATATTTACTATTTGCTACCCTAGAAACCGTTGATACATCCATGTTTATTTTATCTGCAATATCTTTTAAGATCATTGGTTTTAATCGTCGCTCATCACCAGTTAAAAAATAATCATATTGATAATGCATAATAGTATTCATAGTTACTAAAAGTGTTTGTTGACGTTGTTTTATTGCGTCTATAAACCATTTAGCAGCATCAAGTTTTTGTTTGATGAAAAACACTGCATCTTTTTGTGACTTACTTTTTGTAGTAGACTCTTGATAGCCTTTAAGCATATTATTATACTCTCTAGAAACATGTAACTCAGGTGCATTTCTAGAATTTAAAGTTAAATCTAACTCTCCATCAGTAATTTTTATTGAAAAATCTGGCACAATTTGCTCAGCAATTTTATTATTGCCCGCGTAAGAACTACCAGGTTTAGGATTTAATTTTGAAATTTCTGTATTTACTTCTTTTAATTCTTCTTCAGAAATTGTAAATTTTTCTTGAAGTTTTTTGTAATGTTTTTTTACAAAATGATCAAAAGCTGTTTCCAAAATATCTATGGCCAAGCTTCTAATTTTGTTAACTTCTTTTGCTTTTAATTGAATAATTAAACATTCTTTTAAATCTCTTGCTCCAACACCAATAGGGTCTAATGTATGAACCGATTTCTTAAGTATAGAAACTACTTTTTCTTCTGTTGTAAAAACATTTGCAGTAAAAGCTAAATCATCAACCAAATCAATTATATCTCTTCTTATATAACCACTATCATCTATACTACCTACTAAAAATTCAGCTATAGCACGTTCTTCTTCGTTTAAGCTAAAAGTATTTAATTGATTTTTTAAAGATTGATGAAATGTTGTTCCAGCTGCATAAGGCATCGTTTTTTCTTCATCATCTGAAGAATAGTTATTTGCCTGTGTTTTATAACTAGGCACTTCATCATCACTTAAATACTCATCAATATTAATATCTTCAGCTTCAATTTTTTCATTTCCAGAATCATCATCATATTCATTTGACAAGTCATCATCAATAGAATTAGATTCGTCTTTACCAGTATCTAAAGCAGGGTTTTCTTCAATTTCTTGTTTTAACCTTTCCTCAAAAGCTTGTGTTGGTAATTGAATTAACTTCATCAACTGAATTTGTTGTGGAGATAATTTTTGAAGTAATTTATATTGTAAACTTTGTTTTAGCATATACACAAATATAAGAAATAGCTTAAAAATAAAACGTCATTCTTTGAGGAATGACGTTTGAAATATTTAAGTTTAATAATTGTTTTAAAATTCAGCATTTTGAGGTGTTCTTGGAAAAGGTATTACATCTCTAATATTACTCATTCCTGTAGTAAATTGTACTAGTCTTTCAAAACCTAACCCAAATCCAGAATGAACAGCTGTTCCGTATTTACGTAAATCTAAATACCACCATAATTCTTTTTCTTCAATATCTAATGCTTTCATTTTTTCAACCAAAACATCATATCTTTCTTCTCTTTGAGATCCTCCAACAATTTCTCCAATACCAGGAAACAAAACATCCATTGCTCTAACTGTTTTTCCATCATCATTTAAACGCATATAAAATGCTTTTATATTTGCTGGGTAATCAAATAAAATTACTGGGCATTTAAAATGTTTTTCAACCAAGAAACGTTCGTGTTCAGATTGTAAATCTGCTCCCCATTCGTTAATAGGAAACTGAAATTTTTTCTTTTTATTTGGTTTTGAGTTTCTTAAAATATCAATTGCTTCTGTATAAGAAACGCGTTTAAAGTTATTGTCTACAATAAATTGTAGTTTATCTAACAAACTCATTTCACTACGTTGGGCTTGAGGTTTGCTTTTTTCTTCTTGCGTTAAACGTTGATCTAAAAAAGCTAAATCTTCTTTGCAATTTTCTAAAACATCATTAATTACAAATTTGATAAAATCTTCAGCTAAATCCATATTTCCATCTAAATCCATAAATGCAACTTCTGGTTCTATCATCCAAAATTCGGCTAAATGACGTGTTGTATTAGAGTTTTCAGCTCTAAAAGTTGGTCCAAAAGTGTAGGCTTTTCCTAAAGACATTGCAAATGTTTCTGCTTCTAACTGCCCAGAAACTGTTAGGTTGGTTTCCTTACCAAAAAAGTCTTTGGAGTAATCTATTTTTCCATCATCAGTAACTGGTGCTTTGTTATCTTTAAAATTAGTTACTCTAAACATTTCTCCTGCACCTTCTGCATCAGAACCAGTAATGATTGGAGTGTTTACATAATTAAAACCATTTTCTTGAAAGTATTTATGCACCGCAAAAGATAATTTAGAGCGAACTCTCATTACAGCACTAAATGTATTTGTTCTTGTACGTAAATGCGCATTTTCTCTCAAAAATTCGAAACTATGTTTTTTAGGTTGAATAGGGTATTCATCAGGATTTGAATCTCCTAATATTTCAATTTCTGATACTTGAATTTCTACAGATTGCCCTCTTCCTTGACTTTCTACTACTACTCCTTTAATAGAAACTGCAGCTCCAGTTGTTATTCTTTTTAAAGTTTCTTCTGATGTGTTTTCATAATCGATTACACATTGAATATTATTTATTGTGGAACCATCATTTAAAGCAATAAACCTATTGCTTCTAAAAGTTCTTACCCAACCTTTTAAATGTACTTCCTGTAAAACTGAATCCGATTTTAAAATTTCGGCAACGTTTTTCTCTGTCATTTTTTTAATGTTTTGATTTGCGATAAACAATTTACTGAAATGTAAAGATACTTTTTTTTGTAGTAAAATTATTTAAGTTTTTTTAATCAAATAAAGCTGAAAAAAAAATATTTATTTTACGAAGATATTAATTACATTTATTATAATTAATATTTTAAAATTTGTTAAATAAGTTTTGAAAATCAATTACTTACAAAATATGGTTCTTATAAGAAAAGCTAATTAAATGAGGTAAGCTTTTTACATTAAATCTTTTATATAAAGGAAAAATTCTTTTTTCAATTGCAGAATGACTAACATTTAATACCTCAGCAATTTCTTTAAAAGCATAACCTTTTGCAGCTAATTCTAATGCTTCTTTTTCTTTTCTAGAAATTCCTAATTCGTTAAATAATTGCTCGTTTAAACTTTCTTCAAATTTAGAAGTTTCAGGTCCATAAGCAGCATATTGCATAATATCACCTAATTTTCTAGAATGAATTTTCTCAGAAATTCCAATTACCTCTAAAACATTTCCTTCATAAGATTTATAAATTCCAACCCTAGAAAATAATGGTATTACTTCTCCATTTTCATGAATTTTTTCAACTTCTATTGTAAAACTATACTTATCTAAGTCAGTTTTTATGTTTTTTAAAAACTGTAATGACTTGTCATTTAGTTCATTAGAAAAATTAAAATGTCTTTTTGATGTTGCGTTGATAAGTTTTAATAATGTAATTTCAGAATCTTTAAAACCTAGTAGTTTTTCCCAGCCATTAGCGTACAACATTCTATTTTTTTCAAAAGAATAGATATAGACAGCCTGTCCTGTAAATTGATGAACTTTTTCTTTATATTCATTAAAAACAGGGTCATTAATGTCAAAAGGAATGTTTGATACTCTATCTCTTGTATATTCTCCAAAATTTTCATCCATAATACAATAATAATAAAAAACTGTGTATTAACACAGTTGTGTCCTATTATATTGATTTTTAACTTTGTAAGAACTTGTTATTGAAAGAGAATGAAATAACTAATATGAAAAGAATGTTTTATCTATTTAAATATTTTTATATTCTATTTAAATAGTTTTACCCTCAACCAAAAATTGAAGAAAACCTTTACTAAATTACATTTAGTAAAGGTTTTTTATTGTAATTTATCCTCTTTCGTAGGTATTATTTTCATTGAAGGTTCTTTAAAAACTTTTTGGTTTGCTATTTTTTTTTCGAATGTTAATAATAACGATGGTAGTAATAATAAATTAGAAACCATTGCTAACAGTAACGTTATAGAAACTAAACCACCTAAAGCAATTGTACCACCGAAACTAGATAGTGTAAAAACTAAAAACCCAAAGAATAATACAATAGAAGTATAAAACATACTTACACCTGTTTCACGTAAAGCAGCATAAACAGAGGGTTGTATTCGCCAATTATTAGCTATTAATTCTTGTCTATACTTTGCTAAGAAATGGATAGTATCATCCACAGAAATTCCAAATGCAATACTAAAAACTAATATAGTTGATGGTTTTATAGGGATTCCTAAAAAGCCCATTAATCCTGCTGTAATTAATAAAGGAAACATGTTGGGTATTAAAGAAATTAAAATCATTTGTGGAGATCTAAACATCCAAGCCATAAATAATGCAATTAAAAGTATAGCTAGTGAAAGAGAAAAAACTAGATTTTTAATTAAATAATTAGTTCCTTTAATAAATACCAATGCTTTTCCTGTAATAGAAACGTTGTATTTTTCTGAAGAAAATTCTTTATTGATTACTGCTTTTAATCGTTCTTGAATCACATCCATTTTTTCAGTACCAATATCCTTCATAAAAGTTGTAATTCTTGCATATCGACCTGTAGAATCTACAAAGTTTTTTAGCATGCCAGCTTCACTATTTGAATTTTTAGTATAAGAAAAAATATAGCTTTGTTCTTGATTAGTTGGTAGTTGATAATATTTAGGATTTCCTTTGTAATATGCTTGCTTAGAGTATTTTACTAAATTAACTACAGAAAGAGGTTTGGATAATTCTGGAAATGTTTCTATGGTTTCATTTATTTTATCCATCTTTTTTAAAGTGGACAATTTCATTACACCTTTTTCTTTCTTAGTGTCTATTAAAATCTCCAAAGGCATAATACCACCAAACTCCTTTTCAAAGAATTTTATATCTTTATAAAAGCCCATACTCTTTGGCATATCTTCAATTAGACTTCCAGAAACTTTAATTTGATAAACACCAATAATACATGCTATTATAATTATTACTGAGGTTATATAAATAGTAATTCTATGTTTTCTTACCATGTTTTCCATCCAGTTTACAACATTTTCTATCCATCTTTTTTCAAGATGACTTAAATGTTTTTTCTTTGGAATTGGCATAAAACTATATGCAATAGGAATTATTAACAAAGCCAAAATAAATATACTGATGATATTAATAGAAGCTAAAATTCCAAACTCACGTAATAAATTACTCTTTACAAAAACAAAAGTTGCAAAACCAGATGCAGTTGTAATATTGGTCATTAAGGTTGCATTTCCTATTTTAGAAATTACACGTTGTAAAGCTTTGGCTTGTTGACCGTGTTTTTTTATCTCTTGCTGATATTTATTGATGAGAAATACAGCATTAGGAACACCAATTACAATAATTAATGGTGGTATTAAAGCTGATAAAACTGTAATTTCATACCTAAATAGCCCAATAAATCCGAAAGCCCAAGTAACTCCAATAATAACTACAAGTAAGGTAATAAATGTTGCTCTAAAGGATCTAAAAAAGAAAAAGAAAATTATAGCAGTAATGCCTAAAGCACCACCAACAAAAAGCATAATTTCATCTCGTATATTCTTTGCATTTAAGGTTCTTATGTATGGCATTCCTGATAAACGAACATCTAAATTATTATCACTTTCAAATTTTTCAATAATCGGAATTAAAGTTTTAAAAATAAAATCTCTACGTTTTGGAGTATTTACTATTGCTTTTTTAATATAAATAGCAGTTTGTAAGGTGCCAGTTTCTTTATTAAAAAGTAGGTTGTCGTAAAAAGGAAGTTTCTCAAAAAGTTGCTTTTTTATTTTTGATATTTCTTCAGTAGTTGTAGGTTCTTTCTCGTATAAAGGTTCTAAAATAAATTTTCTATTCTTACTATCTTTCTTTAATTTTTGAACATCAGCAATTGATAAAGTAAAATCTATTTCATCTAGATTATTAAATTTATTTACAAGATTATTCCAAGCATTAAATTTTTTAGGAGTAAATACAGTGGAGTCTTTAACTCCTAGAATTATAAGATTACCTTCTTCACCAAAAATTTCTAAAAATTTGTTATAGTCTAAATTGGCTTCATGAGTTTCTGGTAATAAGTTTGCTTCTGAGTAAGAAAACTTCATGTACTTCATTTGAGAAGCTAGTAATGCTGTTATACCTAGTATTACCAATAAAACCAAGAAGCGGTTTCTTAAAATAATACCGGCAACTTTTGTCCAAAAATTCATGTGTAATTTTTTTGCAAAGGTAATTAAAATGATGAATGTTTATAAACTAAAAAAAGAGTGTTTTTTAGAAACACTCTTTTTAATTTATTTTAAATAAAATAATAAAGTTTAAACTGTCATTATTTCTTTTTCTTTTATAGAAAGTATTTCGTCAATTTTTTTAACATAGCTATCTGTTAATTTTTGAATATCATCTTCTGCAATTTTTTTCATGTCATCAGAAATATCCGTTTTTTTGATGTCATTATTGGCATCTTTTCTTGCATTTCTAATACCAATTTTAGCATGTTCAGCCTCAGATTTTGCTTGTTTAGCCAAATCTTTTCTACGTTCTTCAGTTAATGGTGGAACGTTTATCATAATTAAATCACCATTATTCATAGGGTTTAAACCCAAATTGGCAATTTGAATTGCTTTTTCAATATTTTGCAACATCCCTTTTTCCCAAGGTTGAATGCTTAAAGTTCTAGGATCTGGAGTACTTACATTTGCAACTTGCGCTAATGGAGTTTGAGATCCATAATAATCAACCATTACAGTTCCTAACATAGCAGGTGTTGCTTTACCAGCTCTAATTGAACGTAATTCTTTTTCTAAATGCGTAATTGCATTTGTCATTGCTTCTTTAGCAGTGTCTAATATAAATTCTATTTCTTCGTTCATCTTTTTATTTATTTTAAAGATTTCGATTATTAATTATCAACAATAGTACCAATTTTACCACCAGAAACTAGTTTTAATAAGTTTCCGTTTGTGTTCATATCAAAAACAATAATTGGTAATTTATTTTCTTCACTTAAAGTAAAAGCAGTCATATCCATTACTTTTAAGCCTTTTTTAATTACATCCTTAAATGTAATCGTTTCAAATTTGATAGCATTTTTGTCTTTTTCAGGATCAACATCATAAATACCATCTACTCTTGTGCCTTTTAATATACAATCTGCATCAATTTCAATTGCTCTTAAAACAGCTGCTGTATCTGTTGTAAAATAAGGATTTCCAGTTCCTGCACCAAAAATTACTACTCTCCCTTTTTCTAAATGACGAATTGCTTTTCTTTTAATATATGGCTCAGCAACTTCTTTAATTTCAAGTGCAGTTTGTAAGCGTGTATGTACACCTTCATCTTCTAAGGCACTTTGTAAAGCTAAACCATTAATACAGGTTGCTAACATACCCATATGATCACCTTGTACACGATCCATACCGTTTGCCGCTCCAGAGACACCTCTAAAAATATTACCACCACCAATAACAATAGCAACTTCAATTCCTTTATCTATTACTTGTTTAATTTCTTTGGCATATTCAGAAAGACGCTTTGGATCAATTCCATATTGCCTTTCACCCATTAAAGCTTCTCCACTTAATTTTAAAAGAATTCTATTGTATTGCATGATTTTTTTTTGACTATGATATATTTTCTATGAAAATAAAAGTTGAGCAAAATTAAGCTTTTTTTTTATTTTTATGATTGTAGCTTGGTGCTTTTCATTTATAAAATTTTTTATAAAACGAAAATACTGAAATTGAACTATTTAAACTTTTGCAGCCTAAATTAATTTGATTAATTTTGCACTCGATTTTTTAAGAACCAGAGAACAAAGAAATGAATATTACAAAAGAAAACATTGATGCGTTAAACGCAGTTGTAAAAGTTGATATAGTTGCTGATGATTATCAAGCAAAAGTAACAGAATTGTTAACAGATTACCGTAAAAAAGCTAACATTCCAGGATTTAGAAAAGGGCACGTGCCAATGGGAATGATTAAAAAGCAATATGGTAAATCTATAATGATAGATGAGGTTAACAAACTTTTACAAGAATCTTTGAATAAGTTTTTAACAGAAGAAAAATTAGATATTTTAGGAAACCCTTTACCAAGAGTTAAAGAAGATTTTAATTGGGATGCAGATGTTTTTACATTTGAATTTGAATTAGGTTTAGCACCACAATTTGATGTTGATGTTAAAGCAAAAAACAAAGTAACTCAATATAATATTGTTGCTACTGAAGAGTTGATTGATGAAGAAGTAAAAAATATTCAAACTCGTTACGGAAAAATGAGTTCTTTAGATGAAGCTACTGAGCATTCTAATGTAACAGGTACTTTTGTAAATGAAGAAAAAGGAATCAACAAAAAATCTACTTTTTTGGTAAATGATTTAAAAGGTAAGAAAAACGAAAAGAAAGTTATTGGTGCTAAAATAGGAGATGTTATAGAACTAAAAACTAAAAAACTGTTTGAAGATAATCATAAACTACAACACCTTTTAGATGTTCCTCATGAAGAAATTAATGATTTAGATATTACCGTTTCTTTTACTGTAGAAGATATTACTAAAACAGAACCAGCAGATTTAGACAAAGAATTGTTTGATAAATTATTTGCTGATGGTAGTGTAACAACTGTAACAGAATTAAGAGGTAAAATTAAAGAAGATGCTGAAAAGCAATTTGCACAACAAGGAGATCAGCAATTATTAAATGCCGTAACTGAGCATTTAATTGAAAATACTAAGTTTGATTTACCTTCAGATTTTTTAAAGAAATGGTTATCAACAGCTGGTGAAAAAGAATTAACTGCTGAAGAAGCTGCTGCTGAATACGAAAAATCAGAAAAAGGGTTACGTTATCAATTAATCGAAGGTAAGATTATGAAAGATAATGATATCAAAATAGATTATAAAGAATTAGTAGATTATGCCAAAGGTTTTATTAGAACTCAAATGGCTCAGTTTGGTAATATGAATCCTGAAGAAAAAGAGTTAGATGATATTGCTGGTAGAATCTTACAAAACCAAGAAGAAGCTCAAAAATTACAATCTCAATTAATTAGTAATAAAATGTTAACTTTCTTTAAAGATAACATGAAATTTAAATCTAAAGAAGTTTCTTACGAAGACTTTATAAAAGAAGTTTACAAATAAAAATTTTAATTTGTAATTTTGAACTGGTTTCAACTTCTTATTTAAAAAAAACCTGAATTGAAAAATTCAGGTTTTTTAGCTTAAATACTTCCAGTTTTATTAATAGAAATCTTCTTATATTTACGAATCAAACATTAAATAGAATATAGCAATGAATTACGGAAAAGAGTTCGAAAAATACGCAACAAAACATCAAGGAATTAGTAGTACATATTTAGGTCAAATAACAAGTAGTTTAACACCTTATATTATGGAAGAACGTCAAATGAATATTACTCAGATGGATGTTTTTTCTCGTTTAATGATGGATAGAATTATTTTTTTAGGAACAGGAATTAATGATCAAGTTGCAAATGTTATTCAAGCGCAATTATTGTTTTTAGAAAGTGTAGATGCTAATAAAGATATTTCAATTTATATAAATTCTCCAGGAGGAGGTGTTTATGCAGGTTTAGGAATTTATGATACAATGCAATTTATAAAACCAGATGTAGCTACAATTTGTACAGGTATGGCTGCTTCTATGGGTGCTGTTTTAATGTGTGCAGGTCAAAAAGGAAAACGTTCTGCGTTGCCACATTCAAGAATTATGATTCATCAACCTTTAGGTGGTGCTCAAGGTCAAGCTTCTGATATAGAGATCACTACGAGAGAGATTTTAAAATTAAAAGATGAATTATATGCTATAATAGCAAATCATTCTGGTCAAACAATAGAAAAAGTTCATAGTGATTCTGATAGAGATTATTGGATGAAAGCTGATGAAGCAAAAAACTATGGTATGATTGATGAAATTTTAACAAGAAAATAAAATAGTTGTCATTACGAATACTTTGAAGTAGTTTTTTAAAAAGACAAAGTCATAAATTTGTAATGCGTTTATAAAGAGAATAAAATGTCAAAAGAGAAGGATTTAGAGTGCTCATTTTGTGGTAGAAAAAAAGCTGAAACAGACTTGTTAATCGCAGGTATGGATGCACATATTTGTGATAAATGTATAGAGCAAGCTCATGGTATTGTTGAAGAAGAAATCTCTGATGTAAAATCTAATAATTTAGCTAAAGATCTGACTCTTAAAAAACCATTAGAAATAAAAGAGTTTTTAGATCAATATATTATTGGTCAAACAGAAACTAAACGTGCAATGGCTGTTGCGGTTTATAATCACTACAAACGTTTACTTCAAGAAAAAGATAATGCTGATGAGGTTGAAATAGAAAAAAGTAATATTGTTTTAGTGGGTGAAACAGGTACAGGTAAAACACTTGTAGCCAGAACCATTGCTAAAATGTTAAATGTTCCTTTTTCTATTGTTGATGCTACAGTTTTAACACAAGCTGGTTATGTTGGAGAAGATGTAGAAAGCATATTAAGTAGACTTTTACAAGCTGCAGATTATGATGTAGAAAAAGCCCAAAAAGGAATTGTATTTATTGATGAAATAGATAAAATAGCTAGAAAAGGTGATAACCCTTCAATTACAAGAGATGTTTCTGGAGAAGGAGTACAACAAGCTTTACTAAAATTATTAGAAGGTACAGTTGTAAATGTTGCACCAAAAGGAGGAAGAAAACACCCTGAACAAAAATTTATTGAAGTTGACACCAAAAATATTTTATTTATTGCAGGTGGCGCTTTTTCAGGAATTGATAGAATTATCAGTAAGCGATTAAATATGCAAGCTGTAGGTTATAGCGCTTCAATAAGTGATGAAAAAATAGATGAAGATAATCTGTTACAATATATTATTCCTTCTGATTTAAAAGCATTTGGATTAATCCCAGAAATTATCGGGCGTTTGCCAGTCTTAAGTTACATGAATCCTTTAGATGCTAAAACTTTGCGTGCAATTTTAACAGAGCCTAAAAATTCAATAATTAAGCAATATGCAAAATTATTTATGATGGATGATGTAGAATTTACCATTGATGAAGCCGCATTAAATTATATAGTTGATAAAGCTGTTGAATATAAATTAGGGGCAAGAGGATTGCGTTCTTTGTGTGAAGCAATTTTTACAGATGCAATGTTTGAATTGCCAAGTTCTGAAGAAAAAGAATTTAAAGTAACAAAAAAATATGCAGAAACTAAATTAACAAAAACAGCTCTTAAAAAGTTAAGAGCAGCATCATAAAAATAAGTTACAGTTTATTAGACCTTTCAAGTTTTTAAAATTTGAAAGGTCTTTTTTTTGTTTGTTAATTTTTAGAAACAAACCAAAGTAGTAATTCTTATATTTGTTCATCTTTTTTATCAAATTAAATAAATGATCTCCAGAAGTACCATAGACCGAGTTTTTGAATCTGCAAGAGTAGAAGAGGTTATTGGTGAATTTGTTCAACTAAAAAAAGCAGGGAGTAACTTTAAAGGTTTAAGTCCATTTACTGATGAAAAATCACCATCATTTATGGTTTCTCCAGTAAAACAAATCTGGAAAGATTTTTCTACAGGAAAAGGCGGTAATGCTATTTCTTTTTTAATGGAACATGAGCATTATTCATATCCTGAAGCCATAAAATGGTTAGCTAAAAAGTATAATATAGAAATTGAGGAGACTGAGCAAACGGATGAGCAGAAAGAGCAAATGAACGAACGAGAAAGTATGTTTTTGGTGTCTAATTTTGCCAAAGATTATTTTCACGATTTAATGTTGAATACCAATCAAGGAAAAGCAATTGGTTTAAGTTATTTTAAAGAACGTGGGTTTAGAGATGATATCATTAAGAAATTTGATTTAGGGTATTGTGTAGATGAATGGGATAATTTTACAAAAGCGGCATTAGCTAAAGGATATGATTTAAAATACTTAGCCTCTACAGGATTATCAATTGTAAAAGAAACCAAGCAATTTGATCGTTTTAAGGGTAGGGTAATGTTTCCTATACATTCAATGTCTGGACGAATTTTAGGTTTTGGAGGGCGTATTTTAACTGCCGATAAAAAAGCAGCAAAATATCTAAATTCACCTGAAAGTGATATTTATCATAAGAGTAAAATATTGTATGGAATTTACCAGGCAAAAAAAGAAATAGCGAAACAAGATAATTGTTTTTTGGTAGAAGGTTATACAGATGTAATTTCATTTCATCAATCTGGTATTGAGAATGTTGTAGCTTCTTCTGGTACAGCTTTAACTTCAGATCAAATACGTTTGGTTAACAGGTTAACAAAAAATATTACAGTTCTTTTTGATGGAGATGCGGCAGGAATTAGAGCTTCTATTCGTGGTATCGATTTAATTTTAGAACAAGGGATGAACGTAAAAGTAGTTCAATTTCCTGATGGTGAAGATCCAGATAGCTTTGCAAAATCGCATTCAGATATTGAGCTAAAAGAGTATTTAGAGAGCTCTGCTCAAGATTTTATAAATTTTAAAGTATCACTTTTATTAAAAGACTCTAATAATGATCCTATAAAAAAAGCAAGTGTAATTAGAGATATTGTAACAAGTATTTCTAAAATTCCTGACGGAATTCAACGTGAAATATATATACAAGAATGTGCTAGAATTATGGATATTTCTGAGCGAGTTTTATTTAGTGAGTTAGCTCAATTACTAAAAAAAGAAGCTACTCAAAAAACTAAAACAAGTTTTAATAATAAAAAAGTAGACCCAAATGAACCCCCACCAGAATACTTTATGGAGCAAGAGCAAGCTTCAATGGCACTTGTTAAAGGTGGTAAAATTGCTACTTATAAAATAGATCAATTATCAATTCTTGAAAAAGAAATTATCAGAATTTTATTATTGTATGGTAATGAAGAGACTAGTTTTAACGAAGAAATTGTAAATGTTGATGAAGAAGGCAAAGAAGTAATTACCATAAGGAAGTATCAAAATACAGTATCAGCAGAAATTTATTTGCACTTACAAGATGATGAAATTGAGTTTTCAAACGCTGTTTTTCAAGAAATTTATTCTGAGATTATTCATCAATTAAATCAATCAGAAAAAATAGAAACAGATAAGCTTTTAAATCAGAAGAACCCAGAAATAGCAAATATTGTTACTTCTATTTTAATGGATCAAGAAGATCCAAATAGGCAATTAAGTAACTGGGAAAGTAAAAATATAGAAGTTAAATCTGAGCTAGAAGTTTTAACTAAAGCTGTAAATGATGTGGTTTTTAATCTTAGAAGAGTATTAATTGAAGAGTTGGTTAAAGAACGGTTAATTACAGAAAAAGAATACTCAAATGAAGAAAAAGAAGAAATAATGAATTATAATTCTTTAAGAATAAGACTTTTTGATAAATTGAATAGAGTAGTTTAATTTGTTACAGCCAACTTTTATTTTTTATATAATTTAAATGATTAAATTATTGTTATTTAATTAGTTAAATACACTTCTTTATTTTTTACTGATGTTAACAAATTGTAAAAAGAGGGTTTTTCCTGTTTACTCTTTTAAAATGTTTCACCTGTTTTTTTGTATATTGCAGCAGAAAAAGAAATATTCCTGATATGAAAAAGCTATTCCAAATTTTAAAAATTATTCAATTATTTTTTTTATTGCCTTTTGAAATTTCAAATGGCTCTAAAAGAAAAGCTTACATGAGGATAAAAAAAATGATGATTGCTGCCAATCTATTATAATTAATTGTAAACTATTATATTAAATAAGTGACTTTATGCTTTTTATAGTTTCTTAAAGGTATAAAGAACACAAAATGTATAGAGTTTTTAAAGTTATTGCAATTTTATTTCAATTTACACTTCTTCCTTATCATATTTTATACGGATCTAGAAAGAAAAAGTATATTAAAATAAAAAAAATGATGATTTCTGCTAATTTACTTTAACTGATTTGGTATTTCGCAAACAGGTATTGGGTTCATTTTGTGTTGATTTATTCTATTTAAACGTGTGTAAATTTTAAAAACTTCTAGTTTTCTGTCAGAAAAATCTTCATTAGTTTTACCTTCATCTTGCATTTTCATTGCCCATTCTAATTCATCATAAGAGGCTCCAATTTGATCTTCATCGGTTCTGCTATCACCAAATAATCCATCTGTAGGTTGAGCCGTTTGTATAGAACTTGGTACACCTAAATAAGCGGCTAATTTATAAACTTCAGATTTCATTAAATCAGCAATTGGGCTTAAATCTACACCACCATCACCATACTTTGTATAAAATCCAACACCAAAATCTTCTACTTTATTACCTGTTCCGGCAACTAATAGACCATGTAAACCAGCAAAATAGTATAAAGTTGTCATTCTTAACCTAGCTCTTGTATTTGCCAAAGATAAATTTAGTTTATCAGTAGGCTCAAATTCAGAATTAGGAACTACAGCTTTAAAACCTTCAAATGTAGAGGTTAAATCAACTCTAGTTTCAGATACATTATCAAATTTTTCTTTAAGTTGAGCAATATGTTCTTCAGCTCTTGTAACTTGACTTTGTGCTTGGTGTATAGGCATTTCTACACATAAAGTAGGTAAACCCGTTTTTGCACACAGCGTTGAAGTTAAGGCAGAATCTATTCCACCAGAAACACCTACAACAAAACCATTTACTTTTGCATTTACTGCATAATCTTTTAACCAATTTATAATATGTTCTGCTACTTTTTCAGTATTCATTGATAAACTATTTTAGTACTTTTAACGTTCTTTAATTTTAAAGACTAAGATACAAAGATTATGAGATTTCTATTATTGTTTTTAACGGTTTTGTTGTTGTTTTTTTCTTGTTCTGAAAAAAATATTAAAAAAGTTGATGTTTCTAAAATTGATATTGATCTTTATATAGATAGATATGATATAGATTTTTATAATGCTACACCAGAAACTCTACCTAAAATTAAACAAAAATATCCTTATTTTTTTCCTTTGGAGTTTACCGATAGTTTATCATTTGCTAAAATAAATGACAAGCAAGAACAAGAATTATTTAAAGAAACTCAAAAAAAATATTCAAATTTTTCTGAGGTAGAAAACCAATTAACATCACTTTTTAAACATGTAAAGTATTATAATACAAAATTTACTGCACCCAAAATAATTACTATGCTAACTAATATTGATTATGATAGTAGAGTTATATATGCCGATAGTTTATTACTTGTTTCTTTAGACGTTTATCTTGGTAAAAACCATCAGTTTTATAATGATTACCCTAAGTATATTAAAGAGAATAATACTAAAAATCATATTGTAGTTGATGTTGCTAAAGCACTTATTAATAAACAATTTTCATCATTAAATAATAGAAGTTTTGTTGAGAAAATTATTTATGAAGGTAAAAAAATGTATTTGTTAGATATGTATTTACCTGAAGTTTCTAATAAAGAAAAAATAGGGTATTCTCAAGAAAAAATAGATTGGGCAGAAGCTAATGAAGAGCAAATTTGGATGTATTTTATTGAAAAGGATCTTTTGTTTTCAACGGATACAAAAATTAATAAGCGATTTTTAGAAGATGCGCCATTTTCTAAGTTTTATTTAGAACATGATAATTTATCCCCTGGTAAAATTGGAGTTTGGGTAGGGTGGCAAATTGTAAAATCTTATATGAATCATAATGATGTATCTTTGCAAGAATTATTAAAAATAACTGAAATAGATTTATATAATAAATCTAAATACAAACCTAAAAAGTAATGGCTGTTAAACATAACTCTGAAGTAAAATTTAACATTGGTTTAGATGAAAATAAAGTTCCTGAAGAAATTTCTTGGACAGCAAAGGATGGCGGAATAAATAATGAAACTTCAAAGGCAGTAATGATTTCTGTTTGGGATTCTAAACAAAAAGATACCTTAAGAATGGATTTATGGACCAAAGAAATGCCTGTTGATGAGATGAAAATATTTTATCATCAAACTTTAGTATCAATGGCAGATTCTTTTGAACGTGCAACTAATGATGAAAAAATGAGCGCTACAATGAGAGATTTTTGTGATTATTTTGCAGAAAAATTAGAGCTTAAAAAGTAATTTTTAAACTTGTTCAATTTTTTTAATTATTTGTTTATAATCTTCATGATTGTCTACAAAATCTAAATCAGAAACATCAATAATAAGTGCGTTTAATTTCTGTTCTGTATTAATAAAACTTTTATATCCATCATGAATTTTTTGTAGATAATCTGCTTCTATATTTTGTTCATAATCTCTACCACGTTTTTTAATGTTTTCTAAAAGGCGATTAGTATTTTGATATAAATAAACATATAAATCTGGCTTTGTAATTTCTTTATACATCAAATTAAACATTTTTCTGTACAATAAATATTCGTCTTTTTGCAACGTTATTTGTGCAAAAATCAATGATTTAAAGATGTAATAATCAGAAATAACAAAATTTTTGAATAGATCTAACTGAGCTAAGTCATCCGATAATTGTTGATATCTATCAGCTAAAAAACTCATTTCTAAAGGAAAAGCATAACGCTCTTTATCTTCATAAAATTTTGGTAGAAAAGGATTGTCTGCAAAACGTTCTAATACAATTTTAGCGGTAAATTGATTTGAAATTAGTTTTGATAAAGATGTTTTTCCTGCTCCAATATTTCCTTCAATAGCAATGTAATTGTATTTTTCTGATATTGTAATGGGTCTTTTTAGGTTTTCGTTAATAATCTTAACTTGAGAAGAATCATTGCAATTTTGTAAACAATTAGAAAGTTGTTTTTTTGCTATAGGATGATAAGTTTGACCAGCAATTTCAATCAACGGAATTAAAACAAATTTACGCTCCAACATTTTTGGGTGAGGTACAGTAACTGTTTTTGAAAAGATAATGTCATTATCAAATAATAATATATCAATATCTATATTTCTATCAGAATATAAACCAGAATCATTTCTTTTTCTGCCTAATTCGTTTTCAATATTTAAAAGAATTTGCATCAATTTTTCTGGTGCATAATTTGTAGAAATTTGAATACAAACATTAAAAAAATCATTGCTATCAAAACCCCAAGAAGCAGTTTTGTAAACTGAAGAAATTTTTTGCACATTACCAGCTTTATCCGCAATTAAATTAATTGCATTTTGTAGGTTTTCAAGTTTGTTACCTTGATTTGTTCCTAAAGATAAAAATGTGATTTTTTGAATTTTCATTAAGAGTTACAAAGAAACAAAAAAGCAAAAAAAAATCGCCAATTAATATTGACGATTTTTAAACATTTATTTTATAAAGAAATTATTCTTCTTTTCTAGGTTCTCTTGGAGCTCTTGGTTTTCTATCATCTCTTCGATTGTCTCTAGATCTGTTATCACGTCCACCAGAACGTTTGTCATCTCTTGGTGGTCTTGCTACATAACCTTCTGGTTTAGGTAACAATGCTTTTCTAGAAACTTTTTCTTTACGAGTTCTTGAGTCTATACCAAAATACTTAACATCAAAAACATCTCCCATATTAACAACATCAGTAACGTTTTCTGTACGTTCCCAAGCTAATTCAGAAACATGTAATAAAACTTCGTTTCCTGGAGCTTCTACATATTCAACTACAGCACCAAAATCTAACATTTTGATAACTTTTACTTGGTATGCACTACCAACTTCTGGTTTGAATAACATTGACTCGATACGAGAAATTACTTGTTCTATACCTGCTGGGTCTGTTCCTAAAATTTCAATAATTCCTTCTTCAGTTACAGCGTCTTCAGTAATTACAATTGTCGTTCCTGTTTCTTTCTGTAATTCTTGAATATGTTTACCTCCTGGTCCAATAAATGCCCCAATCATATCATTAGGAATTCTTCTGTTAATCATTTTAGGAGCATGCGCTTTTACTTCTTCGTTAGGAGTAGTAATCGTATCAGTTAATTTCTCTAAAATGTGTAAACGACCATTTCTTGCTTGTTTTAGTGCATTTACTAAAATTTCGTAAGAAAGTCCTTTTACTTTAATATCCATTTGGCAAGCAGTAATTCCTTCAGAAGTACCTGTCACTTTAAAATCCATATCACCTAAGTGATCTTCATCACCTAAAATATCAGATAAAACTGCATAACGATCTCCATCAGAAATTAATCCCATAGCAATACCAGAAACTGGTCTAGTCATTTGTACACCTGCATCCATTAATGCCATTGTACCAGCACAAACTGTTGCCATTGAAGAAGAACCATTAGATTCTAATACTTCAGAAACTACTCTTACAGTATAAGGGCAATCGTCTGGAATCATTCCTTTTAAACCACGTTGTGCCAAGTTACCATGACCAACTTCTCTACGAGATGTTCCTCTTAACGGTCTTGCTTCACCAGTACAAAAAGGAGGGAAGTTATAGTGTAAATAGAAAGTTTCTTCACCTTCGTAAGAAGGCATGTCTATTTTATTTGCTTCTCTAGATGTTCCTAAAGTTACAGTTGCTAATGCTTGTGTTTCACCACGTGTAAAAATAGATGAACCATGAGTTGATGGTAAATAATCTACTTCACACCAAATTGGTCTAATTTCATCCGTTTTACGACCATCTAAACGTAAACCTTCTGCTAAAGTTAATTCTCTAACTGCAGATTTTTGAGCTTTGTTAAAATATTTTCCAACTAAATCTCCATAATCTTCTAATTCTTCTTCTGTAAAAGTTGCTTTTAATTCTTCTTTTACTTCAGAAAAAGCAGTTGTACGTTCAACTTTTGAAGTTCCTTTTTTAGCAATAGCATAACATTTGTCGTAACAAAAGTCGTGAATTCTTGTTGCTAATTCTTCATCTTCTCTTTCTCCTTCGTATTCTCTTGTTTCTTTCTTACCAAAAGCTTCAGCTAAACGAATTTGAGCAGCACATTGTACTTTGATAGCTTCATGAGCAAACTTAATAGCGTCTGCCATTTCTTCTTCAGAAATCTCATCCATTTCGCCCTCAACCATCATTACAGAATCTGCAGAAGCTCCAATCATCATATCAATGTCAGATTCTGCTAATTGTGCTCTATTTGGGTTGATTATGAACTCTCCATTTACCCTTGCAACACGTGCTTCAGAAATAGGGCATTCAAAAGGGAAATCTGATAATTGAATTGCTGCTGATGCTGCTAAACCTGCTAATGCATCTGGCATAACATCTTCATCATGAGACATCAATTGAATCATTACTTGTACTTCCGAATGGTAGTCTTTTGGAAATAATGGACGTAAAACACGGTCTACTAAACGCATTGTTAATACTTCTCCATCACTTGGTCTTGCTTCTCTTTTAAAGAATCCTCCAGGATAACGTCCTGCAGCAGCAAATTTTTCTCTATAATCTACCGTTAATGGTAAAAAGTCTACAGTACCTGCTTTGTAGCTAGATACTACAGTACATAACAACATTGCTTTTCCCATTTGAACAACAACTGAACCGTGTGCTTGCTTTGCTAATTTACCGGTTTCTAATGAAATGGTTCTTCCATCTCCAAGGTCTATAACCTCTCTAAATACTTTTGGAATCATAAATTTTTAATTCTAATTTTTTAATTTTTTTTGTTGTTGTGTTGTTGTTTGTTGCAATGGAAATTCAAAAATGCTGTTACTATTTTTGATTTTTTTATAAAAATTCTATTTGTTAGTTAGAATTTACTATTCGTTTTAAAATAAAAAAAGAGGCACGTTTATAGAGCCTCTTTTTTGTAAGAATTATTTTCTAATTCCTAATTCTTTAATTATTGCACGATATCTAGTAATATCAGATTTTTTTAAATAATCTAATAAACTTCTACGTTTACCTACCATCATTACTAATGAACGCTCTGTATTAAAATCTTTACGATTGTTTTTTAAGTGCTCAGTTAAATGGTTAATTCTGTGCGTAAATAATGCAATTTGACCTTCTGAATTTCCAGTATCGTTTTTTCCTTTACCGTATTTTTCGAAGATGCTTTCTTTTACTTCTTTAGTTAAGTACATGCCAATATTATTTAAATGATTTTTATGTATATCAATGAGTTTTTCATTGAAGATGCAAATATACTATTATTTTTTTCAATAAAAACCAATAATATTTGTTATTTCTTAGGGTTTTATGTTAGAATTTTAATATTTATAATATTCAATTCTTTAGTCTTAATGATTTGAGTTTAAAAAACTGATTTTTAGCGCTTTATTTCAGTGTAGAAGTTCTAAAAGCTTATTTGTTATTTGTATTACTAAAAATGAAAGTTAACAGTAATAATGTAGTTTTTTTAATTAGAACTATTTATTATTTTCTCCACGCAATTTGAATAAGTGCTTGTGGATAAGTTATTCTAGAACCATTAGTTACATTTACATAACATTGTAAATAATCTCCTTCTTCAAAATCTACATTTATAGTTGTATCATGATTACCTTGAGCACTAGTTACGTCTAAAGATGCTATTGCAGTTGTAACATCATTTTTTCTAATTTCAATTGTATAGGTTTGATTACTACCACCTTGAACTCTTATTGTAGTAATCGTTCCATTTCTGATCATTCTCCAACCATTAAGATTGGATAATGTTCCATTAAATTGGCGTAAATATATATTAGAATTACCATTATTAGCACCCCAACCTATAATATTTCTACTCACACTCAGCCATTTTGATCTTGTAGCATCGTAGCCGTATAATAATCCGTCATCGGCAACATAAAATTCACCTGCGTTTGCTCCTGTTGGTGTAACTGTATTTGGTACAATACGTAAAGGCACTATGTCTGCGCCAGGTGTTTCTTCAGTATTTATGTC
>NZ_CANMUE010000007.1 GCF_947500975.1 uncultured Polaribacter sp.
TCGTTACCATCACAATTGTCATCAAAGCCATTATTCGCAATTTCAGTAGCGTTAGGATTTATGTTTGCGTTGGTATCGTCACAATCTGTATTATCTGAAACATAACCTGTAGGCTGAGATTCTGCATCCATGGTTTGATTAGGATTTCCAAAACCGTCACCATCAGCATCTTGATAGAAAGTGGTGGTGATTAATTCGTTACCATCACAATTGTCATCAAAGCCATTATTCGCAATTTCAGTAGCGTTAGGATTTATGTTTGCGTTGGTATCGTCACAATCTGTATCAGCATAGCTGCCATCACCATCCTCATCTATTTGAGAATTGGCACAACCTGTTTCGTTAACTGTTTCTCCTTGGGGTGTGTCAGGACATTGGTCTAAGCTGTTTGGTACGCCGTCATTATCAGTATCCCCATCCAAAGTGTACGTATAACAAGTAGAAGTATCTGTACATCCGTTTGAAGTAACTACTTTAACGGCATAATTCCCTTCTGATTCCGGACTATAGCTTTGCGATGTTGCTCCTGTTAGTGCTGCATTATTGTTATCACAATCAATCCATTGGTAAGAAACAGCATCACTATAATCTGTACTAAGCGTATTTTCAGATTCTGTGATTGTTTGTGTGATTTCTAGGGTTTCAAAGGTGTAATTATTTCTATATTGATTTCTACCTATTGCCATTGCTTCATCAGTATCTAAGGCGGTAACCCCTCTTGTTAACCCGTTGTTAAAAGCAACCATTAGTTCGTATTGAAAAACATCTAAAGTGTTAATATCTTCTTCTTTTAACTCTAAATCAAAATATCCATCTTCATCTGTTTCAATAGCAAAGGATTTATTCCAATAGCCACCAGCGTCTGAGATACTGTTATGTCCGAAGCGAACCACAACATGATGGAAGTCTACTTCTTCTGTTACAACTTTTCCTCTCAGATGAGCTATTCCGGTAGAACAATCTACTGTAAATAAATCATTATCCCCCATAATTTTTTCTATTCGTAAATTTTTGTTACGAACTTCTCTATAATCATAAGCTTCTCCTCTAAAAATTGGATGATAGGCTAATATTGCTGCAGTATAATCAGAAAGTCTTACATCGGCTGTTGTAATACCTACAACTTTCTCATAAGTGCTATTTATAGGTCCCATCATAGTGTTAAATTCTGTATTGTCTCTTTTTGGACCTACATGAGCAATTGTTAAGGCGTGACCAAGTTCGTGGTGGATAGCCTTTAAATTTATATCCGAATGATAATCTGTTTCTGCTATATGACTATTAAAATCTATAGCACCAACGGCATCTTTTAATTGAAATTTCATTGATCCATTATTGGCATTACCACCACCAGTAAAACCGCCGCCATCTAAAAAATGTACAATGGCAAAAACACTATTTAATGTTGTTAGATCTGTGTATTTTTCTATAGCTAATTCTCTACCAGTTGTAGTAATACCATCTCCACTATCAATAGCTTCCATAGTGTCTGTAGAAGTTACATGGTAAATTAATATTTCTCCATCTGTATTTCTTGCAAACATATTAGTATTTGCAAGGGTATATCCTTTTGTTGTAAGCTGATTTACATAAAAATTTTCTATATACTGCCCAATATCTTTAAGCCTATTTATATGATCTTGTGTAACCGTAACATCTGAAGGATCTATTACAACTATTCTTACTCTTGGTTCGCTAATGGGGGTACTGTCTTCAGTATCGTTGTTAACTATTTGAGAATATAATGAGTTTTGAAAACTTAAAGTTAATAGAAATATAATATAGATCTTTTTCATAATTAATTGAATTTATTGAGTTGTATTATCTTTAGATAAGATATTAGGGTGTTGTAAATATAAAAGATTTAAGATTTTCAAAAAAATAATTTTGGTTGTTTTATATTCTTAAAATAGTATCTTTTAAACTTTTGTAAAGGAGTAACATAATACTTATAAAGTAAATATTAATCCAAGATTATTTAAGAGATCTTTTTATTTCTATGTTTTATAAATTTAATATGAAATTAAGAAGTTATAGAATAGAGGGTATTAATTTTTAAAACTAGATAACTTTTTTGTATAAGTAAAGTGGTGTTGTTTTAGTAGTAGACAATAACTAATAAAGAAAGTTAGTTAGAATTTTTACAAATGAGAATAAAGTCGAAATAAAGTTTATTTAGCATTTTTCGCTTTTATTTTTCTATTACTTAATATGTTTTTCATACTTCTCTTTGGTATTTACATAACCAATTTCATAGTAATTATTATTGTCTTTAGACCAAGATGAATTCAGAATTTTATCAGGACTTTTAGGGTAACTTTTAGTTGGGAGTATTTCAAATGATTTTAAATCAATATTTTCAATTAAATGATGATGATAAAATATGTTTTTACCATCTGTAGAATAATTTCTGTTTATTATTTTAAAAGTATTTGGTTTTGCTTTAACTATTTTTTTGCCATGTAAATAAACGTTGCGGTCATCTTTAGCATAGCCCAATCCTAAACTTTGTAATAAATGAGGGTTTTTACAAGGTTTTATTTTTACCGCGTGTTGTGTTGAAGTAGATTCGTCAAAATAGTAAGCAAATTGGTTGTCTATTGCATATCCACATTTAGATCCATCAATTTCA
Organism: uncultured Polaribacter sp.; assembly: GCF_947500975.1. Taxonomy (GTDB): domain Bacteria; phylum Bacteroidota; class Bacteroidia; order Flavobacteriales; family Flavobacteriaceae; genus Polaribacter. The sequence continues at coordinate 2,633 of NZ_CANMUE010000007.1, forward strand.
GATGAAAATAGACTTGGCATTAAGCCTTTATCAAGAACTTTAAAGGTTTTTGGATTTTCAACTTTAGCTTTTCCGTAAAGAGTTAAAATAATATTATCATTTCCGGAAAAGAGAATATTATGTATTTTAAAATTTGTACTTGTGATACCTCTAACAAGTCGCCCATCTTTAAAAACTTTTTTTGAATTGATAGCATAATTTTTATTTAATACTTGATAATCGATTACTTTCCCTTTTAAGATAGAAATTGCATTTTCATATGCTCTGCTATAAGTACTATAATAGAATATTACATCTTTAGAAGCATAATAATTGGATGGTGTATTTTCTTTTGATTTTATGTTGTAGTATTCATTAAAGTCCACTTTTATTTTTTCGATAATACTTGTTCCAAAATCATTTCCAATACCAATATTTAATTTAAAATCAACAGAAACGATTCCTTTTTTATTTTTAATAAAGCATAATTCTATAGGTTGGTTATAGTTATAGAAAATAGTTTTATTAGGTTCTAAGATATTATCAGATTTATATTTCTCAAAGCTTTCTTTACCAGATGTACTTTCTTTAAAATTTTCATTAAAATGAGGCGTATAAGAAAAGAGTCTTGGTATAATAATTTTATTAGAAGTGTTATTTTCTATTGCTATCTGAATTTTTAAACTTTCAAATGGTTTTAACTTCTTATTTTTTATAGAGATATTGATTTTCATTTTTGTAATGTTATTTATCAAATATATTGCGAAGTTTTTGAGTAAAGAATGAATCAAATAATAAAATATACATGTTGTTATGGTAAGTTATTTTTCCCCATTAATATCATCTTTGGTTTTTAAAATTCCGTCTTTTCCTTTAGAAAGTAGTAAATAATCTTTTCCATTTTCTAACTGTTCATAATAAAATTCATTTTTCCAATAGTCCATAGTTATATTTTTTCTTAAAGGATTATTACGAATTATAGTATTCAGTTTTTCGGGATAAACTCCGAATATTTTTTTTTCATCTTCAAGAATCTGTTTGATTTTAGCAATTTTTTTCTTTGTTATTAACTCTTCATTATTAGAATGGAATAAATTTCCAAACAATATTCTAACAGTCAAAATTAAGATTAGAAATATTCCTAAAAACTTCAAATAAGGATGAATAATTACCTTTTTTGGTAGATTATTTTCCTTTTCAAATTTTCTCCTAGCTTTTTTCTTTTTCCAGAATTTCAATTCATAAAAAATATCAGTAATTGAAAGAAAAAAATCTAATATATTTTCTATCATTGGATTAGGTTTCTAATTTTACATAATTAGTAATGCTTTTATCTTGTTATAATTCCAATTCCTGACCACTTTTCAATATTGTTTTTGGCATTTTCAAAGTAATTTTTAAAGTCTTTTTCAAATTTAGACTGAGTTAAATCTCCAAGTTTATTGACATATTTTAGACAATCATGAAAAAGCTTTACTTCGTCTTTATGTGCTGGTTCAAAATTATTCCATTCTTGATGTCGTTTGTCAAACTGAGCATCCCAGGCATTAAAAATTAAATTATATTGATGATTTTCAGCATCTTCATCATAGATATTCTTTTTGTCAATTTCCAATGGTTTTCTTCCTCCAAACTTAGGGTTTGGTGATCGAAGTGCTGTAAAACTCATTTTTTCTTTTTTATTCATTTCTAAAATAATCAAACCAGGATTCCATTCAACAATCCAATATAAATTTTCATTAAATAAAATATAGCTAGATTTTGCAAGAGTATGTAATAAAGCTGAAAAGCCCTCTATATATTTTATCTCGTTTATGGGCTTTAAATTAGACAAAATATAATCTTTAAAGTATTTTTTATCAAGTATAGAAACTTGAGCCGTTAGTGGATTATTCTCTTTATCCCAAATAATATATTTCATTCTTCTTTTTTAATATTAACTGACTTATTATTGATATTTTTGGTTTTAATAACTTATACTAAGTCGTTAGCTAAATTAGATTTTTCCAATCAGAAAGACAAATAGATATCACAACCTTGATTTAAACAAAAAAAACCTCACTAAAAGTGAGGTTTTAATATTGTAAAATAAATTTAAATTATTTTTTTGCTTCAGCTTTATCAACAATAATTCTGTTTTCTCTGTTTGCAAGTTCCCAAGCAGTATGAAAAATTAAACGCGTTCTGTTTTCTAATAAATCATATTCAATTTTATCAGGTGTATCACTTGGTTGATGATAATCATCATGTGTACCATTAAAATAGAAAATTACAGGGATATTATTTTTTGCAAAGTTGTAATGATCAGATCTGTAGTAAAAACGATTAGGATCGTTTTCATCATTATAGGTATAATCTAATTCTACATTTGTGTATTTAGTATTTACCGCTTCAGAAATTTCGTGTAATTCTGTACTTAATTTATCACTACCAATTAAATAAATATAGTTTCTATCTCCTTCTTTTCTTTTAGGATCTGTTCTACCAATCATATCAACATTAAGGTCTGCAATTGTATTTGCTAATGGAAAAATAGGATCTATATCTGTATAATACTTAGAGCCTAACAATCCTTTTTCTTCACCAGTAACATGTAAAAATAAGATAGAGCGTTTTGGTGTATGCCCATTTTTAGCAGCCATTTGAAAAGCTTCAGCAATTTCTAATATTGCTACAGTACCAGAACCATCATCATCTGCACCGTTATAAACTTTACCATCTTTAATACCTTCATGGTCTAAATGTGCTGAGATTACTAAAATTTCATCAGGCTTTTCTGACCCTTTGATAAATGCAGCTACATTTTCAGAACTTAAATCTTTAGCACTTTCAGTATAAGTAAAGTTTAGGTTTGTTTTAATTATTTTAGAATCTTCATCAGAATCTATATTAGAGTATATTGCTTTTGCAACTGAGTTATTTACAAAAAAGTAATACATTTTTTCACCTGCATCTTTATCATTTTTTAAAGATATTCTACCAGAACTTTTTCCATAATAATTAGCAAACATATTATACATATTTGTGTCATAAAATAAAATTGCTTTAGCTCCTTTATCCATAGCCACTTTTCTTTTAGCACCATATTGTTGTCTTGTAGACCATTTACTAGCTTCTTTAGTTCCTGTAGCAGTATATGTATCACCATCTTTAGGTTCACCTGCTTTAATTAAAACTATTTTTCCTTTAACATCAATATTTTTGTAATTAGAGTATTTATCAGTTTCAATACCATAACTTACAAACGCAATTTCACTTTCACTAACAACTCCATTTTTTGCACTAGCAATAGAAACAAAATCTTTAACACCATTAAAATTAGCACCATTAACAGACATACTAAGTTCTGGTGCAGCAGCTTTAATTAATTCAACATTTTGAAAATAATTATTATCTGGTAATGCTGAAGGAATTTTTAACGATTTATATTCATTCATTAAATATTCCACAGCCATTTTTTGACCTTTTTCTCCAGTTTCTCTACCTTCAAATTTATCTGAAGCGTAAGTGTATAAATGCTCACTTAATTCTGCAGAAGTAATAGTGGCAGCATATTTTGCAGCTTGATCTACATTTGCATCTTCTTTAGATGTATTTTTACTAGTTCCGCAAGCTATAAAAACTAATGCGCTAGCTACATAAAGTATTTTTTTCATGAATTAATATGTATTAAAATTTTGATTTGAATTAACATCAAATGTAACAAAAAGTTACACTAGCTTCAAATTTAATTTTAGTTGATAACAAATTGTTGTAAAGTTTTATTAAAGTAAACCAGTTCATTTGGAAATAATTTCTCAAAAATTTCTTGATTAATAAGTTCTTTTGTAGTTCCAGAATAGATTTTTTTATCAGTCATAACAACTATTTCATCAGAAAGTTTAATAGATAAATTTACTTCATGTGTAGAAATAATTATTGTTTTAGAAGTCTCTTTAACTAATTTTTTTAATAAAGAAAATATTTTAATAGTGTGGTGTAAATCTAAATGAGCAGTAGGTTCATCTAAAATAATAATATCTGTGTCTTGAGCCAAAGCTCTTGCAATTAAAACCCGTTGTAATTGTCCATCACTTAATTCGTAAAAAAGTTTGTTTTTTAAATGCTGAATTTCTGTTTGTTTAATAGCCCAATTTACTTTTTCAATATCATCATTAGATAAAGTGTCAATCCAGTTTGTGTATGGTTGTCTACCAAGAGCAATAATTTCAAAGACAGTTAATTGACTCTCAGGAAGTTTTTCGGTTAAAACCAGACTTAAAGAAGAGGCTAACTCTTTATTTGTATATGTTTCTAAATTTTTTTGATTGATAAAAATGTTACCTTTTAATGAATTTTGAACTTTAGAAATTGTTCTTAATAAAGTTGATTTTCCAATACCATTTTTGCCTAAAACTGTTACTAATTTTCCTTTATTGATGGATAAATTAATGTTAGAAAAAATAATATTTTCTACCTTTTTAGATTGATAACCTATTGCTAGATTTTCAGTTTTAAGAACGATATTTTTAGGCTCTAGTTCGATTTTTTTTATATTTTTTTAATTTTTAATCTTTTTATACAAACACTTTCTTTTTTCTAATTAACAACCAAATAACAACTGGTGCACCAAATAAAGAGGTTATTGCATTTATTGGTAGCGTAAATTCACTTGTTGGGAGTTGTGCAATAACATCGCAAATTAATAAAATTATTGCGCCAAAAATGGCAACTCCTGGTATTAATATTTTATGATTTGAGGTAGAAAAAACTAATCTTGTAATATGAGGTACAGCCAAACCTATAAAAGCAATTGGGCCAGAAAAAGAGGTAATAACACCTGTTAATAAACTGGTAATTAATAAAATAATGTTTCTACTTTTTTTAATATTGATACCTAAACTTTTCGCATAATTTTCTCCTAATAAATAACTGTTTAAGGGTTTTATGATAGATAAAGTTGATATGATTCCAATGCAATAAATAATAATAAAAACAAGTAATTCATTCCAGCTTAAATTACCTAAACTTCCAAAACTCCAAAATAAATATTGTTTAATTTGAGTAGCTTCAGAAAAATAAGATAAAACACTTATGATTGCTGATGTTAAACTACCAAACATCAAACCAATAATTAAAATTGACATGGTATTTTTAACTCTATTTGCAGCAATAATTACAGCAGATAATACTAAAAAAGCACCTAAACTTGCTGCAATTGGCAAAGACCAATTAGATATTAAATTAGTTGCTAATAAACCTCCAAAAACAGAAGAGCCTAAAATTAAAATAGCAACACCTAAACTTGCCCCAGAAGAAATACCCAAAACAAATGGACCAGCTAAAGGATTTTTAAATAAAGTTTGCATTAATAAACCACAAATTGATAATCCTGAGCCCACTAACACTGCTGTAATTGCCTTTGGTAATCTAAAATTTAGAATAATAGTTTCCCAACTTTCTTTTGAGGATGTGCCTCCAGTTATGGTGTTTATTATTTCTTTAAGAGGAATATTTACAGAACCGAAACTAATGTTCACAAAAAACAAAACAACTAGTAAAATTGATAAAAAAATAAAGTGTTTTGTGTATGATTTGTTTTCCATTCTGTCATTCCAGCCAAGGCAAGAATTTATTTTTGTTTATAATTCTTCAAAAATTCAACTAATTTCTGAATTGCAATGCCTCTATGAGAAATTTTATTTTTTTCTTCTGAAGTCATTTCGGAAAAAGAGATATTATATCCTTCAGGTTTAAAAATAGGGTCGTAACCAAAACCTTTTTCACCTTGCTTTTTAGTAAGAATTTCACCTTTACAAATTCCTTCAAAAATAAATTGTTTGTCATTTAAATTTAAACAAATTGCAGTTCTAAATTGTGCTTTTCTATTTGTTTTATTTTTTAATTCAGACAATAGTTTTTGTATATTCTTTTCAGAATTAGAAGGTTCGCCAGCAAAACGTGCAGAATAAACTCCAGGCTTTCCATCTAAGATTTCTACTTCTAAACCAGTATCATCTGTAAAACAATTGTAGTTAAATTTGTTTGTTATATAATTTGCTTTCAATTTTGCATTTCCTTCTAAAGTAGTTTCTGTTTCATCAATTTCATCAAAACAATTAATGTCTTTTAAACTCAGTAATTCTATTGAGTTTGTTAGCATTTCTTGTACTTCTTTGAGTTTGTTAAGATTGTTGGTTGCAAAAACGAGTTTCATTAAAATAAATTGATTTTTAACAAATGTAATCATTTTATTAATTTGGTTCTATAGTTTAGATTATATATAAAACCATAAATATGATGTAAATTGCAAAAAAATAAAAAACTCTAAATCTATTGTTATTATTGATTTGTCGTGGAAATGTCGGGTTAAAATAGCCTCAAAAAATTTGCTAACTTAATTAACTAGTTTAACATTGTATGGAATTTAAAAATCAGCATATTATGAAACAACCAGAATTAGGGTTAAAAATATTGTCTCTTAGAAAGCAAAAAGGATTTACACAAGAAGAATTAGTACAACAATGCAATATTAATGTTCGTACAATTCAAAGAATAGAAGCTGGAGATGTTTCACCAAGAAGTTATACAATAAAAACAATTTTAGAGGTTTTAGGTTTTGATTATGAAGAAATTTTTCAAAAAAAATATACTCCAGGAAAATTTGATACAATTTTATGCATCAACAAAAATAATATATACAAGCAATTAACTATTGCTATGGTATTTGGAATTATTTATTTTTTATCTGGATTTTTTGAAATTGGTGTTGATTTATTAAGTTTGGAAAAAAGTAGTTCTACTTTTAAAAGTATTTACATTGCTATTAAAACTATTTCCTTTTGTGCATTATTTTTATTTTTTAGAGGTTTTGCTATTGTTGGCGGTATTTATAACAACTATTTAATGCAAATTACTTCGTTTTTAATTATAGTTTTTACATTGTTTTTTTCTGTTTTAGACATTACTTCACTGTATGTTTGGGAAGATTTCTTGGGTATTTTTGGAATGTCTAAACTAATTGCTTTTGGTGTTTTAAGTATTATTATTGGAATTGCAATAAAACGTCTTGTAGATTATGGAGATTTAGCAAAATGGACAGGGATAATAGAAATTATTACAGGTGTTTGTTTATTGATGATTATTTCATCTCCAATTGCAGTTGTATCTCAATTTATTGTTGAGATTTTTGAAGTAATTTTATTATACAAAATAGCCACACAAATTAAAAATACAACGTCTTAATTACTCGTGATGATAAGGCTCATTTTTTAAAATTGTAAAGCCTCTATAAAGTTGTTCTACAATAAAAAGACGAATCATTTGATGCGAAAAAGTCATTTTTGATAGCGAAATTTCCCCTATTGATTTTTTATAAACAGCATCAGAAAAACCATAAGGTCCACCAATAACTAGTACTAATTGTTTAATTCCAGAATTCATTTTTTTTTGTAAATAATTAGAAAACTCAATAGAAGTATAATGCTTCCCTTTATCGTCTAACAAAACCAACTGATCTGTATTTTGAAGTTTCGCTAAAATTAAATTACCTTCTTTTTCTTTTTGTTGAATTTCGCTTAAATTCTTTACGTTTTTAATATCCGGAATAATTTCTAATTCAAACTTAATATAATGTCTTAAACGGTTTTGATATTCTTCAATCAATTTGATTAAGTTTTTATTATCCGTTTTTCCAATAGCGAGTAATTTAATTTTCATGGCTCAAAATTACGAATTATCAATTTAGGATAAAGAATTAATTGCTGTAATTCATACTTCGTAATTCATAATTAAAATACTATTTTTACATCAGAATAAAGAGAAATATGATATCAAAAGAACAATTTGAAAAAGAATTAGAGTTAATTATTGCCAATGCAATTAGAGAAGATATTGGAGATGGAGATCATACATCACTTTCTTGTATTCCTAATGAGGCTGTTGGAAAAGCAAAATTGTTGGTAAAAGATGAAGGAATTATTGCTGGAGTAGAATTTGCAAAACAAGTTTTTAGCTATGTTGATAAAGATTTACAAGTAGAAACTTTTATAAATGATGGTGATAAAGTAAAATACGGAGATATTGTTTTTCATGTTTCTGGTAAATCGCAATCTATTTTGATGGCAGAACGTTTGGTTTTAAATGCGATGCAAAGAATGAGTGCAATTGCAACCAAAACTGCTTTTTTTGCAGATTTGTTAAAAGGAACAAAAACCAAAGTTTTAGATACCAGAAAAACTACGCCAGGAATTAGAGCATTAGAAAAATGGGCGGTAAAAATTGGAGGAGGAGTAAACCATAGATTTGCTTTGTATGATATGGTTATGATTAAAGATAATCACATAGATTTTGCTGGTGGTATTACCGCAGCAATTACAAAAACTAAGCAATATTTAGCAGAAAAAAAACTAGATATTAAGATAATTGTAGAGGCAAGAAGTTTAGAAGAAATTAAAGAAATTCTTTCTAATAAAGGTGTTTACAGAATTTTAATTGATAATTTTAATTATGAAGATACTAAAAAAGCAGTTGCTTTAATTGGTGATACTTGTTTAACAGAATCTTCTGGTGGAATAAACGAAAAAACAATTAGAAAATATGCAGAATGTGGTGTCGATTTTATTTCTTCTGGTGCATTAACACACTCTGTATATAATTTAGATTTGAGTTTAAAAGCGGTTGATTAATGTCTAACAATTACTTTGATAGCGAAGAGTATTCAAAAATTGATTTTACTAAAGCAAAAATCAAAAAAGGAGAATATGATAATTGTACCTTTAGAAATTGTAATTTTGAAAACGTACATGCATCAAATATTCAGTTTTTAGAATGTGAATTTTTAGATTGTAATTTTAGCAATACTATTGTAAAAGATTCCGCTTTTAAAGATGTTAGTTTTATCGATTGTAAAATGATAGGTGTAAAGTTCAATGAAGTAAACCCATTTTTATTGCAGATGAGTTTTAAAGATTGCCAACTTAATTTTTCGTCTTTCTATCAATTAAAAATTCCAAAAACAAAATTTATAAACTGTAATTTAGAAGAAGTAGATTTTACAGAATCAGTTTTAACAGGTTCATTATTTGATAATTGCAATTTAAAGAACACTGTTTTTGATCAAACAAATATTGAAAAATCAGATTTTGAAACTTCGATTAATTTTAAAATTAATCCAGAAGAAAATAAGATAAAAGGAGCCAAATTTAGTAAAAATAATGTGTTAGGGCTTTTATCACAATATAAAATTGTTGTTGAATAATGTCAAAAGAAATAGAAGACAAACTTAATAAAATACCAATTATAAACATTTTGGTAGCTTTAGGAAAGAAAATTAAAATTCCTGGTTTAGAAGGCATGTCTTTGTATGATGTTGTAGAAATGTATATTTTAGGTATTGTAAAAGGTGCACTAACAACTAGAGCCGGAGGTATTGCCTTTAGTTTTTTTATGGCAGTTTTTCCATTTTTGTTATTCATTTTAACACTAATACCGTATATACATATTGATGGTTTTCAAGAAGGACTATTCTCATTTATTAAAGAAATTTTACCACCACAAACCTTTGAAGCTGTAAACGTTGTTATTGGTGATATCATTAACAATCAATATGGTGGGTTACTATCTTTTGGTTTTTTATTATCTATTTTTTTAATGACCAATGGTGTAAATGCAATTTTTAGTGGATTCGAATATTCTTATCATATTAAAGAGTTAAGAAATGCGTTTAAAAGTTATTTTGTTTCTTTAGGAGTTTCACTTTTAATGTCATTTTTTTTAATAATTACTGTTATTTTAATTCTTTTTTATCAAGTTGCACTAACAAAAATTGACGATTTAGGTTGGCTACAAACAGATGATTTAAACCTCTTTTATTATGGCCGTTTTTTAATTTTTTTAGTCATGATTTTTACCATTGTTTCTTTACTATTTAGGTATGGAACCAAACAAGGTAAAGAAACTAAATTCTTTTCTGCTGGCGCAATTTTAACTACTGTTGTATCATTATTTACATTTTATTTATTTGGAATTTATGTAACTAAATTTGCACAATACAATCAACTATATGGTTCAATTGGTACGCTTTTAATATTAATGTTATTTGTATGGTTAAATGCAATAATTCTTTTATTAGGTTTTGAATTAAATGCCTCATTATATTCTTTAAAGAGCATAAATAAAACCGATTTAACACCTGAAAATTTATAAGTTTTTCACGATATTTGCACTCGTAGAGCAATTTTGTTTTTCAGGTATTTGAAAAACAATATTGTGTAAAGTATGTCATTGCGAGTAACGAAATATTTTTTTGAGTTCTTATTTTAAGAGATTGCTTCGTTCCTCTAAGTGACAGTAAGAAATTAAACGTTTAAAACTCATAATTCATAATTATTTATATGAAACCAAGCATTCCAAAAGGAACAAGAGATTTTTCGCCAACAGAAGTAGCAAATCGTACTTATATTATGAATACGATTAAAACTGCGTTTGAAACTTTCGGATTTCAACCCATAGAAACTCCAAGTTTTGAAAATTCATCAACCTTAATGGGAAAATATGGTGATGAAGGAGATCGTTTGATTTTTAAAATTTTAAATTCTGGAGATTATTTATCTAAAGCTGATGATAAACTATTAGCTGAAAAAGATAGTTTAAAAGTAACTTCTCAAATTTCAGAAAAAGCACTTCGTTACGATTTAACAGTACCTTTTGCAAGATATGTTGTACAACATCAAAATGAAATTACGTTTCCATTTAAACGCTATCAAATTCAGCCAGTTTGGAGAGCAGATAGGCCGCAAAAAGGACGTTTTAGAGAGTTTTTTCAATGTGACGCAGATGTTGTGGGTAGCAAGTCTTTATGGCAAGAAGTTGAGTTTATAAAATTATATGACACTGTTTTTAGTCAGTTAGGTTTAGTTGGTACAACTATCAAAATAAATAACAGAAAAATATTATCTGGAATTGCAGAAGTTATTGGTGCTCAAGACAAACTTATCGATTTTACAGTAGCTTTAGATAAGTTAGATAAAATTGGGAAAGAGAAAGTAGAAACAGAAATGTTATCTAAAGGAATTACTAAAGAAGCCATACAAAAAGTACAACCTTTATTTTCTTTTGACGGAACAAATGAAGAGAATTTAGATGCTTTGGCCAACATGTTACAAACTTCTGAAGAAGGATCAAAAGGTGTAGAAGAGTTGCGATTTGTAATTAATTCAATTACAGAATTAGGTTTACAATCTGCTAATTTAGAAGTTGATGTTACTTTAGCAAGAGGTCTAAATTATTATACAGGTGCTATTTTTGAAGTAGCTGCGCCAAAAGGTGTAAAAATGGGTTCTATTGGTGGCGGTGGAAGATATGATGATTTAACAGGAATCTTTGGTTTAAAAGATGTTTCTGGTGTTGGAATTTCTTTTGGATTAGACAGAATTTATTTGGTCTTAGAAGAGTTAGGGTTGTTTAAATCTGTTAATTTACCAAAGCCCAAAGTAGTGTTTGTTAACTTTGGAGAAACGGAGGCTTTATACTGTATGAAAGCAATTTCTGAATTGAGAAAGCACAATATTAAATCAGAATTATTTCCTGATGCCGCAAAAATGAAAAAACAAATGAATTACGCTAACAAACGCGAAATTGAATTTGTAGTACTTGTAGGTTCTAGAGAAATTGAAAATAATGAGTTTACTTTAAAGAATATGATTTCTGGAGAGCAAATAAATTGCTCTTTATTAGAATTAGTAAATCAATTAGATAAATAATACTTAAATAAGTTTAATCTATTTATAAATTATAATAATACATTACAAACACGTAAATTTGCGTTTTATAATATAGTTTGAAATGTTTGAATTAAGCAGCAAAATGAATGACGAAAGAATTGAAGAAATAGGAGAAAACCACGTTGGTACATCTGCCAAGACTCCATTAAGAGCCGATGCTTTTGATATTTCTGACGAAGAAAAAATAAAAAGAATCCAAGAAAGTGTTAAAGATATTTTAGACACTTTAGGAATGGATTTAACAGATGATAGTTTACAAGGAACTCCAAAAAGAGTTGCTAAAGCTTTTGTAAATGAAATATTTATGGGATTAAATCCTAAAAATATGCCAAAAGCATCAACATTTGACAATAATTACAATTATGGTGAAATGTTGGTAGAAAAAAACATAGTTGTGTATTCTACTTGTGAGCATCATTTATTGCCAATTATTGGAAGAGCACATGTGGCTTATATTTCTGATGGTAAAGTAATTGGTTTATCTAAAATGAATAGAATTGTTGAGTATTTTGCAAAAAGACCTCAAGTTCAAGAGCGTTTAACAATGCAAGTTGTACAGGCAATGCAAGAAGCTTTAGGTACGCAAGATGTTGCATGTGTTATTGATGCAAAACATTTATGTGTAAATTCTAGAGGTATAAAAGATATTGAAAGTTCTACTGTTACTGCAGAGTTTGGTGGTAAATTTAAAGAGAAAGATACCAAAAGAGAATTTTTAGATTATCTAAAAATGGATACAGATTTCGATTAATATACCCTTAGTTTATTATTTGAAGTGTAAAATATATTTTATAAAATCGAGCTTTTGCTCGATTTTTGTTTTTAGTAAAATTTATATTAATAATCAATTAAATATATTTTTATACAACATTAGTTTTTCTATATTTGATATTGATGAAAAATATCAAAATCATAGAATGTCCAAGAGATGCAATGCAAGGAATAAAATCTCATTTTATTTCTACAGAAAAGAAGGCATTGTACATTAATTCTCTTTTAAAAGTAGGTTTTGATACTATAGATTTTGGAAGTTTTGTATCACCCAAAGCAATTCCTCAAATGAGAGATACTGCAGCTGTTTTATCAAAGTTAGATTTGTCTAAAACAGAAAGTAAACTATTAGCAATTATAGCAAATACAAGAGGTGCAAATGACGCTTCTCAGTTTGAAGAAATTGATTATTTAGGATATCCTTTTTCAATTTCAGAAAATTTTCAAATGAGAAATACTCACAAAACAATTTCTGAATCTTTAGAAACTTTAGAAGAAATTTTAAATATTGCTGATAAAACTAATAAAGAAGTAGTTGCATATTTATCTATGGGCTTTGGAAATCCTTATGGAGACCCCTGGAATGTTGATATTGTTGGGAATTGGACAGAAAAACTATCAAAAATGGGGGTGAAAATTTTATCACTTTCAGATACTATTGGTAGTTCAACTCCAGAAGTTATTGATTATTTATTTTCTAACTTAATTTCTAAATATCCAGAAATTGAATTCGGTGCTCATTTACACACAACACCAAATAAATGGCATGAAAAAGTAGATGCTGCTTATAAAGCTGGTTGTTTACGTTTTGATGGTGCCATTAAAGGTTATGGTGGTTGTCCAATGGCAAAAGATGAATTAACAGGTAATATGCCAACAGAAAAGTTAATAAGCTATTTTACAGCTCAAAAAGCAAATACAAATATTAAACCTATGAGTTTTGAAAGTGCTTATAATAAGGCTTTAGAGGTTTTTTAATAAACAACATTAGAGTTAAAACATTTTATGTTATTTTTAGAGTATTTTTTATAATTATAGAATTGCTTTTTTCATTTTTTTATTATGTGTAATAAATTTAATTATTTAAACAAAACTATTTACTTTTATCAGAAATATTTTAAAAATGAATAGCTTTAAAGTTTGTATTTGTATTCTGTCAATTTCTTTTTTATTTTCTTGTAAAAAGGATGATGGAAAAATAGATTTCACTTTTTTACAATTAAATGATGTTTATGAAATAGCACCTATTCAAGGTGGAGAATTTGGAGGAATGGCAAGAGTGGAAACTGTTCACAAAGAATTATTAAAAGAAAACAAGAATACCATGCTTTTTTTGGCTGGCGATTTTTTAAATCCGTCTTTATTAGGAACATTAAAAGTTGATGGAGAAAGAGTTCGTGGAAAACAAATGGTAGAAGTAATGAATGCAATGAATTTTGATGCAGTAGCTTTTGGAAACCATGAGTTTGATGTTTCGCAAAACGATTTGCAAAAAAGATTAAATGAAAGTAATTTTTCGTGGATTTCATCTAATGTAAAACTAAAAACAAAAGAGAAAGCTATTCCTTTTTATAAAGAGGTAAATGGGGTTATTATGCCTTTAAAAGAAACCTTTATCAAAGAGATTTCTGATGAAGATGGTACTAAAATTAAGGTAGGTTTTATTAGTGTTTGTATACCATCAAATCCAAAAGATTATGTAGAGTATGGTAATATGTTTGTAAAGGCAAGAGCGGCTTATGCTGCTATAAAAGATTCTGTAGATGTTGTTTTTGGGTTAACACATGTAAAGATCACTAATGATAAAAGGATTGCAAAATTAATTCCAAATTTGCCTTTAATTATGGGTGGGCATGAGCATACTAATTCTTTAGATAAAGTTGGAGATGTTATTATTGCAAAAGCAGATGCCAATGCTAAAACGGTGTTTATTCATAAAATTTCTTATGACAAAAAAAATAAAAAAACAATTGTAAAATCAGAATTAAAAGAAATAAATTCATCTATAAAGTCAGATGAAAAAGTGAGTAAAATTGTAGATAAATGGCAAAATATTTTATCAACAAAAATTAAAGATATCATAGCAAATCCTTATGAAATTATTTACACAGTTAAAATTCCTTTAGATGGAAGAGATACACCAATTAGGAGTAAACAAACTAATTTAGGAACAATAATTACAAAATCGATGTCTTTTGGTTTTGGAGATGAAGTGGATTGTGCAATTGTTAATGGAGGTTCAATTAGGATTGATGATCAATTAGAGGGAGAAATTAATGCGGTTGATATTTTTAGAGTTTTGCCATATGGCGGATCAATAGTAAAAGTAGAAATTAAAGGAAGATTATTAAAAAGAGTTTTAGATTATGGTTTTTTAGCAGGTGGAACAGGAGCTTATTTACAGCGCTTTAATGCTGATAAAGTAGGAGAGAAGTGGATGATAAAAAGTAAGGAATTAGACTTGAAAAAAAATTATAAAGTAGCTTTTTCTGATTATTTACTTAAAGGGTTTGATATCCCTTTTTTATCGCAAGAAAATAAAGAAGTTATATCTGTTTATAACCCAAAAGAAAATGAGTTAGCTTTTGATATTAGAAAAGCAGTTGTTGAGTATTTAAAAACACAATAAAAAAAAGCTTCACAATTTTGTGAAGCTTTTTTATAAATTTTATTTTCTATCTTTCTTTGCGTTTTCTTCCAAATCCACCAGACCTTCTTTCTCCACCGCTAGAGTTTCTATCTGGTCTATCAGAACTTCTTTCAGTTCTTCTTCTTCCTCCACCGTCACTTCTTCTAGATGAACCTTCAGAACTTCTACGCCTTCCAAATCCACCATCTTTTTTACCGAAAGGTTTTCTTCCGCCTCTTCTTCCTCCACCAGAACGCTCCTTTTTAGTAATTTCAATATTTACTGAACGACCACTAAAATCTGGCTGATTATCAGCAAAAGCAGTTAAGGTTTTTTCTTCAAAATTTTTGTCAATTTCAAAGAAAGAAAAAGTATCTAATATATCTATTGAGCCAATTTCAACTTTATCTCCAATATTTTGTTCGTTAATTAAGCCAATTAATTTACCAGGGTTCAAGTTATCTTTTCTACCAATATTGATAAAGAAACGAGTCATGTTTTCGTCTGTAGCTCTTGATCTTGAAGTTTCTCTACCTAAATCATTTAAATCTTTAGAGTTTTCATAATACTTAAGCATTGTGTTAAATTCTAAAGAAACAAATTTTTTGATTAATTCCTCTCTGTCTAAAGATGCTAACTTTTCGTAAATGCTAGGTAAAAATTCTTGCATTTCAGATTCATTTACTTCTGTATTTTGAACCTTATCAATTAAATTCATTAACTGATTTTGAACAATTTCTTTACCAGAAGGAACTTTACCTTCAATAAATTTCTTTTTAATAATTCTTTCTATCTGGCGTAATTTTCCTTTCTCTTTACCATTTACTAAAACAATAGAAACTCCTTTATTACCAGCTCTACCAGTTCTACCACTTCTGTGAGTGTAGTTTTCTATTTGGTCTGGTAACTTATGGTTTAATACGTGTGTTAATTCAGTAACATCTAATCCACGAGCAGCAACATCAGTAGCTACTAATATTTTAATTGTTTTTTTTCTGAATTTACCCATTACAGAATCACGTTGTCCTTGTGATAAATCTCCATGTAAAGAATCTGCACTATAACCGTCTCTAATTAAGTTGTCTGCAACTTCTTGTGTTTCTCTACGAGTTCTACAAAATATGATTGCATAAATATTTGGATTTAAATCTGCAATTCTTTTTAATGCAGGGTAACGTGTTCTTTCTGTAACTGAATAATACTCATGATTTACATTTTCTGAACCAGAATTTTTTTCACCAGAAGTAATTTCAACTGGTTTTGTCATATAGTTTCTTGCTATTGCTTCAACTTCTCTTGGAAATGTAGCAGAAAACAATAATGTTTGTTTTGTTTCTGGTGTAGCTTCTAAAACTTTATCAAGTTCATCTTTGAAACCCATATTTAACATTTCATCAGCTTCGTCTAAAACTAACCATTGAACGTTACCTAATTTTAAAGCTCTTCTTTTAATTAAATCTACAGTTCTACCTGGAGTTCCAACTACAATTTGAGAACCTCTTTTTAAAGATCTAATTTGATCCTCCATACTAGACCCCCCATAAACTGTAGTTACTTTTATACTTGGTAAATACTTACAAAAATCTTTTATATTGTTACCAATTTGTACAGCTAACTCTCTTGTTGGAGATAATATAATTGCTTGTACGTTTCCATTCTTTTCATCTAAAAGTTCTAATATTGGCAAACTAAAAGCAGCAGTTTTACCTGTACCAGTTTGCGCAAACGCCTTTAAATCGTCTGTTGAAGAAATAATTTGTGGAATTGCTTTTTCTTGAATAACAGTAGGTTTTTCGTAACCTAAATCCGTTAATGCTTTGTTAATAGGTTCTTTTAAACCTAATTCTAAAAATGTTGACATTACTGTGTTTTTGTAGATTCACAGAAAGCCCACCTGCAAATCAAATTATTAATTTCGACTTGATTTTAAATAAGTTAGACTCAAAATTAAAATCGCGCAAAGGTACATTAAATTAAATGAACTAAATTGTAAAATTAATTTATTTAATTTTTTGAAGTTCTTTAATGAAGTGATGAAGGTTACGTGATGAAATTGATGCATATCCATTTTCTACAACACCATTTTTATTTAATAAAATTACTCGCTGTATTTTACTTGTTAAAAAATTATGAGCAATACTATTTGAGTCTAGATAAAATTGATTTTTTATATCTAATTTATGAATTCTTTCAGCTTTATTTTTATCAATATTAATGAGAATAATTTTTAGTTTTGGGTATTTTAATGACAAAAATTTTATTCTAGACGAAATATAGTTAACTGGAATATACTCTGAGTTCCAAAAGAAAATTAATGAATTTTTATCCTTAGTAATAGTTTTTATTGATTTTTTAGAATTGGTAAAGTCAATAACATTAAAATCTTGCAGATCTTTATTTTTTTGGATTAAATTTGTGTCATTCATCAATTTTTTAACAAGACTTTTATCATCCTTATTTGAACTAAGTTCAAAGAATTTTTCAAAAGTTTTTAAATTAATTTCACAACTAGATTTTCTAAAAAAATGACTAATTAAAGTTTGTTTTAAAAAGGCATTTTTTGTGTGTTTAGATTTAATTTTAGAATCTATAATATTCATTAAGTCTATTGTGAAGTCTGATGAATATTTATTGTCTGTAGGAGTGTGACCTAAAGAATAAGTTTTATTATAAAGAAAGTTTCTAATGTATTGAGAGTAAGGTGGGTAATACATTAAAGAGTCATTGTTAATATTAATGTTTTTTCTATAATTATAAAAAGTATTATTTATTTTCGGAAACTCTTTTTTATCAGAATTATTTACATAAAGTATTGGATATTTCTCTATTCTAGCATAAGTAGGATAAGTTAACGCAACTTTTAAAATATTTTTAAAACCATTAGTTTCATCCAAATGAGATTCAACATAATCATTATATCTTTTTAACTTTCTGTTGGTAATTGAATCTGTTTTGTTTTTAAAACTTAAAGGTTTTAATTTATTGTATTTATTAAAAATTTTATTTTCTTTTTCATTTTCTAAGAAACAATCAATTAAAACATTATTTCTTTCTGCACCTTTACCCGCAAAAACCAAAGATTCATCAAAATCCCAAGTATTTAAGCGTAACATTAAACTATCTAGCGGTTCTAAATAAATATATTGATTTTCATTACCATGAATAAAATAATATAAACCTTCATTTAAATTATCAACTTTGCCAATAAATTTATTTTTAGCATCTAAGAAAAAAGTATCAATTACTTTTTCCATAGAATATAAAACTACATGGTTTGTTTTAGGATTTATTATTCTACCTCCAAAATAAGTGCTCTTATTTTCAGTATTTTTTTCACAACTAATTATAGAGATAATAAGTAAAAGAAGAAAAAAGTGTTTTTTTATTAGCATAAATATATTTAGTGTAGTGCTAACTACAAATTTAAGTATTCAATATTGCTGTTATTGTTAATAGGTTGTTAAAAAATGCACTTAAATTTTATATAATAATAGGTTCGTATTTTTTTAAAACCCAATTCAAATCTAGTTAAATAAAAGAAATCTATTTACTACTTTTGCACAAATTTAAATTTCAATTATGTTATCAGTTTCTAACCTATCAGTTCAATTTGGAAAACGAGTTTTATTTGATGAAGTAAACACAAAATTTCAGCAAGGCAATTGTTATGGAATTATTGGTGCAAATGGTGCAGGAAAATCTACTTTTCTTAAAATCATATCAGGTAAACAAGAACCAACATCTGGGCAGGTTCACTTAGAACCTGGAAAAAGAATGTCTGTTCTTACTCAAGATCATTATGCTTTTGATGAATTTCCTGTATTGGAAACTGTTGTAATGGGTAACAAAGATTTGTTTAAAATTAAAAAACAAATAGATGATTTGTATGCAGATTATACAGATGAAAATGCTGATAAAATTGGTGAACTTCAAATAATTTTTGAAGAGATGAATGGTTGGAATGCCGATTCGGATGCTGCTGCAATGCTATCAAACTTAGGTATTTCTGAAGATTTACATTATACTTTAATGAAAGATTTAGATGGTAAACAAAAAGTACGTGTGTTAATTGCGCAAGCTCTTTTTGGTAATCCTGATGTTTTAATTATGGATGAGCCAACCAATGATTTAGATTTTGAAACAATTGCTTGGTTAGAAAATTTTATTGCTAATTTTGATAATTGTGTAATTGTCGTTTCACATGATAGACACTTTTTAGATGCAGTTTGTACACATATTTCTGATATTGATTTTGGTAAAATAAATCATTATTCTGGTAATTATACTTTCTGGTATGAATCTAGTCAATTAGCAGCAAAACAGAGAGCACAACAAAACAAAAAAGCAGAAGATAAAAAGAAAGAATTAGAAGATTTTATTCGTCGTTTTTCAGCCAATGTTGCAAAATCTAAACAGGCTACTTCTCGTAAAAAAATGATTGATAAATTAAATGTTGAAGATATTAAACCTTCTAGTAGACGTTACCCTGCAATTATTTTTGATAGAGATAGAGAAGCTGGAGATCAAATTTTAAATATAGAAGGTTTAAGTAAAGAGTTTGAAGGAGAAAAATTATTTAATGATGTTCATATCAATTTAAATAAAGGAGATAAAGTTGCTATAATTTCTAGAAACTCGAGAGCCATTACCGCTTTTTATCAGATTATAACAGGTAATGAAAAAGCTGATTCAGGTAAATTTTCTTGGGGAGTTACTACAACGCAATCTTATTTACCCCTTGATAATTCGTCATTTTTTCAAGACGGAGAATTAAATTTAGTAGACTGGTTAAGACAATATGCGCAAACTGAAGAAGAACGTGAAGAAGTTTTTTTACGTGGATTTTTAGGGAAAATGATTTTTTCTGGAGAGGAAGCTTTAAAGAAGAGTAACGTTTTATCTGGTGGAGAAAAAGTACGTTGTATGCTTTCTAGAATGATGATGAAAAGAGCAAATATTTTAATTTTAGATGAGCCAACAAATCACTTAGACTTAGAATCTATTCAGTCTTTAAATAACTCATTAATCAATTTTAAAGGAACAGTATTATTATCAACTCACGATCATGAGTTTGCACAAACTGTTGCTAACAGAATTATAGAATTAACACCAAAGGGAGTTATTGATAGATATGCTACTTTTGACGATTATTTAACAGATCCCAAAATAAAAGAATTACGTGATAAAATGTATTCTTAGAAATAAATATTAATTTACTTCATAAAGAAAAACCTCTAAATTTTTAAATTTAGAGGTTTTTCTTTATCAGAATTTTTAATTAGTTAGTTTTGTGTATTCTAAATTAATTTTATCCTTTATTCAAAGGGCTAATAATTTTTACATCAGAAAAAGAAATTGCACCTCTAACAACACCATCAATAGTTTTCTTTAAAGCTTCTAAAAGTTGCATTTTTAATTGAGATTTATGATAAATTAAACTCACTTCTCTTGCAGGTGGAGGGTTTGTAAACTCACGTAAATGTTTTTTGTCAGTTTCATTTAAATCCAACGTGTGTAAATAAGGTAGAAGCGTCATTCCTAAACCTTCTTTAGATAATTTTATAAGTGTATTAAAACTTCCACTTTCTAACTGAAACCCTTTTTTGTTGTCAATTTTATGCGTTCTACATAAATTTATAACGCTATCTTTAAAACAATGTCCATCTTCTAACAACAAAATATCATCCATTTCTAGTTCATCAACAGTAATGTTTTGCTGTTTGTATAATCTATGATTTTGCGGAATTAATCCAACAAAAGGTTCATAGTATAAAGGTCTTTCTTTGATAGATTCATTTTCTAAAGGAGTAGCTGCAAGGGCAGCATCTATATGACCGTCAGTTAATTTTCTTACAATTTCTTCTGTAGTTAATTCTTCAATAATCAACTTTACTTTTGGGTATTTTTTTGTGAAATTTTGTAAGAACATTGGTAGTAAAGTTGGCATTACTGTAGGGATAATTCCTAACTTAAATTCGCCTCCAATAAAACCTTTTTGTTGATGAACGATGTCTAATATTCTGTTACTTTCATCAACAATAACTTTAGCTTGTTCTACTATTTTTTTTCCAACCTCTGTTAATTCAATCGGTTTTTTAGAACGATTAAACACTTTTACGCTTAACTCATCTTCAAGTTTTTGAATTTGCATGCTTAAAGTAGGTTGAGTTACAAAACTATGTTCAGCAGCAACCGTAAAATTTTGATATTCTGCTACTGAAAGCACATATTTTAATTGAGTAATTGTCATTAATAATAATTTTGATAAAGATAATAAAAGCCATCAGTATAATTGATAGTTTGTTTTTGTAAAATGAAAATATTTTTTTAATTTAAAAAAAAAGAATATCCAATTTCTAAACCTAAATTATTATATCCGTCATTAGGTTTTTGAAAATCTAAATTAGATACATGACCAAAGTTTGTTCCAATATATAAATAGTTGTATTTAAGTATTTTATATGAAAATCCTACAGAAAAATTTTCAATAAAAGTAAAGCCTTTAGCCAAGCGTTCACTTCTTGTATCAATGTAAGAAAATCCTAAACTTATTGTACCTTGTATATCAAGTTTTTTAGATATTTTTCTTTTTGCTGCAAAACCGAATTCAATAGCAAGTAAACTCATGTTTTTTACTTGCGTAAACTCAGCTCTTTTCTCCAAATAATTTTCGTCTTCGGGTGTTACAAATTGTTCGTTAATTAATTGATGTTTCAAAAACTGAATTTGTGGCTGAACAATCAATTCAAAATCAATTTTTTTAAAAGAACCAAGTTTGTAAAACGCTTGTAATTTATAAGTATTTGTAGAATAGGTATAATCTGGGTCATCAAAAACAAAGTTTTCATTAATGCCATAATTGTATAAAAAACCAATTTTAATAGGTTTTATAATATTCTTTTTTTCGTTTTGAGAAAATATAGATAAACAAATTATAAGAAAAATAAATAGGCTAAACTTCTTTTTCATGAATAGTCTTAGCTAAACATTTTAGATACTTTTTCAGCTTTTCTATTTTCTGAATAGTCATAAAAACCTTCACCAGATTTTACGCCTAATTTACCAGCCATTACCATGTTTACTAATAACGGGCAAGGTGCGTATTTAGGGTTCTTAAAGCCATCATACATAACATTTAAAATAGATAAACAAACATCTAAACCAATAAAATCAGCTAATTGTAAAGGCCCCATTGGATGTGCCATTCCTAACTTCATTACAGTATCAATTTCTGTAACTCCAGCAACACCATTATATAAAGTTTCAATAGATTCGTTTATCATTGGCATTAAAATTCTATTGGCAACAAAACCTGGGTAATCATTTACTTCAACTGGAATTTTATTAATTTTTTTAGATAAATCAACCGTAATATTCATCACTTCATCAGACGTGTTGTAACCTCTAATAATTTCAACCAACTTCATAATTGGCACAGGATTCATAAAATGCATTCCAATTACTTTTTCTGGCCTGTTGGTTACAGCGGCAATTTGAGTAATAGAAATTGATGATGTATTTGTGGACAAAATTGTGTTTTCTGGGCAAACTTCATCCAATTCTTTAAAAATTTTAGATTTTAAAACTGCATTTTCAGTAGCAGCCTCCACAACTAAATCTGCATTTTTTACACCCTCTTTTATAGACGTAAAAGTGGTAATATTTGCTAAAGTATTTGTTTTATCTGTCTCAGAAATTTTTTCTTTAGCAACCATTCTATCTAAATTTTTGATAATAGTTGCCATTCCTTTTTCAAGAGAAACTTCAGAAATATCAATTAATTGAACCTTGTAATTAAATTGCGCAAATGTATGTGCAATTCCGTTTCCCATAGTTCCAGCACCAATTACAGCTATATTTTTCATAAATATTTATTTAAATTATTTGGGCGTTTTAACAGGCTTTCACAACTCGCTTTTTTACGAAAAGTAAAAAGAACTCAAACAAATTATTCAATCCCTAACGCACTTATTTATAAGACTTGTTTTTAATCTAAAACTGAAAGTCAGTTTTTAAAACTTTTTTAACTTTAAAACTCTGTTACTTTAATTTAGAAACAATCCATTATTTGTTGAGCAACTCTTAAGTTTTCAGTTCCTTGTGTTAAAGTTACAACAGGTGTTGTATTATTGTTAATAGCATCAGCAAAAGATTCTAATTCATCTAAAATTGCATTGTTATTTTCAACTTCAGGATTATCAAAATAAATTTGTTTTTTCACACCCTCAGCATTTTGTAAAATCATAGCAAATTCATCAGGATTTTCAGGAACATCTTTCATCCTAACAATCTCAGATTTTTTTTCCAACATATCTACAGAAACATAAGCATCTTTCTGAAAAAACCGAGATTTACGCATGTTTTTCATAGAAATTCTACTAGCAGTTAAGTTGGCAACACAACCATTTTCAAATTCAATTCTAGCATTTGTAATATCTGGAGTTTCAGAAATTATAGCTACACCATTAGCATGTACGCTTTTTACTTTAGAGTTTACTACAGAAAGTATAATATCTATATCATGAATCATTAAATCTAAAACCACAGGTACATCTGTTCCTCTTGGATTAAACTCAGCTAATCTGTGGCATTCAATAAACATAGGATTGTTAATTTTATCTTTTACCGCTGTAAAGGCAGGATTAAATCTTTCTACGTGACCAACTTGCCCTTTTACATGAAATTGACTTGCCAAAGTTCTAATAGCTTCTGCTTCTAAAACTGTTTTGGTTATTGGTTTTTCAATAAAAATATGACATCCCTTTTGGATTGCGTTTTTAGCACATTCAAAATGAGATAGAGTAGGTGTTACAATATCAATAACTTCAACATCATTAATTAATGCATCAATAGTTGGGTAATTTTTATAACCATATTCTTTAGCAACTATATTTGCGTTTTCAGTATTTGGATCATAAAAACCAACTAATTCGTATTTTTGTGATTGTTCTAATAAACGTAAATGAATTTTTCCTAGATGGCCTGCACCTAAAACCCCAACTTTTAGCATAAATTATTGTTTTAAAGTATTTTCTGATTCTTTAAATCAGTTAAAACAAAGATACAATTTTATGAGAATGTAAATAGATTTATTACTATTTTTAGGTTTTATAAAAGAGACTATTTTTGAAAGACACCGTAAAACATCAAGGACTTAGAAATCAATTAGCTACTGTTTTAGAAGCAAAAGGAATTACAGATAAAAATGTATTAAGGGCTATAAAGAAAATTCCTCGTCATTTATTTATTGATAGTAGTTTTGAGTCTCATGCATATCAAGACAAAGCATTTCCTATTGCCGCAGAACAAACTATTTCTCAACCATATACAGTTGCATTTCAATCACAAACATTAGCTATTAAAGGGGGAGATAAAATATTAGAAATAGGTACAGGTTCGGGGTATCAAACAGCAGTTTTATTAGAGTTAAAAGCAGTAGTTTATTCTATTGAAAGACAACGTGAATTGTTTAAAAAAACTTCTTTGTTTTTACCAAAGTTGGGTTATAAACCAAAGAAATTTATCTTTGGTGATGGATATAAAGGTTTACCAGAACAAGCTCCTTTTGATAAAATTATAGTTACTGCAGGTGCTCCTTATGTGCCAAAACCATTGTTGGGGCAATTAAAAATAGGAGGTATGTTATTAATTCCTGTTGGAGATGAAACTCAAATTATGACTCTCTTTATTAGAAAATCTGCCAAAGAATTTGAAAAACACGAATTAGGTGATTTTGCTTTTGTACCAATGCTAGAAGAGAAAAATTAATTTTTATTCAGCCCTAGTCCAATAGGCAGTTTTACCAAGTAAAGCAAAACCAATATAGCCTCTAATTTTTAGTTTTTTATCACCTTCTAATTTGATAAAACATTTATAAACTTTACCATTTCTAGGGTCTAATATTTTTCCTCCAGACCATTCATCATTATCTTTTTCTAATCCAGTTAAGATATTCAAACCTAAAATTGGTTTGTTTTTATTTTTTCCTTCACATAAATTACAAACTGCATTTTTTCTTTCAGAATCTTTAATTTCAATAATTTTTGCATACGCTTTTCCATCTTTTTTATAGACTTCAATTACTGAGTCAATTTCACCAGTTACATCGTCTGTGGAATGCCACTTTCCAAAAATATCTTGCGCACTAATTGAAATGGTCAGAAGTAAAAGAGCAGATGTTAAAAGTATTTTTTTCATGTTTTGTATTTTAAAAATTATTTTTTGTTTAGAGAATGTTTCTAAATAATATCAATTAATATAAAATTTAATATGATGTTTGTCTTTCTTTTAAATAATTAAATAACCATATAATTTTTAGTCATATTTAGCATTAAAATTATTTTCCCATTTCCCTTGAACTCTTAAAATTTGTTCAATAACATCTCTTACACAACCTTCACCTCCTTTTTTGTACGAAATGTATTTAGAAATTGCTTGAATTTCTGGGGCTGCATCATTTGGGCAAGAAGGCAAACCTACTAATTCCATTACAGGAAAATCAGGAACATCATCTCCCATATACAACACGTTTTCTGGTTTTAAATTGTATTTTTCAACTAATTCATTGTATTGCTTAATTTTATTATGGGCACCTAAATAAATATCTTTAATACCTAAATTAGCCAAACGTGTTCTTACGCCTTCATTATTTCCTCCAGAAATAATACACACATTTAAACCTCTGTCAACAGCAGTTTTTAAAGCATAACCGTCTTTAATATTCATGTGTCTTATTAATTCTCCATTTGGCATGATTGTAACCATTCCGTTAGTAAGCACTCCGTCTACATCAAAAATTAATGTATTTATATTGGGTAATAATTGTTTATAGCTAATCTCCATTTTGGATTGATTTTGTTAAGATTTTATAAATTTGTTTTTGATTATTATTTAACAAATCTAAGTGGTTTTTTATTGTTTTTTTGTCGTTTCTAGTTGCTGGTCCGGTTTGTGCTTCTTTTGGCGATAAAGTTTTTATTTTATCGGCCGTTTCTTTTATCAAAGGATATAAGATTTCAAACGGAACATTATGTTGATTACAAATATCGTGCCCAATTTTGTATAAATGATTTGTAAAGTTATTTACAAAAACTGCAGCAACATGTAATGTTTTTCTTTGATCAGAATTTATGGCAAATATTTTTTTTCCAACTGATTTTGCTAAATTTTCTAATAGTAAATAATCTTCTTTATTTTCTGCTTCTAAACAAAAAGGAACCTCAGAAAAATGAACTTGCTTATCTTTAGAAAAAGTTTGTAGCATGTAAAAAACACCTTTTCTTTGTGGGTTTTTTAAATCATTTAAGGCAATACTACCAGAAGTATGCACCACAAAACTATTTTTAATTTTTAAAGAAACTTCTGCAATTGCATCATCAGAAACAGCAATAATAGTAACATCTGCTTCCGGAATATTTTTTAACTCTCTAGAGCTTATTTGAGTAACATTCACTTCATCAACGTTTAAGAAAACTTTATATAAATGACTTGCTACTTTTCCTTTTCCTATAAGTAAAACTGATATCATAAAAGCGAAGATATTGCTTTTTTTTAAAGCATTAGAAATGGATTTAGTAATTTAGCAAGAAATGTATTAAGCAAATGAAAGCAACAAAAAAACTAGGAACAAACACAACTTGTGTGCATATTGGAGAAGTAAAAGATGAGAAATTTAAAGGGGCAATTTCTCCTATTTATATGGCTACTTCTTATGCTTTTGATGGAGTTGATGTAAAACGTTATCCACGTTATTTAAACACGCCAAATCAAGAAATGCTTTGCAAAAAAATTGCAGCTTTAGAAAACACAGAAGATGCTTTAATTTTTAGTTCTGGTATGGCAGCAATTTCTGCGGCAATGTTGGCTTTCTTAAAAAGAGGCGATCATGTTATTATTCAGCAAGTAATTTATGGCGGAACTTATAATTTTGTAGTTTCTGAGTTTGATAAATATGGAATAGAATATTCTTTTACAGAAAGTGATAAAGTAGATGATTTTACTTATCTGATTAAAGAAAATACAAAGATTTTATATATTGAAACACCTTCCAATCCACTTTTAGGAATTACAGATATGGCAGCAATTGCTAATATTGCAAAAGACCATAATATCTTAACTATGATTGATAATACATTTGCGTCGCCTATTAATCAAAATCCAATTGATTATGGAATTGATATTATATTACATTCTGCAACAAAATATATGGGTGGGCATTCAGATATTTCTGCAGGAGCAGTTGCAGCTTCTAAAGAACATATTGAGCAAATTTGGAAAACTGCCATAAATTTTGGAGGTAATTTAAGTGAGCAAACTGTTTGGCTGTTAGAAAGAAGTTTAAAAACGTTGAACTTACGTGTAAAAGAACAAACAAAAAATGCTCAAATTATGGCAGAGTATTTTGTGAGCAGTCCTAATTTTGATAAAGTTTATTATCCTGGATTAAAAAGTCATCCGCAGTATAAAATTGCAAAAAAACAAATGAAAGGTTTTGGAGCTATGTTATCATTTGAATTAAAAGAAGGAATAGATGCAATGAAATTTCAAAATAATTTACAACTTATAAAACCCTCTATGAGTTTAGCAGGTGTAGAAAGTACAACTGTAAGCCCAACACAAACTACGCATGCCTTATTAACAGAAGAAGAACGTTTAGAAAGAGGAATTAAGGATGGATTAATTCGTTTTTCAGTTGGAATTGAAGAAACTGAAGATTTAATTGCAGATATTGAACAAGCATTAAAAAGTTTACTTTAAATTAGAGTAATAATTATACGATTCGATAAATAAACTAATACACTTTTAAAAATGAAATTAGATATATTGGCATTTGGAGCGCATCCAGATGATGTAGAACTTGGTTGTGGAGCAACTATTGCAAAAGAAATTTCTTTAGGAAAAAAAGTTGGAATTATAGATTTAACTAGAGGAGAATTAGGAACTAGAGGTTCTGCAGATTTAAGAGATATTGAAGCCGCCAATGCTGCAAATATTTTAGGAGTTTCGGTACGTGAAAATTTAGGTTTTGCTGATGGTTTTTTTGTGAATGATAAAAAGCATCAATTAGAAATTATAAAAATGATTCGTAAATATCAACCAGAAATTGTGTTGTGTAACGCTATTGATGATAGACATATAGATCATGGAAAAGGTAGTACATTAGTTTCCGATGCATGTTTTTTAAGCGGTTTGATGAAAATAGAAACAGAAATAGAAGGGGATACTCAAGAAAAATGGAGACCAAAATTAGTTTATCATTACATACAGTGGAAAAATATTAAACCAGATTTTGTAGTTGATGTTTCTGAATTCATAGAGAAAAAAATGAAAGCGGTTTATGCATATTCTTCTCAGTTTTATGATCCAAACAGTAAAGAGCCAGAAACACCTATAACTAGTAAAAATTTTACAGATAGTGTAGAATATAGGGCTAGAGATCTAGGAAGATTAATAGGTGTAAATTATGCAGAAGGTTTTACCACAGAGCGTTACGTTGCAATTGAAAATTTAGATAAATTAATTTAATTTTTTCTTTCCTAAGAAAAGAAAAAATATTTATATTTGCACCCGCAATTATATGGTGGTTGTAGCTCAGTTGGTTAGAGTATCGGTTTGTGGTACCGAGTGTCGCGGGTTCGAGTCCCGTCTTCCACCCAAAAAACAAAGTCTTTTCAGAAATGAAAAGACTTTTTTTGTATATGTAAACTTCTTATTTTAAGTTGCTTAGTATTTTAATTACTTCATTTTTCTTTCTTACTGAAACAGGAATGTTACTATTGTCATTTAAAATTAAGTAACCTCCGTCAGATTTTATAAATTCTTTTATATATTTTGAATTGATTAAATAACTTTGATGTACTCGTAAAAAGTTATGTTCTTTTAGCATATCAGCATAATACTTTAATGTTTTTGATACTAATATCTTTTTTTTGCTTTTTAAAAAGAATGTTGTGTAATTATTGTCGGATTTACAATAGATTATTTCTGACAATTCTATAACAATAATTTTTTCTGAAGTATATAAAGAAATTTTTTGCTTGTAATTTGTTGTTTTGTTAATAGAGTTCTGTAAAACAGTAAGTTGTTCTTTATTTGGTGTAATTTGTGCTTTTGCTTTTTTGATTGAAATTGCAAGATCCTCGTTAGAATAGGGTTTTAAAATATAATCTATAGCAGCAAATTTAAAAGCTTTAATAGCAAACTCATCACTAGCGGTAACAAAGATAATTTTAGACTGTAAATTTGGTACAATTTCTAAAATATCAAACCCAGTTCCATCTCCTAACATAATGTCTAAAAACAAAATATCTGGTTGTTTTTTTCTTAAAATTTTTGATGCCTCTACAACACTTTTTGCAGTGCCAATAACTTCAATTTCTGGATGATAAGTTTCAATGTCATACACCAACATATTTAATGCTTCTGGAATGTCATCTACTACAATTGATGTAAGTTTTTTCATTTAATAATCTGTTTTTAAAGGTATTTTAAACCAAATTTTTGTGCCTTTTACAATTTTGTTTTCTAATATTTCATTTATCTTAAAAGAGTTTAAACTTGAAATATTTTCAATTCTCTCTTTAGCTATTTTTAAAGCTACAGATTGATGTGCTGTGTTTTCTTTTTGCTTTTTTGATTGATTAATTCCAATACCATCATCAATAACGGTGCACTCTAAAAATTTGTTTTTTACTTCAAAAGAAACTGTTATTTTTCCTTTTTTAAGTGCTTTAAAGCCATGTTTAATACTATTCTCTATAAATGGTTGAATTAACATTGATGGAATTAATATTTCTTCAGGATCTATTGAATTTAAACTTGTAGTGATATCGTAGTTAAAAATTTTTGAACTCATTTTTTGTTCTAACTCAATGTAGTTTTTAAGCGAGTTAATTTCACTATGCAAACTAATTTCTTCTAAACGAGAGTTGTTTAAAATATTTCTAAGAAGTTTTGAAAATGATGATATTGTTGAATTTAATTCTTCTGTTTTACCTGAGTTTCCCAATGCTTTTATACTATTTAAAACATTAAATATAAAATGAGGATTCATTTGTAGTTGTAAAGCTTTTTGCTCTAAAGAAAGTAAATGGTTTTCTGATTGAAGTTTTTCTACTTTAGCTTTGTTTTTTTGATGTATACTTTTAATGTAGCTATCTAAAATGAAATAACCAATAACAAAAAATAATCCGATTAAAGCTAAAATAAATTCTATTTTTTTATAGAATACTTGGTCAATTATAAAGGAAAACGATTTTATATCACTTTTTTTTCCATTAACTGAAGATTGAATTTTAAAATTATATTTACCAGCTTTTAAATTTGCAAATTGAACTTCATTTTTTGTTGACCAAGAAGAAAAATTGTCATTTATTTTATAACGATATAAAATATTTTTAGGGTAAATTAAATTGATGGATTTAAACTTAAATAAAATATTGTTTTCTGATGGAGTAAATTTTACTTTTTTTTTGCTGTATAATAATGAATCAACATTTTGATGATTTACAACTAAGTTTTCAAAAAATATTTTTGAATTATTGTTTTTTTGTTTTTGTGTGTTTTTTAGACTGTATAAACCTTTATTTGTAGCTAACCAAACTGTATTTTCAATATCATTATAAACTTTTATAATTTTATTGGTTGCTATAGCGTTGTATTTGTTTATTTTGTGTTTAAAAGTAAAAGAAGGTAATGATAAAACTTCAATTCCATTATCATAAGAAGCTATCCAAATATCATTTTTAATTTTTTCAATTGATGAAATGTTTTTTAATGTTGAAATTTGTTTTTTTACAATATTATTATCAACTATTTGTAATCCATTATTTTTAGTAGCTACAATTATTTTTTTTTGAAATTTTGTTAAACATACTATATTATCATTTATAATTTTTTTAACTTTAATTGGATTATCTAAATCATTTAAAATCCACAAACCTTTATTTGTAGCAACATAAAAAGAATCATTTAAAAATATAATATCAGTTACTATAGAAAAATCAATCTGAGTATTTAAACGAAGTGGCTTGAGATAATCTTTATTATTTTTATAAATACCCTGAACCGTGGCTACATAAATATTATTTTTATAAGTATAAATTTTATTTACTTTTTTAGTTTCTAAAAATTGCTCATTATCTGTTTTTTTTATTATTAGCCCATTATTAGTCCCTAAAAAAATAGTATTATTTTTTGATAAAACACTGGTAGCTTTTTGCTTATTGATTAAAACGAAATCATTACCATCAAATTTTACAACACCTTTATCAGTTGTAACCCATAAATAGCCAATTTGATCTTGAGTAATATCAATAATTTGATTGCTTGGTAAACCGTTTTCAATTTTATAAAGCTGTAAGCTGTTTTGCTGAGAAAACATATTTACCATTATAAAAAAGAAAAAAATAATAAGATTTTTTCTAAAAATTACCATATTACAAACATACTAATTTAATACATTATTATTTTTTGAAGTTATATAGTTCGTTTAAAACTTAATTACATTTTCTATTTTACCAAAATCTATTTTTTTTAAAAAAAACCTTTAAATTATTCTTAAAAGAAAATTTAAAGGTTTTTGTAAAAATAACTTTGGGGGGAAATTATTTTGCTTTCTTAAATTTAAACCTTTTTTATTCTGAATTTTATATAATGTTGTGAATACTAGTGATTTTGATGTAAACTTTTTTTTTTTTGTTGTTAAACAACATTTTTTATAAAATGCCACTATATTAAGTATTTATATAATGGCATTTATTGAGTTCCCCCCAACTCTAATTTTTATTTCATTGCGTATAACCTTTTGTTTTTGGTGTCTGGTTTAATATGCTTCAGTTTTCCGTAAGGTTTTATTAATGGTTTTAAAACTACTAATCCTGTTGTTTTTCCTTGTATTATTAAAGCACTATTTTTAATTTTCCAACTCCATCTAAATTTTTCTAGTGGAATATTTAGTTTTTTAATTTTGGTATATAATACTTCTTCATTTTCTATAAAATCCATTACTTCTTCTTGTAATTTAAAAGTAGGTATTTCGTTATCAGAATTATGATAATCTAATTCAAACTTTACAGGTATTGTAAATTGAGTTGTATAAGCTTCTCCAATATATCTCTCTGCTTCGTTATGTAACGCATCATACCAATCTATATCTTGTTCTTTAGGGTACTTTTTTGCTATTTCTTTTGATAAATCTATTTTACCAGGAGAGTTAGCTGTAGGATAAAAGACGTAAAAAGGTTTTGCTAAATAATGATTGGTATGCTCTCCACTAAATATTGAATAATATGGAGAGGCAATTACATTGGGCAATTCATCTGTACAAAATGCGTCTTTAAATGCATTCATTAGTTCTATATTTTCTCCTAAGCCATTTGCATGAAAAATAATATTTGAATTGCTATTTACACAATTAGTTAATATTGGTAAGGTTCCTTTAATAATATTTTCTCTTAAAGATTCTGACGTAATTTTTTCACCATTAATAACGGTTTCTAAGTTCATTCCTTTATACGGATTACTTTTATTTACAATATGTATATCTCCATAAATACTATCATTGGCATTTTTATTTAACCAATTTATAATTTCTTCTAATGAATATTGATCTTCAATAATTTTAAATTTTTTTTCATCAAAATAATCTCTTGCATCAGTATAAAATAGTTCGTCAGTTTTATCATAGCCTGTAATAAATACTATTGGCTTTTTTGTTGTAATGTTTTCTGTTGTATTAGTATCAATATTTTTTTTGATTGATAAATTTTTAGCAACTTTTGTAGTGTTTGTTTTTTGTTTATTACAACTAATAAACAAGCTTGTAGTTATTGTTAGTATTGCTGTTAATGCTGTGCTTTTAATTAATGTTTTCATGATTTCTACTTTTTAGGTGTTAATATGTAGTAAAGATAGAAGTGAAGTGGAAGTAAATTTTGGATAGTTTAGAATTCGTTAAAATAGATTTAGAATTCGACAAGTATAAAGTATTTTTTTTTTGAGGTCTAAAAAAAAACACCTTTTCTTAAATAAGAAAAGGTGTTATATACTATAGAATATTGTGGGGAATAATCTATTTTAAATATAATGATTTAAAATTAAAACATTATTTATGCTGTTTTAATTTTATGTTGTGTAATGTTCATTTTTGTTTGTAAAACGACAAAAAATTGTTATTTTTAAATATTAAGAGTAATATTATTAAGTAAAATTTTTATGGCAACATTTTTTTTATTAAAATTAAATCTTTTCTAGATTTAGTTTTTAAATTTAAAACTTATGTCCATACCTTTTTCTGAATCTATGATAGCATCATCTCCAAGTTGGTTTACAAGCCTTAATATTAGATTCATTCCTATAGATTTAGAATAGTCAAAATTTTTTATTAAAAACCCTTTTCCATTATCTTTATAATTGAAATAAAATAAATTATTTTGCTGAATAATAGATATAGTAATTAAGTTAGTATCATTTTTATCAAAAGCATACTTAAAAGTATTAGTAATTAATTCATTAATTATTAAGCCTAAAGTAATTTTTTTATCTACGGTAATGTAAATTCCTTTTGTTACATCAATGTCAAAATTTACATTAATTTCTGGGTTAATTAATGAGCTAACTAAATAGTCTTTTAAAGTAGTTATATAGTTTAATAAATCAATCTCATTATTACCTTTATTTGTATATAGACTATTATGTATTTTAGATAAAACTTTAATTCTATTAATACTATACGTGAAATATTTTTTAGAAGAATTAGTATCCGATATTTTATTTGCTTGTAAAGATAAAACACTACTTACCATTTGTAAATTGTTTTTTACTCTATGGTTTAATTCTTTTAATAAAATTTTATTCTTATTTAAAGAAGTTTCTAGTTCTGTTTTCTGCTTTAAAATTAATTTTTGATTTTTGTTTTTTTCCAGATAATAATATAGAAGTAAGAAAAATGTAATTAAAATAAATACAGAAAGAAAAGACACAACCTTAATTTTAACTGAATTAAAACTTTCTTGCTCTTCTAAATCAGAAATTTTTATTTTACTTGAAATTAAATCATCTTCTAAACTTAAAAAAGATATTAAATCAATTTTTTCTTGTTTACTTTTATTAGTGTAAATAGAATCTGAAAACTTAACATATTTATCAGTAAAAT
Organism: uncultured Polaribacter sp.; assembly: GCF_947500975.1. Lineage (GTDB taxonomy): Bacteria > Bacteroidota > Bacteroidia > Flavobacteriales > Flavobacteriaceae > Polaribacter. The sequence continues at coordinate 36,927 of NZ_CANMUE010000007.1, forward strand.
AAAAAAGTGAATCTTTATTGTTATAATACAGATAAAATTTACTTTTTAGTTTGTAGTAGTATTGTTTATAATCTTTTAGTTTATTTATATAAATATTTGCTTTTTCTTTTTGATTAGTTTCTAAATAAGATGTAGCCAAATCATTCCAAACCTTTTCAACACCTGTAAATTTTTTTTCATTATAAAGTATTTCGGATTCTTTTAATTCTTCATAAAACAATGGTATTGCTTCATTATATTTTCCTTTTTTCACATAGCAACTTCCAATATTTCCACTAACTAACCCATGCCAAAAGCTAACGTGATCACTCAAAAAAGTACTATCTATTGCTTTTTGTTTTTTTATTAACTGAAGAGATGTTTTATAATAATATAATGCGGAATCAATTTTTTCATCATACATGTGATAAACACCAAAGTTGTTATATATTTTAGCTTTTTCAAATATATTTTTTTTATCAAACTCCTTGGTTCCGAAAAGGCTGTTTTTCTTATAGTTTTTAAGCGCTAAATCATATAAACCCATTTTAAAATATATGTTATAAAAAAGAATTTGATCTGGATTGCAATTTTTTAGTTTTTCTTTGTTTATAAGTATTAAACCTACGCTATTTCCACTTGTTAAATAACCGTTTTCTAACAGTATTAATAAATGACAAAGGTCATCTTTGTTAATAATTTGTTCATTTTTTTTATAGGATTTTAAACCCAATTTTAAAGCATCCTCAATTCTATTAGCACTTAAATAATAACCAACTAAAATAAAATCTATATAAAAAATTTCATCATTATTTTCATTTGAATATTTTAAGTTTTCAAAATAAGCTGTCCATTTTTTATTGGATATTAATTTTTTATTTTCAAAATGTATAGAATCTATAAAAAAGTAGTGCTTTTCTTTTAAGCTTATTATTCTATCTAATTTAGAAATTTTTTTGTTTAACGTTTCTTTATTGGGTTTAAATATAGAGGTTTGGCTAAATGTATTATTAGAAATAAGTATAAAAAAAAATATACCTACATAAAATTTAATTACAAAGTTTAATATTTTCATTAATTAAGCTCTTTTAATTTTGAATTTAATTATATATTAATTTAAGCACTAATTTAAGTTGTTAAAATAATTAAAACTGTTGTAAAATAAACGTTTTAAGTTATGTTACTTTAATAGTGATTTTAAATATGGTTTAAATTCTTTAGAAACTGATATCTGTGTGTTGTTAATAAAAACATAATTTAAATTAAAAGTATTTACTTTATTGATATTGATAATATATGACTTATTACATTTAAAAAAGTTATTTGGTAAACTTTTAAAAAAGTCTTTTAATGTACTTCTAAGTAAAAATTTTTCATTGTTTTCAGTATGTATTTCTAAATAAATATTATCAGATTTTATAAAGGTAATATCACCAATTTTTACTTTGTAATATAAATTATTTTTCTTTAGATAGAGGTGGTCAACTTGGGTCTTTTTCTCTAATCTATTGTTTGTAAATCCTGTTAAAGCAACCTCAATAGAGGTGTAAATTGTGTTATTATCAAAAGGTTTTACTAAATAAGCTGAAGGAAAAGTATTAGCAGCTTCACTAACAGTATCATCGTCTAAGTTTGAAGATAAAAATATAAATGGGAGGTGTAAATTTAAATTAATGTATTTAGCTAAATCTATACCCGTTTTTTCAGTTGCCAAGTTAATATCAATTAAAACTAAATCAATATTATTGTTATTTGTTAAAGTTTCTACAGCTTTTTCGTAAGAAATAACATTACCCAAAACTCTATACCCAAAACTTTCTATAATTTGTTGTAAATCATCTGCAATTATAACATTGTCTTCAACAATAAGTATGTTAAATTTGTTTGGCATTTTTTGTTTTTTTTATTTAAAATAGATTTTGTTAACCAATTATAATTTTTCTTTTAAGTAAGTTGATGTAAGTGAGGCTTTATTTTTAATTAAATCTTCAGGTATTCCTTCAAACATTAAGTTACCACCTTTTTTTCCGCCTTCTAAACCTAAATCAATAATATAATCTGCACATTTTATCAGTTCTATATTATGTTCAATTACAATAATAGAATGACCTTTTTCTATTAAAGCATTAAATGATTTTAATAATTTCTGAATATCGTGAAAATGTAAACCGGTTGTTGGTTCATCAAAAATAAATAAAGCCTTGTCTTTAGTGTTTCCTTTAACTAAAAAGGACGCTAATTTTATTCTTTGTGCTTCTCCACCAGAAAGTGTAGAAGAAGATTGACCAAGAGTTACATACCCCAAACCAACATCTTGTAGAGGTTTTAGTTTTTGCGCAATTTTTGTTACCAAATTTTCTGAGAAAAACTCTACAGCATCATCAATTGTTAAATTTAAAATATCATCAATAGATTTATCTTCAAATTTAACTTCTAAAACTTCTTTCTTAAATCTTTTTCCATTACAAACGTCGCATTCTAAATGTACATCAGCCATAAATTGCATTTCAATTGTAACTTCACCTTCTCCTTTACAAATTTCACAGCGTCCACCTTCTACATTAAATGAAAAGTGCTTTGGCTTGTAGTTTCTAATTTTTGCTAATTTTTGATTAGAAAATAATGCTCTAATATCATCATAAGCTTTAATATAAGTTACTGGGTTAGAACGTGAAGAACGCCCAATAGGATTTTGATCTATAAATTCTACATGTTTTATATTTTCATAACTTCCTGTAATTTCTGTATGTTGTCCTATTTTATCACCATAACCATTCAATTTTTTCTGCATTGCAGGATATAAAATTTTCTTGACCAACGTACTTTTACCTGAACCAGAAACACCAGTAATTACTGCCAAAGAGTTTAATGGGAAAGTAACATCTATATTTTGTAAATTATGTTCTCTAGCACCAATTATTTTAATATAGTTTTTTGAAGTTCTTCTTTTTTTAGGAACTTCAATTTTTAAATCTTCATTTAAATATTTAGCTGTTAAAGATTCTGATTTTAAAATATCATTAAAATTTCCTTCAGCAACAACATTTCCTCCATATGTACCAGCTTCAGGGCCAATATCAATTATATAGTCGGCCTCTTTCATAATGTCTTCATCATGTTCAACTACAATAACTGTGTTGCCTAAATCTCTTAAATTTTTTAAAACTTCAATTAAACGTTCTGTATCTTTTGGATGTAAACCAATACTAGGTTCATCTAAAATATACATAGATCCAACTAAAGAACTACCTAATGATGTTGCTAAATTTATTCTTTGACTTTCTCCACCAGAAAGTGTGTTTGAAGTTCTATTTATAGTTAAATAACTTAAACCAACATCAGTTAAAAACTGTAAACGATTGTTGATTTCTGTAAGTAAACGTTTTCCAATTTTTTCTTCAAATTTATTTAGTTTAATATTTTTAAAAAATACAGAAAGTTCATCTAACGGAAGTGTAACTAAATCAGAAATTGTTTTTTCGTTTATTTTTACATAATTGGTTTCTTGGCGCAAACGTTTGCCATTACAGGTTGTACATTTTGTTTTTCCTCGATAACGAGAAAGCATAACTCTATTTTGAATTTTATAACTTTTTTCTTCTAAAGTTGTAAAGAAATGGTGAATTCCATTAAAAGATTTGTTTCCATTCCAAACTAGCTCTTTTTGTTTGTCAGAAAGTTCAAACCAAGGTTTGTGAATTGGAATATCAAATTGATATGCAACAGAAATTAAATCTTCTTTATAATGAATATAAGACGGTGTTTTAAATGGAAAAATACAATCTTCAAAAATAGACAAACCTGTATTAGGAATGACTAAATTTTCATCAATACCAATTACATTTCCATATCCTTCACAAGTAGGGCAAGCTCCATAAGGATTATTAAAGCTGAATAAATGTGTGTTGGGTTCTAAAAAAGACATTCCGTCTAAATCAAACTTATTACTAAATTCAGTAACTTTATGATCCGCTAAATTTTCAATGAAACAAATTCCTTTTCCTTCAAAAAAAGCAGTTTGAATTGCATCTGCTAATCTGTTATAAAAATCTTCTTCATTTTTGGTGATAATTCTATCAACAACTAAAAACAAATCTTCGTTTTTAAATTTATCTTGTGGTAAATCGGAAATTCTATAAACAGTATCCTTCCATTTTAAACGCGCATAACCTTGTTGTTCTAAAACTTGTAAAACCGTTTTTAAATCTCGATTTTCATCAATAATAATTGGAGCTAATAATAATAACTTTGTTCGTTCATCAAACTCTTTTACAAAATTAACAACATCAGAAACGGTATCTTTTTTTACTTCTTTGCCAGAAATAGGGGAGAAGGTTCTACCGATTCTTGCATATAGTAATTTTATATAATCATAAATTTCTGTTGATGTACCAACAGTTGATCTCGGATTAGTAGAGTTTACTTTTTGTTCAATAGCAATTGCAGGTGCAATACCTTTTATATAATCTACTTTTGGTTTGTGTAATTTTCCTAAAAACTGACGAGCATAAGAACTTAAACTTTCTACGTATCGCCTTTGTCCTTCAGCGTATAAAGTGTCAAAAGCCAAAGAAGATTTTCCAGAGCCAGAAAGTCCGGTAATAACAACTAACTTATTTCTTGGTATAACAACATTAATGTTTTTTAGATTGTGCAGTTTTGCACCTTTAATAATTATATTTTCTTTGGGGTTTACTGTAGAAATGTCAGTCATAGTTTTTCTGAAAAATAAACTATAAAAATACACTTTTTTTAAATTGTTTGATTAAGAAATTAAAACGATTTGTATTAATTTATTTGTTTGATTCAAAAAAAATATTCATATTTGATGTTCATTAAACGCATAAAATAGAACTTATAGAATAAAATTACTTTTTAAATTTTTAACAAAATAAAAAAGATTGACCAATTTGGTTTTTCATAAAAGGTAATATTATGCGTACAAATTCAATAACTGACAGTGTTCTAGTTAGTGATTATATTAAAGGAAATGAGGCTGCTTTAGCTATTTTAATAAAAAAACACCAACAACGTTTATATAGTTTTATTTATAGTAAAATTAAAGACAAAGATCTTACAGAAGATATTTTTCAGGATACTTTTATTAAAGTAATTAAAACATTAAAAAAAGGAACTTATAATGAAGAAGGTAAGTTTTTACCTTGGGTTATGCGTATTTCTCATAATTTAATTATCGATTATTTTAGAAAAAATAATAGGATGCCAAAATTTAATAATACAGATGAATTTGATATCTTTTCTGTTATTGGTGATGGAAATTTAAATGCTGAAAAAAAAATTATTAAAGAGCAGATTCATGATGATGTTAGAGAATTAGTTAATGAACTTCCAGAAGAACAAAGAGAAGTTTTGGTTATGAGAATTTATAAAGACATGAGTTTTAAAGAAATTAGTGAAAACACAGGTGTAAGTATTAATACAGCTTTAGGTAGAATGAGATATTCATTAATAAATATGCGTAAATTAATTGAAAAACATAAAATTATTTTAATGGATTAACAATATAAGTAAAAAACCTTCGTTACCTATTTATAACCAATATATTAAATAGCGTATATGATGCAACTTTACTCAAAAAAGTCATCTGATTTTCAGATGCAACCTAAAAAAGAAACAGTTCAATTTTTGATTAATTTTTCCAAATCGCTAACTATTGTAAAAACCAAATCAAAAAAATTCATTGAATTGAATTTGAATTAAGAGTGGAAAAAGCTTCAACAAATGTTGAGGCTTTTTTTATGTTTTCAGTTCTGCTAAACTTTTTTTTGTACTTGGTTAATTTATTTACCATTTTTTATAATTTATTATTTTGTCTTTAAAATGTATTGAAATATGATTTATCGATATATTTTTAACTTAATTTAAGTGTTATGTTTAAAATTTTGTTAATTTTATTGTGTTATTTTTATTTTATTATTATATATTTGAAAAATATAAGGTTTGGTAACTTATAAATATAACAGTATTAAAAAGTAAATCCCCCTCATCCCCCTCATTCCCCCTCATTCCCTTTCATTATAATTCATTGTCCCACATTTTAACTAATCATATTTGATTATTTATTTTGAATTAGAGCAATCATTAACAATTAAAATGAATTATAAAATGAAAAAAACATTATTTTTATTAACCTTACTAACCTCTTGGCTTTGTGTCTCGCAAATACAACCTATAGTTTATAATACAACTTTTGACGATTCAGCTTGTGCTTGTACATCATGGATAAATAAAGATATTGCGGATCAGGGAGAATCCTCAACAACAGGTAGTAGTGAGGTTTTAAAGTTTGATGATTTAGAATCGGATGGTATTTATCAAGAAATTGCAATAGAAGCAAACAGTAATTATACATTAAATTTTAGTTATATATTTAGTTCTTTTTCATCAAATATTAATAATCTAGAAATTTATGTTTTAAAAGGTAGTGGGTATGAGTCAGGTTATACACCTGCTTATCCAGCAACAACTGAAACAGATTTGGGTTATAGAACTATTGCAGATGTAGAAACTGCAACAAATCAAATTTCTACCTTATTTTTATCACCTCCAACACATACAAGTGCATCAATAGCTTCATTATCATTTGATACAGGAGCAGAAACAAGTATTGCAATTTTTGTAAGATCTGTTGGTCCTTTTGATGATAATCTTCATGCAGAAGGAACACAATTAGCAAGTAATAAAAATAAAGGTTGGATGAATGGAAATGCTGAGGTTAGAATTGACAATTTTTCTTTAGTAAATAATGGATTAACTGTTTCTTATTTGCCAGTACAACCTACAGTTTATAATACAACTTTTGACGATTCAGCTTGTGCTTGTACATCATGGATAAATAAAGATATTGCGGATCAGGGTGAAACTTCAACAACAGGTAGTAGTGAGGTTTTAAAGTTTGATGATTTAGAATCGGATGGTATTTATCAAGAAATTGCAGTAGAAGCAAACAGTAATTATACATTAAATTTTAGTTACATATTTAGTTCTTTTTCATCAAATATTAATAATCTAGAAATTTATGTTTTAAAAGGGAGTGGGTATGAGTCAGGCTATATACCTGCTTATTCAGCAACAACTGAAACAGATTTGGGTTATAGAACTATTGCAGATGTAGAAACTGCAACAAATCAAATTTCTACCTTACTTTTATCACCTCCAACACATACAAGTGCATCAATAGCTTCATTATCATTTGATACAGGAGCAGAAACAAGTATTGCAATTTTTGTAAGATCTGTTGGTCCTTTTGATGATAATCTTCATGCAGAAGGAACACAATTAGCAAGTAATAAAAATAAAGGTTGGATGAATGGAAATGCTGAGGTTAGAATTGACAATCTTTCTTTGGTAAATAATGGGTATTCAAATAATGTATGGCAAGGTGGTTCATCTGATTGGGCAACAGATTCTAATTGGGGGTTATCAACAATACCAACAGCGTTTAATAGAGTTGTAGTAGCTAATACTGGAACAAATCCAATAATTGACGCTACAACAGGGGTAAGAGCATATAGTTTAAATGTCAATTCAGCAGCGGCATTAAGTATTAATTCTGGCGGTTCTTTAATTGTTACAGATACTTCTGTTGGAGATGTAACTTATAATATTGCAGTGACAGATACAAATTGGCATTTAGCAACTTCACCAGTTTCAGGAGAAGATTATGATGATGCTTGGGTTACTGCTAATTCAATTGCTTCAGGAACTACAAGTGCGGCAAATAGAGGAATTGCTACTTACCAAAATGGAACAGCAGATGCAACAACTGGAAACTGGGTTTATATGCAAGGTGGTGCAAGTGGAACTTTTGATGATGGGGTGGGTTATTCGATATTAAGTAGCTCTGGTGTAGGAAACATTTCTTTTACAGGTAAAGTAAATACCTCAAGTATTACACCAGTTATAAGTCAAAGTGTTAATAATTGGAACCTGATTGGTAATTCGTACACATCTTATTTAGATGTTGCAGCATTTATTACAGTAAATACAACTAATTTTGATAGTTCTTTTCAAGCAGTTTATGTTTGGAACGGAAGTGCTTATGTAGAAACAATTAGTGGTTATGTTCATCCAGGACAAGCATTTTTTGTAAGTGCAAGTTCCACTGGAACAGCAGCTTCTTTTACAATGGAAATGCAAAGTCATCAAACAGGAACTACTTTTCTTAAGAATTCTAATACTGATACTTCTATTGAGTTAAATATAACAGATGGAACAAGTAATAAAATTACTAAAATTAATTATTTAGAAGGAAAAACACTAGGATTAGATCCAGGTTTTGATATTGGGATGTTTACAGGTGTTTCTTCAGATTTAAGTCTTTATACTCAATTGGTAAATGATAATGAAGGAATTGCATTTGCAAGACAAGCATTACCAAATTCTGATATAGAAACCAGTGTTATTCCTTTAGGTATGAAAGCAGCAGCAGGCAAAGAAATTACTTTTTTTGCAGAGTCATTAAATTTACCCACTGGAATTAAAGTGTTTTTAGAAGATAGGTTCGATAACGTTTATACACGTTTAGACGAAGCAAACACTAGCTATAAAATTACTTTAACAGAGGCTGTTGATGGAGTAGGACGTTTTTATTTACATACTTCTTCTAAATCTTCTTTAAGTATTGATAATAATGTAATTATAGATGACATAAGTATTTTTAAATCAGATGCCTCAACTTTAAGAATTGTTGGTTTACAACAAGGAAATATAAGTATAAAATTATTTAATATTCTTGGAAAACAAATGATGAGTTCTTCTTTTTATGCAAATGGGGTTAAAGATTTAGCTTTACCAAATTTAGCAAATGGAGTTTATATTGTTCAGTTAGTAACTGAATCGGGTAAACTGAATAAGAAGATTATTTTAGAATAATAACTAACTTTTAAAAAAGAATTCATCATGAAAAAAGATATAAAAAAATCAGAAGATATTACTCGTAAAGATGCCATCAAAAAAATTGGAAACTATGGTAAGTACGCAGCATTAACTGCTTTGGGTACTTATATGATTCTAAACCCACAAAAAGCTCAAGCAGCTTCACCAGAAGCTCCAGGTACAGGTTTTTAATAAAATAAATTAATATTAAAAATCCGTTTAGAAATTTTCTAAACGGATTTTTTATTTATGTAAAACAAATGAACTTGTATTTTAGTAATAATGTACTATTTGTTTACTAATACCCATTCTCCTTTTTCAATTAAAGGAATAGCTTGTTTAAATTTCACTTCTTTTTCTTCGCCACTCATTACATTTTTAATAGTAACTTTTTCATTTCTACCAATTTTTGGCTGCTCTCTAACAACAGTTTCTATTGGTTCTGATGATTGCTGACGAGAATTTTGAATGGCTTGTTCAGTTGAATTTTGAACGTCAGCTTTACTTGTACTTAAATTTTGTCTTTTTTGTTGACGAGCTTCAGAAATCTGATTAGATTGCTGTGGTAATTCTCCTTTAAATAAGAATGATAATACTTCTTTATTAATTTCATCAACCGTTAATTTGAATAATTCAAAAGCTTCAAACTTATAAATTAATAATGGATCCTTTTGCTCATAAGATGCATTTTGAACTGACTGTTTTAAATCATCCATTTTACGTAAATGATCTTTCCAGTTTTCATCTATAATTGCTAAAGTGATGTTTTTTTCAAAATCAGTAATCAAACTTTTTCCTTCGCTTTCATAAGCATCTTTTAAGTTGGTAACAACTTGTAGAGATTTAATTCCGTCAGTAAAAGGTACCACAATTCTTTCATAACGATCACCTTCGTTTTCGTAAACATCTTTAATAACGGGATATGCTAAAATGGCGTTTCTTTCAATCTTATTTTTATAATGTTCAGAAACAATTTCATATAATTTATCAGTTAATTCTTTTTCTGATAGTTTTTCGAAATCTTCTTGAGAGAAAGGAGAGGTCATTGATGAAAAACGAATCAATTCAAACTCAAAATTTTGAAAATCTTTTACAGATTTGTTGCTGTTAATAATAGATTCGCAAGTATCATAAATCATATTTGCAATATCAACCTGTAAACGTTTACCATCTAAAGCATGACGTCTTCTTTTATAAACAAACTCACGTTGAGCGTTCATAATATCATCATATTCTAACAAACGTTTTCTGATACCAAAGTTGTTTTCTTCTACTTTCTTTTGAGCTCTTTCAATAGATTTAGAAATCATAGAATGCTGAATTACTTCACCTTCTTTTAACCCCATTCTATCCATCATTTTAGCAATTCTATCAGAACCAAATAAACGCATTAAATTATCATCTAAAGCAACGTAAAATTGAGAAGAACCAACATCACCTTGTCTTCCTGCACGTCCTCTAAGTTGTCTATCTACACGTCTAGAATCATGTCTTTCTGTTCCAATAATAGCTAAACCTCCAGCTTCTTTAACTTCGTTAGAAAGTTTAATATCTGTTCCACGTCCAGCCATATTTGTTGCAATTGTAACAACTCCAGGATTACCAGCTTGCGCAACAACGTCTGCTTCACGTTTATGTAATTTTGCATTTAAAATATTATGAGGAATTTTACGCATTTGTAACATTCTACCTAATAATTCTGATATTTCTACTGATGTTGTACCTACTAAAACAGGGCGTTTTTCTTCAACCAATTTTACAATATCATCAATAACTGCGTTGTATTTTTCTCGAGCAGTTTTATAGATTAGATCTTCTTTATCATCTCTTTGAATTGGTTTGTTTGTAGGTATTTCTACCACATCTAACTTGTAGATTTCCCATAATTCACCAGCTTCAGTAATTGCAGTTCCTGTCATTCCAGACAGTTTTCTGTACATTCTAAAGTAATTTTGTAATGTAACTGTTGCAAAAGTTTGAGTGGCGTCTTCAATTTTTACATTTTCTTTTGCTTCAATTGCTTGGTGTAATCCATCAGAATAACGACGACCGTCCATAATACGTCCAGTCTGTTCATCAACAATCATTACTTTATTATCCATCACAACGTATTCAACATCTTTTTCAAAAACAGTATATGCTTTTAAAAGTTGGTTCATTGTGTGAATACGTTCACTTTTTACACTAAAATCTTTGTATAATTCTTCTTTTTGTGAAGTTTTTTCTTCAGTTGTAGCATCTGAACTATCAATTTCACCAATTTTTACACCAATATCTGGTAATACAAAGAAACTATCATTTTTTGTTTTTTCTGATAAATGGGCAATACCTTTATCGGTTAAATCAATTTGATTGTTTTTTTCTTCAATAACAAACCATAAAGCTTCGTCTATCTCTGGCATCAACTTATTGTTGTCTGCCATATAGTAGTTTTCTGTTTTCTGAAGAATTTGTTTGATTCCTTCTTGAGACAAAAATTTAATTAAAGCTTTATTTTTTGGTAAACCTCTATAAACTCTTAGTAATTGAAATCCTCCTTCTTTATCATTACCTGCAGCAATTAATTTTTTAGCTTCTGCCAAAACACCAATTAAGTATTTACTCTGTATTCCTACTAAATCAGAGACTAAAGGTTTTAACTCGTTAAATTCATGTCTGTCTCCTTGTGGAACTGGTCCTGAAATAATTAACGGCGTTCTTGCATCATCAATTAAAACAGAATCTACTTCATCAATAATGGCATAATTAGGAGCTCTTTGAACTAAATCGTCTTTAGAGCTAGCCATATTATCACGTAAATAATCGAAACCAAATTCATTGTTAGTACCATAGGTAATATCTGCATTGTAGGCTTTTCTACGTGCATCTGAATTGGGTTGATGATAATCTATACAATCTGTAGAAAGTCCGTGAAACTCAAAAATAGGAGCCATCCACGCTCTATCACGCTTTGCTAAGTAGTCATTTACAGTTACTAAATGTACGCCTTTACCTGTTAAAGCATTTAGGTATACTGGTAAAGTAGAAACTAAGGTTTTACCTTCACCAGTCATCATTTCTGCAACTTTACCTTGGTGTAAAACAGAACCTCCAATTAATTGAACATTATAATGAATCATGTCCCAAGTAACAGGTTTACCAGCGGCATCCCAAGAATTTGCCCAAAAAGCTTTGTCACCTTCTAAAGTTACATTGTCTCTATCTGCAGATAATTCTCTGTCAAAAGGAGTTGCTGTAACTTCTATTTCATTGTTTTCTACAAAACGTTTTGCTGTTTCTTTAACAACAGCAAAAGCTTCTGGCATGATTTGTAAAAGTGTAGCTTCTGATAATTGATAAGCTTCATCTTTTAAAGTATCAATTTCTGAATAAATATCTTCTTGTCTATCTATATCTGCATTTTTAGCTTCTTCTTCTAAAGAGGAAATTTTATCATCAAGTTCTTTAGTTGCTTCGTTTAATCTTGCTTTAAATTCAAAAGTTTTTGCACGTAATTCATCATGTGAAAGTTTAGAAAACGAAGCTTCAAATTTCTTTACATCATCTACAACGGGTTGTAAATTTTTTAAATCTTTTTGTTGTTTATCACCCACAAAAAGTTTGATAACGGAGTTTAATATGCTCATTATGTGTATGTTTTTAAGCTATTTAGTTAGCTGTATTGTTTTGTTTTATAAGCTAGCTTTATAGGCTAGGAAAAATAGTATTTTCTCAATTAAAAGAAAAACAAAAAAAAAGCCTCTTTAGAGACTTTTTATATTTTAATTATTTAATTTAGTATTCATCCTCATTCCAAAGATAATCATCTTCTGTAGGATAGTCAGGCCAAATTTCAATAATAGAATCATAAGCATCACCTTCGTCTTCAATATCTTGTAGATTTTCAACTACTTCAAGAGGAGATCCTGTTCTAATAGCATAATCTATTAATTCGTCTTTGGTTGCTGGCCAAGGTGCATCTGCTAAATAAGATGCTAATTCTAATGTCCAATACATTTCTTAATGTTTAATTTTGTGCAAAAATAATTTTTTTACGCAATTATGCAAGTCTTTTTTAAGAAATTTCTATTCAATAAATAAAGAACTTACGATTTTTTTTCAGGAACCCATTTAATTTCCTCTACTGATAAGTCTTTAGACAACTTTCGTGCCAATACAAAAAGGTAGTCAGAAAGTCTGTTTAAATATTTTAAGATGTCATTATTAATAGTTTCTAGATCATTTAATTCTACAGAAAGACGTTCTGCTCGTCTGCAAACGCATCTAGCTATGTGACAGAATGACACAGCTTGATGCCCACCAGGCAAAATAAAATGTGTCATCTGAGGTAATTCTTCATCCATTGTATCAATTCCCTTTTCTAAAAATAGGATAGAAACTTTATCAATTTTTGGGATATTTAATCGTTCTTTTCCGCTTTTTAATGTTTTTTTTTCAGGTGGAGTTGCCAACATAGCACCTAGAGTGAACAATTCAGTTTGAATTTGTAATAAAGTATCTTTTATTTCTTGGCTGATTTCTTGATCTTTAATTAATCCAATATACGAGTTTAGCTCATCTACTGTTCCATAGCTTTCTATACGTAAATTGTATTTTTTTACTCTTGTACCACCAAATAAAGCAGTAGTTCCTTTATCGCCAGTTTTTGTATATATTTTCATAATTTATAATTCAATGTTTTGAAATTTAAATTCATAGTTACGATGTTTAAACTCTTATTGTAAAATGCTCTTTTTGTTGTTCTTTTCTGAAGAAAATTAAGCCCAAATAAAACAAATCAATTGTTACTGTAGCTTGATTATTTTTAATGAGTTTTTTCCAAATATTGTATGTTTTTTTGTCTCTATGAATTTTATTAATAACGATAAAATAATTATTTTGATCTTTAAGAAATGGTTTTAAGATTAAGTTGTTTATAAATAGAATTTTACAGTCGCTACTTAAACTTTTACTTAATGTTTTTAAGTCGAAATAAATTTCATCGATATTAAAATAATTAACTATTTTTAAAACGACTTTTTGTTCTTTTTTTGATAGACATTTTAACTCAGTATAATTATTAAGAATATTGTTTTTTACAACTTTTTGATACAATCCTTTCGTTACAAAATCATATACAAAAGGAGAATGTACTCCGTGTTGATTTGTAGATTTTACCAAGAATTTTAAATATGAAATAGCTCTAAAAAACATTAAATTTTATTTCCATTTATATACACCTTATCAATTAAATTAGAACCAAAACTATAAGGTATAAAATTATAAGAAGGTATTTCTTTTGTGATGATAAAATTGGCTAATTTTCCCTTTGTGATACTTCCAACTTTATCTGATAGATTCATTGCAAAAGCAGCATTAATAGTTGCGGCATTTATGGCTTCCTCTGGTGTCATTTTCATTTTAATACAAGCTGTTGCAACTACAAAATTCATGTTTCCAGAAGGTGTAGAGCCAGGGTTATAATCTGTTGCCAATGCCAAAGGTAAATTTGCATCAATAATTTTTCTTGCTGGTGTGTAAGGTATTCCTAAGAAAAAAGAACAGGAGGGAAGTGCAACAGGCATAGTGTTGGAAGTTTGCAAGCTTGTAATATCTTTATCTGTTAAAATTTCTAAATGGTCTACAGATAAAGCTTTATGTTTTGTAGCAATTTGGATTCCTCCAATGGCATTAAACTGATTTACATGAACTTTAGGTGTTAAATTATATTGTTTTGCTGAGCCTAGAATTCTGTCTGTATCTTCCACAGTAAAATATCCTTTTTCACAAAAAACATCTATAAAATCGGCTAGATTTTCGGCAGCAATTTTGGGTAGCATTTTATCAATAATTAAATTAATATACCCTTCTTTATTATTTTTATATTCAGCAGGAACTGCATGAGCACCTAAAAAAGTTGCTTTGATAGGAATTTTATAGTTCTCTTTGAGTTTTTTAATTACTCTTAGTATTTTTAACTCAGCATCAACGGTTAACCCATAACCAGATTTTATTTCTATAGCACCTGTTCCCAAAGCTATTACTTCGTCTAATCTTTTTTTAGATTGATTATATAAATCTTTTTCTAAAGTTTCTTGAAGTTTTTTGGCAGAATTTAAAATTCCACCACCGTTATTAGCAATTTCTTCATAAGATAAACCATTAATTCTATCCACAAATTCTTGTTCTCTATGACCAGCAAAAACAATGTGTGTATGAGAATCGCACCAAGTTGGTAATATTATTTTACCAGAACAGTCTATGATTTTATCAATAGAAAAAGTTGGTGCTTCATTCATCAAACCAAAATCAGCAATTAAATCATTTTTAATTAATAAATAAGCATTTTTTATTGTTGGTAAAATACTCATTTCTTTACCAGAAACTTTATGTAAAGAAGTATCTCTAACTTGAATAAGTTCTTTTATATTGATGAATAATTTGGTCATAAAATGATTAAATTAACTATAACAAACATACATAAATCTATTGAAATGATAACAGAAAACGAATATGCTTCTTATTATAAGTAATACATTCTCTAATACTGATGATTCAGAATCTAGTGATAGTGATTTACCAGTTAAAAATTCAGTCTTTCAAATCTCTATAGGGTATAAGTATTAATCATTATAAATGTAAAATACTAAAAAAAAGCTTGTGATTTTTTCATAAGCTTTTTTTTAGTATAGAAGTATATTTAAATTTTATTTTAAACTTCCAGTCATTTCTTCTGGCTTTACCCATTCATCGTATTGTTCTGGTGTTACATAACCTAAACGAACAGCTTCTTCTTTTAAGGTAGTACCGTTTTCGTGAGCGGTATTTGCAATTTCAGCAGCTTTATAATATCCAATTTTGGTATTTAAAGCAGTAACTAACATTAAAGAATTATTTACTAATTCTGTAATTCTAGTATGATTTGGCTCAATACCGGCAGCACAATTTTCATCAAAAGAAACACATGCATCACCAATTAATTGAGCAGATTGCAATACGTTAGCAGCCATCATAGGTTTAAAAACATTTAGTTCATAATGCCCTTGTGTGCCACCAACTGTAACAGCAACATCATTACCCATAACTTGTGCACAAACCATTGTCATAGCTTCTGCTTGTGTAGGGTTTACTTTTCCTGGCATAATTGAAGAACCAGGTTCGTTTGCAGGTATAATTATTTCTCCTATTCCAGACCTTGGTCCAGAAGCCATCATTCTAATATCGTTTGCAATTTTATTTAAAGAAACGGCTATTTGTTTTAATGCTCCATGAGTTTCTACAAGTGCATCATGTGCAGCTAAAGCTTCAAATTTATTTTGTGCTGTGATAAAAGGTAAATTTGTAAATTCTGCAATATATTTTGCTACTAAAACATCATAACCAGCAGGTGTATTTAAACCTGTACCAACAGCTGTTCCTCCTAAAGCTAATTGAGCTAAGTGTTCTAATGTGTTTTTTAAAGCTTTAATACCAAAGTTTAATTGTGCTACGTAACCAGAAAATTCTTGTCCTAAGGTTAGGGGAGTAGCATCCATTAAATGCGTTCTACCTATTTTTACAACATCACTAAATGCTTCTGATTTTGCTTTTAAAGTATCTCTTAATTGCTCAATACCAGGAATTGTATTTTCTACAATTTTCTTGTAAGCGGCAATATGCATTCCTGTAGGAAATGTATCATTTGATGATTGCGATTTGTTTACATCATCATTTGGTTGGATGGTTTTATCACCTTCACCAATTACTTTACCAGTTATTTCATGGGCTCTATTGGCAATAACTTCATTTACATTCATATTGGATTGTGTACCAGAACCAGTTTGCCAAATTACCAAAGGAAATTGGTCATCTAATTTACCCGCTAAAATTTCGTCACAAACTTGCGCAATTAAATCTCTTTTTTCAGAGGTTAAAACGCCTAATTCACAATTTGTAAACGCTGCTGCTTTTTTAAGATATGCAAAACCATAAACAATTTCTAATGGCATAGAACCAGCTGTGCCAATTTTAAAATTGTTTCTAGAACGCTCAGTTTGAGCACCCCAATATTTATCTGCAGGTACATTTACATTACCCATTGTGTCTTTTTCGATTCTGTATTTTGTCATTTTGAATGTAATTTTTAGTACAACAAATTTACAAAAAGAATGATGAAAAATTTATAAATGATAGTTGAAATATAAGTGGTATAATTATATATTTAGTTTTTTAAAAAACTTTTTATTTTGATAGTATAATTTTAAAAAATAAATATTATTTTCGCATAACGAACAATTACTATTATAAATACAAATTAATGTTAGATTTTTCAGAATTTTCAGGTTTAGTTTTATTCATGTTTATTTTTACAGCTGGTTTTTGGTTGTTAATATTCTTGTTAACTTTTGTAGTGCCTTATTGGATTGGAGGAACAATTTGGGAAAATATGAAATTAAAAAAAGAAGCAAAAAAAGCTGCTCAAGGAAAGTAGTTTCTTAAAATATTATATAAAAAAGGTTCGCTATTTGCGAGCCTTTTTTTATGGGTTTGAGTGAATGCGTTAGGGATTGTAACGGAAATCCTTTTTTATGTTTTTAAATAAGTGTTATTACGAGTTTACGAAGTAATCTTTTTTATAAGTGAGATTATCTCAATACATAAAACGTAAATTTAGTAATAACAGCATATAAAAAAGATTGTATTGGAAAGCCCGTTAAAACGCCCAAATAAAATAGGTAAATTTAAAACTCGCCACCATCATCTTCTCTTTGACCAGAGTTTCTTTTTCTTTGGTTTTTCTTTTGATTGAATCTGTAAGTGAAATTTAATGATATTTGACGCATTCTTCTTTGAAAAGTTTGGTCTGTAATATTTGTAGGGTTTTCTCTACTCGGAGTAAAACCTGTGACTTGATATTTTCTTGAATTAAAAAGGTCACTTACATTTAAAACTAAAGTTCCTTTATCTTTTAAAATATCTTTGCTAAAAGCTAAGTTTAAAGATAAAATTCCTTCAACATCACTTTGAGCTTCATTTCTTGGTCCTCTATAAAAAAGCCTTGTTTGTGATTGTATGTCCCATGGGAGGGTAATCCTAGCATCAAAACGTGTAAACCAAGAATTATTTTTTGCATCAAAGTTCTGTGTAATTGAAGATACTGTATTTGTACTTTGATCTGTAATATTATATGTGTAATCTCCTTTTGTTTCAAACTGAAAAAAGTTAAAACTTCCAGAAAATTTTACTTTTCTATTTAGATTATAATTAGCTGTAAACTCAAAACCAGCTCTGTTTTCTGAAGCTAAATTTATAGGTTGTCTTACCAAAATATTGGTTTCTATTCCATTTATAAATCTAATTTCTTGGCTATTAACTCTTTCAATTGCATTTATTGAATGTTGATAATAGATAGATGAGTTTAAGGTTAATTTATCCCATTTTTTTAAATATCCTAAATCGAAAGAATTTGTATATGTAGGGTCTAAATCTACATTTCCCTTAGAAATTACGGTTTCACTTGCTCTACTTTCAAATGGATTTAAAAATCTAGAACGTGGTCTTCTTAAACGTTTGCTATAACCTAAAGTAAAACTTTGACTTTCAGATAATTCATATCCTAAATTTACTGTTGGAAAAAAATCTGTATATTTTTTCTTGAAGTTTTCATTAGTATTAATAAGATTTACACTAATATTTGTCATTTCTGTTCTTAAACCCAATAGGTAAGAAAACTTGTTTATCTTACTTCCAAATTGTGTATAAAATGCATTTATGTTTTGTGTAAATTCTAAATTATTAGAAGGGTTGTATTCTGCTTCTAAATTAGGTGCAACTACTAAATAATCCGAAGTTAAATCTTGAAAACTTCCACGGTAACCCAATTCAAATTGAGCGTTTTTACCAATAGGTAAAACATAATCTGCTTGAATTAAATTATCTATAGAAAGTTCATTGGTAGCGTTCGTTTCAGGAAAAACATCTGTAATAATTGCTGCCTCATTTTCTTTGCTAGCACTATGTTGTAGGTCTATTGTAAACTTATGACCTTTATCATTAATATTATTTGTATAATTTAAAGAAAACTGAAGTGTTTGATCTACTTCGGTTTCATCTTGTATTCTTGTTGAATTAAACAAATTATTACCTGCATTGTCAAAAGAACTAATATTATTTATTGATACATTTTCTCCATCAGAATCTCTTAAGAAAATTGTACCTGTTATATAGCTTTTTTTGTTGATAAAATACTCTAAACCAACATTTCCGTTAAACCCTTTTCTATTTCTTTGATTATCTCTATTCTCAATTCTTGTGCTATCTAAAATTCCACTTGTTAGGTAAGAAATTGTTGAATTATAAACACCCGGACTTCCACCGTCATTATAACCAAAGTTTGAAAAAAGATTAATTTTTTCTGAACGTGAATTTAAATTTACAGAGATTTGATTGTTTTTTGGAGTTGCAACATTCACATTTACAGACCCATTAAAACCTGTAGCTTTCCCTTTTCTTAATATTATGTTTAAAATACCAGCTGTTCCTTCAGAGTCGTACCTTGCAGATGGAGAGGTTATTACTTCAACTCTTTCAATAGCATCAGAAGGTAATTGTTTTAAAGCATCTGTACTACTTAAACCTACTAATGCTGATGGCTTACCATCAATTAAAATTCTAACATTTTCACTACCTCTTAAACTTACAGTACCTTCAGCATCAACATCAACAGATGGTACATTGTCTAAAACATCAGAAGCTGTTCCTCCTTTTACAGTCATATCTTTACCAACATTGTATATTTTTTTATCTAGCCTTATATCAACTGAAGATTTTTCTGCAATCACAACAATTTCATTTAAACTATCAGAATCTTCTTGTAGTTTAATTGTACCAAAATTTTTGTTAGATATAATTTTTTGTGATGGAAATTCTTTAGTTTTAAAGGAAATAAATTCGACTCTTATTTCATAAGTTCCTTTTGGAGTTTTAATATTGAAATTACCATTTATATCTGTAATTCCACCAGAAACTTTTAAGTTTTTAGTATTTTTTAGAATAATAGTTGCATATTCTAATGGTTGATTTGTATTAGCATCTATTACTTTTCCCGTAATTGAAATATTGCTGGAACTTGATTTTTTTTGTGAAAACAAAAATGTTGCTGATAAAAGACAGCATAAAAGTAGCGTTATTTTTTTTGTCAAAATTTGCAGTTGATTTAGTTCTTTTTTTAGACTACAAAGTTCTTGTTAAGTTTAACTTAAATAAGTTAAAGAAATGTTAAAGAAAAAAGTAAAAAATAATAATCTAAATAATAGTATTAATTTTTTCT
This sequence comes from uncultured Polaribacter sp., assembly GCF_947500975.1. Classification (GTDB taxonomy): domain Bacteria; phylum Bacteroidota; class Bacteroidia; order Flavobacteriales; family Flavobacteriaceae; genus Polaribacter. The sequence goes on from NZ_CANMUE010000007.1 coordinate 57,091, forward strand.
GTAGGTCTACCAATTACAGCTTTGTTATTATTGATAATAATTGGTCTTTCTATTAATTTAGGATTTTCAATCATTGCTTTAATAATTTCTGAATCAGTTAATTCTTTGCCTTTATAATTTTCTTTCCAAACTTTCTCGTTTTTTCTAACTAACTCAATAGGAGAGATGCCTAATAATTTAATGATCTCAGTTAATTCTTTTTCCGTAGGAATAGTATCTAAATATTTAACAATCTCAAATTCTTTACCAGAGTTTTCTAAAATTGATAATCCTTGTCTAGATTTTGTACATCTAGGATTGTGATATATTTTTATCATTTTTAATAAAATTTTAAATACTATTAGTTATTCTCTTTTTTCTGTCCGTTTAACATTAAATAAGATTTTAAAAACGGATTGATACTTCCATCCATAACAGCATCTACATTACCCGTTTCATGAGCCGTTCTTACATCTTTCACTAATTTATAAGGATGCATTACATAATTTCTTATTTGACTTCCCCATTCGTTTTTTAACTTCCCAGATTCAATTTCATCTCTTGTAGCTTGTTGTTTTTGCAGCTCAATTTCATACAATTGAGATTTTAACATTTTCATAGCAGTTGCTCTGTTATCGTGTTGAGAACGAGAATTAGAACACTGAATTTGTATTCCTGTAGGTTTATGAGTTAACTGAACTTTGGTTTCTACTTTATTAACATTCTGACCTCCGGCTCCACTAGATCTTGCTGTTACAATTTCTATATCAGCTGGGTTAATATCAATTTCAATTGAGTCATCAGCCACAGGAAAAACATACACAGAACCAAATGTAGTATGCCTTTTTGCATTGCTATCAAAAGGTGAAATTCTAACCAATCTATGTACACCATTTTCTCCTTTTAACCATCCAAAAGCATAATCACCATCAATTTCTATAGTTATAGTTTTTATACCAACTACATCACCTGCTTGGTAATTGAGTGTTTTTAACTTAAAACCTTGTTTTTCTGCCCACATTGTGTACATTCTAGAAAGCATTTCTACCCAATCGCAACTTTCTGTTCCTCCTGCACCAGCAGTAATTTGTATAGTAGCAGATAAAGAATCTCCTTCATCTGAGAGCATATTTCTAAACTCAATATCTTCTAAAAAAGTACTTGTTTTTTCAAAATGTGCTTCAATTTCAATTTCATCAATTTCACCTTCTTTGTAAAACTCATAAAGAACAATTAAATCTTCATTTAAAGTGATTGCTTTCTGATAATCTTCTACCCATTTTTTTTGAATACGAAGCTCCTTCAATAATAATTCGGCTTCTTTTGGATTGTTCCAAAAATTAGGATCAACTGTTTTTTCTTCTTCATTTGCAATTTCGATCAGCTTTTTATCAATTTCTAAATAAGTTTTTAGTTTATCAATTCTTGTAGCTATATCTTTTAGTTGGTCTTGTGTTATCATAGTTTCTACAAAAATAAATGAAATTTTAATAAATCTTCTTTTAAAAGCTAATAGATATTTTATAGATTTATAGAAAATAAATAAACCATGAAAAAATTACTACTTATTGTTTTATTAATTTCTTTTTCAGTTGATGGATTTTCTCAATTTTTTAATGATAAATTACAAAAAGATGTTATCAAGTATGATGGATATTTTACTTTTTATTATGATGATTCTAAGGATAAAATATTTTTACAAATTGAAAAGTTAAATGAAGAATTTCTATATGTAAATTCACTTTCAGAAGGAATTGGATCCAACGATATTGGTTTAGACAGAGGGCAATTAGGAGATGGAGTTGTTGTTTATTTTAAAAAAGCTGGTAATAAACTATTATTAATTCAACCAAATCAAACTTATAGAGCAATAACAGATAATGTAGAAGAAAAGCAATCCGTAAAAGAAGCATTTGCAAAATCGGTGTTGCATGGTTTTATTATTGATAAAGAAGAAAATGGTGTTTATTTAGTAGATGCAACTTCTTTTTTTATGAGAGATGCTCATGGTGTTTCTAACTCTTTGGCAAGAAAAAAGCAAGGAAATTACAGTTTAGACAAAAGTAAATCTGCTTTTAATTTAGAACGCACAAAAGCGTTTCCAAAAAATATTGAGTTTGATGTAATGCTTACTTTTAAAGGAAGTCCTAAAGGATATAATATAAGAAGTGTAACTCCAGATGCAAGTTTGGTAACGGTTCATCAGCATCATTCTTTTGTAGAATTACCAGATGATAAATATAAACCTAGAAAATTTGACCCACGTTCTGGTGGCTATCCAATGTCTTATTTAGATTATGCGACACCAGTAAATCAATCTATTACTAAACGATTTGTTTATAGACATCGTTTAGAAAAAAAGAATCCAGAAGCAACAATTTCGGAAGCTAAAGAACCAATTATTTATTATTTAGATAGAGGAACTCCAGAACCAGTTAGAAGTGCTTTATTGGATGGTGGACGTTGGTGGAATCAAGCTTTTGATGCCATAGGCTACAAAGATGCATTTCAAGTAAAAATGTTGCCTGAAGGTGCCGATCCTATGGATATTAGATATAATATGATTCAATGGGTACATAGATCTACAAGAGGTTGGAGTTATGGAGGCAGTATTTCTGATCCTAGAACTGGCGAAATTATCAAAGGTCATGTTAGTTTAGGTAGTTTACGAATTCGTCAAGATTTTTTAATAGCACAAGCTTTACAAGCACCTTATAAAAATAATTTAGTAGACGATGATTTTGCTTTGCAAATGGCTTTGGCAAGAATTAGACAATTGTCTGCACATGAAATTGGGCACACTTTAGGTTTCGCCCATAATTTTGCTGCAAGTACTAATGGTAGAACTTCTGTGATGGATTATCCTCATCCTAAATTTACCTTAAAAAATGGTGAAATTGATTTTTCTGATGCTTATGACACCAAAATTGGGGATTGGGATAAAGTAACAGTAGCTTATTTTTATCAAGATTTTCCGAGCAATAAAAATGAAAATGAAGAGTTGAATATTATTTTAAAAGATGCTGCTTCTAAAGGCTTAAAATACTTGTCAGATTCAGATGCACGTTCTCAAGGAAGTGCAAGTATTTCTGCTCATTTATGGGATAATGGTGGTACTATTTATGATGAATTATACAATATTTTACAAATTAGAAAATTAGCAATTAAGAATTTTTCTACGGATAATATAAAAACAAATGAGCCTTATTCTGTTTTAGAAGACGTGTTTGTGCCCCTTTATTTTTTTCATAGATTTCAAACCGAAGCAGCTGTAAAATTAATTGGTGGATTAGATTATAGCTACGCGGTTAAAGGCGATAACCAAACGATTGTAAAAAGAGTTTCTGGTGTAACAGAACGTATTGCTTTACAGGCTGTTTTAAAAACAATTTCTGTGAATGAAATTGCAATTCCGAAAGAAAAATTATATTTATTTCCGCCAAGAGCAATTGGTTTTGGTAGAACTAGAGAATCTTTTAAAAGTAAATTAGGTGTTGCTTTTGATGCTTTTTCTGCAGTAGAAACTGCATCAGAAATGACTTTAGAATTACTTTTAAATCCGCAAAGATTATCAAGATTAATTGCATATAAAAGTTTAGATAATACGCAATTAGGTCTAGAAGAGTTATTGGATGAATTAATTATAAAATCGATTAAAAAAACGCATAAAGATTTTTATTATCAAGAGTTACAAAATGTAATAAATATGAAGGTTTTAGAACAGTTGTTTTTTGCGTCAACTTTAAAAAATCAATACAAACAAGTAAATGCAATTGTAGATTTTAAATTGAGTGAAATAGCATCTTTTTTAAAAGAAAAAAACTCAAATGGAGTGCAAAAAATCTATGATAAATCTATGATTGAAATGATTGAAGATTTTCAAAAAAATCCAATTTCATTTAAGAAAAACAGTGCGCCTAAAATTCCTGATGGATCTCCAATTGGAAATTAAAAATAAGACATTAACTTTCATTAATTTTTCAAATCAATATTGCTTTTATTCAATTTGTAAAATTTTTGTCATAAAAAAATAAAATGATAATTGATTTAATATCTGATACAGTAACAAAACCAACAAAAGGGATGTTGGATGCAATGATGAATGCAAAGGTAGGAGATGATGTTTTTAAAATGGATCCAACAGTAAATGCATTACAAGAAAAAGCGGCAAAGTTATTTGGAATGGAAGAGGCCTTATTTTTCCCTTCAGGAACAATGGCAAATCAAGCAGCTATCAAATTACACACGCAACCTGGAGATAAATTATTTTGCCATAAATATGCTCATGTGTATAATTATGAAGGAGGTGGTGCAGCATTTAATGCAGGTGTTACTTGTAAATTAATTGATGGAGCTAGAGGTATGTTTACAGCAACTCAGTTGCAAGAAGCAGTTGTTGGTCGTTCAGATATCCATGTTCCATATTCAAAATTAGTTTGTATTGAAAACACAACAAATAAAGGAGGTGGTGCCTGTTGGGATTTTTTTGAATTAAAAAAAATACAGAAAATTTCTAAAGAAAATAACTTGGCTTTTCATTTAGATGGAGCTAGGTTGTTTAATGCTTTAGTAGAAAAGAAAGAATCTCCTAAACACTATGGGCAATTATTTGACACTATTTCTATTTGTTTATCAAAAGGTTTAGGTGCACCAATTGGGTCTATTTTATTGGGCTCAAAAGAAGATATTGAAAAAGCATTAAGAATTAGAAAACTGTTTGGCGGAGCAATGAGGCAAGCTGGTTTTTTAGCTGCCGCCGGAATTTATGCTTTAGATAATCATATAGAAAGATTATCAGAAGATCATCAAAAGGCAAAAGAAATAGGAACTGTTTTAAAATCGGTTTCTTACGTTACCAAAGTAGAACAGATAGAAACGAATATTGTTATTTTTTATGTTGATGATAAAATTGGTGATGAAAATTTTATTAATAAGATGAAAGAAAAAAACATCTTATTAACTCCAATGGGAGAAGGTAAAATACGTATAGTTACACATTTAGATTTTACAGATCAAATGCATGAAGTTTTATTAAAAGATCTGAAAAATTTTTAAAAATAAAAACGAACAATAGGTGAAAATGGTGAAGCATACACACTTTTGTTTTCATCATATAAAACATCATATCTAAAACCAAAAGCAAAACGTCCTCTATTATAAGCTGCACCAAAATATAAAGCAGGAAAATTAGTATTTATGCTTCCAAAACTGTCTGTTTGTTTGGCGTAAGATTGTTCAAATTCACCTGAAAGTTGGACTCCTATATTGGGTATTTGATATAGTGAAACGATACTTCCACCATAAACATTTGTCGTAAAATCTCCAATTTCACTATAAATATAAGTTATACCAGTTCCTAAAGAAAAACCATTATTAAAATCATAAACAGCACTTGGAGAAATACCTACAGTTGTTTGGTTTCCAAAACTTAAAGAGAAACCACCACCATAACGAACATTTTTCCAAAAATCTGATTTTTGAGAAAAGCCAGTTAAAGTAATTGATAAGCAAAAAAATAAAAACATCTTTTTCATAAGAGCAAATTTAATTTAAATCATCTATTTTTTTTAATTCTTTATAATTTCTATTTAATTTTTTTAGCAAAATTCCATAAACTAATTTGTAAAATAACCAAAGTAAAGTTAATATGATAATTAAGGCAATTATTTGGCTTATTAAAGTTATAGTTATAAATTGACTCATATCCATAGATAAGTTTTTTGGATTCATAATTTTCATCAATTTATTTTCATCAGAAAAAATTATAGAATTAAAAACAACACTTATCAAGAAAAAGGTAGCTAAGTTATAAAAAACATAATATTTTACTGTTTTTCTTATTCCTAAAATATTTATAATTAATTTTTTTGTGTTATCAATGATTGATATTTTTTTGTAATTTTTATAAAATAAAAATAAGAATGCTAAAATTATAACATAATGTAGTATCAAAAAAACATTTAGTAAAGACATTAAATTTAAATCTTCATAAATTACATATATGCTATCTGGAACAAAGAAATTTATTCCGGACCAAAAAAGAAGCTCTAAAACACCTACAATAAAGATCCATTTTACAATAGATGATGACTTTGAATGTGCCATTTTGTAGATATCAATAGAAGAAACTTTATTTTTTTCTTCGGGTTGATTATCCCAAGCTTTTTTATATTTTTCTAATAAATCCATAATTATGGGTTTAATATATTTTTTAATTTTTCTTTTGCTCTGTTCATTTTTACTCTTGCATTTACAGAAGAAATTCCTAATGTTTCAGAAATTTCTTTATAAGGCTTGTCTTCCAAATACAAGAAAATCAATGCCTTTTCAATATCATTTAGTTTATGAACTGCTTTATATAATTCATTTAATTGCTTTTCTTCAGTATCATCATAATCAAATGAAGAAATTCTAAACTCAACTTCACTAATGTCTTGAGTTTTTACTTGCCTTGTTGATTTTCTGTATAAAGAAATTGCTGTATTCAAAGCAACTCTATACATCCATGTACTAAATTTAGAATCTCCTCTAAACTTTGGATAGTTTTTCCAAAGCTGAATGGTTATTTCTTGAAATAAATCGTTATGCGCATCTTGATTTGTAGTATAAAGCCTACAAATTTTATGAGCTATATTTTGATTTTGTTCAAAGTCCGATAAAAATTTAGTTTCTAAATCTTTTTGCACACTTAAAGTTGGGTTAGTTATTTATAAGTAGCGTAAAAGTATAAAAAGTTACATTTTTCTTCATTTTAATTTTAAATTAAATTAAAAGTTTAAATTTGTTGAGTGATAAATGATTAATGATGAACAGTATTAAGATTGACTTTACAATTAAGGACCTTGAAAATATTTCTGGAATAAAAGCTCATACTATTCGGATTTGGGAAAAACGATATAGTTTATTAAAGCCCAAAAGAACTGAGACTAATATTCGTTATTATTCTAATGAGCATCTTCAAAAATTATTAAATATTGTTCTTTTAAATAACAATCAGTTTAAAATATCTAAAATTGCTAAAATGTCAAATGAAGAGATTATTCTTCAATCAAGAGAATTGGCATTTAACATTGCAATTAATGATGAAGCAATTAATGCTTTTAAAGTTGCTATGTTTCAATTTGATAAAGTTTTATTTAATAATACTTATCATAAATTATTGCATAAGAAAAGCTTTAGAGAAGTTTTTAAAGATGTTTTTATTCCTTTTTTAGAGCAAATTGGTTTGCTTTGGCAAACTGACACTTTGTTACCTGCACACGAACATTTTATTTCAAATTTAATAGAACAAAAAATTCAATTAAATACTGAGAAGTTACAGTATAACATAGAAAACTTAAATAAAACATATGTGTTGTTTTTACCAGAAAATGAAATTCATGAGCTGGGAATTTTATACCTAAACTACGAACTAGTTTTAAGAGGGTTTCATACTATTTATTTAGGTCAGAGTTTACCATTAAGTAATCTTAATTATTTTTCTGAAAGTGATATGGAAATTTGTTTTATAACCTCGTTAACTATTCAACCATATGATGATAAAATTGAGAGTTATTTTAATGAGATTAAAGATTTAATGGTTGATAGTAAGGATAGTTTTTTTATAACTGGTAAAAAAGTAGATAAAATAAAACATTTACCTTCTAATGATAATATTAAATTATATAATTCAATTTCTGATTTGTTAAAAGCGTTATAAAATATTTTTAATTTTGTTTATTAAATTCGTATATTTGTTAAACAAAATTAAATATGAATAAAAACGTTTATATAATTGGCTCAGGGTTTTCTTCTTTGTCGGCATCTTGTTACTTGGCAAAAGAGGGTTATAATGTAACGGTTTTAGAAAAAAATTCAACATTAGGGGGAAGGGCAAGACAATACAAAAAAGAAGGTTTCACTTTTGATATTGGTCCTTCTTGGTATTGGATGCCTGATGTTTTTGAACGTTTTTTTTCAGATTTTGGAAAAAAACCTTCTGATTATTACACATTGGATAAATTAAATCCTGGTTACGAAGTTTATTTTGGAGAGAATTCATCAGTAAAGATTTCTAGTGAGTTGAATGAGATTTATAATTTGTTTGAATCTGAAGAAAAAGGTAGTGGAAAGCATTTAGCATCTTTTTTAAATTCTGCAAAAGAAAACTACGATACAGCTATAAAAGACTTGGTTTATAAACCAGGGGTTTCTCCATTAGAATTAGTTACCACAACAACAATTGCAAGAGTAACTCAATTTTTTTCTACGATAAGAAAACAAGTTCGTAAAAATATTAAAAGTCAAAAATTAATTCAAATTTTAGAATTTCCTGTATTATTTTTAGGCGCAAAACCCAGTAATACACCAGCTTTTTATAACTTTATGAATTATGCTGATTTTGGGCTTGGAACGTGGCATCCAAGAGGAGGAATGTATAAAGTTATAGAAGGAATAGTATCTTTAGGAGAGAGTTTAGGTGTTGACTTTAAAACGAACTCAAATGTTGAAAAAATATTAACTGACTCTACAAATAAAGTTTCAGGATTAATTGTTAACGGAGAAGAATTGAGGTCTGATTTGGTTTTAAGTGGTGCAGATTATCATCATACAGAAACTTTGTTAAATAAAAATTTGCATCAATATTCAGATTCTTATTGGGATAAGAAAATTTTTGCACCCTCTTCTTTATTATTTTATGTTGGGTTTGATAAAAAAATAAAAAATGTAAGTCATCATACATTGTTTTTTGATTCAGATTTTGATGCACATGCAGAAGAAATTTACGACAATCCAAAATGGCCCACAAATCCATTATTTTATGCTAACTTTACATCAATTACAGATAAAACGTCTGCTCCTGATGGAAAAGAAGCAGGTTTTTTCTTAATTCCTTTAGCGCCAGATTTAGAAGATACAGAAGATTTAAGAGAGCAATATTTTCATAAAATTATTGATAGATTTGAAAAGTTAACAAATCAATCGGTTAAAGAAAACATCATATTTAAAAAATCTTTTTGTGTAAATGATTTTAAAGAAGAATATAATTCTTATAAAGGTAATGCCTACGGAATGGCAAATACATTATTACAAACAGCATTTTTAAGACCTAATATAAAAAGTAGTAAAGTTGAAAATTTATTTTTTACAGGACAATTAACTGTTCCTGGACCTGGAGTTCCGCCTGCATTAATATCAGGAAAAATTGCATCAGAATTAATTATTAAAAATAAAAACAAATAATATGAAAGAATTATTTGATAGTGTTTCTAACAGTTGTAGTAAATTGGTAACAGAAAAGTATAGTACATCTTTTTCTTTAGCGGTTAATATGTTATCCCCAAAAATTAGAACAGATATTTATAATATTTATGGGTTTGTACGTTTTGCTGATGAAATTGTAGATACTTTTCATGATTATGACAAAGAACTATTAATGACAAACTTTGAACGTGATTATTATATGGCAAAAGAACAAGGTATTAGTTTAAACCCTATTTTAAATTCTTTTCAAAAAACAGTTAATAAATACAATATTCCTGATGCAATGATTGATGCTTTTTTAAAGAGTATGAAAGCAGATTTATATAAAACTGAATATGTAACCAAAGAAGAATATGATGAGTATATTTATGGTTCTGCAGATGTTGTGGGTTTAATGTGTTTAAAAGTTTTTGTAAATGGTGATGATAAAAAGTTTGAAGCTCTTAAAAATGCAGCAATGCGTTTAGGTTCTGCTTTCCAGAAAGTAAATTTTTTACGCGATTTAAAAGACGATTATGAAACTTTAAATCGCTCATATTTTCCTAATATAGACTTAGGAAATTTAGATACTGCTTCTAAAAAAGAAATTATAAATGAAATTGAAGAAGATTTTGATTATGCTTATAAAAACGGAATTTTAAAATTACCAGTTGAGGCTAAATTTGGGGTATATATGGCTTTTAGATATTACAAAAGATTATTAAAAAAACTGAATAAAGTTTCCTCAGAAAAAATTAAAGATACAAGAATTCGTATTTCTAATCCGATGAAAATAAACTTGTTAGCAAGAAGTTATGTTAAGTATAAATTGAATATCATATAATGATGTACGTATTAATTACACTAAGTGTTTTTTTATTTATGGAATGCGTAACTTGGTTTACCCACAAGTTTGTTATGCATGGTTTTGGCTGGTATTTACATGAAGATCATCATCAGCCAAAATACAAAGGAGTCTTCGAAAAAAATGATGCTTTCTTTGTTGTTTTTGCTGTGCCAAGTATTTTACTATTTTATTTTGGAACCTATACAGAACATACTTTTTTATTCTTTATTGGCTTAGGAATTTTGTTTTATGGAATTGCTTATTTTTTAGTACATGATGTTTTAATTCATCAGCGTTTTAAATGGTTTAAACACACAAATAATAGATATTTAAAAGGGTTAAGAAAGGCTCATAAAATACATCACAAGCATTTAGAAAAGGAAGATGGTGAGTGTTTTGGAATGTTGTTTGTGCCTTTAAAATATTTTAAAAAAGCTAAAATTTAGTATTTTCAATCTCTAGATTGAAGTATTATATATTGAAAAAGAATTTCTAGAGTATTTCTGCATAGATTTCTTTGATATTAATTGATTTTATAAAACTAATTTGTTTTATGACTAAATTTACCTCATTATAACCATAATGAATTATTACGACTATATAATTGTTGGAGGAGGGGCATCTGGTTTGATGATGGCTTACAGAATGTCAAAAGACACTTTTTTTGATGATAAATCTATTTTGATTTTAGATAAAAAAAAGAAAAAAATAAACGATAGAACTTGGTGTTATTGGCAAGATAAAAATGATGAATGGCAAGATATTGTAACCAAATCCTGGGGTACTATTATTTTTAAAAGTGATATTCATTCTGCAGAAGAAAGTATTGAACCTTACCAATATAAAATGATTCGTAGTGATGATTTTTACTCAAAAATATGGAAGCAATTAGAAACAAAATCAAATATTAATTTTCAAAAAGCTAGTGTACTTAGTTTTCAACAGTTAGAGGAGGGTGCTCTAGTTAAAACTACTGACAAAGTCTATAAAGCAAACATTATTTTAAATAGTATTTTGTTTTTTGACACTTATAAAAATCAATTTAAATATCCTGTTTTACAGCAACATTTTGTAGGTTTTTTTATAAAAACCAAACACGATTCTTTTAATGATTCTGCTGCCACTTTTATGGATTTTACAGTTGATCAAAAAGAAAATACTCGTTTTATGTATATTTTACCTTATTCTAAAAACGAAGCCTTATTTGAATATACCTTATTTTCAAAAACCTTGTTGGCTTATGATGAATACAAATTAGAAATTGAAAAATATTTAGTAAATAAAAACATTACCGATTATGAAATTGTAGAAAAGGAGAAAGGTTCTATACCTATGACTTCTTATAAGTTCTGGAAACACAATTCTAAAAACATAATTAATATTGGTACTGCAGGTGGTTGGAGTAAAGCTAGTACAGGTTTTACATTTAAAAAAACTTCTATAAAAACGGTAAAATTGATAAAACACATCAAACAAAATGAACCATTAACCGAGTTTCATAAAATTGATAAATTCTGGTTTTACGACTTATTGTTGTTAGATATTCTTTCTAAAAAGAACTATTTAGGTGGATCTATTTTTGCTAAAATGTTTCAAAAAAATCGTCCAAATAAAATATTAAAATTTTTAGATGAAGAAACTTCTTTAGTTGAAGATTTACAAATTACATTGAAAATGCCTCCTAAAAATTTTATAAAAGCACTTTTTCAAAGGATTTTCTAGTCGAAAAAAGCTAAATTTGTTAATATCGTATCTATGTCTATTTTGCAATACTATATTTACTTTAAGTGAATAATAATTTCAATTTTATGAATGAACTTTTAGATTATTTCAAAAAGAATGTTTCAATCCCTGCAGAAATAGAAAATAAACTGAATGAAATTATTGTAGAAAAAAAATTAGTAAAAGGAGAAATAATTCTTGCAGATAATTCTCTTAAAAAAGAACATATTTTTGTTGTAAGTGGTTGTTTACGTTCTTTTTACAAGACAGAAGAAGGTAAAGAATATACCATCCAATTTGCAATTAAAAACTGGTGGATTAGTGATTATATTACCTTGTATACAAATGCTAAATCTATTATAACTATTGAAAGTTTAACACATTCTAAAGTATTAATTCTTGATAAAAATAAGACTGATGAGCTTTATAAAGTATATCCTCCTTTTGAAGTTTTTCAACGTAAAAATTTTGAAAAAAGAACAGCTACACTTCAAAAAAGGATTTTAGGTTTATTAACACTTTCCGCAGCAGAAAAATATAATCAATTTATAAATGATTATGCTGATTTCGAAAAAATAATACCTAATTATCAAATAGCTTCATTTTTAGGAATAACTCCGCAAAGTTTAAGTAGAATTCGAAAAGAAAAATTTAAAAAGTAATTTATTACCATAGGTTCAGTTTTAAAATTAATTCATCAATTATTTTTGTTGCCTAAATAAAAATAAAAAATGAGTTTTTTAGATAAATTAAATGAACGTTATGCTACGAAAGCTATGAACGGCAAAGTAGTATCTCAAGAAAAAATTGACAGTATTTTAGAAGCTATTAGATTAGCACCAACATCAAGTGGATTGCAACCTTTTGAAGTTTTTGTGGTTACAAATGATGCAACAAAAGCTAGTATCAAAGAAATTGCATGGAATCAAACAACTGTAACAGATTGTTCTCATTTATTAGTATTTGCTGCTTGGGATACTTATACAGAAGATCGTATCAATCATATGTTCGATTTAACAAATGAGATTCGTGGATTTAAAAATGAGGGTTGGGAAAATTATCGTCAAATGTTATTGTCTTCTTATCCGCAAAAAGATGCAGAAACAAATTTTGAACATGCTGCAAGACAAACTTATATTGCATTTATGGCAGCAATTACACAAGCTGCATTTGAAGGTGTAGATAATACGCCAATGGAAGGTTTTGATCCAGCTGCTTTAGACAAAATTTTAGGTTTGCGTGAAAAAGGATTACGAAGCACATTATTATTACCATTAGGTTATAAGGATGTAGAAAAAGATTGGTTGGTAAATCTTGTAAAAGTTAGAAAACCAATAGCGCAATTAGTAACAGTTATATCATAAATATTAAAAACAAATAAGATGAAAAAAATATTAATAGCATTAGCAAGTATTATAGTATTAGTTATTATCGTTTTATACTTTACAACTAGGCCAAAATTAGAATCAGATGGCTCTTACAGTCCTTCTAAATTAGCGTTAGCATTAGCTACCGTTGACATAAGTGATTTTGAAAATGTTACTTATCAAAAATATCAAGGTAGCAAAAAAAAGATATTAGTAATTTTTACGGAACAGAAAAACATGACAATGCTAAATGGAAAAATGTTTTCTACAGGAAATCATCCTATAGAATCTTTAGTACCAATGTTGCATTTAAAAAATGCTGGTTTTGAGTTTGAAATTGCCACACAAACAGGAAAACCTGTAATCTTTGAAATGTGGGCGTTTCCAAATAAAGATGAAAATGTTAAAGCCATCTATAATGAATACAAATCTAACTTTGAAAATCCAATGAAATTATTAGATTTTATTGACACTTCATTTCATAAAATAGATTCTTATGCTGCCGTTTTTGTACCTGGAGGTCATGGAGCGATGTTAGGTATTCCTGAAGATAAAAATGTTGGAAAAATATTAAATTGGGCGCATCAAAATGATTTATTTACTATAAGTCTTTGTCATGGTCCAGGAGCATTTTTATCGACGACATTAAATAATCAGAAATTTATTTATGAAGGATATAATATGGCAGTTTTTCCAGATTCAGTTGATAAACAAACTCCAATGATTGGTTACTTACCAGGAAATATGCCTACAACTTTAAGTGAAAAGTTAAAAGGTTTGGGTGTTACAATTATGAATACAGAATCTGATAAAACAGTTTGTTTAGATAGAAAATTAATTACAGGTGCAAGTCCTTTAGCATCAAATGAACTTGGTAAATTGGCAGCCAATACTTTATTAAAAGAGTTTAAATAAAAAACGATAAAAGAATTTTTTAAGGTAATAGCGATTTGAAATTTAATTCAAATCGCTATTTTTATATGCTAAATCTATATAGACTAGTATCTGTTTTATTAATTTTATTGAGGGTATTTCTCGCGAATTTTATCTAAACTCAAATTATGAATACTACCAACATGAGAATGTTGTTTTCCTAAATCGGGCTTGTAATTTCCTGCTTGTACTTGTCCGCCAATTTTTTGATAGGCTTCTCTAAATGACATGCCTTCAACAACTAAATTATTGATGCTGTCAACAGTAAATAAATATTGATATTTTTCATCATTTAAATCGATATCTTTTACAATTACTTGTTGAATTGAGTAATTAAAAATATCTAAAATATCTTTTACATCTTCAAAAGCATTGATAATATTTTCTTTTAATAATTGAAAATCTCTATGATAACCTGTTGGTAAATTGTTGGTAATCATAACCATTTCAGTATGTAGTGCTTGAATTTTATTACATTTTCCACGGATTAATTCAAAAACATCTGGGTTTTTTTTGTGTGGCATAATGCTACTTCCGGTTGTTAATTCATCAGGAAAAGAAATAAAACTAAAATTTTGACTCATATACAAACAAACATCCATGGCAAAACGAGACAAGGTATTGCACAATCCACCTAAAGCAGAAGCAATTGAACGTTCACTTTTCCCTCTACTTAATTGAGCAGCAACAACATTGTATTTTAAAGTTGCAAATTCTAACTCTTTGGTGGTTAATTCTCTGTCAATAGGGAAGGAGCTACCATAACCAGCAGCAGAACCTAAAGGGTTTTGGTCTACAACTTTTGAAACTGCATTTAGCATAAATACATCATCAATTAACAATTCTGCATAGGCAGAAAACCATAATCCGAATGAAGATGGCATTGCAACTTGTAAATGTGTATAACCAGGTAAAAGGCTTTCTTTATGTGTTTCTGCTAAACCTAAAAGAGTATCAAAAAGCGTTTTTGTTTTATCATTGATAATGGATAAATTTTCTTTGTAATACAAATGTAAAGCCACTAAAACTTGATCGTTTCTAGAACGAGCTGTATGAATTTTTTTACCAACTTCACCTAACTTATTGGTTAATTCCCATTCGATTTTAGAATGTACATCTTCAAAAGATTCTTCTATAATAAATGTTCCGTTTTCAATATCATTTGCTAATTCTTGCAAACCTCTTTTTAAATCTTTTAATTCAGCAGCAGTAATGATATTTATAGATTTCAACATTATTGCATGGGCTAAAGAAGCCTGAATATCATATTTTGCAATATGCATGTCAATTTCTCTGTCATTCCCTACAGTAAAAAGTTCTATTTGTTTGTCTATTGAAAATCCTTTATCCCAAAGTTTCATAATTTCTATTTTTTGATGTCATTATGAGGTATGAAGCAATCTCTTTATTGATAGTGAGATAATTTTGTCATATTTCCTCGTTATGATGTTATATTATTTTTTAAACAATTACACGATTCAACAATTCGATGTATATCTTAATTCCTTCTTCAATTTCTGCAAGATAAATAAATTCATCAGCTGAATGTGAGCGTATACTGTCTCCAGGGCCTAATTTTAAAGATTGGCAAGTTAAACAAGCTTGATCTGATAATGTTGGAGAACCATAGGTTTTTCTTCCCATTGCTATTCCTGCTTTTACCAAATCGTGATTTGTTGAAATTGCCGAGGAGTTTAATCGTAAACTTCTTGGCGTTATTTTTGTACAAGGCGATTTTTCTTGTAAAATAGCTGCAATTTCTTGATTAGAATAGGCATCATTTACACGAACATCAATTACTAAATTTACATGTGCAGGAACTACATTGTGTTGTGAACCCGCATTTATTTGCGTTACTGTCATTTTTACATCGCCTAAAGCTTCTGAAGTTTTATCAAACTTAAAATCTTTAAACCACTGTAAAACATCAATTGTATTGTAAATTGAATTGTTATTATTTGGGTGTGCAGCATGACTAGGTGTACCTTCTATAACGGCATCAAAAACAACCAAACCTTTTTCTGCAACAGCTAAATTCATTAATGTTGGTTCGCCAACAATTGCCACATCAATATGCGGAATAATTGGTAACATACTATTTAAACCATTTGGGCCACTACTTTCTTCTTCAGCAGAAGCCACAATAACCAAGTTGTATTTTAGGTTTTCTTGTTCATAATAATGTGTAAAAGTTGCTAGTAATGAAACTAAACAACCACCAGCATCATTACTTCCTAAACCGTAAAGTTTTCCATCTTTTACAATGACTTCAAACGGATCGTTTGTGTAAGCAGAATTTGGTTTTACAGTATCATGATGAGAATTTAGCAATAAAGTTTGTTTGCTTTTATCAAAATATTTATTAGTTGCCCAAACATTATTTTTTGTTCTAGTAAACGGTATTTTATATTGATTAAACCATGCTTCAATAAGTACTGCGGTTTGTTCTTCTTCTGATGAAAATGACTGTGTTACAATCAATTTTTTTAAAAGAGAAATAGCGTTTTCTGTTAATTTTTCGATTGTCATTATATGGTTATAGTTGTAAAATTATCGTTTTCTTTTGTTAACATAGATGTATTTCCCATGTTTACTTTTAATACTCCGTTTTTTAAAGCATCAAAACAATTTTCTAATTTGGGAAGCATTCCGTCTGAAATAATTCCGTCTTTTAATAATTTTTTATAAGTTTCTGAATTAATATTTTTAATGACAGATTCTTTATCACTAAAATCTTGTAGAACACCATTTAACTCAAAACAATAATAGATAGATGTTTCGTAAATTTCACTCATTCCAACTGCAACTTGACTCGTAATCGTATCTGCATTTGTATTTAATAATTGCCCATTTCCATCATGAGTAATTGCACAAAAAACAGGTGTAAAATCAGCTTTTATTAATTTATCAATTGCAATATGATTCACTTTTGTTACATCACCTACAAAACCAAAATCAATTTCTTTTACTGGTCTTTTATCAGATTGAATACTGTTAATATCTGCCCCTGTTAAACCAATTGCATTTGTTTGTAATACTTGCAGTTTTGCCACTACATTTTTATTAACTAAACCTCCATAAACCATAGTAATTACCTCTAAAGTTTCAAGATCAGTAATACGCCTTCCATTAATCATTTTAGATTCAATACCTAATTTAGATGCAATATTTGTGGCACGTTTTCCGCCGCCATGCACTAAAATTTTCTTTCCTTCTAAATTTGAAAATAAGGTTAGAAATTCATTCAAAGAATTTTCATCTTCAATAATATTTCCGCCAATTTTTATGATAGATAATTTTTCCATTTGTTTAATATTCGTTATTGCTAGTTTATCAAGCAATCTCTTTGTTAATAGGCAGATTGCTTCGTGTCTCGCAATGACGTTAGTTGTTTTCTAATATTTTCTTTAAAACCAATTGTGCAGCAAAAGTTCTGTTATTTGCTTGTTCAATAACTAAAGAACTATCACTATCTAAAACAGCATCTTCTACCACAACATTTCTTCTTACTGGCAAACAATGCATAAATTTGGCATTTCCTATTTTTTCTTTTGTTATTGTCCAATTAGGATCTGTGTTTAAGATTTTTCCATAATCATCATAAGAACTCCAGTTTTTTGTGTAGACAAAATCGGCATCTTTAAAAGCTTCTTTTTGATTGTGTAAAATAGGTGTGTCTTTGGTAATTTCTTTACTTAAATTATATCCTTCAGGATTTGTAATTACAAATTCTACATCCATTTTTTGCATTGCTTGTACAAAACTATTTCCAACGGCATGTGGTAACGCCTTTATATGAGGTGCCCAACTTAATACTACTTTTGGCTTTTTCTTTGTTGAATTTTCTGAAACAGTAATTGCGTCCGTTAACCCTTGTAACGGATGACCAGTAGCACTTTCCATACTAATAACTGGTACAGAAGCAAATTTTACAAACGAATTTAAAACCTGCTCACTTTGGTCTTTTTCTTTATCTGTTAAAGTAGGGAAAGCTCTTACTGCAATTATATCACAATATTGAGAAACTACTGCCGCAGCTTCTTTAATGTGTTCTGCAGTATTGCCGTTCATCACAGTTCCATCGCCAAATTCAATTCCCCAAGCATCACCAGAAACATTCATCACAATCGGATTCATTCCTAAATTTAAAGCAGCTTTTTGTGTACTTAAACGTGTACGTAAGCTTGAATTAAAAAACAACATTCCTAATGTTTTGTTTTTTCCCAATTCAATATTTTTTAAAGGATTTGCCTTTATTTCTTTAGCTTCTTTAATCCAAGAGTTAATATTGTCAATGTCGTTTATGGATGTGTAATGTTTCATTTTATATTTTATTTTAACAAGAAATTTAAACCTCTTATAATTATTTTATTTTGGTAAACGGTATTTTGTTGCTAAAAGCATTTGTAATAAAATGATCTTCTAGTCCGTTTACAATCCAAGTTTCTATATTGGCTTTTTTTGCTAGTGATGCAGCTTCAATTTTAGATTCCATTCCGCCAGTTCCGTGTGAAGATTTAGAGCTTACAATTTCATGTTTTAAATCTTCAATATTTATAACTTCTTCAATGGTTATAGGTTTATTTTTTTTGATAGATTCTTTGGTGTAAATACCATGTGTATTGGTTGCTATAATTAACAAATCTACATCTAATAATACAGCTGTTAATGCTGCCAATTTATCATTGTCACCAAATTTAATTTCATCAGTAGCAACTGTGTCATTTTCATTGATTATTGGAATATAATTGTTGTTTACCAATACATTAATTGTATTTACAATATTGGTTTTGCTTTCTTGTTTTTCAAAATCTGAATAGGAGAGAAGGCATTGAGAACTTAACAAACCATATTCTCTAAAAATTTCTTGATAAATTCTAATTAAATGCGGCTGACCAATAGATGCTAAAGCTTGTTTTACAAAAACTTCTTCTTGTTTGCTTTCTAATTTTACAAATTGTTTTGCAACTGCAATTGCACCAGAACTAACAATAACAAATTCGTAAGTATCTTTTAGTTTTGCAATTTGATTTGCAATATCTTCAATTTTTCCTCTCGAAATATTATTGGTTTCTTTGGTTAAAGTATTGGATCCAATCTTTAATAAAATTCGTTTCTTTTTTTGCATTAAAATTCTAATTTAACAACTAACTTCTAATTTGCCCATTTCCAAAAACATACCATTTATTTGTAACTAAATGCTGTAAACCAATCGGTCCACGTTGATGTAATTTGTCCGTACTTATTGCCAATTCTCCACCTAAACCTAATTGACCTCCATCTGTAAAACGTGTAGATGCATTATGATACACAGCAGCAGTATCTACATTTTCCATAAACGTTTTTGCAACATCATTATTTGTTGTGATAATTGCAGATGAATGCCCACCAGAAAACTTATTAATCATTTCAATGGCTTTTTCTGTAGACAAAATTTCACCAACAACAATTTTATAATCTAAAAATTCCTCGGACCAAACTGTGTTAGATTCTATTTCTTTGATATTATGGTTTTTAGATGTTTTTTTATCCCCTAAAACTTGAATATTGAAATTGTTTAATTTTGATATTAAAGTTTGTATAAATTCTTCTTTATTCGGTAAATTTTCATCAATTAAAACTTTATCGACAGCATTACAAGCAGATATTTTTGATTTTCCATTTAAAATAACATCAAAAGCAATTTTAATATCAGCTTCTTTTTCAACATAAACAAAGTTGTTTCCACGACCGCTAATTATCACCGGGCAAGTTGCATGTTGTTTTACAAAAGCAATTAATTTTTCGCCACCTCTGGGTACAATTAAATCTACTTTTTGAGTTGGATTTTCTAAAAATGCTTGTGTTTCTATTCTGTTAAACTGTAAATATTCTACCCAATTTGTTGATGAATTATGTTGCTTTAAAGCTTTATGCCAAAGTTCAACAATTTTTAAGTTTGATTTTAAAGACTCTTTTCCGCCTTTTAAAAGTATTTTATTTCCAGATTTAAAAGCAATTCCTGCAGCTTCAACAGTAACATCTGGTCTTGATTCATAAATTATTAAAACAGAACCGAAAGAAGCTGTTTTATTATATACTTGCATACCATTGTCGTGTTTAAAACTAAAACGTTCTACACCAACAGGATCGTTTTGAGAAGCCAAATGTTTTGCAGCAGCAATCATTTCATCAACTTTTGCATCATCAACTTTTAAACGATCAAACATAGAAATATCATCACCTTTATAAGCCTCTAAATCTTCTTTGTTAATATTTATTATTTTGTTTCTTTCTTGATCCAAAAGTTCAGCCATTGTTAATAAAACAGCATTTCTAGTATCTATGGATAGTAAGGTATTCATGTGTTATTTTCTAATTGTGTATGGCATCAACTAATGCTTCAAAAAATTGATTGATATGATCTTTCTTTATGGTTAAAGGAGGTAAAATTCTTAATAATTTTTTATTAGCCGCACCACCAGTAAAAATATGATAATCGTAAATTAGTTTCTTGCGTAAATCGCCAACTTCAAAATCGAATTCTAAACCAAGCATTAAGCCTCTTCCTTTAATATTTTTAATTTCAGGAATCGTTTTTGCTATTTTGATAAAATACTCAGAAATAGTGTGAACATTATCGATTAAGGATTCATCTTGAATAACATTTAAAACTGATAAGCCAGCGGCACAAGCTAAATGATTTCCTCCAAAAGTAGTACCTAACATACCAAATTTTGCTTCTATACTTGGGTGAATTAAAACTCCACCAATTGGAAAACCATTTCCCATTCCTTTAGCAATAGAAATAACATCTGGAGTTACATTATAATGCTGAAAAGCAAAAAACTTACCAGAACGACCATAGCCAGATTGAACTTCATCTGCAATAAAAAATGTATTGTTTGCTTTACAAAGTACATCAACTTGCTCAAAAAACTCTGTAGTTGCTTGGTCTAAGCCACCAACTCCCTGAATAAACTCTACAATAACTGCACAAACATCACCTTTTTCAAGTTCAGTTTTTACGCCATTAATATCGTTTAAATCTAATATAGTAACTTGTTGTTGCGCGTTTATTGGTGCAATTATATTTTTATTATCAGTGGCAGCTACTGCAGCAGAAGTTCTTCCATGAAATCCGTTTTTAAAAGCTACAACTCTAGATTTATTGGTTTTAAAGGAAGCTAATTTTAATGCGTTTTCATTTGCTTCAGCTCCAGAATTACATAAAAATAATTCGTAGTCTTTACAGTCAGAAACAATTTCTAATTTATCTGCAAGTTGCTTTTGTAACGAGTTTTGAACGGCATTTGAATAAAAACCCAATTTTGCAACTTGATCAGAAATTGCTGTTACATATTTAGTGTGTGAGTGTCCAATTGAAATGACTGCATGACCACCATATAAATCTAAATATTCAGTATCATTTTCATCATATACAAATAGACCTTTTCCTGCAACAGGTGTTACATTATAAAGTGGATATACGTTAAATAGTGGCATTTTATGTTGTTTTAATTTGGTTAATTTTTTCAAAAGATGCGTTAATTCCTTTTATTAAGGAAGAACTTAACCCTTGATGTTCCATTTCATTTAATCCTTCAATAGTGCAACCTCCAGGAGTTGTTACTCTGTCTATTTCTGCTTCAGGATGATTGCCAGATTCTTTTAATAAGCTAGCTGCACCAAAACAAGTTTGCATTGCTAATTCATGAGCTTCATCAGCTTCAAAACCTAATTGAATAGCACCTTGTGTTGTTGCACGAATTAAGCGCATCCAAAAAGCAATTCCGCTTGCACAAATTACAGTTGCAGCTTGTAGCTGCTCTTCAGGAATTTCCATTGAACTTCCTAAACTATTAAAAATTGTTTTTGCTAAAGATATTTTTTCTTTTCCTTTTATATTTGGAGAAAGACAAGTCATAGACTGCCCAACAGCAGCAGCTGTATTTGGCATAGAGCGAATTATAAAACGATCAACCCCAACAATATCTTCAATTTTTGCTATAGAAAACCCTGTTATTACTGTGATTATAACATGATTTTCTTTTAAAAGGTGTTTGGTGTCTTTTAAAATTTTCTCTAAATGTCTTGGTTGAACAGCGAATATTAAAATATCAGAATTTTTAATAGCTTTTTCATTATCAGAAGTTAGTAAGACTTCGTCATAAGCATTAAAATCTGCAATTGAATTTATATTTCGTTTTGTTAAGTATAAAGAATTTACAACTTTATTATTCAATAAACCTTTTGCTATCGATTGTCCTAAACTTCCTGCTCCTATAATTGCTGCTTTCATAATTTATTTTCTTTTGAGCGTTAACCTAAAGGTTTCGCTTTACTTCTCTCTTTTTTATTTCTAAAAATAATTTGCTTTTAAATTTAAACCTAACGTTTCTTCAAAACCAAACATTAAATTTAGATTTTGAATTGCTGCTCCAGAAGCACCTTTTAAAAGATTATCAATTGTACTTGTAATTAATAATTTATTACCATGTTTTTCTAAACCAATGATGCATTTATTTGTATTTACTACTTGTTTCATATGTACTTTAGCATCAGAAACGAATGTAAAAGCAGCATCCTTGTAATATTCTTTATACATTTGTGTAGCTTCTTCAATAGAACCATCAAATTTTGTATACGTTGTAGCAAAAATTCCTCTAGAAAAATTCCCTCTATTTGGCATAAAGTTAATTTCAGAATTAAAATTACTTTGTAGTTGATTTACAGACTGGTGTATTTCTCCTAAATGTTGATGGTTAAATGCTTTGTAATGAGAAAAATTATTATCTCTCCATGTAAAATGTGTGGTTGCAGATAAAGAAGTACCAGCACCAGTTGCTCCAGTTACTGCGTTTATATGAACATCATTTTTTAACAATCCATTTGCGGCTAAAGGTAAAATTGCCAATTGCAAAGCAGTAGCAAAACAACCAGGATTTGCAATGTGTTTAGCCGATTTTATAGTTTCTTTTTGTAATTCTGGTAAACCATATACAAATTCTTTTCCGTCTAAATTTTTATCTGCAATTAATCTAAAATCGTTACTTAAATCAATAATTTTTGTGTTCTCAGAAAAACTGTTTGATTTTAGAAATGCCGTTGAATTTCCATGACCTAAACACAAAAAAAGTACATCAACTTCTGAATTAATTTCATTAGAAAAACTAATTTCTGTGCTGCCAATTAAATCTTGATGAACTTTATATAACTTATTGCCAGCATTAGATGTGCTATACACAAAATCGATATTTGTTTCTGGGTGATTTAACAGCAGTCTAATTAATTCTCCAGCTGTATAACCTGCACCCCCAATGATTCCTATTTGTAACATTATTTTATATTGTTTACCTGTTGATAAATTTTATTCTGATTTCCAATAATCTTTATAAACCCTTTTGCATCGTTTGCTGTCCAAGCTTTATTTTCTTCTCCATAGGTGCTAAATTTGCTAGACATTAAATCATGATCAGAAATAATTCCATCCAAAGAAAAATGATATGGTTTTAACGTAACTACAACATTACCAGAAACCATTTTTTGAGAACTTTGTAAAAAAGCTTCCGTGTCTCTCATCACGGGGTCTAAATATTGACCTTCATGTAAATGCATTCCGTAAAAACTAGACAAATATTCTTTGTGTTGTAGTTGCCATTTTGTTAAGGTGTGTTTTTCTAATAAATGATGCGCTTTTATTGTAATTAAAGCCGCAGCTGCTTCAAAACCAACTCTTCCTTTAGTACCAACAATAGTATCACCAACATGAATGTCTCTACCAATTGCAAATTTAGAAGCAGTATTATTTAGTTTTTCAATATTTACTTCAGGTTTATTTGCTTTACCATTTAAAGCAACAAATTCTCCATTTTTAAAAGTTAAGGTTACTTTTTCTTCCTCTTCTTTTTCTAGTTGTGAAGGATAAGCTTCGCTAGGTAAAGGTTTTTCAGATTTTAAAGTTTCTACACCACCAACGCTTGTTCCCCAAAGCCCTTTATTTACTGAGTATTTAGATTTTTCCCAAGGCATATCAACTCCTTCAGATTTTAAATAATCTATTTCTTCTTGTCTTGTTAATTTTTGATCTCTAATTGGCGTAATAATTTTAATACTAGGCGCCAATGTTTGAAAAATCATATCAAAACGAACTTGGTCGTTACCTGCACCAGTGCTACCATGAGCAATATATTCTGCATCAATACTTTTTGCGTATTCAATAATTTCTATAGCTTGTATAATTCTTTCTGCACTAACAGATAGAGGGTAGGTACTATTTTTTAAAACGTTACCAAAAATTAAATACTTTACAACTTTATTATAAAAGGTGGCAACGGCATCAATATTTTTATAAGTTGTAACTCCCATTTTATAGGCGTTACTTTCTATGTTTTTAATTTCTTCTGTATCAAAACCACCTGTATTAACACTTACAGCATGCACTTCATATTCCTTTGATAAACTTACGGCGCAATAAGAAGTATCTAAACCTCCACTATATGCAATTACTAATTTTTTCATTTTTTATCTTTTTTTAGAAACAAGTTCTGTTTTATATTTTTTAATCTTTTAAATACGTTTTCTTTTACTTCAGAAGTTTCTTCTGAGTTTTGCTTTTTAGGATCAAATAACATGCCTGTACACAAACACATTTTTCTTTCTGTTCTTGTTAAAACATCAAAATTTCTACATGTTTTACAACCATCCCAAAAAGATTGGTCATCTGTAAGTTCTGAAAAAGTTACTGGTTTATAACCTAAATCGCTATTTAATTTCATTACAGCTAAGCCTGTTGTAATACTAAATACTTTTGCTTCTGGAAACTTAGTTCTAGAATGCTTAAATATTACTTGTTTAATTTGTTTTGCAAGCCCTATATTTCTATAGTCTGGATGTACAATTAAACCAGAATTTGCAACAAACTTTCCATGTCCCCATTTTTCTATATAACAAAATCCTGCAAATTTATTGCCATCTAAAGCAATTACAGCGTTACCATTTTCCATTTTTTCAGACACATAAGCTGGTTGACGTTTTGCAATACCAGTACCTCTTACTTTTGCAGCTTCTGCTATGGTGTCGCAAATTATATTTGCGTAAACGGTATGTGACTTGTTAGCAATTACAATTTCCATTGCATTGTATTTTAATTTTATAAAGTTGTTATTTGTTTTTCTTTTTGTGTAGAATTGGACTCACCTGAATTCTTTAAATAAAATATTACCCCAAAGGGCGACGTAAAAAATAACGTCGTACATATTTATTGTTATTATTTAAAATAACTAAAGGTTGTGTATAAGTTTTGTAAGAAAGATTCACGATGAAAAAAATAAATGATTAAATACTGTAATAGATTGGTTTGTTGCTAAAGTAGAATATTAGCAACGTCGGTTGCGCAAGCGCAAGCTGGGAACTATTGTAGTACAAAATTTATTTCTTTTTGAAGTAATCATGATGCTAAAATATATATTTTTTAAAAACTATTATTAAAAAAGTATTTCTTTTTTATCAGTTTTATGAATTTTAAACAAAATTAGCATATGAATTAAAAATTAATCAAAATATAAGTAGAATAATCGTTTTTTGATAATTTAGATTGATGTAAAAATTGCTAAAATTTAATTTTTTGTGTAATAAATACAATTCATCCTAAAAAAAATACAGTTGAGAAACTATTAGTTTTTGAAACTGTATTTCTGTTGCAAATTTGTAGTGTAATTATTAATCTATAAAATAAAAAACATGAAATTATTAGTCTCAATTTTAGTAACAGTAGTTATATTTATTTCAAGTACATTAACTGCTCAAGAAAAAACATCTATTAAAGTAACAGTTGTAAATGCAACTTCTGATAAAGGAAAGGTAAGTTTCGCTTTGTATAATAAAGCAGGTTTTTTGCGAAAACCAATTGATGCTAAAAGAGCAGAAATTGTTAATGGAAAAAGCACTGTAACATTTAATAATGTAGTTGCTGGAGAATATTCCGTTGTTTGTTCTCATGATAAAAATGGAAATGGAAAAATGGATTTTCATGAAAACGGAATGCCAATGGAAGATTATGGTTCATCTAATAATGTAATGAGTTATGGACCACCAAATTTTTATGATTCTAAGTTTACTATTTCTGATAAAAATGTATCTTTAGATATCAAATTTTAATTTACCTTATCAATAAAAAAGGATGGATAATAGAAGTAGTTTTTCAAAAAATAGTTTTAGAGAAGGTTTTTTAATAAGTCTTAAGATAACCATAATTTTTGCTGTTGTTTGTGTAGTAATAAATCAAAATTTCTCTATGAGAGCAATTGGTTATACTTTCTTAATATCTTTTATGTATTCTTTTGGATTAGGTTTTGTACAAGGTTTAATTAATGATCTTTTAAGTAAAAAATGGGATTGGATTAATTACACAAACACTAGAGTTTGGTTAGGTATTATAACTACAGTCTTATATACAATACCGGCTGTTTTAGTTATAAATTATGTTACTTATATTATTATTCCTAATAATAACCCCAATAACTTTTTTACAGGAAGTTTTATTTGGATACATCTTTTTTATATAGTTCTATCCTTTGGAGTTTCTGCTTTTTTGCATGCTAGAGGTTTTATGATTGCTTGGAAAAACTCTTTAAAACAAGAAACTACAAAACAAGAAATAGTAGCTAAAACTGAAACAGCAAAGTTTGAATCTTTAAAAAGTCAGATAGATCCACACTTTTTGTTTAATAGCTTAAATGTGTTAACGAGTTTAATTGGCGAAAATCCTGCGCAAGCAGAAAAATTTACCACCAAATTATCTAAAATATATAGGTATGTTTTAGAGCAAAGAAATAAAGATTTAGTGCCCGTTGCTGAAGAATTAAAATTTGCCAAAACCTATATGGAATTGTTAACAATGCGTTTTGAAGATGCAATTAAATTTACAATACCAGAGAAAATAAGTAATGATGAGTTAAAGATTGTACCACTTTCCTTACAACTGTTATTAGAAAATGCTGTAAAACATAATGTGGTTTCATCATCAAAACCATTAATAATTAACATTTATGAAGAAAATAACAATTTAATAATTGAGAACAATATAAATCCAAAAGAAGCAATAGGTAAAAGTACCAAAATTGGTTTGCAAAATATTGCTGATAGGTATGGATTAATTACAGATAAAAATGTTCTTATAGAAAATGACAATAAAACTTTTAAGGTGAGTTTACCTCTCTTAATTAAAATGAATAATATTATGTATAAAGACAATTTAGAAAACAGTAAATATATACGAGCAGTTGAGCGCGTAGAAAAATTAAAAGAATTTTATCAAAATATAGCATCTTATGTTTTAGTAATTCCTTTTTTAATATTTATCAACTTAAAATTTTCATCAAACTTTCATTGGTTTTGGTTTCCAATGATTGGATGGGGAATAGGTGTTATTTTTCACGGATTAGAAGTTTATAATTACAATCCTATTTTAGGCCATGATTGGGAGGAACGTAAGATTAAAGAAATTATGGATAAAGAAAAAAACTATTAATTATGAAAACAAAATATACTGAAGACAAAAGGTATTTAAAAGCTAAAAAAAAGGTAGAAGCTATAAAGGGTTTATATATTCACTTTTTTTTTAACATATTAATATTGCCAGTTCTAATTTATATCAATCTAAAATTTGTACCAGATTTTCATTGGTTTTGGTTTCCTTTGATAGGGATGAATGTAGGGTTATTAATTCATTGGTTTAATGTTATAGGGTTTGAAAAGTTAGAGTTTACTAAAAACTGGGAAGAAAATAAAATTAAAGAATTGATGGATAAATAAGATATGGAAGATAATTATATAAATGAGCAAAAGTATCTAAGAGCTAAAAAAAGAGTAAAAGCAATTAAAGGTTTTTATGGGCACTTAATAAGTTATGTTTTAGTAAACATTTTTATTAGTGCCATAATAATTTTTGGAATTACAAGAGAAGAAAATGTTAGTATTTTAGATGCACTATCAAATTTTGGAGTTTATTCTACTTGGTTTTTTTGGGGTATAGGAATGTTTTTTCATTGGTTGGGTGTTTTTGGTTTTAGTTCTTTAGGATTTACTAAAAATTGGGAAGACAAGAAAATAAAAGAGTTAATGGAGCAA
This sequence comes from uncultured Polaribacter sp., assembly GCF_947500975.1. GTDB lineage: Bacteria > Bacteroidota > Bacteroidia > Flavobacteriales > Flavobacteriaceae > Polaribacter. Next base: position 85,270 of record NZ_CANMUE010000007.1, read on the forward strand.
GATAGAAGAAAAAGCACATCACTTTTAAAAAAATAATTAAAGAGATTATGGATAACAAATTAAGTTCAGAAAAATATTTAAGAGCCAAAAAAAGAGTAGAGGAGATAAAACAATTTTACAAGCATTTATCAGTATATTTAGTCATTAATTTTGTTTTTATTGGAAGAAGAATTTATAAAGATATTGTTTATGGAGATTCTGTTATAGAAGCTTTTTTAGATATGGATAATTATCATTTTTTCTTTTGGTGGGGTATTGGTTTAATAATTCATGGAATTTTAGTTTTTGCAAAACCAAACATTTTTAGTAAAAATTGGGAAAAAAGAAAGATTAACGAACTCATGAAAAAAGATTAATTTAAATGAATGTATTAATTATTGAAGACGAAAAACCAGCTGCAAGAAGATTAAGTAGAATGTTGGCAGTATTAAATATTGAAGCACAACAAATGTTACATTCTGTAGAAGAATCTTTAAACTGGCTGCAAAATAATGAACACCCAGATTTAATATTTTTAGACATTCAATTATCAGACGGATTATCGTTTGAAATTTTTGAAGAAATTGAAGTCAAATCTGCTATTATTTTTACTACTGCTTATGATGAATATGCATTAAAAGCCTTTAAATTAAATAGTATCGATTATCTTTTAAAACCTTTGGATGAAGATGAATTAAAAGTTGCAGTAAATAAATTTAAAGAACATCAACCAAAACAATCTAATGTACAGGTAAATATTGATGCAATTAGAAAACTATTGATAAACCCTATTGATAGAAAATTCAAAAAACGTATTACAATTAAGATTGGTCAGCACATAAAAATGATTCCAATAGATGAAATAGAGTGTTTTTTTAGTGAAAATAAATCAACCTATATTCATACAATTGAAAAGCGTAATCATTTATTAGATAATTCTCTAGAATATTGGCAAGAACAATTAAATCCTGAACATTTTTTTAGAGTAAATAGAACTTTTATTGTGCACATTAATGCTATAAAAGATATTATTTCTTACACAAATTCGCGATTAAAATTGATATTACATTCTTATGCCGAACAAGAAATTATTGTAAGTAGAGAGCGTGTAAAAGATTTTAAAAATTGGATTGACTAGTATTTAGTTTTAAAGTTTATTGCTTCAGTTTTTTTCTAAAGTATGTATAATAAAGGAGTCAGAACTTTTTAGCTTTTTTTGAATTAAAAAGTTATAATTTAAAACTGTACTTTTATGTGAAAATGTGTTCAAAAGTTTCTAAATTAATATATCTAATTTATTTCCTAACTCTTAAACTTTGATTATTTTTATCAAAATTTATTTTAATGAGTCAGCAACAAGAATTCTTTGATTATATAAACGAAGGTTATAAAACCAAAGGCGAGTTTATTGAGTTAGGAGCAGCAATGTTAGGTGAGGAAACAGTTACAAATGCCATTGTAAAAGTTCCTTTAAAAACCTTAAACAGGCATGGTTTAATTGCAGGTGCAACAGGTACTGGAAAAACAAAAACGTTACAAGTTTTAGCTGAAAACTTATCAGAAAAAGGAATTCCTGTTTTGTTAATGGACATTAAAGGAGATTTATCTGGTTTGGCGCAACCAAGTCCTGGGCATGCTAAAATTGATGAACGTCATGAAAAAATTGGGTTTCCTTTTGAAGCTAAAAAATTTCCAGTAGAAATTCTTTCAATTTCTGAACAAGATGGAACAAAAATGCGTGCAACAGTGTCAGAATTTGGTCCTGTTTTATTATCAAGAATTTTAGATTTAACAGAAACTCAAAGCGGAATTGTTGCCATCATTTTTAAATATTGTGATGATAATAAATTACCTTTATTAGATATTAAAGATTTTAAAAAAATATTACAATTTGCAACATCAGAAGGTAAAGAAGACTTTCAAGCTGAATATGGTAGAATATCTACAGCAAGTACAGGTGCTATTTTGCGTAAAGTTGTAGAAATAGAGCAACAAGGCGGAGATTTGTTTTTTGGTGAAAAGTCTTTTGAAGTTGAAGATTTAACCAGAATTGATGAAAACGGAAGAGGAATAATATCAGTTTTAAGATTAACCGATATTCAAGATAAACCGAAGCTTTTTTCTACTTTTATGTTGCAATTATTAGCAGAAGTTTATGAAACTTTTCCAGAGCAAGGAGATTCTGGTAGACCAGAATTAATCATCTTTATAGATGAAGCACATTTGGTTTTTGAAGAGGCTTCCAAAGCGTTATTAAATCAAATAGAAAGCATTGTAAAATTAATTCGTTCTAAAGGTATTGGTTTGTATTTTGTAACTCAAAACCCTAAAGATGTGCCAGAAGATATTTTAGCGCAATTAGGTTTAAAAGTACAACATGCATTAAGAGCTTTTACAGCCAAAGATAGAAAAGCCATTAAGTTAGCAGCAGAAAATTATCCTAGTTCAGAATATTATGATACTAAAGAAGTATTAACTCAATTAGGAATTGGAGAAGCATTTGTTTCTGTTTTAAACGAAAAAGGAATTCCAACGCCATTGGCAAGAACCATGCTAAGAGCTCCAATGAGTAGAATGGATATTTTAACAGAAAAAGAACTAAATACAGTTATTGGTAACTCTAGATTAATACATAAGTACAATCAAGAAATTGATAGAGAAAGTGCTTACGAAATGTTAAATAGCAAAATTGAAAAAATAAACGAAGCTGAACAAGAAGCTATAAAAAAGGCTCAAGAAAAGAAAGAAAAAGAAAGATTAGCAAAAGAAAAAGAGAAAAAAGCTGCTTCTAGAAGTTATTCAAGAAGAAGTACCAGACAAAACCCAATTGTAAAGGTTTTAACAAGTGCCACTTTTATAAGAGCCGTTTTTGGAATCTTAAAAAAAGTAATTAAATAAGAAAACAAAATATAACACGTTGTACTAATAAATAACAAAACTATTAAAATGATTAAAAAAAACGCTTTAAACTTAGTTATACTGGCAATTATAGTATTAATGATGAGTTGTAGTAGTAATGATAAATTTACTATAGAAAAAGGAAAAGTAGGTTTATTAACCACCAAAACAACAGTTAAAGATTTCGAAAATATTTTCAAAAACGATTCTATTGTTAAAAATTTAAGCGAAGGTGCTCAAGGTGATAATTATTTTCAAGATGATGATGAGTATTTAGTTTTTGAAAAAGGAGGTAAGCATTTACTAACAATTGTACCAAAAGATCAGTTAGATTCTACTTCAACTATTAAGAGTATAAAAATTCATGATAAACGTTTTAAAACATTAAAAGGTATAAATTTATCTTCAAATTTTTCTGAAATTAATGTAAATAATTCTGTTAGAGTTGAGTCTACTTTGCAATCTGTTACTTTGTTTTTAGACGAGTTAAATGCTACAATTACAATTAATAAAGAAGAATTAGGTTTAAAGGATTTTAGTTCTCAAAAAGTAAGTTTAGAACAAATACCTGATTTAGCAAAAATAAAAACATTTATAGTTTGGTTTAATTAGTGCGTTTTTTGTTTTAATACAAAATCAAGATTTTCACTATATTTTTTGCTTTCCTCAGTTAAGTTATTGATTAAAAGTGTTTATTTTTTTAAAATAAAATTACTGAATCATTTTATTATAAAAAAGGGAGCAGTTTCTTTTGATTACACAAAATATAAATAGTAAAAAATTTATATGTTTTGATTTATCCACAAGTTAACATAAAATGAGTGACAATTGCCTACATATTGTTCCGCTGCATAAAGAAGACTATCCTAATGCAGAATTGAAAGCAAAAGAAATATTGGAATGGTTTCAAAAGAAAGGTATTGTAGAAAAGGAATTGTCAGCTTGTATTCTTTCAAAAGACAAAAAAGGTTATCGCTTTAAACCCAACATTACTTCAATATTTAATGAAGGGGAATTATGGGCGTATAGAGATAAATATTGTATATACGGACTTGAATTAGTTTTTGAAAAAAGAACCGTTTTTCATCCACAAGAAGGTGCGTATTTAGTTATTGATTGCCCCAATTGTAATAAAACAATTGATGAACAATTAGGATATGAATGGATAAGTGATTGGTATGAAAATAAAGGGAAAGATTATCAAAATTGTCCTATTTGTAAAGAGAAAAGACATTTAACGGAATATCACATTGAGCCAACTTGGGCATTTAGCAATATTGGAATTTCTTTGTGGAATACACATTGGGACTTAAAATCAGATTTTTTGAATGAAATGAAGCAGTTATTTGGTACTGAAATTATTATCGTTCCAGTGAGAATTTAAAACCTATGGTTAGAAGATTGTAAATTAATAGAAGAACATTTACAAACGACAGTTTGATTATTTTATTGTTTTGTATATGATTAGTGACTTACTTAAGCATCTAATTTAGCTAACAATTACTGAATAGAATATCTTGTGAGGATTTTCGTAAGTAGGTGAGAACTAGCCATTAATTTTACACGTTATTCTATGTAGTTTTCCTTCCGATTTTTTTGTGTCTCCAAACTTCATACAGATAACAATCCGCGTGATGTTCAGTAGGGTTGTTTATTGGTAATTCCTTTTGAATTTTCTTTGCTTTATCGTAATCAGATATTAACCCGAATACATTCAGATCTGAAGGCGAAAACGTTTCATCAAATCCGCCACAATTTGTCAAAGCACTAATCTCTCCTTGTTTTTCCGTTAAATCATAACCTACAAAATCAAAATCAGTTGCTAATTCCGAATTTTTCTTTTTCGGCTCTTTAATTACAGCTAAAAGGTTAAAGTGTTTTAGTCCTTTAACTTTCTCCAGAACGTAATCCAATGAGTTAAAAAATAGCGTAATGACTTCTCCATCAGTTACAATATAATTCCAGTCATATTTTGAATCAAAATCTGGTTCAAATGCAAGTTTATTTAATATTCCATCTAATGAAACTAATTCATGTACATGTGTTAGTTTTGACCATTCAATATATTTTTTCCAACTGAATTCGTCTCCAGTCTGGGAATCATAAATTTCTAATGCTGTATAATAAATATCGTTGGTCATTCAAATTACATACTATATTATAAAAGGTAAAAAATACACGTGTTCAATATTCAAATCCGTTTGACACTCAATGTGAATATATTGCAATTTGTTTACTCGCTTTTCTATAGATTTGGTAAACAGAGAATAATATCTATTAAAGAATAAATATATTTCTAGTTTTTTAATTTACAGGCTAATAATGTGTTTTTAAGTAACATTGCTATTGTCATTGGTCCAACTCCTCCAGGAACAGGTGTAATAAAATCAGCTTTTTCAGAAACTTCATTAAAAGCAACATCACCAACTAATCTATAACCACTTTTCTTTGAAGGATCTGCCATTCTTGTAATACCAACATCAATTATAGTTACATTATCTTTAACCATATCTCCTTTTAAAAATTCTGGAATACCAATTGCCGCAATAATAATATCTGCTTGTAATGTAATTTCTTTTAAGTTTTTAGTTCTACTATGACACATGGTTACTGTTGCATTACCAACTTTTCTTTTTTGTGATAATAGAATACTCATTGGACTTCCAACAATATGACTTCTACCTAAAACAACTACATGTTTTCCAGAAGTTTCAACCTTATATCTGTCTAATAATTCTAAAATTCCAAAAGGAGTAGCAGAAATAAATGTTGGTAAATTCAATGCCATTTTACCTACATTTGTTGGGTGAAATCCATCTACATCTTTTGATGGATCAACAGCCATTAATATTTTTTGTTCATCAATATGTTTTGGTAATGGAAGTTGCACTATAAAGCCATCAATATCATTATCAACATTTAAAATAGCGATTTCGTTTAATAAATCTTTTTCTGTTGTATCTTCTGGTAACCTTATTAAAGTAGATTCAAAACCAACTCTTTCACAAGCTTTTACTTTTGCGTTAACATAAGTAATACTAGCACCATCGTTACCAACAATAACTGCTGCTAAATGTGGTGTTTTATGACCTTTATCTTTTAACTCTCTAACTTCTAAAGCAATTTCTTCTTTAATATCTGCAGAAGTTTTTTTTCCATCTAATAATATCATGGTAATTGTTTTGTGTTTTTATAAAAAAAAGAGATAAATTTCTTTATCTCTGATGTGTTTTATCTCATTCCTTTCATCATTTGCATCATCTTTTTACCACCGCCGCCTTGCATCATTTTCATCATTTTACTCATTTGAGTAAATTGTTTCATTAATTGATTTACTTCTTGTATGCTAGTACCAGACCCTTTTGCAATTCTCTTTTTTCTGCTAGAATTTATTGTTGTAGGCGTGCTTCTTTCTGTTGGTGTCATTGAGTGTATAATTGCTTCAATACCTTTAAAAGCATCATCATCTATATCTACATCTTTCATTGCTTTACCTGCACCAGGAATCATACCAACTAAATCTTTCATGCTTCCCATCTTTTTGATTTGTTGAATTTGACTTAAAAAGTCGTCAAAACCAAATTGATTTTTAGCAATTTTCTTTTGTAGTTTTCTAGCTTCTTCTTCATCATATTGATCTTGAGCTCTTTCTACAAGTGATATAACATCACCCATACCCAAAATTCTGTCTGCCATTCTATCTGGATGAAATACATCAATAGCATCCATTTTTTCTCCCGTACCAATAAATTTAATTGGCTTATCTACTACAGATTTTATAGATAATGCTGCTCCACCACGTGTATCACCATCTAATTTGGTTAGTACAACACCATCAAAATTTAAAATATCATTAAAGGCTTTTGCAGTATTTACAGCATCTTGCCCAGTCATAGAATCTACAACAAATAAAGTTTCTTGCGGATTTATAGTTTTATGAATTTCAGAAATTTCGTTCATCATTTCCTCATCAACAGCTAAACGACCAGCGGTGTCAATAATAACTACATTTTTACCATTTGCTTTTGCGTGTGCAATTGCATTTTTAGAAATTTCAACAGGGTTTTTATTTTCTACTTCTGCATAAACTTCAACTCCAATTTGTTCTCCAACAACTTGTAATTGATTAATTGCGGCAGGTCTATAAACATCACATCCAACTAGTAAAACTTGTTTAGACTTTTTAGTTTTTAGGTAGTTTGCTAATTTTCCTGAAAAAGTAGTTTTACCAGAACCTTGTAATCCAGACATTAAGATTATAGATAAAGATCCTCCTAAATTTACTCCAACAGTTTCACCACCCATTAATTCAGTTAGTTCGTCTTTAACTAACTTTACCATTAATTGTCCAGGATTTAATGTTGTTAAAACATCTTGTCCTATGGCTTTTGTTTGTACTTTTTTTGTAAATTCTTTGGCTATTTTAAAATTAACATCGGCATCTAGTAATGCTCTTCTAACTTCTTTTAAAGTTTCTGCAACATTTACTTCTGTTATTCTACCATGCCCCTTAAGAGTATGTAAGGCTTTGTCTAGTTTATCACTTAAATTATCAAACATAATTTTTGAATTCTTTTTTGGAAGAACAAATATAAGAATTCACCATTATTTAATGATTGTAAAAAGGGAGTTTTTTAAGCTAACTTCTTCCTAAAAATAAAATAATATAAAAATTGATTAAATGAACAATTATTAAAACAATTATAATATATAGAAAATGAATAATGTTTGATAAAATTATATGTTTTTAAGAAGGTAGATTTGTTTTTGAATTAATTACAAATTACTTAATAAAGTAATTTTAATGTATGAGAATGAAGCTCAGTATGATGTGCTGTCCACATAACAATTTCCCTAATTGTCATTTTACCCATCAAAGGATGTGGTAAAATTAAGGTGTCTAAATTTTTATCGTCTATTTTTCTAATTTTGTATTGTAATTTTTTTTGTTGAATTTGATACTTTGTAATCAATCTTTCTCTTTCGTTTAAAGAAGGGTTTTTTATTTTTTGATTAAAAACTTTTGCCTTTTCTGAATTCTCATGAAGTCTTTGTTGATATTTTTCTACAACAGCATCATAACTTTTAGACGGCCTATTACTTACACCAAATTTATATTTTAATAAAAAACGAGGATAACTTAATGCATTGTTTAATAATTGTAAACTATCTACTAGGTGCAGAATATGTTGACCAGAAGTCCATTTGTTTTTTGGCCCTTTTTCCCAATTTTCTTTAGGTTGATTTTCTAACCAATTAAAAATTTCTGCATGTTTTTGTTCTAGTAATTTAATAATAGTTTCTTTATTCATTCAAAGTAAATGTTAAGGTTTAAATGTAAGAAATTAAATTATAAAATAGTTGACTCTATAAATTTATTTTAGAGTTTATAAGAATACGTTTTAATTTTAATTTACTTAAAATCAGTAATTTATTTGTTTTAAAAAGTGTCGTATTAAGTTTAATTTTGTTTTTTAGTGATAAACTCTAAAGCAGCTCCATTTATGCAATGGCGTACGCCAGTAGTTTCTTTTGGTCCATCATTAAAAGAATGACCTAAATGACCGCCACAAGTATTACATTTTAATTCTGTTCTTGCGTAACCAATTTTATAATCTACATCTAATTCTACATTGTTTTTAATTGCTCTATCAAAAGAAGGCCAACCGGTTCCTGAATCAAATTTATGTTTAGATTTATATAAAGGTGTTTTACACGCCACACAAACAAAAACTCCTTTTTCATAGTTTTTATTTAAAGGACTTGTAAAAGGTCTTTCTGTACCAGCCTCTCGTAAAACATTAAACTGAATAGGAGTAAGAGTTTTTTTCCATTCATTTTCTGTTTTAACAACTTTGTAAACTTTTTTTTCTTTAGATGAAACTTGAGCATTGCCTGCACAACTAATAAATAAAATTAAAATTAATAAGCTTGCTAATTTTTTCATGTATTTTCAATTATAAAATCAACTATTTTATTGGATGTTTTTTGATCTCTTAAAATTTTGGTATGCCCTAATCCATTTGTAATATAGAGTTTACCATGTTTTAAGTTTTGACGAATATTTATTGCACAACTTACATTTACATCGCCATCAATTGCATCATGAACAATTAAAGCAGGAATTTTTATTTTTTTAGCAGCTACATTTGTATTATAATTTACGAGTTTAATTTTCCACTTTTTTTCAAAATGATTTATTAATTTTTTTCCAAACTCAACATCTAGTCCTAAGCTTTTTGAAAAATTAATTAAAATATCAGAAACTTTATCACCAGAACCAACAGTAACAATACAATTAAAAATTTTCTTTTTTGCTTGTGCATTCATAATTGCCATAGACCCGAATGAATGCCCAACTGCAGCTTCAAATGATCCAAATTCTTTATTTATTTCTTTGATGGTTTCTATATATTCAATTAAATTAGTTTCTTTTCCTGGTGATTTTCCATGAGAAGGACCATCAAAAGAAATTACCATAAAACCTTTTTCTAAAAGTTTATTAGCAATCATAAATAATTGGGTTCTTCTACCTGCCCAACCATGCGCTAGTAATACTTTTTTATCTGAAAACCCATAGCTTAAAATATGTATATTTTTATTTATTGATGGCACAAAAAGTGTCTTTTTTTGTGAACTTTCATCCATTGCTTTTTCTCTATTGGGAGTTGAGTAATTAAATGGAGTTACAAAAAGTTTTGCAGTATATAAGATGGCAAGCTTGTTAGAAAAAAAGCGTAAAATTTTTGCAATATATTTTACAAATTTTGGTATTTGTAAACTTGGAGGTAAATTTTTTTCCGAAGAATTTATATTCATCAATAAAAATATTTTTTTGATAAGATTAGAATATGTAATTTTATAAAAATTACAAATACTAAAATGAAGTGACCAAATTACATATTTAGTGTCATAAATAGAGGTTTTAATATTATAAAAATGAAAAAAACAATTATTTTACTACTTACAGTTTTTCTTTTTGTAGAATGTAGTACAGTACCAATTACTGGTAGAAAACGTGTTAATTTTGTAAGTGATGCTCAGGTTTTACCTGCAAGTTTTGCTCAATATAAAGGTTTTTTAGCTGAAAACAAATTATCTACTAATAGAGAAATGAGTAATCAGATAAAAAATGTTGGTAAAAATATTTCTGCTGCAGTAGATCGTTTTATGAGAGCAAATAATATGGTATCTGAAGCAAATTCTTATCAATGGGAGTTTAATTTAGTTGATGATAATACTGTTAACGCTTGGTGTATGCCAGGAGGAAAAGTTGTTTTTTATACAGGTATAATGCCAATTTGTGCAAATGAAAACGGTGTTGCTGCTGTTATGGGACATGAAGTAGCACATGCATTTGCAAAACATGGTCAAGAAAGAATGTCTATTTCACAAGGAACACAAATAGGTGGTCTATTATTAGCATTAGGAACTTCTAATTCAGATCCTCAAAAACAACAATTGTGGAATACATTTTATGGTGTAGGTACTGGTTTAGGTTCGTTAAAATTTAGTAGAGTTCATGAGCAAGAAGCAGACAGGTTAGGTTTGGTTTTTATGTTAATGGCTGGCTATGAGGGTACAGAAGCCGCAGAAGTTTGGGTAAGAATGAGTCAAAAATCTAATGGAAAATCTCAACCAGAAATTTTAAGCACACACCCTTCAAATGAGTCAAGAATTCAAGATTTAAGAAATTACTTACCAACTGCTAAAAAATATGCAGCTCAATATAACGCAAAAGGAATTTAAAATAAAATAGATTACTTATATTTAACCGTTCAAAAATAAAATTTGAACGGTTTTTTTTGTTTTAAATTTTATTTTAAACAAATAATAAACACTTCATTTCAAAAATAGAGTAGATGTTAAAAATTGGAGATAAAAAATTAATTAATGGTTGGGCATTTTATGATTGGGCAAACTCTGTATATTCTTTAGTAATTAGTTCTGCTGTTTTTCCAATTTATTACTCAGGTTTGACTACTTCTGAAGGTTTTGCAAATACAGAAGGACAAATTACATTTTTAGGAACATTATGGAATCCTACAACTTTATATAATTATGCATTAGCTTTCTCATTTTTAATTGTAGCTTTTATTTCTCCAATGCTTTCTGGTATTGCAGATTATGCAGGTAATAAAAAGAAGTTTTTAAAAGGATTTTGCTTATTAGGTTCTATTTCTGTAATGTGTTTATTTTTTTTTACAGGAAAAGAAACACTTTGGGTAGGTATTGTTTTTAGTATTTTAGCGAGTATTGGTTTTTGGGGAAGTATAGTTTTTTATAATGCTTATTTACCAGAAATTGCATTACCAGAACAACAAGACAATGTAAGTGCAAAAGGTTTTATACTTGGATATTGTGGTTCAATTATTTTATTGTTGATTTGTTTAGTTTTAATAGAAACAGAGGTCTTTGGTTTTTATGATAAACAATTTGGATCTCAATTATCTTTTCTTTTAGTTGGTCTATGGTGGTTAGGTTTTGCACAAATAACATATGCAAGGCTTCCAAATGATAAAAAAAAGAAACTAGAAAAAGATAATTACTTTACAAAAGGTTTAAAAGAAATAAAAAAAGTAGGTAAAGAATTATTTAGTTATCCTGAGTTAAAAATATTTTTAATTTCATTCTTTCTGTTAAGTGTTGGTGTACAAACAATTATTTTAATGGCTGGTATTTTTGGTACCGTTCTTGGTTTGCCAACGCTAAATTTAATTGGAACCATTTTGTTAGTTCAAATTGTTGGTATTATAGGTGCTTTTTTATTTTCTAGGTTGTCTAATAAAATTGGAAATATAAAATCATTAAAAATTGCTATATTAATTTGGGGTGTTGTTTGTTTTATAGGTTTTAATTTAACAAAAGAAACACCGAATATAGATATGTACTTTTATATTTTAGGGGCATTAATAGGTTTGGTTTTAGGGGCAATTCAATCTTTAGCAAGGTCTACATATTCTAAATTATTACCAGATACAGATGATACAACATCTTATTTTAGTTTTTTTGATGTTACAGAAAAAATAGCATTAGTTATTGGTATGATTACTTATGGCGCCTTAATTGCAATTACAGGTTCTATGCAATGGAGTATTTTATGTTTAGCAATTTTCTTTTTAGCATCTTTTATTGTGTTAAGTACTATTAATAAAACTAAATATGTAAAATAAAATATTCTATTGGTAAATTATATTTTCAGATAAATAATTTTATTTTTTATTATAATTATCGGATAACATATTTTTAAAATAATTAAGTATAAAAATTAAAAAGCAGCTAATTAATTAGCTGCTTTTTATCAAAAAAATAATAAAGTCTTATTCAACAGTAATGTCAAAAGTAACTGATACATCTGTACTTCCACCAGCATCTTCAGCATTATTTTCATTTGGTTTTGTTGGTTCATGTTTTAAAACGATAGTTAAACTACCAGTACCAGCACTACTAGTTGTTAAAGTAGTTTCAATTCCTAAAGAGTCTCCGTTTTCATCAGTATCAGTTTTTTCGATACTTAAACCAGAAATATCAGTAGTATAGAAAAATTCATGTTCATCACCTTCTGCTTCTACTTCTTCAGTTATATCTTCTGCTGGAGATTCTGTTTCATTTAACAACTCTACAACGCCAGTATAAGTTGTATTAGCAGTTAAAGCTCCTGAAACTGTATAAACACCATCATTTCCACCTTCACCATCAATATCTTTAAAAGTCAAAGTAACTACGTCTGTACCATTTGTTAAAGTATAATTTACAGTTGTAATTAACTCTTCTTCATGATCATGGTCATCATCATCATGGTCATCAGAACAAGCTGTAAAGGTTAGAGCTGAGATAAAAAATATAGCTAATAATTTTGTGATTTTTGTTGTGTTTGTAATTGTCATAATTTTTAATTTAATAATTTATTTTAATTTTTAGGTTATAGTTTCTTCCTAAATCATCAGTAAAATATCGTAATCTATTTAAATGCTCTCTGTAAGATACATTGAACATATTTTCTATATTGAATTCTAATTTTAAACTCCCTTTGTTAAATGTTTTAAATACTGCTGATGTATTTAAACTAAATAACGAATAACTAGGTGGTGTTGAACTTATATCTACAAAAACATCTTCTTGTAATGTAGCATTGTATGTATAAAAGTTGTAATCTGGAAATCGGTTTTGTTGCAATATGGTTTTATGGCTTAAACTAATTGTTAATTGATTTAAGCTTTCGTTTACATAAGACAAGCGATTGCTAAAATTTGTAGCAGGCATGTGTATTAAAGGAATATTATCTGTAAGATTATCTCCTTGTAACAAGCTTAAACTACCAACATAATTTAGAGTATTGGTGATTTTTTTATTGACATCAATATCAACTCCAAAAATTTGCGCATCTACTTGATTGTATTGCCATATAGGAAAAGCACCTCTAATCGTGGTTGTAATTCCTACAGGAATTAACTGAATAAAACCTTTAATATGTTTATAATAAGGGCTAATTACAAAACCAAAATCAGTATTGCTTTTCTCTAAAGAAACGATAAAATTATTAGCAATTTCTTTATCTATAGTTAATAAACCAGTTTCTATTCTTGCAGCACTATGATGTAAACCATCACTAAATAATTCAGATGGATTTGGAACTCTAGACGCTAATCCATAATTGGCTAATAAAAAAATATTATTATTAAATTTCTTAGACAATCCTAAACTTGCAGATATGTTATGATAACTAAATTTGGGATTGGTAGGTATATCTGTACCATCTACTTCACCATTTTCAAATTCAGCAAATAACTCATCATAATTATAAGTTTCATTCCAATCTGTAATATTGTACTCTTTTGTGGCATTTATATGAGAAAAATCATAACGAATACCAGTACTTATTTTAGAGGTTTCATTCAAATTATAATTTCCAATTGCATAGAAACCTGTATCAAATTTATCAAAATCAGGAATTAAAGGACTTGTACCTGTTCCAGAAATTGCATCATTTTGCTGATAACGAACCAATAAACCTGTATTTATTTTTAGATTATCAAAATAATCTATTTGTAAATCAGATTGTAAGCTGTTTGTAAATAAACGCAAATCAATAACTGGTGTATTCTTTAAATCTCCTCTTCTTAAATCAAATTCTTTACGTCTGTTAATTTGAAAATCATATTGAGCAGTTAGCTTACCAAAACCTTTATAACGCTTATAAGCTTCAATTTTTCCAAGATGATGTACAATAGCTTGTTTAGGCACATTAATATCGTAAGAAAAATCTTCAACAACTCTTGGTTCGTTGCTGTTTATTGCATTTACCAAATCGTTAACATTACCTATGTGCGAAGACTGTAAAATACCAAACTCGTTATTTACATAACTGTAATAAGCATCAAAACCTTTTTCGAAACTATTGTAACCTAAACGTAATGAACCATTTAAACTTTTAATGCCACTATTGGTTAAGTTGTAATTTGCGGCTTCAAAATCTCCAAATTGTCTATAATTGGCTTGAAGTTTTGTATAAAATCCTGATTTATATGTTTTAATAATTTCAGAATTTATATTACCACCAAACCCATTTGAATTAAAAGAAGTTAAAGTATTACCAAACAAACTATCTTTTATCGCATATTTTTTTGGCTTTAAAAGAATTAGACCTCCAATAGCATCACTACCATATTTTAAAGTGTTTGCTCCTTTTATTACATCAATTCTATCGCTAGCATTAATATCAATATTAGGTGCATGTTCATCTCCCCATTCTTGGTCAAACATTCTTACATTATTATTAATAATTAAAAGTCTGCTACTATGTAAGCCATGAATCATTGGTTTTACAATAGAATTACCTGTATTTAAGGAAGATACACCGCTAATTGTGTTTAAAGCATTTCCTAAAGATTTATCGGAAAATTGCTCAATAACACCTTTTTTAATGGATTGTTCAACACTTGATTGCTCTGTTTTTGTGTTTGTTTTTACAACAACTTCGTTTAGTTTTTCTAAATGATGCTCTAAAAAGATTTCTTTCTCAATGTTTTTATCTAGGTCGATTGTAACTTGCTTTGTTTCGCAAGAAATATGTTTAATTTCTACAATTATCTGTCCTTCGCATAAATTATCAATTTCAAAAATTCCATCTATATTAGATGATGTAAATCTGTTTAAATTTATGATAGCTACAGATGCACCAATAATTGGTGTTTTGTCGTGAAAATCGATAATTTTACCCTTAAAAATAAGGTTACAATCTTGTGCTCTTGTGTTTGTATATATACAACACAAAAACATACTGAAAAGAAATAGTCTTCGCATTTTAGTTTTCTATGTTCAAAAAAAAAGAATTTTAACTTTGAATATAAAGAGGTGGACCTCTTAGAGAAAACGATAATCGATAATGATTTTTTAAGAAACTATATTTTATACTATCACTGTTTAAAATGATAGTTTTAGTTAAAATGTTAAAAGAATCTGTTGCTAGAAAAGAACTACTTTGTTTATAAAGATGTAAGTTACAATCTAAATCTTTTTGATGAATATGTTGTTCTACTTTTGAAATACATACAGCATGTTCATGATTTAAAATATCATGAACTGAATTAATAACAATTGGCAGAAAGAAAACTGCCAATAGAAAAATACCAATATGTTTTTTAAAAGTTTTAATATTATTTTTTCTTTATAATTCTTAAATCAAAACACTTTTACACTTAATCAGTAAAACGATTGTAAAAATACAAATAACCTTTATGAATATCATAATAGATGTTAAAAATTATTGTATTATTTAAATAAAAAGTTTCTGTAATCTCCTTAATCTAATAAAAAATTAAAATTTAGAGTGGAACAACATTTCCATTTATTTTACTTTGTAAATTGTGCCTTTTTGTTTGAATTTAGAAAAACCAATTTTAACAGTAAAATCATAAGAATCTTTATAAATCTTATTGATTTGAACATACATCGGTTCTTTTTGTAACTCCGTTTTTGGATTGATAAATTTTAAGGTGTAAAAGAAATTATTTTTCCATTTAATAGATAAAGTATCAACATGATTTCCATGTTTACTTATTTGTATAGAGTCTTTTCTGATAATTGTTTCTTTATCAAAACTTTTACCAGCAGGTATTTCAAAAACTCCAACTTTAAAACGATCAGAATTGTCTTTAAATTCAGATTTACAAGATGTTAAATTTATACTTATAAGAAGTAAGAAACAAGAAATAATAAATAATCTTGATTGATTTAGTTTTTTTAATTCTTGTTTCTTGTTTCTCATAATTCTTTGATTCTAAAAAAAAATTAAATTCCTGTATAATTTGCAGGCGTAATTGCTTTTAATTCTTCTTTTATTGCTGATGAAACTTCTAAAGTATCAATAAAATTGGCTATTGAATTCTGATTGATTTTTTCATTAGTTCTTGTCAAACCTTTTAAAGCTTCATAAGGATTAGGGTATGCTTCACGTCTTAAAATTGTTTGAATAGCCTCAGCAACAACAGCCCAATTATTTTCTAAATCATCTTCAAATTTTTGTTTGTTCAACAACAATTTATTCAATCCTTTTAAGGTTGATGTAAAACCAATTATTGTATGTCCAAAAGGAACACCAACATTTCTTAAAACTGTACTATCTGTTAAATCACGTTGTAATCTAGAGATTGGTAATTTTGCAGAAAGGTGTTCAAAAATTGCGTTTGCAATTCCTAAATTCCCTTCAGAGTTTTCAAAATCAATAGGGTTTACTTTGTGTGGCATTGCAGAAGATCCAACTTCACCAGCTTTAATTTTTTGTTTAAAATAATCCATAGAAACGTAGGTCCAAAAATCTCTATCTAAATCTATGATAATTGTGTTGATACGTTTTAAAGTATCAAATAAAGCAGCCATATGATCGTAATGCTCAATTTGAGTTGTTGGAAAAGAGTGGTGTAAACCTAACTTTTCTTGTACAAAAGTACTTCCAAATTCTTTCCAATTTATTGTTGGATAAGCAACTTTATGTGCATTATAATTACCAGTTGCACCACCAAATTTGGCAGCACTTGGTATGTCATTTAATAAATTAAATTGTTCTTTTAAACGAACTACAAAAACATCAATTTCTTTTCCTAATCTTGTAGGAGATGCAGGCTGTCCATGTGTTCTTGCCAACATAGAAATATCTTTCCATTCAATTACAAGCTCTTGTAATTTTTCTAAAACTTCAAAATATTGAGGCACAAAAACATCATTCATTGCTTCTTTAATAGAAAGCGGAATTGCTGTATTGTTAATGTCTTGAGAAGTCAGTCCAAAATGAATAAACTCCTTGTGTTTTTGTAAACCAAGAATATCAAATTTTTCTTTGATAAAATACTCAACAGCTTTTACATCATGATTTGTAATTTTCTCAATATCTTTTATTTTTTGAGCATCATCCGCAGAAAAATCTTTATAAATAGTACGTAAATCTTCAAATAAATCAGTATTAAAATCCCTTAATTGTGGCAAAGGAATTTCGCATAAAGCAATAAAGTATTCGATTTCTACTAAAACTCTATATTTTATAAGTGCTTCTTCAGAAAAATAATTAGATAATTTTTCTATTTTACCTCTGTAACGTCCGTCAATAGGAGAGATTGCGTTTAGTTGTGTTAAGTTCATTTTTGTTGTGTTGTTAATTGCAAAAATAGTGAATTCATCAGATTTATAATGTAGTTTTTCTATGTTTTTCAATCAAATCTAAAATGTATTTTCCACGTGCTTTTGTGCCTTTACTTTCAAAGATTATTTTAGTTTCGATTAAATGTTTTAATTCTGGATGAACCCAATCTTTTTCCAATCCAAAAAAGTACAAAGCATTCATGGTATAAGCTCTTACGGCTATTTTTTGTGGTGTAATTAACCAATCAAAACCAGTTTCTATAATTGTATCTATATGATGAGTTGTAAGGTGTTTTTTAACTTCATTATTAGTTTTAGCATAATATGCATTTGCCAAATGTTCGCAAATTTTAGCACAAGGTCTAATTGCGCTATCAAACTGTAAAGTATTTATTTTTGACGTAAACTCATCTAAATGAGGAATTATCCATTCTAAGTTATGGTGCGTGCAAATCCACTCTAAAATCCAAGCTGCTTTTATAGAAACTTTATTTTCTACATCAAAAGTAATGGTTACCAAATGTTTGAAAAAAATGTTGTTTTCAAGAACAATATTTGCCACCCTTTGCCTGTTTTCTCTTTTAGGGTTTTCCATATTATTTAACTGTTCTATTACATAAAGAAGGCTCATTTTGGTTTGTTTAATGTATATTTACTTTGAAATTTATAAGAAATGATAAATATAAAAAGACTGTTTTTTGTTTTTGCTTTTATGGCATATTTTTTTTCTGTAGATGAAATAATTGCTCAGAAAATCAATCAATTTGATGTAAATAAAAAAAGAACTGGGGTTTGGAAAAAATATTATCCAAATAAAAGAATACGTTATTCAGGGCAATTTAAAGACGGAAAAGAAATTGGTATTTTTAAATTTTATGATATTTCAACATCTAAAAATCCAACAATAATAAAAAAATTTAATATTGATAATGATTCTGTTTTTGTTCAATTTTTCAAATCAAAGGCTATATTGGAATCAGAAGGATATATGATAGGAAAAAATAGAGTTGGTAAATGGAAATACTTTTTTGCGGATGGAAAAATTTTATCCGAAGAAAATTATAAAAATGGTTTATTAGATGGTAAATTTATTAATTTTTATCCTAATGGAAAAACTGTAGAAAAATCATTTTATAAAAACGGATTGAAAAATGGAGTTTCTGAAAAATATTCAAGTGCTGGAGTTTTAATTGAGTCTGTAGAATATATAAATGATAAAGAAAATGGTAAAGCTAAGTATTTTGATTTAAAAGGAAACTTAAAAGAATCTGGTATTTATAAAGATGGAAAAAGAGTAGGTAAGTGGGAGTATTATTTAGATGGTGAAATTATTGACGAAAAAAAAGCCACTAAAAAGAAAATTTTTATAAATAAAAACTAGACTTTTATAAAGTTCTGTTTAGTATTTTTCTAAATAACGAAGATAAAAATATTAAGGATATTTTAATTTTTTCAAATAGAACAATTCAATCTACTTATCAATTCTTTCAATCTATATTTTACTTTCAAATTTGTAACTTTACCGCCTTAAAAATAAAACATGAAACGAGTAGTTGTTGGTCTTTCTGGCGGAGTAGATTCTAGTGTAACAGCACATATATTAAAAGAACAAGGCTTTGAAGTTATTGGACTTTTTATGAAAAATTGGCATGATGATTCTGTTACTATTTCAAATGAATGTCCTTGGTTAGAAGATAGTAATGATGCAATGATTGTTGCAGATAAATTAGGAATTCCGTTTCAAGTAGTAGATTTAAGCGAGCAATATAAAGACAGAATTGTAGATTATATGTTTGCTGAATATGAAAAAGGACGAACACCGAATCCTGATGTTCTTTGTAACAGAGAAATTAAATTTGATGTTTTTATGGATATTGCTCTAAAACTTGGAGCAGATTATGTTGCAACTGGTCATTATTGTAGAAAAGGCGAAGAAATTATTGATGGAAAACCCGTTTATAAATTATTGGCTGGTAAAGATGTAAATAAAGATCAATCTTATTTTTTATGTCAATTATCTCAACAGCAATTAACCAAAGCTTTATTTCCAATCGGTGAATTAACAAAACCAGAAGTAAGAGAAATTGCAAAAAAAGCAGATTTAATTACTGCAGAAAAGAAAGATTCTCAAGGTTTATGTTTTATTGGTAAAGTGAGATTACCAGAATTTTTACAGCAGAAATTACAACCAAAAGAAGGGGTTATTGTAAATATTCCTTCAAATTTTTCTGATTACACAAAATCAGTACCAAAATTTGAAAATAAACAAGCTGAATTAGAATATTTTTCAACTAAATATACGTATCAAAAAGAAGATGGGAAAACGGTTGGTAAACATCAAGGAGCTCATTATTTTACTAAAGGTCAGCGAAAAGGGTTAAATGTAGGTGGTACAAAAGAAGCTTTATATGTAATTGAAACTGATGTAGTAGAAAATGTAATTTATACAGGTGAAGGTAAACAACATAAAGGTTTATATAGAAATGTATTGTTTGTAACAAATGAAGAAATCCATTGGATACGAGAAGATTTAACTTTAAAAGTTGGAGAAACTATGGACGTTGAAGCAAGAATTAGATATAGACAAATATTAGAAAAAGCAACGTTATATAAAGTGGAAAACGGTTTGTATGTAGAATTTCAGAATAAACAATCTGCAATTCAAGAAGGACAATTTGTTGCTTGGTATAAAAATGAAGAATTGCTGGGTTCTGGTGTTATTTCTTAAATTTGATTCATGACAAATAAAATTACAAAACTTTTTAAAATACAATATCCTATCATTCAGGGAGGAATGGTTTGGATTTCTGGTTATAAATTGGCATCTGCTGTTTCAAACGCAGGAGGTTTAGGTTTAATTGGAGCTGGGTCTATGTATCCAGAAGTTTTAAGAGAACATATTCAAAAATGTAAAAAAGCTACTGATAGACCTTTTGGTGTAAATGTACCTATGTTATATCCTGATATTCAAAAAATCTTGGATATTATAGTTGAAGAAGGTGTAAAGATTGTTTTTACATCTGCTGGTAACCCAAAAACTTGGACAGCTTTTTTAAAAGAAAAAGGAATTACTGTTGTACACGTTGTTAGTTCTGTAAAGTTTGCATTAAAAGCTGAGGCTGCTGGAGTTGATGCAGTTGTTTGTGAGGGTTTTGAAGCTGGCGGACATAATGGTAGAGAAGAAACTACTACTTTTACTTTAATACCAATGGTAAAAGAACAGGTAAAAATACCTGTAATTGCTGCTGGTGGAATTGCAACAGGAAAAGGAATGTTAGCAGCTATGGTTTTAGGCGCTGATGGAGTACAAATTGGAAGTAGATTTGCTGCTACTAAAGAATCTTCTGCTCATATTAATTTTAAAAATACAATTGTTGGTGTTAAAGATGGGGATACACAATTAACCCTCAAAGAATTAGCACCGGTTCGTTTGGTAAAAAATAAATTTTATAACCAAGTTCAAGAATTATATCAAAAGAACCCATCTGTAGATGAGATAAAAGAGTTATTAGGTAGAGCTAGAGCAAAAAAAGGAATGTTTGAAGGTGATCTAGAGAATGGAGAATTAGAAATTGGTCAAATAGCAGGAATTATTCATCAAATTAAACCAGTTAAAGAGGTTATAAAGGAGATAATATATGAATATAATTATGTTAAATCACTGGTTGTCAGTATTTAAATTATTTTTTTATAAATAAAACTAATTATTTTGCTCTATTAAAACTAATGGCATTATATTTGTAATTCAATAAAAGGTTGTTAGTAATTAAATTAACAACACTATAATTTTTTTAAAATGAGTAAAGGTACCGTAAAATTTTTCAATGAATCTAAAGGATTTGGATTTATCACTGAAGAAGGATCAAACAAAGAACATTTTGTACATGTGTCAGGATTAATCGATGAAATTCGTGAAAACGATGAAGTTGAATTTGACTTACAAGATGGAAGAAAAGGATTAAACGCAGTAAACGTAAGAGTATTATAATATATATATTATTACACTAGTTAATTTTTTATCTAAAAGCCTATCAAATTTGATAGGCTTTTTTTATTGTTAAAAAATATTTTTATGAATAACGGAAATAATAGAATAAATATTAAGATTGGTTTAAAAGTAGAAATTGTTCAAAAACCACATCAAAGATCTGGGCAATTAACTATAGGTATTGTATCTAGAATATTAACAAATTCAGCAACTCATCCTCACGGAATTAAGGTACAACTAGAATCTGGATTAATAGGAAGAGTTAAAAATATTCTTTAAAATTAATTTGCAGGTATTTTAATTTCGTATACTTTTCTACTTTTATTATTCAATTTGTTTTCTCTTAACCAAGGGTTAAGAATTTTAAATTCTTTATAATTTAAATTGAATTTTTTAGCAAAAGAAGCAATATTGGTTATTGCAGTATCCACTTTGATAGTTCTAGTTTTTTGTGCAGTGTATAAATCTTCTTGATCAAAAATAAAACCATATTTTTTAGGATTGCTAATAATTTCTTTAAGAGCTAAAATTCTAAAAATATAACGTTCAGTTTCATCAGGTAATAGTGCATCATAATAATTTGAAACACCTTGTTCATTAAGTCTTTTAGAAACACCATAATTTCCGGCATTATATGAAGCAGCAGCTAATGTCCAAGAATTAAATTTCTTATAAGATCTTTTTAAATATTCGGCAGCAACTTTAGTAGATTTTTCAATATGATATCTTTCATCTACATTTTTATTAATTTCTAAACCATATTCTTTACCAGTAGTTTTCATAAAGTGCCACATACCAGCTGCACCAGCTGTAGAAGTTTCATCAATAAAACCACTTTCTGCTAAAGCTAAAAACTTAAAATCATCTGGTAAACCATGTTTTTTTAATAAAGGTTCTAAAATTGGAAAGTATTTATTAGCTCTTTTAATTAATAATAAACCATTTGATTGCCAGTATGTATTTGCTAATAACTCTCTATCCATTCTTTCTTTAACATCAGGTATTTCAAGCGGAACTATTTCACCTGCAAGATTTAAATTATTAGGTACTTTTAATGCTTTTATTTTGTAATCTTTATGAGTATTTGTTGTAGGGTCAACATCAGATTTATTAACAGCATTTATAAATAAAAGTGTAATAATAGTAACAATTAATAAAGATAAAAAGCGGATCGTTTTATTCATAGTCAATAGAAATTTTAAATATTAAAAGTAAGTAAAATGGATAGTTTTAACAAGTTAAAGTTTTGTCAATAATTTTTGATATTTCTTTTGCTTTTATCAAAATCATAGAATGGTTTCCATTTTTAATTTCAATAAAATTTTTTATATTTTTTATAGGAAAAATGTTGTCATTTGTACCATGAATGTGTACAACATTTTTTGATGCTTTTTCCTGATTCCAATTAACAACATTATGTATAGACCATTTTAAATAGCTTTTACCTCTTACTGATAAGTATTTTTTGTAAGTTTTAGCTTTCTTTTCTAAAGATTTTCCAACAAAAAATTTTGCATAATCTTCAAAATTTGTAATAATTTTAGTTGGAAATAATTTATAAATTTTACTCTTACTAGCTATTTTAAAATGCTTTGGAAGTTCATTTTTAGATTTTACACTAGAAATAATAATATTTTTTTCAGTATCAATAAATTTACTCATTTCTTGTACCATTATTCCTCCAAAAGAAACACCAATTAAGACAGGTTTTTCATGTTTGATGTCTTCTGTCATTCTCATTGCATAATTAGAAATAGATTCTTCTAGTGCTAAAGGTGTTTTCCATTTTAAATAATGTAATTCATATACATCTTTTGATAATTCTAAGTTTTCAAATATTTCTGGACCAGCAGCTAAACCTGGCATTAAATAAATATGTGTTTTCTCCATTAAAAATGTCAATTTTAAAAGAATTATTAATTTAAAACAGTTTTAGAAACAAGTTAAAATTTATGTCAAATTATGCGTTTGTGTAACTGTTTAAAAAATTAAAACGAACAATACCATCTTCATCAATCTCAGTTAGTTTTATGGGGTGTAATGTGTTTACCAAACTTGGGTTCCATGGTGTTTTTACTTTTACATAATTTTCTGTAAAACCATGAATGTAACCTTCTTTATTTTCACTTTCAAATAAAACAGTTAAATTATTACCAAGCTGAGTTTCATAAAATGACCTTCTTTTTTTTGCTGATAAACCTCGTAACATTTTACTACGTTTTGCACGTGTTTTTTTAGGTATAACTCCTTTCATAGTTACAGCTTCTGTATTGGGTCTTTCAGAATATGTAAAAACATGAAGATAAGAAATGTCAAGTTCGTTTAAATAGTTGTAAGTTTCTAAAAAAAGTTCGTCAGTTTCTCCAGGAAAACCGACTATTACGTCAACACCAATACAAGCATTTGGCATTACTTCTTTAATTTTAGAAACTCTATTGGTGTACGTTTGTTTTAAATACCTACGCTTCATTTTTTTTAATAACTCATCACTTCCGGATTGTAATGGGATGTGAAAATGAGGTACGAAAGAAGTAGATTTTGAAACAAAATCAATAGTCTCATCTTTTAGTAAATTTGGTTCTATTGATGAAATTCGCAAACGATGAATGCCATCAACTTTATCTAATTCTTTTACCAGTTCTAAAAAAGTATGTTCGTGTTTTTTATTACCGAATTCCCCTTTTCCATAATCACCAATATTAACACCCGTTAACACAATTTCTTTAATTCCCTTTGATGATATTTCCTTGGCATTATCTAATACATTTTGCAAAGTATCACTTCTAGAAATACCTCTAGCTAAAGGAATTGTACAATAAGTACATTTATAATCACAACCATCTTGTACTTTTAAAAAAGCACGAGTTCTATCTCCAATAGAATAAGATCCAACATAAAAATCTGCATCAGAAATTTCGCAAGAATGGACTTCACCAACATTGTTTTTTGTTAAATCGTTAATATAGCTTGTTACATTAAATTTTTCTGTGGCTCCTAAAACCAAATCTACACCATCAACAGCAGCTAATTCTTCTGGTTTTAACTGCGCATAGCAACCAACAGCAATTAAAAAAGCATCCTCATTTTTCTTTAAGGCATTTTTTACAATTGTTTTAAAACGTTTGTCGGCATTATCAGTTACAGAACAAGTATTAATAACATATACATCTGCTTCTTGTTCAAAATCTACACGTTTAAAACCTTCACTCACAAAATTACGAGCAATAGTAGACGTTTCAGAGAAGTTTAATTTGCATCCTAATGTATAAAAAGCAACTTTTTTATCTGCAATCATTCATGTATATTTAAAGACTACAAATTTACAATATTATTCATGATATTTGAAACGGAAAGATTAATTGTTAGAAAACTCGTTTTTGATGATTTACTAGCTTTTCATGAAATGCAAAGTAATCCAAAAGTAATGCAATTTGCTGATGGAGATATAAAGTCTTTTGATGAGCATGAAATTGAAATAAAAGAACTGATTAATAAATATAATTTACCAAATAATGATTTTTGGATTTATGCAGTTGAAAGAAAAACAGATCATCAGTTTGTAGGAACTGTGGCTTTGGTAAAAGATAAAAGAGAGGATGAAATTGGTTATCGGTTTTTAGAAAAATATTGGGCAAATGGTTATGCATCTGAAATTTGTAAAGGCCTAATTTTATATTGTAAAAAATTAAAAATGAATAAATTAATAGCATATGCTATCGATAAAAATATTGCTTCTGTAAAAATTTTAGAAAGATTAAATTTTAAAATTGTACATAGATTTATTAGTGATGATATTAAATTACCAGAAACTAAATACGAATTAATTTTATGATTATAGATAATTTAAAACCACCTTATTACGCTGTTATTTTTACTACAATTGTTGAAGATAATTTAGAAGGATATCTTGAAGCTGCCAAAAGAATGGAAGAACTTGCTAAACTTCAAAAAGGGTATTTAGGTATTGAATCTGCAAGAAATGAAATTGGAATTACCGTTTCTTATTGGGAAACTTTAGAGGCAATTATTGCTTGGAAAAACAATGTTGAACATACAGAAGTTAGAAACTTAGGAAGAGAAAAATGGTATCAACAATATCAACTTAGAATCTGTAAAGTTGAACGAGAATATGGTTTTAAAAAATAATTAAATGTACGCAACAATATCAAAAGTATTAGAAAAATTTATGAGTAAAGCCAGTATTTATAAATATGGTTTTAACTTATCTCCAATGTATAGAAGATCTACTGGAAGAATCTATGAGGTTTCTGATGATTTACTTTCAGTAAAAGTTCGTATTAAATTAACTTATAAAAATAGCAATTATGTAGGGTCTATTTTTGGCGGTAGTCTTTTTTCAGCAACAGATCCTATTTTTATGATTCAGTTATTAAATATTTTAGATAGTAATTATGTTGTTTGGGATAAAGCTGCAACTATCAAATTTAAAAGGCCTGCAAGAGAAAATTGCTATGTAGATTTTATTTTTACTTGGGATGAAATAGAGCAAATAAAAAAAGATGTTGCTACAAAAAATGAAATAGACCTTATTAAAAATATTGCAATTACAAATAAAGATAAAAGTGTTGTTTTTGCACAGGTTTCAAAAACCATTTATATAGCTAATAAGGAGTATTACAAACAAAAAAGAAGAACAAAATAAAGCTTAAAAAAATTTCTTTTTAATCATTTTTTTTAATTTTTCAGAAACATTAGTAGGGAAATCTCTATCTCCATGCAAAATATCTACCATAATATCATTAAAAATCTGCCCATATTTATTAAGTAAATATTTTCTTACAGGGTTGTTATGATAAAAGAATTTAGATAAAAAAGCACCTGATTTTAATTCTGGTAATAATTTAATATCGAGTTTTTCTAAGTAAATTTTTTTAGCTGTTTTTACATGTAATTTACTTTCAATAATAGATTCAGCAACATATTTTCCACTTAAAATAGCATTAGATATTCCTTCTGCAGTAATAGGTTCTGCAAAACCAGCAGCGTCACCAATTAAAAAAACATTATTTTTTACAAAACCGTCTGTTCTTGGAGATAAAGGAATTTGAAAACCATGCGCATCTTCTTTTAAAACTTCTTGTATACCAAGCGTTTTTAGATATTTTTTATAATATTCTTTTAAATTTATTTTCCCTTTTTTAGTAGTTAAAACACCTAATGATAAATGATTTTTTTTAGGAAAACACCAGGCATAACCATTGGGTACAGCATCAATATCAAAACGAGCATTTTTTGAAAGCCTATTAAAATCTTCAGTAGGTACTTCAACTTCATATTCTAAAGCAGGAATTAAATTTCGAGTATCAGTTTTCCAACCCGCTATTTTTGCAGTTGGACTTAAAACACCATCAGCAGCAATAACAAAATCGGCAGAAATATTTTCTTTAGAAGTTTTTAAAATTGATTTATCATCTAAAAAATCAATATTCAATAATTTATTGTTTTCTAGTAAAGTAACTCCATGCTCTTTTGCTTTATTAACAATTAAATTGTCAAAAGCATCACGCATAATCATTGTAATAATTGGTTCTTTTTTTATAGAATGATAACATTTTTCGTGATTATTAAAATAAGAATCTACTTGATAAAATTCTCGTTCTACAACTTCAGAAATATCAAAAGGCATATTTTTTTTACCTCTGTTAACAAAACCACCACCACAAGTTTTATATCTAGGTAAAGTTTCTTTTTCAATTATAACAGTGGAGATTCCTTGTTTTCCCAAATAAAATGCGGTTGAAGCTCCAGATGGGCCACTTCCAATAATTGCAACTGTAAAATGTTTCATGGTAAATATAGCTTTGTGCGAATATAAAAATTCTTACCAATTTATTTTAGCTAGAATAGGGTAGTGGTCAGAATAATTTTCTGAAAAAGTTAAATGTTGATTTATAATTGCATTTTCATCCGTTAAAATAAAATCTATTCTCATTGGAAACCAATAATTAAAAGTTTTTCCAAACCCTTTTCCAGCTTCAAGATAAGAGTCTATTTTGTTACTTGCTATTTGATTATATACCCAAGAATAGGCTGTGTTATTAAAATCTCCAGCTATAATTTTTTTGCCTTTCCATTCTGTTTCATGTGCTAAAAAAACTTCCGTTTGTTCTGCTTGTTTTTTAAATCGTTCTTTTAATCTTACAATCAATTTTTCAGAGTTTTCTTGACCAAAGTTCTCTTTTTGGGTATTCAATTGTAAAGATTGTAGATGCAAATTGTAAATTCTAATAGTATCTTTATTTTTAACGATATCTGCAAAAATAATATTGTTAGAAGTGTTTTTTAAATTTAAAGAACCACTATTTACTATTGGAAATCTAGAGTAAATAGCCAAACCAATTTTCGACTTTTTATTTTTAGTTTTTATAAATTGATATGGGTAAGAATATTCTTGTTTTTTTAATGTATAATACTCTTGAAATAATAAAACATCAGGAGATTTATCATCAATTAAAGTTTTAATTTTTTGATCAATATTGTCATCTTCAATCCATTTCCAATGGTTAAACATTCTTACATTATAACTCATAACTTTTATATCATCGTTAAAAGAAGAGTTGTTTTCAGTAAGTTTATAAAATTGAGTAGATGTAAAAAAACCAATGGTTAAAATTATTGCTGATAGTAGAAATTGCTTTTTTAAATTAATTAGCCAATAAATAACAAATATGATGTTTATAATAATTAGTGCAGGTACCAATAAACTTAAAATAGCAAAAACAGGCATTGTTTTAGGCGAAATAAATTGCAGTAAGTACGACAGTAAAAGCAACAAAGCTAAAACTGAGTTGATAATATATATAAGTTTATTTATAAATGTTAAGTTTTTCAATTGGGGATGTTTAAGTTTATTTTTTACCCTGTTTAAACAAAAACTCTTTTTCTGTTTTGGTTAAGGTATCGTAACCAGATTTGCTAATTTTATCTAGTATAGCATCTATTTGTTGCTGTGTTAAACTTGTGTTTGTATTTGAACTAGTTTTCTTTTTAGGAGACTTATAAGCTGTTCTTAATGGTTTTTCCTTCTTTTTAAACATAGATAATAAACTGTCAAATAATTTAATATCTTTATTACTTGCTTGGTTCACATATAAAAAGCCAAACAAAGCACCGCCTAAATGTGCAAAATGGCCACCGGCATTATTACCAGTTAAAGCTATAATATCTAAACCAATCCAAATGGCAACTAAGTGCCATAATTTTACAAAACCTATAAAACGTATTTTTAATTGATAATTAGGAATATAAGTTGCAATACCAGTAAATATTGCAGAAATACCTGCCGATGCACCAACTAAAGTTGATGATTCTCCTTCAAACAAAGGAAAATAGTTATGACTTAAAATAAAAAGAATTCCACCAAAGAAAGTTCCAATTAAATAAAAACTTAGTAATTGTTTTTGAGTAAAATATTCAAGAAATAAATTACCAATAAAATATAGCGCAATTAAGTTAAATAAAATATGCAATAAATCTGCATGTAAAAAACCATAGGTTATAATTGACCAAGGTTTTGATAAAAGTGACGAAAAATCATATTCTAAAGCAAACCATTTTAAAACAAAATCTCCATTATTTTTGTATAACCCAAAAATTACAGGAAGTAAAAGCGATAAAATAAATACACCAATATTAATGTAAATAATTTTTTCTATTATATTACCTTGTTTATAACGTAATTTTAAGTCATTTATAATACTCATTATCGTATTTTAAATTGATTTTTTTTCCAATACCACGCTATAATAAACCCTATTATGGCACCGCCAACGTGTGCAAAATGAGCAATATTACCAACAGAATATTTTGTCATTCCAAAAAATAAATCACCTAAAATCATAATTGGAATAAAGTATTTTGCAGCAATAGGAACTGGTAAAAATATCAATGCCATCTTTGCATCTTTAAAATACAAACCAAAAGCAACTAAAACACCATAAACTGCACCAGAAGCTCCAACAGCTGGTGTATTATATAGTGATGTTATTTTGTTAAACTGTTCTTGCGTTATTGAATTGACAACTCTAGCGTCATTAGTACTACCAGAATTTAAAATAGAAAGAACTTCAGAATCATTTAAACCAGCGTTTATAAAAAGCTCATAAATACCATTAAACTGATAATAATTAACTAAAGTATAAATTGCAGCAGCTCCTAAACCTGCAGAAAAATAGAAAAAGATAAATTTTTTCTTTCCCCACATTTGCTCTAAAGGCGTTCCAAAAGCCCATAAACCATACATATTAAACAATATATGTGGAAAACTACCATGCATAAACATATGGGTTACATACTGCCAAAAACCAAAATGGTCATTTTTAGGAAAATGTAGTGCCAAAATATTACTAAAATCTAATTGTAAAAGCTGCGGAGCAATAAATACAATTGCATTTATTATAATTAGATGTTTTATAGCTTCAGTAAGTTTACCCATTTTTAACGGTTAAATAGATTATCAATTTCATTTAAAGTAAGTGTTTTAAAAGTAGCTTTTCCAAAAGGAGAAATTGTTGGTTCTTTACAAGAAAACAAATTATTAACTAAGCTTTCTTGCTCTTTTTCAGATAGATGTGTGCCAGTTTTAATAGATAATGTTTTAGAAAATGATTTTGCCATTACATCAAAATGACTAAAACTTGCATCTGGCACTTCTAAATTTATATCATTTAAAAGTTCTTCTAAAATGATTGTAATTTTACTTTCTGTAACAGAAGTTGGAATTCCTTTGATGGTAACACTGTCTTTTGTAAATTCATCAAAAGAAAAACCTGCATTTTCTAATTCAGATTTTATAGTATAAATCATTTCAATTTCTTGTGAAGAAAATGAAATTTTTACAGGAAATAATAATTGCTGACTGTTGGCTTCTTTAACGGTAATACTTTCTAAAAAATCTTCATACAAAATACGTTGATGCGCCAAAGATTGATTAATTAACACCACACCAGATTTTATAGAACTTAATAAATATTTTTTTTGTATTTGAAACGATTTTCCTGTTTTGGTTTCTTCTTCTTGATGAAAGAAATTACCTTGTTTTTCCTCATCAGTAATTGCAACATCAGTATATAAAGATTCCCAACTTTGCGTTTGTTTTTCTCTTTTATAAGAAGGATGATGCACTTCTTTCTGACTAGCTTCTTTAAAAGGATTAAAATCAGGATCAACTGTTATTTTTGGTACAGTAGCACTTGTTGCTTTTTGTTGATATTTATAAGGTGTATCTAAGTTAGAATCTCTATTAAAATCTAATAATGGAGCAACATTGTATTGTCCTAAACTATGTTTTACAGCAGCTCTTAACATGGCATATAAAGCCTTTTCGTTATCAAACTTTATTTCTGTTTTTGTTGGATGAATATTAATATCTATGGTACTTGTAGGTACTTTTAAATATAAAAAATAGGAGGGATGCGAACCCTGTTCTAGCAAACCATCAAAAGCATTTACAACAGCATGATTTAAATACGAACTTTTTATAAAACGGTCATTTACAAAAAAGAATTGTTCGCCTCTTTTTCTTTTAGAAAATTCTGGCTTTGCAACAAAACCTTCAATATTTAAAATATCGGTTTGCTCGTTTATAGGCACCAGTTTTTCATTCATTTTAGCACCAAAAACAGCAACGATTCTTTGTCTTAAATTACTGCTTTTTAAATGAAAAATTTCATTATTATTATGATGCATTAGAAATGCAATAGTAGGATGTACTAACGCAACTCTTTGAAATTCATCAATAATATGACGAGTTTCTACAGTATCTGACTTTAAAAAATTTCTTCTTGCCGGAATATTGTAAAACAAGTTTTTTACAGCTAAGCTTGTCCCTTTTCCTGTAGAAACAAAATCTTGAGAAATTATTTTGCTCCCTTCAATTTTTATAGAAGAGCCTAATTCTTCGTTTTCTTCTTTTGTTTTTAATTCTACATGTGCAATTGCGGCAATAGATGCTAAAGCTTCGCCTCTAAAACCTTTTGTACATAAATTAAATAAATCTTCTGCCTTTTTAATTTTTGATGTAGCATGTCTTTCAAAGCACATTCTAGCATCGGTTGCACTCATGCCTTTACCATCATCAATTACTTGAATTAATGTTTTACCAGCATCTTTTAAAAGTAATTTGATACTGGTTGCACCAGCATCAATAGCATTTTCTAACAATTCTTTTACTACAGAAGCAGGTCTTTGAACTACTTCTCCTGCAGCAATTTGGTTAGCAACATGATCTGGTAAAAGCTGAATAATATCTGACATTATTTTGTAAAGAATATTGATAAATCAAAATCAATGATAAATAAAAAGATGAGCACTAAAAATATAATAATATATAAAATAGTTTTATTTACGCCTTTATCAACGTTTTTTAAATCGTTAATAGCTTCATTAAATTTAGATTTTAACCCCTTATTATTACCAGTTGTAGTTCTAAATTTATCTAATTTGTGTTCAATTTTAAAAGGATTTCCTTCTCCTTTGTAATAACGAGGCTGATACTCAAATTTCTTGTTTTTTCTTTTTAAAAATCCCATAATTTAAAAAATAATTGATGAATATTAATTTATAGAAAAATCAATTATTGTACCAATTTTTAATCAATTCAAATTTACAGAATTAAAAGGAATACATCAAAGAATGATGGTAAAAGTATTCTTAAAATTTTATAATGGGTTTTCTTAAAAACCGATACTTTCAGAAGTTTTATCAATGTTTTTAATTGCAGCCATTTTAATTGCAGCTACCGCACATTCGATACCTTTATTTCCAAATTTCCCGCCAGATCTATCTAAAGATTGTTGTTTTGTGTTATCCGTTAATACACAGAAAATTACAGGAACATCGTATTTCATGTTTAAATCTATAATACCTTGTGTAACACCATCACAAACAAAATCGAAATGTTTTGTTTCACCTTGAATTACGTTTCCAATAGCAATAATTGCGTCTACTTTTTGAGATTGAATCATTTTTTTACAACCAAAAACTAATTCGAAACTTCCAGGAACTTCCCAAGAAGTAATGTTATCTTTTGTTGCTCCACAATCTAGTAACGTTTCAATTGCGCCTTTTTCTAAATTTTTTGTGATTTCAGGATTCCATTCTGAAACAACAATCCCAAATCGAAAATTCTTCGCATTTGGGATTGTAGCTTTATCGTAATAAGATAAATTGGTTGTAGCCATATTTATTTAGTTGTAAGTTTTTAGTTTTTAGGTTTTTTACTAATCCCTAACACTAATTCCTAAATACTAATTAGCGTATTTAGCAGCATTTATAAATTTTTCAATATCTTTTCCTTGGTCAGATTTTGAATATTTAGTTTTAATTTGTGTAAATAACTTTTCAGCCGTACTATATTCTTTTAAAGATAATGCTGTTTGGCCCGCTTTAAATAAAAATAATGGTGTTGTAAATTCATTATCCTTTTTGTTTGCTGCTTTTGTGTAATACTCTAAAGCATCTTCAGCTTGGTTAATATCAGAAAAAGCATCACCAATAGCTCCTAGAGCAACAGGTCCTAACATTTCATCATCAGAATTAAATTTACTTAAAAATTCTATTGCCTTATCATATTGTTTCATCTGTAAATAAGATACACCAGCATAATAATTTGCTAAATTTCCTGCATCGGTTCCGCTATAAGAACTAGCAATGTCTAAGAAACCATATTTACCATCAGCTCCTTCTAAACCTAAGTTTAATAAAGAGTCTATTCCAGAACCTGCCGTTGCAGCTTCATCAAAATATTTTCTTGGAAAAGCTAATTCATTAGAAGCTTCTAACTCATTAGGTTCAACTACATATTTGTTATAAGCTAAAAAAGCTAAAAATATTACAACGATACCTACTAAAGAGTAAAATAAAGGTTTGCTGTTTTTTTCAATCCATTGTTCAGACTTAGAAGCAGTCTCATCTAAAGTGTTTAATACTCCTGCTGTTTCAAATTCTGATTCATCAATTTGATTTGCTTCTTTTTTACCTTCTGGTTTATATTTTTTCTTGTATGTTGCCATATTTGCTTAAAAATTAGTGGCGCAAAAATAGTTTTTTTAATTGGATTTTAAAAGCGGTTATTTCGCAAAATTTTCAATAATTTGCATTTCTTTTATAAAGTTATTTTTTATTGATGTATTTACAGCAAATTTCAATCGTTAATTTTAAGAATATAGAATCGCAATCATTTGATTTTCAAGAGAAAATAAATTGCTTTGTAGGTAATAATGGTGTGGGTAAAACAAATGTTTTAGATGCAATTTATTATCTTTCTTTTGCAAAAAGTTACTTTAATTCGGTTGCAGGTCAGAATATAAAACATGGTGAAGCTTTTTTTATGGTGGAAGGTGATTATATTTTAAATGATAGAAATGAGAAAATTGTATGCAGTTTAAAAAGGGGGCAAAAAAAAGTATTGAAAAGAAATGGTAAGAACTACGAAAAGTTTTCTGAACATTTTGGGCAATTTCCTTTGGTAATTATTTCTCCTAGTGATAGAGATTTGGTTATGGAAGGTAGTGATGTAAGAAGAAAGTTTATTGATGGAGTAATTTCTCAGCAAAATAAAAATTATTTACAAAATTTAATTGCTTACAATAAAGTGTTAACTCAAAGAAATGCTTTATTAAAATATTTTGCAGCAAATAGAACTTTTGATGCCTTAAATTTAAAAATTTATGACGAGCAATTAACTGATTTTGGAACTAAAATTTATGAGGTTCGAAAAGAGTTTTTAGAAGTTTTTATTCCAATATTTAATAAAAAATATCAAATAATTTCTGGAGATAACGAAAGGGTTAACCTAAAGTATAAGAGCCAGTTAAATGATTTTAGTGTAACAGATTTATTACAGAAATCATTAGAGAAAGATAAGGTTTTGCAATACACAACTTCAGGGATTCATAAAGATGACTTGAGTTTTGATATTGAAGATTATCCTATCAAAAAATTTGGTTCTCAGGGGCAACAAAAATCATATTTAATTGCTTTAAAATTAGCTCAGTTTGAATTTATTAAGCAACAAACTAAAGTAATACCAATTTTGTTGTTAGATGATATTTTTGATAAGTTAGATGAAAATAGAGTTTCGCATATTATAGATTTGGTTAATAATGATGAATTTGGTCAAATTTTTATTACTGATACTCATTCTGATAGAACAGAAAATATATTAAAACAAGGTAATAAACCTTATCAAATATTTAAGTTGTAATGGCAAAAAGAGAAAATGATTCTTTTTCAATTCAAGATTTAATGCAAAATTTTATCAAGGAAAATAACTTGAGTAATGGAATGCAAAAAATTAAAGTTGAAGAAACTTGGGTTGACATGATGGGGCCAGGTGTAGCAACACACACTAGATCTGTAAAACTTCGAAATAAAACACTTATTATTGAGCTTACTTCTTCAGTTTTAAGAGAGGAATTAAGTTACGGAAAAGATAAAATAATTAAAATGATGAATGAGGAAATGGGGACTGACTTAATTTCTAAAATAATGTTGGTTTAATTTTTACTTTTTAGATATTTTAATTTTATAAAACTGATTTTAACTCAATAAAATCATTAATAATAGCATTTGCATTTTCTAAAGTTTGACCTTCAGAAAGTGGGTTGTTATAACCAAAAACAAAAACATTAGCTTTGTTTGCAGCTGTAATTCCATTATCAGAATCTTCAATTATAATACAGTTTTCTTTTGCTGTTTTCCCTAAAAATGCAGCTTTATTAAAAATTTCAGGATGCGGCTTTGAAGCAGTTAAATCTGCGCCAGATATTTTTGCACTAAAGTATTGATGTAAATTAAAGCGTGTAAAAACTCTATCAATATTAACCATTGCAGAAGAGGAAGCTAAAACTAATGTGATTCCTTTATTATAAGAGTATTTTATAATTTCTTCCACTCCTTTTACCAAATGTAAATTAGGATCATTTTCAAAAAAAGAAACATATCTTTTTCTTTTATCTAATACCAAATCTTTAGGGTTTACATCTAAATTAAAATGTTTAACTAATTTTTGAAATGCATTTATGGTAGAAGAACCTGTGAAAGATTTGTACAAATCTGCAGAAACTTTTAAGCCTAATGAAGCAAAAGTTTCATAATATGCTTTTTTATGGATTTCTTCAGAATCAATAATAACACCATCCATATCAAAAATGATACATTTTATATTTTTTGGTAACATCATTGATTTATCGTTTTTATAGTGTTCATGTTTTAAGTTAAAGAGTATTTGAGAATTAAATTTAGTTTAAAAATTTTGATTTTAATTTGCTAGTTGGAATCATACAACTTTCTTTTTTTCCAAACCATTTATATCTATTTTTTGATATATAATCATAAAAAAAATTTCTAAAGGACTCTGGAAAAACCCAAAATAAATAAGAAAGTTTCCAAATTCCAGAAAAATCATTCATAATTTTTATTGCTGCAGTTGATTTTATATCATAAGAAATACCAGGTTCATATAAAATAATAGAATCTACCTTTGTAATATCAATTTTTAAAAAATTAACAATTTCCTGACCAACTTTAGACTGTAAGGAAGCGAACATAAAAGTATTTTGTTTGTCATTGTTAATTACTTTTAAAACAGAATTGTTACACAAGTTACAAATCCCATCAAATAAAATAATTTTTTTAGGTTTATTTAAATCTTTTATAAAATTCATTATAGCTAAATTATAGAAAATAATTATATTTATGCTTAATTAAAATTAAATGCTTCCCTATGAAATCAAAAATTACAATTTTATTATTACTATTTATAAGTATATCTTTTTCTCAGACTAAAGAAAAATTAGATTATAAATCTGAATCTCAAAAAAGTAATTCTAATTATTTTGATATTTTAAATAAAAAGCGAGCAGAAATTAAAACCTATGATTTAAGCAAATTATCAGATAAAAAGGAAATTAAACAATTTTATAGGTGGGCTTCATTTTGGAAAGATAGAGTAGATGCATCTGGTCAATTTCCAACTTCAAATTTAGGCTATTTTAATGCGGGTATTTTAAATGAAAAAGGTAAAATTGCTGTAACAAAATTATCACAAAAAAAATCTACTGAAAACTGGGTAAATATAGGTCCACAAGATTTACCAGATGAAAATGGTTATTCTAACCCTCCACAAATGGGAAGATTAAACTGTTTTTTAAGAATAAAGCACCCAACTAACAGAGCTTTAGATATAT
Source organism: uncultured Polaribacter sp. (assembly GCF_947500975.1). Taxonomy (GTDB): domain Bacteria; phylum Bacteroidota; class Bacteroidia; order Flavobacteriales; family Flavobacteriaceae; genus Polaribacter. The sequence continues at coordinate 121,978 of NZ_CANMUE010000007.1, forward strand.
TATTTGTTGGAGCCCCAAGTGGTGGAATTTGGAAATCTATTGATGGGGGAACAACTTGGCTACCTAAATTAGAAACAGTTTCTGGAATTGGAGTTACAGATATTAAAACAACTTCTGATGCTACTTTTGAAAATTATACAACAAAACCAATTTATGTTTCTACTGGAGATTATTATGGTAAATATGTAAACTCTATTGGAGTTTTAAAATCTACAGATGGTGGAGAAACATTTAATTCTACCGGTTTATCATTTACAGTAAATCAAGATGAAATACTTGGTAGTTTAATTGTTGCTGATGCAAATAAGGTGCTTGTTGGAACTAAAAGTGTAATAAAAATTACAACTAATGGAGGTACAACATGGACAGATAATTTTGATCCAGGATATGAAGCTGGTTTTGGAAGAGTAGCAGTAAATGGAACAAAAGCAATGTATGCTGGAGATTTTGACGTTTTTTATACAAATGATTTTAATACTGGTAATTGGATTGCTGTTATAGAAAGTAATAATAGTAATAAGCATGCTGTAACTGTTGGAGAAGATGGTGAGTTTTACGTTCAAAATTTAACTGGACAAATAAAAAAATTCAATACTACTACACAAGTTTTTGCAAATCATGGAACTTCAACGACAGATTATAACCCTCAAGGTGGATACAATCAAGCATTAGTAGTTAAAAACAACCTTATAATTTCTGGAAGTGTAGATGGAGTTTCATCTACTAATAATGGAGCCTCTTGGTATAAATCTTTAAATGGTTATTGGGAAGATAATGAGTCGGATGGTTTATATGTTCATTCAGATCATCATGGTTTAGGTACGTTAGATGGTACAAATGAATTTTGGACTGTAAATGATGGTGGTTTAAGTTATATAGATTATGGAACAAATGCAACAAATCAAAAGCCAACTATAACTTATAAATCTGAAAAAGTAATTGTAAATCAATCTTATACCGTAGCTATTAATCCAAATGCTGATGACGGGTCTTATATAATTGCAAATCAAGATAATGATGCTTTTAGTAAAAGAAATGGAACTTGGTTTTCTGTTGCGCAAGGCGATGGAATACAATCTGCAGTTAATTATAACAATCCGGATATTCGTTATGCAGGAAATCAAAACGGAAATATTATTCAAACAAGCACAGGTTTTGAAGGTGAATTAAATGGTAATGGAGAATCTGTTGATATTTCTGGTGTAGAATTTGAGTTTCCATTGGAAATGCATAAAACCAATCCAAATATCTTATTTGCTGGAGGAGATGAAGTATATAAAATTACCGATAACTCTGGTTTGTCTGTTTTAAATTTAAATTCGGGTGTTGGTAAAGTAAATAGTATTGCAACTCATGGTAATTCAGTATTAGTAGCTGGTGATAATGGTATAAAGTTTTCTACAAATAGCGGTACAAGTTGGATAGCAAAAACATCTCCAGCAGGAACAGTAAACTCTGTAGATTTTAGTGCAATAAATAATGATATTATTTATGTAACAGTTTCTGGTTATACAAGCGGAAGTAAAGTTTTTAAATCTATTGATGGAGGTGTAAATTATAATAATATTTCAGGCGATTTACCAAACATTGTAATGAAAGAAGTATTATTAAAACAAGGTCAACCTTCAGAGTATCTTTTTGTTGCAACTGAATTAGGGGTTTATTTTACAACTAATGAAGGAGTAAATTGGGAAAAATTAGGAGCAGGTTTACCCAATGTAATTGTTTCAGATATTGAAATTCATTATACAAATGATAAACTAGTAGCTGCAACTTTTGGAAGGGGTTTATGGGAAGTAAACATAGCAAATGCAACATTATCTAATGCTGACAACTTAGTAAAAGAAAATATTTTATCAGTTTATCCAAATCCTACTATTAATGATGAATTAAATATATCTATTAAAAATAATAATTATAAATATCTGATTTACAATGTTGTTGGTGGTATTGTAAAAGAAGGAGATGTGCCTTTAAGTAATAAGATTAATGTTTCTAATTTAGCAAAAAACGTATATATAATTAAAGTATTTAATGATAGTGAGGTTTTTACAACTAAGTTCTTAAAAGGAAATAACTAATGAGGTATATGTTTCTATTAATGATGTTAGGATTTTTAGGATGTAAATCAATTAGAATTGATAATGCTCAAAAAAAGTATTTTAAAAAAGGTATAAAGCAAGGGAAAGATTATATTAATTATTCTTTTAAAATAACCTCAGATAAGGAATTTATTGTGAAAAATATATCATTAGAAAATAACCCTGAAAAGTTAGAGTATTTTTATAAGAACGAAAAAGGAGAATCTTCCTTTCAAATGATGAACCCTTTTCCAAAAGGTACGTATATTTTTAAATTTAAAACTTATACTTTAGGAAATTTTTCTAAAAATGAGTTTTTAATATTTGATTATATTATTAATGGAAAAAAACTTCAAAAAAAAACCACTATAATAAGTGATGAAATTAAACATATAAATAAATAAGATTTAGCTTTTTAAACGATGCTTAAAAGCATAATTTTTTTATATATTTTTTGATTTTATAAATATTTAAAAATTTTATAAAAACCTTGTAACATTATTTTATTTGAAGCGTCTTATATTAGTATTTAAGTTTTAAAATAAAATTAATAAAACTGTAACTTACTTAAGTCATTTTTGCTTAAAATTAACTAACCAATGATTAAAATAGAAAAACTCCATAAATCCTATCCAATAGGAAAAGATTCTTTACATGTTTTAAAAGGGATAGATCTTCATATAAAAGAAGGAGAGTTTGTTTCAATTATGGGATCTTCAGGTTCTGGTAAATCTACATTGTTAAATATTGTTGGTCTATTAGATGGTCATGATGAAGGAAATTATTTTTTAAATGGACAGTTAATTAAAGACTTAAATGAAAAAAAAGCAGCAATTCTTAGAAACAAATTTTTAGGTTTTGTTTTTCAATCATTTAATTTAATCTCATATAAAACAGCTTTAGAAAACGTTGCACTTCCTTTGTATTATAAAGGGATGAAAAGAAAAGAACGTTTGGTTATTGCTTTAGAATATTTAGAAAAAGTAGGTTTAAAAGATTGGGCAAACCATTTACCAAATGAACTCTCTGGTGGTCAAAAACAACGTGTTGCAATAGCAAGAGCCTTGGTAACAAAGCCAAAAGTAGTTTTGGCAGATGAGCCAACAGGAGCATTAGATTCTACAACTACAGATAACGTTATGGACTTGTTAAGAGATATTAATAATGAAGGAATGACTGTTTTTGTAATTACACACGAAGAAGAAGTTGCAGAGCAAACAAAAAGAATTGTTCGTTTAAAAGACGGTGTAATTATAAGCGATGAATATACAAAAGCCAATAAAACAGTTTAATTATGTTTGATTTAGACAGGTGGAGAGAAATATTTCAAAGTATTAATAAAAACAAATTACGTTCTGTAATGTCTGGTTTTACGGTAGCTTTTGCAATTTTACTTTTTACATTGTTATTTGGTGTTGCTAATGGTCTTGGTAATTTTTTTAAAGGCGCATTTGCAGATGACGCTCAGAATTCTATGTTTGTTCGTGTCTGGAAAACATCTAAACCATATAAAGGGTTACAAACTGGAAGAAGAGTACAATTAAAAAATGCAGATTATGACTTTGTTGCAGATGAATATGAAAGTAAAATTGAATATCAATCTGCTAGAATTTATAAGAATTTTTCAATAAAATATAAAAGCGAAGCAAGTAATTATAATATTAGAGCAGTAAATCCAGACCATCAATTTTTAGAAAAAACAATTATTGATGAAGGTAGATATTTAAATGAGAGAGATTTAAAAGAAAAGTCTAAAGTTATTGTTATAGGTCGTTTAGTAAAAAAAGATTTATTTGGAGAAAAGCCTGCTTTAGGAAAAAGAGTAAATGTGAATGGGAGTTCTTTTTTAATTATAGGTGTTTTTTCTGATGAAGGAGGTGACAATGAAGAACGTATGGCATATATGCCAGTTACTACAGCTCAAATGATGTATGGTAATAACGATTACATTAGTCAGATAAATTTAGGTTATAATCCAAATTTAAGTACAGATGCAGCAATTGCTTTTGGTAATAAAATGGAGCGTGATTTACGTAAAAGAATGGATATTCATCCAGATGATCAAAGTGCATTATCAGTAAGGAATATGGCAGAAGCAAATAAGTTTATTAGTACTGTAATGCTTGCCTTATTTTTTATAATAACTTTTATTGGTTCCGGTACTTTAATAGCTGGTATTATAGGTATTTCTAATATTATGATTTTTGTAATTAAAGAAAGAACCAAAGAGTTTGGAATTAGAAAAGCACTTGGTGCAAAACCAGGATCAATAGTTGCAATGGTTGTACAAGAGTCTGTATTAATCACCACCATTGCAGGTTATATTGGCTTATCATTAGGAACTTATATTTTAAGCTTAATAGGTAATAGTTTAGAAGAAGATTATTTTATAAAAGACCCAAGTGTAAGTCCAGGAATTGTAATAGGAGCAACAGTTGTGTTAATTTTTTCAGGATTAATTGCAGGTTATTTACCCGCAAAAAGAGCAGCAAATATTAAACCAATTGTAGCATTAAGAGCAGACTAATTATGAAGTTTTTATTCGATTCAGATACTTGGCAAGAAATTTACGGAAGCATTCGTAAAAATAAAATTAGAACTGCAATTACAATAATTGGTGTTTTATGGGGTATTTTCTTATTGGTAGTTTTATTAGGATCTGCAAGGGGTTTAGAGAACAGTTTTAATAAATTATTTGGAAACTTTGCAACCAACAGCGTTTTTGTTTGGACCCAATCTACAGATACACCTTTTAAAGGTTTTCAAAAAGGTAGAAGATTTAGTTTAACAATGAATGATATTAAAGTTTTAAAATCTGAATATTCTGACGAGATTAAATTACTAGCGCCAAGAAATCAAACCAATAATCTAATTATAAAAGATTTTAAGTCAGGCAATTTTAGAGTTAGTGGAGACTATCCTGTTTTAGATCAAATTCAGAAAAAACAACTGATATATGGTCGTTTTTTAAACTCAAATGATATTGAAAATACAGCAAAAGTTACTGCAATATCAGAAGATATGTACAAACAGTTGTTTGATAAAGATGAAATGCCAATAGGTCAATTTATAAAAATTAATAGTATTAGTTTTCAGGTAATTGGAGTTTACAAACCATCTAATACAATAGATTTTGATGGAGATTGTGCATATATACCATTTACAACTTTCAAAAAAGTATACAACACAGCCAATAAAGTAGATTGGATGATGATTACTGCTAACGAAGGTACCAATATTGAGCAGATGGAAAGTGATGTTTTGCTTACTTTAAAAGGACTTCATAAAGTACATCCAGAAGATGAAAGAGCTTTTGGTAGTGCTAATCTTGGTAAAGAAATAGGAAAAGTAACAGGTTTTTTAACAGGAATGCAATTTTTAACATGGTTTGTGGGTATTGCCACATTAATTGCAGGAGTTTTTGCAATTGGTAATATTCTTTTAATTACTGTAAAAGAGCGTACTAAGGAAATAGGAATACGAAGAGCATTAGGAGCAACACCTAAAAGTATTCGTCAGCAAATAATTTTAGAATCAGTTTTCTTAACAACAATTGCAGGAATGCTGGGTATTATTTTTGGAGGTCTTGTTTTGTTTGGAATTGATTCAGCAATTGGACAAGGAGATGAAGCTGTTTTAATAAATCCAACAGTAAATATTCCAATTATTTTAATAGCATTTGTCACGTTAATAATATTAGGAACTTTAATAGGATTAATTCCTGCACACATGGCAACAATAGTCAAACCAATAGAAGCATTAAGAGAAGAATAAAACAATCAACAAATCATGAGTAAAAAAGCAAAAATTATTTTAATTATTATCGGAATATTATTCGTAGCTGCATTAATTTGGTTCGGTAAAAAGAACAAAAAGAGTATTGTAGAATACGAAACTGAAACACCTTTTAAAACAACTATTGTTAAGAAAACTGTTGCTACAGGTAAAGTTACACCTTTAGAAGAAATAGATATTAAACCTCAGATTACTGGTATAATAGATAAAATTATGTTACTAGAAGGAGCTACAGTTAAAAAGGGAGATTTAATTGCTACAGTTAGAGTTGTACCTAATGAGCAATCTTTAATTAGTGCAAAAGGTAGAGTAGATAATATTTTAATTCGTTTAAATAACTCAAAAGTTTCTTATGAAAGAAATAAAAATCTTTTTGAAAAAGGTGTTATTTCTAGAGCAGAATTTGAGGCCGTAGAACTTACTTACAATCAATCTAAGCAAGAGTTGAGAAATGCTCAAAATGATTATCAAATCATTAAAAAAGGTTCTTCAGGTTCTGGGGCGTCTGCTAACACAAATATTGTTGCACAAATGTCTGGTACAATTTTAGAAATACCTGTTAAAGAAGGAGACCAAGTAATACAATCAAATAACTTTAATGCAGGTACTACAATTGCTTCAATTGCAGATATGAGTAAAATGATTTTTGAAGGAAAAGTTGATGAGTCTGAAGTTGGAAAATTAAAGAATGGTAGTAATATTGACATTTCCATTGGTGCAATTGAAAATGTGAAATTTCCAGCAAAATTAAACTTCATTGCTCCAAAAGGAACTGAAGAAGGTGGAGCTGTACAATTTAAAATTAAAGCTGATGTTTCTTTAGATGATAAATATTTTATTAGAGCTGGTTACAGTGCAAATGCTGATATCGTTTTAGAAAAAAAAGATAGTGTTTTATCTATAAAAGAGGCGTTATTAAAGTTTGATAAGAAAACAGAAGAACCTTATGTAGAAGTTAAAAATACAGAAGGTAAGTTTGATAAAAAAACTCTAAAATTAGGAATTTCTGATGGTGTAAATGTTGAAGTTTTAGAAGGTGTCACTACAGAAGATGAAATTAAAATTTGGAATAAAGTTTCTAAAGATAAAGATAACTAAAAGTGAAAAGTTAAATAAAAAAAGGAACTCAAATTGAGTTCCTTTTTTTTGTGCTATTATTTTGATTAATTATGATTTTTGTAAACTTTATTAAGAAAGAATACGGATTCTAAATACTTGCCTACAGTTTCTAATCTGTAAATTAACCCCATAATCAATTATGATAGTTTTGAAGTATAAATACTTTAAAATTATAAATTATGGAAAAACAACCACCAAACAAATTTTTGCATTGGATTAAAACATCAACAACATCTAGAATGATAATGATAGGCTTTTTAAGCTTTATCTTAATGATTCCTTTGATGTTTATAGAGAGTTTGATTCGAGAACGTTCTTACCATCAAAAAGATGTAGTAAATGAAATTAGTAAACAATGGGGTAATGAAGTAGCCGTTTATGGGCCAGTCTTAGAGGTACCATACAAGGTTTTTAGAAAAAAAACAATTACAAATAAAAAAACAAAAGAGGTTTCTACAGAAATAATTGAAGAAATTAAATATGGTTATTTTTTTCCTGATAAGTTAAATGTTAATTCAAATATAAATCCAGAGCAGAAGAAAAGAGGTATATACTCTGCAGCAGTTTTTAATAGTGATATATTAATTAATGGAGAATTTAAAAATTTAAATTTTGGGAAAGTTGAAGTTGAAAAGGAAAATGTTTTATGGAATAAATCTAAAATTATATTTAAAACTACAAACGTAAAAGGGATAAATACGAACCTTTCAATTAAAATGGATGATAAAGAATATGGTTTATCATCAGTAGCTTCAAATAAATCTAGAGAATATGGTTTTTATACCTTAGAGAGTAATTATATACCAATTAATAAGCTTCAAAAAATAGATAAAATGATGTCTTTTTCTTTAGCCTTTAAAGTTAGAGGGAGCAAAGAGGTTCGTTTTATTCCTATTGGTAAAGAAACAAATGCACAAATAACTTCTAGTTGGAAAACAGCTAATTTTATGGGAGATTTTTTACCCTATAATCCAGATAAAATTAAAGAAAACGGATTTGATGCTAAGTGGAAAATTTTAGATATAAATAGACCATTTGCTCAAGAACATTTTGATGGATTACCACAATTAAGAGAGTTTAATTTTGGAGTAAATTTTAAAATTCCTGTAGATGAATATCAAAAGAGTTTACGATCTGCAAAATATGGTTTTTTAGTAATCAGTTTAACGTTTTTAATCTTCTTTTTAATACAAACAATTAGTAAAATACACATGCATCCATTTCAATATTTAATGATTGGTTTGGCACTTTTAATGTTTTACACTTTATTAGTTTCAATTTCGGAGCATAGTAACTTTTTAAAAGCGTACACAATAGCAACTTTATCGGTTATTAGTTTGATTACATTTTATTCTAAAAGCATTTTAAAAAGCATCAAATTTATGTTATTTGTCTTTCTATCATTATCAATTTTGTATGCTTTTATATTTGTTATTATTCAATTAGAAAGTTATGCGTTATTAGTTGGAAGTATTGGTTTATTTATAATATTAGCAATAATTATGTTAGTTTCTAGAAAAATAGACTGGTCTAAGAGTTAGTTATTTTTAAAAAAGAGAGTACAAGAATTAGTCTTATTCTTGTACTTTTTTTACCACCAAACTAAAAAGAATTTTTCAATTTCTCCATTTTCTTTTTTAAGCCAACAAAGGGGAGAAAATTGTCTGTTTAAAAATTCATTTATTGTTTCTTTAAAATTATTAAAAGTTAGCCAATTTACATTTTGATGCGGAACTAATAACCAATCTTTTTTAATAGGAATATAAAATTTACAATTATTAAAATTTAACAGTTGTTTGATGTTTATATAAAAACCAGTTATAGCATCAGAATTAAGCTGTTTTAATTCAATATTTCTATTTAAAAAAGGAAGAAATAATTGCGCTTTAAAATAGACTTGTTGCTCAATATTTTCTGATTTTAAATTGATAGATTCTAAATATTTCCTACAAGAAGAAGAGTAGAGAAGAGGTAATTGTTTTTCTTTAAGCTTATCTAATTTTTTAGTCAAACTATCTTTTCTATTTGGCCCTATAAAATGTGAAATTTCATCATTCCCAACAGAGGCATCAAACAAATAAAACTTATAAATAACTTCTAAATGTACTGGTTTTGTATCATTCAAAATAAGGAAATCTAATTCTCCCAGCGTTATTTTATTTTTTTGAATTTGTATATTTTCTGATAAAATTTTAATTGACTTTTGTTTTTGCAATTGATAAGAAACAAAGCGTTCTATATACTTACCAAGTCTTAACTTGTCATTTATATCTATATCAATTTTTGTATCGTAGGCTTCAATTTTAAAGTAATTTAAATTATATACAGCATTGTTTTTCCACAAACAATTTGTTTGTAAAAAACCTTCATATCTTTTTTGAATTTCTTTTGTTTTTTGATGCATAATAAACTCAAAAGTAACCATCTTTTTTTTAATAAGAATTACAAGTTTTTTATTTAAATCTGTCTCAAAGTTAAAATCTATTTTGTAAATTGAACGTTTAAAATTTATCAAATGCAATTTGAAAAAACGAGTTTACAGTATTTAAAAGATTTAAAGGAGAATAATAATAGAGATTGGTTTGCAGAAACTAAACCAACATTTAAAATTGCGCAAGATAATGCTAAAGAATTGTTTGCTGTGATCAGAGAAAATTTAGAAAAGAAAGATGAAATAGATAAATTTAAACTTTTTAGAATTTATAGAGATGTGCGTTTTTCTAAAGATAAAACACCTTATCAGCCACATTTTGCAGGATCTTTTTCTAGATTAGGAAAAGAATTAAGAGGTGGTTATTATTTAAGAATTAGACCAGGAGAATCTTTTTTAGCAGGTGGTTTTTGGGAACCCAACAAAGAAGATTTGTTTAGAATTAGAAAAGAGATTGAACAAGATGCTTCAGAAATTAGAACCATTTTAAAAGATAAAAACTTTATTAAATATTTTGGAGAAAAGTTTGAAGGAGAGGAATTAAAATCTGCTCCACGAGGTTTTGATAAAGAACATAAAGATATTGATTTATTACGTAAAAAAGGATTTATAGCTGTTAGAAAATTAACTGATACAGAAGTTTTATCTCCTAACTTTTTAAATGAGATAGACAATAGTTTTAAAGCTTTACGTCCGTTTTTTAATTTATTTAGTGATATTTTAACCACTAATTTAAATGGAGAATCAATAATATAAAAAAGAGCTGAAAATCACTTCAGCTCTTCTTATTAAATGTTTAAACCTGACTTAAACCACCGTCAACTTCAATTTCAATTCCGTTGATAAAAGATGCATCATCTGAAGCTAAAAATAAAGCTGTTTTTGCAATTTCTTCTGGTTTACCAAATCTTCCCAAAGGTATTAAACTGGCAAAACTAGTACCCATTTCTTTTACAGCTTTTTCAGGTAATCCCATTTTTTCATAAATAGGAGTTTCAATTGGCCCTGGCGCAATTGTATTTACTCTAATTCTTCTAGACTTTAATTCAGATGTTAATACTCTTGCATATGATCTTATAGCACCTTTACTTGCAGAGTAAACCCCTAAGTTTTCAAAACCTTTTTGACTTACAATTGAGCTTGTAAATAAGATTGTACCTCCATCATTTAAATGTGGGATAGCTTCTTTTACAGCTAACATTGGCCCTTTTACGTTAATATCAAAAACTTGATTATAATGTTCGGCAGAAATATTTGCTGTTGGTGTTGGAAATGCAACACCTGCGTTTAAATATAGAATATCAATTTTGCCATATGTATTAACAGCTTTTTTAATTAATGTTTTATTATCATTATAAACCGAAACATCTGCAACAACTGTTATAAAATCGCCTTCTAATTCTTTAGCTACTTCATCAAGTGCTTCTTTTCTTCTGCCAGATAATACTACTTTTGCACCTTCTTTTAAGAATAGTTTAGCTGTAGATAAACCAATTCCGCTATTTGCACCTGTAATTACTGCTACTTTGTTTTTTAATTTACTCATTTTAAATTTGTTTGTTTGAAACGTTCGTTTCAAATTAGATTAAAAAATTATTTTAATATTGATAATGTTGTATTAACATTATTTTCTAGTTCATTTTTGTCATTCATAATAATACCACTTATTCTTAAACCTTGAAATGAGGTTAATAAATAGAAACCATATTCTCTTGCAGATTTTTTTGTATTGATTTGTTTTTTTAATTGACCTTTTTCAATAATACCAGAAAAAAGTGCAATCATATATTCTTGATTATTTAAAAGAATCTTATTTATAGAAGCTTCTTGATTGGCCATTTCAGAAATACAACTATTAAATAAACATCCTTTTTTTAAAAATTCTTTATTAGAAGTAATTACTAAACTAAAAATAGATTTTAAACTAGAAATAGCACAATTAGAAGCCTCTATATTTTCATTAATTTTATTTCTAGAGCTTTCTTGATAAGATTTTAAACACAATTTATATAATTCTAATTTACTACCAAACGAATTGTATATACTAGATCTATTTAAACCAGTTGCATTAACTAAATCTTGCATAGATGTTAGGTTATAACCTTTTAAATGAAAAACATTTAGAGATTTATTTATAACTATTTCTTTATCAAAGGTTTCTACTTTTGGCATTTTATTTGGAATGATCGTTTCAAATTTATAACAACTTTATATTTAATTAAATTTAAAAATGTTAAATTTTAAAAGATCAAGAATTTAAATTTTTATCAATTTCACGTTTTAAAAACAAAAGAGTAATTATTGTAGATAAAACATCTGCAATAGGAAAAGACCACCAAACTCCATTTACTCCATAAAATTTAGGAAGTATATACGCTAAAGGTATTAAGAAGACCCCTTGCTTTAATAATGTTAATAATAAGGCAGGCATTGCTTTTCCTGCAGCCTGAAAATATGCGGAACCAATTAACTGCATTGTAATAATTGGAGTTGCTAAAAATACAATTAGCATTGCATTTGGTGTTGTTTTTAGTAAAGTATTATCATTTGTAAAAATCCAAATTACTTCTTCTTTAAAAATGATTATAGCTAAGAAAACGATGGTTCCTAACACTGAACCAAACAAAATAGATTTTTTAATAGTTTCAATAACCCTTTGATTCTTTTTTGCACCAATATTAAAACCTGCAACAGGTAAAAAGCCTTGAGAAACTCCCATAACTGGGGATAAAGAAAACATCATAACTCTATTTATTATTCCAAAAACTGAAATTGAAATTTCTCCTCCATAAGTATATAATGAATAATTTAAAACAATCATTAAAACACTAATAGCCCCTTGTCTAACTACAGAAACAATACCTAATTCAACAATTTCTTTAACAATAGAAAAGTCTAGTTTAAAGTTTTTTGGAATAATTTTTAATTCACTTTTAGAAGATAAAAAAAAGTATAAAATAAATAATCCAATACTTGCAAACGAAATTGAAGTTGCCAAACCAGCACCAGTCATTCCCCAATCAAAAACCTTAATAAATATGATATCTAATACAACATTTAGTATAGCAGGAATAATCATTGCATACATAGCAAATTTAGGTTTTCCTTCAGCTCTAATTACTGGGTTTCCCATCATTGCAAAAGCTAAAAAAGGTACTCCATAAATAATTACCGCAAAATAATCTGAAGCAATTGGTAAAATAGCGCCTTTTGCGCCAAATAAATCTAAAATTTGTACACTAAAGAAGTTGCTTAATAAAACAAAAAAGATTGCTAAAATTAAAGTTAAAGAAATTTGGTTTCCGAATGTTAAAAAAGCTTTTTTAGAATCGTTTGCCCCTAAAGCTCTTGATATTATTGAGCTTCCTCCAATACCAATTCCCATACCTAAAGAAGCAATTAAAAAAGCAATAGGTAAAACTACAGTAATAGCTGCAATTGCTAAAACGCCTATCCATTGTCCAACAAAAATGGTGTCAATAATCATGTTTATTGACATTACCAAAATTCCTATTGTTGCCGGAACAGCTTGTTTAATCAATAATTTACTAATTTTATCTGTACCTAAATTGCTTGCTAGTTGTGCCATAGTTGAGTACAAATATCCAAATAATATAATTATGAAAAGTAAAAGAGACATGAATAATTATTGTGAGATTATTAAATTAATTAAGTTTGTGAAAAATGTTGAGTATGAGCAAATGTTTTAAAATGTCAATCACTATAAAATCTTCTGATATTGATGATTTACAACATGTAAATAATGCTGTTTTTGTAAAATGGATGGATGATGTTGCAAGTACTCATTGGAAGTTTTTAACAAAAAATAATCCATTACCAGAGTATATATGGGTGGTTAATAAACATGAAATAGAATATAAAAAAGAAGCAATATTTGGCGATAAAATTATTGCTAAAACATGGGTGGGAGATACAATAGGAGTAACCTCTGAACGTTTTATAGAGTTTTATATAAAAGATGTTTTGATTGTCAAAGCCAAAACAATTTGGGTTATGTTAAATGCAAAAACTTATAAACCAACCAGAATAAGAGAAAACGTTTTAAAAGTATTAGAACCTTTTAAATAAAAGTATCTTTGCATAAATTTTAGATATAATGTCAACATTTTCTGCTTTAGGAATTCAAAAAGAATTTATACAATCAATTAAAGAGATAGGAATTACCAAACCTACAGAAATTCAAGAAAAGACAATACCAATTTTATTGAAATCAGAAACTGATTTTATTGGTTTAGCGCAAACAGGTACAGGAAAAACTGCAGCTTTTGGTTTGCCAGTTTTACATCAAGTAGATACAAAAAATAATCACATTCAAGCTTTAATTTTATCGCCAACAAGAGAATTGGTACAACAAATTAAAAAGCAACTTTTTAAATTTACTAAATATTCTAATGATAAAATATTTTTAGAAGCTGTTTTTGGAGGTGAAAAAATTGATAAACAGATTAATAACCTAAAAAGAACAACACATATTGTTATAGCAACTCCAGGTAGATTGATCGATTTAATTGAACGTGGAAGCATAGATATTAGCCATGTAAAAACGATTATTTTAGATGAAGCTGATGAAATGCTAAGTATGGGTTTTAAACAAGATTTAAATAGAATTTTAAAGTTTACAACCAAACTAAATAGAAAAACTTGGTTATTTTCTGCAACAATGCCAGAAGAAATAAAAAGAATTGTAAAAACATATATGGATGCAAATGCTCCAAAAGTAGAAATAAACCCTACATCTTTGGTAAATTCAAATATTAGACATCAATATGTTAAAACGACGATTAAAGAAAAAGTTAATAATATTATTACTTTTATTGAAAAAAGAGACGATCAAAGAGGCATAATTTTTTGCAGAACGAAAGCTGGCGCACAAAATTTAGCTTTTCAATTAAGTGAAGAGGGGTTTTCTGCAGCAGCTTTAGAAGGAGATATGCAACAAAAAGAACGTGATAAAGTTATGCGTGCTTTTAAAAATGAAAGTTTACAATATTTGGTTTCTACCGATGTTTCTGCCCGTGGTATTGATGTTAGAGCGTTGGAGTTTGTAATTCATCATCAATTACCAGAACAATTAGAGTATTATACGCATAGAAGCGGGAGAACTGCTAGAGCTGGTAATACAGGAATTTCACTTGCTTTAATTTTACCTTATGAACTTGAAAGAATTCATGAAATTCAAAAAGAATTAAATATTAAATTTACGGAAGTAACTGTGTAAAATGAATCTTATTTATATAATAGATATACTAGGAACATTTGCTTTTGCAATAAGTGGTGCTTTAGTAGCTTCTGATAAAAAATTCGATTTGTTTGGTGTTATTATAATTGCATTTGTTACAGCAGTTGGTGGCGGAATGCTAAGGGATGTTTTAATTAATGCTCATCCAATAAATTGGATTGGAGATTTAAATTATTTATACACCATTTTTACAGCCGTTCTTTTTACATTTTTATTTAAAAGTAAAATTGCTCATTTAAGTAAGACAATGTTTTTGTTTGATACTATTGGTATAAGTGTTTTTACATTATTAGGTTTAAAAAAAGGGTTAACATTTAATTTACATCCAATTGTAGCATTAATAATGGGTATGATTTCTGCTGTTTTTGGTGGAGTTTTAAGAGATGTTTTAACTAATAAAATTCCATTAATTTTTGAAAAAGAAATATATGCATCTGCTTGTTTAGCTGGAGGAATTGCATATTTAATTCTTAATAGTTTAAATATGTCAGAAAATATAATTTTTGTACTTTCAGCATTAGTAATTGTATTTATTAGAATAATTGCTGTAAAATTTAAATTACAATTGCCAAAAATAAAAGACGATTTATTTACTAAAAATTAAGTATATGAAAAAGCCATTAGAATTTGTAAATTTTGAAGAGTTCAGATTACAGTTAGGTAAAGAATTCCCTACAGGTAGTTGGTATACAATTAATCAACAGATGATTAACGATTTTGCGAATGCTACTTTAGATAAACAATGGATTCATGTAGATGAAAAGAGAGCAGAGAAAGAGAGTCCATTTAAAAGTACAGTAGCTCATGGTTTTATGTCTGTTGCTATGATTTCTAGGTTATTAGAAGAAGCTTTTTCTATAAAAAGTGTAAAAATGGGATTAAATTACGGAATGAATAAAGTTCGATTCCCTAATCCAGTTCCTGTAAATAGTGAGTTAAGAATGCACTCATCAGTTAAAGAAATTGAAAATTTAGGAGAAACTGGTATTAAAGTTACTTTTTCATGTGTTATAGAAATTAAAGGGCAAGAAAAACCTGCCTGTGTTGCTGAGTTTATAGCTGCATTATTTGAATAAAAAAAGGTGTTGAAATACTTTTTTTAAGATATTTTTTTGATTTTCTAAAATTATATAAAGTTTTAACTAATGATTATTATATTATAAAATAAATTTGTATAATCACTAAATGTAAAGTATACTTGTCATTATGTAAAGTAAATTTATCTAATTGTAAAATATATAAATATGTCAAAACAATCATTATGTGAAAGAGAAAGAAGTCATTTAGAAAAAATGAACAAATTTCAATTGGAAAATAAATATAAAAAAATAGGGTCTTTCATTGCAATAGGAGTTTTTACGGTTATGATTGGTAGAAAATATATTGATAATTCCGAATGGTTAAAGCCTATTTTACATGGAGTATTATTGGTTGGTTTATTGTTAATCTCTTTATCTAAAGAAAAATTAGAAGATGAATTTATTGATAGTTTACGTTCTCAATCATATAGACTAGCATTTATTATGGTAATCATTTACTCATTAGTTCAACCTTTAATAAACTTTGTTGTTGGTTATCTACTAGATAAAAATGAAAAGATTGAAGGTTTTAGTTATTTTCAAGTTTTATTTTTTATGTTAATTGTTCAGCTTATGTTTTTCTGGCAATTAAAAAGAATGAATAAATAATATGAAAAATACGATTAAAGTTCAACGTGCAATTTTAGATATAACACAAGAAGATTTAGCGAAATCAATAGGTGTTTCTAGACAGACTATTAATTCTATTGAAAAGAATAGGTATGTGCCATCCACTGTTTTAGCTTTAAAATTATCAACAATTTTTAAAACTCCAGTAAACGATTTTTTTACTTTAGAAGAGGATGATTAAAATTTTACTTTTGTTAATCATCTTTATTACTAATTTAATATTTACAGCAATTAATTTATTAAGTTAATTACTGCAGTTTTAAATAAGTTAGCTTTAGATTCAAAGAAATTATTTTCTAATTTAATTGCTTTTAATTTTGTTTCAATATATTTAGACTCTCTATAATTAACTAAAAATAAAGAGCTTTCTCCAAGAAAAAATTTTCGTTCTTCAGCTTTTAATAGCACATCATAATCTCTAACAATATTAGTAATATAATCATTTTGAATAGTAAATGATTCTAATTCTTGTTGAATTGCATTTACTTTGTTTTTGATGTTTACTTTAGCTATTTCATTTTCAAATTTAGTTTGATTTAGTTTTACTTTTGCTAATTTAAAATCACCTCTTTCTTTTCTTAAAAATAATGGTAGTTTAAAAGAAATACCAGCTTTATAATTATCAATATTTAAAGAGCTAGATTGCTTTGGAGTTTGGGTTAAAAAAATATATTGAACATCTAATTTAGGAAGTAAATTATTCATTTTTAAGTTTTTAATTATATTTAAGCTTTTGATTTTATATTCTAATGATTTAATTTTTGGATGATTATTAATGTCAAAATTAGCATTATTAAACAACGCAATATTAAAGGTTGCATCTATATTTTTTAATGTATTTGTATCTGGTATAATATGGTTTTGTAATTCTATTGGAGTGTTATCATTCAGCCATAAAAAGGTTGAGATTTCTAATGAAGATTTTACCAATTTAATTCTAGCTTTTTCTAGATTTAACTTTCTGTTGTTTAAAGTAATTGCAGCTTCTAAAGTGTCTATTGCAGGCTTTTCACCTTCATAAAAGGCTTTTTTTGTACCTTTAAAACGCGTAATAGCATTTTCTAAAAAATCTTCATAAACTTTTTTTTCGTTAAATGTTTTTAACCAATTAAAGTATGAAATTGATGCATTATATAGTATTTCATTTACAAATATTTGTTGATCTTCTTTTGCTTGGTTTATATAATATTTAGCCTGTTTTAATGCTGCTATTCTTTTATTAATCAATAACCCTTTTAGTAGCGATGCAGAAACACCAGCAGCATATAAACCATCAGATGGTACATTTGCTTCAGTGTTTAAAAACAAACCGTCATTTTTTTCAAAATTAGCTTTAAACTCAAGGCCATAATAAGTTGGAATTTTAAAAGCACCATTTAATTTGTTGTAATATTCTTTGTCTTTAAACTGTTTTTTATCAAAATCAATTTCAATTTTTGGGTCAAATGCACCTCTTGCTTTTAATAATTTAGCTTCGCTTTTATTGATGACTAAGTTTGCTTGCTTAACTATTGGATGATAAGATTTTACGTATCCTAAATATTCAGAAAGTGTCATAACAGATTCCACTTTTTTTTGTGAAAAACTAACAAAATATATCAATAAAAATGTAATAAATAAACAATTTTTCATATAACTATTTTTTAGGCTTAGCATCTGATTTTGTTTTATTTGTTGGCTGATAATAGTTAGGAGGGAAGCTGTTTAATTGTCTCCATAATTCAAACCAAATTGGTACATCTTCTAATAGTGCAATTGTTTTTGCGCCAGAACCAACTCTAATTGCTTCTGGCCACATATGATCATTTTTATCAGGAGCTAGTAAAACTCTATATTTTCCGTTTTTACTAATAAACCTTTCTATAGCTACAACTTTTGCCCCATAAGTACCATAAGAAACATTGGGCCAACCACTAAATACAATTGCTGGCCAACCATCAAATTGTATACGTACTTTTTCTCCTATATGTAATAGGGGTAAATCTCTAGGTTTTATATACGTTTCTACTGCCAAATCATAATTTGCTGGCATTATACCAACTAAATCTTCACCTTCTTTAAATGTACCACCAATTCCCCCTTTTATTGCTTTATTAATGTAGCCATTTTGTGGTGCAGTTATAAATAATAAACTGTTTCTAACTCTATAATTACTATTACTATTTTCTAATTTTGATACTTGTGCTTTTGCATCAAAACCGCTAGACTCTGCAGTAAATTTATCACTCTCTGATTTTGAAATTTTGTCATCGTAAGTAGCATTAATTCTAGAAATTTCCATTCTAGAATTTAAAATTTCATTTTTTGCAGCTAACAATTTATTTTCTTGTGATAATAATTTTGCTTGTGTTTCTTGTAATTTTAAACGCTTTTCTTCTACATCTTTTAGGGCTTTTAAACCTTCATTTTGTAGTGTTTTTGTTCTTTTATATTGTCTTTCAGCAATAGAGATGTTAGTTTTAGCTGCTTCAAAACCAATACTATCACTTTGTGCTTTTAGTTTAGATTGTAATAATTTGTTTTTAGCTTGTTCTAATTTTAATTTTCTTTCTTTTTTTAATGCCAAAACTTGTCTGTTTAAAGCATCTACCTTAGATTGATAAGCATTTACTGATGATGTTTTTGCACTAATCTGTTCATTAGTTCTTTCAATTAATTTATCATCAAAATAGTCGCTTTTTATTTCAGATATTCTAAGAATTGTATCTCCCTTTTTCACATAATCTCCTTCTTTTACAAACCATTCTTCAATTCTTCCAGGTATTTGAGATTGTATATTTTGTGGCCTGTTATCTGGAGTTAAAGTTGTTACTAAACCATTACCAGAAATATTTTGTGTCCATGGTAAAAAAAGTGCAATTATACCTAACAAAGCAAATACAATTAAAAATTTATTAAAAGCTTTGTAATATTTTTTATTAAAAATGTGCTTTCCAGATTTAAAATCTTTTAAATCTATTTTTTTATACAACTGATTGTTAGAAATGTTTAACATAGCTTAGTTTTTTATAGATTTAATTTCTCCTTTATCTAATGTTATTATTGAGTTGCATTGGTTTTTCCAGCTTTTCTTACTGCTTACAACTATTAATGCCCATGGTCTTTTTTCATCAGTTAAATAACTAATAATTTTTACAGTTTCCTCTAAATTAAATTGATCTAAAGGGTCTTCTAAAATCATAATTTTTGGTTGTTTGATGATAGCTCTTGCCAAAATTATTTTTTTAGCAATTGTAAATGAAATTTGTTTGCCTTCTGGGTTAATAATTGTTGATAATCCTTTTGGTTGTTCTTTTAAAAATTGGGTTAAGCCTACAATATTTAAAACATCAAAAATTACATCATCTTTAATCGCCGTACTTCCAAAAACTAAATTTTCTTTTATGCTTCCCTCAAAAGGTGTTTCTTCCGACATAGATAATCCTAATTGAGAACGATAATGATTTAGTTGTAAGCTTTTTAGAGATAAGTTATTTACAAATATATGACCAGATGTTGGCTCTATTACGCCAGATAATAAACGTAATAAACTAGATTTACCAGAGCCGCTTTCTCCATGAATTAAAATTCTACTGTTTGGATTTATGTTTAATGATAAATCTTTTAAAATATGCATTTCTCTATTTTCTACGGTATAAGAAACACTGTCAAACTCTATATTTAAACCATCTTTAAAAATTGGTCTTTCTCCTTCTTGAGATTCTAATTCTTTATCAACAACTTGCCCTAATTTTTCTATAGAAGTTAATACATCATAAAAAGATTCTAAACCAATAATTAGTTTTTCTACAGAAGCTATAACCAAAAGAATTATAATTTCTGCAGCTACAAATTGTCCAATATTCATTTCTTGATTTAACACTAGAGCCCCACCAATTAATAACAAGCTAGCTGTAACAATTACCTTAAAACCAATCATTTGCATAAATTGAAGAATTAAAATTTTAAAATGATTTTCTCTAGCTTCTAAATATTTACTAACCAAATTATCGTTTTTGGTAATAGCTAAATTGGTATTCCCAGAAAGTTTAAAACTAACTACAGTTCTTGCTATTTCTTGAATCCAGTGGGCAACTTTGTATTTTAATTTAGATTCTTCTAAACTTGTTTGTAAACCTTTTTGTGCAGTAAATTTAAATACGATGTAAATTAAAAACAACAACAAAACTCCAAAAATGATGAAAAACGGATGATAAAAAGAAAGTAATATTAAAGCAAAAATAATTTGTAAAACTGCTGTGGGTATATCAATCAAAATTTTTGACAACCCTTTTTGAATCGTTAATGTATCAAAAAAACGATTTGCCAATTCAGGTGGATAATAGTTTCTTAATTCATTCATTTTTATTTTTGGAAATCTGTAGCTCAATTCAAAAGAGGCTCTTGTAAAAATTCTTTGTTGTATAGTTTCAATAATTCTTAGTTGCATTAATTGTAATGCACCAGAAAATATAACACCAAACGTTACTACAATAACTAAGATAACCCATGAAGTAGAAATTTGTGCACCCTGAATTAAGTTAATAATAGCTTGAATTCCTAAAGGAAGTGAAAGTGCTACAAAACCACCAAAAATTGCATAATAAAATATTTGAAAGATATCTTTTTTCTCTAGTTTTAATAACCCAACAAAACGTTGCCAAGGAGATAGTTGATTTTTTTCCATATTATTTAAGATTAGAGTTCACTAAATGAATAAAAAAGTTTGTTGGTGTTTTTCCTTTTTTACAACTTGTAATTGTTGGAAAATGTTCATTTAAAAAATGTTGATGTAAAGCGCCTTCAATTATAGTACTTGCTAAACTTAAACTATACTCATAATTTGGTTTTACTTCAGTAATCATTACTTCTAATCTTGATACTAATCTCTTATAAACCTCAAAATATCCTTCTTTGTTTTCTGCGTCAACTTCTTTAGTGAAAAATGATTTTGAACTTTCGTTTACAATAATCTTATATAAAACAGTTTCATTAATATGTGAAAAATTATTATCTTCTTTTACAGTTCTAGTAACCACTTTTATTGCTTTTTCTAATTTTTCTTGTTTATTAGAAATACTAAAAGTTTCTATTACTAATTGATACTCTAACCAAGCCCAATACCAAGAAGATAAGTAGAGTAGTAGTTTGTGTTTACTTTCAAAATACCTATAAATAGAACTTTCATTTGAGCCAATTTTGGAACCTAATTTTTTAAAAGTGAAACTTTCAAAACCAATTTCATCAATTAAAATAATACTATGTTCTATAATTCTCTTCCCTAAATCAGAGGTTTCTGGGTCTTTAATAAATATTTTTTCCGGTACAGATATTTTTAATACTGATAATAAATTTTTCATTTCATGATAATTTGATTGCAAATATAATAGTATTACTATCATAATTCGAAAGTAATACTGATAATTTAATATTTATTTAACATCAACTTTAAAAAGTAGATTGTATTAAAATTAGAAATACTATCTTTGTTACTTTAAGACAGAATACACTTCGTATATTATACAAGATAGCAATAGCTTGATTTTCAATTTCCGTAAAGTATTTTATCTTTATAGAAATAATAATTAAACCTTATAAATATTAATGGCAAAATCGCAACAAACCTTTAGTAAAAGTGAAAAAGAGAAAAAACGTTTAAAGAAACGTTTGGACAAGCAAAAGAAAATGGAAGCTAGAAAAGCAGAAAAAGAAGAAAATGGATCAACAGGAATTCAGTTTGCGTATGTAGATCATAATGGAAATTTAACTGATACTCCACCAGATCCAGATTTAAAAATTGAATATGAATTAGAAGATATTCAAATTTCTGTAACAAAAAAAGAAGATTTGCCTGAAGAAGACCCTGTTAGAAAAGGGAAAGTTTCATTTTTTGACTCTTCTAAAGGTTTTGGTTTTATTATTGATTTAGATAATAATGAAAAATATTTTACGCACGTAAGTGGTTTAATAGATGAAATATCAGAAAACGATAAAGTTTCTTTTGAATTAGAAAAAGGAATGCGTGGTATGAATGCTGTAAAAGTGAAAAAAATATAGTATACTATTATTTTCAAGCATAAAAAAAATTCTTCTACTAAGAAGGATTTTTTTATGCTTTATAAGATTTTATTTTTAAAGTAATTTATCAAGATTTAAATAAATTAAACATTGTAATATTCCATACTTTCAACAAGTAATATTTCAGGTACTTTACAATCTATTTTAAAATCTTCAAAATCATTTAAAAGTACAAAATTAACTTGACCATTAGAGTTTTTCTTATCGTGTTTTAGCAAGTCTAAAATTGCCGAAAAATCTTTTTGAAGAAGATTTGTTTTAGGATAAATACTTAAAATAGTTTCTTTAACTTCACTTAATTTTTCTTCAGTTAAACTTAAAAGTTTAGTTGATAAATAACTTTCACAAACCATTCCTATCGCAATTGCTTCTCCGTGAGTTAGGTTTTCTTTATCTTCAGATTCTAAGTAAAAAGACTCAATTGCATGCCCTAAAGTATGACCAAAATTTAAAATTTTACGTAAGTAATTTTCCTTAGGATCTTGTAAAACAACTTCGTTTTTAATTTCAATAGATCTAAAAATTAAACTATTGATATTGTTTTCTTTATGCTCTTTTATTTCATTAAAAAGTTTAACATCATATGTAAGCCCGTATTTAATAATTTCTGCCATTCCAGAAGTTACTTCTCTTTCAGAAAGTGTGCTTAAATATGCATCATCTACAATAACCATTTCAGGATTGGCAAACAAACCAATTTGATTTTTTAGTACACCTAAATCTACACCTGTTTTTCCTCCAACAGAAGCATCCACCATAGAAAGTAGAGTAGTAGGAATGTTCACAAAATCAATTCCTCTTTTAAAAGTTGAAGCTACAAACCCCCCTAGATCAGTAATTACACCACCGCCTAATGTAATTAGTAAACTTTTTCTATCTCCACCTAAATCTGTAATTGCATTCCAAACGCCCATACAAGTTTCTAAGTTTTTATGGATTTCACCAGCATCAATCTCAATAATTTCAATGGTTTTATCAGTTTCTAATAAAGGGATAAATTTAGGATAACAACATTCAATAGTGTTTTCATCAACTAAAATAAAAATTTTAGAATAGTTTTTTTCTTTAATTAATGTTGAAAGAGCTTTATATCCTTTCTCTTTAAAATGCACAAAATAACTAACAGCTTGTATAGATTTCATAGTGTAAAAATTACGAGTGCAAATTAAAAATAAATTATTGAATTATTTATCCTCTTAGTCTATCTTTGTTTTACTAAAACGATATAGTATGAAACTTTTTGATAATACCGAAATAGCATTTTCTTTAAAATCAGACTCACAACTAGAGCGCGCTTATTTTTTGTTTAGAATGATACAAAATCAACCAATGGTAAGAATTGGTAGTGCTGTAACTAATTTTGCTTTAAAAGCACATTTACCTATTGAGGGTTTAATTCGCTCAACCGTTTTTGATCACTTTTGTGGTGGAGTAACAGAAGAAGATTGTTTGCCTATTATAGACAATATGTATAATAAAGGAAAAGTACATAGTGTTTTAGATTACTCTGTAGAGGGTAAAGATGAAGAAATTAGTTTTGATGGAGCTTTAGACAAAATATTAAGAATTATTGATTTTTGTGAAGAAAAACAATCTATTCCTTATGCTGTTTTTAAACCATCGGGTTTTGGAAGGTTCGGATTGTATCAAAAAATATCTGAAGGAAAAAAACTTACATCAGAAGAGAAAGAAGAATGGAGTAGAATAGAGGCACGTTTTCATAAAGTATGTAAAATAGCACATCAAAAAGATGTTCCTTTGTTAATTGATGGAGAAGAAAGCTGGATGCAAAAAGCTGCAGATGATTTAATTGAAGGTTTAATGGAAACCTATAATAAAGATAAAGCTATCGTATTTAATACATTGCAAATGTATAGACATGATAGAATGAATTACTTAAAAGGGTTACATGAAAGAGCAAAAGAGAAAGGTTTTCATATTGGTATGAAAGTAGTTAGAGGTGCCTACATGGAAAAAGAACGAGAAAGAGCTGAAGAAAAAGGGTATCCTTCACCAATTTGTAAAGATAAAAAAGCAACAGATGTTAATTATGACACTGCAATAGCTTACATGATGGAACATCCAAAAATGGCTTTATTTGTAGGAACACATAATGAAGAAAGTTCTTATTTAGCAATGGATTTAGCAAAAAAAAGAGGCATAGAAAAGAATGATAATCGTCTTTGGTTTGGTCAATTATTTGGCATGAGTGATCATATTAGTTATAATTTAGCTAATCAAGGCTATAATGTTGCTAAATACCTTCCTTTTGGTCCTGTAAGAGATGTAATGCCATATTTAATTAGAAGAGCTGAAGAAAATACTTCTGTTGCCGGACAAACAAGTAGAGAATTAAACCTTTTAAAAACTGAACGTAATCGAAGAAAATTGTAGTGAAAACTGTAGAAGAAAAAAGTTATTGCTTAAAAACAACTTATATTTCTTTAATTAAATTTGGAAAAGGAAAAAAAATAAAATTCAATTATTAGGTGTTTGTATATTTATACCTACAATGACGGTTTTTATTAAAGTTAGTTCCAGATATTTTATCTTATACTTTTTAATATAAAAAAGAAAAATTTTAATATCTTGTTAAAGATTTTAGAGGTTAAAACCATGTTTTCTCAATAAAAAAATGAAGCTATAGTTAACTTTTAAAATTATAAAATAAAAAGATATTGAGTAAGTTATACATTGCTTATAAAAATAATTAATAAGAAAACGTATAAATAGCATAGAAACAACTACTTTTGCACGAAATTTAAGAATTTAAGCATGCAAATCAGAAACATTGCTATTATAGCACACGTTGATCACGGTAAAACAACTTTAGTAGATAAAATTATAGATCAAGCAAAAATCTTAGACGATCGTAAAGAGCGTACAGATTTATTGTTAGATAACAATGATTTAGAACGTGAAAGAGGTATTACAATTCTTTCGAAGAACGTTTCCGTTCAATATAAAGGCACAAAAATTAATGTAATTGATACTCCTGGTCACGCCGATTTTGGTGGAGAAGTAGAGCGTGTATTAAAAATGGCTGATGGTGTTTTATTATTAGTTGATGCTTTTGAGGGGCCAATGCCACAAACACGTTTTGTACTAGGTAAAGCTCTGGAGTTAGGTTTAACACCAATTGTGGTTGTAAATAAAGTAGATAAAGAAAACTGTACACCTGATTTAGTTCACGAAAAAGTTTTTGATTTAATGTTCGCTTTAGAAGCAACAGAAGAACAATTAGATTTTACAACAATATACGGTTCTGCAAAGAACAACTGGATGAGTACTGATTGGCAAAATGAAACGACAGATATTGTTCCGTTATTAGATGCTGTGTTAGAATCAATACCAGAAACTAAGTATAATGAAGGTACTCCACAAATGCAAATTACTTCGTTAGATTTTTCTTCTTTTAAAGGAAGAATTGCTATCGGACGTATTTTCCGTGGAGATTTAGAAGTTGGTAAAGATTACATGCTATGTAAAGCTGATGGTTCTACTAAAAAAGTTAGAATTAAAGAATTACATGTATTCGAAGGAATGGGTAAAGCTGAAGTAGCTAAAGTACCTTGTGGAGATATTTGTGCAATTACTGGTATTGATGATTTTGAAATTGGAGATACTATAGCAGATTTAGAAAACCCAGAAGCGTTACCAAGAACAGAAATTGATCAGCCTACAATGAGTATGTTGTTTACAATTAATAACTCACCTTTCTTTGGTAAAGAAGGTAAATATGTAACATCTCGTCACTTAAGAGATCGTTTATTTAAAGAATTAGAGAAAAACTTAGCTATGAAAGTTGAGACTACTGATTCTGAAGATAAATTTAATGTTTACGGTCGTGGAGTTTTACATTTATCGGTATTAATTGAAACAATGCGAAGAGAAGGATACGAATTACAAGTAGGTCGTCCTCAAGTAATTTTAAAAGATATTGATGGAGTTAAATGTGAACCAATGGAAACATTATCTATTGATTTACCAGAAGAAGTATCTTCTAAAGCTGTAAACTTAGTTTCTTTACGTAAAGGAGATTTAATGATTATGGAACCAAAAGGAGATTTACAACACTTAGAGTTTACAATTCCTTCTAGAGGTTTAATAGGTTTAAGAAATAAGATTTTAACAGCTACCTCTGGTCAAGCAATTATAAACCACCGTTTTTCAGAATACGGGCCTTATAAAGGAGATTTTGCAGAGGATTTAAAAGGAGCTATTGTTGCAGCAGCAGCAGGTAAAGCAACTGCTTATGCAATTGATCGTTTACAAGATAGAGGAAAGTTTTTTATTGATCCAAACCAAGAGATTTATGTTGGTCAAGTAGTTGGTGAAAATGCAAAAGCTGATGATATGGCTGTGAACTTAATTAAAGGAAAGAAATTAACAAACGTTCGTTCTTCAGGAACTGATGATAGTGTTAAAATTGCTCCTAAGATTGATTTTTCTTTAGAAGAATGTATGGAGTATATTAGAGCGGATGAGTATTTAGAAGTTACACCAGAGAGCTTACGTATGCGTAAGATTAATTTTAAAGCTTAATTTTTCTAGGTTACTATAACTTTAGAATTTTTAATAAAGTCAAAAGCTCAAGTTTAAAATTTGAGCTTTTTTTTATATTTGTATTATGAACAATTTTAATATACTTTTTGAAACTTTAGAGCAAAGCCTTATCAATAATGAGTTTGTAAAACTAACATTAAGCAAACCTATTAGAAAAAGTGAAGCATTGGTAAATGTATATATGCGCTTATTTGTTGTTGATGATAAAAAAGTTTTTCAACTAAAATATCGTTTTACATCAGAAGAAAAATACGAGCAGTTTTCTTTAGATGAAGTAGTTTTAGAATTGGAAAGGTTATTGCTACAATCTTTTAGAGCAGCAACTTTATTCACATTAAAAGAAGATTTACTGGTTATGGTATCAAAAAAGAAACTTGTGTCATATAGAGATAATGCACCTAGTTTTAAAAATAAATTGCCAGAAATTTCATTAGGTTCATAAAAATATAAAAGGTCAATATTACTTTCACTATGATTAATGTTGATTAATGTTGATTGATGGTTTTCCTCTATTTCTTCTCTTAATTAATAATAAGTTATAAAAAACATTAAGTAAAAAATAAAAGATTTTATACGTTTTTTGCCCAAAATTAGTTAATTATAGCATAAAAAGACTGATTTTTATTATATTGTCATTATTAAAAATAGATGAAATTAATTCAATTTTTAAATAAATTTTATAAGTTTGATTTATAATTATAAATAATAAAAAAACAATAAATTATTTTAAATTCTAACGAAATCATAAAAGAAACAAAACAATCGGTAAAGTATTTAATATCAGAACTATTAGAGGCGGAAATCTCAAATTTTAATCGCATAATTCGTTCAGCAAATTTTTCAGTTAATGATTTTGAAAAATATTTGTCATGGTCCGAAGATTGTTATACAAGAAACTGTATAATTGAAAATGAAAATTTTGAATTGATTTTAATTTGTTGGTGTAAAGGTCATAAAACAGGAATTCATGATCATGGAGGAGAGGAGTGTTGGGTAAAAGTTATTGAAGGTGAGTTTAAGGAAACGATTTACAAAAAAGATAATTCAGGAGAACTTAATGTTGTAAAATCTATCGTTTCAAAGCAAAATGAAGTAACCTATATGAAAGACTTTATGGGGTTTCATAAACTAGAAAACTTATCAAACAAAAGAAGTGTATCACTTCATTTATATGCAAAACCGATACGCAAATGTAATATGTTTGACGAGGCTTCAAATACGTTTATAAGTAAGGATTTATCTTATGATACTACAAAATAAAAATACATAAATTAAAAGTTTACAATAGTATGTCTAATATCAATAAAGATTTAACTTTATTTAATGAACTGGTAGAAGCTTTAATTAACGAAGAAGCAAAAAATCCAGTAGCAGAAAGAATAGAAGCAAGTGAATTGTATGACACTATTGATCTTTCGTTAAATCAATCTGCAATGATTGATGATGATTTTAAAACCACGCTTCAAAATGTTTTAGTTGCTACGCCAAAAACAGCTACAAATTTATTTTTTAATCAGCTTTTTGGAGGTAGACAAAGTAAGGCGGTAATAGGAGATTTATTAGCAGTTTTACTTAACAATAGCATGTATACTTATAAAGTTGCTGGTCCTCAAGTTGGTATTGAACAAGAAATTATAAGGCAATCTTGTAAACTTGTTGGTTATGGTTCTAATAGTAATGGTACTTTTCCAACTGGTGGTTCTATGAGTAATTATATGGGGTTAATTATGGGACGTGATGCAAAAGATCCAAATTGTAGGTTAGATGGAATGACAAAACAGTTAATTATTTATACATCTAAAGAATCTCATTACTCAAATGCTAAAAACGCCAGTTTTGCAGGAATTGGAAGAAACAATATACGTTATATAAAAGCAGATTCTAAGGGAAGAATGATTCCTGATTTGTTAGAGGATCAGATTAAACAAGATATAAAAAATGGAGGAATTCCAACTTATGTAAATGCAACTGCAGGAACAACTGTTTTAGGGGCTTTTGATCCTATTGATAAAATTGCTGATATTACAGAAAAGTATAAAATTTGGCTTCATGTTGATGGTGCTTATTGTGGAAGTTTAATTTTTAGTACCAAATATAAACACCTTTTAAAAGGTGTAGAAAGGTCTAATTCTTTTAGTTACAATGCACATAAAATGTTAGGAACACCTTTAAGTTGCTCAATTATTTTAGTAAATGATAAAAAGCAATTGTATGATTCTTTTAGTAATGATGCATCATATTTGTATCAAACTGATGGAGATGATTTTAACTTAGGAAAAACTTCTTTTCAATGTGGTAGAAGAAACGATGCTTTAAAGTTTTGGACTCTTTGGAAATCAGTAGGTACAAATGGCTTAGAGAAAATTGTAGATAAGCAGTTTGATTTAGCAAACTTTGCGTTAGAATATATTAGAAGCAATTCTGATTATAAACTATATAGTTTTGATAATTCAATTTCTGTATGCTTTAATTATAAAAATATTGATCCAACAGCGCTTTGTACAGCCTTATATGAAGAGCAAATTACGGTTGTAGGTTTTGGTTCGTTTGAAAATGATACTTTTATAAGATTAGTAACAATCAATGCAAATAATGAAAAACAAGATATTTTAAATTTCTTTAAAGTATTAGAAGATTTTGTAGCTAAAACGCCAAATTTACTTAAGTTAAAAAGTTAGAAGAAGTAAAATTTACAATTATAGATTCTAAAAGCTCAAGTTTAAAACTTGAGCTTTTTATATTTGTATAATAGTATTTATAAAGAATTAATGGATAAAGAAAAGTCATCAAAAAAAATAAAAAAACCTTGGAAAACTAAAGATGCTATGAATCAGGTTTATGAAATGAAACTTTGGGGTTCAAATTCAGCTAAGTTTTATTCTGGTGATGGATCTCATAATCAAGAAATTGTAAAACCATATATTGATGTAGTTTCTTTATTTTTAACTTCTTTTGAAAAACCAATAGTTGTTTGCGATTTAGGTTGTGGAGATTTTAACATTGGTAAGCAATTAGTACAGCACACAAAAAAATATATTGCTGTAGATATTGTAAATGAACTTATAGAATACAATAAATCAACTTTTGTTGATGACAAACTCGAATTTAAGTGTTTAGATATTTCAAAAGACGAGTTACCAATTTCAGATTGTGTAATTATTAGGCAAGTTTTACAACATTTATCAAATTCGGAAGTACAAAATATTGTAAATAAATTAGCAAATTATAAATATGTTATTCTTACTGAACATATACCTTTTAAGGATTTTACACCAAATATTGATATAATTTCAGGGCAAGGAATTCGGTTAAAAAAACAAAGTGGAATAAATTTATTAAAACCACCTTTTAATTTTAAAGTTAAATCAGAAAAACAAGTTTTATCCAATATTTTAGACAAAGGTAAAGGGGTAATTGTAACTACAATTTATGAAGTATTTTAATAAATTATATAAATATATTGTCAGCAACTTTACTTTTTAAATTATCAAAATCATATAAGTCTTTATCTAATAAATGAGAAGGAAAAACATTTTGTAAAGCATTCATCATAATTGAGTTTCTATTTGGGAATTCAGTTTCCCAATTTTTAATCATTTGTTTTACATTTTGTCTTTGTAAGTTTTCTTGAGATCCACAAAGATTACAAGGTATAATAGGAAATTTTTTATAATTAGAGTACTCTTCAATATCTTCTTCTTTACAAAAAGCCAAAGGTCTTAGAACAACTAAATCTCCAGCATCATTTTTAAATTTAGGTGGCATAGTTTCCATTTTTCCGGCAAAAAAGAAGTTTAAGAAAAAGGTTTCTAAAATATCATTTCTATGATGACCTAAACTAATTTTATTACAACCTAAATCTTTTGCTGCTTCATATAAAGTTCCTCTTCTTAAACGAGAGCATAAACTACAAGTAGTTTTACCTTCAGGAGTTTTATCCATTACTATTTTATAAGTGTTTTTCTCAATAATTTTGTAACTTACCTTTAAGTTACTTAAATAAGTTGGTAAAACTTCTACAGGAAAACCAGGTTGCTTTTGATCTAAATTTACTGCAATAATATCAAAAGTAATAGGCGCCACTTTTTGAAAATACAATAACATATTAAGCATAGTATAACTATCTTTTCCACCAGAAAGACACACCATTATTTTATCCCCTTCATTAATCATAGTGTATTGCTGAATTGCTTCAGCAACAGCTTTTTGCAATTTTTTAGTTACTTGTTGTTGTTTCATATTTGCAAAAATAATATTTAACTTATATTTTGATGTATCTAATTAATAAATAATAACATTTTCTTTTTTGTTAGAAAATTCAACAATTATTAAGAATTTGATAAATATTTGATTTTTAGTTTATTTTTATAAACTTCGTTTGGTGAATTAAAAATAAAATTAAGATATTTGCATCAAAGAAATTAGAAACATGAATTTTATTCAAATACATCATCATCATTTTTACAATTGCAATCAAGCGATTTAAAGATGTATTGAATAAAATCAAGATATTTATAAACCTGTTTGAGCAAATCAAACAGGTTTTTTTAATTTAAAATCGTATTTGCTCAAAATATTTAATAAAAACAAAAAATGAGTAATTTAAGAATTGCAGTACAAAAATCAGGAAGGTTAAACGAAGATTCAATGAGAATCTTAAAAGACATTGGTATTTCTATAGATAATGGAAAAGATCAATTAAAAGCATCAGCAAGAAATTTTCCTTTAGAAGTTTTCTATTTAAGAAATGGAGATATTCCACAATATTTAAGAGATGGAGTAGTAGATGCTGCTATTATTGGCGAAAATGTTTTAATAGAAAAAGGAAGCGATTTAAGTTTTGTTGAACGCTTAGGGTTTTCTAAATGTAAGGTGTCAATTGCTGTACCAAAAGATTCTAAAGCAAATTCTTTAAAGGATTTAGATGGAAAACGAATAGCAACTTCATATCCAGAAACAGTTAAAAAGTTTTTAAAGGAACAAAGTTTAGAAGCACAATTGCACATTATAAATGGGTCTGTAGAAATTGCGCCCAATATTGGTTTAGCAGATGGTATTTGTGATATTGTTTCAAGTGGAAGTACTTTATTTAAAAACGGATTAAAAGAAATTGAAGTTTTATTAAAGTCAGAAGCTGTTTTAGCAGTTTCTCCACAAATTTCTAATGAAAGAAAAGCAATTTTAAATAAAATTCAATTTAGAATTCAATCTGTTTTAAAAGGAAGAGAATCTAAATATGTGTTGTTAAATGCACCTAATGAAAAATTAGATGATATTTTAAAACTATTACCTGGTATGAAAAGTCCAACAGTTTTACCACTAGCAGAAAAAGGTTGGAGTTCTGTACACACTGTAATTCCAAAAAATCAATTTTGGGAAATAATTGATGCTTTAAAAGATAAAGGGGCTGAAGGTATTTTAGTTTGTCCTATTGAAAAAATGGTTTTATAACATGAAAACAATTATAAATCCACAAAAAAAAGATTGGGTTCAAATATTAGAAAGACCTACAAAAACGGTTGATGATATTGAAAACACTGTAACTCAAATTTTTGATGATGTTCAAAAAAATGGAGATATAGCGGTACAAAAATATACCCAATTATTTGATGGTGTAACCTTAGAGAACACATTGGTTTCTGAAGAAGAGATACAAGATGCTATTTTTTTAATTTCTGATGAATTAAAAGCTGCAATAAATCTAGCAAAAGAAAATATAACAAAATTTCACACAGCTCAGAAAACAGAAAAAGTTTTTGTAGAAACTCAATCTGGTGTTGAGTGTTGGCAAGAAAAAAGACCAATTCAAAAAGTTGGTTTATACATTCCTGGGGGAACAGCACCATTATTTTCTACAGTTTTAATGTTAGCAATACCCGCACAAATTGCTGGTTGTAAGGAAATTGTTTTGTGTTCGCCTCCAAATAAAGAAGGCAAAATTCATCCCGCAATTTTGTACGCAGCAAACTTGTGTGGTGTTACAAAAATTATAAAATCTGGAGGAATACAAGCTATTGCTGGTTTTACTTTCGGAACTACAATAATTCCAAAAGTGTATAAAATATTTGGCCCTGGAAATCAATTTGTAACTGTAGCAAAACAATTAGCAACAAAATATGGGGTTGCTATAGATATGCCTGCTGGACCAAGTGAATTGTTAGTAGTTGCTGATGATTTTGCTAATGCAAGTTTTGTGGCTTCAGATTTATTGAGTCAAGCAGAACATGGTGTTGATAGTCAGGTTATTTTAGTATCAACTTCTCAAAAGTTAATAGATAAAGTTGATAAAGAAATAAAAAAACAACTTTTAGAATTACCAAGATTAGAAATTGCCCAGAAAGCAATTGATAATTCTAAATCTATTTTTGTTGATAATGATGAAATTGCCTTAGATTTAATCAATAAATATGGGCCTGAGCATTTAATTGTTTGTACAAAAAATAATGATTTTTATATTGATAATATAGAAAATGCAGGTTCTGTTTTTATAGGAAATTATTCACCAGAAAGTGCAGGAGATTATGCTTCAGGAACCAATCATACTCTTCCAACAAACGGATTTAGCAAAGCCTATTCTGGCGTAAATTTAGATAGTTTTACAAAAAGTATTACGTTTCAAAAAATATCAAAGAAAGGAATAGAAGTTATTGGGAAATCTATAGAATTAATGGCTGAAGCAGAGGGTTTACAAGCACATAAAAACGCAGTTACTTTAAGATTAAAAAGTTTAAAATCATGAAAATTTTAGATTTAGTTAGAGATAATATAAAAGATTTACAACCATACTCTTCCGCCAGGGA
The DNA here is from genome assembly GCF_947500975.1 of uncultured Polaribacter sp. Lineage (GTDB taxonomy): Bacteria > Bacteroidota > Bacteroidia > Flavobacteriales > Flavobacteriaceae > Polaribacter. Next base: position 155,796 of record NZ_CANMUE010000007.1, read on the forward strand.
TGAATATAAGGATGCAACATCTAAAGAAATGATTTTTTTGGATGCAAATGAAAACCCATTTGAAAATGGTGTAAATAGATATCCAGATCCACAACAGAATAATCTTAAAGATTTACTTTCTGAGATTAAAAACATAGATAAAAAAAACATTTTATTAGGAAATGGAAGTGATGAAGTTTTAGATTTAATTTTTAGAGTGTTTTGCGAACCTAATAAAGACAATATAATTACATTACCACCAACTTATGGAATGTATTCGGTTTTAGCAAACATCAACGCAGTTGAAAATAAAAAAGTGCTATTAAATAAAGATTTTCAACCTAGAGTAAGTCAAATTTTAGATAGCGCTGATAAAAATAGTAAAATTTTATTTTTATGTTCACCAAACAACCCTACTGGAAATAGTTTTACAGTAAATGCAGTTGAAGAATTATTGATAAAATTTAAAGGAATAGTTGTTTTAGACGAAGCATATATAGATTTTTCTGATAAAAAAAGTTGGTTAGAAAGGTTAGAAGAATTTCCAAATTTAATAATTATACAAACTTTATCAAAAGCTTTTGGTTTGGCAGGTGTACGTCTAGGAGTTTGTTATGCATCCAAAGAAATTATTAATGTTTTAAACAAGATAAAACCTCCTTATAACGTTAACGAGTTAACTCAACAAAGAGCAATTGTTAGATTGCAAAAAACAGATGAGATTTATAATGAAGTTGGGCAATTAGTTAGTGAAAGAAAACGATTAAAGAAAGAACTAGAAAGTTGTGTAGGTTATATTGAAGAAGTATTTCCATCTGATGGTAATTTTTTATTATTAAAGGTAGATGATGCAACAAAAAGATATAATCAATTAATTGAATATGGAGTTGTAATAAGAAATAGAACCACACAACCTTTGTGCGAAAATTGTTTACGTATAAGTGTTGGTATTTGTGAAGAAAATCAAAAATTATTAAGAGCTTTAAAAGCAATACAATAAAAATTAAACAATTTTAAAAAAGTTTAAGGTTGAGTAACAAGTTAATGATGAAAAAAGTATTATTTATAGATAGAGATGGAACTTTAGTATTAGAACCACCGGTTGATTATCAATTAGATAGTTTAGAAAAACTAGAATTTTATCCTAAAGTGTTTCAATATATGGCTAAAATTGCCTCAGAATTGGATTACGAACTGGTAATGATTACCAATCAAGACGGTTTAGGTACAGATTCTTTTCCAGAAGATACGTTTTGGCCAGCCCAAAATAAAATAATCGATGCTTTTGTTAAAGAAGGAGTTGTGTTTTCTGAAATTTTGATTGATAAAACTTTTCCTCATGAAAATGCAGAAACTAGAAAACCTAGAACAGGTTTGTTAACTAAGTATTTTTCTGAAGAATATGATTTAGAAAATTCTTTTGTTTTAGGAGATAGAATTACAGATATGGAATTAGCTAAAAACCTAGGTTGTAAAGGAATATTTTTATCTGAAAACCATGAATTAGGAGCAGATGAAATTGAAACCTCTAAACAAGAAATTTTAAATTCTATTGCTTTAACAAGTACAGATTGGTTAGAAATTTATGAATTTTTAAAGTTAAAAGATAGAGTTGCAGAAATTACCAGAAATACCAATGAAACTAAGATTTATATAAAACTAAATTTAGATGGTTCTGGTAAAAATGATATTTCTACAGGTTTGTCTTTTTTCGATCATATGTTAGACCAAATTGGACGACATGGAAATATGGATTTAACCATAAAAGTTAATGGTGATTTAGAGGTTGATGAACATCACACAATTGAAGATACTATGATTGCTTTTGGAGAATTATTCAACAAAGCATTAGGAAATAAACTAGGTATAGAAAGATATGGTTTTTGTTTACCAATGGATGATTGTTTAGCGCAAGTTGCTGTTGATCTTGGGGGTAGAAATTGGTTAGAATGGGATGCAGATTTTAAACGAGAAAAAATTGGTGATATGCCAACTGAAATGTTTTTTCACTTATTTAAATCTTTTACAGATGGCGCAAAATGTAATTTAAATATTAAGGCTGAAGGAATAAACGAACACCATAAAATTGAAGGAATTTTTAAAGCTTTTGCAAAGGCTATGAAAATGGCAGTAAAAAGAGATTCTAATAAGATGTTTTTACCATCAACAAAAGGAATGCTATAAATGAAATTAGTAATAATTGATTATGGCGCTGGAAATATAAAAAGTATTCAGTTCGCCTTTAAAAGATTAGGTTTTGATGCTGTTTTATCAAACAATATTGATGAAATAAAAGCAGCAGAAAAAGTGATTTTCCCAGGAGTTGGTGAAGCAAGTTCTGCAATGAAAATGTTAAAAGAAAGTGGATTAGAGAAATTAATACCAACTTTAAAACAACCAGTTTTGGGTATTTGTTTAGGAATGCAGTTAATGTGTAACTCATCCGAAGAAGGGAATACAAAAGGGTTAGGGATTTTTAATGTGGATGTAAAGAAATTTTCAAACTCAGTAAAAGTTCCGCAAATGGGGTGGAATGTAATTTCTGATTTAAAATCTGATTTATTTAAAGGTATTAAAAACAAAGAGTTTATGTATTTGGTGCATAGTTTTTATGCTGAAAACTGTAAAGAATCAATAGCAACAACAGATTATGAGATTCAATATGCTTCCGCTTTGCAAAAAAATAATTTTTATGGAGTGCAGTTTCACCCTGAAAAGAGCGGTGTTGAAGGAGCAAAAATTTTACAAAACTTTTTAAATTTATAAAATGAGAATCATACCAGCTATTGATATTATTGACGGAAAATGTGTTCGTTTAACAAAAGGCGATTACAATACCAAGAAAATATATAACGAGAATCCGATAGAAGTAGCCAAAGAATTTGAAGCTGCCGGAATTGAATATTTACACGTTGTGGATTTAGATGGGGCAAAAGCAAGTCAAATAATTAATTATAAAGTTTTAGAACAAATTGCATTAAAAACAAATTTAAAAATTGATTTTGGTGGTGGATTAAAATCTGATAAAGATTTAGAAATTGCTTTTAATTCTGGGGCAAATCAGATTACTGGAGGAAGCATTGCAGTAAAAAATTCAACTATTTTTGAGAGTTGGATTGAAAAATACGGTTCAGAAAAAATAATTTTAGGAGCTGATTTTTATCCTGATAATTCTGGAGGAAAAATTGCTACAAATGGTTGGCAAGAAGAAAGTAGTTTAGAGTTGATTCCTTTTATTAATGGATATCAAAAAAAAGGAATTCAATATATAATTTGTACTGACATCTCTAAAGATGGAATGTTACAAGGACCAAGTTTTGATATTTATCAACAGATATTATCCGAAGTTAATAATATAAAGTTAATTGCATCTGGAGGAATTTCAACTTTTGATGAGCTGCCAAAGTTGGCAGAAAATGGTTGTGAAGGTGTAATTATCGGAAAAGCTATTTATGAGAATAAGATTAGTTTAAAACAATTAGAACAATTTATATTAACAAAATAAATATCATTGTAAAGTACCGAACAATCTCTTAATTAATAGTCTGATTACTTGGTTACTAGTAATGACACCAATTAGAATAAAATGCTCACAAAAAGAATAATTCCTTGTTTAGATATTAAAAACGGAAGAACTGTAAAAGGGGTGAATTTCGTAAATTTAATTGACGCAGGAGATCCTGTAGTTTTAGCAAAACAATATGCAGAGTTAGGTGCAGATGAATTAGTTTTTCTTGATATTTCTGCTACTTTAGAAGGTAGAAAAACGATGAGAGAAATGGTTTTAAAAGTAGCTGAACAAGTAAATATCCCGTTTACTGTTGGTGGTGGAATTTCTTCAATAGAAGATGTGGATATTTTGTTAAAATGTGGTGCTGATAAAGTTTCTATTAATTCATCCGCAGTAAAAAGACCAGAATTGGTAAATGAATTGGCAGATAAATTTGGAAGTCAATGTGTAGTGGTTGCAATAGATGCAAAACAAATTGGTAAAGAATGGATTGTACATTTAGCAGGTGGAACAGTTGCCACGGAACTTAATCTTTTTGATTGGGCAAAAGAAGTTGAAAAACGCGGTGCTGGAGAAATTTTGTTTACTTCAATGAATAATGACGGAACAAAAGCTGGTTTTGCTAATAAAGCATTGGCAAAATTATCAACGGAGTTAAATATTCCTATTATTGCCTCTGGAGGAGCAGGAACAGTACAGCATTTTATAGATACATTTGTAGAAGGAAAATCGGATGCAGCATTAGCAGCAAGTGTGTTTCATTTTGGAGAAATACCAATTTTAGAGTTAAAAGCTGCGTTAAAAAAGAATAATATTCCTGTACGTTTATAACGTTATTAGTATAAATAATAATGAAGTAATCTTTCGATAATAAAACAAATTATGTAGGCAAATTATTATTTGCTTTGCAATGACAGACAAAATATAAAATGATGAATATCGATTTTAATAAAAATAATGATGGTTTAGTGCCAGCAATCATTCAAGATGCAACTACAAAAAATGTATTGATGTTGGGGTATATGAATGAAGAAGCTTTTGCTAAAACCCAACAAACTAAATTAGTAACTTTTTATTCAAGAACTAAAAAACGTTTATGGACAAAAGGTGAAGAAAGTGGTCATGTTTTAAATTTGGTTGATATTAAATTAGATTGTGATAATGATGCCTTATTAATTTCTGTAAATCCAAACGGACCAACTTGTCATAAAGGATCTGATACTTGTTGGAATGAAAAAAATACATCAAACTATGGATTCTTTTCAACTTTAGAAAATGTAATTACAGAAAGAGTAGCTAATAAAGACACTCAAAAATCTTATGTAGCTAGTTTATTTGCTAAAGGAATTAATAAAGTTGCACAGAAAGTAGGAGAGGAGGCAGTTGAAACTGTTATTGAAGCTATGGATAATAATGATGAATTATTTTTGTATGAATCTGCAGATTTAATGTTTCACTATTTAATGTTACTACAAGCAAAAGGATTTACTTTAAAAGATATTGAAGCAGAATTGATTAAAAGACAGAAATAATTTATTAAACTGTACATTTGGTTTTAGAATTTAAAACTAAATAATTGAAAAACTCAAAAGTACTTATTGTCTTAGCCTTTATAGTAATTTATGTTATTTGGGGATCTACTTATTTGTTTAATAAAATAGCAGTTACAGAGTTATCTCCTTTTTTTATAGCTGCTATTCGTTTTATAACAGCTGGAATCTTAATAATTATAATTGCTAAATTTCTTAAAGCTTCTTTAACAATCACAAAAAAGCAATTTTTAAATACAATCATTTCTGGTTTTTTATTTTTGGTTTATGGAAATGGTGTTTTTGTTTGGGCTTTAAAATATGTAGATTCAGGATTTGCAGCTTTATTAGCATCTACACAACCATTATTTGTACTTTTTTTATTGAGATTAATTGACCGTAAACCCCTACAAAAAAAATCTATTATTGGTGTTATATTAGGACTTGTGGGGATGTACTTATTAGTTAGTCAACAAGAGATAACTACTTCTAAAGAAAGTTTATTGGGTATTTTTATGATTTTCACATGTGTTTTTAGCTGGAGTTATGGTAGCGTTTTTGTTTCAAAAGCAGATTTACCTAAAAATTTACTTGTAAGTACAGGTTATCAAATGTTAACGGCTGGAATAATGCTAGCAATTGCTAGTTTGAGTTTTAATGAAATTTGGTTATCACCTTTAAATTGGAGTTTTAAAATTTGTGTAAGCATGTTTATACTCATTGTTTTTGGTGGTGTTATTGCATTTACTTCATTTAATTATTTATTAAAAGTTGTATCACCTGAAAAGGTATCAACATCTGCTTATGTGAATCCAGTAGTAGCTTTATTTTTGGGTTGGTATATTTTAGAAGAAGAATTAACAGCACAATCTATTATTGCTTCAATAATTATTTTAACAGGTGTTTATTTTATTACATCTAGAAAAAAGTATAGTTAAATCTTTAATTTTAAAAAAATACATTTTAAATATTTCTTTGTTTAAATTAAAAACGGTATATTTAAATATTATTAATTTTTTAAAACTCCCCCAAATGAAAAAATTAGACTTCTCATTAGCTGAACAATCTGTTCTAAATGTAATTCAAAAAGAACCACTTACAAGTTTTCAAATTTTAAAAAGAGTAGAAACTATTCCTGTAATTCTAACGTTATATAATGTTATGGATAGATTAAAAAGTAATGGTCTATTAAAAAGTTTTGTAAATAATAATGTAAAATATTATTACGCTGCGTAATATTAATTGATTAAAGACTTAATATTTCTAATCCATATAATTTAATAACTAATTCAAGTTATTACCAATAAAAGTGTGGTTATCTTTGCTGAAAATATTTTTTATGTCAAAAACATTTTCTGATTTAGGTATTCATCAATCTATTCAAAATAACTTAAAAGATTTAAAAATTTCTGTTCCAACAGATATTCAACAAAAAGTTATTCCTGTAATTTTAAGTCAAAAAGAAGATGTGGTTGCTTTGGCAAAAACCGGAACTGGTAAAACAGCTGCTTTTGGCTTACCTTTATTACAATTAATTGATGTAAATAACAATGGAATTCAAGCTATAATTTTAGCTCCAACAAGAGAACTTGGACAGCAAATTTTATCAAATTTAGAATTGTTTAAGCCCAATGATTTTACTGTTTCTATAGCAGGAATTTTTGGAGGAATACCTATTAAACCACAAATTGAGCGTTTAAAAAATACAACTCACATTATAGTTGCTACTCCTGGGCGTTTGGCTGATTTGGTAGAACGTGAAGCTATAAACATAAAAAATATTTCTTTCTTTATTTTAGATGAAGCAGATGAAATGGTTACTGCACTTAAAACAGATTTAGATAGTATTGTAAAAGATATTCCAAAAAAGAGAAGAACTTTATTGTTTACTGCAACTATGTCTGGTGCAATAAAGCAGTTGGTTAATAATTATATGTCTAAAGATGTAGTTCATCTTGAAGCAGATATGTCAACTCTCGGTCATCAAGGTATTGAGCATCAATATGTAATTGTAGAACCTATAGAAAAATTAGAAGTATTACTTCATTTTTTAAGTACTAAAGAAAATCAAAGAGGAATTATTTTTTGCAAAACTAAAGCAGCAGTAAATAAATTAGCTAAAAACTTAGCAATTAATAAATTTTCATCTGGAGCAATTCACGGAAGTTTAACCCAAGGTATTCGTGATAGAATTATGGGTCAATTTAGAGATGGCTATATTGATATTTTAGTAGCTACAGATTTAGCTGCTAGAGGAATTGATGTAAAAGAGATTTCTTATGTGATAAATTATCATTTGCCAGACACGTATGAGGCTTATGTTCACAGAAGTGGAAGAACTGCTAGAGCAGGAGCAAAGGGGTTTTCGTTAACTATTTTACAGCAAGATGAGGTAGTAGATATTGCTGATTTTGAAAAAGAATTAGGCATTAACTATTCTAGATATAAAAAAGCAGATGCACAAAGTATTGAAGAAAATAATACGTTGTTATGGGCAAAAAAAATATTTAAAACAAAACCCAATAAAACTGTTTCCGAAGATTTAAAAAGAAAAATAAGAACTGTTTTTCATCATTTAACCAAAGAAGAAATGATTGAAAAAGTTTTGGCAAATTATTTAGCACAAAACACTTCTAATATTACTAAAAAAGAAGTTGTTAAGAAACGAAAATAATAATTCAAATTAATGTATTTATGAACTAATTTTAAAGGAACTGAATTATTTATCTTTTAATTGATGCTATTAATTTAGGAAAACATTGGTGTGGCAAATTTTTAAAAGACTATTTTCCTATTGATTGATAGTTATAAAGTATGTTAATTTTTAACTGTGTAAAAACATAATAAATAAATGTAAATTATCATTTTTACAAAACAACTCTAACTATCTTTGTGCTTTATTAATATTGAACAAAAGCAATGGCAAATCATATTAAAGGACAAACAGAAATTTTACAAAAACTGAACATTGTTCAGTTAAATCCTATGCAAGAAGAGGCTATTGCAACTATTAATAAAAATGATAGTACAATCCTTTTATCCCCAACAGGAACTGGAAAAACAATTGCTTTTTGTTTGCCTTTATTAAAAAGGTTAGATCCAAATATTAACGAAGTTCAAGCCTTAATTTTAGTACCATCAAGAGAATTAGCAATTCAAATAGAACAAGTAATTCGCTCTATGGGTTCTGGTTACAAAGTAAACGCTGTTTATGGTGGTAGACCAATGTCTAAAGATAAAATAGAATTAAAACATATTCCTGCAATTTTAATAGGAACTCCTGGTAGAGTTTCTGATCATTTTGCGAATGAACGATTTTCTAAAAATCATATAAAAACATTAATTTTAGACGAGTTTGATAAGTCTCTTGAAGTTGGTTTTGAATATGAAATGAGAGGAATTGTAAATCAATTAATCTCTTTAGATAAGAGAATATTAACATCTGCAACACAAGGGGTTAGTATTCCTGATTTTGTAGGATTAACAAAACCAAATACTGTTAATTATTTAAAAGCAACAACATCAAAATTAGTTGTAAAAACGGTAATTTCTCCTTCAAAAAATAAGCTAAATACTTTATTACATTTATTAAATCATTTAGGAAATCAACAAGGAATTATTTTTTGTAATTTAAAAGATAGCATTAATAATGTAAGTGCTTTTTTAGAAAGTAAAAATATTAGACATGGTTGTTTTAGTGGTGGAATGGAACAAAAAGACAGAGAACGCTCTTTGATTAAATTTAGAAATGGGACCAATCAAATTTTAATTGCAACAGATTTAGCTGCCAGAGGAATTGATGTACCAGAAATGAAATATATTATTCATTATGAATTACCAATTGCTGTAGAAGAATTTACGCACAGAAATGGACGTACAGCAAGGGTTTCTGCTAAAGGAACTGCCTTTGTAATTAAATGGAAAGATCAATCTTTACCAGATTTTATAAAAAATGCAGATGTACAAGATATTTCTAATCAAGCAGAAAGAAAACCCATTTATTGGGAAACTTTATTTATTTCTGGAGGTAGAAAAGATAAAATTTCTAAAGGAGATATTGCTGGTTTGTTTATCAAACAAGGAAATCTAACAAAGGATCAATTAGGAGATATTGAACTTAAACAAGATTGTGCTTTTGTTGCTGTACCATTATTGCTTGCTAATAGTTTAGTAGAAAAACTAAATAATACTCGCTTAAAAAAGAAAAAAGTAAGAATTACTTTTTTAGATTAAGAAAATTATACATTTTAAGAGTATAAAATTAAAAATACACCTATTAAAATACCTGCTAAAGGTACTAATTTTTTACGCTTATTTTTTTCTTTAAAAACAATCCCTCCAATAACAACAGCTATTATTAATTGACTTCTTTTTATGGCAGATAATAACATAATTAATGCATCTGGGTCTTGTAAAGCTTTAAAATAAAAGTAATCTGCAGCTACTAGTAAAAATCCAACAGCAGCTATAGTCCACCTCCATTCAAATGCTTTTCTTTTTTGAGGAAATGGAAACCAGGTAATAGAAAGTATTATTAATAAAATTAATAAAGTATACCAACTGAACCAAAATTGTAATGTTTGTGGATTTAATGCTAAGTTTTGGATTAGAAACTTATCATATAAACCACTAGACGCTCCTAAAAAAGTTGCACCAATAATGGCAAAAATCCATTTATTTCTTTTAAAGTTGATGCCTTCTTTTTTTCCAATTTTAGAATAAAGAATTACTGATAAAATAATAAGAAAAAAACCAATCCATTGTAAAATGTTAGGCTTTTCGTGATAAATTAAAATAGCTCCAATAAATGTAAAAAAGGGGCCTGCGGAACGAATAGGGGTTACAATAGTAATTGGTAGGTGTTTTAAGGCTTGATATGCTAATACCCAAGAAGCCGCCATTATCATTGATTTTATAAAGATAAAACCATGTGTTTTCCAAGGAATTTGAGTAATATAAAACCCAAGGTTTTTAAATTCATCAGGATAAAAAAATGAGCCAATAAAAAAAGGAAGTAATAACAAAAAACCAGCACCAATTGTTCCAAATAATACTGGGAAAACTTCATTACCTTGAAGAGCATGTTTTTTGCATAAGTTGTGTAAACCCAGAAAAAGTGCCGCTAATAAACCTAAATACATCCACATAATGCCCGCGAAGATAGTTTTTTGAGAGCATTTAGATAAAAAATAATGTTTAAAAAAACTTAATTAATTATCTTTTGAGATTGTACCAATTCAAAGAAAATTCAAACCTTTACAGTATTATATTTTTTTAAATAAAATTACCTTCTTTATGGTTAAAAAATGAAAAAACAATCTCATTTCTTCTATTAATAATTACGATGTTTTTATGGGCTGCAAATTTTTATTTTGTTAATTAATAAAATAGTTTTTTTAGATCAAGTTTATGAACGATTAGAAATTTGTTTTTTTAGACTATTTGGTAACATCCATATTTATTTAAAGTTTATGTTTTAAATTAGCAATACACATTGCTGTTTGTAGTTAATTATTCGTTATACTATTATACTTTTTCAAAATATTATAATATTTACTCAAAGTTAATCCTCCAATAATTATATCGTAAGGAAGTTCTTTATCTTCTTTGCTAACTGATAGGAACAAAACTTCTTTAGTGCCTTTCCAAGCTACAAAATTTCCTTCAAACTCGTGCATAAAAGGATTAGCTTTTATAAAATTCCAATAAATAGTATCTAAATCTTCGTTAGCATGTAATTTTGTATAGTCTAATTTGGGTTGTAGTGTTTTATCAGGTTGCTGATTTATTAATTCAGAAATTTCGACCTTGTATTGGTTAAATTTTTTGTTCACAAATTCTTCTTGTTCTTCATAAGACAAATTACCACCATCTCCGTTAAAACCATAAAATGTAGTAGAACTAGCTAATGGAAACCGTGGGTAAATAAAATCATCTATTTCAATGACGTCATTGTCTTCTTCTATTTTTTTATATTCTGCTTCATTAGTTTCCGTCGGAATAGACCACATCTTTTCAAAGTTTTGAAGTATTTCTTCGGATTTTTCTTTTGAGTATTCTCCTATAATTTTCTTTAAACGAATAGATTGTCTTATTGCTTCTTTGTCACTTTCAATAATATGAGATTCATTGAGGTTCTTTAACTGATCTTCCAGTTTATTTATAAGATTATTTACGGTACTTTGCTTCAATTTTAAAGGAAGAATGTAGTTTTTAGCAATGTTCTTGGCAATTTCTTTGAATTTTGAATATAAATCTTCAGTATACTGGTCTTCTTCTGGCAATGTATACTCTTCAATTGCGTCTATTAGTAATTCTATCTCCTTTCGATTAAGCTTGATTTTAGCAAAATGTTTTTGAATAATTTTATTGACTATTTTGTCTTGCTTTCTCAACCATTCTTCATCCAAATCAGCAGGTTCTGTACTTGAATAATCGGGATCATAGCTCTTAAAAATATTCCAAAAATTAGCTTTTGGGTTTTCAGATAATATAAACTCCTTAAAAAATAGTTTTGGGCTTTTTTCTTCTATCCAAAATTTATTTTTCATTTTTTTTTATTATTAACGTGTTTGTATAAGCAAAGTTGCGTTGATTTAGCAGTAAATTCAGTAAATAATTACGAACCAAGAAAGTCCGTGAGGACTTTCGCAAGTGAGCTAAAGCCAGCAATTTTGTTTATTCGGTGTTGTTTGTAGGCTTTTACCAATCTTTTTCAAATATAATAATATTTTCATTTTTTATAACTCCCAAAATATAACCTTGTTTTGTGTAATAGATAGAATCTAATAAAGTCGTTTTTTCAGATGCAAATTTAGAAGAGAATCCGAAACCATATTTCCCTCTAATTCTTCTAATCATTATTTTTTTTTGTTCTAAACTATTCAATAAATTCTCAAATTCAATTGTGTCACTAATTTTAATAATTCCAGTTTCCCATCCATCGTTTATTCCGCTTAAATAGTCTTTATCAATTATTTGACCTGATTTTGGGAATTCAGATTTAGTATAAAATTCAAACAGTTTTTTAAGTCTTTTGTCACTTGGTTCATTGACACTAAATATTAAATTAAGCCAAATCAGATAAATTAGACCAACGATAATAGGAATCGAAATTATTACTAGAATAATTTTCCCAATATTTCTTTTTAAAATGTTCATTTCAGACGTGGCTTTTTATAGCTTACATACAACATATAATAAACTGAACTCAAAAAAAATAATATTTTATTTTTTTCATTACCCTTTGAGTTTTTTATTTTTCCTATAAATCCTTAACTAAAAATAGGGTGTTTTTATTTTGCAATTGGTGCTTCTAAACAATGTTCAGGAATTCCAAACCCATCAACTAAAACACCAATGTGAGGTCTTAATTCTGTTGAGAGTCTTTCTACACGTTGACGTATAGCTTTAGATTTTTTTCCGCTAATATAACCTTGTTCTAAAAACCAAGAAGCGTCTTTTCTTAATTCATGTAATGCATATAAAGTTCCTACTTTTTTAAATAACAATCTATTTTTTTCATCTTCAATAGTTTCTGTAAAGTCTACATAAGTATTGTAAGCCACGCCAACACTATATGCTTTTCCTAAAGTTAACAAATGTGTTTGCACCTTTAAAAAAGCTTGATAAGAAGGTATTCCTTTTTTTACATAATCACGAATTCGCATAGCAATAGTATATGTAAGTCTTCTTGTACGGTAGTCAAAAGCATGTTTATGAAATTTAGAACTGTATAAATGGTCTTTGTCTACATTATTTGTATAAGCAGGATTAATTTTACTTAAAGTGTCTCCAATTCTTGAACTTAATAATTTTAAAACTGCTGTAAAACCAGCACTATTAAATTCAGATTTAAAATCAGATAAAACTCCTTTAGCTGCTAATTGTAGTAATACATGATTATCACCTTCAAAAGTTGTAAATATATCAACATCTCCTTTTAAATCTGAAATTTGATTTTCCATCAAATAACCTTTTCCACCACAGGCTTCTCTACATTCTTGTATCGTATCATTAGCAAACCAGGTAATCATTGCTTTAAGTCCAGCCGCTTGTGTTTCTATTTTTCGTTTGTCTAATAATTTGGTATCACTATATGTTTTCATCATATGTGTAAGTACAATATCGTACACATAACAACTTGCTATTGCTGGTGTTAAACGTAATTGATGGCTAGGATAATCCATTAATAAATCTTCTTGTACTTTTATACTATCATTAAATTGCCTTCTTCTTAAAGCATGTTTTACAGCTATATTTAACGCTTTTTTGGCACCACCAAGTCCAGCTCTTGCAACACAAATTCTACCTCCAACTAAAGTGCCCAACATGGTGAAAAAACGTTTACTTGGGTTTTCTATGGCAGAATGATAGTATCCATCTGAATTAATATCACCATATTTATTTAATAAATTCCCTCTAGGAACCCGTACTTGATGAAACCAAATTTTACCATTATCTACACCATTTAGTCCTAATTTATATCCATTATCTTCTATAGTAATACCAGGCAATAGTTCATGCTTATCATTACGTAAGGGAACTAAAATAGCATGTACACCATGGTTTTTTCCGGCAACAATTAATTGTGCAAAAACGGATGCCATTGTAGAATGTAAAGCATTTCCTATATATTCTTTATTGTCATTTTTTCCGGGAGTATGAACAATAATACTATCCGTTTCTTGGTCATAAGTAGCAGTAGTTTTAACACCTCTTACATTAGATCCATGCCCAGTTTCTGTCATAGCAAAACAACCTAAAAGTTTTGCTTTTCCTGTATCTGATAAATACGCATCATGGTGTTTTTTAGTACCTAGTTTTTGAATACTTCCTCCAAAAAGACCAAACTGAACCCCAAATTTTACAGCCATACTACCATCTACATACATCATGTTTTCAAAAATTGCAGCATATCCAGGCATATTATCTGTTCCGCCATAAAGTGAAGGATAAGCCATTGCACCATATCCTTTTTGAGCCAAAAATTCAATTTGTTTAAATACATGTGCTCTAAAAGTTTCCTTATCTCTTTTAATATCCCATTTAAAAACAGGTGCTTTTAAAACACTTCTAAAATTATCTATAACATCAGCATGCTCACCTTTTAGTAGATTGTCTATTTCTATAGCATTGTAATAATTAGAAGTAATTGTTTTTACAACTTCTATTTCAAACAAATGATTATAGTGGTTTGGTTGAATACCAAGGTTAATTTCAATATCTTTTAAATGCGTATTAAATGGGCATTCATTAAAATGAAGACAAATTATTTTTTGACTAAATGTAGATAGGGGATAAGTGTCACTTTCTACTAACTTTATTTTTGAGTTAGAAATTACTTTTTTCCAACTCTTTAATTCTTCATAAGTTGGTGGATCATTTCTATTTAAATATTTAATAAGATAATCATGATCATCTTTATTAAGTGTTTTATCGTTTTGAAGTGCTTTTTTTACCACAGATACTTCTGAGTATGATAATAAGTCATCAGACCATATCACATAAAAAAAAGGAATATATTGTAAAATACCAGGTGCATATTTTTTTGTTTCCATAAAATGAATTTACAAAAAACTGCTTAAAAGTTCTATGAAAAATGAAAAAAAATAAAACAATTACTATGGCATCAAAAATATTAGAATAAACAATAGAATTATAAGTAATACTTAAGGGTGATTTTAATCCAAAAGATAACAGTTACTCTGTTATTTATGTTTCGCATGCCAAAAACGTAACAATATGGTAAAAGCTGTAACTAAGTCAAAAAAAATATTATATGTTTTATATATTAAAACTTGATTTAATTTATTTTAATAACTTATATTTTCCAAGAAAAAGAAATAGTTAATCCTTTATTTTTTTCTGAAGAAACATTAATAACACCATTATTATTAGATATAATTTTTTTCACAATCGCAAGTCCAACACCTGTGCTATTATCAATAGTATCTAATTGGTTAAAAATTTTAAAAATTTTGTCATGATATTCTTTATCTACACCAGGACCATTATCGCTTATAGAAAATAGATATTCATTATCATTTTTTACAACTGAAATATCGATAATTGCTTTTTCTTTATCATTATATTTTAGAGAGTTTTCAATTAAATTTTGAAAAACATGTTCTAATTCTATTTGACTGGTATATATATTTATATCATTCTTTGGTAAATTTATAATACAATTATTGTTAGGATTTATTAGCCCAACAATTTCTTTAAGTGTTTTATTAATACTAAATGTTTCTTTACTTTTATTTCCTTTAGCTATTTTAGAATATTCTAATAGACCATTTATAGAATCCTCCATTTTAGAAACAACATCTTTAATCATTATAATATGACTTTTAATGTTATTGTCCATTTTTTCTTTTAAATCTTCTTCAATAAAGGAAGTTAAAGTATAAACTGAAATTAAAGGTGTTTTTAAATCATGAGAAACAATATGATTAAAATCATCAAGTTCTTCATTATTATTTTTTAAAAGTTTAAGGTTTTCTGTTAGCTTTAAATTTACCTCGCTTAATTCTTTTGTTTGAGCAATAATTTCTTGTCTTTGCTTTACACCTTTAAAATTTGCTTTTTCTAATCTATGAAAGGATATGGAAAACCTTTGTAATAATAACATAGATATTAATAAAAATACTAAAATATACCCTAATTTTATATATATTAATGCAATCTCATTTTTATCTAAATAAAATATAATATTACCTAAAAAAATAAAAATTGCTAATACAATATTAATTAACAATAATTTAGAAATTTTACTTTTCTTAATGATAGATTTTATTGTTATAATAAACATATAACCAATATTTAAAAGCATAAAAATTAAGAAAGGAGAAATTAATTGTGTAAAATATGGTGCTGGCAATACTATTTGAAATAAGGTAAATACTATTAAAATATATAAAATAGATTTTGCATACCATTTATGTACAAAGTTTTTTAATATTAAATCAAAAAATAAACTAGCTGTTAAACCAATAACATAAGTAGAAATATATTCTGATTTTGCTAAAAATACCCAATTAATATCTTCAAAAATTTTTGAAAGTGGAGCGTATCTTTGATTTAAGGTATGATATGACAAAGCAATGCACATTAATGAAAAATAAAGTATAGCTTGATCTTTATTCCAAAGAAATAAATAAAACACTAAAAATAAAAGACCAACAAAAGAAAAGCTACCAATAAAAAACATGTCTACCATATTTTGAATTGATTTTTTCTCAGAAATAAGGTCATCTTCACCCAAAATAATAGGTTTTGTAATTCCTCCTTTTCTATGATAGAAATTAGCTACTTGAATTACAATTTCAAAATGCGTTTCATTAGTTTCTAATGGAATTATTTTTGTAAATTTTCTATGTAAAGTAGTAGTCTTAGATGTTCCAACGCGTCCAATTTCCGTAATAAAAACTCCATTAATCCATATTTTTGATGAAGCATTAATTCTGGGAAGATATAAAGAAGTTCTGGGTCTTTTTTTGGGGATAGAAAAGTTTAATCTATACGTTGCATACCCTAAAGAAGGTAAATGTTCTGAATTATTATCTAAGTAATTTGTCCAAGAAGTTAAGTTTACAGTATCTAAAGGTATTTTTTCTTGAATATCTTTAGGTGAAACAAGCTGTTTCCAATAAAATTGCCAATTATTATTGAGTTTAATACCACTTTTTTGTGATAATTGATTTGAAGAGAAATTTAAAGAGGCTTTGTTTTCTTCTACGGCATTTAAGCTAAAAACTGTATTTACTGAAATTATAAATAACAGTAAAAAAAAAATATGTTTCAAAAAATTTTAAATTTTATATTGGGAATACTCTAAAATAAAAAATTAAAATTAGACAAATTTATGATATTCACAAAAAAATATGGTATTATAATTTTGTAAGTTCTTTTTTTTAAACATGTTATTAAACTTAATCATATTAAAAAGCCATAATTAAGTATAATTACGGCTTTTTATTTGAGAAAATAAAGTTATAATATTATCTTAAATCAAGGCTATTTACTGCATCTGAAATTTCGTACCCTAAACGTAAACCTTCTATTGCATCTTGTTCTACATGAACTCCTAAAGGTACTCTTGAATATGCATTTTCGTATGCCATTTCTGAAAAAGAAGTAAAACTTCTTGGCGTACTATTAAATGTTGTATTAGAAAACCCACTATAAGTTCTATCTGTAAAATTAATGTTATCTGATCCAAAGAAATTAATGAAAACTCCTGCAGCAACACCAGCAAAAGTAGCATGTCCTGATGGATAACTTGGGAAAGCTGGATTTGCCCCGCTTATAAATTTAGATAAATTAGTTGTAAAATCGTCATCTATATGTTCAGTAATATAGTTACTTGGGCGTTCTATATTATAAGTGTATTTATCATCCCATGCAGAAACAGCAGCATCGTTCATAGCTATACCTAATCTTAATAATAGTTCTAAAGTTTCTTCATAACTTAGATCTTGTTGAGCAATTAATTGATTAACTATTGAGAAATGTCTTCCAGGAGGACTAATCATTAAACCTTCTACATCATCAGCCCAAAATTCTGCAATCCATAAATTTTCATTATTTTCTGCTGCCGCTGCAGTAGCAGTTTCGTAAACATCATTCATTTGTTGATAATAATTACTTGATGTACTTGTACTATAAGCTAAAACACTATCAAAATCTACACTACTTGATTGTTCTGGAGAGATAGTAAAAGTTCTAACCTCTCTCCAATACGGAAACCAAGCATTTTCATCTTCAGCAGCCCTCCACAAACCTGTACCTGTTGGTGCTACATAATCACTTGGTGTTTGGTCAACTATTTGTTCTTCTGCATCTCTATCTGTTTCAGCATATCTTATTACACGTTGCGCAACATGTCTTCCCCATGTTTCTGAATTTTCAATTTCAGATTCAGAAAGTCCAATTGTTAATTCAGTTTCTTTTTCATCTTGAAAATCTGTAATACTTTGTCTTATTCCAGCTTCTAAACTATGCATAAAATGATCTATTGCTAATGCATATGCTGTGTTTAATGCTAGGTTTAAATTTACATCATCTTCTAAGTTATTTAAGTTGATATTAAAATTATTAAATTGATCTGTAGTTGAAACATAATCATCCATAAATGGAACAGCAGTTTCGTAACCTGTTAAATGAATATATGCTAAAGACCTTGTTACAATATTTGGCCTCATACCAACTGTATATTGGTCTATTGATACCCAAAGATTACTCCATTCTGTAATTAATTGTGTTGTACTATTAGTTATCTCGGTAGTACTAATAGTGTTTTCAGTATCATCAATATTATCATTAATAAATTCATTTTCAGTACAAGATTGAAATAAAGATATACTTAAAAGTATAATTACTATCCATTTAAAGTTAATTGCTTTCATAATTTTTGTTTTTTGTTTTATATAATTTTCCACTAAGATTATTTTTAAATAAACTTTAATGTGTTTTGTTTTATATAGTACGTGTGAGTTGTTTTTTTACCCAACCCTTTTTTTAAAAAAAATGAAATATTAAATTTAAAGAACTTAAAATTGATTTAACAGTTTGTTTGTTAGTGATTTATTTTTTTAGTGAATTTGCTAAAAAAATAAATTAACTTGAAGGTTAGGGGAGAAGTTACTTGCTTTTCTAAGAGATCCATCTGAAGTATTTTGAAAAACATTTACAGTATTATCTTGATTATAAACATTGAGTATTGATAAACCAATAACTGTTTTAATATCTTTGGTTGTATAGAATGTATATGAAGAAGAAAAGTCTAGTTGATGTAAAGCATCAAACCTATCTGTTAAAATAGCATCTAAATTGTTGTTATTTGTTTCACCTGAATAAATAATAGGCATTCCAGAAAAGTATCCCCAAGAAATTGCAAATTTCCATTTATTAAAGTTTAGTAACCCCGTTAAGTTTACAATATGCTTTTGATCAAAAAAAGCATCCGTTTTAATTGTGTTAAAATCTGTTTCCGTTTTACTTAAAGCATAACTTATCCAAGTTTCTAACATATTCCATTTTTTCTTAATAAAAATATTAGTTCCTAAACTATAAATACTCCCCTTTGCATCATCAAATTTATTGGTAATATTTTTTGTTGTTTTACTATACAACTCTATATCTAACAGCCATTTATGCTTATTATAAACACCTCCAATCATTGTTTGCGATCCTTTTAATGGAGTTATTATATCATTTGGTAGATACCAGAGCTGATTGGTGATATTAAAATCATCAAAATCGTTAGTTAATTTTTTTTGAATAAATTGATTGGACGATCCTAAAGAATATTTTAAGTAAAAGTCATTGTTTAATGCATAACTAGCATATAATCTAGGGTTGATATATAATTTTTTTAAAGGAGAGTAATAATTATTATGAAACCCGAAATTTACATTTAATTTATCATTCCAATTTTTTTGTAATGATAAATATGCTGAATGTATTGTAGCATTTTGATTGCGTTCAGAATCAATATTATTTTCCTCTTCAACTTCATTACTAATTAAAGCATGCTTTGTTAATGTATAACCAGCTTCAAAAGTTAAATTAGGCTTATAATTATAAATAGCCTCAGTAATTAAACGTGTATCAGAAATGGTGTTGTCATACTCTTGCAAACTGGATCGTTCGTTTAAAACAAAACCTTCACTAACACTTATAAGGTTCATATTAGATTTACTTATTCTTAATTCGGTGGTAAGTTTTTCAGAAAAATTTGCTTTCCATTTACCAGTAACTCCCCAATTATCAAGTTCTACATCCCTAAAATCAGCTTCATCACTATTGTCTTTGAGATTAATTTGTGCGGATAAATTATTTTGAATGTTTATAAAACTTAATGAAGCAGAATGTTTATCATTCATTTTATAGTTTAATTTGGCATTCATATCGGAAAAACCGACGTTAAAATTTTCAGAATCATTTATTTGATCTGCTACTGATTCTAACTTACTTCCTTGAAATATTAGTGTAGAAATAGCTTCTAATTTAGGTGATTTAAAGTTTTTGTAACTAGTTCTAAATGATGCTGAAAGTGAAAGTTTATCTTCTATTAATTTAGATTTAATAGTTGCCCCAGCAAATAAGGTATTTATTGCTATTTCATATTTAGTACTATCAGGAATTTTATTACTCGTTTTCATATTAACAAGTCCTCCAACACGACCTCCAAATTTTACAGGTAACATATTTCTTTGAACATCTATATTGGTGATTACAGAAGTATTATAAGGAGAAATTGCGCCAAAAAAATGTCCTGAATGGTATATAGGAATATCATCAATCTGTATAAGGTTTTGATCGTATGTGTTACCTCTAAAATTAAGATTTCCAGATTTACCACTTGGTGAATGTATTCCTGGTACATTACTTAAAACATTAAAAATATCTCCATCAGTTTCACCAGCTAATAGGCCTAAAGATTGTGTGTTAATTTGTAAATTATGGTCACTAATTTTAGCATCAATTCCTTTGGTTAAATAACTACTTAAAATAATTTCGTTTAAGTGAAATTGTTTTTTATAAAACTTTAATTTTTTGTTTTTTAATAATTCTTTAGCTTGTATTTGAATAGGCTTATGAAAGTATGAATGAAAATGAATAGAATCTAAAGGGAAGATATTTTTAAGTGTTAAAAAATCATCTTCTAGCAAAAGTTGTTGCTTTTTTTGATTGTTAATTTGATACTCTATAGAAGATATTTTTTCATTAGTATCTGCATCAAAAATATTAAAGCTAATAGATTTTCTTACCGGAGTAACCATGTAATTATTTGCTCTATCATTGCTAAATTTTACAGGTATTTTTTTTTGAATTATGACGATACATTCTGTGATAGTTTTACAATTAAAATCATCTTCTAACAAAATAGTATCAAAAAAAGTGTGATTATAAGAAAAATTAACATCGTATTTCTTCTCTAATTGCATCAGTTTATCAGAAAGTCTTATAGCACTATTGGTTTGCGCATAGTTATTATTAATAACCGAACACCAACCAATTATAAAAAATATTTTATAAGCAAAAAGCCTTAACTTCATATACTATTCAATAGTTACAATATTATTTTTATCTACAATATAGTTAATTTCCATTGAAGTAAATAATGTTTGAAGTGCTAAATTTAAGTCTTTATGAGTTAAAGTTCCAGTAAATTGTAGATTTTCATATTTTTTTTGTAACTCAATTTTTGTTTTATAATATTTTTCTAAATCTTTAATAATAGCTAACAAATCTACCTCTGTATATTTACTATATCCACTTATCCAAGTAGGGGTATTTGTTGTATGTGTAGTGCTATATAATCTATTTTCTTTTGCAATAGTAGATTGACCTCTAGTTAATATTTTTTGGTTATTTTTATAGCTTACAGCTACTTTACCTTCATAACACTTTACTTCAAATTTGTTATTGCTTGTATTTACGTTAAACTGAGTTCCTAAAACTTTTATACTTCCTGTTTTTGTAATTACTTTGAAAGTACTTCCTTTTGTAACATCAAAAAATGCTTGTCCATTTAGTTTTATAATTCTATTATGCTCCCAATCTTTTTTGTTATATGAAATATTAGACAAAGCATCAATTTTAACTTTTGATCCATCTGGTAGATTAACAGTTTTACTTTCTGCAATTACTGTTTTTATTGTTGTAGCTTGATTAGAAAAATAATTCCAAGAAAAATAACTACCTGTAATTAAAATAAGTATGCTAGCTGCAATACTTAACCAGTTTCTACTTTTTTGTTGTTTTTGTTGAGAAAGTGTAGGAGAGATGACTAGTTTTTTTCGCTCTTTAAGGTTTTTTAAACCAGCCTCTGTATCAAATTTTTTAACTTTCCATGTGTCAATATCATCAAGTACAACTTTTAAATCATCTAACTCACCAGATGTATTTAGTGCCTGCTTTTCATCATCATTTAAACGATTATCGAGCCATCTTGCTATCAAATTATCTTTAAGAAATTTATTTTCCACGTTTAAATACTTTTAAGTTCAATTATAGTACGTTTTAAATTTAGTTTTACCCAACCTTAAATAGCACGTTTTTGTAATTCTGTAATTTCTTTGAGTTTAATTAATGCTTTAGCAATACGTTTTTCTACTGCTGTTTGACTTATTTCAAGCTTTAATGCTATTTCTTTATAGGTTAATTTTTCTATTCTATTTAATAAAAAAGCTTCCCGTTGTTTTTCTGGTAACGCAGAAATAACAGCTTCTATCTGATCTTTAAATTCTTTGGTTCTTAAGTGAAAATAGGGGTCTTGATTGTCTTGAACTTGCATAACATTTTTCTCAAATTTTAAAGCTACTTTTTTAGATCTGATATTATCAATAAATAAATTTTTAGCTATGGTGTATAAAAAACCAGCAGCTTTTTCATAAATAACATTTGCACATTTTGTCCATAATTTAATAAATGCATCTTGTACAACATCTTCGGCCTGTTTTAAATTACCAAACTTAAAATATAAGTGGTTTCTTAGGCTTTCAGCATGTGTTTTATATAAATTATTATATATTTCTTCATCACAAACAGAGAAAGAATTGTTCATTTTACTTTATATTTTTTTAGTAAATATAAAATAATTTATAAGATTGTTGTTATTAAAAAAAATCTTCTATAGCATAAAATGCAATAGAAGATTATAATTTTATAAATGAGTGTTATTATTCAATAAACGGATTGGCATATTTTTCATCATTAATAAATTCCTCATCAGTAAGTGTATTTAAGAAATCTATTAACGATTGTTTCTCAGCATTTGATAAATTTAAACGACGTACATTATTACCTTGAGTTAATCTATTATCTAAATTTTGGTTGTTTTGAACACCACTATTATAATGTTCAATTACCTCTTCAAGTGTTTCAAATCTACCATCATGCATATAAGGTGCCGTTAATGCAATGTTTCTTAAAGAAGGCACTTTAAACTCACCTAAATCGTTATTGTTTCCTGTTATGCCTCCAACTCCAAGATCTGTTATTGTAGCATCTAAACCATTGTTTCTTGCATTATCTCCCACAAATACATTGGTTGCATGACAATCAAAACATCTTGTTCGATTACTCATAAATAAATCTTTACCATTATTTTCTGATGCTGTGAAATTAGGAAAATCATCATCAATATCATTTACTTGTGATAAACCCTCATCAAACTTAGATTGGTAAGAAACCATAGATCGTATAAATTGTGATATGGCTAAAGCTACTCTTTCACTAGTAATATTTTCATCACCAAAAGCATTGGTAAACAAAGCGGCATAATAATCTTCTTGTGCTAATTTTGTTTCTAATTCAGATAAAGTTAAGCCCATTTCTACTAAATCTTGAACTGGTATTAGTGTTTGTTCTTCGAGTGTTTCTGCTCTTTCGTCCCAAAAAAACCTGCCATTTTCATAGAATCTAGCGTTTGCTAAACCCATAGAATTTCTATCAGTTAACTCTCCATCAAAACCGATACTAAATTGATTTGGATCTGAAAAACCGTTTGCTTGTATATGGCACGAAGCACATGAAACAGTATTATTAGCAGATAGGTTAGTGTCATAAAATAATACTCTACCCAAGGTAGCACCATCATCTGTTATCGCATTATTATTTGGTGTATTATCTTCATTTCTTAATTCATTATCTAAAAAAAAGTTAGGTAAATCAATATTAGCATAGTTAAAATTTGTACTTGGTAAGTTTAGATTTTGAAAGTCTATTGTAACTGAAGATTGTTCATCATCATTATTAGTTATATCAGTATATTCTTCATCACTACAAGAAATTAAAATCAATACTAATAAAATATAAAAAGGTGTGGTAAATTTTTTCATATAAATATAGTTTTTAGGGTTAAATGCGAATTAAATTTTTGGCTCTTTAAATCTAATACGCTTATGTACTAGTTTTACCCAACCCTTATTTGAAAAAAAATATTAAAATCTATTTTTTTAGACATAGATATAAAAAATATGATATTAAATGATAGGTGACTTTCACATAAATAGTTCGTTTGATTTTTTAAAACTTAAAATAACAATATTTATTGTACTTACGATAAGTAATAATTATAATAAAAAAAATATTTTAAAATAGCTTTTAATTAGTGGTTATTTCCCCCAAAAAAAATCTTGCAGATTCTTTTTTCTTTTTTTTTTGGTTCAATATTAGTTACTTTATATTAGGCCTTTAGATATTCACCTGTCTTTAAATTTTGCTTTTTTTATTTTTGCAATTTGTTCCATTGCAGTTTGTTGATATAGTATTGCTCCCTCAGGGTCACAATTAAATAAATTTGAATAACAAGACGAGTTATTTAAATTAATAGGATTTGGTTCAATAACTTCAGTTGCTTCTAAAAGTCCTAATGCATTTTCTTTAGCAAAATTTAGAGCTTTTAAAAATACTTTAATTCTATTATGAGAGAATAAATCATCTAATTCTTTTTTAACTTCAAAATTGTTTTCATAATCGTTTATTAATTCAACTACTTTGTTTTTAGGGATATAAACTCCAGAACAGTAATTCTCGATAATTTGATTGTATACGTTTTTGGTTAATTTTTCATTTGAAATTATTTTATCCCATTTTTTGTAATACTCTTTTAATAATTGGTTTTTAGAAAACGATAAGGCAGAACCTCTTGTATAAAAGAATTTTTGAAAAAAACCTTGTACTACTGCAACATAATATCCGTGACTTTTATCAAAAATATCATCTGTTTTAGTTGCTAAACCAACATTAATGGTTTCCTTATACTTTTCTTTATAGAAATCTTCAATCTTGTTATCAGCAGATAACTTTTCAATCAACTCTAGATTGTCTAATACATCAAAATACCATTCATTTATTTGTTCTTCAGATATTGGATGGTAGCTTATATCCCAACCCATATTTATTTATTTATTTATTTTTTAGTGTATATAATTAAGTATTATTAGTTTTCAATTCACTAACCTTTCTTTTATCACCAACATTTATACATTTTTTTGGTGGTAGTTTTTCTTCTGTTTTATTTTTGCCTCAATTAATCAAATAAATGACCATCTTGTTCACTTACCCTAATTAATTTTTCTCCGTTTTTGAGTATAATTTGTAATCCGTGTTCATCTTCCCAGTCACATTTACAGAGAATTTGAATAAAAACACCTTCCTTTTTTTCATATCTGTCTTTAGTTACAATTATATCTGTAGGATGTATATAATTCCAAACCTTTTTAGCAGTAATAAGTTTTTTAAGCCATAAACAGTTTTGAAGAGATTGTTCCATCCATTCAGGTCTATCTTTTATTAAACCATATGTTTCAATGCTATCAAGAAAACCTACCGCATCATTAAATTCTTCCCAATTTTCAAAAGCTTTTTTCTCTATTTGCTGTTTAAGTTCAATATTCGTTTTGATTTTAAGAAAATTAATTAAAGCTGAATCTATTTCATCAATACTCCATTGCCCTTCATAACATGAACAATCAACTATTATTGGAAGCTCTTTTTTGTCAAAAAAAGGTATTGGAATATTATTAGTACTTATCCAATCGGTATCAACAGAATAATTACTAGACTTTTTGATTAATTTTCCTATACTTTTTAAATTCATTCTAGTTTAGTTATTTTTAACTATCTCCAAAATTTTATACCACTACATACTATCTAGAATCGTTTTCTTTTTATCTGCATACTCACTTTCAGAAATCAATTCCATTTCAAATAGTTCTTTTAGTTTTTTTAGTTTATCCATAGGGCTTTCAGTTTGTTGCTGTGTATTAGAAGGTTGATTGCTGTTCATCATATTTCCTGCTCCAACGCCTGCATTCATTCCCATGAGGACTCCAGCACTTCCTCCTGTATTATTTGCAGCGTCTCTCATAGCTTGTAATTGCTGATGTTCAGTATAATTAATTCCAGCTACTTGTGCTGCTTTTACCTCTGCTTGTACATCTGATATTTTACCAATTCTAACTAATGTTTCTTTATCAAACATAGAGCCTTCTATTCTAAAATCTAGAATTTCAAAACCTAAGTTTTCAAAAATATCTTTAGTTTTTTCTTTAGTATCTTTTGCAATTGTATTTAAATTACTATCAATATCTACATAAGAGAATTTTGCATTTGCTAAATAATCTGTTATTGGCTGAACAATTCTAGATAGAAAAATTTCTTTTAATTCATAATGGCAAAACACTTCTTCACCTGCAATTACATTTTCGAAAAAATATTGTGGTTTCGTTATTTTAATACTATAGTTACCAAAAGCGGTTAGTGAAATAGGGAAGGTGTAAATTGGATCTGTATAAGAAATTGGGACACGTGTTCCCCAACGCATATTAAGGATATCAGCTTTTCGATAAAACCAAATACCCATTATATGTTCACTACCATCTTGTAGTTTTAAAAATTTTTTAATAGTTGTAATAAAAGGTTTATTATCAGAATTTAAATCATAAATACCTTCTTCATCAAAAACACCTTCTATTTTTCCTTCATACGTTAAAATACAACCTTGACCTGGTTGTAAAATAAGTTTTGAAGCATTTTTTATTTCATCACCCTTTGCTGTAAATTTTATAAATAATTCTTCCTTTTTAGGATTTTCCCATTGAATTACTGATTTAAATTGATTGAATATTCCCATTTTTATTTTTTTTACCATCTCCAACTATAGTAGTCAGAGTTTAAAAATTATAAGTTTTTGTTTAATATCACTTTAAATAAACCATTTTTGTATTGGTTATGTTTTATGTACTTAATATGCATACTGTGAGAGGTTTATAGGTGGTGGATTTTGTTAGCAAGTAGCCTTTACCTAGAATAATCTCTGTTTCCAATCCATTCAATATTCGTTATAAGCACTTTATAGTTGAGTTCTTTTCCAATGTTACTACCTCCAGTGTTTTTTATACGTTCATTTATTTTTACAATTTCTGGGTCTGTTATTTCTATAGTTTTATTTTCTTCTCCATAACTTATAGTACACGTAGCTTTAAATACAGGAAACTTTCGCATTTTGTATTTTTTCCCGTTGGTATCACTAATTTGAACATCTGTATCTAAAAATTTCTCTTTATTTGGAAGTAATACACAATTATTTTGTTGATTTATAGGTACCCAAACGTTTATTCCTTCAAAGCCCATTTTAAGAAGATTGTTATTATCTCCATTTAACGTTACACCTGAAATAGAAAAAGAACCAAGTAACTCTATAGCTTTATTATTATGCTTTTTTGTTTTAATAATTTCACTCTTTAATTCTTGAGATTCTAGAATCATTTTTATAGCATCTGAATTTGGAATTGACTTATTGGATTGTGTACTTGTATCATTTTTACAACTAGAAAATAGGATTGTTACTATCATAATTAATGTGTAAATCTGTTTCATTTTGTATTTAAATTAAGATTTTATAAAATTAAGAATAGTCTTTGCATAATTTTCCATTGCTACTCTATCTTCGCTAGATGTAGTTGCACCTATTAAAATTTTTTGATTGGTCTTAGTTGTCAAATAAATTGAATAGACTTGTAGTTGTCTTTTTTTTAAATATTCAATTTCAAAATCAATAACTTCATCAGGTTGAATTGTTTCATTTTTATGTGTTATTAATTTTGTAATTGTATTTATTTTTGTTGTTTGTTTTTTTTGTAAAAAATAAACTGCTACTAATAAAACAGGAAAAGCGTAACAAATCAATTTTATTTTGTTGTAAAATATGATATCAGATTCATTTTCCATAGGAATAAATTGGGTTAATAATGTAGGTGTTAATATTGTAATTAACCCAACAATTAATAACTTCCATTTATTTGTTTTAGAAACATGAATTAAAATAGTATCATTTATTTTGTTAATTGTGTGCGAGTTTCCAAAATTTTTGCTTTGTTCTGTAATATTATTAATTGTCATTAAAACTTAATTGTTGTGTTTTATTATTAGAAACTACAAAATTTACAAAAGAAGCTTAATTATAAGCAACTATTATATTTTTAGTAATTTTTTACTTTTGTTCTTAAAAAATAAAAAACCTCACTTTTACCGCCCCATCCAATTAGCTAACTAATTAAAAAATAAAAGCAAGGTTTAATTTTAAAAACCTTAATCAATTTTTATATTTAATTAAAAACCTCACTTTTACCGCCCCATCTAATTAGCTAACTAATTAAAAAATAAAAGCAAGGTTTAGTTTTAAAAACCTTAATTAAATTTTACATATAATAAAAACCTCACTTTTACCGCCCCCATTTAATTTTATAATCAATTAATAATAAAAGCAAGGTTTCATTTTAAAGAATTTAAAAATCTATATCATCACTGATATTAGCGCTTAAATCTTTATATTTTTCATTAAAATGTTCATCCCATTGTTTTTTTGCATTTACAAAAGGAATATGAATTTTGTTATGTTTCTCCATATCATCTCCAATTGATGTCATTAGTTTACCATAATGTTCACCTGCTTTAGTCCAATCTAATAAGTTCATATCGTATTCTTTTTCTAAAACTGAAACAGTATCAATCCCATGATCAGAAGCAGCACTAATATGAGATAGAATTTTGGCATAGACAGTAACATCTGGCACTAACTCTAAAGGGTCTTTTGGACTAGCACTTCCCTCTACATTTGCAAATTTTCCTTGTTTAGGATTGTTAAAAACAGCACCATAAAAAGCCATGTCTTCATGAGATAATTCTGCCATTTTGTTATTCCATCCTTCTACTGTTGCTTCCCAAACAGGCCTTTCAATCCCTAATACTTCACAAATTTTTTCAACTGGCATACCAGCAACTAGATTTGCTGATGCACATGCATAGTCTCTAAATGATACTCCGTTTATCTCTTCCATATTATTTTTTTTTTCAATGTTATACGTTTAATTTTCTTTTTCTTTCTTCATAAAAATGCTTCATTTTTACGTTTACATCATGATCAATTGTATCTTTATATTCTGGTAGTAAAATACTTCGTTCAACAAAATATTTTAACCAAAAAGCTTTTTCTGTTTCTTCACGTTCTATAAAACCAGTTATGTATTTTGTTTTGTCTTCATTTTTTGATGGCGGTCTTATTTGATTAAATGCGTTTTGTGCTTTTTTATATTCATCCCATTCTTGTATTGCGTTATATTTTGCAATATTATCTATTGCAAATCCACGTATTTCGGCAATTTTTGTGTTAGGAGTAAATGTATTTACCGTGTTGCAATAATCACAACTCACATAATGAGATCTAAAAATATCTTTTCTTACCTCTATTTTTGCACTACATTGGGTGCAATTAAAGTCATGGTTTAATAATTGAATGGCGTGGTCATAGAATTTCTTAGCAATTTTCCCTTCTATAAATATTTCGTAACGTTCTATTCTTTCATAAATAGATTCTCTTAAAATAGTTCCTTTTTGACCTTCATCAATTAATTCCCAATCTTCTTTATAGGCTAACATTTGTGGTTTTACTTTTTCATCAAAAGTGGTGTCAATTTTATTCATCATAGACATTAGTTGAGATTTCATACCATGCCAAGCTCTTGTTGTTGGATGAATATCAAAATCACTTTCTACTAAATTTTCCATAATAGCTTCTTCAGCATAGCCAATTGATTCTTCAAATCTAGTATTGATTTTATCTAAAAAAACATCCCACTTTTTACTTAAAACAATAAATTCTTGATGTTCTTCTTTTGGTTGTTTTATCTCCTCATCTTTATTTTTTTTGAATAATCCTAGCATTACTTATCCGTTTTAATTATTTCATCTATAGTCATAAATTTAAATCCGCAATAATCACAAGTAGTTAAATTTGTATCTTTTGGTCTTGCAGCTCCACAACCTTCACACTTTCGAGACTCAGTTTCTGAAGTTTCATTTCGACTCCATTTTTTTTGAGAATCATTGGCATTATTGGTTATTTTTTTAAATGGATTACTCATTGGTTTTTATTTCATTTTTTCCAAAATTCCACAATAAAAAACCAACAATAACTATAGCAATTTTAATTCCCAAAGCAGTAGTTTCTCCCCAAAAATAAATCCACAGAAGTACTCTTGGAACCCTATTTGCAAAGTTTAATACAATAGCTAACAAACCTAAAATAATAAGTGTAGATCCTATCTTTTTCATTAGTATTTTTTTTTATCAAACAACTAAACTTTTTGTTTATCTGTATTAATTACATTAAAGTTTATAGTATAATATTAAGTACACCTAATACAATAAGAATTACTCCTGCAGGAACCTGATATTTGGTTAATTTCTGTCTTAATTCTTGCCCTTTAGCTTTTGCTGTTTCATTTTTTTCTAATACATATTTAGAAATTAAGCTATATGCTAATAAAAAACCTACAATAAACTCTACTGCACTTATAGCCAAACCAATTGACCAATACATACCAATTGAACCAATGTTTAAGAAAGATTGAATAATACCCCAAACACCCCAAAAAGTAAGTACAACACCTATCCATCCTTGATAAGGCGTTAACTTATCTAATAGTTCTTGTGCGTTTGGTTTTTTTGCTATGATAAGTGAAGATGCTGCAATAAGACCTCCTACAATAGCAATAATAGCTGATAACATATTTTTGATTTTTTAGTTAATATTACTATAAAACTATGTCAAGAATACAGTTATTACAAAAAGAATTGATATTTGTAGGTTTCTAATTTATAAGCGTAAATTTTTAGATTATAAACTATTGATATGTAGAAGTATTTCAGCTCTTTTTCGTGTTGAAACAGGTATAGTTTCATTGTTTGATAATAATAACCCTTTACTATATAAACTTTTTATATGATTAGAATTAACTAAATGCGATTGATGACAGCGAATAAATGTATTATCAAGTAAATCTTGATAATATTTTAAGTTTTTAGATATTGTTATTTTTTGGGTTTCAGTAATAAAAATAGTGTATGCAGCATCTGCCTCTAATCTTATTAGAGTATCGATAGCAATCACAAAACGTTGGTCAGAAGTTTTAATAACTATTTTCTTTATGTCTTCTTTACCATTATTACTCATCATTTCTAATAATTCTTGGTACTGATTTTGAGTTTCAATATCAGAAATGGTTCTTTCAATAGCTTCTTTTAACTCAATAGGAGAAATTGGTTTTAATAAATAATCTATAGCACTATATTTAAATGCTTTTATGGCGTAATTATTATAAGCGGTTGTAAATATTATTTTAAAGCTTATAGTATCTATAGCATTTAAAATATCAAAACTGGTACCATCTTCGAGCTCAATATCTAGTAATACAAGTTGTGGTTTTTTAGTTTTTATAAGTTCTAATGCTTCAGAAACATAACCTGTTTCGCCAACAATATTTATATTAGAATTTAAGAAACCAAGCATTTTAATTAAGCCTTTTCTTGCATTAGTTTCATCTTCAATAACAATAGTTTTAATCATTTTTTAATCTAAATTTTATAGATGTTCCTTTGTTTGATGAGTTAATTTCAAAAGATTTTTCATCATCATTACCAAGTAGTTTTAGTCTTTTTTTAAAAACATCTAAAGCGTGTGTTTTTGTTGACTTTTTAGTAGAGTCAAACCCTTTTCCATTGTCTATAATTTCATACCAAATAGCATTGTTTTTTTTGGTTATATTAAGGATTATTTTTCCTAACTCTTTTTTATTTTTAAATCCATGTTCAATGGCGTTTTCAAGAAAAGGTTGGAGTAGAAGTGGTGGTATCTCGGTGGTATCAATATTAATAGTATCACTCACGTATACTTCATATTCAAATTTGTCTTTATATCTTAATTTCTGGGCACTTATATAGTTTTCTAACACATCTATTTCATCACGAAGTGGAATTGTTTTTTTGTTTATAAAATCGAAATTTTGCCTAAATAATTTTGCAAAACGTGATAAATAGGTTGCAGATTTAATTGGATCGTTATCCATCAAAGAATTCTGAATTGAAGATAATACATTAAAAATAAAATGAGGATTCATTTGAGAACGCAAAACTTTTTGCTCTAAATACATTTTTTCTTTCTCTATTTTTAATTTTTTGTTTTTTCTAAACTGAAATGATGATAATGCAAATAATAGCAACAAACCAATAACAATTAAAAAGATAATTCTATTTTTTTTATTTATTTTTTGTTGCTGTTTTAATTTTTGTTGACTAGTTGAAAGTTGGTATTGATTTTCTACTAAATCTAATTTTTCTTGAGTATCTTTTTTAATTTGAATGTTGTTTAGAGAATCGTATTTCTGTTGATGAAATATTGCTCTTTCATAATCCTTTTCTTCTAAAGCAATCTCTAATAATTTAGTATTTAGTACTAATTTCATAGCAGTTGAACTCTTACTATTTTCAATGTCTAGTGCTTGGGTATAGTTAAGTTTTGCTTGTATTATGTTTTTGTTTTCTAGAAATAAGTCTCCTAAGTTTCTTAAAGGCGAAGAGTTTAGAATTTCTTTTTTTTTGTTAAGAACAATCGCTTTTTTAAAATGTTTGATTGCTTCTTTATTGTTATTGATAACCTTTAGGAGGTTTCCAATGTTATTATGCGATTTAGCTATTGCATTTGTATCTTTTTGTTTTCTATTTATTTCTAAAGATTTAATATTGTAATTTAATGCTTCTTTATAATTACCTATATTTTTATAAATAATAGCTAAATTATTATAGGTAGAAGATATACCTAAAGTATCTTTTAAATTTTTATAAATATTAATTGCTGTTATATTATAATCTATTGATTTTGAATAATCTTCATATAAATAATGTGTATGAGCTAAAGTACCATATACATTTGCTTCAGTTTTTTTTTCATTTATTTCTTTACTAAACTGTAAAGCAATAAGTAAATGTTTATTTGCTTCAACTCTATTAGAAAGGTATGCATTTGAACTTCCAAGGAGCCAATGTGTTTCAGTAATATATTTTTTATTGTTAAATTTTTTAAATTTTTTTAAAGCAATTTCTAAATTAACAATACTTTTTTCATCCTCTTGAAGTATAGAGTGTAATATTCCTTTTTTTAAATAAAGTAAAGCAACTCTTTCTTCACTTTGGTCATTAGCATTTAAAAGACTATCTACTTTAATTAAATGTTCTTTTGTATTGTTTTGTTTAAATGACTCTATAAAATCTATATCGTCTTGTTCAATTTTTTTTAAAGTTGTTGTGTTTTGATTACAACTTGTAGAAATAAACAGGTAGGTAATTAAAAAATACTTAAAGTAATTTATCGATTTATTTATTTGGTACATGTTTACTTCTTATAGCAATAATTATTTTAATGTGAATTTTACATATTCTAATATAGATTTTTAGTTAATATGTCTATAATTCAATTGAGTAAAAGTAAAAAAAATATCTTAGCATGTAACAAATTAAAATTTTAACTACATGTAGGTGTAAAACTTTTCCTTTATTTCTATAAAATTCCACATTTAAATAAACAACATAGATTTATATATTCTACAGATGAAAATAATTCTTAAATGTAGTAACTTGCCATTATGATTCAAGAGCTTAAAAACAATTATGGACATTTATTTGAAGATGCCCTTTTAAACGAAATAAATCAAGTTGGAACCTTCAAAGAAGTTTCTGAAGGGTTTAAATTGATGGAAATTGGAAACTATGTTAAAGCCATGCCTTTATTGATCTCAGGAGCAATAAAAATATTACGAGAAGATAATAATGGAGATGAGTTGTTACTCTATTTTTTAGAAAAAGGTGATACTTGTGCTATGACTTTAACCTGTTGTGTTGCTCAAAAAAAAAGTAATATTAGAGCCATTGCTGAAACAGATTCAAAACTGATTATGATACCTATTAAAAAGATGGAAGAATGGTCAGAAAAATATAAAAGTTGGAGACATTTTGTTTTTGAAAGTTATCATAATAGACTTAACGAAATGCTTGAAACTATAGATAGTATTGCCTTTCTAAAAATGGATGAACGTTTGCTTAAATATCTTGTTAAAAAAGTTACAATTTCAAAAAATAAAACTATTCATATTACACATCAAGACATAGCGTATGAACTTCACACCTCTAGAGTTGTTATTTCTAGATTACTAAAAAAACTCGAAACGTTAGGTAAAATAGAATTGAATCGAAACTATATTTTAATGAAAGATATTTAATACCTATGTAACTTATGTTACTGTGTAGTTAAATTTTCAAAATTACTTTTGCCATAAATAAATTAAGTGCAATTTATGGATGTAATTGAAATTTTTGGATATATTTCTGCTTTAATCATTGGAGTGTCATTAGGTTTAATAGGAGGTGGTGGTTCAATATTAGCGGTTCCTGTTTTGGCATATTTATTTTCAGTTAACGAGAAACTAGCCACAGCATACTCTTTGTTTATTGTTGGGGCAAGTGCTTTAGTTGGTGGTTTAAAACAACATTTTAAAGGATTAGTAGATTGGCGTACGGCTATTGTATTTGGTATTCCAGCAATTATAGGTGTTTCTTTAGTAAGACATTTTGTGGTACCCACATTACCTAATATTTTATTTAAAATAGAAAATTTTGAGTTTACAAGACGAATGGGAATGTTTGGTTTGTTTGCTTTACTTATGATACCTGCAGCTTTTTCAATGCAAAAAGAAAGAAAAGAAAAAGAAACAACTGGAGTTATAAAATATAATTATCCACTTATTATAATTGAAGGGTTAGTAGTTGGTGCCATTACAGGTATGATAGGTGCTGGTGGTGGTTTTTTAATCATACCTGCTTTGGTGATACTTGCTAGTGTAAAAATGAAAATAGCAGTTGCTACATCACTAATAATAATTGCATTTAAATCATTAATTGGATTCTTTCTTGGTGATGCATTTACAATGGAGATTGATTGGAAATTTTTAGTAGTTTTTACATCAATATCTTTAGTAGGTATATTTATTGGAAGTTACATAGGAAACTTTATTGATGGTAAAAAGTTAAAAAAATCATTTAGTTATTTCATTTTTGCAATGTCCATATTAATATTTTATATGGAGTTTTTTATTAAACAGTAATGTAACTAATGTTACTGTACAGGTATTAATTAAGTTATAAATTTGAATATTATTTAAATACAGATTATGAAAATAGAACAAATATATACAGGATGTTTAGCACAAGGTGCTTATTATATTGAAAGTAATGGAGAAGTTGCAATTATAGATCCATTGCGTGAAGTAAAACCTTATATAGAAAAGGCTAAAAGAAATAATACCAAGATTAAATATATTTTCGAAACACATTTTCATGCGGATTTTGTTAGCGGGCATGTTACTTTATCTAAAGAAACTGGAGCGCCAATTGTTTTTGGTCCAAATGCAAAAACATCTTTTGATGCCATTATAGCAGAAGATAATCAGGTTTTTAAACTAGGTAATATAACTATTACTGTTTTGCATACACCAGGGCATACAATGGAAAGTTCTGTATATCTTTTAAAAGATGAAAACGGAAAAGACCACGCTATATTTAGTGGCGATACATTATTTTTAGGAGATGTAGGCCGTCCAGATTTAGCACAAAAAACAGGTAGTATTTCTGAGGATGATTTAGCAGGCTTTTTATTCGATAGTCTTCGAAATAAAATAATGCCTTTAGCAAATGATGTTATCGTTTATCCTGCTCACGGAGCAGGTTCATCTTGCGGTAAAAATTTAAGTAAAGAAACGGTAGACATATTAGGTAATCAAAAGCAAACAAATTATGCCTTGCGTGCCGATATGACTAGAGAAGAGTTTATTAAAGAAGTAACGGATGGCTTATTACCACCACCTCAATATTTTCCGTTAAACGTAAAAATGAATAAAGAAGGGTACGATGATTTTCAGGATGTATTAAAACGTAGTGCACAAGTTTTTTCACCAGATGCGTTTGAAGCAGCAGCAAATAATACTGAAGCAGTTGTTTTAGATGTTAGACATCAAGATGATTTTGCAAAAGGACATATCCCACGTTCAATATTTATAGGTTTAGATGGTAGTTTTGCACCTTGGGTAGGCGCTTTAATAGCAAATATTAAACAACCAATTTTACTGGTAACACCATTAGGTAGGGAAGAAGAAACAATTACCCGTTTATCGCGTGTTGGTTTTGACCAAACTTTAGGTTTTTTAAAAGGCGGTTTTGATGCTTGGAAAAAAGCTTCTAAAGAATATGATACGGTAAGTTCAATTTCTGCAACAACTTTTAAGGAAGCAAAAGAAAGTAGTAGTATTACAATATTTGATGTAAGAAAAAAAGGAGAATTTTTATCAGAGCATGTATTGGGGGCAAATAACACTCCTTTAGATTATATTAATAATCACCTAACAGAATTTCCAAATAATGAGACCTTCTATGTACATTGTGCAGGAGGTTACAGAAGTATGATTGCAGCATCTATTTTAAAAAGTAGAGGCATTCATAATTTAATTGATGTTAAAGGTGGTTTTAAAGCAATAAAAGAAGCAAACATTAAAGTTTCAACTTACGTTTGCCCATCAACTTTATAAATTAAAAAAATGAATTGGATATTTGAACCCTGGCCTTGGTATTTTTCAGGCCCAATGATAGCATTTATAATGTTTTTACTTATAATGGTAGGTAAAAATTTTGGAATGTCTTCAAACTTACGCACACTATGTACTAT
The DNA here is from genome assembly GCF_947500975.1 of uncultured Polaribacter sp. Lineage (GTDB taxonomy): Bacteria > Bacteroidota > Bacteroidia > Flavobacteriales > Flavobacteriaceae > Polaribacter. Next base: position 192,436 of record NZ_CANMUE010000007.1, read on the forward strand.
TTGTGGCGCAGGTAACAAATCGGATTTTTTTAAATTTGATTGGAAATCGCAAAAATGGAATTTAATTGTAGTAATTGGAACTATTATTGGTGGTTTCATAGGGTCTTATTTTTTAAATGCAGATACTGCCGTAACAATAAACTCAGATACTATTTCAAATTTAAAATCTCTAGGTTTTGAAAGCGCTGGAACTGCTTATCTTCCAACAGAATTATTTGATAATGGGGCATTATTAAGCATCAAAAATGTTTTTGTTTTAGTTATTGGAGGTTTATTAATAGGTTTTGGAGCACGTTATGCAGGAGGTTGTACTTCTGGACACGCAATTTCAGGATTAAGTAATTTACAATTACCCTCTTTAATAGCTGTAATAGGTTTCTTTATTGGAGGCCTAACAATGATTCACTTTATTTTTCCTATAATTTTTTAAAAAATGAGAACACTTATATATTTGTTTATCGGAATCCTTTTGGGAATTACAATGTTTAAATCAGAAGCAGCTTCTTGGTTTCGTATTTATGAAATGTTCAAATTTGAATCCTTTCATATGTATGGTATTATTGGTTCAGCTTTAGTAACAGGAATAATTGTAATTAAGCTAATTAAAATATTCAAAATCAAATCTTTATATGGTAAAAGAATAAGCTTTAATCCAAAAGAAAAAAGCTTTAGTCGTTATATGTTTGGCGGAATTATATTTGGTTTAGGTTGGGCGTTAGCTGGGGCTTGTCCTGGACCAATGTTTACTTTAGTTGGAGCTGGATATTTTCCAATTTTTATAGTAATCATAGCTTCTCTATTTGGTACTTTTTTATATGGATTATTAAAGAAAAAATTGCCACATTAAAGAGTTCTTATTTAATGGTTAAGAATTAACAAAATATACTATATATAATAGGATAAAACGTATTTCTTGAATTGCAAGAGTGTAAAACAACTAATGTGTTATATTGAGTTGAATTAGAAATGTTTATTCTATGCTTTTATTTTATATATTAGCGTAAAATATACGCATAAAATGCAACAATCAATTCGACTTACTGTAGATGCCGTTGTTTTCGGTTATGAAGCAGGTTCAATTTCAGTATTACTTATTAAAAGAAAGTATGAACCTTTTAAAGGTGAATGGGCAATTCCAGGTGGTTTTGTATTAAATGACGAGTCTTTAGAAGAAGCGGTAGAGCGAGAACTTAAAGAAGAAACAGGTATTAAAATTAATTATTTAGAGCAATTATATACTTTTGGTAAACCTAAAAGAGACCCTAGAAATAGGGTAGTGTCTGTTGCTTATTTTGGTTTAATTAAACCAAGTGCTTTTAAAATATTTGCATCTACCGATGCAGAAGAAGTACAGTGGTTTAAAATTGATGAGCTCCCAAAATTGTCTTTTGACCACGAAGAAATTTTAAATATGGCTATTACTAGATTGCAAAGTAAAATAACTTACGAACCTGTTGGTTTTGAGTTATTAGATACTAAATTTCCTTTTTCAGATTTAGAAAAACTATATACAACTTTATTAGGAAGAGCAATAGACAGACGTAATTTTAGAAAAAAAATATTAGGCTTAAATATTCTAGATCAGTTAGATGAAAAAGTTTCTAAAGGTTCAGGAAGACCTGCTAATTTGTTTAAATTCAACAAGAAAAAATATTTTAAATTAAAAGATGAAGGTATACTTTTTGATATCTAATTATACAAAATTAATTATTTGCGTAAAATAAACGCAAATAAATTTGGCTTGATTATTAATCTGATGTATATTTGTGTAAAAATAACACAAAAAATAAATTATTATGAACGGATTATTATTAACAGACGGATATAAAACTGGGCATCACCAACAATACCCAAAAGGAACAGAAGAAGTATATTCTAACTGGACGCCAAGAAGTAATAAATACGCACCTAAAGGATGCGAAAAAGTAGTTTCATTTGGACAACAATACGTTTTTCAATGGTTACACGATTATTTTCAAGATAATTTCTTTTCAAAGACTAAAGCAAAAGTTTGTAATGAGTTAAAAGAAGAATTGTCTTTGTATTTAGGTACTGATTATGATGTAACACATTATGAAGAGTTACACGATTTACAATATTTACCAATAAAAGTAAAATCATTACCAGAAGGAGTAGAAGTGCCAATTAGAGTTCCTATGGTTACTGTAGTAAATACAGATAAAAAATTCTATTGGATAACTAACTTTTTAGAAACCATTTTATCTACAATGTTATGGCAACCAATGACATCAGCTTCTATAGCATTACGTTATAAGAGAATTTTTAAAGATTGGGTGTTGAAAACTGATAAAGAAAATGAAGCTTTTATAGATTTTCAAGGACACGATTTTTCAATGCGAGGTATGGGAGGTTTACAAAGCGCTATATCTTCAGGAATGGGACACGGAGCAGTATTTTTAGGTTCTGATACTTTACCCGTAATTAGTAGTTTACGTAAATATTATAAAGCAGAAGGTTTTGTAGTCGGTTCGGTAAACGCAACTGAACACTCTGTAATGTGTGCAGGGACAAAAGATGATGAAATAGGAACTTTTAGAGCTTTAATGAATACTTATCCTAGTGGGATTTTATCAGTAGTAAGTGATACTTGGGATTTATGGAAAGTATTAACAGATTATTTACCACAATTAAAAGAAGAAGTTTTAACAAGAGATGGTAAGCTAGTAATACGTCCAGATAGTGGGGATCCAGTAGATATTATTTGTGGTGAAACTAAAACACTTGGCGGAAAAGAACCAAAAGATAAAGGAGTAGTAGAATTGCTTTGGGATATTTTTGGAGGAATAGTAAACGAACAAGGTTTTAAAGTTTTAGACAGCTATATTGGAGCTATTTATGGAGATAGTATTACTACGGAAAGAGCAGAAAATATTTGTCAACGATTACACGATAAAGGTTTTGCTTCTACTAATGTAGTTTTAGGTATTGGTTCTTTTACTTATCAGTTTAATACTAGAGATACTTTTGGCTTTGCAATGAAAGCTACTTCTGTAGTAGTTAACGGAGAACGAAGAGAGATTTTTAAAGATCCAATTACAGATGATGGAATCAAAAAATCTGCTAAAGGCTTAATAAAAGTAGATAAAGTTAATAATGAATTTGTTTTAGTAGACCAAGTTACTCCTGAAGAAGAGAGCAAAGGTGAATTACAAGTAATTTATGAAAACGGTAAATTTTTAAATCCAATTACTCTACAAGAGATTAGAAAAAGTATTAATACTAATATTTAATTAAATAGCTAGATTATGGATGTTTTAGAATTCGATTTTTATAATAGATTAAAGCAAGATTATTTAGCTCATAAAAGTCTATTTGTAGCATTTGATTATGACAATACAGTTTTCGATTATCATAGTCAAGGTATTAATTATGAAGCTATAGTAGGGCTTTTAAGAATCTGTAAGTCCTATGGATTCACGTTAATATTATTTACAGGGAATGAAGGAGAAAAATTAGACGTTATAAAGCAAGATTTAATTGAACGTGACATTCCTTTTGATTTAATTAATGAAAATCCATTAATGAATACGAGAAAACCTTATTATAATATTTTATTAGATGATAGGGCAGGATTAAAAGAATCTTATGAAAATTTAAAAAAGCTTACAGATGAAATACGAAATAAAGAAATTTAAAGACGGACAAGTAACTGCTAAGATTATTGAAAATGGAAATTTAGATATTAAAATTAGAGGAAATAGTTATGAAGATTTATTTAGAGCAGCAGCTGTCAAAGAAGCTTGGGATGCTGAAAACGCAACAAATAAATCAGCTGTAGCAACATTAACTATATACTGTTTAATTGGGCAACGTTCAGATAGACGTTTTAATAAAGGAGAGTCTTTTGATTTAAAAATAATTGCTCAATTTATTAATTCTATGCTATTTGATAAAGTTTCTATTTTACATCCACATAGTCCTATTTCATTGGCTTTAATAGATAATTCAGAGAAAATCTCTCATTTTGAATATGTTGAAAAAGTATATAATACAATAGGTAATCCAGTATTAGTTAGTCCTGATGCTGGTGCCTATAAAACAACACACGAGATTGCAGAAGCACTAAATGCTGATTTAGTTCCTTCTAATAAGGTTAGGGTAGAAGGAGCGCCTGTAATTAGTATTCAAGGTAATGTAAAAAACAAAGAATGTTTAATTGTTGATGATTTAGCTGATGGAGGAAGAACATTTAAGTTTTTAGCGAAAGCTTTAAAAGATCAAGGAGCAACAAAAGTATTTTTATATGTAACGCATGGGCAGTTTAATTATGGTTTTGATGAATTAAAAGAAACAATTGATCATATTTATTGTACAAATAGTTATAAAGACATAGATGATAAATTTGTTACTCAGTTTAAAGTAATTTAATAAGAAAACTTATTGTTTTTAATGTTATGTAAAATAGAGTTTTTGTAGTTTAGCTAGTTCTCTTAAAAATTAAGTATTCTTTAGGGGTGTAATGATAATCTAGTAAAAATTATATTCACAATTATTTAAATACTTAATATATAACGAAGCCAGACTTAGCTTGTACATAATAACTTGATATCAGTCTAAAAACTTTAATCATTAATTTTGTAAATATCGCTAAAAAGTGCTAAAACGTTAATTGTTATATATTACTTTGCTTTGGTAAAAAGCGAAAGTTATTACTACTGTCTCTTTAAAAAAAATCTAAAATGTGTTATCCATTATGTTAATAAAACACTCTTTTTACTAAGCCATAATAGGTGATTAGAGGTATGGGATTATTCTCTCTAGATTTAAATAAAATACGGAATTTCGTAAACAATTATTTCTTAAATTTCACTATATTTAAACTTCCCTATTTCAATTACTGTTAGTAAGAATTATTCTTTTGGTACAGTTTTACAAATTAATTTTATGAATTATTATGATATTTTTCTAATAATAGGAGGTATACAAGTATTAGTTGTATTATTAATTCTCATGTTTAAAAAGTCTGTTAAACCTAGAGTTAATTTCCTCTATGCCTTAATGCTACTTACCATTTTTATAGAGTCTTCGTCTAAATTTATTATTCGTTTTTTTGAAATAAAATTAGTTCAAGGGCTATCTCCTTTTTGGTTTTCATTTTTAACGATTAATCTCTTGTACTTATTTGTAAAAAAAATCACAAACATTAGAATTAAACACTTCTATTTGTATTTTTTATTGCCAGCTTTAGAATTTATTTTGTTTAGTATTCTATCAATTATTTATTACTATAATGAAGAAGTAATTTCAGAAAATACTATAAACTTTATTGTTACCATAAGAGATCTGATTAGCTTTATATATGTTGCATTTTTTTCATTACTTATAATATTAATATCATTAAAACACAGAGAGTCATTAATTAGCACCTATACTTCAGTAAGTTATAAAACATTAGATTGGCTAATCTATTTTTGTGTGTTTGTTATATTAAACACTTTAATTGGTATTTTTTTTCCAAGCTTAAGAAAAGATTTTATTCTAGTTATTCATATAATAGAACTTGTTATATATTACTATTATTTATCTATTGCCGGCTTAATGCAAATGAATATAGATAATAGAGTAGATCTTACTTTAAAAAATGAATACCCAATAGATGTTAAAAGCAATTTAGAAGAATACACTCAAGAAGAACTCATTTACACCTTTAGTTTGATTGAAAAAAACATGGTTGAAAAAAAAATATATTTAGAACATACTTTAAACTTAAAAAAGTTATCTAAAAAATTAAAAATTTCACAAAGATTATTATCAAAATCTATAAATAAAATAGGGCATAAAAATTTTTATAATTACATAAATTCATATAGAATAGAAGAAGCTAAACAACTTTTAAAAAAAGATTTATATAAAAATTATAGTATAGAAGCTATAGCAAATGAAGTTGGTTTTAACTCAAGAGCATCTTTCTACAAGAACTTTAAAGAGCAAGTAGGTTGTTCTCCTAAAGAATATTCAATAAACTCATAATCAGATATTTAAAATGTATTAAAACATGTTTTAAGATGTCTTAAGTATTGTTTTACAGACTACTACTATTAGAAACGATGGGTTCTTATTTTTACTTTTGTTTGGAATACAAAAAACAAATAGATGAAATTTAAATTACTTTTAAAAACAGTAGTATTGGTGTTATTATTCTCTTTAGGGAATAATCTTTTAACAGCACAAACAAAACAACAAAAACAAAAAATTATTAATAAATATGATGCTAAAAAAAGTAAAAAGTTACAAGAAAGTATCCTTAAGAAGGAAAGAGATGCAAAATCTAGAGTAGATGCTTTTGTGAATAGTAGAAAAGGAAAAAACATAAAAAACCCAAATGAAATTGTAGATATTATTAATGGAAGACCAATGTATTATGGAGGCTATAATTTAAATGCTGCAAAATCTACAAGAACCGACCATTTACATGCAAACGGATCATTAGGCTTAAATTTAGAGGGTCAAGGGATGACTTTTTATGTTTGGGATGGAGGAAGTGCCAGAATAACACATAATGAATATGATGGTCCAGGTGGAAATAATAGATATACATATGTAGATGATACTTATCTTCAAAATGGTAATCCAAGTAATCATGCAGCTCATGTTTCAGGAACAATAATGGCATATGGAGCTAATCCTGAAGCAAAAGGAATGGCTCCTAAAAGTAAAGTTGTTGGTTACGATTGGAGTGATGACACATCTGAAATAGCTAATGAAGCAGCAAATGGAATGCTAATTTCTAATCATTCATACGGTCCATTATTTCGAGATTTAGAAACAAATGTTACATATACAAATGGTGATTATTTAGGTATGTATATAGGTGTTTCTAAAATAATTGATGAAATTTCGTATACATATCCTAATTATCTATTTGTTTGTGCAGCAGGTAATTCTGGAACAGATGATACAGTTAATACACTACCATTAGGAGGAAATTCTACATATGATAAATTAGCTACTCATGCAGTAGCAAAAAATAGTTTAACGGTAGCAAATACAGAAGATGCAAATGTTGATGCTAATGGGAATTTAATAAGTGTTACTATAAACTCAAGTAGTAGTGAAGGACCAACTGATGATTATAGAATAAAACCAGATATTGCAGGAAATGGAACACTTTTAACTTCTTCTGGGATAGATTCAGACTCAGCATATCTTACATATTCAGGAACTTCTATGGCAAGTCCAAATGTTTCAGGATCATTACTTTTAGTTCAGCAACATAATAATAATAAAAATGGGCAGTTTTTAAAGGCAGCAACTTTAAAAGGATTAGCATTACACACTGCTGATGATATAGCTCCTACAGGTCCAGATGCAATAACAGGTTGGGGATTGTTAAATGCAAAAAAAATTATAGAAACTATTAATGATGATGAAGTTTTTTCTATAATTAATGAAGAAACTTTAACTCAAGGAGAAACATATACATTAACAGTACAAGCAAAAGAAGGAGAGCCACTTATTGCATCAATTTCATGGACAGACCCAGCAGGTGTAGAGACAGTTGTAAATGATAATAATGTAAATTCTACAACACCTATCTTAGTAAATGACTTAGATATAAAAATAACAAAAGGAAATACCAATTATCTTCCATATAGACTAACAAGTTTAACCTCTAATGATAGAGGTGATAATATTAGAGACCCATACGAAAAAACAGATGTAAGTAATCCTTCGGGAACTTATACAATTACTGTTACACATAAAGGACAGTTAAGTAGTGGTAGTCAAAATTTTTCGTTAATTGTATCAGGAATTACTATAAATACTAATTCTTCTTGTACTGATGGAATTCAAAATGGTAGTGAAACTGGAGTAGATTGCGGAGGCGATTGTGCTCCTTGTAATACTTCAACTGATCCATGTGCAGGAGTAGCTGCTTATAATAGCTCAACAACTTATAATTCAGGAGACAAAGTTGTTTATCAAGATGAGTTATTTCAATTAAATTCAAGCGGTGCTTGGGATAATTTAGG
>NZ_CANMUE010000008.1 GCF_947500975.1 uncultured Polaribacter sp.
AATTTTGAACTAAAATTTGTAGCTTAGTAACATAAATAATCAGCAACGGTTTGTTGCGTTAACAACTTGAATGCAGCTACTTTCCTGAAATAGGTTGACTAAAAATTAAACACTTAATTATAGTCACTTATGAAAACACAAAAAGAGCCCTGGCGAAAAAAAACCTACGAAAAAGTAACTTTAGAACTTAAATTATTCGTCGTTGACCAAATTCAGAATGGGCAAATATCTACAAACTTTGCTTCCAAAAAATATGATGTTCCTAGAACAACTATTTCTTACTGGATTAGAAAATACAGTACCTTAGTACAACAAAATACTGGTATGAGTAAAAACGATGAAATAAAAAAACTAAGAGATCGCATTGAAGAACTGGAGTTCGTAAAAGATTTTCAGCAAGACATTATTGCTGATATGGAACTTATTACTGGAGTGGATATGTCAAAAAAGTCGCTGCCCAAAACATTAGCAAAAGAGATAGAGCTAAAAAAGAAAAAACGTTTAAAAGAAAATGGCTCTATGAATGTTTTGGGATTAGTAAACAAGCCTTCCTCAAAAGATGTAAAACACAAAAAAACAAAGAAATAAATCACCAAAAACTTAAAAGTATGGTAATAGATTATCGAAAAAAAGTGAGCTCTGAAACTGGTGGTATAAAGCTATATCACAACCTTAAACCTGAGATGATAAATCAAAATATAAAAATGGGAAGAGATAAATTCTATGACTTTTTAAGGCTTAATAATTTACTCATCAAAAAAAGGAAAAACTATGTCACTACAACCAATTCTAATCACCTTTTTAGAAAATATAAAAATATTGTGAAAGATCACGTTCCTACTCGCCCAGAACAACTTTGGGTAAGTGATATTACGTATATTAAAACTGAAAATGGACATAACTATTTGGCTATCGTTACTGATGCCTATTCTAAGAAAATTATGGGATACAAATTAGATAACCATATGAGAACTTCACTTTGCAAAGATGCCATAGATATGGCTATTAAAAACAGAAAATATCCTAATCAAAAGCTTATACATCATTCTGACAGAGGGTTTCAATACTGCAATCCTAAATACACCGAATTTGCCGAAAGTAATGGTCTTACAATCAGTATGACTGAGCAATACGACCCTTATGAAAACGCTGTTGCTGAAAGGATTAATAGAACTTTGAAATATGAATACGGTTTAAAAAAGACAATTAAAAACACCAATACTGCTAAGGAAATGGCAACACAAGCTGTAGATATTTACAACAATTTGAGGTCTCATTTTAGCCTCGACTTAAGAAAACCTGCAGAAGTACATTTGAATCCTAATATCAAATACAAATCATATAGAAAAAATAAAGTAAATTTACATGAACTTAAAATTTAGAACGAACATAGTTCAAATTATTTTTTTGCCTTTTAAACGGCTAAAAAAAATCTTTTGAACGGTATAAATTATACCTAAAAAAAGGTCAACCTATATCAGTATAATACACAAAACCACAGAATAAATGAAAAAACTATTGACATTTTTTATATTGATTATCGTTAATAATCTCTTTGCACAAATACCAACACTATCGGGAACAGTAAAGGTTTCAATTAATGAAGGGACAATAGACTGCGATTTAACCCTTTATGATATACCTGAATTAAAAGAATATGTAATTTTAATTAATTCTGGATTCAACCTAAATGTTATACGGACTGATGAAAATGAATTTAATTATCCTTATTCAAAAAAATATGATAAAGACATATCGGAGGAGAGTTTTCTTTATTCAATTTCAAATGAGAAAGGTAAATTGTTGCCTAATAAATTAAGGTTTATTTACTCTGGTAAATTCCCTGTAAAAAAAGATACTACATTTTTGCAAGGCAGCAAGGATTGGAATGGTAATATAGCATTCAATGGCAAATCATTAAGAATGGCTGGTGCAACAAATTGGTATCCAATTTTATACGACATAGAAATGGACAAGAGATATAATGAAATTAAATATAACATTAATATTGTCTGTGAGGATTGTAAAACTTTATATGTAAATGGAAATCCACCATTATATAGTACTAATTCAAACTTTAAAAGCGATTATCCAACAGATTTACTTCTTTTCATTGGAAACTACGACTTCAAAGAATATAATAAAATTTACTACTTAAATCCAGACTTGACTGATGATGAAATAAAGAATTTCTCTGAACTTGTTCAAAAATTCAAAACCTACTATTCAAAAAACGTAAAAATCCCATACGAAGCTGATTACAATTTTATCCAAACAACACCAACCTTTAAAAAAAACGGAGGTTTTCTATTTGTATCATATCCCACAATTGCAAACGTTGGTTCAGGAAAATATGGGCTAAAAAGTGTAGTTACGTATGACTATACAAAACCTTTGGTTGCTCACGAGCTAGCTCATTATTATTTCGGTGCTGGATATAGGCAATTTAATTCAGAAATTGGAAATGTAATCCAAGAGAGTTTTTCGGAATATATTTCCGCACAAGCTGTTAAAGAAATTCTAGGTCAGGAAATTTATGACAATAAAATTGCCAATATAACTTCTAGATTTAAAAAAGAATCAGACAAAATTTATAAACCTATTTCCAACATTGAAAATTATTCGGATTTTGGAAATTATTACGCTTACGCATATAACTATTTTCCCACCATATTGCTTGCGATTGAAAAAGAGGTAGGACAAACTAAAATGTTTGAATGGGTAAACAACTTGCTTATTACAACAGCAAACTTTACTGATTTCCAATTTTTAAAAAGTACATTGGAAAAAACAATAGGAAAGAAAAAGGCGGATATATTAACGACAAAGTACTTAACGTCTGAAAAAGCTATCGAAAATGCACTTGAAAAAATAAAAACGTTGCCTAACAATGGCTATAAGTAATTGCTTGTTCTCGCCTACTTCTGAAAATTCTCGCGGATTTTCAGCTTCGTGCGTACTTGCAGAGTTAAGTGCTAAACCACGCAACTACTCATAGCCGAGACCGTTAACCTCAACCCAAGATTTGCAGTTAATACCAGGAATTGGTACATTTGTAACAAATCATAGAATTATGGCAAAAAACACATCAATTTTATTAGGAGATTACTTTAATGAGTTTATAAGTGAACAAATCACAACTGGAAGATTTTCATCAGCAAGTGAAGTTGTTAGGTCTGCTTTGAGATTATTTGAACAAGAGGAAAACAAGAAAAAAGAATTAATAAAAGAACTAAAAAAAGGAGAAAACTCAGGATTTATTGAAAACTTTAATAAAAAGGAATTTTTAACTTCAATGCATAATAAGTATTCTAGTGGCGAATTATAAAATAAGTCTTGAAGCTGGGAAAGACCTTGAAAAAATATGGGTATATACATTTGAAACTTGGTCAATTGAACAAGCTGATAGATATATAAATCAGATTATTGAGGAAATTGAATATATCGCTGTCAATCCTGAAAGTGGAAAAGACTTTAGCTATATAAGAAAAGGTTATTTAAGGACTAAAGTCAAGCTTCATTTTATATTCTATAAAATAGACAAAAAGAATAAAATAGTTGAAGTTATCCGTATACTTCATCAAAGAATGGATATTGAAAATAGACTAAAATAGGCAGTGGCTAACAATGGCTAAAATTAATACGGGTTTTGGTGCTTAATCCAAAGTTTAGTGTATTTTTATAAAGTCCGCCAAATCTTTTGATTTGGCTTTAGAATAGAAAAAGATAAAACAAAATAAAAAGTTTTGGCTAATCGCTTAATCCGAAATTAAATGCTAATTTAATCCCGTACTAACATTAGCCGAACCGTTGGCAACCATTTGAAAACTGTAAAATCCTGAAATAGGTTGACTAAAAATTAAACACTTTTAGTTAAACTATGGAGACAAATAAAAAACAACCCTGCCGAAAAAAGAACTACAATAAAGTAGGTTTTGAACTCAAATTATTCATCATTGATCAAATTCATAATGGACAAATATCTGTCAATTATGCAGCTAAAAAATACGACATTTCTAGACCGACTATTCAGTACTGGATGAAAAAATATAGTACTTTAGAGCAAAAGAAATTAGGCATGAGTAAAAACGATGAAATAAAAAAACTAAGAGATCGCATTGAAGAACTGGAGTTCGTAAAAGATTTTCAGCAAGACATTATTGCTGATATGGAACTTATTACTGGAGTGGATATGTCAAAAAAGTCGCTGCCCAAAACATTAGCAAAAGAGATAGAGCTAAAAAAGAAAAAACGTTTAAAAGAAAATGGCTCTATGAATGTTTTGGGATTAGTAAACAAGCCTTCCTCAAAAGATGTAAAACACAAAAAAACAAAGAAATAAATCACCAAAAACTTAAAAGTATGGTAATAGATTATCGAAAAAAAGTGAGCTCTGAAACTGGTGGTATAAAGCTATATCACAACCTTAAACCTGAGATGATAAATCAAAATATAAAAATGGGAAGAGATAAATTCTATGACTTTTTAAGGCTTAATAATTTACTCATCAAAAAAAGGAAAAACTATGTCACTACAACCAATTCTAATCACCTTTTTAGAAAATATAAAAATATTGTGAAAGATCACGTTCCTACTCGCCCAGAACAACTTTGGGTAAGTGATATTACGTATATTAAAACTGAAAATGGACATAACTATTTGGCTATCGTTACTGATGCCTATTCTAAGAAAATTATGGGATACAAATTAGATAACCATATGAGAACTTCACTTTGCAAAGATGCCATAGATATGGCTATTAAAAACAGAAAATATCCTAATCAAAAGCTTATACATCATTCTGACAGAGGGTTTCAATACTGCAATCCTAAATACACCGAATTTGCCGAAAGTAATGGTCTTACAATCAGTATGACTGAGCAATACGACCCTTATGAAAACGCTGTTGCTGAAAGGATTAATAGAACTTTGAAATATGAATACGGTTTAAAAAAGACAATTAAAAACACCAATACTGCTAAGGAAATGGCAACACAAGCTGTAGATATTTACAACAATTTGAGGTCTCATTTTAGCCTCGACTTAAGAAAACCTGCAGAAGTACATTTGAATCCTAATATCAAATACAAATCATATAGAAAAAATAAAGTAAATTTACATGAACTTAAAATTTAGAACGAACATAGTTCAAATTATTTTTTTGCCTTTTAAACGGCTAAAAAAAATCTTTTGAACGGTATAAATTATACCTAAAAAAAGGTCAACCTATATCAGTATAATACAAGGAACATATATAATAGCTCTTAAAGTGATAAAATAGAAACAAAAATTTATAAGAAAAGCCATCCAAAAACCGAAAGATTTGTAGGCATAAAACCTGTAAATTTCTTTATAAAAAACCAAGAGTATAATTAACAAACCGAACATATATGATTATTTATAATGTAAAGCATAATTTTATTGAGATAGCAGAACATGAAATGAAATCTCACCTTGATAACAAAAAACTTAAAGCTACAATTTTTCAGGAAGAAACAATATCCCCATTTAGGAAAAGATTAACTTCTAATAAAACAGGCTTAGTTTCTTTCGTAGACAATAATGAAGAAATTAATCCTGCACATTGGACAAATCAAATAGAAAATGAATTTATTAAGTTAAGAAATCAAACCAAAACACTACCCACATACTCTAAATTGGGCATATTATCCTATTTAATGATGGCTATTTTTGGCTTTCTTCTTTTTGTTTTCATTAAATATGCAGATTTTGAAAACTCAACTATAGGAAAACAAAATTTCGAGAAAGAATTCCTTCAAAAACCAAATACAAATGCCGCATTAATTCTTGAAACAACAAGAACTCAAAAAACAATACCTTATCAAATTTATTATGTATTGGGCATAAAAGGAGACACCGTGTTGATCTCTAGACCAGGAGGGGTTATCGATTTAAAAGATAAAATAAGTAAGTTTGATTCTAATGATAAAAGAAAACCTATTAAAATATATAAATCTGAGTTGTTGAAAAAGCAATTTAAAGAATATGGTAAAAGTAATTCAAGAAGAATTATTGAAATAAGAAAACAAAATGAGTAAAAATTTATATAGAACTAGTAAACAAAGAGATTATAATTATGCTTTTAAAAAAGGCCTAAAATTTGGAATCTTATTAATACTTTTTGGAATTGGTATCTATTTTTATATAGAATATGAAGAACAAAAACCAAATTTTAAATTACCTACTTTACTTTATGCTACCTATTCTATCGGGGGAAAATTGTTAAGTGCATTTATTTGGATTTTATTTGGCATCATTTGTATTATTATTGGAAAAATAGAATCACATAAATTGAAAAAACAAACTAAAAAAACAATTTAAAAAAATGATAAATTAGTCATTAAGCAAAAAAGTTGTATTTCTTTCAACAATACTAGATAATAAAAAAGAAAAGTTAGATATTTTATTTTGTAATTATTAAAACAAAAACATGCTGTTTTATAAATTACTTGGTTTTATAAATTTGTGAGAGCCTTCCCATATTTTTTATTTGTCTTTTATTTATTAACCTCAGTACTTATAATTCGGAACTAATCATATAGAAACATATTTTATGCAATATGACTCATGAAAAGAAAATTAAATAAAGTAATATGTCCTTGTTGTAAAGGGGTTTTAAATATAAATGATTGTAACATTCTTGGCAAAAGTTACAATAATCTGCATAGAAAAAATCTCTTTCAAAAAACATGGCCTAAAATAATTTTTAGAGGAGCTTGTGATTATTGCATACAACAAAATAGAGCTTTAATAGCAAAGCCATTCATCCAAAACTATAATTCTGAATGGGATTTACCTCATTTAATGTTTTGGGATAAAACTACTAATTGTCAGAAATGCAAAATTGAATTTGTGTTTTCAAAAGAAGAACAACAATTTTGGTATGAAAAACTAAAGTTTATTATTTATTCTTTTCCTAAATATTGTTTGAATTGTAGAAAAGAAAGGCGTGCTAAAATTTCTCAAAACAATAGATTGATGGAATTATTAAATCAAGAGTATCTGAATGATAAACAGCTTATGAGAGAAATAGCAGAAATATACAGCAAAATTGGAAATGATCAAAAGCATAAGTTTTTCTTAAGAAAAATTGAGAAACTAAACGTTACAGACAAAATCATGTAAAATTAATTACTAGTTAAAACCAATTTTCTAAAATTTTCTGTATCTATACATTTATACAAGCTTTACAGTTAAACCAAAACAACAAACCTTAAGCAAATACGTTTTGTATAATTTAAAACTAAAAATAATTGAGAAAAAGAAAGATTTTTTGGGCAGTTAGTATAGTAATAATTATCGGATTTTTAATTCCACAGAATTTAAAAATGCCAGTTAAAGGAGCAACTAAATCCGACTATAATTCTAAATCATTTTGGTTTTATCCTTGGGGAAAATCTGCAACTCACAAAGGTGTAGATATCTTTGCAAAAAAAGGTGTTAAAATTAATTCCTCCACTTCTGGATTAGTTTTATATTCTGGAAAAATAAATATAGGCGGTAAAGTAGTTATTATTCTTGGACCAAAATGGAGAGTTCATTATTATGCGCATCTGAATGAATTAAAAACATCTTCTTTCTCTTTTGTAAATAAAAATTCGACAATTGGAACTATTGGTACAAGTGGAAATTCTGCAGGAAAATCACCCCATCTACACTATTCAATTTTTACAATTATTCCATATATTTGGAAAATTGATTCAGATAAACAAGGTTGGAAAAAAATGTTTTTTTTAAACCCTATTGAATATTTAGAAGATTGACAAGTAAAAACTACGACCTCAATGATATGTTAAAAATTGTTCCCTTTTGGCTTGTTTGCAACAATGCTTTTCATACACAAATCCTCTAATCAATAATTTGAAATTAAACCTTTCATTTAATATTTAGTCTAAAAAAGAAAACCATAATTATGAAATTGATACTTCTATTTATATCTCTTTTCTTATTCGGTTGTAATAATGACAATAATATACAAATATTAACGACACCTGATGACCTTACAACTACTATTCAATACAAACAAATTAATGGAATAGATTCAAATTTATTGAGCCTAGATATTTATTATAATAGTGATATAAATATTCCAAAACCTGTCATTATTTACGTTCACGGAGGTGGTTGGAGTATAGGGGATAAATCAAGTCAAATTGAAAATAAAATCAATTTATTTCGTTCTTTAAATTATATTTTAATTAGTATAAATTATAGATTAAGCCCATACCCTATTGATATTTCTAATCCTAATAGAATTAAATACCCAGACCATAATGTAGATATTGCAGATGCGTTATTTTGGATTAATAATAATATAGAACAATATGGAGGCAATAAAAATAAAATGGTTTTGCTTGGTCATAGTGCAGGAGCCCATCTTGTTGCTTTGACAGGAACTAATGAGAATTTTCTACAAAGCAAAGGTTTAAGTTTTTCAAATATTAAAGGGGTAGCTGTTATAGATACGGAAGGATTTGATATTAATGAACAAATAGAAAATGGCAGTAATCAAAATATATACATTAATGCCTTTGGCACTGACAGTGCTCAAAATGTTAAGGCATCACCAATATATAATATTATAAATACTATTTCTTATCCAAAGTTCTTTATTGCTAAAAGAGGCAATTCTCAAAGGATTGGATACGCTAATGACTTCATTAATGTTTTAGAGACAAATGGAGTATCGGTTTCTCAAGTAGATGGTAGCATCTATGATCATAGTGGTATAAATAATGCAATTGGAGCCCCTAACGAAACTTTAATAACTAATGAGTTAAAGAATTTTCTATTAGAGTGTTTTGAATAAAAAACTACTACCAACACTGTAATTAATTGCTAAATCATATGAAATTTGAAATAGAATCAAACAATCATATAATTGAATAACTATCGAAAAACTTATTATAAAATATCTTTAGTAGCTGAACCAAAATGGAAATCTCTTAGGTTTATCTTAGATAAAAGTAAGTAAATTTGATTTAAACAAAGCTCAAGTTTTTATTCTGTTTTGGCAAGAAAAAAAAGATAATAATACACCAATGAATGGGCTGAACTGATGAAGAATAAAATCCTAAATGCAACTTTAAATTTATACCTCATTGAAGGGCATTTCATAATATTTAAATAATTAATATGGAAAAAATAACGATTTACAAATTTGAAAGTACTGATATTAAGATCTTAATGAAGGTTTATTTCAATGAAGAAAATAAATTGATATTTGATGGTTATGATACTGGAAGATCAGTAAAGAAATTAATGAAAAGCTCAAGCTATGAATATAAATATTCTATTGAATTCTCAGAAACTAAAAAATTAGCAAAGATTTTTAACATTAATTTTAATGAAAAAATGGTTATTCTAAATGAGATCAAAAACCGTTTTAACGAAAATAATGCATATTCAAAGTTTGGAAAGTTTATGAAAGAAAATAACATAAAATTTGAATCTTTTACTTGGAGATAAAAAATTCGGCTAGGCGTTAATCCCCAAAAAAAAGTGTCTTTTTGTACGCTACCTTTCAAACACGAGTTTCTTAACGATAGTTGAAACCAATAAAACAGAAAATAAGCGAAGAAGAATATATCAAATTGATTATTAATTATAGCTGTAATACCTTGAATTATTAGTAGGAAGTTATAATCTAATTAAAAAAATGATTTTGAATTTTCTATTCATTTTTTATTTGCTAAATTAGATGCTTAAACACATTAACAACCTAATACTAAAATTGCATTAACAACTCAAAACAAAGTAAAAACTATAATTGATATTCTAAGTACTTAATCCAATGATTACTACTTTTAAATATCTAACACATTATAGATTAGATCTTAATAAATAGTTTACCTCCCCATTTATTTTCTTTAATTATAAAAAAGATAATAATATTAGCCCACGAACAATAAATACAATTTAATATTCATTTTTAAACAATTTATAAAATGATAGATAAAATATTTAATGTAATTGAAATTAAGGCAGATAACAAGCATTACTATCCAAACTCAATGAAAAAAGAAAGTTGGATGGAAGATAATTACGTACCTGAAAATGAAATAAATATACCCCTTGGTCAATCGAGATATGGAGGCTGTGTAATAGACTTACCAAAAGATTTTGAAATTCCGAAAAACATGAGGTTTGCTGGGCAATTAGATTTAAACGAAGTTGGAAAATTTGATAAAACAAACCTTTTACCTAAAACTGGGCAATTATTTTTTTTTGCTGATATAAAAGAAAATATTGGAAAAGTAATTTATAAAGATATTGATAATACCCAATTACAAAGAGTAATTAACGAACATGAAGATCATTTTTTTCTTGGTGTCTTAATTAAAGGTTTTAAACCTAAACAAGAAAAATTATCAGACTACTACAAAGTTCCAGAAGAAGATTTAGAATGTTGGGAATGTGGCGGAAATATTACTAAGTGTAAATGTGAGTTTGAATATAAGAAAGATCATATAAAAGGATTAGATTTAAATGAAGATGGAAAAAACTGGGGTTGTTTTGAAGGTTACGGCACCTCTAAAATATTTGGTGTTTATGCTAATTGTCAAACATTTTCTAGAGAGCGATTAAAAATAATGGAAAAGCAAATAGTACTTTTACAAATAGGTGAAAACGGGTTTAATGATGAAGGGGTTTTTAATGTGCTAATTAAAGAGGAAGATTTAAAAAAATTGAATTTTGATGATTGTACTTTGGAGTGGGTACAGTCTTAAAAATTAATCACCCACAAAAACATACACAATAACGTTGTAAAATATTAAAAATTGAATATTCGTTTTAAATTCAATCCTTTCTCTGGAGTTTTAGAAGATGATATTGAAAAAATTTTAGTACCAAAATTTAATTTAGATAAAATTGTTTCTAAAATAAAAAATGCTGACTCTTTGAATATCGAATTTTTAGGCAAGCAAGGTAGAGGGAAAACAACCCACTTAATTTATTTACAAAAACAAATGACAGAATATCCAATATTCTTATTAAACTCAAGCTCTACAATTACTGATATCATAAACAATAAAGCAAGCATAGTTTTTATTGATAGCATTCATCATCTAAACATATTTGAAAGAGTTAAATTATTTAAAATAAAAGAAAAAGTTATCTACACAACACATTGGTCTAGAAAACTTGACTGTTACTTAGCTGGTAAAAAACACTATTGTATTAAATTTAAAGGTATTAACAAAGAAACACTTCTTAAAATATTAAACAAAAGATTACAACTTGCTTCATATCTAGAGAAAGAAAAGGAAAGCTTTACAACAAATGAAATAAAATTATTAATCAAAAAATTTGGTGACAACTACAGAGGAATCATTAATTATCTTTACGAAAAATATCAATGACAGAAGCTATAATAGAAAAAGAAATTTTTATAAATGAAGTTACTAATCATGTAAATACTTCAGGTTATTTGATAATAAAATCTTCAGAAACAATAACGCTTGATAAAATAACAGGCATTGTGTTTTTAGAAGCTAGAGGTAGAATGTCTAGTTATAAAAATAAAATTTTATCATTTGAAGTTTCAAATACAAAAAAATTAATACAAAATGAGTCTTATAAAATTCCTTTTACCTTTGATTCATCTGTCTTTGAAATAAATTCATATAATGGAAAAAACGTAAGCTTTTCTTACAATTTTGAAATTCAAATTGATGTAAACGACAATGATATAGAAAAAATAGAAAAAAGTATATTTTCGAAAATAAAATCAATTGTTACATCAAATCATACTATTAAAATTTCTGAATATTTAAAAGTAGAAAATTTAAAATTTAAGTATCAAATTGTAGAAACAAAAAACGATTTTAATATTCAGCCAAACAAAATTATTGGTTTATTTATATTACTAATACTTGGAGCTACTTACGCTGTTTTAGTTCCTGAATTTAATTTTTGGCATATAATTATAGGGGTTGTTTTTACAGTTTTATTAATTTATTTAATAACTAAACATATTGGAAGTTCTCTAGGAACAATATCTATGAAAACTATAAAAGATGAAAACGCTTTTATTTGTAAAATATTAAAAACCAGAAAATTTAATCTAGTAAAACCTTATTTATATTACGTTATAATAGAAAAAGTAATAGACAAAAGAGGTACTTCTACCTCAACCTATACTGAAACTATTTTTACTTCGGAAAAGAAAAAATTAGAAAAATTTAAATCAAGTCCAGAAATTAAATTTTTATACCCAAATAAGAATGGATTGCAGTCTTATGAATATAGTGATGCTTCAATTATATGGCAAATGAGACTAGAAGGAAAATATTTAGGACTAACATTAAAATACAAATGTATATTTAAAGTAGGAAGAGAATAAACATTACTTAAAAGCAAAAAAAAAAATGAATCAATCAATAAAATATATACTCATTTTACTTGGTGTTAGTATTATACTATTTGTTTTTAAAAATTTAACTTTTACTAAGGTGAAAAAGAAAAAAAACAGTTTCTCTAATATTTTCAAATCTAGTGATTTTCTAGAAGACGTAGATTTTTCATCTAGTAAGTATGCACTTTATATTAGGCATAAAAAACATGGAGAATTTATGGTTTTAAATCAGGAATTAATAGAAGAGAATAAAAATGATTTGAAAGTAAAAACTAGTTTTATAAATTATTTACCTGGAGAAGGTGATAGAGGTTATGGTGTAAGGCTTTTTAAAAATAATAAATTAGTTAAAAGTAAATTAGGCGGAGTTTTTAAAAAATTTGAAATAGGAACTTTAAATAATCATAAATTACCTATAAAGCGACAAAGAATTTCTGGAACTAAAAAAGTATTACAACAAAAATTAGATTCAATAAAAAATGAAGAAAATATTTTTATAACACATTTACCAACTTTTGTGGCTGATAATAGAGCTTTTCGTTTTAGAGTTTATTTTCCTAGCATAGCAATTCCTGTTAAAAGAGAAATAGATAATTATGGATATGAAAGAGTAACAGCCATTAATGGAGATGAAATTAAAAAATGGAGTAATAAATTAAAAAAATGCATTAAAGAAAAAGCCGATTCTATATCTGATTTTGATGTTTCAATAACTCATGGAAGTTTAGGTGATGCTTATATATTTGATACCACAGCTAAATGGGGAGCAATAAGAACATCAGATAGAAAATTTTTATATACTAAAGATTACATTTATTATAATTTTACTGCTTATATTAAGTCTGATAAAGAATCTTCTGAGAAATTACTTTCATTAGATTATTCTGATTGTTTGAGTGAAATAGACCGAAACAAACCACAAGTTATAGCCAAAATGAAAGAGTTATTAAAACAAAGTACCAAACCAAACCTATCCGTAGATAACGGTGAGGTTGGGCTTGAAGGTTATAAGGATAAAGTTACCAAGTACAAAACATTATACGAACAAGAATACTCCTTAAATTGGTTAGAACTTGAAAACAAATAGCCTACAATTTAGCATGTTTAAAAACAGTAATAAAAACTAAATAATGAAAAAAATTACACTTTAGGTATTATGAAATGGTTTTTAGTAATATCAGGATTTATTATACTTTTTGTTTTATGTATCTTATACATTATCAATTTAAAAAAGTTGTACAAAAAAGAACAAGATGATTTTGATAACGCAAATTATATATTTAAAAAGGATAAAAATAAATGAGAGAGTTTATTGAACAAATAAATAAAAATCTAAAAAACATTCCAAAAGATAAGCAAAAGGAAATATTAAAATTTTCTAAACGATTGGAATCTTATACTCACGTACCTACTAATGAAAAAGAAATTAACAGGATGAAACCATTTTCAACTAATAAATTTCTGATTAATTTTATTTTAAAAGAAATTGATACTTATAATTATCCTAAGGTTAGTAAATATCCATTTGACATTATTTCTTATTGGTATTGTATAGCCTTATTAATATTATCCGAAGATGAAAAAGGAAACGATTATGTAATTGGTTTAGCAAAGAGGTTTTTAAAAAATGAACATCTTGATTTATGGCAGTTTAGGAGACTTTTAGAGCCCATTAAAATTAGAGATTACAAAATTATTAAGAAAGAAATAGCATCTTATTTTTTATCTAAACTAAATGATTTAGAATCTTATAAATGGGCAAAACAAATAGGTTTAGAATTACCAAAAGATAATTCTTGGATATTCTTCTTTAAAATAAGTACAGATGGAAAATTTAGATTTGGTAATGATTTAACTGATTTAGAAAAAGAAAAACGATTAAGTATAACAGTATCTGTTTATCCTTTACAAGGTGAAAAATGTTGGGAAATTGAGTTAAAAAACTGGAACAACAGCATTTCTGCTTGGTGGCCTAATTTATCAGAACGTAAAATTAGATTATCAAAAAATAAAAATGATTATATTTTAAAAACTAAACCTTCATTATATAGCTTAAAAGAGATTATTAAAGAAGTAGAAAATGTATTTAATGTAAAATTTGATAAAACTATTTATAGTAAAAGATTTAAAGGAAAAATTAAAAACAAAAATGCAGTACAAAAATGGCTAAATGAATAACTCTGTTACTATAATCAAAAAAATTGCTATAAATACTTAAATTAAATCATCCCGTTTAAATACAGCATTTGCAGTACTAAAAACATTTAGTTTCCAATCGTCTACCTCTAAAAAATGAAAAAAGTTTAGTTATTTTTATTCTTTAAATAATCTTTAAAAAAGAAAAACCTCTTTAAATTATTTATTTAAAGAGGTTTTTAAATTTAGTAGCGGGAACTGGACTCGAACCAGTGACCTTCGGGTTATGAGCCCGACGAGCTACCTACTGCTCTATCCCGCGATTTGGATTGCAAATATACAATACAATCTAAACATATACCAAACTTTATTTTGATTATTTTTAATACTCTAATATTCTATCTCATAGAAAACTGTTTATCTTTGCATTATGATACATAAAGCTGGCTTTGTAAATATTATTGGAAACCCTAATGTTGGAAAATCAACACTAATGAATGCCTTGGTTGGTGAAAAATTATCAATCATAACACCAAAAGCGCAAACTACCAGACATAGAATTCTTGGCATTGTAAATGATGATGCATACCAAATTGTATTTTCTGATACTCCTGGAATTATAAAACCTGCATATGAGCTTCAATCATCTATGATGGATTTTGTGAAATCTGCCTTTGAAGATGCGGATGTATTAATTTACATGGTTGAAGTTGGAGAAAAAGAGCTTAAAAATGAAGCCTTTTTCAATAAAATAATTCATAGTGAAATTCCAGTATTATTACTTTTAAATAAAATTGATAAATCTAATCAAGACCAAGTTGAAGAAAAAATAAATTATTGGAAAGAGAAAGTACCAAACTCTTTTGTATATGCTATTTCTGCTCTAGAAAAATTTAATGTAGAAAACATTCTTCATAAAATAATAGAGCTATTACCAGAAGGGCCTCCTTTTTATCCAAAAGATCAATTAACAGATAAGCCTGAACGCTTTTTTGTAAACGAAAAAATTAGAGAAAAAATTTTAACACATTATAAGAAAGAAATTCCTTATGCTGTAGAAGTTGATACAGAAGAGTTTAAAGAGGAAGAAAATATTGTACGAATTCGTTCAATTATTATGGTTGAAAGAGAAACACAAAAAGGTATTATTATTGGTCATAAAGGGTTAGCTTTAAAAAGAGTTGGTGCAGAATCGAGAAAAGATTTAGAAATTTTCTTTGAAAAAAAGGTCTTTCTAGAACTTTATGTTAAAGTGAATAAAAACTGGCGAAGTGATAAGAATCAACTAAAACGCTTTGGTTATAAAGATTAAAATTACCTTTTCTTAACATATCCTGTTTTTTTAACAATAAATATATATTTTATTTACAAAAAAATTAAATAAACCTTACCTATACTTATAATTACATTAACACTAAAATAAATATTTGGTTTCATTTTTACGATTAAATTCTTAATCAAACTTAAATTATGAAACTAAAAAAACTATTAAAAAATTTACTATTAATTACTACAATTATTTTAGCATCTTGTGTTGAAGATGGTTTAGATGGCGTAAACGGAACAAATGGAACCAACGGAGTAGATGGAAATAATATTGTTACTAATATATCTACAGAATTAGCAGGTACTAATTGTACCAATGGTGGTATTAAAATTCAGTTAGGGTTAGACACAAACTCTAACAATACTTTAGACGATTCTGAAATAACAAATACAGATTATATCTGTAACGGTTCTAATGGTACAAATGGGTATAATGTATTAATTGCAACAGAAACGGAAAACGAAGGTACTAATTGTACTAATGGAGGTCTAAAAATTAACATTGGTTTAGATATAAACAACGATGAAATTTTAGAGGCTTCAGAAATTACAGTGATAGATTATATCTGTAATGGTCAAACAGTTTCTGAATACTTTTCTACACTAGCAAAAATAAGCCTAGGTGATGGTGTGCCAGAAATCTCTGCTTTTGACTCTAAAACTAAAACTATTTTCTCTACAAATTCTGAAGCAAGAGAAGTAGATGTAATAGACATTTCTAATTTATCAAGCCCTCAAATAAAATCAGCCATAGATATTACTGCTTATGGAGGCAATGTAAATAGTGTTGCTTGTAAAAACGGTTATCTAGCAATTGCAGTAGAAGCAGAAGAAGCTACCAATAATGGTAAAATAGTAACTTTTAAAACTGATGATTTATCTACTCCTTATACACAAATTACTGCTGGTGCTTTACCAGACATGGTAACTTTTACTCCTGATGGAAAATATATAATTGCAGCTAATGAAGGTGAACCTAACAAAGATTACACAATAGATCCCAAAGGTTCTATTACTTTAATAGATGTAGAAACACAAGCTACAACACAAATTTATTTTGATAATTTTAATTCACAAGAAGCAGCTTTAGAAGCAAATGGTTTTAGAGTTTTTGGTCCAGGTGCAGATTTAAGTACAGATGTTGAACCAGAATATATTACAGTTTCTTCAGATTCTAAAACAGCATTTATAGCCCTACAAGAAAACAATGGTATTGCCAAACTAGATATCGATTCTAAAACCATTACAGATATTTATCCATTAGGAACCAAAAATTATTCTGAAATTTTTTTTGACTTAAGTGATAAAGATGATATGGCTGGAAAACTAAGCTACTGGCCTGTATTAAGCTTTTATCAACCAGATGCAATTGATTATTTTGAAATTAATGGTACAGGGTATATAATTTCTGCCAATGAAGGTGATGCAAGAGATTATGATGGCTACTCAGAAGAAGAGCGTGTAGAAGATTTAACATTAGATCCTACATCTTATCCTGAAGCAGCAACACTCCAGGAAACAGTCAACTTAGGTCGTTTAAAAGTAACTACTGCAAATGGTGATATTGATAATGATGGAGATATAGATCAAATTTATGGTTACGGTGCACGTTCTTTTTCTATATGGAGTACAAATGGTGTACAACTTTTTGATTCTGGTAACGAATTTACCTTAAAAGGTCTTTTCGATTTTGGTAACTATCCAGAAAACAGATCAGATGATAAAGGTACAGAACCAGAAGCCGTAACAACATTTACAGAAAACAATAATACCTATGCTATTATAGGCTTAGAAAGAAGTGGAGATGTATTAATATATAACATTTCAGATATTTACAACCCTGTTTTTGTACAAAGACTAAGAAACACTTCTCCAGAAGGATTGGTTATTGTAGATGCTGCAAATAGCCCTAATGGAAAAACACTTTTAATTGTATCTAATGAGTCTTCAGATGATGGTACTTTAAATATTTACACAAAATAAAAACGTATAAAATACCTATACAAAGCCAGTAAACTTATTACTGGCTTTTGTTTTTTATATACTTATCAATCTTACAAACAAAGATTGTACCTTTGCAAAAAATTATCACTCAGAAATGAATAGTATTGTTGCAATTGTAGGAAGACCAAATGTTGGAAAATCAACACTTTTTAATAGATTGGTTCAAAGAAGAGAAGCTATTGTAGATTCTGTTAGCGGAGTTACAAGAGATAGACATTATGGAAAATCTGACTGGAATGGAAAAGAATTTTCTGTTATAGATACAGGTGGTTACGTAATTGGATCAGATGATATTTTTGAAGGTGAAATTAGAAAACAAGTAAAATTAGCTATAGAAGAAGCAGATATTATTGTTTTTGTTGTTGATGTTGAACAAGGTATAACACCTATGGATGCTGAAGTTGCAAAACTTTTAAGAAAAGTAAAAAAACCAATATTTACAGCAGTAAATAAAGTAGACAATGCAATGCGTGATGTTGATGCTGTAGAATTCTATAATTTAGGTTTAGGTGATTATTATACAATTGCTTCTATTAATGGAAGTGGAACGGGAGATTTATTGGATGCAATTGCAGACAAAATTCCTGAACCAGAAGCTATAGATTTAGAGGCTCAAGAACTACCAAGGTTTGCAGTTGTAGGAAGGCCAAATGCTGGAAAATCTTCATTTATTAACGCTTTAATTGGAGAAGAAAGAAATATAGTTACCAATATTGCTGGCACAACAAGAGACTCTATTGATACTAAATATAACAGATTTGGATTTGATTTTAATTTAGTAGATACTGCTGGAATCAGAAAAAAATCAAAAGTAAAAGAAGATTTAGAGTTTTATTCAGTAATGCGTGCTGTAAGAACTATTGAATATTCTGATGTAATAATCTTAGTGGTTGATGCTACTCGTGAGTTTGAAGGTCAAGATGAGAAAATATTTTGGTTGGCAGAAAAAAACAGAAAAGGTGTAGTAATTTTGGTTAATAAGTGGGATTTAATTGAAAAAGAAACCAATACAATGCGTGATTATGAAGCTAAAGTTAGAAAAACAATAGCTCCTTTTACAGATGTACCAATTGTATTTATTTCTGCACTTACAAAACAACGTTTATTTAAAGCAATTGAAACTGCTGTTGAAGTTTTTGAAAATCGAAAAACAAAAATTCAAACAAGTAAGTTTAACGAAACTATGTTAGAAGTCGTTAAAAACTTTCCTCCACCAGCAACAAAAGGTAAATTTGTTAAGATTAAATATTGCATGCAGTTACCAACTTTAACACCACAATTTGTATTTTTCTGTAACCTACCACAATATGTTAGAGACCCTTATAAACGTTTTGTAGAAAACAAATTAAGAGAAATCTACAATCTTTCTGGAGTTCCTATTACCATTTATTTTAGACAAAAATAAAGTAGTAGATATTGTGTAACTTTTTATAGAATACTTCGTCTAAAAAGAAAATAGCTTTCTTAAATTTTAGTCTAAAAAAATTAATATGAAAATCACTACTTCTAATTCAGTTTTGGAAAAAGATTTTCCCCTACAATTAAATATTTCTTTTGAAAAAGTATTTTTGTTATTTAAAAAGTATACCCAACAAGAATATATTAAGCACCCTTTTTATGCTTCTGCCAAAGAAATGGTAAACCTTTTTGAAAAATATCCTGAATTAAATGAAGGCTTTTCTGACTATACATTGTTAGATAAATACAAAGAACAAATTGATTTATTTCTAGAACCTTTATTTCCAGAACCTTTACAATTAAATGAAATAAAAGCTGCAAGTATACCTTTTACTTTTACTTCTTTTAAATTTACAGATCGTTTTAAGAATATTATAAATAATGCTGGTGAAGATTATGAATTAGTAGTTAGAAATTTTGAAGACGATGGTATGTATATCATGGCATGTACATTTATTTTGGGCTTTGTTTATAATTATAAAGTTGATATAAAAAGACCATTTTATTTTGATATACCTGATAAAACATCAGGAACAATGAAATATTACAGAGCTACATTTAATGCCGATTTTTCTGAAATTACACCCACAAAAGATGCTCCCAAAATATCACCAGAAGATATTAAAGAACTTTTAAATAATTTTAATAACATAGATTTATGGAGAGAAAAATTTCCTCCTAACAGTTATATTTTTAAAGGTTTTGGGCTAATAAATTTATTTGATGTTACTGCAGAAGAAATGATTTCATCAATAAAAGCCAACCTTTTAGCTGGTGGAGATCAATTAATTTCAAATTTACAAAACAACTTAAGAGATTTTTACAGTCTAAAAAATTTAAAATTAGGTTTTTCCCTTTTTGATAAATCTAACTCTAAAATAAACGAAACTGTTGTAAAAAATTCTAACAGTTTAATCTTAAAAAGTACTGAAGAAATTAATTGTATCACCTCTTATTTTTGTAAAGGTATAATGCAAAAAGTTTTTACAAATCATGAAACTTTTATTATTTCTGATGTAGAAGCTTATGGTTTAGCAACTAATAAAAATCCTTTTTATAAAAACCTACATCAAAATAGTATTCAGAGTATAATTCTAATTCCTATAGAAGCTAAACAAACGGGTGATTTAGCTTTATTAGAAATAGCATCAACAAAAGCTTATGATTTAAACTCAGTAAACATCAATAAATTAAA
This sequence comes from uncultured Polaribacter sp., assembly GCF_947500975.1. Classification (GTDB taxonomy): domain Bacteria; phylum Bacteroidota; class Bacteroidia; order Flavobacteriales; family Flavobacteriaceae; genus Polaribacter. The sequence goes on from NZ_CANMUE010000008.1 coordinate 20,499, forward strand.
AGATATTATTCCGGTTTTTGATGCCGCAGTAAAAAGAACATCAGAAGAGCATCATAACATTTTAGAAGCTACAATACAAGAAAATTACACCTCTATACATAGTGCTGTAAAATGGCGTTTTTATGATGCTGCAGAAAAATATCATACTGAGCATCAAACAAATGAAAACGCAAAGCTAGATGAAATTGTTTTTAAAAATGTATATCCTTTATATGGTCAAAGTGATATTAAAGGTTCTTCATATGCCAGAAATAATGCCATTCAAGAAGATTTAACCACCCAACTTTCTTTAGGAATTGATGTTTTAAAAGACGCTTGTAACTCAGAATCTTTACCAATTTACAACGAATTAATGTTTAGAGTTGCAACTTATTTAAAAGATGTAAAAAAAGGCTTGAATGCTGGTGATGAAATAAATATACTCGAATTTTTAACACGTGAAATTTATCCAGTTTTTAATCATATTAAAGACATCAATAGTGTACTTTCAAAGAAAGTAAACATTTACATGAGTCGTTTAGATAAAGATTTAGGTGTTGTTTATGAAAAACGAAAAGAGTATGAAAAAAGTGTTGATATTTTAAATGAAAAATTAGCAAAATTTATAGATTCAAAGCAAAAAGATGCACAAAAAATGTATCCGCATTATTTTGAAAGATATAAAACTGATGGACTAGAATTTAATATGTACATAGGAGAATCTATTACAAGAGAAAATTCTTTTGACCTTATTTATCTGCAAAATTTACGATTATGGCAATTGCAAGTCATGTGCGAAATGGAAAACATAGCTTATTATGAGCGCAAGAACATGAAGCAAGAATTGCGTATTGCCTCTTTAATTTTAGTTCATAGTAATCCAATGGCTATAAAATTTAGAATGGATGAAAAGCAATTTGATGTTGATGGTGCTTATAATATTAGATATGAAATTATTAAGAAAAGAATTGATAAAGCAAACATAAAAGGTACTGAAGAGCGTTTAACTCAACCTGGTAAAATTGCAATTGTATACTCTCAAGACAAAGATGCTTTAGAATATATTAAATATATTAATTTTTTACAATCTAAAAATCAATTAGGTAAATTAGAATTCTTACAACTAGAAGATTTACAAGGTGTTGCAGGTTTAAAAGCTTTACGTGTAGAACTTATTTATCATAAAGATTTTGATGAAAAAAATACGATTACTTTTAATGATTTAATTAAAGAAATAGAAATTTAAACTGTTGCTCCTATTTTTTCTTGAACTTTAAATGAAATTGCAAACGCAAAAACACTTAAAATAATACCAATCATAAAAACAGTATACGTAATTCTTAGTATTTTATATTTTCTGTTTAAAACCAAACCTAAAAAGTATAAATCTTTAGTTAAAGAGCTATATAAATAATCTCGGTCTTGCATCATTTCTGTAATACCCCATTCAAAATCATTTAATTTCATTTGATGAAAATTACCAAAAAACAATAAATTTACTTTTTTATTAGCTACATCTTCTTTAGTAAATTTACCTTCAGTAACATTAGGTCTGGTTGCTAAAATTGATAAAATAATAGATGTTACAGTAAAAACTACAAACACTAAAGTAGGCAATATTAAGTATTCATTAGACGGATTATCTAATTTTGGTAATAAATTAGATAAAGCCAAAGAAATTATAATTGCATTTACAGATAGTAAAATATTAGCTTTTGTATCTGCAATATTACTTAAAGTCATATGGTTTTTTAAAGCTACTCTAAACATAGTTTCAACCCCTCTTTCAGGAACATCACTTTTATTCTTTTTAAAATCTAAAGCCTCTTTCTTTTGATTAAAATTTGTAAAATCTTTTTTTAATTTCTTTTTCTTTTTTAATAAGGAGGCTAAATTTTTTTCTTTTCTTTTACTCCAATTTTTTAAAGCATATTCAGCATAATACTGATGTTTTTGTGTTAAAAAGTTAATATTTTCATCCGTCCACTCTATTTCAGTAAAAAATTTACTTTCTGTAAGTTCCCATTCTCTTCTTAATAACTCTCCATATTCATCAAAATTTTTACTGCCAAGATGAGAGCAATCTGCGTCAGTAATGATCTCTTCTAGCTTGTTTTTTGGAATATAATCCATCTTTGTTGCTAAAATTAATTGAGTAATTGTTAGAATCCTATCATCAGAAATTGACATGTTTTTTAAAAAGTCTGTAGCAATTTCAACACTTTTTTCTTCATGATTTTCTCTACCATTTACATAACCAGTGTCATGAAACCAGGCCGCTATAACTAAATTTTCAGCTTCAATATTAGACAGCTTTAAGTTTTCTATAAATTCTTCTACTTTAGCAACAACTCTTTGTGTATGAGCTAAATTATGATATACGTAATTAGAACTTAATTGTTCACTAAATAAATTATAAATATATTTTTCTACTTCAGATGTTATTGCAGTCATTAAAAAGTCTATTTTAAACAAAAATAAGGAATAAAAATTAGCTATTTGTATTCGTATTTTGTCGTAAATTTAAATATTGCTTTCAAAGAAGTTTCAACTATTAATCTATGTAAGTTTACAGTACATTTTCGACTAATATTTTGAGCATATTAAACTAATTATAAAAGAAAGGAACATTATGCTAACATGGAAAGAAGTGATTAAATTCACATCAACAGCAAACCCAACTCCAAATAAAAGAGTGGAAAAAACAGAAAAGGAGTGGAAAGCAATTTTAACTTCTGAGCAATTTAGAATCACCAGAAAAAAAGGAACTGAAAGACCACATACTGGTGATTTATGCAGTATTTACGATGAAGGGCAATACAATTGTATATGTTGTAATACACCTTTATTTGACTCAATTATTAAGTTCAATTCTAACTCTGGCTGGCCTAGTTTTACACAACCAATCAAAGAAAATGCTATTAAATATTATAAAGACACTTCTTTTGGCATGATTAGAGTTGAAGTTATGTGTAATACTTGTGATGCACATTTAGGACACGTTTTTCCTGATGGACCAGAACCAAGTGGTTTGCGTTATTGTATTAATTCAGAATCAATGCAATTAAAGAAAGACGTTGATAAAAATGATTAAATTATTTGGTGCAAAAAGATGTCATAAAACACAATTCTATAAAAATTTTTATCCCCCATAATTTAGATTACGCTTTTTTAGATGTGGAAAAAAACCTAAAATATGCAGAAGAATTACGTAATTTGTACTCCAATAAAAAATTAAATTTTTCAACAATTGCAATTCACCATAAAAAGTTAAGAAACCCTTCTGAAAAAGAGCTTCAAAAATGGATAGATAAAACATTATGAAACTAAATATAAAAGAAACTTTTTGTGAAAAATTACCTGCTGACCCAATACTTGAAAACTCAAGAAGACAGGTTAAAAGTGCTGTTTTTTCTTATGTAAATCCTAAGAAAACAAAAGATCCAAAAGTAATTCACATTTCTAATGAAATGGCTTTAGAATTAGGAATTTCGGAAGAAGAAACACAATCTGATTTTTTTAAAAATGTGTTTACAGGAAATAAAATTTATCCTAATACAAAACCATTTGCAATGTGTTATGGAGGGCATCAATTTGGAAATTGGGCTGGGCAATTAGGTGATGGAAGAGCCATTAATTTATTTGAAGTTGAACACAAAAATAAAAATTGGAAAGTACAATTAAAAGGTGCAGGAGAAACTCCATATTCTAGAACTGCAGATGGTTTGGCCGTTTTACGTTCTTCAATTCGCGAATATTTATGTAGCGAAGCTATGTTCTATTTAGGCGTTCCAACAACTCGTGCCTTATCTTTAAGCTTAAGTGGAGATAATGTTTTAAGAGATATTTTATATGATGGAAACCCAGCATATGAAAAAGGCGCAATTGTATCAAGAATTTCTCCATCATTTTTACGTTTTGGAAATTACGAAATTTTTTCAGCAAGAAATGATGTAAAAAACTTAAAAGTATTGGTTGATTATACAATAAAACATCATTTTTCGCATTTAGAAAATTCTTCCAAAAAAACCTATCTAAAGTTTTTTAATGAAGTTTCTGAACGCACTTTAGAAATGATTATTCATTGGCAAAGAGTGGGTTTTGTACATGGAGTTATGAATACAGATAACATGTCTATCCTTGGTTTAACCATCGATTATGGACCTTATGGTTGGTTAGAAGATTTTGATTATAGCTGGACGCCAAACACAACAGACAGACAACATAAAAGGTATCGTTTTGGAAATCAGCCAAATATTGGCTTATGGAATTTATACAAATTAGCAAATGCCTTGTATCCATTAATTGAAGAAGTAGAACCTTTAGAAGCAATTTTAGATCAATATAAAATTGACTTTCAAAAAAAATCTTTCTTGATGATGAAATCTAAATTAGGCTTGTTTGAAGAAGTTAAAAATGATTTGGAATTAATTCAAAATTTAGAAGATAATTTACAACTGGTAGAAACTGATATGACAATTTTCTTTAGAAATTTAAGTAATTTTAAAGGTGATAAAATAGGATTTGAAATTATTAAAAAAGCTTTTTATGATGTTAAGAATATTTCTGAACAAGTAAAAATTCAATGGAATATATGGTTTAAAAATTACGCTGATAGATTACAAAAAGAATCTCTTAATCATCAACAAAGAAAAGAAAAAATGGATGCTGTAAACCCTAAATATGTGTTAAGAAATTATATGGCACAATTAGCAATTGATGCTGCAAATGAAGGTGATTATTCTTTAATTAATCAACTATTTCAGCTCTTAAAAAAACCTTATGATGAGCAACCTAAAAATGAAAAATGGTTTACAAAACGTCCTGATTGGGCTAAACACAAAGTAGGTTGTTCTATGCTAAGTTGTAGTTCTTAATGGGTATTTTAAAATACATATTAGAGATTCCTGAAAGGCATTCATTTGGAATCTACAAAAACAAAAAATATAGTATTACCAAAGAGATTTTTAACAATGGTAAATCGTTTAAAATCTTTGCAAAAGAATTAAAAGGAAATAATTTTATCAGTTTAAATTATTATATCACATCAAAAAATGAATTTTTAAAACCTTGTGAAATGCCACAAGAAAAAGTAATTCACTTTTTAAAAAACGTACAATTAAATAAAACAACAACAATGGGTACAAGTAAAAAAGCATATATAGCAGGTGGATGTTTTTGGGGAATGGAAGATCTTTTTAGAACAAGAGAAGGAATTTTAGATACAGAAGTGGGTTATATTGGTGGAGAAAATGATAATCCTACCTATAAAAATCATCCAGGTCATGCCGAAGGAATTGAAATTACATATGATGCTAACAAAACTTCTTTCAAAGAAATTTTAGATTACTTTTTCAGAATCCATAATCCTACAACTATTGATAGGCAAGGAAACGATATTGGAACAAGTTACAGATCTGCAATATTTTTTCAAAATGATGATGAAAAAGCAGAGGCAAAAGAAGTAATTAACCTTGTAAATGAATCTCATAAATGGGAAGGTAAAGTTGCCACAACTTTAGAACCTTATTCTACTTTTTGGGCAGCAGAGCCAGAACATCAAGATTATTTAGTAAGAAACCCAAATGGTTATACTTGTCATTTTGAGCGATTTAAAAATAGCTTTTTAAAATAAAAATATCTAATTAAAGTTAAGAATGACAACTTTAGGTAGACCACAATACATAAAATAAACAAGATGCAAGTTTTAGAAAACAAACAAATTTTACGTCAGTTAGCAGTCAAAGAAAATTATAGTTTTTGAACTTAAAACTTACAAAATAAGGAATTACTAATAACTTTAAAAGTTTTATATTTAGGGTTCAACTCTTGTTTTAAAATGATTCACGAACTTAAAGAAATTATCAATCAGGCTGTCTTCAATCAACAAAAAGGATTGAAAAACGTTTTGGCAAGCGTGGTGTATTTAGAAGGTTCATCTTATAGAAAACCAGGAGTTAGAATGTTAATTTCAGAAGATTTTAATTCTGTTGGAGCAGTAAGTGGTGGCTGTGTAGAAAAAGAAATTATTCAAAGAGCTAAAAATGTTTTTAAAGAGAATAAACCAAAAGTTATTACTTACGATGGTAGATATAGATTAGGTTGTGAAGGTATTTTATACATTTTAATTGAACCTTTTTATGTTTCTAATGATTTTTTTAATTCATTTTCAGACGCAATTTCTAGCAGAGAAATTTTAAAAATTGATAGTTATTTTATCAAAAAAGATGAAGCTTTTGGAAATTTTGGATCTGTAATTACCTTTGAAAATAAAACACAATTTACATTTTTAGAAACTTTTGATTTTGGAAAATTAAATCAAACAGAAATTTTTACACAAATTTTACAACCAAGTTTTAAACTAATTATTATTGGTGGTGAACATGATGCTGTAAAACTGTGTAAAACAGCTTCTGATTTAGGTTGGGAAGTTGATGTAATTACCTCAGCAAAAGACAGCAAACAAATTACTGATTTTCCTGGTGCTAATACTGTTATTGGTAAAAATCCAGAAACTATTGAATTTAAAGATATTTCTGAAAATTGTGCTATTGTAATTATGAATCATAGCTATGTACAAGATTTAAAATATGTTGTTAAACTTGCTGATTATCAACCAAAATATATTGGAATTTTAGGTGCTCCGAACAGAAGAGAACGTTTGTTTAATGAACTTTTTGAGTTTGCACCTCATATTACTGATGAATTTATAGAAAGTATATACACTCCTGCAGGTTTACATATTGGTGCTCAAACTCCAGAAGAAATTGCACTTTCTATTGTTGCAGAAATTTTGTCTGTTATTAGAAAAAAAGAACCTTTTTATTTGCGAAAATTAAACGGAAAAATTAATATTTGTTAATGAAAAACATTGCTATTTTAGTTTTAGCTGCTGGTAAATCATCAAGGATGAAAAGCATAAAACAGCTAGAGAAAATCAATAATAAAACGCTGTTAGAAATCACATTAGAAAATGCTAAAAAAGTAACTTCAAGTAATATTTATTGTGTTTTAGGGGCAAATACTGATAAAATAAAACAAGAAATATCTGTAAAAAACATTGTATTCATTTTTAACAAAAACTATGAAAATGGCTTAAGTTCTAGCATTATTTCTGGCATCAATTATTTAAAAAAAAATCAACTAAATTTTGATGGAGTTTTAATTTTATTAGCAGATCAACCAGCAATAGAAACTGAATATTTAAATTCCTTACTAGATTTATTTCAACAAAATAATGATAAAATAATAGCTTCAAAATATGAACATTTTTTTGGAGTTCCAGCAATTTTTCCAAAAAAACACTTTAAAGATTTATTATTAATTAAGAACGATAAAGGTGCAAAGGAACTTATAAATAATCATAAAAACGAAGTTTTTTACCCTAAAATTAAAACCAATTTTATTGATATTGACACAAAAGAAGATTTGTTTCTTTACAAAAAATCAATTTTAAAATAGTTAATTTTACATTCATGAATTTATTGAAATTTTCATTATTTACAACAATCTTACTTTTGTTTTCAACTTGTGCTACTACTAATATGCAAGTTTTTGAAAATCAAAAATTTGAATCAAAAAAAGATACTTCAGAAATTGAACATTCGTTTTATTTAATTGGAGATGCAGGTAATTCTACTTTAACAGAAGACTCACCAGCATTAAAATATTTAAAGAAAGAAACTGAAAATGCTTCAAAAAATTCTACATTAATTTTTTTAGGTGATAATGTTTATGAAACTGGTATTCCTAAAAAAAAATCTAAAAAATATCCGTTAGCTAAAAGAAGAATTGAAGCACAAACAAATGTTGCAAAAAATTTTAATGGAAAATCAATTTTTATCCCTGGTAACCATGATTGGTATAATGGTTTATCAGGTTTAAAAAGAGAAGAAAAATTGGTAAAAAAAGCTTTAGGGAAAAAAGCTTTTTTACCACAAAATGGTTGTCCTTTAGAAAAAGTAAATATTACAGATAACATTGTTTTAATTATAATTGACACTCATTGGTATTTAACAAATTGGGGAAATCACCCAACAATAAATGATAACTGCGAAATTAAAACTAGAACAAAATTTTTTGATGAACTTGAAGGTTTAATTAAAAAGGCAAGAGGAAAAACAACTATAATTGCAATGCATCACCCAATGTTTACCTATGGTTCTCATGGAGGTAAATTTTCATTTAAAAGCCACTTAAAGCCTTTGCCAATATTAGGGTCTCTAAAAAATTTATTGCGTACAACTACAGGTCTTTCTAATACAGATATTCAAAATAAAAAATATAATAAACTTAAAAAACACATTATAACTCTATCACAAGAAAATGATAAAACTATTTTTGTTTCTGGTCATGATCATAATTTACAATACATTGTACAAGATAATATTCCACAAATAATTAGTGGTTCTGGTTCTAAAAGTATGGCTACAAAATTATCTGGTGGCGCAAAATTTACTTACGGTACTCAAGGTTTTGCTAAACTAGATGTATACAAAGATGGTTCGTCTGAAGTACGTTTTTACTCTGTAAAAGATGATAAAATTGTGTATCAATCACAAGTATTATCTGCCAATGAAAAAAACAATTTTACAACATTTCCTGATAATAAAATTACAGAAAAAAAAGCTTCTATTTATACTGATGAAGAAGTTACAAAAAGCAAAATGTATCGTTTTTTATGGGGAGAACGATATAGGCAATATTTTGGTACAAAAATAAACGCACCCACTGTAAATTTAGATACGCTTTTTGGTGGATTAAAACCTGTTAGAAAAGGTGGAGGACATCAATCAAAATCATTAAGATTAAAAGATAAAAAAGGAAGAGAATATATGATGCGTGCTTTGCGTAAAAGTGCTGTTCAATTTTTACAAGCTGTAGCATTTAAAGATCAATATATAGAAGGTCAATTTAATAATACAATAACAGAAAATTTTTTATTTGATGCTTTTACTGGTTCGCATCCTTATGCGCCATTTACCATAGGAAAACTATCTGATGCAATTGGGGTTTATCATACAAATCCGGTTTTATATTATATTTCTAAACAAAATAGTTTAGGCCATTTTAATGATGAATTTGGTGATGAATTATATATGATTGAAGAACGAGCAGCTTCTGGTCATGGAGAGCAAGCTAGTTTTGGTTTTGCAGATAAAGTAGTTAGCACAGACGATTTATTAAATAATTTAACCAAAAACGAAAATCATGTTTTAGATGAAGAAGCATATATAAAAGCACGTTTGTTTGATATGTTAATTGGAGATTGGGATAGGCATGAAGATCAATGGAGATGGGCTGTTTTTAAAGAAAATAATCAAACAGTTTACAGGCCAATTCCAAGAGATAGAGATCAAGCTTTTTCTATTTTTGGAGATGGCATTATATTAAACACAGTTACCAAATTAATACCAACCTTACGATTAATGCAATCTTATAACGAAGAGCTAAAAAGTCCTAAATGGTTTAATTTAGAACCTTACCATTTAGATTTAATTTTAATTTCTAAATCCAATAAAAACCTATGGAACAAGCAAGTTAAGCTTATTACTAATAATATTACTGATGAAGTTATAGATGATGCTTTTACTCTTTTTCCTGATGAAGTAAAAGATGAAACCATTGTAGAAATTAAAAGAAAATTACAAGGTAGAAGAAGTAATTTACAAAAAATTTCTGATAATTATTTTAACCATATTAATAAACTTCAAGTAATTACTGGTACCCAAAAAGCAGATTGGTTTGATATTGAAAGATTACAAAATGGACAAACTAAAATTACTGGCTATAGAATAAAAAAAGGGGAAAAAGATAAAGAATTTCATAAACGAACTTATCATAAAAAAGAAACCAAAGAAATTTGGATTTATGGTTTAGATCAAGAAGACGTTTTTGTTGTAAAAGGTGAAGGAGAAAAGTTAATTAAAATTAGAATTATTGGAGGTCAGAATAATGACATTTACAATATTAAAAATGGCAAAAAAGTAATTATTTACGATTATAAATCAAAGAAAAATACTTTTAAAACCAAGAAAGGAAAAAGAAAACTTACTGATGATTATGAAACAAATGTTTATGATTATAAAAAGTTTAAAAACAATCAAAATGTTATTATACCAACAATTGGTTTTAATCCTGATGATGGTATAAAAATTGGGTTTTCCAATACATACACAACTTATGGTTTTGAGAGAAATCCTTTTACTACAAAACACAAACTTTCTGGAGCATATTATTTTGCTACTAATGGTTTTGAGTTATTTTACTCATCAGAAATAGCAAATGTAATTAACAACTTAAACCTTGGTTTTACAGCTACTTTTACAAGTCCTAATTTTGCTATAAATTACTTTGGATTAGGAAATAACTCTACAAACCCTGAAGCAAAAGATTTAAAAGACGAAAATTTTAATAGAGTAAAAATTAGAAAAATAGTTGCTGGTACTTTTATAAAATGGCAAGGAGAATTAGAAGACGAAATAAAGTTAGGTGTTAATTTTCAAAACTTAAAAGTAGAAAATACTTTAGATAGATTTATAAACACACAGTTTACTGAAAACGATCCTATTTTTAAACAACAAAAATTTATAAATACAGAAGCTAGTTATCATTATAAAAATTCAGACAATTATGCTTTTCCTACAATAGGAATGAAAACAGAAATAATAGCTGGTTACACATCAAATTTAGAAAATAGTAATAATTTTGCCTATATTATTCCATCAATTTCTTTTGATCATAAATTAAACTCTGGTGGACAATTAGTATTTGCAACAAAAGTAAAAACACACTTTACTTTTGGTGATAGTTATGAGTTTTATCAAGCAGCAAATATTGGTGGTAATGATGGTTTAAGAGGGTATAGAAACCAACGTTTTACAGGTAAAAACTCATTTTATCACAGTTCTGATATTCGTTTAAAATTAAAACAATTTAAAACCAGTTTAATGCCTTTAAACTTTGGTGTTTTTGGTGGTTTTGATTATGGTAGGATTTGGGGTAAACAAAAAATCTTAGTTATAAATCCTTTTTTAACAAATAAATTTTTTAATACTTCTTATGGTGGTGGAATTTTCCTTAGTGCTGCAAATATGATGTCTGGTAACCTTTCTCTTTTTAATAGTGATGATGGTTTAAGATTAACATTTACATTTGGTTTTGCCTTTTAATATTTATATATGACACAAATCGCATTAGTTTTCGGGAGTTTATTTGGATTTTTAGCAATAATTTTTGGAGCCTTTGGAGCACATTTATTAAAGAAAAAACTTACTTTAGACCAGTTACATAGTTTTGAAACTGGTGTTAAATATCAAATTTATCACGCCATTGTTTTGCTTTTTTTAGGGTTTTATTTAGATAGCTCATCTGCCATTAATACATATATTATTTATGCCTTTATTATTGGAACAATACTATTTTCTTTTTCAATTTATGGCTTGGTAATTTCTTCATCAAAAAACAAGAAATTAAATTTTTTAGGACCTATTACACCTCTTGGAGGGTTGTTTTTAGCTTTTGGATGGTTGCTTTTGTTATATAAGTTTGTAGTTTTATTTTAATTTCAACTCATATAAATTACCTCCAGCACCATGTCCTTTTTCATCGGTAATTAAAAGTGTATTGTTATCTTTAAAAGTAATTCCTTCCTTTTGAGAATAATGTTTTAAATCGATTTTTTTAACTTTTCCTGAAAAGAAATTATCACCTTCAAAATCCGTAAAAACTAAAATATTTTTTTGAGAAAGTAATACTACTTTTTTACCATCAGCAGAAATATCTGCAGATGTTACCCAACATTCTAAATCGATACAATTTTCAAATTCTGAAATTAATTTTGCAATATGCTTCCCTTTTTTAGCAGGTACTTTATAGAGTGAAGTTTTGCCATATTTATTTTTAACTCTACTTTTTGTAAAAATATAAAAGTAATTATTATAATAAAAAAAAGCTTCTGCATCAAAAAACATAGCTTTCTTTTTTGGCGGAAATTTTATTTGATTTTCATAGCTAAATTTTATTTTTTTAGCTTTTGCTTTTTTAGTTTTTAAATATTTTTTGTCAATCTTTAAAATTCTTAAATTTTTTCTTTTATTTAAGTTATTACCAAAATCTCCAATATATATATTTCCTTCTTTATCAGAAGTTAAATCTTCCCAATCATGGTTTTTTTCGTTAATATAGATTTTTCTTTCAATATTGCCATTTTTAGAAACAGCATATAACAAGGGTCTGTTTTCACTATCATTTAACATCCAAATAAGATCAGATTTTCCTAAAACTTCTGCCCCAGAAACTTCTTTTAAACTTTTAGGCAAATGAGAAATTAAATTTAATTTTTCAAAATTTTGACAACATAAAAAAATCGAGAATCCAAAAAATAAAATTATTTTCTTCAGCATAAAAAATTAAATAAATAGAAATTATTTTTTTGATGTAAATTTAAGTAGAATAATTACCAACCACCAGAAGCGCCACCTCCACCAAAGCTTCCGCCTCCAAAACCGCCACCAAATCCACCACTAGAAGAACTTCCGCCACCAAAACCGCCACCAAAACTTCCGCCACTTCTTCTACCAGAATTGGTTAAAATAATGGTTTCAAAAATGTCTCCAGCAAAGTTACCCGTTCTATTACCTCTTCCTCTATTATTTTTATTTCCTTTAGAAATGATAATAAAAAAGATGAAAATAATGATGATGAAAATAATGATACTAGGGTCAAAATTTGATTTTTCTTGTCTAGAACCTGTAAACTCTCCGTTTAACGTTTTAAAAATATAATCAGAACCCTTGTCTAAACCTCTATAATAATCTCCTTTTTTAAATTCAGGAATTATAATTCTTTCAATAATTCTTTTGGATGTAAAATCAGTCAATAAATGCTCTGTTCCTTTTCCTGCTTGTATCGTAATTTTTCTGTCACCTTTTGCCAATAACATTAAAACACCATTGTCTTTCTCATCATCTCCTATACCCCATTTTTCTCCCCAATTTGCAGCTAAATAGGCTATATTTTCTCCTTCTGTAGAATTGACAATTGCTACTACAATTTGTGTTGATGTGGTATCTGAATACCTAACAAGTTTGTTTTCTAAACTTTGTTTTTGAGAAGCTGATAATAGGTTTGCATAATCATAAACACTCGTTTGAAAGCTTGGTTTTTCTGGTATTTTATATCCTTGTGAGAATAAATTTAAGGAAATAAATAACATCAGTAAAAAAACAACTTTCTTACTAAAAACTAAAAACTGAAAATTAAAAACTCTTTTTAAACTCATCCTTTAGAAATCTCGTTTGAAAGTTCGTTAACATCATCTGTTTGATAAGGAAAATGGGTCTTTAATTCTAAACCGGCTTTTAAGATTCCGTCAATAATACCTTGTTTAAAATTACCTGATTTAAATTGAGCTTGAATAGCATCTTTAGTAGAATTCCAAAAATCTTTTGGCACTACTTTATCAATGCCTTTATCACCATAAATAACAAATTTTTTATCATTTACAGCAACATAGATTAACACAGCATTTGCATCTTTTGTATTCTCCATTTCTAAGAGATAAAATACTTCTAACGCACGTTTATAATGATCTATTTTAGAACTAGATTCAATATGTACACGAACTTCGCCAGAAGTATTTTTCTCTGCAATTCTAATCGCAGAAACAATTTCTTCTTCTTCTTCTTTGGTAAGAAATTCTTCTACTTTAGACATTTAGGCTGCTTTCTTTTTAAAGTCAAAATTAACATTTGGTGCATTTTCTGAACCTGGATTTGATTTAAAACGATCCATTTCAACAAATTTAAATAAGCCAGCTAATAAAGAATTTGGAAAAACTTTAATGTGTTTATTATACTTATTTACACCTTCATTAAAACGATCTCTAGCTACATTAATTCTGTTTTCTGTACCTTCTAACTGACTTTGTAATTCTAAAAAGTTAGCATTTGCTTTCAATTCTGGATAACGTTCTACAGATACTAATAATTTAGATAACGCTCCACTCATACCAGCCTGAGCTTGTTGAAATTGTGCCATTTTATCTGGTGTTAAATCACCAGCATTAATATTTACAGAAGTTGCTTTAGCTCTTGCATTTATAACTTCTGTTAAGGTTTCCTTTTCAAAATCTGCAGCACCTTGTACTGTTTTTACCAAATTACCAATTAAATCATTTCTACGTTGGTAAGAACTTTCTACATTAGACCAAGTTGTTTTTGCATCTTCTTGTAATTCTACTGCTGTATTATTAAATCCTTTTCCCCAACTATACACTGCATATGCAATTACAGCAAGAACTATTACAGGTACTAACCATTTTTTCATAATTTCAAATTTTAATTTTATTTTGATTTTTTTGTTTTCACAAATTTACTTAATATTCTTTAAAGTGATGTTCCACCGTCTAAAGTAATCGTTTGTCCGGTAATAAATTTCGTGTTATCTGAGGCCAACCAAACCACAGCATCAGCAATTTCATCTGCTTTTCCATAGCGTTTCATAGGAATTACACTTTTTAAAATGGCATCCATTTCTGGTTTTGCTTCTATTAATTGATTCAACAATGCAGATTCTGTATAACCAGGGCACACCGCATTAACTCTAATATTTTTAGTTGCATATTCCATGGCAGCAGATTTTGTCATACCAACAACAGCAAATTTACTTGCACTATAACTAATATTATTAGGTGAAGCTTTTAAACCTGCCAAAGAAGCAATATTTACAATATTTCCTCCTCCTTGTTTTAAAAATTGTGTCAAAGCAACTTTCATACAATAATAAACACCTGTTTGATTTACAGCAATTACTCTATCCCAATCTTTTAATGTAGACTCGTGTGTTCTTAATAAATGAGGACCAATCCCTGCATTATTTACAATTACATCTAACCTATCAAATTCAGAAACTGTTGTATTTATTAAATTTTCTACATCTTCAAATTTTGCAACGTTTGCTTTTATTGGTAGCGCTTTTCCTCCATTTGTTACAATCTCTTGCGATACTTTTTCTGCATTTTCTAAATTGATATCAGAAACCACTACAGTTGCACCATGTTTTGCAAAATGTTTTGCGGTTGATTTTCCTATTCCAGAACCCGCTCCGGTAACTATTACTATTTTATTATTTACTTTCATAGTTTATTTTATTTACAAAAAATTAAACGAGCATCAGATAAAGCTGATGTTCTTAATGCTGATGGATAATTTTTCATTTCCATCAACTTAAAAAATTCATTTTTATTCGAGTATTTTACAATTAAAACCTCATCCCAAAGTTCTTCTTTTAATGGGCCAATAATGCAAGTAATAGGTTTTCCTTTAAAAATAATATCAGCTTCAATCTTTTTAAAAAAAGGTAAAGCGGCATTCATATACTCTTTATAAGTTTCTTTTCCTGTTTTACCTGTTGATGATACAATAGATTTATACTTCAAATAATTCATCATAAAAATAGGCTTATTTTCATCAAAAGTTGATAAAATTTTTAATCCTTCTCTATTTATTTCATCCATTTTTTATTTTTTTAAATTCTATTTAACAAAATTTGAAAAGTAGTTCCTTTATTTATTTCAGAATTTTGCACAAATATTTTTCCTTTATGATAATCTTCAATAATTCTTTTTGATAATGACAAACCTAAACCCCAACCACGTTTTTTAGTAGTAAAACCTGGTTTAAATATTTGTTTGAATAATTTTTTGGGCATTCCTTTTCCTGTATCCTCTATTGTAATTTTTACCTTTTTTTGATCCGTTTCAATTTTTAAACTCAATTTACCTTTTCCCAGCATTGCATCAATGGCATTTTTGATAAGATTTTCAATCACCCAACCAAATAACTCATTATTTATTTGAACATTAGTTACATCATTTGAGCTAGAAAATGAAAACGAAATTTGTTTAGAGCTTCTAGATTCTAAATAATCAAACGCTTGTTTTGTTACTTCAACAACATTGTCTTTTTTTAACTCAGGTATTGAACCTATTTTAGAAAAACGATTTGCAATTGTATTTAATCGATGTACATCTTTTTCAATTTCGTAAATATAAGTTTCATCAACTTTTTCCATTTTCAAAATAGCAATCCACCCTAATAAAGAAGATAATGGTGTGCCAATTTGATGTGCAGTTTCTTTGGCCATTCCTGTCCAAAGTTTATTGGTTTCTGCAGCTTTATTAGAACTATAAAATAAATAAATCACAGCCAAAAACAATACTAATATTAATATTAATGCTAAAGGATAGTAGCTTAATTTGTTTAATAAGTAGGAGTTTCTATAGTAAACAAATTTTTTATTTCTCCCTTTATAACTTATCTCAATTGGTTTATTCTCAGATTTCATTTTTTTCAATTGATCTGCTAAATATTTTGGATTGAGAGATTTTATAGAATCAAGGTTTTGAATATATTCAATAACATCATTTTCATCTACCAAAATCATTGGAATATTGCTGTTATTTTCAAGTATTTTTAAGGGTAAATCTACATTTGCATCAAGATTTAAATTGGTAGCAAGCTCTCTATGAGCAGTTGCTAAAATTTCCATTTTAATACGTTCTTCATTCTTAAATTCCTGAAAAAAGATGTAAGTATTCCATAAAATTAAAGAAACAATTACAAAAGATACAGTAATTGTAATTCGCTTAAAAAGAAGAGTATTAGAAGTTAAATTCATTAAAACAAATATAATGGTTTATTGAAGATAACTCATTTAAAGATTAGATAGTATCTTTACACAACAAAACTTTAAGTATGATTTCTATCAATCCAAAAGAAATATCAACAGGTAAATTACATAGTTACCTATTAGGTGCAATTGCGCCTAGACCAATTGCGTTTGCTAGTACTATTGATAAAAAAGGAAACTCAAATTTATCACCTTTTAGTTTTTTTAACGTGTTTGGTTCAAATCCACCTACTCTAATATTTTCTCCTGCAAGAAGAGTAAGAGATAATACTATTAAAGATACTTTAGAAAACGTAATTTCTACCAAAGAAGTGGTAATTAATGTGGTAAATTATGATATTGTTCAACAAATGTCATTGAGTTCTACTGAATACCCTAAAGGGATAAATGAATTTGAAAAAGCTGGTTTTACCATGTTAAAATCTGATGAAATAAAACCCTTTAGAGTTGCAGAATCTCCTGTTCAGTTTGAATGTAAAGTACAAGATATAATTTATACAGGTAATGAAGGAGGTGCAGGAAATTTAATAGTTTGCGAAGTAGTAAAAATTCATGTTTCTGAAGCTGTTTTAGCTGAAGATGGAAGCATTGACCAACATAAAATAGATTTGGTTGCTAGAGCTGGCGGTAGTTATTATACAAGAGCAAGAGATGGCTTTTTTGAAATTCCAAAACCTATATCTACACTAGGTATTGGTGTTGATGCAATTCCAAAACACATTAGAAATAGTAAAATTTTAACAGGTAATAATTTAGGCATGTTAGGCAATGTAGAGCAGCTTCCATCAGAAGTAACTGTTGATAACTTTGCAAAAGAACATCCACAATTTATTGGGTTAGAAACTGTAAAAAAACATACATTTGCTCAAGATTTTTTAAATAAAAATGATGTAGAAAGTGCTTGGTTAGTACTTTTATTAAAATAGTAATTATGGAAGTTATAGGTAAAGTAAAGTTAATTGGAGAAGTTCAAACTTTTGGATCTAATGGGTTTAGAAAAAGAGAATTAGTAGTAACAACTGATGAGCAATATCCACAAATGATTATGATTGAGTTTGTACAAGATAAATGTGATTTATTAAACAATTATGCTGTTGGACAAGATGTAAAAGTTTCTATCAATTTAAGAGGTAGAGAATGGATTAATCCACAAGGAGAAGCTAAATATTTTAATTCTGTACAAGGATGGAGAATAGAAAATTTAGGTTCTGCTGCTCAGGCTCAAAATTTACCACCAGTTGATCAGTTTCAGCCGGCTAGCAATGTTTCTAATGATGAACCAGATGATTTACCATTTTAAGTAAACGCTTCTAGATTTATACTAGAAGGCATAACTTTTAAACAATAAAAAGAGAGAATTCGTAATTACGAATTCTCTCTTTTTATTTTTACATGTTTTATCGTCTTTATAAAATTAACGGCAAACTTATTTTTTATCTCCTTTTTTAGGCATTGGCCCACGTAAATGAATTACTAAGCCATTTAAAAAGTTTCTTAAAATCTGATCTCCACACTCTACATATTTAGGATGATCTTCATTTCTAAAAAAAGCACCTAACTCCCCTCTTGAAACTTTAAAATCAACTAAAGCACAAATTTCAATAATGTCTGTATCTCTAAATTTATGAGCTACTCTTAATTTTTTAAAAATATCGTTGTTTGATAATCCCATATAACCAATCTAAATGTTTTTTTAATTAACTACTTGAAAAATTGCCCATGCATAAGCAGCAAATCTCACAAATCTAAATAAACCTAATAATGCTACATTTTTAAAAGAATATTTTATCATTCCAGCAGCAAGGCAAGCAATAGAAAAAGGCAATGGTAAAACTGCTCCTACTAATATTAAAATCCCTCCCCATTTTCTTGCATTACTTAATCTTTCTGCCATTTTTACTTCTAAATATTCTTTAACAGGCCCTATTTTTGAAGCCGTTTTCCCTAAAAAATAAGAAATTAAACCGCCAAAATAAGAAAGTGTAGCTAATAAAAATAAATTAAAAATTGGTTCCTCAGTTTTTTTAGACCAAGCAATAAAAATTTCTGGAGGTATTAAACCAAGTAAAGTTTCAGAAATAAAGAAAGTTATTAAAATTGTAAGTCTAGAAAAAGTTTCTGTAAAATGATGTAACCCATCATTAATATTATATACATATTTATTAAATAAAAAAATAGCTAAAATAACGCCTACAATTGGTAAAAAAGCACTTTTTAAATTTTTCCACACAAACGAATAAAGCCCTGTACGTAAATAATATTTATGTGCAAACTTTACTTTTTCTGTTTTTGTTTTCTCTTTCTTCTTACGTCCCAAAATTATTTTTTTAATGTATTTAAAGGATATGCAAAAATAACGCCATTTTTTTTAAAAAATGAAGTTGTTTTTGAGTATTAACACTTTTTTTAATCATAGTTTATGTTGATGGTTTTCTAATCATATTACATTCATTATGAAACTTTTGAGTGTTTCAATTCTATTTTGTTCATTTAATTAAATAACTTATATTTGGTTTACCAATTTGGTAAACCAATTTTATTTTAACAATTAATAAATTTCAGAATGAAAAAAAACTACTTTTCTATCTTACTTTGTATAATGTTTTTACCAAGCCATTTTTTTGGTCAAACAACATATTATATTGATGACCCCGAATCTTTAAAAGAAGTTATTTATAAAGCAGGAGATGTAATTATTTTAAAAAATGGTGTTTATGACACAGATGAAAGAATGATATTTCTTGGGTCTGGAACAGCAGAAAATCCTGTTACTTTTAGAGCGGAAACACCTGGTGGGGTAATTTTTACCGGTGGACCAAGATTAACAATTGGAGGCGAATCTGATGGTAATGATTTAGCAACTGGTGAATATTTAGTTGTTGATGGTTTTCACTGGAAAGGTGGTTATGGAGCTAGTAATTTTATAGAATTTAGAAATGGAGACGATTATGCACACCATAGTACAATTCAAAATTGTGTTATAGATGGTTTAGGTGTTGAACAAAGTGAACTAGATGAAGATTTAGCCGATGAACAAATTACAAAACATAGATGGATAGTACTATATGGTACCTATAATACAGTAATTAACTGTGCATTTATGAATAAAGTTACAGCAGGTGCAATAGTTTTAGGAGAATATTCTTATAACGCATTTCCAAATGTACCAGATGGAACACCAGAAGTTAACAATAGCTGTGAAATTGTTGGACATACTATTATGAATAATTATTTTTATAATTTTGAAAAACTAACAGAAAAATACGGTAGAAAAGCAAATGGTGATGAATTATCAAATGCTGGTGATAGTGAAACAATACGAATAGGTACAAGCTCTTATCAAATGGTAAATAGCAACGTAGTAGTTTCTAATAATTATTTTGTTCAATCTGATGGCGAAAATGAAATTATCACAAATAAAAGTAAAGGAAACACTTATACAAATAACACATTTAGAAGATGTAGAGGTTCTTTAGTTTTAAGACATGGATCTAAAGCCAAAATAGAAGGAAATTATTTTTTAGGTGAAGATGTAGATGGTACAGGAGGAATTAGAATTTCTGATAGCGATCACGTTATTACAAATAACTATATTCAAGATTGTATTACAGTTGATAATTTTGCTAAATGGAACAACGGAATTACCTTTATTGGTGGAAGTGCTAATGCAGATGTAGATTGTACTACTGATGATGTTTCAAATGGATATCAAAAAACAGAAGATATTACCGTTTCTAACAACACAATTATAAATACAAATGCCCCTTTATTTTATAACGTTAACACAGATAATAATAGTGACGTAAAGGGTAATATAGAAAATAACTTAATCTATTTTGAAGCTAATGACCCAAACTTATCACCCGTAATTTCTGGTGATGAAACAACATCTTATGCTAGTATCGGAGCATCATTAACCTATTCTGGTAACGTTTTTAGTGGTACTACTTTAGGAGAAACAAACACTGGTTTTTCTGAAGAAACAGGAATTACCGCTACTAAAGATGGAGAAATCTTTACTTTTTCTGGAGAAGGTTCTACAGGTAAAGGTGCAAATATGGGATCATATACACCTATTACAGATGCTATGGTTGGTTACGGAATTGGAGCTTGCTTTTTAGATTATGAAGGAGCTAATATTACTGACGGAAACTGTACAATTAAAGTAAGTGAATCTTTAACAGTTAGTAGTTTATCAACACTAGCCCCAGAAGCTGCTAGTTATGATGTTACTGTTACTGCAAATGTAAGTTGGACAGCTGCTTCCAATGATTCTTGGTTAACTATTGACACCAACTCTGGTACAGGTAACGCAACAGTTTCAATTACTGTTACTGAAAATACGGATACAAATAGTAGATCGGGATCAATAACTTTTACACAAGATGCAGGAGGTGATGATATTGTAAGAACTTTAACGCTTTCTCAAGATGGGGCTAATTTAATAGATTTATACAACCTTATTAATACAGGAACAGGTTTATCAACAGATAAAGTTACAGTACATTCTCTATCAAAAGAAAATACATCAAAATCTGAGCTTGCAATTAATTCTTTAGATAAAAATATTGATACAGAATGGACTGCTGATGATGAAGATGTTTTATCTGGAGATTATAAAGCAGATGGTGAGTATATTATTTACGATTTAAGTAGTATTCATAGTGTAGGCTTAATTCAGTTTAGAACAACTAATAAATCAGATGCTTTTGGTTTTCAAATATTAACATCTACTACAGGTACTGAAGATGCAGATTTTACTATGATTTTACCAACTTCTGGAGAATTATTATTAACAGCAACTAATACCACCGAATTTAATCAGTACGAAATTAATACAGATGCGCGTTATATAAAAGTAATAGGTTATGGTAGATTTAACAGTGATGGTGATACTAGAAAAAGCGCATGGAGTGCCATTAAAGAAATAGAGTTTTATGAAAAGAAAAATGCCCTTAGTATAAATGAAAATGAAATTTTAAATGTTTTAATTTACCCAAATCCAGCAAATAACACTTTATTTATTAAAGATTTAGAAAACCAAATTAGCAAAGTTGAAATAATTAGTTTAGAGGGTAAAATAGTAACATCGCTCGCTCAAAATAACAATAATGAACTCAAAATAGACACTTCTCATTTAGCAAACGGCATGTATTTTATCAAACTTTCTAATGATAAAAAAGAAAGTAAAACCAAACTAATAGTTATCAATCATTAAACAATTAACCAAACTCGTTAAGAATTAATTCTTACTTAAAACTCCAACAGTTTTTGTTGGAGTTTTTTTGTGCTTATTTTTACAAAATGATTTGGCTAACAGATAAAATAGAATTTCCACCTTATAATTTTACTACTAAAGAGGGTATTATTGCTTTAGGTGGAGATTTATCTACAGAAAGATTAATTTATGCCTACAAAAACGGAATTTTCCCTTGGTTTTCTGAAGATGATCCAATTGTTTGGTATTGCCCACATGAACGAATGGTTTTATTTCCTGATGATTTAAAAATTTCAAAATCAATGCAAAAAATCATCAAAAAAAATGAATTTACAATTACTGAAAACACAACTTTTGAAGAGGTTATTTATAATTGTAAAAGTATTGATAGAAATGACGGTTTAGGCACTTGGATTACTGATGATATGCAACAAGCATATATCAATCTTCATAAAAAAGGAATTGCAAAATCAATAGAAATTTGGCAAAACAAAAAATTAGTTGGTGGATTGTATGGTTTAGAAATCAATAATATTTTTTGTGGCGAAAGTATGTTTAGTAAAATATCAAATGCATCTAAATTAGCCTTTATTTATTTAGTAAAAAACAAAAATTATAAATTAATCGATTGCCAAGTTTATAATGATCATTTAGCAAGTTTAGGCGCAAAAGAAATTGATAGAAATTTGTTTTTGAATATTTTGAAAAAGTAGTTTTTTAATCTTTTTTTTGACCGTCAACTATCTATTCAGTATTTCTTTTTTTTATCAATTTTAAAATCCATAAAGAAACTTAAAAGTAAGCTATCAATAGTTTTTTTACAAAAATATTAAAGAGGTGTTGAATATTTTTTTAACCCTTTTTTTATTTTCCCTAATTCATTTCATTTTTTCCCCAATTCATTCTGCAGCTATTTTAAAAACTAAACGATCAAGATACTTTTGGGGTGTTATTAATTTTTAATTACTATTATTATGAAAATCACAACAACACTTTTAATCGCTTTTATATGTTCAATTAGTTTTGGACAAACGTTTACTGGAAAAGTAATCGATAAACAAAATCAATTTATCTCATTTGCAAACATTGTAGCAAAAAACAAAACCGACAATTCAATAATTACGGGTGTAATTTCTGATGAAAATGGTGAATTCACTATCAAAACAAAAAATAACGATGTGTTTTTGGAAATTAGTTTTGTTGGATTTATAACTAAAAAAATCTACCCAACTAAATCTAATGTTGGAACAATTATTTTAGAAGAAGAAGGTCAACAATTAAATGAAGTTGTTATTACTGCTCGTAAAAAACTTATTCAACAAAAAGTAGATAGATTGGTTTTTAATGTAGAAAATACGGTTGCAGGAACTGGTGGAACAGCACTAGATGCATTAAAAGCTACGCCAAGTGTTACTATTGATACTGATAAATTAGCTATTGTTGGAAAAGGCGCTGTACGTGTAATGGTAAACGATAGAATTATACAATTATCTGGAAATGAATTAAACGCTTATTTGAGCACCATTGCTTCTGATGATATTAAAAATGTTGAAGTTATTACATCTCCTCCATCTAAATATGATGCCGAAGGTAATAGTGGACTAATAAATATTGTACTAAAAAAGTCAAAAGAAAATAGCTGGAACAATCAAGTGAGAACTTCTTACACACAAGCTACATATCCATTATTTAATTTTGGAAATACTTTTACTTATAATAAAGATAAGGTAAGTGTAGTTGCATCCCTAAATGGAACTAAGGGAAATACCGCTCAATTCAATCAATTTGATATTATTTATCCATCTGCATCAACGGTAACAAATTTAGATATGAAAAATAGAGAGCAAATGATTTCTGGTAGATTAGGATTAGATTATAATTTAACAGATAATGCTACTGTTGGTATTTTATATTCAGGTTCATTTGAAGATAAAGGCGTTTTTGATGATGGAAAAACATTAATAAATGATGGTAATGGAACGTTTACCCTTAATGAAGGTAATGCAGACATTACAAACAAAAATCACTCTATAAATGCACATTACATTCAAAAATTAGATACGCTTGGTAAAAAACTTTCTATTGATGTTGACTATTTTAATTTCGACAATTCTAATACTAGAAATTTTAGTAGCGAACAATTTATTACAAGTCCTAGTTTTTTTGAAGCAGAAAATAGCACTAATCAAAATATTAAAAATTACAGTGGAAAAATAGATATGATACACCCGACTAAATGGGCTAATTTTTCATACGGACTAAAAACAACAATTACAAAAACGGAAAGTGATGTTGTTTTTTACAATACCTCTACAGGCACATCAATATTAGACCCAACACAAAGTAATGAGTTTATGTATTCTGAAAATATTAATGCTTTATACGCAGATATGTCTAAACCATTGGGTAAAAAATGGCAAACAAAAATTGGACTTCGTTTTGAAAATACACAAACAAAAGGAGTTTCAAAAACAAACAACCAAACAGATACTAATTCTTATAATAAATTATTTCCATCTCTATTTTTAGGATACAATCCTAGTAATATAAATATGTTTAATATAAGTTATAGTAGAAGAATTCAACGTCCTAGTTTTGAACGTTTAAATCCGTTTCGTTTTTACATAAATTCAATTTCTTATCAAGAAGGAAACCCTTTTTTACAACCTCAAATTTCAGACAACTTAGAATTTAAGCATATTTATAAAGGTAAATTAATAAGTAAGGCATTTGTAAGCTATATAGATGATGGGTATTTTAACATTATTAGTGCAGAAGATGATGAACAACAAAGAATAGTAGTAACGTATGATAATTTTTATACTGCTTACAATTATGGATTAACTGAAACTTTATTATACAACCCAACAAAATGGTGGAATACAACTACTCAAGCAACATTATCAAGAATGGATACACATTACAAAAATGGTTTTGATTTAGATGCCGAGTTAGTAAGTGGATGGAATTTTCAATTATACAATAGAAATACTTTTCATTTAAATGAAGAAAAAACAATACAAGCAGAAGCAACATTTATTTATGCTTCTCCACAAAAATTAATGTATTTTTCCACCTCAGAAATGGTTAATTTAGATGTAGGTTTAAAGTTTTCATTATTAAATAAAAAACTAAATTGCACTTTAGCTTTTAATGATATTTTTAAGAGAAAAGCTATGGATGTTAACACTAAAACAAACGGAATAGATCAAACTTATTATAATTATTTTGATACCCAAAATTTTAAAATCAGTTTAAATTATAGCTTTGGAAATAAAAAAATAAAAGTTAAACAACATAATTCTGGAAACGAAGAAGAACGAAATAGGGCAAAGAAATAATCAATAGAAAAAAGCTGTTTATAATTAAATATTATAAACAGCTTTGTTTAAACTAAACATGTATTTTGTACCTCTAAAAAATATAAGCAAGTGAAGATTTTTAATAAAGAAATAAGTTTAAAACAAATTTTAATAGTAATTATACTATTATTAATAAGCAATAGCACTAAAATATTTTTCTTTTATAGCTTACGCACCAACACTAATTCTAGTGACATTGATTTTTATGATTATTTTGATCACATCTCTGTTTTTATTTTTTCTATACTTTCAGTACTGTCGGTTATTTTTTCTTGGAAAATCATTAACAAGATAGATATTACAAATACAATTTTAAAATTTGTTAAGGTCTATATTTTATCTTTTTTTATATTTACCTTCTTAGGTGTTTTTATAGATTATACTGTTTTACATGTTATTTTAAGTAGTAAATCGGAATATAATATTGTAGCTAGGAGTTTAAATACAATGTCTGTAGCTTTTATTTTGGCTGATATTTTTGCACTTACTTCAGCCTTTTTATATTTCAGACAGTCGCAAAAAATTACACTAGAATTAGAACAAACCGAAAAGGAAAAAGCCATTTTACAATCGCAAATATTACAAAAGAATTTAGAGCCCCATTTTTTATTCAATAATTTGAGTGTTTTATCAGGGTTAGCTAGAAAAAAACCGAATCAAATAGAAGATTTTATTGAAGATTTTTCAGATGTTTATCATTATTATTTAAAACATGGAAAAAAGCAATTGGTTGAGTTAAAAGATGAACTCTCTTTTTTAATAAGCTATATGAATTTAATGGAAAAACG
The DNA here is from genome assembly GCF_947500975.1 of uncultured Polaribacter sp. Taxonomy (GTDB): domain Bacteria; phylum Bacteroidota; class Bacteroidia; order Flavobacteriales; family Flavobacteriaceae; genus Polaribacter. Next base: position 46,538 of record NZ_CANMUE010000008.1, read on the forward strand.
GTTTGGAAATGCTTATAAAATTCAAAATAGTATTAAAAATACAACTGGTTTTATCATCCCCTGCTCATTACAATTATGTATAGAAAATGCAATAAAACATAATAAAGCAAGTGAAGAAAATCCGTTACTGATTTCACTATCATCAGAAGAAGACACTTTAATAATCAAAAACAAAATAAATAAAGTAGATTTTACGCTTGGTACTGGAACCGGAAATGATTATTTAAAACGTCAATATCAACTCAATTTTAACAAAGACGTTATTTTTACAGAAACTAATCATAATTTTATTGTTGAAATCCCTTTAATTTCAGAAATATGAAAGTACTCATCATAGAAGACGAAGCTATAAATATTGAAATTATTACAGATCATATTCTTCGATATAATAATACTGTTGAAATTGTAGCTTCATTAAAAAGTAAAGAAGAAATTGATAAATGGTATAAAACCAATGATCAAGTAGACTTGGTGTTTTCTGATATTGAATTGTTAGACGGAAATGTGTTTTCTTTATTAAAAACCAATATTATAAAATCGCCCATTATTTTTACAACGGCATATAACACTTTTTACCAAGATGCTTTTGATGTAAACGGAATTGCTTATTTACTAAAACCAATTAGCTATAATAAGTTTAGTAAAGCGATGAAAAAGTTTGAAAGCATACAAAACAAAGAGGTTGATTGGAAAAAAATATCAGAAACAATTCATGGATTAAATAAAAGTTATAAAGAACGTATTATCATAAAAACGAAAGCGGAAATAAAAATTTTAAACACAAAAAATACGGGTGCAATCTTATCTAATTCTGGAAAATGTATTGCGATTGATGAAAACGGAAAAGAAAATGAATTTCGTTACAAATTATCCGATTTAATAAAAGAGTTAAACCCAAAAGAGTTTTTTCAAATTAATCGTGGTGAAATTGTAAATATCAATTTTATCCAAAAAATTGAGCCTTATTTTGGAGATAGATTGGCAATTTCAATTAAAAACTATAAACAGCATTTAATTACAAGTGCATCCACAACAAGTGAATTTAGAAAATGGATTGAGTAAAAGTTAGCAATTGCTATAAATCTGGTAAGTATAGAATTCACAAAAAACCTAAGCAAAAGCTTAGGTTTTAAGTATTTTAAGAAAAACTATTTCTTAGCTAATAAATCTCTAATTTCAGCTAATAAATCTTCTTGACTTGGTCCTGCTGGAACAGCTGGAGCTTCTTCCTCTTTCTTTTTAGTTTTATTGTATGCTTTTACAATCATAAACATTACAAAACCTACAATTATTAAATTAATAATTGTGTCTATCCAAGCACCATAAGTTATTGCATTTTCTGGAGTAATTACTTTTCCTGCAGCATCGGATACAGCTTCTGATAAAACATATTTTTTATCTGCTAAACTTACATCACCTGTAAACATACCAACAACTGGCATAACTATATTACTTACAAAACCTTTTACTACAGCTCCAATTGCACCTGCCATAATTACTGCTACTGCAAATTCAATTACATTACCTCCAGTAATAAATTCTTTAAATTCTTTTAACATTCTGATTAATTTTAATTGTTAGGTTGTAAAAATAGTGAAAAATATTAAGATTTTAACGTTTTTTTAACACGTTGAGAAATAGCAGTCAAAGTCTCATAAACAATTGTTTCTGAGATATTTGAATTATGCTGAATCATCTCTTGAGTATTAAAAATGATCACCTCATCACCTTCTTTACAATCAATTTTTGTAACATCAACCATAATCATATCCATACAAACATTTCCAATAATTGGTGCTTTTTGATTATTGATGATTACAAAGCCTTTTTTATTACCTAATCTTCTTGATATTCCATCTGCATGACCAATAGGAATTGTGGCAGACTTACTTGGTCTTTTAGCTACAAAAGATCTATTATAACCAACAGTTTCACCAGGTTGTATTAAATGAATTTGGGAAATTATTGATTTTAAATTATGTGTATTTTTTAGTTGTAAAGTTTCTTCTTTGGTATTTCCAAAACCAAATAAACCAATACCAATCCTAACCATATCAAATTGTGCCTGAGCGTAGTTTACAACTCCAGATGTATTTAAAATATGCAACATTGGTTGGTAATCTAAATGCTTATAAAACTGCTGTGCTATATATGCAAAATTGTTTATTTGATTTATAGTAAACTCTTTTTCTTCCAAATCTTCACTAGCTGCTAAATGAGAAAAAATTGAAACTACTTTTACATGATTTGTTTCTTGTAAACTTGTTAGTATTTTAGGTATATCATTATGCCAAAAACCCAATCTATTTAAGCCTGTATTAAACTTTATATGAATTGGATAATTCATTAAAGGAGCTTTGTCTGCTAATTTTAAAAAAGCATTAAAAATTTTAAAATTATATAAATTTGGTTCTAATCTATAATCTACTATAGGCTGTAAATTTGGTATTTGTGGATGTAAAACTAATATTGGTTTTTTAATTTCCGCTTCTCTTAATGCAATACCCTCTTGTGTATAAGCAACAGCAAAATAATCTACCTTATTTTCTATGTATTTTGCAACTTTTACGCCATCACTTCCATAACCAAAAGCTTTAACAACAGCTAAAATTTTTGTTTTAGACTCTAATTTTTGTTTAAAATAATTGAGATTGTGGTCTAATGCTTTTCCATCAATTTCTAAAACAGTTACATGATTATTCATTTTGTACTTAATTTATTTCAGTATCATTTTTAAGCTAAACTTGTTTAATTATCTAAGATTCTGATTTTTTAGAAGATAAATTTTCTTTTAATTTCTTTTTACTTGCTTTATAATAAGCAGCTCTACTTAAAGGCTCATATTCTTGAGTTTCACCCAGCATTACTAACTTATCGTTTTGCGCTTTTCTAAAACTATAATGCGCTAAATTCCCTGTATGAGTACAAACCGCATGTACTTTTGTTACATATTCTGCAGTTGCCATTAAAGCAGGCATTGGACCAAAAGGATTGCCTTTAAAATCCATATCTAAACCAGCCACAATAACCCTAATACCTCTATTAGCTAAATCGTTACAAACGGCTACTATTTCATTATCAAAAAACTGTGCTTCATCAATACCAACAACATCCACATCATTGGCTAATAATCTTATATTCGAAGCTACAGGAACAGGAGTTGAACGAATTCTAGAATCATTATGAGACACTACTTCTTCTTCATCATACCTTGTATCAACAGATGGTTTAAAAATTTCTACACGCTGTTTTGCAAATTGAGCTCGCTTTAAACGTCTTATTAATTCTTCCGTTTTACCAGAAAACATAGACCCACAAATAACTTCTATCCAACCAAATTGTTCTGTATGATTTACTGTATTTTCAAGAAACATTTTGTAAATTTAGGCGTTCTTTTTTATATAATTTGTTTTACTTTGAGTTTCAACAAATTTAGGAATATTTACGAGTTAAAAATAATTTATGCTGAACTTGTTTCAGTAACAACCTACAACTTATGCACAAAAAACTAGAAAGAGATTTAATGAGTTTAGCACACAGTGTTTTACAAATGAAAAACAAAGAAGATGTTATTGAATTAAAAGAAAAAGCAAAGGATCTTTATGAAAAATTATCTGTACTTTCTTTTGTTGAAGAATATATAAAAACTACTCCTAATTTAACAGAAACTAAAGAAGAACTGGTTGATAAAATTGAAGATTCATTTTTATTAAAAGAAGCAATTACTGAACACGAAGCTGTTTTTGAAACTGAAGTTGAAACTACAACTGAAGCAGAAGAACTACCTAATAAAATTAACGAAACAGTAATTGAAGAAGTTGTAACTGATGAAATTATTTCTAATAAAGATGTAATTAAAGAGGAAGAAATTGAACAACCTTTTGATGAATTAGAAACTTTAATGTTTTCTACTAATGATACCGCAGTAGACTTTAAAAATGATGTAAAAGACGTCGCTGGAATAAAAAATGCAACTTTAGAAGAAGAACTAAAAGATACACTTTCTGTTGATTTAATGGCCGATTTATTTGAAACTGCACAACCCATAAAATCATTAAATGACAAATTATCTTCTAACATTCAAATTGATTTAAATGACAGAATTGCATTTGTAAAAAACTTGTTTGATAATAATCAAGAAGATTATAATAGAGTCGTTTCTCAATTAAACACTTTTAAAACCAAAAAAGAGGCTAATAAATTTATTATAAACATGGTAAAACCTGATTATAATTGGTCTGAACATGAAGAATTAGAAGCGCGTTTTATCGAAATAATTGAACGCAAATTTGCATAAAAATCTTTTTTTGAAACCCTTTTTAATTCATACACATTTTCATAAACGCAAAACTGGAGTTACCAGGAGTATAGAAAATGTGCTTCCTTTTTTTAGTGATGAGTTTGAAACTTACGTATATGGTTATAATGTTGATGGAGTAAAAATTAACACACCTAAACTAAAAAAAATATTATTTTCTAACCAAAAGGTTACAGTACATTGTCATCGAAATAATGAAATTCTAAGAATGTTATGGTATCGTTTTTTGGGAGCAAATTTTTTATTGATTGCAACACGGCATTCAGAAACTATGCCTTCTCGTTTAACTAAATTTTTACTAAAAAAAGCCGATAAGGTTATTACTTTAATTAATAGTGTTAGTAGCAACTTAAAAATTAAAAATACTGTAATTGGACATGGAATTAAAATTAACGAATTTGAGCCTAAAAAAAATGTTATTTTAAATGATATAAAACAAGAAAATATTATTTTAAATGCTGGTAGAGTTAGAAAAGCAAAAGGACAATTAACTTTATTAGAAGCCGCAAAAACATTAAAAAACCATGATAACTGGGCATTGGTAATTGTTGGTCAAGTTGATAAACCTGAATTTTTATCAGAATTAAAATCAATAACTAAAAAGCATAACATAGAAAATCAAGTTTATTTTGTAGATGAAACCAGAGACATTATTTCTTATTATCAAGCGGCAAAAATTGTAATTGCTCCAAGTTTTTCTGAAGGATTTTCTTTGGTTACTGCAGAAGCAATGGCTTGTGAATGTTCAGTAATTGCTACTAAAAATGTAGGTGTGCATTCTGATTTAATTACACATAAAAAAAACGGTTATTTGTTTGAAGCAGGAAATGTTGAAGAGTTAAAAACAATATTATCAAAAAATATTACAGGAGAGTTTCCACTTTTAGGACAAGCGGCTAGAGAAGAAATTGTAAACAATTGGAGTGCAAAAAAAGAAGCAAAAAAATTAATGAAAATATATCAATCAAATTAATTTAAAACAATAACTGATTGTAACAAATTTTATTGGTAATCGTCTGAAAAGAAAACCAAGTATTATGAAACAAATTACAACCATTTTATGCGCACTTTTTATGATAAGTGCTGTTGCACAAGAAACTACTTTTAAAAAATTTTACAAAAAGCACAAAGAACAATCTGCTTTTTCCATTAATTTATCAGCCTCTTTTGCAGGTTCTTTTTTAGATGAAGGAGATAATGAGGATTTACAAAAACTACTAAAAAAATCAGGCGATTTTAAATTAATGATCTTTAATAACGAAGACGCTTCTGTATCTAAAGACTTTAAAAAGTATATCAAAAAAAATAACTTAAAAACTATGGCACGTGTAAAAGGAGACGATGGTAAAGCCGCTTTTTACATTTTAGAAAAAAATGACATTGTAAAAGAAATCGTCTTACAAGCTAATAGTGATAATGATAAAGTTGTTTTGTTCGGATTAAAAACTAATTTAACTATGGATGAATTAGCAGAAATGATGTCTAATTCAGACATAAAATTTTCATCAAAATAAAAGCTTAAAAAAAGAGAAGATTTAACCAATCTTCTCTTTTAAACTTTCAATTACTTTTTTGCTATTTCCAATAAAAATTTCACCATCAAGTATAAAAACAGGACGTTTTAAAAACGTGTATTCATCCAAAATAAACTGTTTGTAATCAGCTTCGGTTAAAACCTGATTCTTTAAATCCATAGATTTATACAACTTTGCACGTTTGTTAAACAAAGCTTCATAACTTCCAGAAAGTTTGTGCATTTCTTCTAATTGAGAAACAGAAACGTTATTTGCTTTTATTTCTTGGCGCTCAAAATCATCAATATTTACCTCTTTTAAAATTCGTCTGCAAGTATCACAAGTTTGCAAAAAATATACTTTCTTCATTTTTTATCAATTATATTTACATTTTCAAAATTACACATAAAAATGAAGAATCAATTTGATGTTTTAAGAAAATCTAGAGAACTTGTTCTAAAAGAATTAGAAGGTTTAACATTAGCAGAAATACACGCAATACCTGAAGGGTTTAAAAATAATATTGCTTGGAATGTTGCACATTTAGTAGTAACCCAACAACTTTTACATTATAAATTATCTGGTTTAAACCCTTTATGTCCAGATGATTTAATTGACGCACATAGAAAAGGTACATCTCCAACAAAAATATTTACAGAAGAAGAATTTGAAGAAGTAAAAGAACTTTTAATTGGTTTACCAGATACTTTAGAAGAAGATTTTAATGCAGGTATTTTCGAAAACTATAATGAGTATCCAACAAGTACTGGCTTTGTTTTATCCTCAATAGAAAACGCTATACCTTTTAATAATTTTCACGAAGGAATACATTATGGAATCATAAGATCTATTAAAAAGTTTTTGTAGAAGCTATTTACAACTTTCGCTATTTATTCAATTTTAAAATTCTCTTCTAAAAAATAATTGGCTCTTAAATCGGCATTATTTATTTCAGAATGATATATAATTTTCTCTGGAGAAATTCTTTTCAAGAAATTACCAGTATCCCATTTATTGTTTTTATTTTCATCAATAATAGCTCTAATAGTATATTTTTTAGGCTCTAACAAATCAAATACAATAGTTTGAGATTTGCTTATAAAAACACGTTCAACTAATTTGTTTTGGTCTTTACCTGAAAGAATTTCAATAATTAAATTTTTAGAATTTATATTGTTTATATTTAAAGTAATTCTACCATAATCATCTAACTCTTTAGTTGAAAAACCATAGTTTAAAGTGTCATTTTTAACATCAAAAACATCAACTAATGAGTTGGGCAAAAACTTAAAATTATATTTTTCTTTAGGTTTTTTATCAAAAATAAATCCAATTTTATTTTCTTTTTTAGATAATAGAGTTTTAAACTTAACAGCAATAGTGTCTTTATCTACCAAGCTTATTTTGCTTGTATCAATCTTTATAATTGGATTATTTGTTTTTAAATAAAAAGTATCTCTTAAATGTAAAATACCATTTATTGATGAGCTAATTATTAAAGAATCTATTTTTTTCTTTCTCAATTTAACGGTTACAGTATCTATAATAGATTTATTTTTTACAATAAAATTTAAAGAATCTGCTTCAAAAGGAGTAAACCAATAATTTAAAGTGTCTTTATTAACTTCGTATTTAGAAATACTTTTAAAATCTTTAGGTACTTTTGATAGCATTTCGATTTGTAAATTTCTTGAATCTCCTTCAAAGCCAAATTCAATTTTACCTTTAGTAACTTCTTTCCCTCTCTTAAAAGTATATGGTTTAGTTTCTTTAAATAATACAATAGGTTTTTTTATAATACTATCTCTAGGCAATTGAATTGTATCTGTTAAAAAACCAATTTTATCTGTCTTTGCATTAAAAATATAATCATTAGAAGGTTCTTGTAATGCTAACATTAAATACTTTCCTTTTTTTAAGTTAGTAAAATTAAAAACGGTAGTATCTAGTGCACTTGCAATATAATTTGGTTTCTTTTTGTAAACAATAGAATCATTAAATGAACTGTCTAATTTATATAATAAAACATTTACATTTTTAGGTGTTTCAAAAAGTGTTGCATCTTTAATAGATCCTTTAATATTAAGAGAATCTATATATTTTCCGGTAGAAAAAACATATTTAAAATTTTCTAATTTATTAGATTCATTATTGTCTTCAATGGCATCACCAAAATTAAAAATATAGGTAGTATTTGCTATTAAAGTATCTAAAATTTTAATTTTTAAAAACTTAGTTGCTGAACCTTGAGGAGATACTAAGGCTGGGTTTTTTAATGGTGGCGAAACCACTAATTTTTTGTTTAAATCCTTTAATTTTACATATTCATTAAACTGAATTTTTATTTCTTTTTTGTCAAAGTTAATGCTCTCATAAGGTGGATTTGCATTTACAAACAACGGTGCTTCTTCATCTTTAGGACCACCTTCTGGCCTACCAATTTTAGCACATTTTACCAAAATTGTTGTTATAAATAATAAAAAAATAAATCTAAAAATTGATTTCACAAAGTCTAATTTTAAACAAAGAAACAACTTATTTTTCATATTAAAATCATAAAATTTACTCTGTATAAGCGATTGTTAAAATACTAATATTACAATTTTTTGATTTCAAAAACTCATTTGCACAAGCTTCTAAAGTTGCTCCAGTAGTAATAACATCATCAATTATTAAAACATTTTTATTATCAAAATAAGATGAATCGTCTAATAAAAACTTAGTATCATTATTTGTAAATCGTTCAAAACGAGCCTTAAAGGTTTGTGTTCTAGTTAATGAAACCCTTTTTAATTTACCTTCAATCAAAGGTTTATTTAAGTAAAAACTCAAACGCTCACCAAATTTAGTAACCTGATTATAACCTCTTTCTTTTAATTTTTCGGGATGTAAAGGAACAGGAATTATATAATCTATATTTTTAAATTCTTGATTTTTATTTAAAATTTCTCCAAGCCAATTACCAAAAAAAACACCAACATCTTCATTTCCTTTGTATTTTAAATCGTGAATTAATTTTTGTGTTACACCTTCTTTTCTAAAGAATAATAATGCAAATGCTTTTTCAACTAAAACTCTACCATAAAATGTTTGAGTTACCTTATTATTTTTATAATTAATAAAATTTGTAAGCGGTAAATCGTGTCTGCAAAGTGTACAAATTGTAGTTTCGTTTTGTGTTAAATTTTCTTCGCAAATTGCGCATAATTTTGGATAAAAAAGATAGAATAAGTCTTTAAAAAATAGCATCTTTACGAAAAAATATTTTTAGAAATATACTTATTAAATTAAAAACAGCAATTGTTAAGTAGAATAAATTTTTTAAAAGAAGCTATTAAAAACCTTAAAACATTGGGTACAATTACACCCAGTTCAAGGTTTTTATCAAAGAAAATGCTAAAAGGAATTAATTTTTCTGAAGCTGATGTTTTAGTAGAGCTTGGCCCCGGTAATGGGGCAATTACAAAGTATATTTTAGAAAAATTATCGCCAAAGGCTATTTTAATTTGCTTTGAAATTAATGATAGTTTTTACAATCAATTACAAGATTTACAACACCCACAATTAGTTATATTAAAAAAATCTGCTGAAAATATAGAAGAAGAGTTAAAAAAATTAAAATTACATAAGGCAAACCATATTATTTCTAGTGTACCACTTACAATTATTCCTGATGAAATTTCAGCAAAAATTTTACAAGAATCTTATAAAACATTAAATATTAATGGTACTTTTATTCAGTATCAGTATAGTTTAACCTACTTTAAAAAACTTAAAAATGTTTTTAAAGATTCTATTTCTTTAGGTTTTGAGCCATTAAATATACCTCCGGCATTTATTTATCGCTGTAAAAAAGTCGAGTAAATTTTTCTTGAAAAACTTGTGTAAACGTGTATCTTTGCGCTCATTATGGCAAAACAAGAAGATCAGTTTAAAAAAGTTTTATCGCACGCAAAAGAATATGGTTATGTTTTTCAGTCTTCTGAAATTTATGATGGATTAAGTGCGGTTTACGATTATGCTCAAAATGGAGTTGAGCTAAAGAAAAATATAAGAGATTATTGGTGGAAAGCAATGGTGCAAATGCACGAAAACATTGTAGGTATAGATGCTGCAATTTTAATGCACCCTACAACCTGGAAAGCTTCTGGACATGTAGATGCTTTTAATGACCCGTTAATAGATAATAAAGATTCTAAAAAACGTTACAGAGCTGATGTTTTAGTTGAAGACTTTAGAGAGAAAATAAATCAGAAAATAGAAAAAGATATTACCAAAGCAAAAAAACGTTTTGGAGAATCTTTTAATGAAGAAGAGTTTAGAGCTACTAATCAAAATGTAATTCGTCGTCAAAAACAAATGGACGAAATTACTGTTGAATTAACAAGGGTTCAAGAAGAAAGTGATTTAGAAGGTTTTAGACAGTTAATTATAGATTTAGGAATTAATTGCCCAGTTTCTGGATCTAATAATTGGACGGAAGTAAAGCAATTTAATTTAATGTTTGGTACTAAAATTGGTGCCTCAGCAGAAAACTCTACTCAAGTTTATTTAAGACCAGAAACAGCGCAAGGTATTTTTGTAAATTTCTTAAATGTTCAAAAAACCGGACGTATGAAAATTCCTTTCGGAATTGCGCAAACGGGTAAAGCTTTTAGAAACGAAATTGTTGCAAGACAATTTATTTTTAGAATGCGTGAATTTGAACAAATGGAAATGCAATTTTTTGTAAAACCAGGAACTCAAAAAGAATGGTATAAAGAATGGAAAGAAACGCGTTTAAAATGGCATTTATCTTTAGGAATGGGTGCAGAAAATTACCGTTTTCATGACCATGATAAATTAGCACATTATGCAGATGCAGCAGCAGATATTGAGTTTAATTTTCCTTTCGGATTTAAAGAATTAGAAGGAATACACTCAAGAACTGATTTCGATTTAAAAGCTCATGAAGAATATTCTGGTAAAAAGTTACAATACTTTGATCATGAAGAAAACAAAAGTTATGTGCCTTATGTTGTAGAAACTTCTATAGGTTTAGATAGAATGTTTTTGGCCGTTTTTTCTAATTCTTTACAAGAAGAAGCTTTAGAAAACGGAACTACAAGAACTGTTTTAAAATTACCAGCAGTTTTAGCACCTTTTAAAGCAGCTATTTTCCCTTTAGTTAAAAAAGATGGTTTGCCTGAAGTTGCTCGTAAAATTATGGATGACTTAAAATGGGATTTCAACGTTTTTTATGATGAAAAAGATGCAGTAGGTAAACGTTATAGAAGGCAAGATGCAGCTGGTACACCTTTTTGTATTACCGTAGATCATGATACTTTAAAAGATAATTCTGTAACAATAAGACATAGAGACACAATGGAACAAAAACGTGTTGCAATTGCAGATTTAAAACAAATTATAAAAGATGCGGTTGATGTAAAAACGTGGTTGCAAAAAATGTAAACAAACCTTATTTTATAAAAAATCCTCATCAAATGATGAGGATTTTTTATATATTTTTTTGAGGTAAAAAAATTACCCTTACATATGTTTATCAACATCGCCCCAAGGACCACCGTTAATTACATCTACTCCGTGATTTGTTAAAAACTGTGTTGCTTGTCCACTTCTAGCTCCACTTCTACAAACGGCAATTACAGGCTTATTCCAAGATTTTATTTCATCAATATTTAAAGGAATAACATTTAAAACTATATGCTTAGCTCCTTCTGTATGACCTTCATTCCATTCCTCAATAGTTCTAACATCTAAAACAACTGCTCCTTTTTTTAAATATTCTTTTATTTCGTTATCCATATTTTTTCTTTTAAACAAGTTAAACAACCTCAACTAACTTTCATAATTTTTACATAAAGCTAATCCGTTTGAAATTAACTTTTTGAAATTACTATTTTCTTGTAATTTTTTCAAATGTAAAATAATTTCTTCTTTAATGGAAAAATTATGTTGCAAAGCTAATTCATAGATTTCTAAATTAAGCAACCAATCTAAAGGAAATTTAATTTTTAACTGATTAAATATTTCTGTTATTTTTTGTTCGGTTGATAAATTTTCTTCGCGCATTTCTCTTACTTGGTCGTATAAAATGTATAAATCTTTCTCAGATTTGGAATAAGATATCTTACTTGTTTTTGTATCAGAAACTTTGCCCAAATTATTAAAAGAATCTACATCTGCTGGACCGGAATATGCTGAAATTACTTCTTTACCAATTGCCATATCATAAATACCCCACTCTGGCTTAAATAGTATTTGATTATCATAAGTAACAGTACATTCATCTAAAGAAATAATTAAAATTTTACCTCTTAAATCTCTAGTACCAGTAATTGCTTTTCCTTTTACTACTACTCCACTTTCAAATTCTAATGTCATAAATTCACCTTCGTAAATTCCATAAGCTTTTAAATCTCTAGGACTCATATCTTCAATTGGTAAATTAATGCCTTTTAATTTTCCAACTGGACATCCAAAACCATCAGCATGACTGGTTATTCCATGACCAATTAATTCTTTATCTCTATTAGACAAAGCTGTTGCACCAGTAGTTTGTAAGTAAGCAACTTTGTTATTTTTAAACTGAATTACTTTGGTAAAAACACCCGAAATTTGAATTCCTGTTGTTAACTCTACCGTTCCTAAATTTTTAGAATTTATTAATTTTTGAACTCCTTTAAGTCCTCCAGTTCTTAGAGCCATTGTTTTTGCAAATTCATCTAAAACCAAACTTAAATAAGCAAAATCTGGCGTAACAAACAATTGAGGCTGAGGCTTTGTAATATCAAAACTAATATTTGCAGCTTCAATAGAATAAGGCACTTTTTTTACTTCATCTTTCATACACCAAGCACTTTCTCCAATTGATGATAATAATCCTGCTCCATAAATTTTAGGGTTATCAACAGTACCTATTAAACCATATTCAACGGTCCACCAATGCAAGTTTCTAATTTGAGACATTTCAGACAACTCACCCATATTGTTTTGCAACCACTCTACTTTTTCTTGAGCATTATCAATATCTTTTTGATTTGAATTAGGATCTTCTTTTAAAATGGATAAAAGCCTAATTGCTTCATACATTTCATAATCTTTTTCTGATGAAATAGCCTTACTTCCTATTTCTCCAAAACGTCTTAAATATTCTGCATACTCTGGGTTTGCAATTATAGGTGCATGACCAGCAGCTTCGTGAATAATATCTGGCGCTGGTGTATATTCTATATGATTTATAGTTCTCATATCCGAAGCAATTACCAACACGTTATATGCTTGAAACTCCATAAAAGCATTTGGTGGAATAAAACCATCTACAGAAACTGCAGCCCAACCAAGTTCTTTTAAAATTCTATTCATACCTTCCATATGAGGAATACTTTCTGAAGAAATTCCTGTTTTTTGTAAACCTGGAATGTATGATTTATGAGCAACCTTACTTAAATAATCAATATTCATTCTCATTACATACCTCCAAACTGCTTGATTTTGAGAAGTATATTCATTGTAAGGCTGTTTTACTATAAATTTATGTAAATGTTTTGGTAACTTTTTAGTTACAGAGTTCATTTCAAAATGCATATCCATTAAATAATTAATAAAATTTACATTGTAAAATTACGAATTTTACAATTAAAGTATTTTTTTTTAACATTAAAAATTAATCTAATAATATAAATAAAAAACATTGTAACATTTATTGGTTTTCAGCTACTAATAGTTAAACACTTATTATGGCTGGAGAAGGATTTATTGCACACATGATTGCTAGTTTAAAAGCTAACAAAAGAAATCGTGCCTCTACTTTTGAAAGAATAAAGGATTTCAAAGGTAAAGAGTAAAATTAAAGTTCATTTTAATAAAAAAGCCACTCCCAAACAACTCAAGGAAATTAGAGAAAAATTGCAATCTGAAAACAAAAAATCTTTACAAACAAAAATTGTTCTTATGCTTATTTTTATAACTGTAATGATTTACGTTATCGGTTTCGTAAAATTTTAAAAATATTTTTAAAATCTTTCTTATTTTTACTGCTTAAAATACAATAATGAACAAGAAAGTTATCTTAATGATTTTGGATGGATGGGGAATTACCCAAGACCCTAAAGTATCAGCAGTTTACAATGCTAAAACACCTTTTATAAATTCTTTATATGACAAATATCCTCATGCTGAATTGAGAACTGATGGAGAGCATGTTGGTTTACCGGAAGGACAAATGGGAAATTCTGAAGTTGGGCATATGAATTTAGGTGCCGGTAGAATTGTATACCAAAATTTAGCAAGAATTAACAAAGCCGTCAAGGAAAAAACGTTAGGGCAAGAAAAAGTACTGTTAGATACTTTTAAATATGCTAAAGAAAACAATAAAAATGTTCATTTATTAGGTTTGGTTTCTAATGGTGGAATTCATGCGCACATCAATCATTTAAAAGGATTATTAGATGTTGCTACAGAAAATAAAGTTGATAATGTATTCTTACATGCTTTTACTGATGGACGTGATTGCGACCCAAAATCGGGCACATATTTTATCAACGAAGTTCAAGAATACATGAAAGAATCTACTGGCGAATTAGCAACCATAACAGGTCGTTATTATGCTATGGATAGAGATAATAGATGGGAACGTGTTAAGGAAGCTTATGATGGCGTTGTAAATGCTATTGGAACAAAAACCACAGATGCAATTGCAACAATGAATGCCAATTATGAAGCTGGTTTAACAGATGAATTTCACAAACCAATCATTATTACTAATGAAGATGGATCACCAAAAACACAAATAAAAGATGGTGATGTAGTTTTATTTTTTAATTACAGAACAGATAGAGGAAGAGAATTAACAAATGCTTTATCTCAAAATGATTTTCCAGAATTTGGAATGAAAAAATTAGACTTATATTATACAACAATGACTTTGTATGATGAATCTTTTAAAGGGATTAATGTTATTTATAATAGTGATAATATTAAAAATACTTTAGGTGAAGTTTTATCAGCAGCCGGTAAAAAACAAATAAGAATTGCTGAAACAGAAAAATACCCACATGTAACTTTTTTCTTTTCTGGAGGTCAAGAAGCTCCATTTGAAGGCGAATCTCGTATTTTAAGAAACTCGCCAAAAGTTGCTACGTATGATTTAAAACCAGAAATGTCTGCATACGAATTAAAAGATGCTTTGTGTGAAGATTTACAAAAAGGCGAAGCAGATTTTGTGTGTTTAAACTTTGCAAATGGAGATATGGTTGGTCATACAGGTATTATGGAAGCTGCAATAAAAGCTTGTGAAACTGTAGATATTTGTGCCAAAGAAGTAATTGAAACAGGATTAGCAAATGGCTATTCTACTTTATTAATTGCTGATCATGGAAATTGTGAAACTATGATGAACCCTGATGGGTCTCCTCATACGGCGCACACCACAAACCCTGTTCCATTTATTTTAATTGATGATAAAATAAAATCAATAAAAAGTGGTATTTTAGGCGATATTGCTCCTACAATTTTAGATTTACTTGGAGTAGAACAACCATTAGAAATGACACAAAAATCACTTTTATAATTATGAAAAATTTTACAATCTTATTACTTACCATAATTTTTACAGCATGTAGTGCCAATAAAAAAATTATAGAATCAGAAAAACAAATTCAAGAGCCAGTTATTGATAAGGTTGAGATGAAAGTTGAAGAGAAGGTTATAAAAGTAACTGCAAAAAAAGATGCAAGCGGTCATTTAAGTGGTATTGCAAATAAACAGTCTTTTGCAGACCCTTCTTTTAAACCTTGGTTTGACAGCAAATACAATACTTATATTACCGATAAAGAAACAATAAGCAAATTAACAGAAGCTTTAAAAGGTTATACTATAAAAGGTTTTATGGGAACTTGGTGTGGAGATAGTAAAAGAGGAGTGCCACGTTTTTATAAAATTTTAGATCAAACCGGTTTTGATCAAAATAATTTTGAACTTATTACTGTTGGAAGAAATAAAAAAACTCCAGACAATCTTCAAGAAGGTTTTAATCTTATAAGAGTACCTACTTTTATCTTTTTTAAAAATGGTAAAGAAGTTGGACGTTATGTAGAAAGACCTAGAGAAACTCTAGAAAAAGATATTTTGAAAATTGTAACAAATCAACCATATAAACATTCTTACGATAAAAGTTAACATATTTCTTAGCGTTATAATTTTAAACTATTACTTTGAAAAGTACTAACTTTGCGTTTCAATTTTTATAATATGATTAAGATAAAAACTAGGGAAGAAATAGAAATTATGCGCGAGAGTGCATTAGTAGTTTCTAAAACATTAGGTATGCTTGCCAAAGAGGTAAAACCTGGAGTTTCTACTTTATATTTAGATAAACTTGCTGAAGAATTTATTAGAGAACAAGGTGCAATTCCTGGTTTTTTGGGTTTATATGATTTTCCAAATACACTTTGTATGAGTCCAAACTCTCAAGTAGTGCACGGAATTCCTAATAAAGAACCTTTAAAAGAAGGAGAAATAATTTCTATAGATTGTGGCGCATTAAAAAATGGTTTTTATGGCGATCATGCATATACATTTGCCGTAGGTGAAATTGATATTGAAACTCAAAAACTATTAGAAGTCACCAAAGAAAGTTTATATGTTGGTATAAGAGAATTTAAAGCTGGTAATAGGGTTGGCGATGTTGGTTTTGCGATTCAAAATTTTACAGAAAAACACGGATATGGTGTTGTTAGAGAATTAGTTGGTCATGGTTTAGGTCGTAAAATGCACGAAGATCCAGAGATGCCAAACTATGGAAAAAGAGGAAGAGGAAAAAAATTTGTAGAAGGAATGGTAGTTGCAATTGAGCCGATGACAAACTTAGGAACACACAAAATAAAACAACATTCAGATGGATGGACAATTACCACTTTAGATAATAAACCTTCAGCTCATTTTGAGCATGATGTTGCAATTGTTAACGGTAAACCAGAATTACTTTCTACATTTAAATATGTTAATGAAGCTTTAGGTATTGTTACTGATATTGAAGATGAATTTAGAGCGAATTAATAAGTGTCTCTTTTCAAATCCATATTAAATACAGTTCCAAGACCCTGGTTAATTAAAGTAAGTTATCTGGTACGTCCAATAATTGCTTTTTCTTTAAAAGGCGATAAATTTACTGATCCTATTGATGGAAAAAGCTTTCGAAAATTTTTACCGTATGGATATGAAAAACAAAGAGAAAACGCACTTTCTCCATCAACATTATCTTTAGAAAGACATAGATTAATGTGGCTTTTTTTAAGAGATGAAACAACTTTTTTTACATCCAAAAAAAAACTAAAAACATTACATATAGCACCTGAACAATGTTTTTTAGATATTTTTAGAAAACAGAAAAACCTAGAGTATATAACTTCAGATTTAGAGTCTCCAATTGCAGATGTAAAAGCAGATATTTGTAATTTACCATTTAAAGATAATGAGTTTGATGTGGTATTTTGCAATCATGTTTTAGAACACATTACTGATGATACAAAAGCAATGAAAGAATTGTTTAGAGTATTAAAAAAAGGTGGATTTGGTATTTTTCAAATTCCGCAAGATTTATCAAGAAAAACAACTTTTGAAGATAATACTATTACAGATAAAAAAGAACGTGCCAAAATATTTGGACAGTATGATCATGTAAGAATTTATGGTCAAGATTATTTTGATAAACTACGCTCTATAGGTTTTAAAGTTGATGAAATAGATTATACAAAAAAAATTATTCCAGAAGAATTAGAACGATTTTGTTTGATGAAGAATGAAATTCTTCCTGTATGTTATAAAACATAAATTTACATATACAAAACACCAACCTATTTGTAGCTATATGAAGAAAATTCTTTAAAATTTCCTTCAGCATCTAAATAATGAAGTATTGCTTCAATTTTTGAATTTGTTTTTAAAAACTCTTTTGTTTTTTCTAACCCCATTGCCATAAAAGCAGTTGCATAAGCATCTACATCTGCACAATCTAAATCTGCAATTACATAAACACTTAGCAAATTACTTTCTTTTGCAAAACCTGTTTTTGGATTTACAGTATGCACATACTTTTTGCCTTCATCTGTAATTCTAAATTTTCTAAAATTACCTGAACCCGCTACAGACTTATTATTTAATTTAATTATTTTAGAAAGGCTTCGAGTTCCATTTGAGTTAGGATAATCAAGTCCAATACTCCATAATTTACCTTGTTGATTTTGCCCTTTTGCTCTAATTTCTCCACCAATTTCAATCAAATAATTTGCTATTTTTTTACTTTCAAAAAAACGAGCTATTACATCAATTCCAAAACCTTTTGCAATAGAATTAAATTCTAAATATACTTGTGGATCTTCTTTAACGATTTTTCTTTTTTGTAGAGAAACTTTATCTAAACCAACAAATTGCATCAATTCTTTAACTTCCATCATAGTAAGATTCTTTTTCCTTTTTTTTGAGCCAAATCCGTATGCATTTACCAAATTTCCTACTGTTGGATCAAAATAACCGTCTGTTTCTTTAAAAATCTTTTTTGATTTATTAAAAACTTCCATAAAAAAATCATCAACAATTACAGTAGCATCTCCATTGTTAATTTTAGAAATATCAGATGTAGGTATATAGGTTGATAAAGATTTATTTACCAAATAAAACAAACTATCAATCTGTTTTTGATAATTAATTTTTGTATCTAAATAACTGATATTGTATGTAGTGCCAAAAACATTACCATTTAAATTTATTTTTTCTTTTTGGCAAGCACTAAAAAGAATTATAAATGTTATAAAAGTAAAAAAATTTCTATGTATCATCAAATTGGTGAATTTTTAACAAAAATAGCACATAAAGTTTTCACAAATTATTGTTAAGTCTGTTTTTTTGTTAGGGATTTTGTTAAATTTGTTTACTTAAATGATTTTAAAATGAAAAAAATATCAATAATACTATTAACAGCAATTACTTTAAGTTCTTGTGTTTCTAAAAAACAGTTTGTAGCTTTAGAAGCTGAGCATGCTCAAACAAAAGAAGAACTACTTGCTGTAAAAACGAATTTGCAAAAGTGTTTAATTGAAAGTGAAAAAGAATCTAGTAGGGCTTTTGCACTAACTGAACAAGTAAAATCTTTAAAAGATGATAAAAAAACAGCTTTAAAACAAGTTGAAAACTTAACTGTTTTAACACAATCTTCTTCTGACAATATTAAAAATGTTATTTCTCAGTTAAGTGAAAAAGACAGATATATTAATGGTGTAAGAAAAGCAATGACTCAAAAAGACTCATTAAACTTGGCCATAAAATATCATTTAACAAAGAACTTAACGGACGGAATACAAGATAAAGATATAGAAGTAAATGTTGAAAAAACAGTTGTATTTATCTCTATTTCTGATAAATTATTATTTAAAAGCGGAAGCTATAATGTAACTGAAAGCGCTTATACTGTTTTAGAAAAAATTGCAAAAGTAATTAACGATCAGCCTAAAATGGAAGTTATGATAGAAGGACATACAGATCCTACTCCAATTAAAAGAAATCTTATACAAGACAACTGGGATTTATCTGCTTTAAGAGCAACTTCAATTACAAGAATTTTACAGTATAAATTTAATGTACAACCAGAAAGGTTAATTGCTGCTGGTAGAAGTCAATATATACCTTTAGCACCAAATGATACAGCTGAAAATAAAGCTAAAAATAGAAGAACAAAAATTATTATCATGCCTAAATTAAATCAATTCTTTGATTTGTTAGAGCAAGATGCTAAATAATTTTTTTCAAGAGATTACTTAAAATTAAAACCCAACTCTATGAGTTGGGTTTTTTGTTAAATTAAATTTGATGTTTATAAAGACAAACTTTTAAAAAAGTTCTTTTTTATTTTTTAATCAAAGCTTTTATCCATTTGATATTGTTTAACTTCTATAACCATATCATTCTTAAAAATTAACTCCAAACATTCTTGTTGCTCGTTAAATGCACCAGGTTTAAAACCTAAATTATAATTCCATTTTTCTGATGAATTTACTTTTAAACTATCATCCCAACCAAACCACTCACTGCTTCCTAAAGCTTCTTTCACCTCTTTTTTAGTTTTGTCAATAAATAAATTATTTTCTATTATTTGATTGCTCATTTCATAACGCAAAGCAGGTTTTTCTTTCCAAGCAGTTTCATTAAAATATTTTTCATGATGATAACTACTAAAAATATTTAATAAAGGATAAAAAAGATAAAAATACACAACAGGTGTAAGTAATAAACTTACTAAAATACTTAACCATTTTCTATCGTCTATCGTCTTAATAAAAAGCCATAGCAATATGAATACGATTGTTAAAAAAACAAAAAAACTAGGATATAGAATCATTTTTGATGATATTTTAGGCAATTACTTCTATAAAAAAGTAACTTTATAAATCTAGTACGAATTTATAAAAATTTAAATTTCTAAGATGATTTCTTTATTCCTTTTTTAGCAAAACTACACAATTGACTTTCTTAAAAAAATGACTAACTTCGTTTAACTTTTGATTTAAAACATTAAAATGTTGTATATCAATGTTAGTTGTAAAACATCTGTTATAAAATTGAACCCAAATATTATGATTAAACTTTTACTTTTTATTACCCTAATAACATCTTTTACTTTTTTTAGTCAAACTCAAATAGCTTCTAGTATTTACGGAGAAGCAGCTGAAGATCATTCCGGTTGGGGTGTTAGTTTATCAAGTGATGGAAATATAGTAGCTGTTGGAGCATATAAAAATGATGGATTAAATGGAGAAGATTCTGGTCACGTCCGCATATATAAAAATACGAATGGAACATGGGTACAAATTGGTGATGATATTGATGGAGAGGCTGCAGGAGATTATTCAGGATATTACGTAAGCTTATCAAGTGACGGAAATATAGTAGCCATTGGCGCTAAATATAACAGTGATTCAGGCTTCTGGTCTGGTCATGTCCGTATCTATGAAAATATTAACGATGTTTGGACACAAATAGGGCAAGATATAGATGGTCGAGCTTCTTATGATGAATTCGGAAGAACTTTGAGTTTATCAAGTGATGGAAATACATTGGCTATTGGAGCATACAATAATGACGGCTTAAATGGGCAAGATTCTGGTTACGTAAGTGTATACAAAAACATGAATGCAACATGGGTACAAATAGGTGATGACATAGAGGGTGAAACAGTAGGTGATAGGTTTGGTTATAGTGTAAGTCTGTCTAGTGAAGGAAGCATAGTAGCCATTGGGGCAAACAGAAATGATGGAGTAAACGGTGAAGATTCTGGTCATGTACGTATATATAAAAATATAAATAATGTTTGGACTCAAATTGGACAAGATATAGATGGAGAAGCTGAAAGGGATGGCTCTGGTATTGCTGTTAGCCTATCAAATGATGGAAATATAGTAGCAATTGGAGCTGCGCTTAATGATGGTGTAAATAAACCAGGAGTTGGTCATGTTAGAATATATAAAAATATTAATGGTGTATGGACACAAATAGGTGATGATATTGACGGTGAAGCAGCTGGGGATTTGTCAGGTTACGGATTATGTTTATCTGGTGATGGTAGCATTGTTGCGATTGGTGCTCGATACAACAATACAAATGATACTACCTACTCTTCTGGACATGTACGTATATATAAAAATATAAATAATGAATGGACACAAATAGGTGTTGATATAGACGGAGAATCTCTACATGATTTTTCAGGTGTTGGAGTAAGCCTATCTAATGATGGTTCAATTATTGCAATTGGCACATATGGAAATGATAATATTAATGGAGAAGATGCTGGTAATGTTAAGGTTTTTGATTTAAGTGCAACACTAAGTTTAAATAACTCAATATCATCTCTATTTAAAATATATCCAAATCCTTCTTCTAATAAAATATCAATAGAATTAGAACCTGGATTAAAATTGAAAAAAGCAACACTTTATAATTTATTAGGACAATCTGTAAAAGAAGCATTTCACCCCATTATTGATGTTTCTTCTTTAGTCAAAGGATTTTATATAATAGAAATTGAAACTACTGTTAAAGGAAAAACAACTAAAAAAATCATGGTTGAATAAACGTTTTACAACAATGAATAAAATTAATACATACTTTAGTGTTTAACGCGATGTTTAGTCTGTTTTTTAATTTCCGCCAAATTTTTTGATTTGGCTTTGGAACAGAAAAAAAATAAAAAGTTTTGGCCAAGTGCTTAATCGAAAGTTCTCCACTTTTAATTCCCTTACTAACCCTAGCAAAACCCTTAAACAAACCTACTCCAAAATCTTAATAAAATCTTCGAAAGCAACATAATAAGGTTGGTCTTTAAAAACAGGGTTTTCAACACTTTCTGCATTTGCAATTCCTACCCCTGCAAACCACACTTTAGCATTTTGTTTTTTGGCATGCTCTTTAAAAGTTTCCATCCAAAGAACATCATATTCTTCTGGATTCTGAATATTATTGGTTGCTTTTACCAACACAAAAATAGTAGGTTCTCCTTTTTTAAATAACACAAACTGCGGGTGTCTTTTTAACTGACTATTAATGGCTTGAAATTCGTAACCCATTTTCTGTAACTTTTTGCCAACTATATTCATTGCCAAATTATGCAATTCTTGTGCTGTTAAAACCTGCATTATTTTTTCTTATTACGTTTGTTGTAATTTTTATCTCCTCTAGTTTTTGGTTTCTTATATTTCTTGGCAATTTCTCTTCTATAAGAACCTCCTTGATTGGTTTTACTATTCTTTTGACTCTTTTCATGAAAAGCTGGCCCTGGCACATACTCTAAACCAGTTCTGTTTTTAGATTGCTCTCTATCTTCTTTAGGGCGTTCATCTTCAGTAAGCATAGTAGAAATTTCTACTGATTCAGGAATCTCTAAAACAGGAATCTTATAATCCATCAATTCTTCTATTTTTTCTTTAGAAACCTGTTCTTTTTTAGTTGAAAATAAAATAGTTTTTCCTTCTTTTTCTGCACGACCCGTTCTACCTATTCTGTGCATATAATTTTCAGGAAAATCTGGCGTATCAAAATTAATTACGTGACTAACGTTGTCAAAATCTAAACCACGAGCCATTACATCTGTTGCTAATAAAATTCTATTTTTACCTTCATCAAACTGCCTAATAGAACGTATTCTGTAATTCTGAGTTTTATTAGAGTGAATAACACATGATTCGCTACCAAATACTTCTTCTAAATGCTTAAATAACAAATCTGCGGTTCTTTTAAAGGATACAAAAATTAAAACTTTATGAAATTTTTGCTTGTCTTTTAAAAGTAAATGCAACAAATTTACTTTGGTAAAAAAGTTAGGAAGATTATATGAAACCTGTTCAATATTATCTAACGGAGTTCCACTAACAGCAATTGAAATTTTTTCAGGATTTTTAAAGAAATCGTATAGCAAAGCATCAACATCATCTGTCATGGTTGCAGAAAACAAAATATTTTGTCTTCTGTCAGGCAAAACATCTAAAATATTAACTAGTTGAAATCTAAAACCTAAATCTAACATTACATCAACTTCATCAATCACTAATTTTTGAATAGTTTTTAGCTTTAAAACGTTACTCAATGCTAAATCATACAAACGTCCTGGAGTTGCAACAATAATATCTTGACCTTGTGCAATAGCTTGTTTTTGAGTGTTGATATTTGTACCTCCGTAAACCCCTAAAACACGCACATTTATATATTTTGCAAGCTTTTCTATTTCATCAACAACTTGCAAAACCAATTCACGAGTTGGCACTAAAACCAAAACTCTTGGGTGTTGCGTTTTTAAAAACTTTAAATCTCTTAAAATTGGCATCATGTACGCAAAGGTTTTTCCTGTTCCTGTTTGCGCAATTCCAACTACATCTTTACCAGATCTAACAACAGAAAATGCTTGTTCTTGAATTGGCGTAGGATTTTTAAATCCTAAATCATCAATAGCGTATTGTAACTGATTAGATAAATCTAAATCTTCAAAAGTCATTCTAAATAATTTTATGCAAAGGTACGTTTTATAAAAAAGCTTATCAATATTGGTTTCACATTTAATATCATTAGTTTTGTTGATGAAAATTGATCTAAAAAAATGATTACAGACACACATACACACTTATATTCTGAACAATTTGATGAAGACAGAAAAGAAATGATGCAACGCGCAAAAGACAACGGAGTTTCTCGTTTTTTTATTCCTGCCATAGATTCTTCGTATACAGAAAGCATGTTTTTGTTGGAAAAAGAATACCCAAATGATGTGTTTTTAATGATGGGTTTGCATCCAACTTCTGTAAAAGAAAATTATCTTGAAGAACTACAACATGTAAAAAGTTGGATTGATAAAAAAGATTTTTTTGCTATTGGAGAAATTGGTATCGATTTATACTGGGATAAAACTTTTTTACTTCAACAACAAGAAGCTTTTATAACTCAAATTAAATGGGCAAAAGAAAAAAAACTACCAATTGTTATTCACTGTAGAGATGCTTTTGATGAAATTTTTGAAGTTTTAGAAACTGAAAAAAGTGAGGGTTTAAGAGGGGTTTTTCACTGTTTTACAGGAACTCTAGAACAAGCAAAAAAAGCTATTTCTTATAATATGAAGTTAGGTATTGGTGGTGTTGTTACTTTTAAAAACGGAAAGATTGATAAATTTCTAAATGAAATCGATTTAAAACATATTGTTTTAGAAACAGATGCACCTTATTTAGCTCCTACCCCATATAGAGGCAAAAGAAACGAAAGTTCTTATATTACAAATGTTATTGATAAATTAGTAGATATTTATGATGTTTCTTTCGATGAAATATTAAAAATTACAACTCAAAACTCTAAAGACGTTTTTGGTATATAATGCAAGAAATAAAAACAACTTACTATAAAACACCTATAGGAACTGCAAAAATTGCAGGAAACGAAAACGGAATTCAATCTGTTTCTGTTTTAGATGAAGACATTAAAACATCTTCAGAAATTCCTGAATGTTTACAAGCTTGTGTTGTTCAATTAGACCAATATTTTGCTGGAGAAAGAACTAATTTTGATTTAAAATTAAATCCACAGGGAACAATATTTCAGAAAAAAGTTTGGCAGGAATTACTTAATATTCCTTTTAATAAAACCAGAACGTATTTAGAACAAAGCAAAGCTTTAGGCAATGCAAAAGCAATAAGAGCAGTTGCAACTGCCAATGGCAAAAACCCTATTTGGATTATTATTCCCTGTCATAGAGTTATTGGTTCTGATGGTTCTTTAACAGGTTACGCAGGTGGTATTTGGCGTAAAAAATGGTTATTGGCACATGAAAACCCTGTAAAACAACAATCTTTATTTTAAAGAAACTACAAAGATTAAATAACATATTTTTACGTTAGTAAGATATGATTTGTGTTTATGCTTCATAAAATTCTTTTTTTTGGTTTGTTTTTAATTGGATTTTCTATCCAATCGCAAACGCTTACAAAGAATTTAATCACCAAGAAAATTCAAATAAAAAAAGACACAATCCAATTAGATTCTGTACCCATAAATCCTCAAAAATTTAAAATCTTAAATACATTAAAAACTGAAATTTCTTCAGACAATTATAAAGTCGATTTTAATAAAGCGATAATAATAATCAACTCAAAAACATATCCAGAAATTATAGTTGAGTACTTTAGATTCCCTGATTTTATTACCAAAATATACACACCATTTGACGAAAAATTGATTTTAGAAAACAGCAATAATAATGGTCAATTATATAGTTTAACTACCAATAAAAAGGCATCTGAAATCAAACTTTTTGAAGGTTTGCAAACCAAAGGTTTTATTACTAGAGGAATTACCTCTGGTAACAATCAAAATGCAGTTACAAACTCAGCCTTAGATTTAGAAATTTTTGGAAAACTATCAAAAGAAGTTACCTTAAAAGCACATATTTTTGACACCAATATTCCCATTCAACAAAATGGGTATTCTCAAAATATTACAGATTTTGATCGAATTTTTATTGAGATGTTTACAGATAATTGGAATGTTAAAGCTGGTGATATTTCTTTACAAAATAAAGAAAGTTATTTTTTACCTTTTAACAAACAAATTGCAGGTTTACAGGTAAAAGCATCTATAAATAAAAACTTACAAATAGAAGCTTCTGGAGCGGTTGTTAGAGGTAAATTTAATAGGTTTAATATTACTAGCATCGAAGGTAACCAAGGGCCTTATAAAATTTATGGCGCTAATAATGAATCTGCAATTATAATTATTGAAAACAGCGAACAAGTTTATATAAATGGTATTCAAATAAAACGAGGAGAAAATGAGGATTATAGTATTGATTATAATTTAGGAGAAATTAGCTTTAATACAACGTTTCCAATTACAAATGATATGAGAATTTGGATTGATTTTCAATATTCCGATAGAAATTATACACGCTTTATCACCTATGAAAAGGCTTCTTACAAAAATGAAAAATTTAGCCTATCAGGATATTTTTATTCTGAAAATGATGCCAAAAATCAACCTCTGCAACAAGATTTAACAGTAGATCAAAAACAAATTTTAGCAAATGCTGGTAATAATAGCGATTTAATGGTTGCTGAAAGTGCGTTTTTAGACACTTTTAATGAAAACAAAATTTTATACAAAAAAGTAATTGTAGGCAACACAGAAATTTTTGAATACTCTACAAATGAAGTAGATGAATTATACACGGTTACTTTTTCAAATGTTGGTGCAAATAATGGCGATTATATATTAGATAGAACTATTGCCATAGGAAACATCTTTGTTTATGCTGGCGAAAACTTAGGAAGTTATAAACCAATTATTAATCTAATTCCGCCAAATAAATATCAAACATTTGTTTTAAAATCCGATTATAATCTTTCAAAAAAAACACAATTTAATTCTGAAATTGCATTAAGTAATAATGATGCAAATCTATTTTCTACTATTGATGATAATCAAAATACAGCCATTGCTACCAAAATTGGTTGGCAGCAAATTTTAATTGATAAAAAATGGCAATTAACAAGTAATATTAATTATGAGTTTGTAGAAAAAAACTTTAATACCGAACAAGGTTGGGAACCAATAGAGTTTAATAGAGATTGGAATATTATAACCAACAATGCTACAAAAAGTTATTTGCAATCAGATTTTATTTTAGAAAACAAAAAAAATGGTTATGTAAAATACAGCTTTAATAATTTAACCTATAAGAACAATTTTAAAGGTAACAAACATCAATTACAATCTAAATTAAATTTCAAAAAAACTACTCTTTCTATAAATAGCAGTTTATTAGAAAACACTTCTACAGAAGAAGATAATTTATTTTTTAGGGCAAAAGCAAAAGCAGAAAAAAGTTTTCCTAAAAACTGGATTGGAGCATTTGTTAATTTTGAAAACAATTCTAGAAAAAATGTTAATACTCAAAATTATATCAATACAAGTCATCGTTTTAAAGAATATGAAACTTATGTAGGAATCGGAGATTCAAGCAAAGTATTTGCAAAAATCGGTTTTAATTACAGAAAAAACGATAGTATAAAATCGAATGTATTTACTGAAATTAATAATAGAAAAACATTTTACATCAACAGTAAAATAATTCAAAACAAGAACACTAATTTAAGTGCATTTGCAAATTATAGAATTACAAAAAACAACTTTTCTGATGATGAAAAAGCACTAAATTCAAGAATTATTTTTAATCAGAAATTATTCAACAATTTTTTAAATATTAGTACTGTTTATGAAACTTCTTCAGGTAACATTGCGCAACAAGATTACATTTATGTACTAACTGAACCGGGCTTGGGTTTTTATACTTGGATAGATTATAATAATGATGATGTAAAAGATTTTAATGAGTTTGAAATTGCGCAGTTTCAAGACCAAGCAAATTACTTGCGTTTACCCAAACCTAACTTACAATATATAGCTACTCAACGAGCAAAATGGAAACAAACAATTACTATAAATCCGGGTATTTGGACTACAAAAACTGGTATTAAAAAAATAATTTCTCATTTTTATAATCAAAGTTATTTATCTGTTGAAAATGAACAAGAAAGAAGTGCAAATTCGTTTCAATTAAACCCATTTGATTTTAATGAAAATACCTTAGTTGGTTTAAATTTTAACCTAAGAAATAATTTGTACTTCCGAAAAGATTTGCAAAACAATAGCATTACTTACACTT
Organism: uncultured Polaribacter sp.; assembly: GCF_947500975.1. GTDB lineage: Bacteria > Bacteroidota > Bacteroidia > Flavobacteriales > Flavobacteriaceae > Polaribacter. The sequence goes on from NZ_CANMUE010000008.1 coordinate 74,616, forward strand.
ACGCTAACTCAAATATAAAACAACAATATTTTATTGGTAGCCAAGAAAATAACATTAAATTAAATCAAATAGATTATACACATAAATTTGCTAATTTTTGGTTGCTTAATTTTATGGGAAAAGCATCTAAAAACAGTTTAGAAACAGAAAATTTTAGTGATAGAAATTACAATATAAATACAAAAGAAATTTTACCAAAAATTAGTTTTTTATATAATGAGAATAACCGTTTTTCTTTCTCCTATCACTTTAAAAAGAAACTAAATAAATTAGAAGCCTTTGAAGAATTACAACAACATAAATTTGGTGGTGAATATTTTTATATTACCAAAAAAAAGAATCAAATATCAGCAAATGTAAGTGTATTTTTAAATGATTTTATTGGAGTTACAAATACACCCGTTGCATATCAAATGTTAGAGGGCTTACAAGCCGGTGAAAATTATACTTGGAGTTTAATTTTTAATCAAAAACTGAACTCCACTTTAAATTTAAATCTTAATTATTTAGGTAGAAAAAGTAAAAACTCAACAACTATTCATACAGGAAGCGTTCAATTAAAAGCTAATTTTTAATAATTATTGGCATTCTTTTTGATACATTTGAATTCTTAAAACAAACAATTATTATGAAAAAAATTACACTACTTATTTTATTATTTATTTGTTCAATTTCTATTGCTCAAGATAAAGAAAACACGAAACTGCAAGACATAGATAAAAAGCACGAATTAAAAATTAATGCTTTCAATTTAATTGCATTTTCATCTTTAGACCTTTCTTATGAAAGGCTAATAAACTCAGAATCTTCATATGGAATTGCTTTATTTTATAATTTTACTGATATCCAAAATGATGATATTGGCTTTCCTAAAAAATTCTCTCTAACACCTTATTATAGATGGTTTTTTTCTGAGAGAAATTATGCAAGAGGCTTTTTTGTAGAAGGTTTTGGAATGTTAAACACTTACGAAGAAAATATTTATAATTATGATGATGGTACAGAAAGTTTTGATAAAGAAACAGGGTTTGCTTTAGGTATTTCTGTTGGTGGAAAATTTGTAACAAAAAAAGGCTTTACTACAGAAGTATATTTAGGTGTTGGTAGAAACCTTATTAATGCTGACAACTCTGTTGAAATTAATGATATCGTTGGTAGATTTGGAATTTCATTAGGCTACAGGTTTTAAAAACATACTTTAGTACAGTATAAAAACGTTATTTAAAAAAATTAAACACATGAAAAAATTAATTTTACTTTTTACAATATTTATTAGTTCATTTAGTTTTGCACAGCAAGAAATAAAAATTGATATTGCTGATGCGCTAATAATTAGAGGCCTAGAGTTTTCTTATGAGCACTATTTATCAGAGGATTCTTCTTTTGGAGTTTCTGCTTTATTTAATTTAGCAAAACAAACTGTTGATTTTAGATACAATGAAAACACAATGATTACTCCTTATTATCGTCATTACTTTACAACACACAGCCAATGGAACATTTTTGGTGAAGGGTTTTTAGGTATAAATTCTGGAAAAAAAGAATCTATAAAAGACTCTGGTATATATGACATAAAATATACTGATGGAGCTCTAGGAATTGCTGTAGGTACTAAATATATTGCTAAAGGTGGTTTAGTAATTGACTTATATGGTGGAATTGGACGTAATTTATTTGGATCAGATTCGCCAATTTTAGTTCCTAGAGTTGGTTTAAACGTTGGTTGGAGATTTTAAAGAAGGAGAATATCTTTTTATGTTTATTAAAAAGTGATGTGCTTAAATTGTGAGACAATAGTTGCTTTTTTCTTTTCTAAATTTGATAGAAATTTTTGATATTGCTCAGAATGCTCATTAAAAGGTTTATGTGCCAAACCTTTTTGAATAATATCAATTTTTTTCATTGTAGAAAACGAATTTTCAGAAATCCATTCATTTAAAAATTTATCCCAAATATAATTAACAGCTGTATTATTGGGATGAATCATATCTTCAGTATAAAAACGATAATCACGCAATTCATCCATCATAATTTCATAAGAAGGAAAATAAAACACATCATTTTCTTGCAATACTTGATGAATAGCGGTTATTAAATGAGATTTACTAAGGGTATTTTCTACAAATCCATCTTTGAGATGTCTAACTGGAGAAACTGTAAAAATAACTTTAGCTTCTTTGTTTACTGATTTTATCAGCGATAAAGTATTTTTTAAACTTTGTGTTATCTCATCAACATTCAATAGCGTTTTTAAAAATTTATTTTGCGGTATTTTATGACAATTAGCAACTATTTTACCAGTTTCAATAAACTTATAAACCCAAGCTGTACCCAATGTAATAGTAATGTGCGTGGCTTCTTTTACCTTTTTTTTAGTTTGTAAAATGGCTAAATTTAAGTTCTCTAAAAGAGCATTTTTATCTAAACTACTTAACCTAGAATGTGCCTCAAAACAATGCCAACGTTCATTTTGAAAAACTAAATCTTCATCTTTATAAATTTTGTCTTGTATAGCAGCATCTAATAAATTTTCAATTGCCTTTGGATGAAATAAAATGCCAAACGGATTTTGTGAAGATTGAAACTTAAAATAGCTTAATTTATCACTAATATTTTCTGAAAAACAAGAACCTAATAATAGAATATTAGAATTATAATCTATCTGATTTATAAGCTGTTTTTTTATTGGAATTTTGGTTTGTAGTTTCATAAAAACGCTACTTTTAAAATAAAAAGAACTTATAAACTAAATTCCATAACCTGATAAAAAAAATATTAAACTAAATATTCTTTCACTTTTTCTAATGCTTTAGGAATTCCTCCAGGGTTTTTACCACCAGCAGTTGCAAAGAAATTTTGACCACCACCACCTCCGTGAATTAATTTTCCTAATTCTCTAACTACTTTACCAGCATCATAACCACGCTCGTTTGCTAATTCTTTTGATATATAGCAAGTTAACATTGCTTTATCTTTAGCTGGAGCTGTTGCAAATAGTAAAAATAAATTTTGATATTCTTTACCAATTGAAAAAGCTAAGTTTTTAATTCCGTTTGCATCTAAATTTACTTTTGCTGCTAAAAATTGAACACCATTAATTTCTTGTAACTGGTTTTTTATTTCACCAGATAAATTTTGTGCTTTTTCTTTTAGTAATTGCTCAATTTGTTTTTTAAGTGATGTATTTTCTTCTTGTAAAGTCTGTACTGCTTTTACAGGGTTTTTTGTATTATTTAATAAGTCTTTTACTTCAAATAAAGTTTTATTACTATCAAAATAAAAATCTTTAACAGCATCATTTGTAATTGCTTCAATTCTTCTTATTCCTGCAGCAACTGCACTTTCAGATTTTATTTTAAAATGCCAAATATCGCCAGTATTTTTAACGTGAGTTCCACCACAAAGTTCAACAGAGTTTCCAAATTTAATTGCTCTAACTGTATCACCATATTTTTCTCCAAACAAAGCCATTGCTCCTTCATCTAAAGCTTCTTGCATTGGAATATTTCTTTTTTCTATCAAAGGTAACTTTCCAGATATACGTGCGTTTACAAAATTTTCTACATCACGTAATTCATCTACAGTTAATTTAGAAAAATGAGAAAAATCGAAACGTAAATATTTAGAATGCACTGCAGAACCTTTTTGCTCAACATGTGTTCCTAAAACCTCTCTTAAAGCCTGATGCAATAAATGGGTAGCTGTATGATTACATTCTGTTCTAAAACGTTGTTTTTGATCAACAACTGCCTTAAAACTTCCATTTAAGTGTTTTGGTAAATTTTTTGAAAAATGAATAATAACATTGTTTTCTTTCTTAGTATCTAAAATATAAACAACATCTCCATATACATCCTCTAAATATCCTTTATCACCAACTTGTCCTCCTCCTTCTGGATAAAAAGGTGTTAAATTAAATACTAATTGATACATTTCACCATCTTTTTTAGAGGTTACTTTTCTGTATTTAGTTAATTTAACATTAGATTCTAAAGCGTCATATCCAATAAATTCTTCAACAGCATCATCAGCTAAAACTGTCCAATCTTCAGTAGACATTTCACTTGCTGCTCTAGATCTATTTTTTTGCTTTTGAAGTTCTTCTTGAAAACCTTTTTCATCTAAAGTTAACCCTTTTTCTGAAAGAATTAAAGCTGTTAAATCTATAGGAAAACCAAATGTATCGTATAACTCAAAAGCTTTATCGCCAGAAATTTCTTTTGTTTTTGCAGAAGAGATAATATTATCTAGTAAAATTAAACCCTGATCTAAAGTTCTTAAAAAAGAAGTTTCTTCTTCTTTAATTACATTTTCAATTAATTGTTTTTGAGCTTTTAATTCAGGAAAAGCATCTCCCATTTTTTTACTCAATACATCAACTAATCTATATAAAAATGGTTCTTTTTTATCTAAAAAAGTAAAACCATACCTAACTGCTCTTCTAAGAATTCTACGTATTACATAACCTGCACCAGTATTACTTGGTAGTTGCCCATCTGCAATTGAAAAAGCAACGGCTCTAACATGATCAGAAATTACTCTTGTAGCAATATCTTGTTTTTCATTTGAACCGTATTTAGTGTTTGTAATGGTTTCGATTTCTCTTATAATTGGCGTAAAAACATCTGTATCATAATTAGATTGAACATTTTGTAAAACCATACATAAACGCTCAAACCCCATTCCGGTATCAATATGTTTGTTTGGCAAGTTTTCAAGAGAAGCATCTGCTTTTCTATTGTATTGCATAAAAACTAGATTCCATATTTCTACCACTTGAGGATGATCTTCGTTTACTAAAGTTCTACCGTCAACCTTTTCTTTTTCTTCTTTTGAGCGGATATCAACATGGATTTCTGAACATGGGCCACAAGGTCCTTGCTCTCCCATTTCCCAGAAATTATCTTTTTTATTACCTTTTAAAATTCGATCTTCAGCTATAAATTGTTTCCATATATCATAAGCTTCAGTATCCATAGAAAGATTATCAGCATCATCAGACCCTTCAAAAACAGTTACATATAAAATATCTTTATCAATTTTATAAACTTCTGTCAATAATTCCCAAGCCCAAGCTATAGCTTCTTTCTTAAAATAATCACCAAAAGACCAGTTTCCTAACATTTCAAATAAAGTATGATGATAAGTGTCATACCCTACTTCTTCTAAATCATTATGTTTACCAGAAACTCGTAAACATTTTTGCGAATCAGAAATTCTGTTACTTTTAGGTGTTCCGTTTCCAAGAAAATATTCTTTAAATGGAGCCATTCCCGAGTTAACAAACATCAAAGTTGGATCGTTCTTTGTTACCATTGGCGCAGAAGGAACAATTAAATGAGATTTTTCTTTGAAAAAATTTAAAAAAGTGGCTCTGATGTCTTGAGATTTCATAAATGAAATGAAGTTTCTCCCGAAAATTCGGGGTTGGTTTTTGTTAATTTATATGTAAAAAAACTAACTTAAAAAGTAGTTGTAAAACATTTTGTAAATTTGTAAGTTCTTATAAAAACGATTTTACTTTAAAATCGATTTAAAAGAACAAAAATAATATATTTAGCAATATGGCAAAAGTAAAATATTATTATGATGCAGATACACTTTCTTACAGAAAAATTACTGTAGTTAAGAGTGATTATTATAGAAAAATAATTGTTGGTTTTTTTGGTGTAGCTATAATTGCTATTGTTGGCTTTATTGGGTTGAGCCAATTTATAATGTCGCCAACTGAACGTGCACAAAAAAGAGAAATAGAAAACTTAAAGTTTCATTACGAATTATTAAATAAAAGGTTAGAGGAAAGTTCATCAATCTTAAATCAACTACAAGAAAGAGACAATAATATTTATAGAAGTTATTTTGAAGCAAATCCTATTACATTAGAGCAGCGTAAAGCTGGTTTTGGTGGTGTAAATAGATATAAAAATTTAGAAGGTTTTGATAATTCTCAGCTTATAAAAAAAATAACTAAAGAAGTAGATATTTTATCTAAACAAATGGTTGTACAGTCTAAATCTTTAGATGAAATTGTTGCATTGGCTAAAGAAAAAGAGGTAATGCTAGCCTCTATTCCGGCAATTGTTCCAATTAAAAAAGATGATTATTATGTAGCTTCTGGTTACAAAATGAGAATGCATCCTATTTTAAAAATTAATAAATTTCATAAAGGAATGGACTTTACTGCCGCAACAGGAACTCCAATTTATGCTTCTGGAAATGGAAAAGTAGATAGAGCAGAAAGAAGTACTACTTTTGGTAAAGTGGTTTATATAGAACATGGTTATGGCTATAAAACTATTTATGCTCATATGAGTAAAATAAAAGTACAAAAAGGAGATGTTGTAAAAAGAGGAGATTTAATTGGTTTTGTTGGTAATACAGGTTTATCTGTTTCACCACATTTACATTATGAAGTTCATAAAAATGGTGTAGCATTAAATCCTCTTAATTTTTATTATGGTAACTTATCTTTAGAAGAATTTGCGGCCTTACAAAAAGCATCAGAAGAGAGTCAATCTTTTGATTAATTTATACTATTTATGTACATAGACTTACCCAAAAAAAGATATTATAAAATAGGAGAAGTTGCAAAAGCATTCTCTGTAAATACTTCTTTAATTCGTTTTTGGGAAAAAGAGTTTGATATTATCAAACCAAAAAAAAATGCCAAAGGAAATCGTCTTTTTACGCAAGAAGATATTTCTAACTTTAAGCTCATTTTTAATTTAGTAAAAGAAAGAGGTTTTACATTAGATGGCGCAAAACAAAAATTGAAAAAAAATCCTGAAGGAATTTTTAATAATCACGAAATTATTACCAGATTAGAAACTGTAAAAGCTGAGCTTCAAAAAATAAAAAATCAGCTTTAAACGTTAATTTCCTTTTTTATAAAAATCATAAAACGCTAGCCTTATAATTGAGAATCAGTCAATTTTATAGTGTTAAATATATCTGATTTTATTAAATTACTATGCATGCATAATATTTTTCATTATATTTGAAAACATTAAAGATGTTTATTTTTAATAATTCACATCAAATATCAATTATAAAACTTCAATATTATGTCAAAAAAATATGTAGATATAGAAACACTTAAATATATACTTTATGATGTTCATAAATTAGAAGATTTATTATCAAGAGAAAGATTTCAGGAACATGATTTGGAGTCGTTAGACATGTTTATAGACTCTGTAAAAGAATTTTCTGATAGAGAATTGCATCCTTATTTTAAAGAAATGGATGAAACTCCAGCTTACCATAAAGACGGAACTGTTATTGTTCATGAGCAAGTGCACAAAGTAATGCTGCAATCTGGAGAAATGGGTATTATTTCAGCATGTTTTGATTATGATGATGGAGGTTTACAAATTCCAATATCTGCTTTTCAGGCAGCATTATATATTATGGATGCAGCCAACAATCATTTACCTGGTTATCCAAGTTTAACACTTGGTGCTGCAGAATTAATTGTTGAATTTGGTAAACAAGAATTAAAAGATATTTATGTTCCAAAAATGCTTTCTGGCGTTTGGGGAGGCACCATGTGTTTAACAGAACCACAAGCAGGTAGTTCTTTATCTGATATTGTTACAAAAGCAACTCTAACAAATGATGGTTTTTATAAAATTACTGGACAAAAAATATTTATATCCGGAGGTGATAATCAGTTTTCAGAAAACATAATTCATTTAGTTTTAGCAAGAATTGAAGGTGCTCCAAAAGGCACAAAAGGAATTTCTCTTTTTGTAGTTCCTAAAAACAGATTAAAAGAAGATGGATCTTTAGAGTATAATGATGTAATGACAGTTGCCGATTTTCAAAAAATGGGTCAAAAAGGATATTGTACAACACATTTAGGTTTTGGAGATAATGACGATTGTAGAGGTTGGCTTATAGGTGAAGAACATAAAGGTTTAGCACAAATGTTTTTAATGATGAATGGTGCAAGAATAGCTGTTGGTAGAGGTGCTGCTGCCATTGCAATGGCAGCTTATAGAACCTCATTACAATATGCAAATGAAAGACCTCAAGGACGAAAACTATCTGCAAACGGAAAGAAAAACCCTACTGAAAAACAGAGTTTAATTATAGAACATCCAGATGTTAGAAGAATGTTACTATTACAAAAATCAATAGTAGAAGGTTCTTTAAGTTTGGTAATGTTAGCATCAAAATATCATGATATTCTTACTACCGCAACTTCTAAAGAAGAAAAAGAAAAATATCATTTATTATTAGAAATGATTATTCCTATCGTAAAAACTTATCCTTCAGAAGCAGGTGCAGAATCTGTTGATAATGGGTTACAAATTTTAGGTGGCTATGGGTTTTGTACCGATTTTTCTTTACAGCAATATTATAGAGATATCAGAATTTCTGCTTTATACGAAGGTACAACAGGAATTCAATCACAAGATTTATTAGGTAGAAAAGTACCAATGCAAAATGGTAAAGCACTAAAATTATTAGCTGCAGAAATTATGCAAACAATAATAATTGCTTCTAAAGATGATGAATTAAAAGACTATGCTACTATTTTGGGTGATAAATTAAAAAACTCTCAAAAAGTATTAGAGCATTTAATGCCTTTTGCTATGAAAGGAAATTATGAACGCTATTTAGCAGATGCTAATTTATTTATGGAATATATGAGTATTGTTGTTTTAGGATGGTTATGGTTAGAAATGGCTGTAGATTCTAAAAATCAATTAAACAATGCTGATAAAAAATATTCAAAAACCTTTTATGAAAGTAAAATTCATACCATGAAATTCTACTTTAAATATGAAGTTCCAAAAACAAATTCATTAGCCGAATCTTTAATGAGTGATGAGGTTTTAACGATCAAAAAAGACAAAGAATATATTATATAATGAATATAAAACAACAATTTAATTTAGAAGGTAAAGTTGCTATTATTACAGGTTCAAGTAAAGGAATTGGAAAAGCAATTGCAAAAGGTTTAGCCCAAAATGGTGCACAAGTTATTATCTCTAGTAGAAGTCAAGAAGCCTGTGATGAAGTTGTAAAAGAGTTTATAGCTGAAGGATTAAAAGCTACAGGAATTGCTTGCCATATAGGAAAAGAAGATCAACGAAAAAACTTAGTTTCTAAAGCATTAGAAGCTTTTGGCAGAATTGATATTCTAGTAAATAATGCAGCTATAAATCCAGTTTTTGGACCCATTGAAGATGTAGATCCAGCAATTTTTGATAAAATTATGGATGTGAATGTAAAAGCTCCTTGGAGTTTATCAAACTTAGTATTACCACATTTTAAAGCAAATAAAAACGGAAGTATTATTAATATTGCCTCAGTAGAATCTTTAACGCCAGGTTTTGGGTTAGGTATTTACAGCACAAGTAAAGCTGCAATTTTAATGCTTACAAAAAATCAAGCAAAAGAATGGGGTCAACATGGTGTTAAAGCAAATGCAATTTGTCCTGGCTTAATAAAAACAAAATTCAGTGCTGCACTTTGGCAAAATGAAAAAATACTCGGCAAAATTAAAAAAACATTACCAAGCCAAAGAATGGGAATGCCAGAAGAAATGGTAGGTTTAGCTTGTTTATTAGCTTCTGATGCGGGTAATTATATGACAGGTGGTGTTTATACTGCTGATGGAGGTTATATGATTGCTGGATAATTTTTTAAACACTAGATAGAAAAATAGTTTCACGATTTTATGTACTCTAAGCTTCTATATGGTGATAATAGTGCAAATAAAATTAAACTATGAACTTCGAACACACAAGTAAATCACTAGAAATACAACAAAAACTAACCGCTTTTATCCAAGAACACATTGTTCCTGTAGAAGAAGAGTATATAGCTTTTCAAGCAGATAAAAATAATATGTGGAAGCGTTTTCCAAAGATAGAAACGCTAAAACAAAAAGCAAAAGATGCTGGCTTATGGAATCTTTTTTTACCAAAAGATTATGGAGATTTAAGTCCAGGTTTAACCAATTTAGAATACGCTCCTTTAGCTGAAATAATGGGGCGAAAAATATGGATTTCAGAAATTTTTAATTGTTCTGCACCAGATACAGGAAACATGGAAGTATTAGCAAAATATGGAAATGAAGCACAAAAAAAACAATGGTTAGCTCCTTTAATGAATGGAGAAATTCGTTCAGCATTTTTAATGACAGAACCACAAGTAGCTTCTTCAGATGCTACTAATATAGAAACTTCAATTGTTTTAGATGGTAATGAATATTTAATTAATGGAAGAAAATGGTGGTCTTCTGGTGCAATGGATCCACATTGTAAAATAGCTATTATTATGGGTAAAACTGACCCAAATGCACATAGACATCAACAACAAAGTATGGTTTTGGTTCCTATGGATACTCCTGGATTAAAAATTATAAGACCACTTTCTATTTTAGGTTTTTATGATTCTCCTGAAGGACACGCAGAAATTGAATTAAACAATGTTAGAGTTCCGAAAGAAAACTTAATTTTAGGAGAAGGACGAGGTTTTGAAATAGCACAAGGGCGTTTAGGACCTGGTAGAATTCATCACTGCATGCGTTTAGTAGGAATTGCACAATATGCATTAGAAACAATGTCCAAGAGAACTTTAGAAAGGGAAACTTTTGGAAAAAAATTTTATGAATATAGTAGCATCAGACACGATATAGCAAAATCCGCTTGCGAAATTGAACAAGCACGTTTACTAACTCTTTCTGCTGCTGCAAAAATGGATAACAAAGGGAATAAAGAAGCAAAAGATATTATTGCAATGATAAAAATTGTAGCTCCAAATATGGCTTTAAAAGTAATTGATAGAGCTATGCAAATTTTAGGCGGAAAAGGTGTTGGTCCAGATACTTATTTACCACATTATTTTGCCATTGCAAGGATGTTGCGTTTGGCAGATGGTCCAGATGAAGTACACATGTATCAACTAGGAAAAAGTTGTATTAAAAAATATGGAAGTTAGAAATGAGCAATCAAAAAGTAAGAAAAGGTGAGGAATTACCTGATATTCCTTTAAAAAAATATTTAAAAGAAATCAATTTAATTAATTCAGTTGAAAGTGAGTTGTTTGTACAACAATTTACAAACGGGTATTCTAACTTAACTTATTTACTACAAATAGAAAATAAAGAATATGTTTTAAGAAAACCACCAAAAGGCGCTATCAAAAGAGGTCATGACATGAGTCGTGAATTCAAAGTACAAAATAGTGTTCATAAAGTGTTTTCCAAAGCTCCAAAAATGTATGCTTTTTGTAATGATGAAACTATTTTAGGAAGTGATTTTTACATCATGAAAAAAAAGGAAGGTGTTATTTTAAACTTTAAAGAAGCAAAACAAAGAAACATTAAACCATCATCATATAAAACAATTGCAAACTCATGGTTAGACACTTTAGTCGAATTACATAAAGTAGATTATAATGCCGTTGGTTTGGGTAATTTAGGTAAACCTGAAGGCTATGTAGAAAGGCAGGTTTCTAACTGGGGAAAACAATATTTAAAAGCCAAAACTGATGAATATCATGAAGCAGAAATGGTGATAAATTGGATGAAAGAACATCAACCAAAAAAATACGATCATTGTTTAATTCACAATGATTTTAAATATGACAATGTTGTTTTTAAAGATGATTCTTGGCAAGAAGTTTCAGCCGTTTTAGATTGGGAAATGGCAACTTTAGGAGATCCTCTAATGGATTTAGGAACTGCTTTGGGTTATTGGACAGTTGCCTCAGATCATGATTTTGTAAAGCAAGGAATCCCTTCACCAACTGTTTTTGAAGGCAATCCTATTAGAAGTAAAATTGCTCAAATGTATGCAGAAAAATCAGGCAGAAATTTAGATAATTTAGTTTTCTATTATGTGTTTGGATTATTCAAAATTGCAGTAATAGCACAACAAATTTATTATAGATATGATAAAGGATGGACAACAGATTCTCGTTTTGCTAACCTAAATAAAGCCGCAGAATTGTGTTGTAAATTGGCATTAAAAGCTATTAAAACTAATAAAATAGATTAAATAAAATTATTAGAAATACTCTTTGCTAAACTAACAAATTCATCATTTGTTAATTTTACTTTTTTAGTAAACTGAATATCCGCCATTTCATTTAAAGGAATTAAATGAACATGTACATGAGGCACTTCTAAACCAATAACACTCATCCCTACTCTTTTACAAGGCACAGTTTTTTCAATTGCTTTTGCAATTCTGAAAGAAAAATCCATTAAATTTTTATACTCCTCTTTTGATAAATCAAAAATCTTATCCTCTTCTTTTTTAGGAACCACTAAAGTATGCCCCTTTGCATTTGGATTAATGTCTAAAAAAGCAATAAAATTATCATCTTCGGCAACTTTATAACTTGGTATTTCTCCTGTAATTATTTTGGTAAATATGCTCATTTTTCAGTTTTAACTATCATTTTGGTGTAAAAAAGACACTATTTTTTCACACTTTATGGTAATAATTTTTCTATTCTTTTACCTAGAAATTTCAACGATTTCAAATTTCATAATCCCACTAGGAACTTGAATTTCTGCGATTTCTCCAACTTTTTTACCTAATAAACCTTTACCAATTGGTGAGTTTACAGACAATTTTCCATTTCTAACATCAGTTTCAGAATCTGCAACCAACCTATAAGAGAATTCCATGCCATTAACTGTATTCTTAATTTTTACATTAGAATGAATTAATACTTTAGAAGTATCTAATTGACTTTCATCTAAAATACGAGCATTAGCAACTACGTTTTTTAATTTTGCAATTTTAAACTCTAAATGAGATTGCTCTTCTTTTGCTGCATGATATTCAGCATTCTCACTCAAATCACCTTTATCTCTTGCATCAGCAATTTCTTGTGTTACCCTTGGACGCTCAACTTGCTCTAATTGATGCAATTCATCCTTCAACTTTTTTAATCCTTCTGCAGAATAATAAGAAATTTCACTCATTTTTATTTTATTTTATTTATTACTTTCTTTAACAAACATTTCAATTTATTATTTAAAGAAAAATATCTAGTATTTTAAAAAACGTAACGATGGTTTTAAATCAAAAATCCCATTACCTTAATAGGAATGAGATTGTTATACAAATGTACAAAATAATTGTAACTTGTCATCGTTTTAAAAAAAACTGTTTTATATGATATTTAAGAAAATAACCTTTTTTTTTATGTTAATTTCTCTTTTGAGCTGCTCAGATAATAGCGCACTACAAAATTGTATTCAAACTTTACCAATAAATATTGCTACAGATTTAAACAATCCTGAATTGATAAACGCACAAACCCCTGGAGGTTCTGCTAACATTTCTGGTGGTAATAAAGGTATTTTATTATTTAATAAAAACGGAACTGATTTTGTAGCCTTTGATAAACTTTGCCCTAATGATGCTTGTACTACTCCAATGACCTTTGAAAACAGATTATTAAAATGTTCTTGTGATCAAAGCACCTATAGTGTAGATTTTGGGGGAGCCCCTCAAACCGATGGTTTTATATGCCCGGCAATTGAGTATAGAGTTACAAAAACTGGAACTACAATTCGAATCAGCAATTTTTAATAGTTTCTTAAGCTAGAGTTGATTATTTTTGTCGAAACACAACAATATTAAACGTGAAAAATTATTTCTCTTCTGATTTTAAATTAGGTATTTTAGGTGGTGGTCAACTAGGTAGAATGCTTCTAACAGAAACTCAAAAATTTGATATCCATACATCTATTTTAGATTCCAATAAAAATGCACCATGTGCAGAAATTTGCAACCATTTTGAAATTGGAGATTTACTAGATTTTGATGCAGTTTATAACTTTGGTAAAACTGTAGATGTATTAACTATTGAAATAGAAAATGTAAATATTGATGCTTTAGATAAACTAGAATCTGAAGGATTAACAATCTATCCAAAACCAAAGAATTTAAGAGTAATACAAAGTAAAGCAAGTCAAAAAAACTTTTATTTTGATCATAAAATACCAACTGCTCCTTTTTCTCATTTTGCCTATTTAGAAGAGTTAGTTCTTTGTTTAGAAAGTGAAATTATTAATTTTCCATTTGTTTGGAAAGCTGCACGTTTTGGGTATGACGGTAATGGAGTTAAAATTGTTAGAAATTTTTCTGATTTAGACACACTACCAAATGTTGAATGTATTACGGAACAATTAATTCCTTTTAAAAATGAATTAGCCGTAATTGTTGCCAGAAATACTGATGGAGAAACAAAAACATATCCTGTTGTTGAAATGGAGTTTCATCCAGAAGCCAACCAAGTAGAATATGTAATTTGCCCCGCAAGAATTGGTGAAAGTGTTGCCAAAAAAGCCCAAAAAGTTGCTTTAAAAGTAGTTGAAAAACTAGATTTTGTTGGTTTATTAGCGGTTGAAATGTTTCAAACAGAAACCAATGAAATTTTGGTAAATGAAGTTGCTCCAAGACCGCATAATTCTGGTCATTACTCTATTGAAGCAAGTTATATCAACCAGTTTGAACAACATTTACGATCTATTTTAAACCTTCCTTTAGGAAATACGGAAAGTAAAGTTGCCGGAATTATGGTAAACTTAGTAGGTGAAGAAGGTTTTTCTGGCGATGTAGTTTATCAAAATATAAATAATATTTTAAAAATTGATGGAGTAACACCTCATATTTATGGTAAAAAAGAAACACGTCCGTTTAGAAAAATGGGGCATGTAACCATTGTAAATAAAGATATTGACACTGCAAGAAAGATTGCACAAAAAGTAAAAGAAACAATTAGAGTAATTAGTAAGTAATTATGGTAGGAATAATAATGGGAAGTGATTCTGATCTTCCAATAATGCAAGAAGCAATAGATATTTTAGAAAGTTTTGATATTCAAATTGAAGTAGATATTGTGTCTGCTCATAGAACTCCAGAAAAATTAGTAAACTATTCTAAAAATGCACATCTAAGAGGAATAAAAGTAATAATTGCAGGCGCTGGAGGTGCAGCTCATTTACCAGGAATGGTAGCAAGTATGAGTCCTTTACCAATAATTGGTGTACCTGTAAAAAGTAGAAATTCTATTGATGGTTGGGATTCTGTATTGTCTATTTTACAAATGCCTGGTGGTGTTCCTGTTGCAACTGTAGCTTTAGATGGTGCAAAAAACGCAGGTATTTTAGCTGCCCAAATTATTGGCGCTTCTGATAAATGCGTTTTAGACAAAATTATTGCTTACAAAGAAGGATTGAAATTAAAGGTTGAAAAAGCTTCTGAACGTGTAAGAAAATAACATTTTTTACAATTACACTTTTCAACAATTAAACAAATATACATTTTGATGAATCCACTTTTACAAGATTTTAATACAGCTCCTTTTTCTAAAATTTCTAATGAGAATTACAAACCTGCTATCAAAAAAGGTATTGAAATTGCCAAAGCAGAAATTGATGAAATCACAAATAATTCTGAATCTCCAACTTTTAAAAACACAACGGTTGCTTTAGATTTTACCGGAGAAAAACTAAATAGAATCACCAGTATTTTCTTCAATTTAAACTCAGCAGAAACTAATGATGAGATTCAAAAAATAGCGCAAGAAGTTTCTCCTTTGTTAAGTGAGTTTTCAAATGATATTAGGTTAAATAAGGCTTTATTTAAAAGAGTAAAATCGGTTTTTGATGATAAAGAAAATCTAGATTTAACTAAAGAGCAAAACATGTTGTTAGAAAAACAATATAAAGGTTTTGCTAGAAATGGCGCTAATTTAAATGAAGATGATAAATTAAAACTTAGAGAAATTGACGCTCAACTTTCTAAACTTTCATTAAAATTTGGAGAAAATGTTTTAGCTGAAACCAATGCTTTTGAAATGCATTTAACGAATGAAGAAGATCTTTCTGGATTACCAGAAAGTGTAAAAGAAGCGGCAAAAGAAGTTGCAAAATCAAAAGAAAAAGATGGTTATATTTTTACTTTAGATTACCCAAGCTACATTCCGTTTTTAACGTATGCAGATAATAGAGAATTAAGAAAAAAAATGGCAATTGCTGCTGGTAAAAAAGCATTTCAAAATAATGAATTTAATAATGAGAAAATTGTTTTAGAGATTGTAAACTTACGTCAACAAAGAGCAAATTTATTAGGTTATAAAACACATGCTCATTTTGTTTTGGAAGAAAGAATGGCAGAAACGCCAGAAAATGTAATTGAGTTTTCTAATAATTTATTACAAAAAGCAAAACCAGCTGCAAAAAAAGAATTTGAAAATTTAGAAAATTACGCTAAAAAATTAGACAATATAGATCAACTTCAAAAATGGGATGGCTCTTATTATTCTGAGAAACTAAAGAAAGAATTATTCGATTTAGATCAAGAAATTTTAAAACCATATTTTAAATTAGAAAATGTTATTGATGGTGTTTTCGAAATTGCAAATCGTTTGTTCGATTTAAATTTTGAAGAAGTTTCTAATATAGAAAAATACCATGAAGATGTAAAAACATACAATGTTACTGATAATCAAGGCAACTTTATTTCTGTTTTTTATGCAGATTTTCATCCTAGAAAAGGAAAACGCAATGGTGCTTGGATGACTAGCTACAAATCACAACAAATTAAAAACGGAATTAACGAAAGACCACACGTTTCTATCGTTTGTAATTTTACAAAACCAACCGAAACAAAACCTTCGTTATTAACTTTTAATGAAGTTACAACGTTGTTTCATGAGTTTGGACATGCGTTACACGGTATGTTAGCAAACACCACTTATAATAGTTTATCAGGCACTTCTGTTTCTTGGGATTTTGTGGAGTTACCAAGTCAGGTTTTTGAAAACTGGTGTTATGAAAAAGAAGCTTTAGAGTTGTTTGCAAAGCATTATGAAACTGGTGAAATTATTCCAATGAAATATATTGAAAAGATAAAAGAATCTGCTAGTTTTCATGAAGGTATGCAAACTTTACGTCAACTAAGTTTTGGTTTATTAGACATGAGTTGGCATTCGCAAGACTCATCAAAAATAAAATCTGTAAAAGAATTTGAAAATGTTGCTTTTTCCGATACAAAATTATATCCTGATGTTGCAGAAAATTGTATGAGTACTGCTTTTTCTCATATTTTTCAAGGAGGATATTCTGCTGGATATTATTCATATAAATGGGCAGAAGTTTTAGATGCAGATGCTTTTGAATATTTCTTAGAAAAAGGAATTTTTAATAAAGAAGTAGCTACTAAATTTAAAGAAAATGTATTGTCTAAAGGCGGAACAGAAAAACCTATGGAATTATACAAACGTTTTAGAGGGCAAGAACCAAAACCTGATGCTTTATTAAAAAGAGCAGGATTATTATAGTAAACAACAGCAGTTTTCAGTAAATACTTTACTGAAAACTGCTATTGCAAACTGTTTATTTATTTTTCTCTTCAATCCATTTGCTCATATATTTTGTAGCTTGTAATGTTTGATGTTGTAATAAATTACCTAAAAAATTTTGAGTCCTATGTTCCTCTAAATTTAGTTGAAGTTCTTTAATTCCATTTATAAAAACCGGACTTAAATTCTCTTTATCATAAATTTGGTTGATAATTTCAATTCCTTTTTTTTGAGATGATTCCCATAATTTTTCATCAGAATATAATTGAACTGCTTTTTTAGAAAATTCATTAAAATCATTTTCTACAAAACCATTCCAAAGTAAATTATGGTGCATCCCTTCTGCTCCAATTTCGGTAGTTACACTTGGTGTTCCGCAAGTCATAGCTTCAGTCAATTTACCTTTTATTCCTGCACCAAATCGTAAAGGCGCTAAAACTACTCTAGCGTTTTTAACAACTTCTTCCGCATTTCCTGCAAAACCTTTTATAATAAAACCATCTTTTTTATTATGTAGTTCTTTAATTTGTTGTGTTACATAGGCTCCATAAACATGAAGTTCTGAATTAGGAATTAATTTTCTGATATTACTCCAAATTTCTTTTTTTAGAGTGATAACAGCATCAACATTTGGTTTATGAAAAAAATTACCAATAAACACGAAGTGGTTTCTTTCAGAAAAAGGTTTCCAATTTTTAGTTTGATTTTTATCAATTTTATATAATAAAAAAGGCAAATAATACAAGATTTTTCCATCAATCTTAAAAACAGATTTTAGCAAATTCATTTCAAAAGTAGAAATAATCAAACTCAAATCACATCTTAAAATAGATGCTATTTCACGTTTTGTTTCATCAGATTTTAATAAAGCATTGTTTGTAAACTCTTCTCCTTTTTTTAATTGTTGATATCTTACTTTTCGTAAAAAATGTAAATCTTCAGTATCTAAAATTCGTAAAGCTTTAGGGCAATTTTCTGCAACTCTCCAACCAAATTGCTCTTCAATCATAAAACGATCAAAAACAACAATTTTTGGGTTTAATTTTTTTACAAAATCATCAAAAGAAATATTATTTAATTCAATAAAAACTTCATGAACACCTATTGTTGATAAATCAAGTGCCTTTTGATTTTTTGTTGCAGAAGATGCAAAAGTAACTTTCCAATTTTGTTTTAAATAAAGCTCAATTAACTGCAACATTCTAGAGCCTGCAGCAGATGAATTTGGCTCAACCCAAACAGTACCAATAATTAAAACAGTATTTTCTACCAACTATTTAGCATTCATTTGTTGCTTATAATCTGCTTGCACTTTTTTTCCCCAAGTAACAATAGCATCAATTTGTTCTTGCGTTAAATTAGCTTCACTATGAGTCCAAGTATAAGAGTTTAAAGGCATTTCTCCTTTTTCTACTTCCTCATACAATTCATCCATTTTATGTTCTTTTCTTTTTAATGAATACTCATTCCATTTAGAAAAGTTTAAGTGTTTTTTTCCGTCTTTTACATGACTGTCTAACCAATAATTTATAGGTGTAATATTATTATACCAAGGATATTTGGTAACATTACTATGACAATCGAAACAACTTTCTGTTAAAATTTTACGGACTTCTGTTGGCGGATTTGTTTCAGCAATAAAAGCATCTATAGAAGTTATACTTCCTTCATTCTTATCTGGTCCAAAAAATTGCGAAATCAGTAATAAAATAAGTATAAAAAGTAATGTTTTTTTAAGAATCTTCATGATATAAATTTTAGATTTTAAATATAGTAAAATTAACCAATTCTCTTACTCTTATCTAAAAATATATGTACTTTTGTATCTAAAATTACAAAGTAATGACATACGATATTATTGTTATTGGTTCTGGACCTGGAGGATATATAGCTGCAGTTAGAGCCTCTCAATTAGGAAAAAAAGTAGCAATTATTGAAAAATATTCTACTTTAGGTGGTACTTGTTTAAATGTGGGATGTATTCCGTCTAAGGCATTATTAGACTCTTCTCATCATTATTATGATGCTGTACATCATTTTGAAGAGCATGGAATTTCAGTTGAAAAACCTACTTTCGATTTTGGTAAAATGGTTGATAGAAAAGCCAAAGTTGTAGAAACTACCACTGGTGGAATTAAGTATTTAATGGACAAAAACAAAATTGATGTTTTTGAAGGATTAGGTTCTTTTGTTGATGCAACTCATATAAATATTGCAAAAAATGATGGTACTTCTGAAGTAATTGAAGGAACAAACATAATTATTGCAACTGGCTCAAAACCATCTACATTACCTTTTATCACTCTTGATAAAGAACGTGTAATTACTTCTACTGAAGCTTTAAAATTAAAAGAAGTACCAAAACATTTATTAGTAATTGGTGGTGGTGTTATTGGTTTAGAATTAGGTTCTGTATATAAACGTTTAGGTGCAAATGTTACTGTTATTGAATATGCAGCAAAAATTACACCAACTATGGATGCCGATGTTTCTAAAGAACTACAAAAAGTTTTAAAGAAACAAGGGATTAAATTTGCTGTTAGTCATGGAGTTACTTCTGTAGAAAGAAATGGTGATGAAATAATTGTAAAAGCAAACAATAAAAAAGGAGAAGAAGTTACTTTTACTGGTGATTATTGTTTAGTTGCAGTTGGTCGTCATGCATACACAGCCGGATTAGGTTTAGAAAATGCAGGTGTAAAAGTTACAGAAAGAGGACAAATTGATGTTAATGATCATTTACAAACTAATATTTCTAATATCTACGCAATTGGTGATGTTGTTAAAGGAGCAATGTTAGCACACAAAGCTGAAGAAGAAGGTGTTGTTGTTGCAGAATATTTAGCTGGCGAAAAACCACATATAGATTATAATTTAATTCCTGGTATTATTTATACTTGGCCTGAAGTTGCCGCAGTTGGTAAAACTGAGCAAGAATTAAAAGATGCAAATGTAGATTATAAGGCTGGTAAGTTTTCTATGCGTGCTTTAGGAAGATCTAGAGCAAGTGGAGATATTGACGGATTTGTAAAAGTATTAGCAGATAAAAATACAGATGAAATTTTAGGAGTTCATATGGTTGGTGCGCGTGTAGCAGATTTAATCATGGAAGCTGCTGTTGCTATGGAATATAGAGCTTCTGCAGAAGATTTAGCCAGAATTTGCCATGGTCATCCAACATACTCTGAGGCCGTTAAAGAAGCTGCAAAAGCTGCTTGGGACGGAAAACCTTTAAATGCATAAAATTTATACATAATATAAAAAAACCTCACTATTTGTGAGGTTTTTTTGTTCTCAAAACTTTCGAGTATTTTTACACCATATGCAAAGAACAAATCGTACTTTTTCTGTTGATGATATTCAAGAATTTAAAACACAGCTTTTGTCTTGGTCTCAACAATTTGATACTGCTCTTTGGCTAGATTCTAATAACTATAAACAAAAATATTCTAGTTTTAATTGTGCTTTAGCTATTGAAGAATTTACATCAATTAAAACTGATTATTATAATGCTTTTGACAAGTTAAAAGAATATCAAACCATAACTAAAGACTATATTTTTGGGTATATTTCTTACGATGTTAAAAATAATGTAGAACAACTTTCTTCTAACAATTATGATAATTTAGACTTTGCTGATTTATATTTTTTTCAACCACAAAAATTGATCTTTATCAATGGTAATGAAATTGAATTTTGTTATTTAAAAATGGTAGATGATGAAATAGAAAATGACTTCGAAGAAATTTCTAAAAACAAAAATCTAAAAACGCAAAAATCTAATTCTGATATCAAAATAAAACTCAGAATTCATAAAGATGAATACCACTATAAAGTAAACAAAGTTTTAGATCATATTAAAAGAGGTGACATTTACGAAGCCAATTTTTGCCAAGAATTTTATGCAGAAAATGCTACTATAAATCCTTTAGAAGTTTACAATCACTTAAATGAAATTTCTGAGCCTCCATTTGCAGTTTTTTTTAAAATGGAACATCAATATGTATTATCTGCTTCACCAGAAAGATATATTAAAAAAGAAGGCGCAAAAATAGTTTCTCAACCTATAAAAGGTACCGCAAAACGTTTACGAAGTAAAATTGACGATGATAAAATTGCATCAGATTTAATGAGAGATGAAAAAGAGCGTTCAGAAAATGTTATGATTGTTGATTTAGTTAGAAATGATTTATCAAAAACTGCTAAAATAGGAACTGTAAAAGTAGAAGAATTGTGCAAAGTATATTCATTTAAACAAGTGCATCAACTAATATCTACAGTTGTATCTGAAGTTGAAGAATATACACATCCAATAGATATTTTACAAAGTACTTTTCCAATGGGAAGTATGACAGGAGCTCCAAAAGTTTCTGCAATGAAAATTATAGAAAACTTAGAAGAAACCAAACGTGGCTTGTATTCTGGCACTGTTGGTTATATTACACCAGAAGGTAATTTCGACTTTAATGTTGTTATCAGAAGTATTTTATATAATGAAGAAAAAAAATACATTTCTTATTCTGTTGGTGGTGCAATTACAGCAAAATCAATTCCTGAAAAAGAATATGAAGAATGCTTATTAAAAGCAAAAGCCATGAAATATGTATTGCTAAACTCGAAATAGATTTTTTTATATTTACAATATGATAATTGATCAAGAAGAAAAGTTTAAGTTAGTATTTGAAAATTTAAAAGAAAGGCCAAATGAAATAAATATGTTTGCTAAGTTTTTAGATATGTTTCCTTCTGAATGGAAACAACTAAAAATAAATTTCTCTAAATTTAATAGAAGTAAACAATTTGGCAGAACAATACCATTACCAAAACCAGAACAATCTTTAAAAAAAGAGATTAGAATTTGGCTAAAAAAACAACAATTATGACACATGATGAGTTTAATTTCAACATTTACAAAACCAAATTTTTTGGTCAATTTTGGAAAGCAAAAGAAACAAAAGCCGTTGTTGTATTAGTTCACGGAATGGGAGAACATTCCACCCGATATGTTCATGTTGCACAAAAATTAACAAAAAACAATTTTTCTGTTGTTGCTTTTGATCATTTTGGACATGGCAAAACCTTAGGTAAACGTGGTCATAATCCAAATTTTGGAGCAGTTTTAGAAAGCGTATCAAAAACTATTGAAAAAGCAAAAGAATTATTTCCAAACAAACCTGTTTTTCTTTATGGGCACTCAATGGGTGGTAACACAGTTATTAATTATAGTATTAGAAAAAAACATAATTTAAAAGGTATAATTGCAACAAGTCCGTTTTTAAAATTAGCATTTGAACCACCAAAAATTAAGTTAGCTGTTGGCAAATTGCTACAAAAAATAGCACCTTCAATAACAATCGGAAATGGATTAAATGCCAATGACATTTCTAGAGATAAAATAGAAATTGACAAATATATTGATGACCCTTTAATACATAATAAAATTAGCCCTAATTTTTCTTTAACTTTTATTGACACTGGTAAATGGGCAATTAGAAACGCTAATAAATTACAAACAAACATGTATTTATTACATGGTACGGATGATAAAATTACTGATTATAAAGGAACACAAGAATTTACAAATAATTCAGAAAAAGCAACTTTAAAATTATTTAATGGCGGCTACCATGAATTGCATAATGATTTATGTAAAGAAGAAATGCTACAAGATATTATAAACTGGTTAAATTCTCAGTTATAAATTACTTACTTTTGAGGCAGAAATGCTGCAAAAATTTAAAAAACATATCAATAATAATTTCTCTTATTTAAGAGATAAAAAGCTATTAATTGCTATTTCTGGAGGTTTAGATTCGGTTGTTTTACAACATCTTCTTTCCCAATTAAATTTCGATATTTCTTTAGCACATTGTAACTTTAAATTAAGAGGAAAAGAAAGTGATTTAGATGAAGAATTCATTAAAAAAATATCTAAAAAATATTCTAATCAAATTTTTACAATAAATTTTGATACAAATAAATTTTCCCAAAAAAACAAACTATCAACACAAATTGCTGCACGACAATTAAGATATAATTGGTTTCAAGAACTTATAGAAAAACACAATTTTAATTATGTTTTAACCGCACATCATGCAGATGATAATTTAGAAACCTTTCTTATCAATTTAACAAGAGGAACTGGTTTAGACGGATTTACTGGAATTCCTGAAAAAAATGGAAATATTATTCGTCCGCTTTTACCTTTTTCTAGGGAAGAAATTTTTGAATATGCTAACGAGCATAAAATTGAATGGCGAGAAGATGCAAGTAACGCATCTACAAAATATATCAGAAATAAAATTAGACATCAGATTGTACCTATTTTAAAAGAAATTAACCCCACTTTATTAAACACCTTTTCTAATACTATTGATAATTTGCAAGAGAGTAAACAAATTATTGAAGATAAAATTGAAGATGTAAAATCTAAAACTATCACTTCAGAAAACAGTATTATAAAAATAGATATTGATAAAATCAATCAATTATCAAAACCAAAAGCATATTTATTTCAGCTCTTAAAAGTATACAATTTTACTGAGTGGAATGATGTTTATAATTTACTTTCTGCTCAATCTGGCAAACAAGTTTTTTCAGAAAATTACAGGTTATTAAAAGACAGAGGTTTTTTATTATTGTCTAAAAAAAAACCGACTTCTTCTAAAGAATTATCGTTTCAAATTGATAAAAATCAAACTCAAATCTCAAATCCAATTTCTTTGGTTTTTGAAGAAGTTCAGCAAAAATCATCAGAAAACAAACAAACTATTTACGTTGATAAAGATTTGTTAAAGTATCCTTTAAAGATAAGGAAATGGCAAAATGGTGACTATCTTTATCCCCAAGGAATGCAAGGAAAAAAAAAATTAAGTAAATATTTTAAAGATGAAAAATTTTCACTTTTAGAAAAAGAAAATACTTGGCTACTTTGCAATACTGATAATGAAATTATTTGGGTGATAAATCATAGACAAGACAACCGTTTTATCAAAAAAAACAATTTAAAAATAACCACAACGTAATGAATAAATTTATCTTTTTAATAGCTTTTATACTCTGTTCATTTTTTAGTTTTTCGCAAACTGAAAATGATCCAATAAAAATAACAACTTCTGTTAAAAAAATATCTGATACTGAGTTTGATATTGCTTTTCATGCAAAACTTTACAAAGGTTGGTATTTATACTCACAATACAACCCTGAAGATGCTTCTTTACCACTAGAAATTTCATTACAAAAAGATGAAATTGGTTATAAATTAATGGGTAAAGCCACTGAAAAAGAAACTTTTAAAAAATATTCTGAAATTTGGAGAAAAGAAGAAATTGTTTTTAAAGATAAAGCAGTAATTACACAAAGAATACAATTAACAAATAAAGATCTCTCTCAAATAAAACTTAATTTCTTT
The DNA here is from genome assembly GCF_947500975.1 of uncultured Polaribacter sp. GTDB lineage: Bacteria > Bacteroidota > Bacteroidia > Flavobacteriales > Flavobacteriaceae > Polaribacter. The sequence continues at coordinate 99,373 of NZ_CANMUE010000008.1, forward strand.
GGACAAGTTTGTGAAACTGCTTGTATAAATATTGATGAAGATTTTACAATTTCATTAGTTGGTAAAACAATTGAAGAAGTTATATCTATTGATGAAAAAAGCAAAAACCTAACTAATAAATTAAAATTAGATTTAAAAAATACATCTCTTTTAAATAATACCTCAGATTCAAACTCTGAAAAATCAAATGGATTATTTAGTATATTTTTATTAGGTTTTGTAGGTGGTTTGTTAGCCTTGTTAACTCCTTGTGTTTTTCCTATGATTCCTTTAACAGTTTCGTTTTTCACAAAACAATCTCAAAATAAAAACAAAGGTATTTTTAATGCCGTTTTGTATGGAATTTTTATCGTATTTATATATATTTTATTAAGTCTTCCTTTTCATTTTTTAGATAATTTAGATCCAGAAATTTTAAATACAATCTCTACCAATATCTATTTAAATATTTTCTTTTTTGTGGTTTTGGTCTTTTTTGCGTTTTCATTCTTTGGCTTTTACGAAATAACTTTACCAAGTTCTTGGGGAAACAAAATGGATTCCGCTTCTTCAGTTGGCGGAATTATTGGAATTTTCTTTATGGCTTTAACCTTAGCAATTGTTTCATTTTCTTGTACTGGTCCTATTTTAGGATCATTATTGGCAGGTTCATTAACTTCTGATGGTGGAGCAACACAATTAACAGCAGGAATGACTGGTTTTGGTTTAGCACTAGCATTACCTTTTGCTTTATTCGCGTTATTTCCTAGTTGGTTAAATTCGTTACCAAAATCTGGTGGCTGGTTAAACACAACCAAAGTTGTTTTAGGGTTTTTAGAATTAGCTTTGGCTTTTAAATTTTTATCAAATGCAGATTTAGTTGCGCATTGGGGTATATTAAAACGTGAAGTTTTTATAGGAATTTGGATTGTAATTTTTATAGGATTAGCATTATATCTATTTGCTAAAATTAAGTTTCCACACGATTCTCCTATCAAAAAACTATCGTTTTCTAGAATTTCATTTGGGGTTTTAATTATTGCTTTTATCATTTATATTGCTCCTGGAGTTTTAAAAACACCAACATGGAATTTAAGTTTACTAAGTGGTTTTCCACCTCCCCAATTTTATAGTGTTTATGAAACCGAAAACAATTGTCCTTTAGGGTTAGATTGTTATAAAGATTTTGATGAAGGTTTAGCAGCAGCCAAAAAAACCAACAAACCCATTTTATTAGATTTTACAGGCTGGGCATGTGTAAATTGCAGAAAAATGGAAGAAAATGTTTGGAGTGAACAAGACATTTATCAAACGTTAAAAGAGGACTATATTTTAATTTCTTTATATGTGGATGATAATGAAAAGAAGTTGCCAAAAGAACTACAATTCGATTTTTTAAAGCCAAATGGAAAAGTGAAAAAAATTGAAACTTATGGAGATAAATGGGCTACATTTCAGGTGATAAATTTTAAAAACGCATCACAACCCTATTATGTTTTATTAAGTCCTGAGTTAGAAATTTTAAACAATACTCAACAATATACAGATAGAGACACCTATTATAGTTGGTTAAAAGAAGGTTTATTAAAATTTAAAGAAAACTAATTTGGTATAAATCTTGATGCTTATTCTAAGAACCAAAACTTACAAAATTATGAAAACTAAATACCTTTTTCTTTTTACTGTTTTTATTTTTAGTATTTCTTTAAACGCACAAAAACAAGATAAAAAAGAAACAACAAAACCAACAAGTATTTATACTTTTTCTAAATTATCGGTTGATAAAAATGGTTTTTCAGCACTTAATAAAAGGTTAAATTTAAGTAACTATACTTTTGTTTTTTCAGATCCATTTAATCAAAGTTTAAATCAATTTTCTGAAGATTTTCAATACTTTGGAAAACACCCTTTGGCTTTCAATTACGATTATAAAAGATCTTTGGATAGAAATTTATCAAAAATTTTAGTGCTACAAAACGATCCAACACATTGGAATATACATTGTCAAAATCCTAATTTAAACTAAAAAAAACGTTTAATATTCAGTAAAAATAATTCTGTTCGATAGAAATTAAACATTTATAAAAAAAATATCAAAATTTATATCGTTTTCGCAATTTTTTAATTGATTATTCGTAATTCTCTAGGTATTTTACTTTTAGTTTTTTGTAATTTCACGAATTATAAAATTCGTAGAGTTATGTCTGGATTACCCAAATTAGCAAGATTTAATAATAATGTGCTTTCTAAATATCAAATTTACAATAGCATATTTATGACACTTCCTTTTGACACCATCAATAATACTGGTGTTATGTTACCTTTATTTCATAAAATATGTGAAAATGGGTTTAAAGAAGGAAAAAATCCAACAGAAATTGTTGAAACTTTTTTCAAAAAATATCATGAAAACCCTACAGAAAAAGAAAAAACAGATTTACTTTTCCTATTTATACAATATATAGAACGCCAAGTAGTTTTATTTGATGCTGTAGAAGATGCTGCTTTTTCTAGCGTAAATAATATGGATGGAATTGGTACGCTTAGAAATTCTAAAGAAGCTGCCATTATTGGAAATAAAAAAGAAGAACTTAAAGCTTATTTAGAAGAATTTAAAGTAAGAATAGTGTTAACAGCTCATCCTACTCAATTTTACCCAGGTTCAGTTTTAGGAATTATTACTGATTTAGACAAGGCGATACAAAATGATGACTTATTATTAATAAAAAAATTATTAGCACAACTAGGAAAAACGCCTTTTTATAACAAGAAAAAGCCAACACCTTTTGATGAAGCTGTAAGTTTAGTTTGGTATTTAGAAAATGTTTTTTATCATTCTATACCAAAAATTTACAATTACATTCAACATAATGTTTATGATGGAAAACCTATAGATAATGAGATTATTGATCTTGGTTTTTGGCCTGGAGGAGATAGAGATGGAAACCCTTTTGTAACTACAGAAATTACTTTAAATGTAGCTGAAAGATTGCGTCAATCAATCCTTAGAAATTATTACAGAGATGTAAGAAGATTAAAAAGACGTTTTACTTTTGATGGTGTTCAAGAAATTTTAGGAAATCTAGAAAAAAGACTTTATAAACACGTTATTAGAAGTTATGCTAAAGTTAATTTTTCGCAAAAACTTTTATTACAAGAATTATATGCTGCTAGAGAAATAATTGAAACAAAACATCAATCTTTATTTATTGAGGAATTAAATGACTTTATTAATAAAGTAAGAATTTTTGGTTTCCATTTTGCAACATTAGATATTAGACAAGACAGTAGAGTTCATCATAATGCATTTACACAAATTGTAAATGATTTAATAGCAATTGGTGACACTACTTTTCCTAAAAATTATCAACATTTATCTGAAAAAGAGCAAATAGATATACTTTCTGTAACCAAAGGTAGTATTGACCCAAGTATTTTATCAGATGAAATGTCTGTTAAAACTATTGAGTCTATTTATGCACTAAAAACCATACAACAGAGAAATGGAGAAAGAGGTGCAAATCGTTATATAATTAGCAACAATCAAACGGCATTAAATGTAATGCAAACTTTTGCAATGTTAAATTTATGTGGTTTTGAAAACGAATTACCAGTAGATGTAATTCCTCTTTTTGAAACAGTAGAAGATTTAATAAACGCAGAAGATGTAATGCGTACTTTATACACCAATAAGACTTACCGTTACCACTTAACTAAAAGAAAAAACAAGCAAACAATTATGTTAGGTTTTTCTGATGGAACAAAAGACGGTGGGTATTTAATGGCAAATTGGGGAATTTTTAAAGCTAAAGAAGCATTAACAAAAGTTTCTAGAGAATTTGATATTGAAGTAATTTTCTTTGACGGACGTGGTGGACCACCTGCAAGAGGAGGTGGAAAAACACATCAATTTTATGCTTCATTAGGGCCAACTATTGAAGATAAAGAAATACAGTTAACAATACAGGGTCAAACAATTAGTTCTAATTTTGGAACTTTAGACTCTTCACAATACAATTTAGAACAATTAATAAGCTCTGGTATTAAAAACGAAATGTTTACCAAAGATCAATTAAATGATGAGCATAGAAAACTTATAGATGACTTAGCTACAACTAGTTATAAAACTTATGTAGATTTTAAAAATCATCCACAATTTTTACCGTATTTAGAAAAAATGAGTACGTTAAAATACTATGCAAAAACCAATATTGGAAGTAGACCAAGTAAACGATCTAATTCTGATACTTTAGATTTTTCACAATTAAGAGCAATCCCTTTTGTAGGAAGTTGGAGTCAGTTAAAACAAAATGTTCCAGGATTTTTTGGAGTAGGAACTGCACTTAAAAAATATGAAGACGCTGGTAAATTTGATCAAATTGTTGAGTTTTATAACGCATCAGATTTCTTTAAAACATTACTAGAAAACAGTATGATGAGTTTAACAAAATCTTTCTTTGGCTTAACAGCTTATATGGCTGATGATCCTGTTTATGGAGAATTTTGGAAAATTATTTTTGAAGAATACAAAACAACAAAAAGATTATTACTTAAACTAGCAGGACATACTGAACTAATGGAAAATTATCCTGAAGGAAAAGCTTCTATTGAAATTAGAGAAAGTATTGTTTTACCGTTATTAACTATTCAACAATTTGCCTTAAAACAAATTCAAGAATTACAAAAAAATAATGGAAGTACTGCAGAGATTGAAACTTATGAAAATATGGTAATGCGTTCTTTATTTGGAAATATTAATGCGAGTAGAAACTCAGCTTAAATAATGTTTCTTAAAAAATAGAAATAACATCTATTTATTAAAATTTTAATAAAAAATGCGAGCTAAATATTTTGCTCGCATTTTTTTATTGATTAAGATTCTTTATCTTTAAAGAAAAAAATGCTAGTAAAAGTCTACGGCTCAGCCGTTTTTGGTATTGAAGCTACCACAATTACTGTAGAAGTAAATATAGATAAAGGAATCGGGTATCATTTAGTTGGTTTACCAGATAACGCTGTTAGAGAGAGTTCCTATAGAATTTCTGCAGCGCTAAACAATAACTCTTTCAAACTTCCTGGAAAGAAAATCATCATTAATATGGCACCTGCAGATATTAGAAAAGAAGGTGCTGCTTATGATTTAACTTTAGCTATAGGAATATTAGCAGCATCTAATCAAATAAAATCTGAACATATTAATAAATATTTAATTATGGGTGAGCTTTCTTTAGACGGAAGTTTGCAACCTATAAGAGGCGCATTGCCAATTGCAATAAAAGCAAGAGAAGAAGGTTTTAAATATTTAATTTTACCTAAAGGAAACGCTAAAGAAGCTGCAATTGTAGATAATCTTGAAATTCTTGGAGTAGAAAATATATTAGAAGTTATTAATCATTTTAATGGTGATAAAATAATTGAACCTACAGTTGTAGATACAAGGGCAGAATTTTATAAAAACATCGATTTTCCTGAATTTGATTTTTCTGATGTAAAAGGACAAGAATCTATAAAACGTTGTATGGAAATTGCTGCTGCTGGTGGGCATAATATTATTTTAATTGGTCCTCCAGGATCAGGAAAAACAATGTTGGCAAAAAGATTACCTTCTATTTTACCTCCAATGACTTTACACGAAGCATTAGAAACTACAAAAATTCATTCTGTAGTTGGTAAAACTAAAAACGAAGGGTTGCTATATCAACGTCCTTTTAGAAGCCCACATCATACAATATCTAATGTTGCACTTGTAGGTGGAGGTCAATATCCAAGACCAGGAGAAATTTCTTTATCACATAATGGCGTTTTATTTTTAGACGAATTACCCGAGTTTAAACGTGATGTTTTAGAAGTAATGCGTCAACCTTTAGAAGACAGAGAAGTTACTATTTCTAGAGCAAAATTTACAGTTACGTATCCAAGTAGTTTTATGTTGGTAGCAAGTATGAATCCAAGTCCAAGTGGTTTTTTTAATGATCCAAATAGTCCAATGACCTCTTCTCCGCAAGAAATGCAACGCTATTTAAGTAAGATTTCGGGTCCTTTGTTAGACAGAATCGATATTCATATTGAGGTTACACCTGTTCCTTTTGAAAAATTATCCGAAGAAAGAAAAGGAGAATCTTCTGTAGAAATTAGAAAACGGGTAACTGCTGCTAGAGAAATTCAATCAGAGCGTTTTAAAGAGTTTGAAAACGTGCATTATAATGCTCAAATGAATGTAAAGCAGATTCGAGAATTCTGTAAATTATCCAAAGAAAGTTTAACATTATTAAAAACTGCTATGGAAAAATTAAACCTTTCAGCTAGAGCCTATGACCGGATTTTGAAAGTATCTAGAACCATTGCCGATTTAGCAAATTCTACTAACATTTCTCCAGATCATATTGCAGAAGCTATTCAATATAGAAGCTTAGATAGAGATGGTTGGTTGGGTTAAAAAAACAACGGAATTACAAACTGATAATACAAAATTAACAAACCAACTGCAATTAGATTCAATACAATTCCTGCTCTTACCATTTGATTCACTTTCACATAACCACTAGCAAAGACAATTGCATTGGGTGGAGTTGCCATTGGCAACATAAATGCACAACTAGATGCCATTGTAACAGGAATTAATAAATTTAAAATAGGAATATCTAAACCGATAGCTATACCCGCAACAACAGGTGCTAAAACAGCAACTAAAGCAACATTACTCATCAATTCTGTCATAAATAACATTAGGACAATTAATAAAGAAACTGTAAATAATATATTGAAGTTTCCTGCCGAAATTATATCTGTTATCAAAGAAACCAATCCACTTGAAGCCATTCCTTTTGCCAATGCTAAACCTCCTCCAAAAAGGATTAAAATTCCCCAAGCTAATTTTTCTGTGTCTTTCCATTGAAGGATAAAACTGTCTTTTTTGAAATTCATAGGAATTGCAAATAAAGAAACAGCTCCAATTAAACTAATAACAGTATCAGTTAATTTTAAACCTGGAAATAGTTTGTTAATTATGGTTCTTGTAATCCAAAGAGAAACGGTGATTGCAAAAATAGTTAACACTCTTTTTTCTTCTCTTGAAATTTTACCAAGTTTTTGTAATTCTTCATTAATAATATTTGTTGAAGATGTAAACAAAATATCTTTACAAGGAAAAAACCATTTTACCAATACAAAATAAACTGCTAATAACATTATGATTGAAAAAGGCAAGCCAAAACTCATCCAAGTTAAAAATGATATTTGAATATTATATTGATTTTCTAACAACCCAATTAAAACTGAGTTTGGTGGTGTTCCAATAACAGTTGCAATTCCTCCGGCATTTGCAGAAAACGCAATTCCTAACATAATTGCCAATGCAAAGTTTTTATCTGCTTTTGTAAAACCATCTTCGTCTTTTATTAGCAACCTAATTACAGATATTGCAATTGGTAACATAACAACTGTAGATGCTGTATTGCTAATCCACATACTCATAAAAGCAGTAGCTATCATAAAACCTAAAATAACTTTATTGGGTGTTGTACCTGTAAGTTTTACAATGGTTAATGCTATTCTTTTATGAAGATTTACTTTCTCTAAAGCCAAAGCCAACACAAAACCTCCAAAGAATAAAAAGATAATTGGACTTCCATAATTAGCACCAACATCTGCAATTGGCATCACTTTTAAAAGTGGAAATAATATTAATGGCAACAAAGCTGTAACCGAAATATTTACAGTTTCTGTAATCCACCAAATTACCATCCAAATAGCAACTGCAATAACTGAATCTGCTTTTTCTGAAACTAATATGATTGGCAAAAATTGAATCAAGAAAAATAAAATTGGCCCTAGTAGTAATCCTATTTTTTTGGTTGATTGCATTTTTAATTTTTATCCTATTTTTTTACAGGCGCCCATTTTGTAAAAAACTCCATCACTTTTTCGGTACTGTGTCCTTTTCCTTCTTCAAGTTTACCACTATCTTGAGTATGCACTACTTTACCTTCTTCGTCTAAAATTACAAATACTGGGAATCCATATTTATCTGGACTTCCTAATTCTTTAAAAATATCTTTATTTTCTCGAGAATAATTTAAGTGAACAGAAACATAATTTTCATCCAAAGCTTTCTTTAATATTGGAGTTGCTTTCACTTTATCATCAAATAAAATACACCAACCACACCAATTTCCACCTGCTTGAATCATTACATACTTTCCTTCTGATTTAGCTTTCTTTACAGCATTTGCAATATCTGCCTTAGCATCTGCTTCTGAATTGTAGGGTTTTACTTTTTCCTCTTGAGCATTCATTTTAGCTATTGAAAAGCATATGATGAATACTAAAATTATTTTCTTCATAATTTCTGTAATTTTTAAGCTAAAATACTTCAATTAACTGTTACAAAAAAACTCGCAACTTTAGATAAACTTTTTACACTTAATTTATATAAGTGTGTTCATTAGTTGCGAGTTTTTACAATTAAATATTATAATTGATGAAATGTTAAAACTAATTCAACATAACTTTTTAATATCTATAATGCTCAGGTTTATAAGGGCCATCTACAGTTACACCAATATAAGATGCTTGATCTTCACGTAATTCTGTAAGCTCCACTCCTATTTTTGCTAAGTGTAATTTTGCTACTTTTTCATCTAAATGTTTTGGTAACATATACACTTCATTTTTATAAGCATCGGCATTTGTCCAAAGTTCGATTTGAGCCAAAGTTTGGTTTGTAAATGAGTTAGACATTACAAAACTTGGATGACCTGTTGCACAACCTAAGTTTACCAAACGACCTTCTGCAAGAATAATAATATCTTTTCCGTTGATGTTGTATTTATCAACCTGTGGCTTGATGGTATCTTTTGTATTACCATGGTTTTTATTTAACCAAGCCATATCAATTTCGTTATCAAAATGTCCAATATTACAAACAATTACCTTGTCTTTCATTGCCTCAAAATGACGACCTTGAATAATATCTTTGTTTCCTGTTGTAGTGATAATAATATCAGAATTACCAACAACAGTTTCTAATTTTTTAACTTCAAAACCGTCCATTGCCGCTTGTAAAGCACAAATTGGATCTATTTCTGTAACAGTAACAATAGAACCTGCTCCTTTAAAAGAAGCCGCTGTTCCTTTACCAACATCTCCATAACCACAAACCGTTACACGTTTACCAGCCAACATAATATCTGTTGCTCTACGAATTGCATCTACTGCAGATTCTTTACAACCATACTTATTATCAAACTTAGATTTTGTAACAGAATCGTTTACGTTAATTGCTGGCATTGGTAAAGTTCCGTTTTTAACACGCTCGTATAATCTATGAACACCAGTTGTTGTTTCTTCAGATAAACCATTAATTCCTGCAGCTAGTTCTGGATATTTATCCAAAACCATATTTGTTAAATCTCCACCATCATCTAAAATCATATTTAATGGTTGCTTGTCTTCACCAAAAAATAAGGTTTGTTCTATACACCAGTCAAACTCTTCCTCTGTCATATCTTTCCAAGCATACACAGCAGTTCCAGCAGCAGCAATTGCAGCAGCAGCCTGATCTTGTGTAGAAAAAATATTACAAGAACTCCAAGTAACTTCAGCTCCTAAAGCTTGTAAAGTTTCAATTAAAACAGCTGTTTGGATCGTCATGTGTAAACAACCTGCAATTCTTGCACCTTTTAATGGCTGAGAATCACCATATTCTTCTCTCAAAGACATTAAGCCTGGCATTTCTGCTTCTGCTAAATTAATTTCTTTTCTACCCCAAGCGGCCAAAGAAATATCTTTAACTTTGTTTGGTACGTAAGCTGTTTTTGTGCTCATATTATGTATATTTATATTCAATATTTTAGAAGTGCAAATTTACGACATAGAAATTAAATAGTATGCCTCTTTACAAAAGTTTAACGGTTCATAAAAACACCAAGGTTTTAATTTGGAAAATTGAACAACCTTTGGCTGTTTTATTAGAAGGAATTGAATTAACAGAAACCAGCAGAATACGTTTAAACAACATGAAATCTGAACTACATAAAAAGGGTTTTTTAAGCATTAGACATTTATTAAAAATAGCAAATTATACGGATGCTGATATTATTTATGATGAGTTTGGAAAACCACATTTAAAGGATGGTAAATTTATATCTATTACTCATTCTTTTAATTTTACAGGTATTATTATTTCTGATGAATTTTCTGTTGGAATCGACATTGAAAAACAACGTGAAAAGATTTTAAAAATCGCACCTAAGTTTACACAAATTGAAGAATACAAAACAATAGCAAATGTAGATGCTTTAATTAGTAAACTTACAATTGTTTGGGGGGCAAAAGAGAGTTTATATAAAATTTATGGGAAGAAAAAATTGCTTTTTTTACATCATATATATGTAGATGATTTTAAATTTGATGATAAAAAAACTACTGGTGAAATCCGTTTTAATGGTAAAGAAACTACTTATAATATCGAATTTTTAGAATTTGAAGGTTTTACTTGTGTGTATGCTTATTAAATAAATTACTGAATTCTGTTCTAGAATTATATATTCCTATTGTGATAGAAAAACAAAACGCCTTACTTTTGACTTTTAAAAAACCAAACTAAAACAACATGACAGAAATTTTAGATTTTCTTTTTGGTCAATACTCACAATCATCTACTATAGATATTACACTTGAAATTATTGCTATAATTTTTGGTTTTTTATCAGTTTGGTTTTCGAAACAAAATAAAATTTGGGTATTTCCAACAGGGATGATTAGTACATCAATCTTTGTGTATTTGTTATTAAAATGGGAATTGTTAGGTGATATGATGATTAACATTTATTACTTTATCATGAGTGTTTATGGTTGGTATATTTGGACTCGTAAAGTAGATAACGATTTGGTTACACCTATCTCTGTAACAACAAAAAAAGAGAAAAAAACAGCTGTTTTTATTTTTATAGCAACTTTAGTTTTTGTTTTTATCATCTATAAAATTTTTAACAAATGGACATCTTGGGTTGCATATGCAGATACCATAACAACCGCCATTTTCTTTGTTGGAATGTGGTTAATGGCAAGACGTAAAATTGAAAATTGGTTGTTTTGGATTGTAGGAAACATCATTTCTGTACCTTTATATTTTTACAAAGGATTTACATTCACTAGTTTTCAATACTTAGGATTTACATTTATAGCAATATTTGGTTATTTAGCATGGAAAAAAAGCTTAGACAAAAAGACATCAACATTGTAAAAGTGGTTTTGTTTGGTCCAGAATCTACTGGAAAAACAACACTTTCTCGTCATTTAGCAAGACATTACAATACTGTTTGGGCTCCAGAATTTGCAAGAGAATACTTACAAAACAAATGGAACAATGAGCGTAAAACTTGTGAAGCAGATGATTTAATACCAATTGCAATTGGGCAAATGAAATTGGAAAATACATTGGCAAAAAAAGCTGATAAAATATTAATTTGCGATACAGATTTATTAGAAACCAAAGTATATTCTGAAGAATTTTATGGTGGTTTTGTTGATGAAAAACTAGACAAAGCAGCTAATGAAAACACCTATGATTTATACTTACTCACTTATATTGATACTCCTTTTGAAGAAGACGATTTAAGAGACAGACCAGAACTACGGTTAGAAATGTTTAATGCTTTTGAAAACGCTTTAAAAAAACATAACAGACCCTATATTTTACTAAAAGGAGATAAAGAAACTCGTTTAAAAAATGCTACCGCAGCAATTGATAAAATTATTGCAGATAAAGAAAATTTACATTCTTTTTCTGACTCTTTACAAGATATAGATATGCATTTTTTACATCATAGCTCAGATGATTTTGGAAATTCTTATGATTTTTAAATAAATAAGAGAAAAAAGAAGCTTATCAATTTTCTTTTATCTCTTTTCTAACTCTTTTTAGAAAAAATGAACAAAGAAAATATCATCAAAGAACTTAATTTTAAGGCCATCAGAAGTTCTGGTGCTGGAGGTCAGCATGTAAATAAAACATCTTCAAAAATTGAGCTAACTTTTGATGTAGAAAACTCAAATTCCTTGTCTAATAATGAAAAAGATATTTTAAAAGTAAAACTCGCATCAAAATTAACCAATGAAAATGTGTTACTTATCTTCTGTGAAGAAACACGCTCTCAACATAGAAATAAAGATTTAGTTATTAAACGTTTTTTAAATTTGTTGACAACAAGTTTAATTCGCCCTAAAATAAGACGTAAAACAAAACCAAGTAAAGCTTCTATCAGAAGAAAAACTGAAAGCAAAAAAAGAACTTCCGTAAAAAAAGCATTAAGAAAAAAACCAGATATAAATTAAAGTAAAATTAGCTATTTTTCATTTTCTCTAAATACTCACCCATTTTTTGATGCACAATATTTATAGCTTTTAAAGGCCTAATCATTACTTTTATTTCTTTTAATTGCCCTTCTTCATTAAACTTAATCATATCAATTCCGTTAACTGAAACATCGCTAATTTCAGTTTCAAATTCTAACAAAGCATTTTCTTCGTCGCAAACTTCTCTTATATATTTAAAATAACCGTTTGCTATAATTTTAGCTGCAGCTGTTAAATACATACTTACCATAAATTTACCTTTAATGGGTGTAAATACAACCGGAGAGTATAAAACAGCCTCATCTGCAATTAAATTTTTTAATCCATCAATATTTCTTGTTTCTAAAAATTGATGCCAGGTTTCTAATCCTTTTAATTTATCCATCTTAAAAATGCTTTTCTCAAAGCTACAAAAAAAACCATTTATAATTTGTTATTTAAAATTTACGTCTTAGTTTTGCGCCGTTCTCATAAAGGGGTGCTAAAACTGGATATTATTTCTTAGGAAACAAGTTCAGCAAAAGCTGAGATCATACCCAATGAACCTAGAACAGGTAATGCTGTTTAGGGAAATATCGTTAAGTCATTGCGAAGAATTTATTCTGAAGCAATCTTTATTCTGAAGAGATTACCAAGTCGTAACCTCCTCGTAATGACTAAAAATTTTAATTATTCAATATTAATCACAAGAATAATTACCTCTTTTTATTCGTTTTAAATTTTTTAAAATGAAAAAAAATATCTTTTTTTTATTCTTGTTTACAAGTATACTTGTAAACGCCCAAACATTTACACTAAAAGGAAAAGTAGTAAATGAAAACAACGAACCTTTACCAGGAGCAACTATTTTGGTAAAAGAAAGTAAAAAAGGAACTTCAACCGATTTTGATGGTCAGTTCTCAGTAAATCTTCCAAAAGGAAAGTACACAATTCAAGTTTCTTTTATTGGCTACAAGTCAGTTTCTAAGGAAGTTTCTTTGACTAAAAATGATGAAATTGAGTTTTCATTATTGCCAGATTCTACAGTTTTAGAAGAGGTTTTGGTTTCTGCAGTTCGTGTAAAAGCGAATTCGCCAGTAACACATTCTAACTTATCAAAAAAGGAAATTGCAAAACGTAATTTAGGACAAGACATTCCTATTTTGCTTAACTATTTACCTTCTGTAACTACATCTTCTGATGCTGGAGCAGGTATTGGTTACACGTATATTCGTGTTCGTGGTTCTGATGGAAGTCGTGTAAACGTTACAGTAAACGGAATTCCGTACAACGATGCAGAAAGTCAAGGAACTTTTTGGGTAAATATGGGTGATTTTGCTTCTTCTACAGAAAGCTTACAATTACAACGTGGTGTTGGTACATCTACCAACGGTTCTGGTGCTTTTGGTGCGAGTTTAAACATTTTAACGGATGCTATTTCTGAAGAAGCTAGTGGAGAAATTTCAAACTCTTTTGGTTCTTATGGAACAAGAAAACATACAGTAAAATTTACAACAGGAAAAATAAATGACAATTTTGAGTTTGCTGGTCGTTTGTCTAATGTGTATTCTGATGGTTACATAGACAGAGCTTTTACAGATTTAAAATCGTATTTCTTACAAGCTTCTTATGTAGATGAAAACACCTTAGTAAAAGCATTGGCTTTTGGAGGTAAAGAATATACTTATCAAGCTTGGTATGGCTTAACTGCAGAGGAATTAGCAGAGGATAGAAAACAGAATCCTTATACCTATGATAATGAAACTGACAACTACCAACAAGATCATTATCAGTTGCATTGGAATGAGAAATTAAACAAAAATTGGTCTACAAACTTAGGTTTAAATTACACAAGAGGTAAAGGATATTTTGAGCAATTTAAAGAAGAAGAATCTGCTGAAGATTTTAATAACTTAATTACAGAAGATAGTGATGTTGTTGTTAGACGTTGGTTAGACAACCATTTTTATGTAGCCAATTTTAACGCTACATACAAAAACAATAATATAGAAGTTATTGGAGGAATGTCTTACAGCAACTATACTAATGATCATTTTGGAGAAATAATTTGGGGAAGTGATTTATCTGAGGGAACTAGTATTAGAGATCAATATTATTTTAGTGATGCTAAAAAAACAGATTATAGTTCATTTATAAAAACTACTTATAAAATATCAAATCAATTAACTGCTTTTGTTGATTTACAAGGAAGGTTTGTAACTTATAAAACAAAAGGATTGACATCTGATAGAGATGAAATAGATGTAAATACTAATTTCAATTTCTTTAATCCTAAATTAGGATTAACATACACACTTAACAACTCAAATAGTTTTTATGCATCTTATGCAAAAGCAAACAGAGAACCTAATAGAAATGATTTTGAAGTAGGAACTACACAACACGAAAGTTTAGATGATTATGAGTTAGGTTGGCGTTTAAAAAACGAAAACATTAAATTAAGTACCAATGTTTACTATATGGATTATAGAAATCAGTTAGTATTAACTGGTGCTTTAAATGATGTTGGTTCTCCTATTAGAGCTACAAGCGGAAAAAGTTACCGTTTAGGTTTAGAAGTTGATGCAGATATTCGTGTAAATGATCAATTTTCTATTAGACCAAATGTAGCCATAAGTTCTAATAAGAACGTAGATTTTAACGCGACCATAAATGGTGATTTAGTTAATTTAGGAAATACGCCTATTTCTAATTCTCCTGATGTAATTGCAGGTAATGCTTTTGTTTTTCAGCCTTTAAAAAACTTACAATTTTCTCTTTTATCTAAATATGTTGGCGAACAATATATGGGTAATTTAGGTGGTGCAGTTGTGAATGAACCATCAATTCTTTATAAAGAAATATCTACAGATAACGAAAAACTAAAAAGTTATTTTACAAGTGATTTTAATGCAGTTTATGAAATAGAAACAAATAAAATATTTAAATCGGTTGTATTTACTGCTTTAATAAATAACATCTTTAACAAAAAATATGTAGACAGGGGTTATTATTACACCTATGATGACACTTGGACAACTGCTGGTGTTACAACAACTGTTGATGGAGCTGGTTATTATCCGCAAGCAACAAGAAACTTCTTATTAGGAGTTACATTAAAATTTTAATTACACTTTTTAAAAACCTCTTATTATTAAAAATAAGAGGTTTTTTCTTACTTGACTTTCTGTTTTAAAAAAGATAACTTAGCTAACTTCTGATATATGTCATTAAAAAAGACGTTATATCACTAATAACGTGGCAGTAATTAAAAAACAGAATGTTAAAAGTAAACTACAACAACAAAGAATATAAGTTTCCGCAAATGAATCCTATGCAATGGAATTCTTATGTATATGGAACTATTAATTTAGATAATAATTGGCGTGAATTAGATTATAAAAACGGTGGACATACCTTAAACATAGGTGCTATTTCTTATTTTGAAGTTCCTAAACAGTTATTTAATGAATTGTATAAAAGTGAGTTCTTTTTTTCAGAACAAATAATCAATGAAATTGAAGATGGAGAATCTTTTGAAAAACTTCCAATAATATATTTTAATTTAGATATAAATTTTACCAAAATATTTGATTTTAACACTTATGAAAGTGTTTTGATTGGAAATATAAAAAGTAAGTTTCCTACTTTTAAAGAACTTGAAAATTTAGTTTTAGATAAAGAAATTATTGAAGATTCTTTATTACGTTTAAGTGATTCTTTTAATTACGAACCTACACTTACGGCAATACGTTTTGGAAAAATAAAAAACAATAGTATAAACTTAATCTGTATTGCTGAATTTGAAACTCGCAATAAAACCAAAGGAGTTATTGAAATTAATGTTTGGTTACCTATTAACTTCTATTTTGAAGCAGGTGTTTACTCAAACAGTTTTCCTAACTTATCAATAAAAGAAAGATTAATAGAAGTTAGAGATTGCTTTGCTACAGTATATAACATATCTGAATATGATTTAACCGAAAAAATAGTTGATCAAAAAAATAAACGAGTAAAAATTCAATTTCAAAATAAAAAATGGAATTAGTACTTGCAATAGAACAACTTTATCAAACATTTTCTAAATTAACAAAACCAACTAAAATTGTAAATTATGGATGTGTTAGTTGCATTTCTAAGGATGATGAAAAATACTTTTTACAAACACCACTTAAAAAATTGAATGATCACATTTTTGGCGGCATTATGGAGTCTGGCAATGTTATAGAAATGGGTAACGAATGTTACAAATACTTTATTCCAAGAATTTTAGAATTGATAACAATAGAAAACTATGATTTTAGTTTTTCATTTGTGGAATACATTTACCGTGATTTTGCAAAATTCGACTATAAAAACACCTTTAATGAAAAAGAAAGAAGAGCTGTTGATAATTTTTTTTATTCATATTTAGAACAAGAATTGGCAAAACCAAAAGTTGAAAGAGATGAATCTGAAATATTTAATATTGCCGAAACAGGGTTTAATGCAATTCCTCTTTTAGAAAAAATTCAACAAAGAAAAGACTGGGGAGAAATAAAAAAAGAACTCAATTATCATCTTTATTTACAAGAAAATAAATGGGTGAAATCTAAAGCAGAATTTAAAATTTGGAGCAAAAAAGGCACAAGAAAAAGTATAATTAATTATCTTTCAAATTAAAAATTGAAATGAAAAAACCGATCTCACTTTATGCTCCGGAATATTATAACGAAAAAATTATAACTAAAAATCGCCTAATACTAAAAAAAACAAAAGCATTACTTGCTGAAGACAATAACAAGTCATTATTTATTGCAAGTGTTGAAAACACTAAAGAATACAAATGTAATATCCCAGAAATTACTGAAGAATATAGAAATATTGCCACTAGATCATTCCATAAAGACCGAGAAAAAAACTGGGAATTACAAACTAAAATTAATGGTTGTAAAATCTATACTAGCAATTGGAATGATAAAGATTATCATTTTAGAATTTATTGGATTGTTATTTCTGAAGACCATTTAATACAACTTTTCGGGCTATTTGAACCAAAATTTTCAGGGTTTTATAAACAACATTTTATGTTGAAAGGGCTAGATACAGAAATAGATACAAGTTTTGATTTTACATCTGAAACAAATCCAAATAATTTATTTGATTGCTTTCTTGTAGAAGTAGATATTAACGAGTTGCAAGAACGAATAGATGAGGCAAAACAAAAAGAAATTAAAGCCCAGTTTTTAAAAGAAAATTTAAAACTGTCTAACAAAAACTTTTACACCATTTTAGCTACAGAACTTAAAGAAAAAGAAGAAGCGATTATAGATAGTTTTATGTGTAAAGATTGGAATATGTATTACGACTTACACAATCCAGAGAACTTTTCTAATCCAGACAGTACGATAGAATGGGAAGACAATTCAGATGTTTTTGAATACTACAAAAAACCACATACTGATAACTCAAAAGTAACTATTGTGTGTAACGAAACAATTTGTGATTTACATGCATTGAAAAAACTTATTGATAATATAGAAATCGCAGAACAAAAAATACTTTCTTTTTTTGAGCATTATACTTTTGGAAATGGGGGAGCTTACGCGGATGCAATTCATTATAAATACGCTAAAATAGAAATTGAACGATTACATAATACTACTTATACCAATAATGAATTTTTAAAACGAAATTTATGCTTAAGTGATATTATATTAACTGAAAACTCTAATGAATTAAAACTATATTTTGAGTGCAGTTGGGATACTGAACATGGAATTGACATTATCTTAAATGATAAATTTGAATGCAAGACGGAATAATAACTAGTGTAATGGACTAGTATAAGAAGAATAACGGATTTTTTGTACTAATTTTTGGATAAAGAGAGACCTACTTAATATTTACTTAGTTTGGTTTTAGCTATTGAACCTCTATTATTATTTTTATACATTGTTAGGCATTATTTTTTAATCTACTAATATTTTAGTTTCAGATAATTCCTCAACTAGTTTTTCTTTGGTCTTCTGCTTTAAATTATTGGTTGTCAACCTCAATTTTTTCAACCATTTCATCTTGTAAATTGAATCAGGTAAATCTTGTAATAAATTATTATCTAAGTCTATTTCTTTTAAATTATTACAGTTAAAAATCAGTTCAGGTATGTGCCTAACACTCTGACAAGACCACAGATGTAATACTTGCAAACTCTCAAGCAAATGTAATTCGTCCATCAAGTTTGTTGGGTCAAATTTATTTGTCCAATTTGAGTTGATTTTTAATACTTTTAATTTTTTTAATTTCCCGATTCCTTTTGGTATCTCTTTAAGGTTATTAATTCCTAAATTTAGTTCTGTAAGTTTTAATAATTCAAAAAGTTCTTTTGGAATTTTTATCAACCCATTACCTTCTAAATTTAACTTTTTTAGGCTAGTAAGTTTTGCAATAGAATTGGATATTTTTGCTTTTGAAGCACTTAGTTTAAGGTCTGTCAGCTTTTTGTTTTCTTTTAATATATTGACCATTTGTTCAAAATCAAATTTAGTAGCACCAACCAATATTTCTAATTTTGACAATTCAGTCAGTTGACTTAGTGACTTAGGAAGTTTTGTAAGAGGAACTGCAAACAAACTTAGTGATTTTAAGTTTTTCATTTTTCCTATAGTTTCAGGAATTGTATTAAAGCTTCCAGTTATTGTCAGTTTTTCTATGTTTTCCAATGAGAAAATTATTTCTAGCTCTTTTTCGTTTTTACAAAAAACTCCTAGTTCTTTTAGGCTAGGGTAAGAACTTAAGTTGTTTGGAAAACTCACCCTTTCACACCCATAAAAATTAAGTATTTTCAGTTTGGGTAACTGTGAAACAAATTCAGGTATAATCTCGATATCTGTATACCCAATATCTAATTTTTCTAAATTCTTACATTTTTCTATTTCTGATGGAATTTCTTCCCAACCTACTAAGTCAATGCGTTTAACTGAAAGTGGGGCTTTGTTAATCTTTTTTAAGAGTTTTTCCATTTCGTTTTTAAAATAATAACTAACGTTTTATGTGTATGATTTGTTGCGTTGGTTTAGCAAATAAATACTTAATTGAAAATCCGCGAGGATTTTCGTAAGTTGGCTAAAAGAAAGCAATAAAATATACACGGTGTTGTAGGTAGTTTTTATTCAATAATCTTTGTTTTTTCCTTTTTCAAATCAGATGTGAATTTAAATTCAAAATTTTGCTCTTTTTCTATGTTTTTCAGATCAAAGCTAAAAACGGTAAATTCATATTTTGAATTATTTTCTTTTTTTAATTCCGTGTAATCTTGCAATTTCCTTTTTCTCAAGTTGGCATATAATTCAGACACTTTTTTATTTGATTGTGAAATTTCTACTGCTTTTTTTATTCGGATAATTTCAGCGAGTAAATCTGATTCAAACTTTTTCTTTGAATTTGAATATCCATTCGAATCTAAATAATTCCAAATTTTATTATTGTGAATTTCAACACTATCGATTAAACTTTCAATGAATGAATCTCCTGCAATTCCTTTTATTTTAAATGGCCAATCTTTTTCAATTATTTTTTCCGCATTTTGATTTACAAAGTTTCCAATACTGAAAAGAGTCCAAATTTCGAGCGTGTCATTTTTTTTCTCAATTTGTGCTAAAGTCAAACTAGAAATCAGTAAAATTAATATGTTCGTTAGTATTTTCATTTAATTACCTACAACAATATATTAAAACAATAAAGTTAAGTTACAACCTAAAATTAGTTCATATTATAAAGTCTACCAAACTTGAAAGCAAGTATATTCTAAAATCTTACTAAACACATCAACCGTTAGTGTTTTTCAAAGTTTATTATTCAACCAAGTTTTCAATAAAACTTTCAATAGAGCTTGCATTATCAACAGAAAAATCACCAATTTTAGTTCTTCTTAAAGCTGATAAATGAGCTCCAGAGTTTAATGCTTTTCCATAATCGAATGCTATTGAGCGAATATAAGTTCCTTTACTACAAACTACTCTAAAATCAACTTGAGGTAGATTAATATTTGTAATTTCAAATTCTGAAATGGTTACTTGTCTTGAAGCAATTTCTGTTGTTTCACCTTTTCTAGCTAACTCATACAAGCGTTTTCCATCTTTTTTAATAGCTGAAAAAATGGGTGGTTTTTGCTGAATATCACCTAAAAACTGTTTTGTAGTTTCTTTTAAAAGTGATTCTGTAATATGTTCAGTAGAAAATGATTGATCAATCTCTGTTTCTAAATCATAACTAGGCGTGGTTGAACCGACGGTAAAAGTACCCGTATATTCTTTTATCTGACCTTGATAAGTATGAATATTTTTAGTTTCCTTACCTGTACAAATAATTAATAAACCTGTTGCTAAAGGATCTAAAGTACCAGCATGACCAACTTTAATTTTCTTAATTTTAAAACGCTGTTTAATATGCCAACGTAATTTATTTACAACTTGAAAAGAGGTCCATGTAAGTGGTTTATCAATTAATAAAACCTTACCGTTCTTAAAATTTTCTTCAGTCATTTTTATCGACTTATTTTAAAAACGAATATGCTACTGCAATAGCACCAACTATGGCACAGTAAATTGAAAAATAATATAATTTGCTTTTCTTAACTAAAGCAATCATCCATTTACAAGCTAATAAACCAGCTAAAAATGCGGCTATAAAACCAGCGGAAACAGATATCATTTCTGATGATTGAAAATTTAAATCTCCACTTAAAACATCTTTTCCAATTTTTCCAAAAATTAAAGGAACAACCATTAAAAAAGAAAAACGCGCAGCTTTTACCCTATCTACACCTAATAAAACGGAAGTAGAAATTGTTGCTCCAGATCTAGAAATACCTGGTAACATTGCTACTGCTTGAGAAACACCAATTATTAAAGCATCCCAAAAAGTTACTTTTTTTTCTGTGCTTTTTGCTTTATCTGCAAATAATAATAAGATTGCTGTTAAAAATAGCATCATACCAACTATAAAAATCTCTCCACTAAAAAAGGATTCTAATTGTTCTTCAAAAAGAAGTCCAATTACTACAGCAGGAATCATTGAAATAATAATTTTTAATGAGAATTTTAATTCATCATTCCATTTAAATTGAAATAATCCTTTAAATATTTCCAATACTTCTTTTCTAAAAATTACTAAAGTACTTAACGCGGTTGCAAAGTGTAAAACTACTGTAAATGTTAGGCTCTCCTCAGGCACAGATGTATCACCTAAAACAACTTTTGCTAATTCTAAATGCCCGCTTGAAGAAACAGGTAAAAACTCAGTTAATCCCTGAATAAGACCTAACACGATTGCTTCTAAAATATCCATATTATTTTTTAGGATTTACCAAAATAGCATAAATTTCTATTGCTAAACCAATAATTACTAATGTTGGTGCTAATCTAATACGTTGCCAATTATAAATTTCTTCATTAAAAACTTCAGGATTATCACTACCTCCACCAGACATAAAAATAAAGCCCAAAGTAATAAAAACAATACCAATTGCCATGAACATGTAATTTCTTTTTCCGAATAAAAATTCAGAATTTTCTATGTTTTTATCTTTCATATTCTAATAATAAAGTTCTTCTGTTTGTAAATTTAAAAAACGTTGAGTAGCAAAAAAAGTACTTAACATAGTTATTATAAATGCTGCTAAAACAACACCTAAAGCTAAATAAATTAAAGATATATAGTCTTTTAAAATATTTAAACTTGGCACATATTTATCAATATAAAAAATTACAACTGCCAAGCCAATTAATGCTAAAAATGCACCGAGCATTCCTAGTTTTATACTTCTAAAAATAAAAGGTTTTCTAATAAAACCTTTAGTAGCACCAACCATTTGCATTGTTTTAATGTTAAACCTTTTACTATAAATTGATAACCTTATTGAACTATTAATTAAAATAATAGCTATTAAACTAAAGAACCCACTTAAAACTAAAAGCCAAAAACTAATTCTTTTAATATTTTTTGTTAATAATGCTATCAAAGGTTTATCATAAGAAACATCTACTATAAATGCATTTTTTAAAAATCTAGTTTCCAATTCTTGCATTTTATCTAAAGTAACATAATCCGCTTTTAGGTAAATATCAATTCCATTTTTTAAAGGATTTTCTCCTAAAAAATTTAAAAAATCTTCACCAATTTCTTTACTATATTTTTTTGCGGCTTGTGTTTTACTAATATAAATTGCCTTTTTGGTAAAATCTTCTGTTAAAAGAGATTCTCTAAAAGTTTTAATTTGTTTTTGAGTTACCTCATCTTTAATAAATAAAGAAATGGCAACTTTTTCTTTAACATGATTGGCAACTTTTGTAGATTTTAACAAAACCAACCCCAAAACACCAACCATAAAAAGCACTAATGCAATACTTATTACTACTGAAAAGTAAGAAGATTGTAGGCGTCTTTTTTGATAAGAATCAAATTTTGATGACATATTTAGTTTTGATTTTTAAAACAGCTGCAAGATAATAATTAGTACTCATTTAACAGTAAGTGTTAGCAGTATTTTAACTATTCTATTTCTTGGCACAACTCAATTAAAACTCCATTTGTAGCTTTTGGATGTAAAAAGGCAACCAACTTATTGTCTGCTCCTTTTTTTGGGGTTTCATTTAAGACAATAAAACCTTCTTTTTTTAATCTTGTAATTTCTGATTGAATATCAGTTACAGCAAATGCTATATGATGAATTCCTTCTCCTTTTTTATCTATAAATTTTGCAATAGGGCTATTAGAATCTGTTGCCTGTAGCAATTCTATTTTATTAGGACCACTTTTAAAAAATGAAGTTGTTACACCTTCTGAAGCAACCTCTTCTGTTTTATAAGGTAGTTTACCAAAAAGTGAAGTAAATAGTTTGTTAGAATCCTCGAGGTTTTTAACAGCAATTCCTATATGTTCTATTTTATTCATTATAAAAATTATCTAGCATTAATTTTAATATTATCTATTTCGTAAGTTCCATCAAAACTTACATTTCCAGAACCTGTATATTTAAAAGCGATAAAAGCCGTACCTGTATAACTTGATAAATCTATATAAGTTGAATGTACCCAGTTTTTAAAATTTTCTCCATCAGAAACAATTTTTGCAGGTAAAACATCCCAAATCGCAGAAGTAATATTCGCATTTACACCGTCCCAGTTTGTAGAAATTAAAACTTCTAAATTACTTCCATTTGCAAAACTGTTTGATGATTCAAATGATAAAAATTCTTCTGAAGTTGTATCTAAATCTATTCCTTTTGTTATTAGCCAAGTTATTGTACTTGAATTTCCTGAATTGCTAGAACCAACTCTGGCTGCAATACTTTGCGAGTAAGTATCAGAATATGACCTCCAAGATTGTGTACCTTCTTCTCTATAGTTACCCCAATCTTCAATAGATATTTCGCCTGATGTTTCTTCAAAATCTTCTTCTAACAAAATTGTAGGAAAATCATTTTCTGACAATGTTGAACATCGTTCTCCAGTCATAAAAACATCTTCTACAGAATTTAAAACTAATACTAAAAAATCGCCACCAAAATCATTTGAAACTACCGCATTAATATAACCTCCTCCGGTTGGTAATGTGTTATTAGCAAAACTTGCAAAAGAACTTGTTTCTAATAAAAGGTCTGCATATCCTAAAGTTTGACAGCTTTGTATTTTTCTATGAGTATCAAAATCTTCTGTTGGATCTACATAAGATTGTCCTTCTAAATTAGTTGGAAAAAGAACATTTTCTACTGTTATATAGGTTCCAATATCCGAAGCATTAACAGCCGCTAAAGAAACTGATTTTGGGATAATTGTTTCGGTAGTATTAGATCGAAAAAAATGATTTTCTAATTGATTTAGAGAAACACTTTCTATTTCACTTACATCGGTAGGACTAATTTTTCCTCCTATAGCAGTAACGCCATCTCCAGAATTTGTTTCTCCAATATATAAATCTTTCAGAAGGATATAAACTTCTCTACCAAAATTATACTTGTTATAATTGCTAGTTAAATTCAATACTACTTTAATACCGGCAGTTGGATCTTCAGGCGTATCTTGCATATAAAATTCTTTAAAAAAATTACCTTCTAAATCAGAAGAAACCACATAACCTTTAACAATAATGTTAGATGTAATTTTTAAAGGCTCGTTACCTGAAACATATAAAGATTTTAAATCATTTATAGTCTTTAACTCAATTTGCCCGTTACTTACACTATCTAAAAGTGCATTTAATTTTGAATTTTCTTCGGTTCCTATTCCTTGAGGAACTATATAATTACCATCTTCTACACAAGATGTAAAATAAATACTAGATACTAGAGCTAGTAATAAAATTAATAATAGATTCTTTTTCATTTTCTTTTTTTTTAAAAACTTAAATTAATATTTAAAAAATAGGTAGTTCCTCTACCATACCAATATTTATTACCAAATACTGGCTTATCTAAGGCTTTATCATCTCTTAATTGTCTATAATTAGCGTTTCTTCCTTGTTCAAATCCTCCAGATTTGTATTCCGTATTTAGTAAGTTATTTACAGTTGCAAATACACTAATAAATTTATCATTTATTTTCCAAGATTTTCCACCAACTAAATTAACAACTTTGTAATCATCAAACTTTTCTTGTTCTAATAATTCTTCAGCTAATTCTATATCATAATCTGTAAAAACCAAACCATCATCATCTGTATAAAAATTACTAGATCTATTTAAAGGTGCAACATCTACAAAAGTATTGCTGAAAAAATTTACAGTTGCTCCTACCCACCAATAATTTGGATCTCTATACTCAAAACCAATAGAATATGCATTTTGGGGTCCAGATGATAACTTGTAATTTTTAAGATTTGTTTGACCAAAATCTTTTGATCCGTTTACAAAACCAACAGAAACAGATTCTGAATCATCTTCTGATGTTAGATACAAATTTGGATTATTATCATAAATATATTTACCCATTGAAGCTGCTCCTTTTATCTTGATTGTTGAAGTAACTTGGGCTTCTAAACCAAATTCTAAACCTAAATGTTTTTTATTTATACCTGTTAAAACTTCTTGAACAAATGCTGTATTATCACCTCCAATACCATCAGCAAAATAAAAAGCTATTTCTGTAGCATCTTTAATATACGTATAATAACCCGTTAATTTAGATGTAACTATTGGCCCTCGAAAAATATAACTAGCATCAGTAGAAAACGTGCTTTCGCTTTGTAAATTTAGAACTACATTATTATTTTCTCTTGAGTTCGAAAATGAATTTTTTATTGTTGGCGCATTTGTTAAAAAAGCAACATTAGCATTTACTAAATGACGTCCATTAATTTTATAAGTTCCACCAGTTTTTACACCAAAATTTGTGAAATTTAGTTTTTTAGAATTCCCTAAAGAACTTGTTGGAAAACCTCCGTTTTGAAACAGCCCCTCTCTTTGATGCGAAGTTCTAGAGATATTTGCAGCAGCGTAAAAATCTATTTTATTATATGTAAATTGAGATTGAATAAATGCACTTAAAACATCTGAATTTAAATTATAATTGTATTTAAACTTATCTCCTTGCAAAACAACCCTATCTGGTGTCAGTAAGTTGTTTTGTTTCTCACTATCTGTTTCAGCAAAATTATCAATATCTAAATACCCTTTTCCCCCTAATAAATCTATAACTTCTGCAAAATTATTAGACCTTAAACGTTTGTATTCAACTTTAGCATTTAAAGTAATATTATTATTTATTTCTGAATTTAAAATGGAATTAAAAGTAAATTGTTTGTCGTCATTTCTATCTTCATACAATACATAAGCGCTATTTATATCTACATCAAAATTTGTAATATTTGCATCAAAAATTCTCTCCCAATCTAATTGTCCATTGCTTTGAAAATCTTCTAATGCTTCATAAGCACCTATTAAATCATTATTACTTTCATAAAAACTAGGTAAGTTTTGGTAATAAGTTGGACTTGGATTTGCGCCTCCATTAAAATCTAAACGACTATTTCCTATTTTACCAAACTGATAAGAAACATTTGTTTGCAAATAATTTTTATCAGAAATTTTCCAATAATGATTTAACATTAAAATTGGTTCTTTAACTTCTTTTATTCTAGAATTGGTTTTTCTACTATTTATATAACCCCAATACTCATTATATTTTATGCCTTTTAAATCAAAAACTTCTTGTGTATTTGGTGATGATTTACCTCTTCTATTTGGGGCAAAAATAGATGTAAAATTAATACTATGTTTTTCATCTATTTTTTTTTCTATAGATGCAAAAAAAGAATAAGCGTTGTAAATTGTAACATCATTAAAACCCTCTAAACCAGCTCTTCTACTTCCAGAAAAAGTCATTGCCCAACCATTTTCTAAAACACCAGACGAATAAGTTCCCATTACCCTATGCTCATAACTTCTATTAGATGAAGAATACGAAACTTTTACACCTGGTTTTTGCTCTGATGCTCTAGTATTCATATTTGTAGAACCTAAAACTCCACCAAAAGTAAAGTTAGAAGGATCTAAACCATTACTTAACTCTTGATTTCTTAATACATCATTTAGCCCACCCCAATTACTCCATTGTGCCCTACCATCGTACAACTTATTCATTTCAATTCCGTTAATTAAAACCTTACCGTTACCAGAATCTAAGCCTTTAATACTAAAAAAAGAAGAACTAAATTCAAAAGCGGCTGTACGTAAATAAATATCTTTTGTTGCTTGTAACAAACCAGCAATATTGTCTGCTGTATTAGCATCATTATTTAATTCATCATCTGTAATTGTAATTAAACTTAAATCCTGATCTTCAATAATATTTCTATATAAAAGTACAATACCTAAATCTATATTTGTATTACCAGAAAATTCTACAGGAAAATTTTGAGTCTCATAACCCGTTAATTTTATCTCAACAATATATTTACCATTAATAATATTTATTAAGTTAAAAGCACCATTTAAACTTGTTACTTGGCTTTTTGATATATTTTTAATACTAACCAAAACGTTTTGAAGAGGAGTTTCCGAATTACTATCCGAAACAATTCCTTTTACAGTATTTTGTGATGATAAAGTTGTTATTAAAAAAAATAGCATAAATATTGATAAAACAATTTTTCTCATAAAGTCTGCTTATATTTTTATAAATTTACTAGCAATTTAGGATACAAAATTAACCATTTTTAACAAGATTTATCTTAAAAGAGTATTATATACCAATTTTCCTTTATTTTTACTTATAACTTAGTACGCTTTTTATCTGAAAATAAATGAAAAAGTATCTCCATTTTTTAATAATTATTTCTCTTTCAACTTCGACTCTTTTTTCTCAAAAAAAAGAAAAAAAATACAACATCAGAACCATTGCTTTTTACAATTTAGAAAATTTATTTGATACTATTAATGATACTACTATTAATGATGAAGCTAGTCCAATAATGGAGTTAAAAGCAAATAGATCTAAAGTTTATTGGGATAAAATTGATAAACTAAGTAGTGTTATTTCGCAAATTGGTTTAGACAAAGCAAATACTAGTCCAGCTATTATTGGTGTTTCTGAGGTAGAAAACTTAAGTGTTTTAGATGATTTAGTAAAATCCAAACATTTGATTCAAAAAAATTACGGAATCATTCATTATGATTCTCCCGATAAAAGAGGAATTGATGTAGCTTTATTATATCAGAAAAAATATTTTAAACCTATTCATCATGAGTCCTTTAATCCTAATATTTATAAAGAAAACTATAAAATATACACAAGAGATCAACTCTTAGTTTCTGGTTATTTAGATGATGAATTAATTCATTTAATAGTAAATCATTGGCCTTCTAGAAGAGGTGGTGAAGCAAAAAGTAGGCCTTTACGAGAAAAAGCAGCACACCAAAACACAAAAATTATTGCTAAAATTAGAGAAAAAGACGATAATGCTAAAATTTTAATTATGGGCGATTTTAATGATGACCCAACAAATTCTAGTTTTAAAAAAGTTTTAAAAACTAAAAGTCATAAAAATAAAATTGGTAAAATGGATATTTATAATCCATATGAAGATTTGTACCGAAGAGGCTTTAATACTTTAGGTTATAAAGATAAAATTAACTTATTTGATATGATTTTAATTTCATCACCATTATTAAATAAAAGCAAAAAAGATTTTTCTACTTATAAAATGTTTAAAGCAATGATTTTTAACAAGCGTTTTTTAACAGAAAAAAATGGTAAATACAAAGGGTATCCTTTTAGGAGTTTTTCAAATGGTGTTTATGCTGGTGGTTATTCTGATCACTATCCTGTTTACATGTATCTACTTAAAGAACAAAAATAATTTTAAATTTATATAAAATAAAAAACCCACAACTTTTAAAGTTATGGGTTTTTTTGATAAAAAATTATTGCCTTTATTATCTATTTATTACTTTTTAGTAACAAATCTATAATATAAGTATGTATAAGCATCTCTAGGTATAATTGTAATCCACTTTTTGTGTTTTAAATACCATTTAAAACGTATTGAGTATACTCCTTTAGTTAAATATGCAGCAATAAAAGGATGAATATGTAATTGTATCTTTTTATTGTTTTTAGAATTTGACATCAATTTTTCTAAATCTGCTTCAATATTGTCTAATAAGACAATTGGAGCCTCAACTTGACCATTTTTATTTGGGTTTTCTTCGGTAGTTTTTATACTTAACTCAGGTCTTACCCTTTGTCTTGTAATTTGTATCAACCCAAATTTACTTGGCGGTAATATTTTGTGTTTTGTTCTATCAAAAGACATTTGTTCTTTCAAGTGCTGAAACAGTTTATTTCTGTTTTCAGTTTTATGCATATCAATAAAATCAACAACTATAATACCACCCATATCACGCAATTGTAATTGACGTGCTACTTCTGTGGCAGCTATTAAATTTACTTCTAATGCAGTATCTTCTTGAGAACCTGCTTTATTAGAACGGTTTCCACTATTTACATCAATAACGTGTAAAGCTTCAGTATGCTCTATAACTAAATAGGCTCCTCTGCTCATGGAAACTGTTTTTCCAAACGAAGTTTTAATTTGTCTTTCAATTCCATATTTTTCAAAAATTGGAACATCAGATTTGTGAAGTTTTACAATTTTTTCCTTCTCAGGATAAATTTCTTGTAAATACTCCTTAATTTCAACATTTAAAGTTTCATCATTTGTAACAATGTTGGTGAATGATTCATTCATAATATCTCTTAAAATTGATGAAGCTCTGTTTAATTCGCTTAAAATTTTTGTTGGTGTATTTGTATTTGCTATTCTTTTAGACATTGTTTTCCAACGTTCTAAAGAGTTTTGTAAATCTTTATCTAGCTCTGCTACTTTTTTTCCTTGCGCAACAGTTCTTAAAATAACACCAAAGCCTTTAGGCTTAATACTTTTTGCCAATCTTTTTAATCGTTCTTTTTCTTTTGGATCTTCTATTTTTTGTGATACAGAAAC
This sequence comes from uncultured Polaribacter sp., assembly GCF_947500975.1. Taxonomy (GTDB): domain Bacteria; phylum Bacteroidota; class Bacteroidia; order Flavobacteriales; family Flavobacteriaceae; genus Polaribacter. The sequence goes on from NZ_CANMUE010000008.1 coordinate 129,169, forward strand.
TCTGTTAGAAAAAGGAACTAAAACCAAAAACCTACCAGCTATAGATAATTCTGAACTTAGTCTTGGTCCTTTTGTTGAGATTGGTTCTTTTACAATTTGTACTAATAGGTTTTGCCCTGATTTTAGTACTTTGTTAATACTACCGTCTTTGTGAATGTCTTCCTGAAATCGGAAATTTTTTAAAGTGAATTCTTTATACTTACCTGTGCCTACTTTCTTAATGAACTCATTTAATGATTTTACCTGCGCACCTAAATCATGATAATGTAAAAACCCATCTTTTGGGTACCCTACATTTACAAAGGCTGCATTTAAACCTGTTAATACTTTTCCTATTTTGGCTAAAAATATATCGCCAACAGAAAATTTATTATCAGATGTTTCATTATTTAATTCAATAAGTTTTCCATCTCTTAATAAGGCAAAATCAATATCAGATGAATTTGAACGAATTATTAATTCTGTTTTCATACTGAACTGGTTTTAACGCTACATAAAAAACATGCAGCATGGATTAATATTGTCAGGTATTTGTAATACCATTTGAGGTTTGTGTAACCTCGATGTCAATGAACTTTTTTTTGTTTTTTACTAAACAATAAACGAAAAAGTAAGCGAATGCTTACTTTTTCTTGTGTCTATTTGCTCTTGCTCTTTTTTTTCTTTTGTGCGTAGAGATCTTTGCTCTCTTTCTTTTTTTACCACTTGGCATAATGTACGATGTTTTTATAAACCTTATTATATTTTAGGTTTAGATTAATACTGTTTTATTTTACAGCTACTTTATTTTTTACTCCTTCTGTAAAAGTTTTGGCTGGTTTAAAAGCCGGAATATTGTGAGCTGGTATTTTGATCGTTGTATTCTTAGAAATATTTCTACCCGTTTTTTCTGCTCTTGTTTTGATAATAAAACTACCAAAGCCTCTTAAATAAACGTTATCTCCACTTTCTAATGCATCCTTTACTTCAGTCATAAATGCTTCAACTGTTGCTAAAACATCTGTTTTTTCTATACCAGATTTGTCTGAAATTTTTGATACGATATCTGCTTTCGTCATGTCTCTATTTTTACTATTTTTTTGTTAAATTTGTTTCAAAAATGCGGATGCAAATATATGATAATTAATCAATTCCAAAAACTTAAACACTTAAATTTATGTGAATTTTAAAATGTAATATTGCATTTCTATTTTTTACACATGATTTTTTCTAACACATTAATTTACTGGTACTTAAAAAATAATAGAGAATTGCCTTGGCGCAAAACCAAAAACCCATACTTTATTTGGTTATCAGAAATTATGTTACAGCAAACAAGAGTTGCACAAGGTTTGGCATATTATCTAAAATTTACTGAAAAATTTCCAACAGTTTTTGACCTCGCAAAAGCCGATGAAAGTACCGTTTTAAAAATGTGGCAAGGTTTGGGTTATTATTCTCGCGCACGAAATTTACATTTTACGGCAAAACATATTGCAAATGAATTAAATGGCGAATTTCCATCAACATATAAAGAAATCATAAAATTAAAAGGAATTGGAGATTATACAGCCTCAGCAATTGCTTCAATTTGTTTTAAGGAAGCCGCAGCTGTTGTAGATGGAAACGTTTACAGGGTGCTTTCTAGGTATTATGGTATTAAAACACCTATTAACTCATCTGCAGGTATTAGAGAATTTAAAGCCCTAGCGCAGACTTTAATTGACAAAACACAACCAGGGAATTACAATCAAGCACTTATGGATTTTGGTGCACTACATTGCAAACCACAAAATCCTTTATGCGAAACTTGTCCTTTTGCTGATAGTTGTGTAGCTTTAGAAAAGAGTTTAACAAAAGAATTACCTGTAAAAGAGAAGAAAATTAAAGTAAGAAATCGTTATTTTAACTTTTTAGTGATAAAAACGAACGATAATAAAACTGTTTTATCAGAAAGAAAAGGAAAAGGAATTTGGCAAGGTTTGTATCAATTTCCATTAATTGAAAGCAATAAAATCATCAATAAAAATGAGTTGATTTCATCTGAAGAATTCATCAATTTATTTCCTTATCAAACCACAATTTCACTTTTTAATAAAAAGGAAATTATTCATAAATTATCTCATCAACATTTATACACTCAATTTTGGATTGTAGAAACTAAAAACTTCTCTAAAACAAATATAAACTGGTCAGAAATAGAAAAATTTCCTGTTCCTGTTCTAATTGCTAATTTTTTAGAAACATTTCTAACTAAAAAGTAATTGAAATTTTTAGTACTTTTGATATACTAATAATTAAGCTATGGCAGGAACAATAAACAAAGTAATTTTAATTGGTAATTTAGGTGATGATGTAAAAATGCATTATTTTGATGATCAAAATTGTGTGGGTCGTTTTCCAATTGCTACTAGCGAAAGTTATACTAATAAACAAACCGGAGAAAAAGTAACAACAACAGATTGGCACAATTTAGTAGTTAGAAATGGACTAGCTAAAGTTTGTGAAAAGTACCTAGCTAAAGGTGATAAAATATATGTGGAAGGAAAATTAAAAAACCGCCAATGGGAGCAAGATGGAGTAAAACGTTATGCTACAGAAGTTCATGTAAATGAAATGACAATGTTATCTACCAAAAAAAACACGGACACTTCTAATGTTCCTCCACAAAACCAACAACCTTCTGTACAACCAAAATCGGTTGCAAAAGAAGAAAATGACGACTTACCATTTTAATTAATCAAAACGCGATAATTTGGACCCAGATCCTGAACATTTGTTAATACATTTTTCTTCCATAGATTTACTTCATTCTTTAAACGGAATTGCACTTATTATTTTACTAATTTGTTCTGCCTTAATTTCTGGAACAGAAGTTGCTTTTTTCTCACTTTCGCAAACAGATTTAGACGAACTTGATAAGGAAAGTAAAAGCGAAAATATTATTGTAAAATTATTAGAAAAACCTCAAAAGTTATTGGCAACAATTTTAATTACTAATAATTTTATCAATATTTTAATTGTACTTCTTTTTGCCTCTTTAGCTGAAAGTTTATTTAATGATTTTAATTACAATTTAAATCTTCATTTTTTTACAATTCCAGTTCGTTTTTTAATAGAAATAATACTTGTTACTTTTTTAATTCTCTTATTTGGAGAGGTTTTACCAAAAATATACGCTTCTAGAAATGCGCTTCGTTTTTCTAAAATAATGTCTAAATTTATACATGTTATCAATATATTTTTAACACCTTTTACACTGCCATTAATTACCCTAACAAAATATATTGAAAAGAAATTAGGTAGTAAAAACAGTAATTTTTCTGTTGAAACTTTATCACAAGCTTTAGAATTAACTTCTGATGGAGCAACTACAAAAGATGAGCAAAAAATTTTAGAAGGCATCGTAAATTTTGGTAATACAGAAACGGTGCAAATTATGAAACCAAGAATAGATATTTTTGCACTTTCTGATGATGAATCTTATGAAACTGTTCTTAGCAAAATTCAAAAAAAAGGCTACTCTAGAAACCCTGTTTATAAAGAAAATATAGACACAATTATTGGTGTTTTGTATTCTAAAGACTTATTAGCACATTTAAATAAAACAAATTTTAAGTGGCAATCTTTGTTAAGAGAACCCTTTTTTGTGCCAGAAAATAAAAAATTAGATGACTTGTTAAGCGATTTTAGAGAGAAAAAAAATCACTTAGCAATTGTTGTTGACGAGTACGGAGGAACAAGTGGTTTGGTTACCTTAGAAGACGTTATTGAAGAAATTGTGGGAGATATTAATGATGAGTTTGACGATGATGATTTAGCTTACTCTAAGATTGACGAAAACAATTATGTTTTTGAAGGCAAAACAACTATAAAAGATTTTTGCAAGGTTTTAGATGATGAAGATGAAGAAATTTTTGAACGTGAAAAAGGCGAAAGCGAAACTTTAGCTGGTTTTATTTTAGAAATTTATGGTAAATTCCCTAAAAAAGGAGATAAAATAAATTTCAAAAATTATACGTTTACTATTGAAGCGTTAGATAAAAAACGCATAAAACAAGTTAAAGCAACTAGAAATGCGTAACCTTTTTTTTATTATAATTTCTCTTATTTTTCTTTCTTGTAATACAGATGTTTTACCAAAACCAAAAGGGTATTTAGGCTTAACATATCCGCAAAAAGAATACAAAATCCTTACTCTTAAAAGACCTTATACTTTTGATGTTTTAAAAAGAACTACTATTATTGATGATACAAATAATTGGTTAAAAATTAAATATCCTAATTTAAAAGCTTCTTTAGATATTACTTATAGGCCCATTGAAAACAACTTAATAGAACTTTTAACTGAAGCAGAAAAATTGGTTTTTAAACATGCTGTAAAAGCAGAACAAATTACCCCAAAAGACTTTGTGAATCCTAAAAAAAGAGTCTTTGGAAGTTTGTATGAAATTACAGGAAACGCAGCCTCAAACCTACAGTTTCATGTTACAGACAGTACAAGTAATTTTATAAAAGGTTCTTTGTATTTCTACGCAAAACCTAACTACGATTCTATTTTACCTGCAGTTGCGTATATAAGAGAAGATGTTTTAAAATTAATTGAAACTTTAGAGTGGAAGTAAATTAATTCTTTTTTTATCTTTAGAAAAAAACTAAAAAAGTTGTTTATTATGAAAATGCTATCTAAATTTTCTCTACTAATAACCTTATCCCTACTATTATTTTCTTGTGAAAATGAAGAAATAATAGATGATTATATTCAAAGAGATGCTAATGCCAGTCATTTAATAGGTACTTGGGCTATACAAACTGTTACTATTAATGGCAATACTTCAGAAGCCCCAATAAGTTTTCAAGAATGTGGTACAGACTATTTTACATATTCTGCTGATAATGTTTATCAAGAAACTGTTTTTAAAACGTCTTTATGTAATGCCGATAAAGCCAATGCAAACTGGGCCTTAAAAGATGGCATTATTAACTTATCATCAAATACTGGTGAATCACAAACTATAGAGGTTAGAAAATTAAATGAAAACATTTTTATTTTTCAAGTTTATTTAGATTTAGATGTAAATAATGGCACTGAAGCCTATATTTTTACAGCTACAAGGTACACACCTCCCAAAGAAGTTGACATTTACACAGATACATTTTATCAAAAATCAAATGATAGTCAAATAGAATTTACTTGGAATAAATACTCAGGCTATAAAACATTTCTAAAATATGAAATCTACAGAACAGATGAAACTTGCAACTCATCATCTGTAAAATTAATAAAAACAATAACAGATGTAAATGAAAACTACTTTGTAGACTTAGAGGCTTTTTCTACTGAACATTGTTATCAACTTAAAATTTATACAGATGAAGGCCTATTAGGAGAAAGTAATTTAATAACCATTTTTACTGATAATCTTAGACCAGAACATGTAAATTTTGTCAATGCTAATGTTAATAACGAGTCTGTAACCTTAACTTGGGAAAAATCTGAAGACCCTTATTTTTCTCATTACGAAATTAAATATTACGATACTCTAGATTTTACGCCAAACTATAACGAACATGTTACCGTTATAGATGATGTAAATATTACCAGTTTTACAGACACAAACCCTCCTTATTTATTACAACCTGTATATGTAATTTTAGTTTATAATAAGTTTGGAAACTACAGTTATATCATAGAAAATGAAAACTCAATTTCTGTAAATTTAAACAGAATTGGTATGTTAGATATAGAATATTTATATAAAATGGTTTACGATAGAGAATCCAAGTCTTTTATATTTTATTACAGAGAATCTACTTATGGTAATTATAAATTTGCAAAATATAGTACTATAGATAAAAAATTTGTTGCAGAATCATACAAACAACCAACATCGTCTACAAGTACTAGTATGCAAATAATTGATTCTGAAACCGGCTATGGCAAAGAGTTTATTTACCCACAAAATGATGAATTATGGGTTTATAATGCAGATGATTTAACATACAAATACGCTTTTAATTTAAGCAATTCAAGCACAGGAAGTTTTAGTTATTTGGGAAATGATATTTGGGTTGTAACAGACAATGAGAATGTATTTACCTATTTAAGAAATAATGATGCTTTTACACTATTAGACAAAAAACCTCATTTTACACAACATCAAGGAAGTGGTCATTATGAAATTCTAAAAATAGATACAAACACCATATTAGTAAGTCATGATAATGAAGGTAGGGCTATACTTTATAAAATTGATGAAAATGGAATTATTGTCAATCATGGCATAAAAAATATTCCATTGCAATACAATTATAACCATAATAATGTGCAGTATAACTCCAATTCTACATACATCGTAAACACAACTAATAATAAAATTTACAGCGCTAATGATTATTCTCTTATAAAAGAATACAACTCTCCAGCAATAACATCAAATTTAAGTAGAGATGGATCAAAAATTTATGGCACAAATAATACCAGAGAACTTACAGACGATTACAATACTGCTAAAAAAGAAGTAATAATATATGATATAGCAACTAGAAACATAGAAACAAAAGAATCTAAAGGATATCCGTTATACATTACTGATAATGAAGATGGAAACATTATTTGTTTATCTGCAAATTTTCCTGGTGAGACATTTGATAATTTTGAAAGCAAAGTTAAAAATTTGTTTATAGAAGTAATTGAATAACAAATTAAACAATTTCCATTTTTTGCAATAAAAAAGAGGCGTTCATATTTTTACAAACTCCGTTTTTTAAAGTATAATCAAAATGAAGTTCGTTATCAATTATCTCTGCATCAAAATAATAATTTTTAATCTCTTTAAATTCATTTTCTAACTCGCACAAACTCACATCATGCGTTGCAATAATTCCTGTGGATTTAGATTTTGTTAATTTCTCAACAAATTTTTTAGAGCCAATTGCCTTGTCTTTACTATTTGTACCCTTTAAAATTTCATCTAAAATGATAAAATAATCCTTATCATGAATTTCATCAACAATAAATTTTAAACGCTTTAATTCCGAATAAAAATACGACTCATCTTCTGTTAAAGAATCTGTAGTTCTCATACTAGTAATCAATTTTATTGGCGTATATTCAAAACTTTTAGCACAAACAGGTAAACCACAATTTGCCATTACAATTGATAAAGAAACTGTTCTTAAAAAGGTGCTTTTACCAGCCATATTAGCTCCAGTAACTATAAAAAACTGCTCGTTTTCAATTGTAAAATTATTGTCAATTCTTTTATCAACTTTTAATAAAGGATGCCCTAAGTTGGTAGATTTTATAGTTTCTTTTTTTGATGTTATTGTTGGAAACACAAAATTTGGATGATTAAACTTAAAGTTAGCTAACGAGTTTTGAGCATCAAAATAAGCAACTACTTCAAACCATTTTTCTACTACATGTTTGTATTTTTTTATCCATTTTTCAACTTTAAGCGCATTGCTTATTTCAATTAAAAAAAGCCCATTGCCCAAAACAGCAATAATAATATTGTTTCTATTATCAAAAGCATCTAAAACTTTAGAAAATTCTTTAAAAATAAGAGAAGCTTTTTTATTTTCTGATTGAATTACTTTTTGTTTTTCTGTTAAATTTCTTGAAGAAAAAACCTCATTTTCTATTTCATTTAACAATTGATGATATTGCTTAAAAGTTTCTCTAACTTTATCCGTTTCAGAATATAAATTGTTTGTATTCTTTAAAAAAGCCCCAGTTATAAAAAGCCCCATAAAAAACCATACTAGTAAAAACGAAAAGGAAATATAACCAAAAGAAACTAGACCAATTAAAAGCACAGAAATTATTGAAAACCCTACTTGAATTATAGATAAAAACTTTGGAAAAACAGACGCGTAATTCTGAATCCAGTTTGTAATAAAATTGGTATTACTTTTTACAGTTACCAAACTAGCCAAAGCAGAAAAATGCTGACGCCATTTTACTTTTTCGGAAAGCTCATTAATAGCATTTTGCTTCTCTAAAATAGCATCGGTTTTATTTTCTGTAAAAACTTTAGCTAAGGTAATTTTTCCGTCTTTAGTTCTTGTTCTATTCGTATATTGGAAAAAAGAACCTTTACCAAATAAATCAATATCATTGCTATAAAAATGAGAAGGATTTATAAATTCTTTTCCAGATTCTAATAGATGAAACTCTCTATTTAGAACTTTTATTTCTGTTTTGTTGATGTTAATTTTAGCGTCAATAACATCTTTTTCTCTCTTTAATTTAAGGTACTTTAAAACTAAAAAGGAAAACAGAAAAATTCCTAAAAAAACAATGATAAAAACATCTGGATAGCTACCAAAAGTTAGGTAAATTAAAAAACAAGTAGCTAAAAAAACTGCAAATCTAAAAATACCTAAATTAATAAGTTTCCTTTTAAGAATAGAAGTTTCTTTTTCTAATTCGTTTTTTTGATTTAAATAAAAATCTAAAGGTCTTTTCATTTAATTTTATTTATAACTAGATATTCCACCAGTTAAATTCAACACTTCTAAATCTGGATATTTTGTTTTTAATCTTTCTACAGCCTTGTAACTATTAAAACCTCTTTGGCAAACCATCACATAGGTTTTACTCTTATCAATATTTATTTTATCTGCATCAAATTGATTGATATGAATAGTTTGCTGTACATTAAAAGGCAATTTTAAATTGTTTAAAACTGCTATAATTTCAAGGTTTTTATCACCTAATTTTTCTTTTAATTTTTCTGATGATATTTGCCAATCAGGATTTTGCCCAGCACAAACAGCATCTACATAGGTTTGAACTTTAAAAATCTTAGCAATTTTATCTTTTAGAAAAATCGGTTTTAACTTCATTTTTAATTGAGTGTTTTGCAACGAGTTGTAAATTAACAATTCATTTACTAATGGCTTTCCAATTTCTGTAATTAATTTTAAAACCTCGTTTACTTGTTGTGTTGCAATCATTCCAACAATAGAATTTAAGGTTCCTGCTGCTTCACAATTAGGAATGTCTGTTGCCATTTTTGGAAACGCATCTCTTAAATTTGAAGAATAAGTTCCGTCTTTTTGCAACACATTAAAAGTAGCTACATAACCATCAAACTTATATAAAGAACCATACACCAATGGCTTATTTTTAATAACACAAGCATCATTAATTAAGTATTTTGCGTGTAAAGAATCTGTTCCATCAACAACAACATCAACATTTTCTATCAACTCAAAAACATTTTCTTTTGTAATAGGCTTGTTAGTAAAATTTACTTCGGTAAACGGTGCTCTATTTTTTATAAATGATGATAAAGCTTCTGCTTTCGATTTGCCAACATCGTCTAAACTATAAAAAACTTGCCTGTGTAAATTGGTAATATCTACAGTATCAAAATCTACCAAATGGATTTTCCCAATTCCGCTTGAGGCTAAATACACCGCAATTGGACTTCCTAATCCGCCACAACCTACCACCAAAACAGATGCGTTTTGTAATTTTTGTTGCCCAACTTCACCAATTTCTGATAAAGTAATTTGACGTTTAAAAAGTTGGTTTATTCTTGGTTTCATTTTTTGTCATTGTGAGGAACGGAGCAATCTCCTCATTAAAATTAGATAATTAAATAAACAGATTACTTCGTTATTCTTGCTTGTAACGATAAGTAAGAAATTTCTTTTTTAGCCAAATCAAACTCTTCAGGCGTATTCACATTTCTAATAAAACTATCATCTACTTCTACTATTTCAACATCAGAATTGATTAACATTTTACGAGGACAAGAATACCCTTGCGCTAAATATTGCAATAAAATAGCATATGCTTTTGGCTCATAAATAGTTATTAAAGGCTCTACAAACTCTTTCCCTTTTCCTTTAATTGCAGTTGCTACTTTACTTGGATTTCTATGTTTTAAAACCAATTTTATAATCTCTTCATCTACAAAAGGAATATCTGTGGCCAACACAAACCAAGCGGCATTTGGGTCTTTCTGAAAAGCAGAACAAATTCCGCCAAATGGACCTAAATTTAAAAACTTATCATGAATCTCATCTTCTTTTTCTGATGCGTTTTGAACAGCATAAAAGGTTTCTAAATTATTGTTTTCTAACAATTCTTTTACCACCTCTTTTTGAGGTTTTCCAAAATAATCGAGTTCAGATTTATCTGTTCCCATTCTTGTACTTTTTCCGCCAACCAAAACCAACCCTTTTACGGGAGCAATTTTTTCTAGAATAAGATTATTAATGTGATTCGTAATCTTATCAACCTCATCAATTGTATAACAAGAAATATTCTTTATCTGCGGATATTTATCTTCCAAAAAAGAAAAATATTTTGTCTCCTCTTTTAGTTTAATAATAAACTGAATATTATCTAACTGCTCTAATCTTTTTAAAACTGAAGCTTCTTTTGCATCATCTAAAATTAAAATTTGTTTTGCACCTTGATAATGGTTTCCGTTGATAAAAACAAAATCATATTGTGCAAATTGCAAACGCTGTTCAAACTTATTTACGTTACCAGAAGTTGTAATTTGTAAATTTCCTTGATGATGAAAAGTAAATTCAGACAATTTATTTTCTTCAACATCTTTTGCATGAGAGGCATCAAAATACGCTAATTTATAGTTTGATAATTTCTCAGAAACTTGATGAACCAAATCAGAAATAATACCACAATTTGTTCCTAAAATGGCAATTTCGTTTGGGGCAAAATTATCATTATTTCGTCTAATTAAATTTGTATGTTTTTTGTGCTTTTTCATCTTCTGCTGAACTTGTTTCAGTATCTTTTAATCATTGCAAATAAAGTGAAGCAATCTTTTTATCGAGAGATTACTTCGTCATACTTCCTCGTAATGACGCTAGTTTTTTATATCAGATTTTCCGCCTGTTTTTTCTAATAATTTTACTTCTCTAATTATCATTTTCTGACTGATACTTTTACACATATCATAAATAGTTAAACACGTAATATTTACACCCGTTAAAGCTTCCATTTCTACACCAGTTTTACCTGTAATTGTTACTTTACAAAGTACTTCTATGTTTTCAGCATCTACAATTTCTATATCTACATCAACGCCATTAATTAATAATGGATGACACATAGGTATTAATTCTGATGTCTTTTTAACACCCTGAATTCCTGCAATAATTGCCGTTTGAAAAACAGGTCCTTTTTTGGTGATTAACTCATCATCTGTAAAATGAGAAATTACTTCTTTTCCTAAAAACATGGTTGCTTTTGCAATAGCTGTTCTTTTGGTAATTTTCTTGTCAGAAACATTTACCATTTTTGGGTTGTTCTTTTTATTTATGTGTGTAAAGTTTCCCATAATTTTAGTTTTAAATTTTGAGCGATTAATTTTTAGCTTCTCTTGTCTCTTTTAATGAAAATTCAAAGCTTTTCTTTTGAACAATACTTTCTTTCATAGCTATATTTTAAATTTAACACTCAAAACTAAACATTTAAAATTATAATTATCTATATCTTAAAATTGGAAAAACTTCTCCTTTTTTAAACTCATTTTTATCATTTGGTAATTGAATAAAAGCATCTGTATGCACCAAACTAGCTAAATCTCCAGAACCATTTCCGATAATTGGAGTTGCGATTAAATGCCCAAATTTGTAACTTAATTTTACTTGTAAAAAGTAGTCTAAATTTGGTTTAAAAGTGACATCGGCGTTTAAAATTGCAGTTTCTTTTTCTACATCTAGTCCTACTAATTTATAATACCAAGGATAAAAATACGCCAAACAATTTACAAAAGTAGAAATTGGGTTTCCAGGAAAACCGAACACAATTGTGTTTTTTTGGTATTTATTCTCCTTGAGTTTATCAGTATCCAAAGATGATTTATGTCCAAACCAAAATGGTTTACCTGGTCTTTGCGCTACTTTATGAAAGAGTTTTTTTACTTCTAATTCTTCAAAAACTTCTGGTAAAAAATCAAACTTTCCTTTACTAACTGCTCCGCTAAAAAGTAATACATCATATTCTTTTAAATATCTTTCAATTTTAGATTTTAAAACAATTTTATCATCAGTAATATGCGCTGTTTCAGATGGAATATTTAATTTTTCTAATAACGAAACCAATGTAAAAACATTGCTTCTTCTTATTTGATGTTCTAACGGAATTTGATCAACAGCAACCAATTCATCGCCTGTTGATATAATAATCACTTTTGGCTGTTTTGCTACTTTTACAAATGATTTACCTACAGTAGCCAAAACCCCTATTTCTGCTGCCGATATTTTGGTGGTTTTTTTGATTAATAAATCGCCAACTTTACCATCTTTCCCTTTATTATGTATGTTTTGCCCTTCATTAATCAAATTAATATTGATAGTTGCTACTCCATTTTCTATCGTAAGATCTTCATAACGAATAACAGTATTTGCATTATTTGGTAAAACTGCGCCTGTCATTACTTCTATACAATTTTCAGAATTTTGAAGTGTCATTTGCTCACTTCCTGCAGCTTGAATACCTTCTATTTTAAAGCTTTTTTGTCCGTTTTTAAATGATTCATAATCAATTGTAATTCCATCCATAGAAACTCTGTTAAAAGGCGGGAAATCTCTATCTGCAAGAATATCTTCTTTTAAAATTCTACCTACAGATTTTATAAACGAGATTTCTTCAACTCCAAAATTTTGAGTTGAATTTAAAACTGTTTCTAAGGCTTTTTCTACTGAAATCATTATTTAAAAATGTGAATCGTTTATTTGTCTAACTGTTTTGTTGAACTTACCCTCCAATTGTACTCATACTTTCAGAAACATTTCCTTTTTTACGATTTGCTTCTGCTATAAATCCGTTTTCTGGTTTTTCTTTTATCAAACTTAAAAAGAGTTCTTTTAGATCTTCATTAGAAGCACCGTTTCTTATAAAATCTCTTAAATTAAAAACGCCATCATCAAACAAACAGTTTTTAAAAGTACCTGTACTTGTAATTCTAATTCGATTACAATCATTACAAATAGTTCTTGTAAAAGCAGGAATAATTCCAATAGTACCCAAGTGATTATCTATTTTATAATTTCTTGAAGTAGATGATTTTTCGGATTGAATTTCCTCAACTATAAACTCCGTTTTTATTTCTTCTAAAATCTTTTTTAATGTCCAATTCTCTTTCATTTCTCGTTGCCCTTTTCCGTTAAAAGGCATTTCTTCAATAAAACGAACAGCAACGTTTTTATCTTTTGTTAATCTTACAAAATCTGTAATTTCATCGGTATTAAAACCAGATTGTACAACCACATTTAATTTTAGGTCTAAACTACTTTTTTCTAATAATTCAAACGTTTTATAAACTTCAGGAAAAACATCTCTTCTTGTAATTTTTGCAAATTTGTCAGCATTTAAACTATCAATACTTAAATTTATTTTTTTTACCTTTTCAAGATTTTCAATGGTTGAAATATGTTGAGAAATTAATGCGCCATTTGTTGTGATATTGATTTCATCTAACAAATCATTAAAAGACAACATTTCTAAAAAATCTACAAAATCTTTTCTAACAAAAGGCTCACCTCCTGTTAAACGTACTTTTTTAACACCTAGTTCTGTTAGCACACGAATTAAACGATACATTTCTTTAAAGGTCAGTAATTCTTGCCTTGGTACAATATCAATACCATGAGCTGGCATACAATATTGGCAACGCAAATTACAACGATCTGTAACTGCTAATCGCACATATTCTATTCGCCTGCCAAAACTATCTGTTAATTTGCTCATTTAATTTGGTAATCTCTTACTTATTAATCCATAGAAAAATGCCCCTAAAAGTGCACCAAATAATAAAATTAATGCTGGTATTAATTGAAACCCAAAGATTACAAAAATTGGAGCTGCACAAGCCCCTGAAATCCCCCAACCTAAGCCAAAAAGTGTCCCTCCAAAAACGGTACTTATAAAGCCTTTTTTCTTCGGTTTTGGTACTATTTTATTTCCGTTGATATCTTTTATTTTTCCGCTTTTAAATAACTGCATAAAAACAGCAGAAATTACAACCGCTCCGCCAATAATACCAAACATATGAAAAGATTGAAATTTAAACATTTCGTAAAAGCGATACCAAGAAATAGCTTGTGTTTTACTTAAAACAATTGCGAAAAAAATTCCTAATATTAAAAATTTGATGTTTTTCATAACTTAAAAAATTAAAGGAATTACAAACCATGTAGCAATAATGCCACCAATAAAAAAGCCAATAACAGCAAGTAAAGATGGTAATTGCAAACTACTTAAACCTGTAATTGCATGACCAGAAGTACAACCACCGGCATAACGTGTTCCAAAACCAATTAGTAATCCTGAAATTAAAAGAATTAAAAATCCCTTTAATGAAAAGATAACATCGTTGCCAAAAATTTCATCAGGAAAATATTGATTACCAACATTTGAAAAACCTAAATTTGTAAGTTCTTGAACTGTTTTTGGGTTTAAATCTATGTTTGTATTTGGAATTAAATATGTTGCAGATATGAATCCACCAATAATTAATCCAATTACAAATAATAACGCAAAATCACGTTGTTTCCAATCTTTTTTAAAATAGTCAGAAACTTTACCAGCTCCTGCCATTGTACAAAGGGTTTCAAAATTTGTAGATGCCCCAAAATTTTGTCCAAAATAAAAATATAAGAATAGCGAAACTGCTATTAATGGCCCACCTATAAACCAAGCCCAAGGTTGTAATATAAAATCCATAATTTATTCATTTTTTTTTTGATACAATTTCGCTAAAAAATCGAAATCACCCGAATTGACATTTAATTTAAGTTTTATCTTTTAAATAATTCATAATTATTTTTGTTGCTCCAAGATTATCTTTAATATATCTTTTATTAATAGCTCCTGTTAATTTTCTTTCTCCTTCTTCAATTTTTAAATCAATTAAACTCTTAGTAAATTCTTCTTGATTTTGAACCGAAATACAACCACCAATCTTCACCAAATCTACTGCTTCTTTAAATTTGTCATATTTATCGCCTATAATAACAGGAATTCCAAAAGTTGCTGGTTCTAAAATATTATGTAAGCCTGTTTTTAAACCTCCACCAACATAAGCTACATCTGCAGCAGCGTAAATTTTAGTTAAAATTCCTATGGTATCAATTATAAAAACTTGATATTTTGATAAATCTTTATTTATTTTTTCGGAATACAAAACTGTTTTTTTGTTGATAGATTTCTGTAAATCTAAAATTGCATCTTGCTTAATATTATGTGGCGCAATTATAAATTTCTCATTTTCTGATGCATCATTATTTATGTAATTTACCAACAATTCTTCATCTTCTTGCCATGTGCTTCCTGCAACAATTGTGTAGGTATTGTTTTTAAATTCGTTTATAAAATCTAGAGAATTATCTTGTTCTAAAATTTTAGAAACTCTATCAAAACGTGTATCACCAGAAACTGTAACATTATTAAAATTAATACTTTCTAATAATTCTTTTGATTTTTGATTTTGCACAAAAAAGTGGTGAAAAGCTTGTAACGATTTACGCATAAATCCGCCATAAAATTTAAAGAAAATTTGATTTTCTCTCAAAATTCCTGAAACCAATATTGTTGGAATCTTTTGTAGTTTTAATTCGTTTAAAAAACTGGGCCAAAACTCATATTTTATAAAAATTGCTAAAGTAGGATTTACCTCTTCAATAAACTTTTTTGCATTCGATTTTGAATCTAAAGGCAAGTAACAAATTACATTTGCTAAATTATAATTTTTACGAATTTCATATCCTGAAGGAGAGAAGAAAGTAACTAATATTTTATAGGAAGAATAGCTTTTTTTTATTTCTTCAATAATAGGCCTGGCTTGTTCAAATTCACCCAAAGAAGCTGCATGAAACCAGATAATTTTATCTTCTTTTTTTAAAATAGAAAGTTTATCAAATGTTTCTTTTCTTCCATCAACAAAAAGTTTTATTTTTTCATTGAAGATTGCCACTACTTTTAAAAATAGTGACGCTAAAAAAACTGTGAAATTATACAGGAATTTCATAATGGTAAAAGTACAAAATGGATTTCTTTAAAACGAGAAAAAAGCTCAAACAAGTAAATGTTTGAGCTTTTTTTTATGCTTTTAGCTTATTATTTTAAGCTTCAAATGGAGTTATAGAAACATAAGACCTGTTGTCTTTTTTCTTTCTAAACTCAACAACACCATCAACCTTTGCATGTAAAGTATGATCTTTACCCATGTAAACGTTTTCTCCTGGATTGTGAGTTGTTCCTCTTTGACGAACAATAATATTACCTGCTATTGCAGCTTGTCCTCCAAATATTTTTACCCCTAGTCGTTTCGATTCTGATTCTCTACCATTCTTCGAACTACCTACACCTTTTTTATGTGCCATTTTCTTGAGTTTTTATAGGTTAAAGTTAAATTAGTGATTGAAATTATTTTTCAATTCCACCATCTAATCTATCTTGTAATTCTTTTAATTCGTCCCACTTACCTTCAGCAGCTAAACCTGCTTGTTTTGGCCAAGTAGTAGTTACTAAATGAGATAATCTAGAACTTGCTTCAGTTAAGATTTCACTCAATTTAGCTGGATCTGCTTTAGCTACTTTAGCAAAAGTATCTAAACCTGCATTTACTAAAGCTTCAGCAGCTTTAGGTCCTGCACCTTCAATTTTCTTTAAATCGTCAGCTTTAGTTTTTGTTGCTTTTTTTGCTTTAGGAGCCTCTACTTTAGCTTCCGCTTTTTTTGGAGCAGCTTTTTTAGTACCAGAAGCTGCTATAGATTCAATTTGAATCTCACTTAAATACTGTCTGTGTCCATTTTTCTTTTTGTATCCTTTTCTTCTTTTCTTTTTGAAAACGATTACTTTATCACCTTTTAAGTGACTTAAGATTTGAGCTGTTACTGAAGCTCCTTCTATAGCTGGGGCGCCAATAGTTACATTTCCACCATTATCAAGTAAAAGAACGTTATCAAAAGTAACTTTTGATCCTTCTTCCCCTTGTAAACGATGAACGTAAACTTTTTGGTCTTTTGCAACTTTAAACTGCTGCCCTGCTATCTCTACGATTGCGTACATACTATTAGTTTTGCGTAATTATACTTATTATTTTGCAATTTCTTGTTGAAAATGCGGGTGCAAATATACACCTTTTTTACAATCAAACAATATGATTTATTAAAAATAATTACATCAAAATCAAGCAAATAAATGTTTTTTTATTAGTAATTATTTCTCTTTATTAACCAAATACACGCCAATTAAAATAACTGCACCTGCAATTAATTGAATAAAACTTAGTTTTTCACCATCTAAAATCCCCCAAAAAACGGCAACAATTGGTATTAAATAAGTAACTGAAGATGCAAATATGGGCGATGCTAAATGCACCATTTTATTATAAAATATTTTTGCAATTCCTGTACCAAAAATTGCTAAAATAGAAATATAAGCTAAAGCTGTTAATTTTGATTCTGAAAATTCAAATGACACAAAAAAATCAGTAGATAATAGTACTAAAAGTGATGGAATAATTAAGATCAAAAAATTACCTGCTACAATACTCAAAGCACTTATATCACTTAAATGTTTTTTTACAATATTTACATTAAAAGCATAGCCTATTGAAGCGGTTATTACCAAAATTGAAAACCAATAATTTTGATTTGGATTTAAATCTGCACCTTTTAAAATTAGTAAAACGGTACCTATTAAACCAATAAAAATGCCCAATAATTGTTTCTTTTTAAACGTAAAACCAAATGCTAAAGCACCCACAATAAAAGTATTAAAAGGAGTTAAAGAATTTAAAATTGAGGTAATAGAACTATCAATACCAGAAACAGCATATGCAAATAAAAATACAGGAATAAATGTACCTAAAAGCGCTGTAGAAACAATATACTTATAATGTCTTCTCTTAATTTCTTTTAATGATTTAAAACCTATTATTAATAAAAATAGGCTTGCAATAAGAACTCTTAAAGCACCTAATTGAATTGGTGTTAAACCAATTAATGCTTTTTTCATTAAAATAAATGAGCTTCCCCAAACCAATGAAAGTAAGATCAAATACAACCATTTTTTTTGCTGAGTATTCATAAGCAGGTTAATTTTTACACAAAAATCAGTTAATTATTTAAACTCAATACTATTTTATTAATAAATTTGTACAATAATCTAATAATATAAAATGATGAAAATTAAAAATATACTAGCAATAATTGCCATATCATGTTTTGTTTTAACAGGATGTAAAAAAGAAGTAACTAAAGAAATAAAAAAAGAAACTTTAGCTGTTAACAAACAAAATGTTTCTTTAGCAATTTCTGGAATGACTTGTGAAATTGGTTGTGCAAAAACCATTCAATCTAAATTAACAAAAAAAGGCGGTGTTTTAAACGCTAAAGTTGTTTTTAAAGATAGTATTGCAAATATTGAATTTGATGCCAATACAACATCAAAAAAAGATTTAATTGCTTTTATTGATGGAATTGCAGGTGGAGATCTATATAAAGCTTCTGAAACTTCTGTTAAGATAAAAGCACATGCCTGTTCTGATAATTGCAAAGAAAAATGTGATATGAAAGAAAATAAAATGGAATGTAAAAAAGATTGTAAAATGGCTTGTTGTAAAGATAAAAAAGCATAAAAAATTAAATAAATATTTGAAAAACAGGTTTTTAGACCTGTTTTTTATGCCCTTAATTTTAAAAAACATTAGTACTAAGAACAATTTTAATTTTTCAATGTTAATTTAATGTTACCAAAATGTTTGGTAATTGTAATTAAATGTTTATATTTGTGTAAATAAAATAATAATTTTAAAAATTACACATATGAAAAACTTAATTTTAATCGCATTTTTTAGTTTGAGTTTTGTTGGTTTTTCTCAAGATCAAAAACCTACTTATAAAGTTGAAGGAGATTTAATAAAAGCAACTTATTATTACGAAGATGGTAGCATAAAAACTGAAGGCTTTTTTAAAGATAAAAAAATAACTGGAGAGTGGACACGTTTTGACAAAAAAGGAAATAAAACCCAAACTGCGTTTTACCAAAAAGGTAAAAAAGTTGGTAAATGGTTTATTTGGAACAAAGACGAGCTAAAAGAAATTAATTATGACAATAATATTGTTGTAAGTATGAACAATTGGAAAACCGACTCTAAAGTTGCTTATAACAGATAAAAAAATTATAAGTTCATAAAAAAAGCAGGCTAAAAGCCTGCTTTTTTTATGAACTTTATTTTCTAGGTTTAGAAATTGTATCCTGTCCAAGCAAACACTGTTTTGTCAGCACCACCTGTTGTTCCTTCTTCTAAAGAAATAGTAGCTCCACCTATTGTTGTGTTTTTTACATCTGTAATATCTAAATCATTTGCAGTATTTGCAACTGCAGATATAGATGTATTTTCTGTAGCATCACTTTTACTATCTTGTAAATCTATTACATCACTAAACGTTGCTCCTGAACCTAACTCTAAATAAGCGTTTGTAATTGTTGCAGTTGCATCTCTTCTAATTTTAATTCCATCAGACATTTGAACACCATCTGCATTATTTATTATGGTAACTCCATTAATTATAAAATTAGATTCGTTAATATCTGAAGGAGAATTTCCATCTAAATTTCCATCAGCTTCAATTCCTCTTGGATCAGAAGTTACTGCTGTATATCCATTTTCTCTAATTCCGTATAAATTTGTACAAGTTCCTACATAACCTTGTGTAAAATCGAACATATCATCTTTAGCATTTACTACCAAAATATTTGAAGCGTTTACAGTTCCTCCAAAAAATTCGATTCCATCATCATCTCCATTTAAAATAGCAATATTAGATAATGTTGTACCAGAACCAACTCCGTTTAAAGTTAAACCATTGTGTTCAGCTTCATCATCAATTCTTGCTCCTGTATATTCTAAAATTACATAGTTTAAAATTCCTGAATTGTCATCAGTTACATCACCACCAAATAAAATTGAATTTTTAACTTCTGTGGCTGCATTACTTTCTGAACCAGATTGACGACTTAAAGGCGCATTACCATTTATGATAATTCCTCCCCAATCACCAGCACTTGCAACTGTTGCACTAGATGTAATTTTAATTGGGTTTTCTTCAGTTCCATCAGCAATTATTTTACCTCCTTTTTCTACTAAAATATATACATCTGTACCACCTGCTAATGCATTAATTGTTGTACCAGCTTCTATAGTTAAAGTTGCGCCCTCTTTTACTAATAAAGCTCCTGTTAAATTATGAGCTACACCAGATTGTAATGTTAAATCCGAAGTTAAATTACCTGCTAAATTTTGTGCACTTACCTCACTTTCAATAACTGTTACATTGTCATCGTCACTTAGAGAACAACTTGAAAATACTAAAGTAGTAACTGCTAAGATTGTTAAAATTGAATTTTTCATTTTTTAAAATTTTGTTTAATTTTTTTACTTAATTAATTGTTTGATTATCTCTTACAAAGTTGCGCTTTAAACGTTTCTTTTATCTTATCTAAATTTTAAAGATTTGTTATTAAAAACGATTAAAACTTAGAAATTATAAGAAAATCCTAAACTTAGATTAACACCTTTTTTATAATTACTTAATACTACATTATTCTCCCCATTAAAACCAACTCTTGACAATTGAAAATCTGGATTTAATAAGTTGGTAGCTTTTAATTTTATGCTGTAATTTTTATTAAAATTATAAGAAGAAACCAAATCTAAAGTTGCTATTCCTTTTTCTAAAACATTTTCAAAACCTCTAGTACCAATAGAATAAACTCTTTCACTGAAATAGTTAAAAACTAATGATGAAATAAAAGTATTGTTATTGTATTTTTTGTTGATAGAAATATCTGCATTCATTAAAAAAGGGGTTGCGCCTTCTAAATCACTTGTTGTATTTGTAAACTGAGCAACAGAGTTTTCATCTAAATTAACATTAGAAACCAAAACAGAAGTATTTAGCCCTCCAGTAATTTTTAAATCTTTATCTTCAATTTCGTATAGATTTTTTCTTGCTTCAAGCTCAAATCCATAAACACTAGCATCATTACCAACATTTAAATATGTTAATGTATTTCCTCCAGAAGGAATCTCACTTCTTGCAATTGGGTTTTGAATATACTTGTAAAAACCAGTAAGTGTTATTAATTCTGATGAAGAAAAATAATATTCATATTTTGCATCAAAATTATAATTATCGGAAGGTTTTAAATCTGGATTTCCTTGAGATGAAAAACTTATATCTTGATATTTAAATGGTGCTGTTTCTTTAAATTGAGGAAATGTATAAGTCTGGCTTCCTGCAATTCTAAAAATACTATTTTCATTAAAATTATATTTTACATTAAAACTTGGTAAAACATAAGTTCTATCTAAATTAGAAACGCCATCAACAGTAGATTGCGCAATATTAGTATTATAAGTAACTCTTTGTTGAATTTTTTCGAATCTTGCACCTAAAGAGGCTACCAAATTATCATTTAATTGGTAAACTACATTACCAAAAGCACCAAATATTTGTCTTTTACCTCTATAAGTAAAAGGAATAAAAGCATTAGGATTACTTGCATTACCTCTTCCTGTTTCTAGTTCAAAAATATTAGTATCAATTGATGATTGATTAAAAATTAAATCTGGATTATCAATATCAATGGCAAACCTGCTTGAAAAATCATGATTAAAAATAGTTGCAGAAAACAAACGTTCTGTATATCTGTAATCTCCTCCAAATTCTACAATACTAATATCATCTTCATCATCATTTAATTTGTATGATAACTTTACTTTTGAGGCATAATCATTTTCTTCAAGTTTAGAAAAATAACGTTCGTTTTCTCCAGCAGAACTTGTTTGCGGACTGTAATAATCATCTCTAAATAGATATTTATTAGTTCTTCTGTCCGGCTCATTACCTCTAATAAAATTTAAAGATCCTTTAGCTTCTAAATTTAAACGTTCAGAAAATTTATAATTAGTGATTAATTGATTCACATACAACTCATTATTATTAGTTTGTTGCCTTCTTTGAAACTCTAAATCTCCATCTTGCTCAGGATTATTAAACCCTAAATAGTCTCCAATAGATTGTTTGTTCTTATGAATAAATAAATGATTAAATATAATATTATGCCCTTCCTCAAACTTGTAACGCAAATTAGCCATTAACATTTGAGAAACATTATATTCATACTTTGAAAAAGTTTGATTCTGAAAAACATCACCAGAACTTGTTGTTTGCTTGATGGTACCATCTAAAAAATTATATTTTCCGTCAAAGCCACCAATTACAAAAATGCTTAAAACATCTTGTCCAATGTCATATTTTTTTCCTTTAGCAAAAGAAAAACTGTTGTTTAGTTGTAAATTTTGATTTCTAGGATTCCAAGAATTATCAAAAGAATATTGTGTTAAATCATTTACAGGAATTCCTATATTTTGTGTGCCAAATCTATTTGTACCATCTATTGTTAAAAACTCTTTAGAAATTGTTTGTGTATTTGCACCA
Source organism: uncultured Polaribacter sp. (assembly GCF_947500975.1). GTDB lineage: Bacteria > Bacteroidota > Bacteroidia > Flavobacteriales > Flavobacteriaceae > Polaribacter. The sequence goes on from NZ_CANMUE010000008.1 coordinate 151,654, forward strand.
AGAGAAACACTTAAATTTAATAAGTTTTTTTTAACCAACTCTTTAGAAACAATATTGATATTTGCACCACCAACATCGCCATTTAAATCGGATGTAAAAACTTTATTTACTTCAATATTTTTAATAATCCCTGTATCAAAAAAATCTAAAGAAATATTTTTATACTCAGGGTCTTCTGATGGTAAAGGCAAACCATTTAAAGTGGTAGAATTATATCTATCTCCTAAACCTCTAACAACAACGTTTTTAGAACTCTTAGACACACCAGCTGTTTTGGTTACGGCACCCTCTGCATCTGACACTCCTTTTATTGCTAGTTCTTGCGCTCCAATAGTAGTTTTAATTGAAACTGCTTTCTTCTGTTCTAATAATAATGCACTTAATTTCTCTTTACTTGTTGTTGCCTTAATAACAATATCATCTAAAGCCACACCTTCTTCTGCAGACATTACTTGATTGATAGTTAATGTTTTACCTGCAATAATTGTAATTGATTTTTCTACAGATTTATAACCTAAAAAACTAAAAATCACCGTATGACTTCCTTCTTCTATTTTTAAATTATAAATACCATCAAAATCAGTTGTTGTTCCAATTGATGTTCCTTTCAATATTACGTTTGCAAATGGTAAAGGATCATTATTAGATTCTTTATCTGTTAATATTCCTTTTAAAGTCCCTTTGCTTTGCGCTACTATAAGTTGACACATTAAAAGTAAAGTAATGTATAAAATTTTTTTCATTTTTTATTTCTATTTAACACCGCAAAAGTCTACTAACTTTGTAAACATTATGTTAGCTGTAAATTACGTTTGCGTTACGGAAACATTACCTAAATGTTAAATAAAAATAATTCTTAACCTTATTTTAATTTTCAGTAAATAATAAAAAGAAATTTATTTAAAAATCAGAAGATTAGATCTAATATTAAATTTTAAAAAAAGATTTTAAAACAACCCAGTTGCTTTATATTTTACATATTTGTATGCATTTTTAATGAGTATTAATATAACGTAAACATAACATTCGTAATTTTTTATGTTGTAAATTTGCAAGACCTAATTTAATAGAACAAAATGGGAGATCCATATATTTTAATGTTAGTCGCTTTAGCTGTTTTAGCTATTGTAGACTTAGTTGTAGGAGTTAGTAATGATGCTGTAAATTTTTTAAATTCGGCCATTGGCTCAAAAGCAATATCAGTAAAAAATATTATGATGATTGCTAGTTTAGGTGTGTTCTTTGGGGCAATAACTTCTAGCGGTATGATGGAAGTTGCACGTAAAGGAATTTTTAATCCTAATATGTTTATGTTCCAAGACATTATGTTCATTTTTATGGCAGTAATGATTACCGATATTTTGTTGTTAGACATCTTTAATTCTTTAGGTATGCCAACCTCAACAACAGTTTCTATTGTTTTTGAACTGTTAGGGGCTGCGGTTTGTATTTCTTTAATTAAAATATCTGCAAATGACGCTCATTCAATTTCAGATATTTGGAATTATATCAACCATAAAAAAGCAATCCAAATTATAAACGGAATACTTCTTTCAGTTGCTGTTGCATTCTCCGTAGGAGCAATAGTACAGTTTATTTCAAGGTTAATTTATTCTTTTAATTTTGAAAAAAGAGCCACTTATATTAACGCATTATTTGGTGGTTTTGCAATTACTGCAATTACTTATTTTATTATAATTAAAGGAATGAAAGGAACTCCTTTTTATAGTGATGTAAAACATTTAATTGAAGGAAACACTTTGTTAATTATTGCAGGAAGTTTTGTTGCTTGGTCTTTAATTTCTCAAATTTTAATAAAAGCATTTAAAATAAATATTTTAAAATTAATTATTGGAGTTGGTACATTTTCTTTAGCAATGGCATTCTCTGGAAACGATTTAGTAAACTTTGTTGGAGTACCAATTGCGGCTTGGAATTCTTACCAAGCTTGGGAAGCTTCTGGAATTGCAGCTGATGCTTTTTCTATGGAAATTTTAGCAGAAAAAGTACCATCAAATGTATGGTTGTTATTATTGGCTGGTGGAATTATGGTAGTTACTTTATGGACTTCTAGCAAGGCTCAAAACGTTATAAAAACTGGTATCGATTTATCTAGGCAAGGAGAAGGTCATGAAAAATTTCAACCCAATCAATTATCAAGAGTTGTTGTTAGAGCTGCAATGGGTATTAATACCGGAATTAGCTACATAATTCCTAAATCTACCTTAGCCTTTATCGATTCTAAATTTCAAAAACCTATTATAAAATTGCCTAAAGATAAAACATACGAACTACCAGCTTTTGATTTAATTAGAGCATCAGTTAACTTAATTGTTGCTGGTATTTTAATCTCAATAGCTACCTCTATGAAACTACCATTATCTACCACATATGTAACTTTTATGGTTGCCATGGGTACATCTTTAGCAGATAGAGCTTGGGGTAGAGAAAGTGCGGTTTATAGAGTTGCTGGTGTAATTAATGTTGTTGGAGGTTGGTTTTTAACTGCAATTACTGCATTTTTAGCAGCTGCTGTAATTGCTTATTTAATTAGTTGGCATATGGTTATGATTCCTGTGTTATTAATAGTAGTTGCACTTTTAATTGGAAGAAATACTTTAGTTCATAGAAAAAAATCTAAAGAAGTAAAAAAACAAGAATATATAGAAAGAGCAGATTTAATAACAATTAATGGAGTTATTGAAGAAAGTGCTGATCATATTTCTATAGTAGCAACTCGTGTAAATAAATTGTATACAAATGTTGTAAACGATTTAGCAAATCATGATTTAAATAAACTACGTAAAACGGATAAACACGTAGCAAAATTAAATGATGAAATAGATGGACTTAAAGATGGTGTTTTCTATTTTATTAAATCTTTAGATGAAACCTCTGTACAAGCAAGTAAGTTTTATATAGAAGTATTAGGATATTTACAAGATGCTGCGCAATCTATTAGTTATATTTCTAGAGCTAGTTATAAACACGTAAATAACAATCATAAAAACTTAAAGAAAGGCCAGTTAAAAGATTTAAAAGCAATTGACAACAAATTATCTTCTTTACTAATTAAAATAAGTAATATATTCCAAAATAGAACTTTTGATGATTTAGATGCTGTTTTAATTGAAAAGAAAGAGTTATTATTAGATGTATCTGAATCTATTGAAAAACAAGTTGCAAGAATTAGAACTGATGAAACGAGCCCTAAAAATACAACTTTATACTTTAGTGTTTTATTAGAAACAAAAGATTTAATTACTGCTTTAATGAGCTTATTACAAATCTATGAAGAGTTTCATTTAACTACTAAACAAGCAAAATAAAAATATATTATATAAAAAGTAAAAGCCAGTGAATTAATTTTCATTGGCTTTTTTTATTAGAACCAAAAACCTAAATTAAACAACCAATAATGTTGGTTAATATCTGGTGTCCAACTATATTTTATTTCAATAGGGCCAAAAAAAGTATTATAACTATAACCTAATGCGTATCCAGATTTTACATCCTTAAAAATATCAATATCTTTAAAAACATTATCTTCTAATCGCCCATAATTGGCAATAAACATTGCATAATGTTTTTCACCAAAATTATACCTAAAATTAAACTCAGACTTTATAAAAGAATTATTAGAAAGCTCTGCAAAATCATATCCATAAAAAGAAACAAAAGTATTAATGTAGTTTTTATTATATCCTCCTAGATAAAAATCAAAAATATCTGAGGAACGACTATTTAAAGTAAAACCTGCTTCATTTGTCATTTGAAACGTAAATTTATTATTAATAGAAGTTGCAAAACCAAAAGTTCCTTTTGCTTGAGCAAAACTATTAAAATCATTATGATAATCTGATGACAACAAATACCATTTAAAATTTAAATCTGCAAAATACCCTTTTGTAGGAAAATATTTTTGATTGTAAGTGTCTAACTTTAAATATCCAAATGCATTAAGATAATTACTATTATCTATAACTGTTTTTTGGTTATCTATACTTATTGTTTCTGTACTTGCAAGTAAGTGTTTATTTTCTATTCCTAAACCAATAGCAAACTTTCGGTCAAAAGTAGTTTGTATAAAAAATTGATTAGTAATATCAGTATATTTTAAATTTATACTGCTAATACTTGGATTTTGAGACACAATAGAATTGAACTTAGAATTTGCTCTAAAGTGATTATAGTTAGATCTAAAACCATAACTTAAATAAAAACCATTATCTACAAAATAGTTTAAATTATATCTTAAATTATCACCTAAAATAACATCTAAAGAAAATACATCATTATTAACAAAAAGGTGTTTTTGACTATAATTGGCTAATAAACCAGACCTATATAAAATATCATAATGCATACCTAAACTTAAAGTAGCATTTGCTTTAGATTCAAAAACATCTAAATTCAAACTATAAGAATTATCTTCTCTTTTAAGAAGATTATACTCTATTTTAGAGTAATTTTTTGTTGCTGATAACAAGTTAATTCTTTCAGAAATTTCTTGTCTTGATAAACTATCGTTTACTTTTATTTTTAATTTACCAAGAACATAAGCTCTTGTATAATCTTTAATTCCAGTTAAATTAATTTTAGTAATTAATTTTTTCTCTTTATTAATTTGTAGTGGTTTTCTTTTCTTTTTAACAATTTGTTTTGCAGCAATTTCTTTAAAAATTTCTTTAAATTCTTTAGCTTTTTTATTTCCTATTTCTAAAATCTGATCTTTTTTATCAAAATCAACCACATTATATTCAAAAATACCTGGATGGATATAAACATCTAATTTTGCTTTTTCTGCCTTACTTTTATTATACATTTGATAACTAACTATCTGATTTAAAATAGTTATTGCAGAATTTAATTTATCTTTTTCAAACAGTCTTCCTTCTACATCTACACCAATAACAATATCAATTCCCTTAGATTTCATTATACTAACAGGAAAATTATTTGCAACTCCACCATCTACCAATAATTTACCATCTAAAGCAACAGGGTTTAATAATGTTGGAAAAGAACTACTACTTCTTAAAGCCATTGGAAGAGAACCATTTTCTAGCAACACTTCTCCACCAGTTTCTACATCTGTAGCAATACAATAAAAAGGAGTTGGAAGTTTAGAAAAATCAGAATTATTTTGAGTAGAATCTAATAATTCATATAAAAAATTGAGCACACTTTGCCCTTTAGAAACCGCTTTTGGCAAACCAATTTTACCTTTATTTACTGGCAAAGTAATTGCTGATTTTTCGGCAAATTCTTTTTCAAAAAAAGTTGATGTACTTCTAGGTAATTGATCTCTTAGTAACTCTATAAAATTGGTATTTTTTATAATATCTTCAATTTGAACTCCAGAATAACCAACAGCATATAAACCACCAATTACAGCCCCCATACTTGTTCCGCCAATATAATCTAATTGTATTCCTGCTTTGTCAATTTCTTTTAAAACTCCAACATGTGCAAAACCTTTAGCTCCACCTCCACTTAAAACCAAACCAACTTTAGGTTGTTCTTGCTGACCAAAAACAATCAATGGCAGTATAAAAATTATAAGTAGTAATTTATTTTTCATTTTCTTTTTTTGGATGAAAATACAAATGTACTTTCATAGCTCGTGCATTTCCAATTGTCGCTTTTAAATCTTCAAAAGAGGCTTCTTTTACACGTTTAGCGGACTTAAATTTACGTAATAAAGTTGTAATTGTCTGTTTACCAACATCAGGAATTTGCTCTAGCTCAGATTGAATGGCGCTTTTACTACGTTTATTTCTATGAAATGTAATACCAAATCTATGTGCTTCGTTTCTTAAATACTGGGTAATTTTTAAAGTTTCAGACTTTTTATCTAAATATAAAGGAATTGGATCACCTGGATAATAAATTTCTTCCAAACGTTTTGCAATTCCGATAATAGCAATTTTACCACGCAAACCTAAAGCATCTAAACTTTTTAAGCCTGAAGACAATTGTCCTTTTCCACCATCAACAATAATTAATTGCGGCAAAGGTTCATCTTCATCCAACAAACGCTTATATCTTCGGTATACAACTTCTTCCATTGATGCAAAATCATCTGGACCTACTACAGTTTTTATATTATAATGTCTGTAATCTTTTTTACTTGGTTTACCGTCTTTAAAAACTACACAAGCAGCTACAGGGTTTGTACCTTGTATATTAGAATTATCAAAACACTCAATATGCCTTGGTTCTTCTTTTAGTCGCAAATCTTTTTTCATTTGCGTCATAATTCTTTTTACATGTCTATCCGGATCTACAATTTTTATCTGTTTAAATTGTTCCATTCTAAAATACTTAGAATTTCTTTCAGATAGCTCTACAATACGTTTTTTATCGCCTAATTTAGGCACTGTAACTTTTATACCTTCGCCAATATTTACTTTAAAAGGAACATAAATTTCTGGAGATATTGAGTTAAAACGTTGCCTTATTTCAACAATAAAAAGCTCTAATAACTCTTTATCAGTTTCATCTAATTTTTTCTTTATTTCTGTGGTATGAGATTGAATAATAGATCCGTTAGAAATCTTTAAAAAATTTGCATAACCATGTGTTTCATCAGAAATAATAGAAAACACATCTACATTATTTATTGATGGATTTATAATGGTTGATTTTGATTGATAATTGCTCAATAAATCTAATTTTTCTTTGATTTTTTGCGCTTCTTCAAATTCCATTTTCTCAGCATAAACATACATCATACTTTGAAATTTTTCTAAACTTTCTTTAAAATTACCTTTGATAATGTTTCTAATTTCTTTGATAGAATCATTGTAGTGCTTTTCTGTTTCTAAGGCTTCACAAGCACCTTTACAGTTTTTTAAGTGATATTCTAAACAAACTTTATATTTACCGTCGTTAATGTTTTTTTGGCTTAAATCAAACTTACAAGTTCTTAAAGGGTATAACTCTTTTATTAAATCTAATAAAACCCTAACTGTTTTTACAGAAGTATAAGGACCAAAATATTCTGAACCATCTTTGATAACTCTTCTGGTCATAAAAATTCTTGGAAAACGCTCTTTTTTAATACACAACCAAGGATAACTTTTATCGTCTTTTAATAAAACATTATACCTAGGTTTGTATTTTTTAATAAGATTATTTTCTAATAATAGAGCATCAGTTTCAGTATTTACAACAATGTGTTTTATGTTAACAATCTTTTTTACAAGAATTCTGGTTTTACCATTTTCATGGTTTTTATTAAAGTAAGAAACTACTCTTTTTTTTAAATTCTTGGCTTTACCAACATAAATAATTACATCTTCTTTATCAAAATATTGATAAACTCCAGGAGAATCTGGTAATGTTTTTAATTGAAGTTCTAAATTGGCTGACATAGAAACGAATTTAGTCCTTTTCTTGAAAAGGTACTAAAAACGTTGGTTAAAAAATCATCTTTTTTTAAGATGAATTTAATCTTTAAAACGATTCAAAAAAGAGGATTTTGTATTATCCACTACCTCCCAACCATAAATAGCTGATAATTGATAAATTTTAGAAATCTCTTCAAAAAAACGAGTTTTTGCTGTAGTTTTTAGGTTGATTAATTCAATGGTTTCTTTAATTTTTTCAATGCTTTTTTCATTAATTTTATTCAGTTCCTTTTTAGAAAAAGAATTAAACTGGCTTTGTTGTAAATCGAAATATTTTACATTGGGAGAAATGTTTACTTCTTCATCAGGAATTTTATTAATGTAAATTTTTTTCCCTAAAGAATCTATCTGAATATCTAATTTAGACAAATCATAACCCACCTCTACTTTTGCATTTACAGAAATTATTGCTTGTTTATCAAAAGAAACGTAATCATAAAAATATTTTTTAGAATCTTTATAATTATAAATTTCCGAAAAATCACCACTAGAAACAACCAGTTTACTTAGGTTTTTAATAGAATTTACAACAACTTTAATTTCCTCACTTTTTTGGTGTCTATCGTTTTTTTGATACCATAGTTTAGCAATAAAAAAGCCAATAAAAAAAACAAGTATATATTTAAAAATACGCATTTTTATAAAAATGAGGTTATAATAAAGTTAACAAGTTAATAAAAAAAATACGATATTATTCTATATCTTTTTGTTCAGAAAAATCTTGTACTTTCTTTTCTTCTTTTGGAAAAGCTTGTTTGTTAAAAATAAAAAGCAATGAAACACCAATAAATATAAAAGAATCTGCTGGGTTAAATATATATTGAAAAAATGTAAATAAATCTCCGCCAACAAAAGGAATCCATTCTGGTAAATTACCTGTCCAAATAGGAAAATAAAACATATCTACAACTTTACCATATAGTAATTCTCCATAAGGTTCATCAGCAAAAAGTGTGGCTACTTTATGGTTAGAATCATCAAAAATAACCCCGTAAAAAAGAGAATCTATAATATTACCAACTGCTCCAGAAAAAATTAAAGAAATACCAATAATTACAGCATTGTGTACTTTACTCTTAATCATGCCAATAAGCCAATATATAATTGCAGAAACCGCAATCAGTCTAAATAAGGTTAAAAAAAGTTTTCCGCTCTTTCCACCAAACTCAAAACCCATGGCCATTCCGTTATTCTCTACAAAATGGATTCTAAACCAATCAAAAATTACAAAGTCTTCACCTAAAGTAAAATGAGTTTTTACATATATTTTAATAATTTGATCTAAAGCGATTGTTATTAATATAGTAAGAATTGCAAGATTCTTTTTTGACATTTTTTCTAAATTTTATGCTCACAAAAATAACAATATTATTGTGTTTATTGGGTAGTTAAGAAAATATTAGCTTTTATAGAGTTTATAGTGAAGTTTTTCTCTTTTTTTGATCCTATCTTTTGATATTTTTTCTCATAAAAAACATCATCAACTTTAATTTTTCCAATATTAGAAGTTACCTTAATTTCGGATTTTTTTACATTTGCATAAACATTACCAGCATATAATTTTACATCTACAGAAGCTTGTACATCGTTTAGTTTTAAAATCCCTTTTTCAATAAAAACAGTTAAATTTCCTTGATAACTTTTAGACTCTATATTAATGTTTTCTCCAAAAACAGTAATGTTTTTCCCTTCAGGAATTTTTATAACTGCATGGGCTCTTTCTAACCTTTCAGTAATAAATTTTCTAAAAATAGTTTCATTATTTTGAATTTTATTTAGTTTAAATTCAATATCAATTACTTTATTTTTTGTATCAAAAAAAATATGTTGCATGTTAGGATTTTCTGCAAACAACGTAATTTCTATAAAATTTGTGGTTGAATTTTCAATTATAAAATCATCTAAACCATTGGTAAAAATATTTATTTCCTTGGCATTTGTTTCAATTTTTTGAACTGCTTTTTTCTGTGAAAAAATCGCAGTATAAATACCTAAAAATAATATTATAAGTGTTTTTTTCATAAAAAAAGCTTCTATAAAAGAAGCCTTGTTTTAGTTGTTTAAGAAACTTATTGTTTTCTCTTAGCCTCAATACTTAAAGTAGCATGAGGTACTAATTTTAAACGTTCTTTTTGAATTAATTTACCTGTAACTCTACAAACACCATAAGTTCCGTTTTCTATACGTAACAAAGCATTTTTAAGGTCTCTAATAAATTTTTCTTGTCTAATTGCTAGCTGTACATTCTTCTCTTTGTTCATTACTTCAGAACCTTCGTCAAAAGATTTAAATGAAGCAGATGTATCATCTGTACCATTATCCGAATCATTTTTATAGGCTGCTTGTAATAAAGCTAAATCTTCTTCTGCTCTTGCAATTTTTTTGTTTATAATTTCTTTAAACTCGTTTAAATCTTCTTCAGAAAATTTAATTTTAACATTTGACATAATGCTATATTTTTTCAATTAATATTTTGCTTTTTATCTCATCAAACTCAATATCTGTACCATTTTGTAAATTATCTACAAAAACCAATTCATTGGTTAATGTTTCGCTCATAATATACGCCTTGTTTTCAATGATAGATTGCTGTAAATTTTGATGATTTAAAACCGTTAACTTAATTCTATCTGTTACTTCTAAACCAGTGTCTTTACGTGCATTTTGAATTCTGTTTACCAGTTCTCTAGCAACACCTTCTTTACGTAAATCTTCAGTAATAGTAACATCTAAAGCAACTGTTAAAGCACCTTCATTTGCAACTAACCAACCCTCTATATCTTTTGAAGAGATTTCTACATCTTCGAGCCCTAAATTTATATTATTTCCATTAATTTCTATAGAAATGTTTTTATCTTTTTCTATTTTGTTAATATCTTCTTGCGTAAATTTTTGAACCTCAGCTGCAACAAAACGCATGTCTTTTCCAAATTTTGGTCCTAAAGCTTTAAAATTAGGTTTAATTTGTTTGATTAAAATATCTGAAGCGTCTTCTAAAATCTGAACTTCCTTAATGTTTACCTCATGTTTAATCAAATCTGCAACTGCTAAAATTTCTTCCTTTTGCTGCTCATTATCAACAGGTATCATTATTTTTTGTAATGGTTGACGCACTTTAATTTTTTCTTTTGCTCTTAATGATAAAACTAAAGATGATATTATTTGTGCATTTTCCATTTTACGCTCTAAACTCTTATCAATAAAACTTTCGTCAAAAACAGGAAAATCTGATAGGTGAATACTTTCTGATGCTTCCTTTTTTGTAACCGAGTTTAAATCTTGATACAATTTATCCATAAAAAATGGTGCAATTGGCGAAGCTAACTTTGCAATTGTAACCATACAGGTATATAATGTTTGATATGCAGAAATTTTATCTGTTTGATAATCTCCTTTCCAAAAACGTCTTCTACTTAAACGCACATACCAGTTACTTAAATAATCTTGTGTAAAATCTGATATTGCTCTAGCAGCTCTTGTTGGCTCGTATTCTGCATAAAACTTATCAACTTTATTGATTAAAGTATGTAATTCTGATAAAATCCATCTGTCTATTTCTGGTCTTTCATTTATAGCAATATCTGCTTCAGCATAAGAAAAACCATCAATATTTGTATATAAAGAGAAGAACGAATACGTGTTATAAAGTGTTCCAAAAAACTTACGTTTCACCTCTTCAATTCCTTCTAAATCAAATTTTAAATTATCCCAAGGATTTGCATTCGAAATCATATACCAACGTGTTGCATCTGCACCATAAGTTGATAATGTTGTAAACGGATCTGTAGCGTTTCCTAAACGTTTAGACATTTTATGTCCGTTTTTGTCTAAAACTAAACCGTTAGAAACTACATTTTTATAAGCAACAGAATCAAACACCATTGTTGCAATTGCATGTAATGTATAAAACCAACCACGTGTTTGATCTACTCCTTCAGCAATAAAATCTGCAGGAAAAGATTCGTTTCCATCAATTTTGTTCTTATTTTCAAAAGGGTAATGCCATTGTGCATAAGGCATAGAACCAGAATCAAACCAAACATCAATTAAATCACTTTCACGTTTCATTGGTTGCCCTGTTGATGAAACAAGTACAATTTCATCCACAATGTTTTTATGTAAATCTATTTTTGCATAGTTTTCTTCTGAGTTGTTACCAACTTCAAAATCTTCAAAAATATCTTTTGCTAAAATGCCTGCTTTAACAGCTTTTGCCATTTCGCTTTTTAATTCTTCCACAGAACCAATACATATTTCTTCTTTACCGTCTTCTGTTCTCCAGATTGGTAATGGAATTCCCCAATAACGAGAACGAGATAAATTCCAATCATTTGCATTTGCTAACCAGTTTCCAAAACGACCTGTTCCTGTAGATTCTGGTTTCCAGTTGATTGTTTTATTTAACGAATGCATTTTGTCTTTAACATCCGTTACTTTAATAAACCAAGAATCTAATGGGTAATATAAAATTGGCTTGTCTGTTCTCCAACAATTTGGATAACTGTGTTTGTATTTTTCAACTTTAAAAGCCTTGTTTTCGGTTTTTAATTTGATGGCAATCTCTACATCTACAGATTTCTCTGGTGCTTCTCCATCAGCATAATATTCATTTTTTACATATTTACCTGCAAACTCAGTTACTTCTGGTCTAAATTTCCCTTGTAAATCTACTAACGGAACTAAATTATCGTTCTCATCTTTTACCAATAATGGCGGAATTTCTGGAGTTGCTTGTTTGGCAACTAGAGCATCATCTGCACCAAAAGTAGGAGCTGTATGCACAATTCCTGTTCCGTCTTCTGTAGTCACAAAATCACCTGCAATTACTCTAAAAGCATTTTGTTTATTTTCAAATTTACAACCGTAATCTAAAATTTGCTCGTATTTTATACCTACTAAATCTGTTCCTTTACATTCTTCACAAATTAAAAAAGGAATCTTTTTATCTTCTTTAGAATATGCTGAAAGTTCTGCAACATCTTCGGTTTGTTTGTACTTTTTATCAAATTGTTTACTAACTAAATTCTTAGCTAAAATAACATGAACAGGCTCAAAAGTATATTGATTATAAGTTGCAACAACAACATAATCAATCTTTGGGCCAACAGTTAATGCGGTATTACTTGGCAATGTCCAAGGTGTGGTTGTCCAAGCAATAAAGTTTAAATGATCGTATTTTTTTAAGAAATCTGGTAATGAATTTTCTATCGCCTTAAACTGCGCAACAATTGTTGTGTCTGTTACATCTTGATACGTTCCTGGTTGATTTAATTCATGAGAACTTAAACCTGTACCAGCTTTAGGCGAATAAGGCTGAATAGTGTAGCCTTTATAAATTAATTCTTTGTTGTATATCTGTTTTAATAACCACCAAACAGACTCCATATATTTAGGTTCGTAAGTAATATATGGATCGTCCATATCTACCCAATACCCCATTTTTTGGGTTAAATCGTTCCAAATATCTGTGTAACGCATTACTGCTTTTCTACAAGCTGCGTTGTAATCTTCTACCGAAATTTTCTTTCCAATATCTTCTTTGGTAATTCCTAATTCTTTTTCTACACCTAATTCAATAGGTAAACCATGCGTATCCCAACCAGCTTTACGCTTTACTTGGTAACCTTTCATCGTTTTGTATCGTGGAAAAATATCTTTAATTGCGCGTGCTAACACATGGTGAACCCCTGGAAGTCCGTTTGCAGAAGGTGGTCCTTCAAAAAATACAAATGGTTCTTTGCCTTCTCTTGTTGATACACTTTTTTCGAAGATGTTGTTTTCTTGCCAATAATTAAGAATTTCTTCTGCAACTTTTGGTAAGTCAAGTCCTTTATATTCAGGAAATTTCGCTTTCATTTTATCTCTTTTCTGATAAGAATGCGAAATTAAGGATTTTCTAGTAATTCTATTTGTTTAGAGCAAAAATATTACCTTCTTTAATTTGTTATAATATTTTTAGAATTTGACCCACAGAAATTGTGTTATCCTTTAAAGAATTAAGACTTTTTAAATTTGCAACAGACATGTTGTATTTTTTAGAAATAGAATACAAGGTTTCTTTATATTTAACAACATGTGTTTTTTTAGCTTCAATTTTGTTTTCAATGGTAACTTCTTTATTAAGCGACAATACTTGACCTATTGAAATTTTACTTGAGCTTAATTGGTTTATTTCTTTCAATAAAACTAAAGATATATTATGTTGTTTGGAAATAGAATACAACGTTTCTTGAGGCTGAACGATATGTAATTTAGCAGAACTTACCTTTTTAGGTTCTACTATTTTTACTTTAGTTTCTTGTGGAGTTACTTTTTTATTTTCTTTATTAATTTCTATTGGAATAGAAACTTCTACAACTTCTTTTTCTTTTGATTTTATAGTAGATCCATCTATGTTTTGGATAACAAAAGAAGTTCTTCTATTTGCTTGATGTTGGTCTTCTGTACATTTTACAGTATTACTATGATTATCATTATCAACACAATTATTGGTCAATTGAGTTTCTCCATAACCTTTTCCTGAAATTCTATCATAATCAATTCCATTAAAAATTATATAATCAACAGTTGCTTCTGCTCTTCTTTGAGATAATAATTCGTTAGAAAAATAACTTCCTCTAGCATCTGTATGGGAAGTAGATTTTACCTTTATCAATGGGTATTTTCTCATTACTTTAATAATATGATCTAACTCTCTTGCAGCATCAGGTCGAATATCCCATTTTGTATAATCAAAATAAATGGAGTTAATTTTAATTACTAACTCGTTGTTATTATTATAAGCAAAGTCATCAATTATTTCTAAAATCAGCTCTAAATTAACAGAATTAGTAGTTTCAAAAGATTTTGTATCTGGTTTGTAATATTCTTTTGATGCAGTAATTGTATATTTTTTATTGCACGGTAGAGTGAAATTAAATTTCCCAAATTCATCTGCAATTGTTTCATTAATTGTATTTCCAACATCATCTTTTAAAACAAGTTTGGCATTTGGTAGAATCTTATTAAACTTTGATTCTTTAACAATGCCTGAAATTAATTGCTTACAAGGTGTATTTACATTAATTTTTTCTATTGCATAAATATCATCATTTCCTAGCCCCCCTTTTCTATTAGATGAGAGATAGCCTTTGTTGGTTTCTGTGTTTATAGAAAATGCAAAATCATCTAATTTAGAATTTAAGGGTGCTTTTAAATTTTTTGGTTTTTGAAATTCATTATTGATAATTTCACTAGAAAAAACATCTAATGCTCCGATACCAAAATGTCCATCAGATGAAAAATACAATGTGTTGTTAGCTGAAATAAATGGAAACATTTCTCGACCTTCAGTGTTTATTGTTGGTCCTAAATTTACAGGGGTTCCATAAGTTCCATTACTGTTTATTTTTACATAATAAATATCTGTAAAACCTAAACTTCCTGGCATATCAGATGCAAAATACAAACGCTTACCATCTTTACTTACCGTGGGATGACCTACTGAATATTCAGAACTACAAAAAGGTAATTCTATTATATTTCCCCAATTATTATCAATAAGATCTGCTCTATAAATTTTAAGATTATTATATCCTTTTTTATCTACATTTAAAACGCCTTTATTATAATTGTTTCTAGTAAAGTAAATAGTTTTAAAATTTGGCGAAAATGAAATTGAAGACTCATTGTATTTTTTATTTATCCTTTTAGAAAAAAGTTTTTTGTTTGGTTTTTTATAACTTATTTCATTTATTTGAACTTGAAAAATGTCTAAAAAATTATCTTCTGTTCCTGTTTCAATACTACTTTTTGATGTATTTAAATTTTTTGGTGATGAAAATAGAATAGTATTATTATATTCTGTAACTCCAAAATCTGCAAACTCAGTATTAATAGTATTTAAATTTTGAACTTTATAATTTGGTTTTCCACTTGTTAAGCTAACTAAATTAACATTACTTTTTGTAAAATTTTTACCTCTTGAATCTTTTTTATTTAATTCATGAAACTTTTTCAACCATAAATCAGATTCTTCAAAATTGCCAATAGCTCTTAAAGATTGAGCGTATTTAAAAAAATACTCTAAGTTTTGGGGTACATAAGATGTAAACAATTTTGTATATATTTTTGAAGCCTTATCCATTTGGACATTGTTATAATAACAATCTCCCAATCTTTTTAATATATGTCCTGTTTCATTTTTTTTCAACAAAAACTCATACTCTTTAGCTGCTTTTGCATATAATAAATCATCAAAAAGAGCATCTGCTAATTTTGTTTCTTTACTTTGCCCAAAAATAGTAATTGAGTTAAATATTAGTAAGATTATAAATTGAATTGTTTTTTTCATAATTACTTATTAAACCTAAAAAAACCTTGGTGATCTAATTCTAAATGATTTAGGTTCTAAATTAAAAAGTAAAATTACTTCATGACTTCCAGAATTAAATTGTCCTAAATTGGTTAAAGTATGGTCATATGCATATCCTATTCTTAAATTTTTTCTAACCCTAAAATTTATCATTCCTGAAATTGATTCATCTAATCTGTAAGAAAGACCTGCTTCCATTTTATTGTAGAATAGAACATTACTTGAAAAATCTATAGATAAGGGAGCGCCTTCTACAGCTTTTACCATAATGGATGGTTTTAATTTAATATCTTCAGATATATCAAAAACATATCCAGATGTTAAGAAAATATGTTTAGTTTCTGAAGCTCTTGTAGATTGTCCTTCATTTTCATTAAAATGATAGGTTTCTAATAAATTAGGTATGGATGTTCCAAAGTAAAATTTATTGGTATAATAAAATACTCCAATACCTAAGTTAGGTAAAAACTTATTTGCATCTTTATCAGTAAAAGCTTCGTCTCCTACTATTACAGTATTTAAACAAGATAAACAGAGGTTAAAAAAAGTATAACCTACTTTTAATCCTAAGGCTAATTTAGCATTGTTGTTTACATTAATTGTGTAAGAGAAATCTCCATAAATATTTTGTTCTTCTACTGGACCTAATTTATCAAAAATTGCTGTCAATCCTAAACCTACGTTTTTACCTACTGGTGATTGTACACCAAAAGTTAATGTTTTTGGTGCGCCAGTAATTCCTACCCATTGTGTTCTTGCTAAAAAATTAAAATTTAAAGATTCTGAAGAACCTGCATAAGCTGGGTTTACAATATTCATATTATACATGTATTGTGTGTACTGTGGGTCTTGCTGTGCTTTTATTGAAAAAGCCAACAACACAAGTACAATAAATACAATATGTTTTTTTATGTGTAACATCTTCGTTATCTACTTAAATATACCCAACCATTTATGGGTGCTTTTATATCATCATTATAATAAATTATATAATAATAAGAACCAGCTGGTAATGGTTCGCTTTTATTTAATGTTAATCTTCCAGTTGAATATCCGTTCCACCAAATAGGATCTGTTTTTCCATTATTATCATAATTAAAAACTTTATTACCATATCTATTAAAAATTTCTATCTTAAAATTTGGGTAATTGTTTAATCCTGGTATTAAAAAGGTATCATTTATACCATCATCATTTGGTGAAAATGCGTTTGGTATAGTTCCGCAAAAAGTTTCATCTAAGTAATCAGGAACTCCGTTTCCATTACAATCTTCTGTAGATTCATCAATGGTTAAAATTCCATCTCCATCATCATCATCGTCTAAATAGTTTAAAATTCCATCACCATCAGTATCAGTTGTACACTCTAATCCGTTTAAATCAGAAATAAGAGCAATTGGTATAATACCAAAGACTTCTGATATTGTTTCGTCAAAAGTAGCATTTACACCAGATGAATTTACTTCAATCTCCATTGTAATATTAGTTACCGCTACTTCTCTTCTACCTGCTCCAGGAATTGGAATTCTATATTCAACTTCAATCCATTTTCCATCATCTAAATCTTGTGTTTGCTCAGTAGACAAAATTTTATCTTCTGTAAATGCTCCGTCAACTATAGTATTAACTGTCATTCTTATTGGTAAATCATAATCACCACTTATATCTCTTCTATTATCAAACAGATATGCTTTAAAAATTAAAACATTTTCTATAGTTAAAATATATGGCGAATTTAAATCAAAATCCATTTTTGCCTGACCCCCGATAGGATCAAACCCATTTAAAAACAAATTATTTCCTGGTGCTGATTCTCCTCCAATCATACTAACATAATCGGTTGTTGTGGAATAAACTAAATGTTCATCTGGAGGAGCAGAAGTATTAATTGTACCATCTGCAAAATAAATTTTCTTATAAGTACTGTTGGTTTCTGGAGGGCAACCTTCATTAGTGTCTAATATACTATCATTATCATCATCTGTATCGCAACCATCAGGAATTCCATCTAAATCATTGTCTAAATTATCATCAAAACCATTACATATATCTACAGAATCTAAAACGCCATCTCCATCATCATCAGCATCTACACTAATTATTATTATTTCACTTTCGCAATTTGTATCATCTCCGATTTCACAAATTTTATAAGTTAAAATAAAAGTTCTAGATGGGGTACCTGCAGGTACATTTACATCTCCATTTTCAAAAATTGTAACTCCAACTAAACCTCCATTGTCTAATAAAATTGTATTTACTGTTGTAGATGTAGCAATTACACCGTCTACAGTATCATTTATTAAAACATTACCTGCAACACCTCCATTAACTCCATTAATTTCATTTGATGAAAAATCATCTTCAGCTGCTACTATATTTACTCCTTGCGAATAACTTACATTTATGCTTAAACAGATAAACAACAAAAAACAATTAATAATTAGGTGTTTATTCCTAAAATTATAAATCTGATATTTTTTTTGTGATTTTTTTTTTGCAAAAATTGTTACTGAATTGGAAGAATATAAACTTGATGACAACAAGTTACAAAGCATAAATAAAAATGGTCTGGGGGTACTCATCATATGAATTTCTTTACTTTATAATACTAATATAGTAAAAGTAGAAGTTAGTTTTATCTTTTTAGTTTAATTTTTATAAATTAATTAATAAAAAGTTTAAAATAGTAAGGTAAAAGACTAGTTACCATTTGCAGGAACAGAATCTTCATCATTTTGATCTACAGCTGTAATTTCTGATTCATTTAATAAAATTGTATTTGATGTTTGAACAACAGCAGAAATTTGTATGGAAATTGTTTCACCACTTGAAATGGTTATTAATCCAAAATCCCAAATACCAGAATTAGAATTATATGTAGTTCCAGTTGGAATTACTGAGCTTGCTAAATCAAAGGTTAATCCAACTGGTAAAGCATCAGTTACCTGAATACCTGATGCTATTGAATTAGTAGAATTTGTAATAGAAATTGTAAAAACTATTGTTTCACCAACTTTAGGTATGGGTTTATTTACAGTTTTAGTTAAGTTTAAATCAACAAGGCATTCTATGTTTTCCACTGGTGCCTGAACCCAGAGTGAAAAACTTTCTTCATCTTCAATTTCTCTTGAAAAAGTACCGGTATTAAACCTTATCCTTTGTATACCTCTACTAGGTATCCAATGAAACCCGCTAGTATTACCGCATAAATGTACTATATTTTGATGTAAAGAATTGCCTCTTGTTGAAGTACAACTGGCGTTGACAGTAATTGCAGAACTCTCTGTTCCTGTCCAATTATCATTAATACTATTATCTGCAGTACCTTTATGTAATGTTGTATTAGTTGTAATTCTAGAAAGTATAGCACTGTCTGATGTACTTATATCTATATATTCTTCAGAATGAGAAATTCGTGCTAATGTAGCGTTTGTAAATTTTGATAAAATTGTTGTATTTAAAATACCTCTATTTGCATTTGTTAATGCAGATACCTGAGGTAAATTTCCAGAAGTACTACCAAAATCTATTGCAATTTTAACAAAACCATTTATATCTACATAGGTAGAAAATATTTCTCCATCAATATTAAAATGATATACACCCGCTGCAGTTACATTTCTTGCTTGTCCTAAAGAAATAAATGCAGTTGAAGCAGACAAACCGTCTTCGCAATTAAATACAAGTTCTGATTTTATTTTATAATCTGATAAATTTCCATTTGCATTAACTTTTCCAATAATTATTATTAAAAATAATAAATAGAATTTATTTTTTAAAGGATAAGGCTTGGGGTTACCAGACATAAATAACATTATTTATGTAATTATATTTTTTAAAATCAGAAACTTAATTTAATTGTTTTTACATGATACTTTTCCGGTTAAATAAATTTAACTTTTGTCAAAATTTACTTAACCTTTTAGTTTTATTATTTATAAGAACCTACATTTAAAAGTACAAATGCAGTTCTTCTATTTGCCTGATGCTCATCTTCTGTACATTTTACTCTAATAGAATGTGAATCGTTATCAACACAATTATTTGTTAATTGAGACTCTCCAAAACCTTTTCCAGAAATTCTATTTCTACTTATCCCTTTAGAAACTATATAATCTACAGTTGATTTTGCTCTTTTATCAGATAAGTTTAAGTTAAAAGATTCTCTACCTCTAGCATCTGTATGTGAACCTGATTGAACTATAATTTTTGGGTACTTATTCATTATTTTAACAATATAATTCAATTCTCTTTGAGCATCTGGTCTGATATTCCACTTATTATAATCAAAATATATATCATTAATTTTTATCACTAAATCTCCTTTTTCATCATAAACAAAATCGTCAACAATTTTTAAATTGAAATCTAGTTCCAATTCTACTAAAGCTTGAGAAGTAGTTGAAAATGATTTAGTATCTGGCTTATAATATTCTTTTGATGCTGTAATTGTATAATTTTCATTACATGGCAATTTAAAAGAAAATTGTCCTTTATCACCTGCAATTGCATTACTTACAATAACACCTTTTGTGTCTTTAACAACTAAATTAGCGTAAGAAAGTGGTTTTTTAAATTGACTCTCTTTTACAAAACCAGTAATAACTTGTTTACAATCTTCATTAACTTTAACTTCTTTTTTATCCAGTTGAACAAATGAATAAATATCATCATCACCTACACCACCTTTTCTGTTAGAAGATAAATATCCTTTTTGAGTTTCAGTATTTATAGAAAAAGCAAAATCATCCAATTCAGAATTTATAGGTGCTTTTAAATTAACTGGTTTTTCAAACTCTCCATTTGTAAATTTACTTTCAAAAATATCTAAAGCTCCAATTCCAAAATGACCATCAGAAGAAAAGTAAAGTATGTTATCATCAGATATAAAAGGAAACATTTCTCTTCCTTCTGTATTTACTTTATTCCCTAAATTTTGTACTTTACCATAAGTACCATCATCATTAACATCTACGTAATAGATATCTGTTTGACCAAAACCTCCAGGCATATTTGAAACAAAGTATAAACGTTTACCATCTTTAGTTAAAGTTGGATGACCTGTAGAATATTCATTACTATTAAAAGGAACTTCTGTTATGTTATCCCATTTATCTTTTACCCATTCAGATCTAAATATCTTAAGTTTATTATACCCTTTTTCATCCGTCTTATAACTTCCTTCATTATAGTTATTTCTGGTAAAGTACATTATTGTTTCATCTTGTGAAAAAGTAACTGAAGATTCATGATATTTAGTATTAACTCTATCAGAAAACATAGGTCTTACTTGAGAAGAGTCAATATTTTCTTTTAATACTTTATAAATATCTAAAAAGTTTTTTTGATTTCTAGTATGAGATCTTTTAACAAAGGGACTCTTTTTTTGTGGTGATGAAAATAGAATTGTATTTCCATATTCTGTAGCACCAAAATCTGAGTAAGGAGTGTTTATACCTTTTAAATTTGATACTACATAGTTTCCTTTTTTATCTTTAATATCGGCTAAAACTGCTTTTTTATTTGTAAAATTATCACCTCTAGTATCATTATTCTCAGCTATATGAAATTTTTCCATCCATATTTTTGATTCTTTAAAATTGCCATTAGCTCTTAAAGATTGCGCATATTTAAACATATACTCTGATTCTGATATCTTAAAAATACTATCCAATTTTTTATAAGCTGCTGCTGCATGTACCATATCAACATTTTCATAATAACTATCTCCCAACCTTTTTAAAACATGTTTTGTTGGATTTTTTAATGATAATTTATGATATTCTTTTGCTGCAGTAATATAAGATAAGTTATCAAAAAAAGTGTCTGCTACTTTTGTTTCTTTAGATTGAGAAAACATGGTTAAACTATTAACCAACAAAAAAGAAAGTATATATATTGTTTTTTTCATGAGTATCGTTTTTTTGTTATTAGAAGAATCTAGGGGAAGCAATTTTGTTTCTTTCAAAATCGAAATTAAACAATAGAAAAACTTCGTGAGAACCTGAGTTATAATCACCCAAAGCGGTTAATGTATGATCATAAGAATAACCAACTCTTAAACTTTTAGATGCTCTAAGATTTACTAAAGCAGAAACTGATTCAGATAATCTATACGATAAACCAAATTCAAATTTATCATATAATAAAATATTACCAGAAAAATCTATTGAAAGTGGTGCTCCATCTGCAGCTTTAACCATTGTAGATGGTTTTAACTTTACGTCATCAGATAAATCAAAAACATAACCAGATGTAAAAAAGTAATGTTTTGTTTCTGTTGCTTTTGTTATTTGACCTCCATTTTTTTCAAATTGAAAAGTTTCTAACAAATTTGGTATTGATAAACCTGCATAAAATTTCTCTGTATAATAAAACGCTCCTGCACCAATATTTGGTAAAATTTTATTTGCATTTTGATTAATAAAAGCTAAATCATTTGGATCTGTTGTATTTATACAAGGCAAACAGATATTAAAAAATGTAAACCCTGCTTTGATACCTAAAGCTAATTTAGCTTTTTCATTTACTCTTATAGTATAAGAGAAGTCGCCATAAACATTTTGCTCTTCAACTGGTCCTATTTCATCTAATATTACTGAAAGACCTACTCCAACATTATTACCAATTGGTGTATTTGCTCCAAAAGTTAATGTTCTTGGAGCTCCTTCTATTCCAACCCATTGAGATCTTGCTAAAAAATTAAGACTCAAGGCATCATAAGACCCAGCATATGCTGGGTTTATGATGTTCATATTATACACATACTGAGTATACTGTGGATCTTGCTGTGCTTTTGCAGAAACAGTAAATAATATAACTGCAATGATTATTATAAGTTTTTTCATTTGTATTGCGTTTTTTTTTATCTGTTTAAATATACCCATCCGTTAATTGGTTCTTTTGTTCCATCATTAAAATAAATGATATAATAATAAGTACCTGTTGGTAGTTGTTTACTAGGAGCTATTGTTAACCTTCCAGTTGAATATCCACCCCACCATATAGGGTTTGTTCTACCATTATTATTATAATCATATACCTGATTACCCCATCTGTTATAAATCTCTAATTTAAAGTTAGGATATTCAGATAATCCAGGTATTACAAATGTATCATTTACACCATCACCATTTGGAGAGAATCCGTTTGGAATTAATTCACAATTTGTAATATCTATATGATCTGGAATACTATCTGTATCACAATCAAACATAAATTCATCAACTGTATTAACTCCGTCTCCATCATCATCTATATCTAAATAGTTAGGAATACCATCACCATCTGTATCATCATTTGTTGGATCTCCGTCTTGATCTACATCTTCATCTGCTGTATCAACTCCATCGCCATCATCATCAGCATCTTGGAAATCTCTAACACCATCTCCATCTGAATCTAAAACATCATAATCTATATCTCCACTGTCAATATCAGTTTCAATATCATCATATAAACCATTGTCTCCAAATTCAGAATCATCGCCATCGATAACCCCATCATTATCTACGTCTGGAGCATTACTGCCTGATTCTTCTAAGTCTGTTAAACCATCGCCATCTGAATCCAAGTCTAAATGATCTGGGATACCATCGCCATCTGTATCTAAAGTGAAATCACCATCATTTTCTACAAGATCTGGAATACCATCATTATCATCATCTAAATCTATTGAATCTGGAATACCATCGCCATCTGAATCTACTGAATCTACATCTAAGTAATCAGGGATTCCATCGCCATCTGAATCAACTAAAATATCATCAACATTTTCATCTATAGTATCAATACCATCGCCATCATCATCTGGATCTAAATAATCTGGAATACCATCTCCATCTGTATCATCATTCATTGGATCTCCATCTTGATCTACATCTTCATCTGCTGTATCAACTCCATCGCCATCATCATCGGTATCTAAATAATCTGGAATACCATCGCCATCTGTATCATCATTGGTTAAATCACCGTCTGAATTTATATCTTCATCTTCGGTATCTACTCCATCGCCATCATCATCGGTATCTAAATAATTTGGAATACCATCACCATCTGTATCATCATTGGTTGAATCACCATCTTGATCTACATCTTCATCTATAGTATCTACTCCATCACCATCATCATCTGGATCTAAATAATCTGGAATACCATCATTGTCTGTATCATCATCTGTAGGGTCTCCATTTTGATTTTCTACATCTTCATCAGCAGTATCAACTCCATCGCCATCATCATCGGTATCTAAATAGTTAGGGATACCATCACCATCTGTATCATCATTGGTTGAATCGCCATCTGAATTTACATCTTCATCAGCAGTATCAACTCCATCGCCATCATCATCGGTATCTAAATAGTTAGGGATACCATCACCATCTGTATCATCATTGGTTGAATCGCCATCTGAATCTACATCTTCATCTTCGGTATCTACTCCATCGCCATCATCATCGGTATCTAAATAATTAGGGATACCATCACCATCTGTATCATCATTAGTTGAATCGCCATCTGAGTCTACATCTTCATCTGCTGTATCAACTCCATCGCCATCATCATCGGTATCTAAATAGTTAGGGATACCATCACCATCTGTATCATCATTGGTTGAATCGCCATCTGAGTCTACATCTTCATCTGCAGTATCAACTCCATCGCCATCATCATCGGTATCTAAATAGTTAGGGATACCATCACCATCTGTATCATCATTGGTTGGATCGCCATCTTGATCTACATCTTCATCTGCTGTATCAACTCCATCACCATCATCATCGGTATCTAAATAATTAGGGATACCATCACCATCTGTATCATCATTGGTTGGATCGCCATCAGAATCTACATCTTCGTCTACTGTTTCAATACCATCGCCATCATCATCAGTATCTTGGAAGTTAGGTATACCGTCTCCGTCTGTATCTATTGTATCATTTGTTGTAGTTCCACTTTCTGGTGTAGTTTCTATACCATCAAATAAACCATTTGCTCCTGATCCTGTAGTTGCTGCATCGATAACTCCATCTCCATCTGTATCTAAATCTCCATTTCCAGATTCTTCTACATCACTTACTCCATCTCCATCTGAATCTAAATCTAAGTGATCTGGAATACCATCTCCATCTGTATCTCTTAAAGGATCTCCATTTTGTTCAACTGTATCTGGAATACCATCATTATCATCATCTAAATCTACAGAGTCAGGTATACCATCCCCATCTGTATCATCTGTATCTAAATAATCAGGAATACCATCACCATCTGAATCATCATCTGATAAATCTCCATTATTGTTATTGTCTTCATCAACTGTATCAATTCCATCGCCATCATCATCAGTATCTAAATAATTAGGAGTACCATCACCATCTGTATCATCATTGGTTGAATCGCCATCTGAGTCTACATCTTCATCTGCAGTATCAACTCCATCGCCATCATCATCGGTATCTAAATAGTTAGGGATACCATCACCATCTGTATCATCATTGGTTGAATCACCATCTTGATCTACATCTTCATCTGCTGTATCAACTCCATCACCATCATCATCGGTATCTAAATAATTAGGGATACCATCTCCGTCTGTATCATCATTGGTTGGATCGCCATCAGAATCTACATCTTCGTCTACTGTTTCAATACCATCGCCATCATCATCAGTATCTTGGAAGTTAGGTATACCGTCTTCGTCTGTATCTATTGTATCATTTGTTGTAGTTCCACTTTCTGGTGTAGTTTCTATACCATCAAATAAACCATTTGCTCCTGATCCTGTAGTTGCTGCATCGATAACTCCATCTCCATCTGTATCTAAATCTCCATTTCCAGATTCTTCTACATCACTTACTCCATCTCCATCTGAATCTAAATCTAAGTGATCTGGGATACCATCTCCATCTGTATCTCTTAAAGGATCTCCATTTTGTTCAACTGTATCTGGAATACCATCATTATCATCATCTAAATCTACAATATCAGGAATGCCATCGCCATCTGTATCATCTGTATCATTATTAATTGTAATAGTTACAGTTTCAGTTAAACATACATATGGGCTTTCTGCGATGTTACATACTGTATAATCTATAGTAATAATTATATCTTCCTCTCCAATAGCAGGCGTATATGTCATTTCACCTGTTAAATTATCAAATGTTACTGTACCAGTTCCTGTACCGGTTCCTGCATTTGTAATTGTTGTATTTGCAGATGGTAAGAAATCATCATTATCTAAAATGTTTAATGTCTCAGTTGATCCATTTGCAATTGTTATTGCATCTGGAGCAGTAGTTGGTGTAAACACATTTGGATCTGTTGTATCTGGATTACCATCATTATCATCATCTGGATCTGTTACATCTGGTAAACCATCTTTATCATTATCTTTTTGTACAGTTATTGTTACAGTTTCTGTTACACATACATTAGGGTCAACATCAGTATTACAAACTGTATAATCTACTGTTACACTTGTGCCTTCTTCTCCTGGTGCTGATGTGTATGTCATTTCTCCAGTCAAAGGATCAAAAGTAACAATACCAGTAGCGGTACCCGTACCTGCATTTGTAATTGAAATTGTAGAACCTGGAATAAAATCATCATTTGATAAAACATTTACAGTATTCTCAACTCCCTC
The DNA here is from genome assembly GCF_947500975.1 of uncultured Polaribacter sp. GTDB lineage: Bacteria > Bacteroidota > Bacteroidia > Flavobacteriales > Flavobacteriaceae > Polaribacter. The sequence continues at coordinate 178,073 of NZ_CANMUE010000008.1, forward strand.
TACCACAATTAATTCATCTGGTGCTGTAGTTGCTACTAAATCATTATCATCTGTAGTATCTGGGTTACCATCATTATCATCATCTGGATCTTCACTATCTGGAATACCATCTCCATCTGTATCTAAATCATCTAAATAATCTGGAATACCATCACCATTATCATCATCATCATTGTTTAAGAAAATTCCGTCATTATCATTATCCTCATCTGCGGTTAATACTCCATCATTATCATCATCAGTATCTAAATAATCTGGAATTGAATCTCCATCTGAATCTTGATCTGATGCATCATTATTTGCTGCATCATAATTTTCATCAATAGTATCGATACCATCTCCATCATCATCTACATCTTGGAAGTTAGGGATACCATCTCCATCCGTATCCAATACATCATCAGTTGTTCCACTTTCTGGAGTAGTTTCTACACCATCAAATAATCCATTTGCTCCTGAACCTGTATCAGATCCATCTATAACACCATCATTATCAGCATCTGTTAATCCTAAACCTGATTCTGTTAAATCATTTACACCATCACCGTCTGAATCTAAATCTAAGTGATCTGGTGTACCATCTCCATCTGTATCTCTTAATGGGTCTCCGTCTTGCTCTACTGTATCTAAAATACCGTCATTATCATCATCTAAATCTACACTATCTGTAATACCATCTCCATCTGAATCTAATATTTCTCTATAATCTACTTCTGTAGTAGAAGTGTTAGAGTTTGGTAAATCTGATGCTCCATTATCTTGATCATCATTTACATCAAAAGGTAAGCCTGTTGTATCAACATCATCATAACTGTCTAATAAACCATCGCCATCAGTATCTGAATTTTCAGTAGATGTTATAAATCCTGCTTCTTCTGTATCAGTTAAACTATCATTGTCAGAATCTGTATCTAAATAATCTAGTATAAAATCACCATCTGTATCAATAGGTAATAGCCCTGAACTTGTTGCATTGTCATAAACATCTGCTAAACCATCTCCATCTGTATCAGTTCCTGTAACCACAATATAATCATCTGTTAATTGTGCTTCTACGTTATCTGGAATACCATCATTATCAGAATCTATATCTAAATTATCTGCTATTCCATCATTATCACTATCAATTGCATCACTTACTGTATATACAACCCCAACTCCTGGTCCTGAGTTTTGTGAAGTTCCATTGACATCAGTTGGAACAGAAGATGTTGTATTACCGTCGAATAAACCATTAATTGAACATAAATCAAATAACATTGACCCTAAACTGGTGTTAGAAGTTGCAGATAATAATTCTGCAGAGAATGTTACATTTAATGTTGATGTATTATAATAGTTAAAATATGTTGCAATTCTTGGTGCTAAATCTACACCAGAATATGTGTCATCTGGCCCTGTAAAAGTTACTAGACCCGTAGCAGCATTATCATCAACAGTTAACAAAGTGTTACCAGCCACGGCATATAAACCTGGTCTTTCAAGAATTACAGACTCTTGAGCATTAGCTCCGTCTATATCATAAATTGTTCCTCCAAATCTATTAATGTTAAATTGTGTTTCTGTATCATCAATTAATAATATTAATTTAAAGCTCATTGAAGCTACATTATTAGTTGGTGTTGGCACCGTAAATTCTGGTTGCCAAGCATCTACACTTCCTGTTGAAGAATTATCAATAGATATTAATGAAGCTCCTCCTTCAGTAGCTGTAATTTCTACAATTGCATCTAAAATTCCTCCTGTTTCAATATAACCTGTAACATCAAGAACGTTTTCAAAACGATATTTAGCTCCTATTGTTCCTTGCCCAGATCCTGAGCCAGCAACATATATTGGATTTGTAAAACTAGCTGCTGGTAATAAACAGTTTGGATCATTTATTACATCTGATGGTACAAAACCTAAAGCTTCTACTGAATCAATAATACCATCATTATCATCATCTATATCTACATCATCATTGATACCATCTCCATCTGTATCAACAGGTGTAGTATAAACAACATTATCTCTAAAATCTACCTCAGCAGTTGCTGCGTTTTGATCGTTTGGTAATGCTGTTACATCTTGATTACTATTAGTTGCAGCTGTTGTATCTGATATTCCATTTGGATTGTTATCAAAAGCATCATCTAAACCATCATTATCTGAATCATTTCCTGAAGCAACTGTATCTGCTATATTATCTGCATCAATATCATATGCTTCTATTGTATCTGAAAGACCGTCTCCATCTGAATCTAAATTTAAATAGTCAGGTGGATTTGTACCATCTGTATTTGTTGGAGAGTAAATTGGAATTCCAGATCCAGGAGTAACTTCATAGTTATCTGCTAATCCGTTTCCATCCATATCAGGTCCTGGTAATTGATAACCAGAAGTTGTTTGCCATTCTATATTATCTACAATACCATCGTTATCAGAATCTATATCTAAGTAATTTGGTAATGCATCTGTATCTGAATTTAATGGTGTAATTGGCGTACCTGTAATTGAACCACAAGGTGTACAATCTACATCAAAAGCATCGTCTATACCATCAGCATCAGAATCAATTCCTGAAGGTGAAATATAGTTTGTTGGATCTTGAGATTCAATAATATCTAAAATTCCATCATTATCTGAATCTATGTCTAAATAATCAGCAATTCCATCTCCATCTGTATCTGCAGATGTTAAAGGAGTTGTTGCTGTAGCATCATCTAAACCATCGTTATTTGCATCTGTAAAATTGTCTATTTGACCATCATTGTCAATGTCTGTTCCACCAGCTTCAATAATGTCAGTAATTCCGTCTCCATCTGCATCTGTATCAAATTGATCTATAATTCCATCTCCATCAGTATCAAAAGCATCATCAACTCCATCTCCATTTTCATCAGCAATGATATTATCTGGATCTAAATAATTTGGAATACCATCATTATCTGAATCTGTAAATGGGTCATTTCCTCCATTTTCTACTGAATCTGGAATACCATCATTATCATCATCTAAATCTGAACTATTTGGTATACCATCTCCATCATTATCTGGTTGAACTGTAACTGTAATCATGGCTTCTTCAGAAGTTAATCCATCATTATCTTCAACTGTATAATTTACAACTGCATCGCCTGTAAAATCTGGTTCTGGTGTAAATGTTACGTTACCTAAATCATCTACTTCATAAGTTCCAACTCCTGGAATTACTAAAGGTGTTGTACTATCTCCTGTATTTGTTGGATCGTTTGGATCTATTAATGTAACCGTTGAAGGGTCAATTGTTCCATCTGTATCTGTATCATTTCCTGTAATATCTGAAACAACAATTGGTGTATTTTGTACTCCTGTTGTTGAGTCATCTACCGTATTTGCTGTGTCATTAACTCCAGAAACTGTAATATCTAGAGTTGAAGTTAAATCATCTTCACCATCTGTAGCAGAATATGTTATAGTTGGTACAGTACCTGTATAGTCTGTTGCTGGTGTAAATGTATAACTACCATCGCTATTAATTGTAATTGAACCTTCTGTTAAATTAGCTGTATCTCCTGCGGTATAATCTACATTATTAATGGTAAACTCTAATACTGTTAAAGGTGTTCCTTCTATATCAGAGTCATTTGCTAATACTCCATTTGCAGCATCTACATTTAATATTGTGTCTTCTAGTGTTGTATTTGTATCTACTATTAAAATTGGTGCATCATTTACTGGTGTTACAGTAATTTCTATAGTACCAGGATTAGATGTTAAAATTCCGTCTGAAACTGTATAATTTATATCAGCAGGTCCAGTATAGTTAGGCTCTGGAGTAAAAGTTACATTACCTAAATCATCCACCTCATAAGTACCAACACCTGAAATTACTAAAGGAGTTGAGCTATCTCCTGTGTTTAATGGATTGTTTGGATCTATTAATATAATTGTTCGAGGATCAATAGCTATATCGTCTGTATCATTTGAAGTAATTGTTGGTATTACAACAGCCATATCTTCAGGCGTTGTAGTATTTTCGTCATCAACTACTACTGGTAAATCATTTACTTGAGATACTGTAATATCTAATGTTGTTGTTGCAGTTTCTTCTCCATCAGAAACTGTATATGTAACTGTTGGTACTACCCCTTGATAATTAGGTGTTGGTGTAAATGTGTAACTACCATCACTATTAATTGTTAATGAACCTTCAATAAGATTAGCTGTTTGACCTGAAAGATAAATTTGACCATTAACCTCAAATTGAGTAACTGTTAATTGAGTTCCTTCAATATCAGAATCATTATCTAATAAGCCATTTGAAGCATCAACAGTTAAAGTTACATCTTCAGGAGTTGTATTTACATCTGCAACTACTATTGGTGCATCATTTACCGGTGTTACAGTTATTTCAATTGTACCCGGGTTAGATGTTAAAGCTCCATCAGAAACTGTATAATTTACATCTGCAGAACCTGTATAGTTAGTTTCTGGAGTAAATGTTACATTACCTAAATTATCAACTTCATAAGTACCAACTCCATCAATTTCTAATGGGGTAGTGCTATCTCCTGTATTAGAAGGATCACTAGGGTCTATTAATATAATTGTTGTTGGATCTATTAAAGATTCATCTGTATCATTTGAAGTAATTGTTGGTATAACAACTGCTGTTTCTTCTGATGTTGTTGCAGATTCTGCAACAATTATTGGAGCATCATTTACAGCAATTACTTCGATATTTAATGTACTTGAAACTTCTACAATACCATCTGAAATTGTGTAGGTAATTGTTGGTACATTTCCAGCATAATTATCTGCTGGGTTAAATACATAACTACCATCACCATTAATAGTAATTTCTCCTGAATTTGTTAAAACAGCAGTTTGACCAGCTGTATAAGTTTGACCTTCTACTTCGAAAGAAATTAATGGTAAAGCTGTACCATCTTCATCTGTATCATTTAATAAAACTAAACCATCTTCTTTACTTACTAATAAACTAACATCTTCATTGGTAGTATTTGTATCAGGATTTGCTACTGGAATATCATTTACTGATAATACAGAAAGTGTTAAAGTACTAGTTGAATTTGTTGTACCTGTACCATCAGAAATTGTATAATTAATAACTGGTACTGTACCATTATAATTTGGACTTGGTACAAATGTATAATCTCCACCTGAGCCAATAGTTATTGTACCTTCAGTTAACACGGCTGTTTCTCCTGGCACATAGCTTTGTCCGTCAACTTCAAAACCAACTACAGATAAAATATCGCCAACATTTGGATCAATATCATTATTGTTTATTAATCCATTAGTAATACCTACCACTAAAGTAGTGTCTTCGATAACAGAGTTTGTATCTGGATTTGCAATTGGAGATAATAAATCATCTGTAAGTGTAACTGTTACTGATGCTGAATCGCAAAGTCCTTGTGCATCACAAATTTGATATTCAAAAACGTCTGTTCCATCACTAAAACCTGCGGCAGGGTTATATGTAATTGTACCATCAGTATTGATGACAACTGTACCGTTACTTGGTGATGAAATTAGTGTTGTTGATACTGTAATTTGATCTCCATCAATATCACTATCATTAGCCAATACATTTATAATTACTGATACACCAGGATCAGTTGCAGCAGTATCATCTTGGGCTACTGGTGCATCATTTACTGGTTCAACAATAATTGTTAATGTACTATTCGCAATATCACCTCCATCAACTGCAGTATAAATTGCAGGTAGTGTTCCATTAAAATCTGGAGATGGTATAAACATTAAACTACCATCAGCATATATTGTTATATCTCCTTCTGGTGTTGTTACTGTTGTTCCTACAGGGTAAGTTGCACCACCAACAGTAAATTCTGTAATTGTTAATGTATCTCCATCAGAATCAACATCATTACTTAATAAACCATTTGCAGCATCAACTACCAAAGGATCTCCTTCGTTAATTGTATATTCATCTGGCATTGAAACTGGTGCATCATTTACTGGTGTAACAGTTATTTCAATTGTTGCAACGTTAGAAGTTACTCCATCATTATCATTTATGGTATAATTTACATCTGCGGTTCCATTATAGTTTTCTTCTGGTACAAATGTTACATTTCCATTAGAATCTACAGAATAAGTTCCTATTCCACTTATAACTAATGGCGTTGTGGTATTACCTGTATTTGAAGGATCACTTGGATCTATTAATGTTACAGTTGTTATATCAATTGTATCATCGTCTGTATCGTTTAATCCAACTGTTGCAATTGTTATATCATCATCTTCATTTAAAGTATTACCTGAATCATTCACAGCAACTGGTGCATCATTTACAGATGTTACTGTAATATCTAGAGTACTATTTGCTGTGTTTGTTAAATCTGAAACTGTATAAGTTACAGTTGGCACTGATCCATTAAAGTCAGTTGCAGGTGTAAACGTATAACTACCGTCAGATTGGATTGTTAAAACTCCTTCTGTTAACATAACTGGAGAACCAACTGGATAAACATCAGTTGAACCTGCTACAGTAAATTCTGTTACTGATAATGAGTTACTATCAACATCAGTATCATTTTTAATTAATCCATTTGCAGCATCTTTAACAAGCTCTGTATCTTCTACAGTTATGTCTGTATCTGGATTTGCAACAGGAGCATCATTTACTGGTGTAACTTCAATTGATATAACTCCTTCATTTAATGATGTAACTCCATCATTATCTTCAATAGTATAATTTACATCTGCTGTTCCAGTAAAATCATCTTCTGGTGTAAAAGTAACATCACCTAATGAATTTACGGTATAAATACCTACTCCAGGAATTTCTAATGGAGTAGTACTATTTCCAGTATTTAAAGCATTATTCGGGTCTATTAATGTGATTGTTGTTGCATCTACTCCATCATCATCTGTATCGTTTGTACCAATAGTATTTATTGTTATTGATGTTTCTTCTGGTGTTGTGTTACCTGAATCATCTACAGCTACTGGAGCATCATTTACAGATGTTACAGCAATATTTAATGTACTATTTGATGTATTTGTTCCGTCAGAAACTGTATATACAATTTCTGGAACTGAACCATTAAAGTCAGTTGCTGGTGTAAAAGTATAACTACCATCAGATTGAATTGTTAAAACCCCTTCTGTTAACGTCACAGTAGTTCCTACTGGATAAGTAGTTCCTCCAACAGTAAATTCTGTTACTGATAATGAGTTATTTTCAACATCAGTATCATTATTTAATAATCCATTGGCTGTAGTTACACTTATTGCTGTATCTTCTGGTGTTACTACTGTATCTGGTTGTGCAACTGGTGCATCATTTACTGGTGTAACTTCAATTGATATTACTCCTTGATTTGATGAAGTAACTCCATCATTATCTTCAATAGTATAATTTACATCTGCTGTTCCAGAGAAATTATCTTCTGGCGTAAATGTAACATCACCTGTTGAATTTACAGTGTAAGTACCAACTCCTGAAATTACTAATGGAGTTGTACTATTTCCAGTATTTAAAGGATCATTTGGATCTATTAAAGTAATTGATGCTGGGTTTATTGTTCCATCATCAGTGTCATTTAAACCAACTGTATTGATTGTAATTGGTGAATCTTCATCTACTATATTTGAGTCATCATTTACTGCAACTGGTGCATCATTTACTGCAATTACTTCAATTTCTAATGTTGCAGTTTCTATAGTTGTCCCGTCAGAAACACTGTAAGTTATAACAGGGTAATTTCCATAGAAATCTTCAGCAGGTATAAATGTATATGCTCCATCAGAAGTTATAGATATTGAACCTTGACCTAATATTGTTGCTGTTTCTGTAATATTATAATCAGCTCCGTTTACGTTGAAAGTTGTAATTGATAATGGATCTCCATCAACATCAGAATCATTAATTAATAATCCATTTGCAGCAGTTATTGTTAGTGTTGTATCTTCTAAAGTTGAATTTGTTTCTGAAACTAATACTGGAGCATCATTTACTGATTCAACTTCAATATTAATTGTTCCTACATTTGAAACTGCACCATCATTATCTTCAATGGTATAATTAACATCTGCAGTTCCATTAAAATCATCTTCTGGTGTAAATGTAACATCACCATCTGTATTTACTACATAAACACCTTTACCAACAATTGTTAATTCTCCTGATGTTCCACTTGTGTTTCCTGGATCTGATGGATCTATTAATACTACTGAGTTTGGTTCTATTGTTCCATCATCAGTATCATTTAAACCAACAGTATCAATTGTTATAGGTGTATCTTCTAAAGTTGAGTTTGCTGTATCATTTACTGCAACTGGCGCATCATTAACTGGAGTTACCTCAATATCTAATGTTGCTGGCACATTCACTGTTCCATCAAAAACAGAATAAGTTATTTGTGGGAAATCTCCATTAAAATCTGAAGCAGGAATAAAAGTATAACTTCCATCTGAGTTTATAAGTATAGACCCTTTATCTGTAATGTTTGCTGTTTGACCTGCGTTATAAATTGTAGTATCTCCATCAATTGTAAATGTAGAAATAGATAATGCATCACCATCTACATCAGTATCGTTGTTTAATAAACCGTTTGCAGTGTTAATATTTCTTGTTGTATCTTCTAATGTTGTTTCTGTTTCAGAAACAACAACTGGAGCATCATTAATATTATTAACTGTAATATCTAAAGTACTACTTGCTGGTGTTGATCCTTGATCATCTTCAATTGTATAAGTTATTGTTGGAAAGTCACCTGAATAATCCTGTACAGGTATAAATGTATAACTACCATCTGCATTAATTGTTATAGAACCGTCTGTGGTTGTAGCTGTATCACCTGCGTTATAAACTGTAGTATCTCCATCTATTGTAAAACTTACAACTGCCAAAGGATCTAAATTACCATCTGTATCATTATTCAATAAGTTTTTAGCATCGCCTACTGCAACGACTAATGTTACTTCTTCATCAATTTGGTTTGTATCAGCATTTGCTACTGGTGGAAATGCTGATTGTGGTACTGTAATTGTTACTACCGCTGTATCAGTCCCTCCATTTCCATCAGAAATTTCATATGTAAAAGTATCTGTACCATTATTAAAACCAGCTTCTGGTGTGTAATCTACTGTACCATTTGCTAATACTGTTGCTGTACCTTTTGTTGGAGGTACAGTAATAGTAACCGTTAAACTATCTGCTGTATCTACATCAGAATCATTTGTTAATACCGGTATATTTACTAAATTTCCAGGATCTGTAGTTGATGTATCATCCATAGCTACTGGATCATCATTAACTGCTGTTACAGAAATATCTAAAGTGCTATTTGTTGAGTTTACTCCATCAAAAGCAGTGTATGTTATTGTAGGAACTGTACCATTAAAATCTTGTACTGGTATAAACTCGTAACTACCATCAGAATTAATAGTAATTGAACCTACATTATTAATTGTAGTAGTACCAGGAGTTGAAGAGTTTACATTTACTGTAACCCCATCAACAACAAATTGAGTTACTGATAAAGTATCACCTGTATCAACATCAGAATCGTTTGATAAAATTCCACTACCAACTGGTACAGTTAATGTTGTGTCTTCTAAAACTGTGTTGGTATCGGCAACAACTGTTGGCGAATCATTTATTGCTGTTACTTCAATATCTAAATCAGCTGTTACAGTTTCTATATCATCAGAAATTGTATATGTTACTGTTGGGAAATTTCCATTATAATCACTAGCTGGTGTTAATGTATAACTACCATCTGCATTTATAACAATACTACCCTCTGTTATTGTTGCAGTTTCTCCTGCTATATATGATTGACCATCTACTTGAAATCCTGTTACCTTTATAGTACTGTCTTCATCACTATCATTATTTAAAACTCCAGATGCAGCATTTACAACTAAACTTGTATCTTCTTGTATTGTATTTGTATCATCTACTGCTACTGGTAAATCATTAACAGGACCAACTGTAAGTGTTAGTGTTGATGTTGCTGTATTTACCCCATCAGAAATAGCATAATTTACAACTGGGAATGATCCACTATAATTACTAGCAGGTGTAAACGTATATCCTCCATCAATATTAATTTGAATAGTTCCTTCTGTTACTGATGCTGTTTGACCAGCATTGTATGTAACACCATCAACCGTAAAAGTAGTTACAACTAGAGATGATCCTTCGACATCCGTATCGTTTTGTAATAATCCTGTACCAACACCTGCAACTACTGTAAGTGGTGTATCTTCTAAAGTTGAGTTAGTATCTGCAACTGCAACTGGAACATCATTTACTGGAGATACAGTTAGTGTTAGTGTTGATGTTGATGTTTCAGTTGCTGTACCTGAACCATCTGAAACTGTATAAGTTACTACATCAAATGTACCACTATAGTCTGATGCTGGAGTAAATACATATCCACCGTCAGAATTAATAGTTAATTTTCCTTTATTAGCTAAATCAGCTTCTGTTCCTGCTGGGTAATTTGTACCATTAATTGTAAACTGTGTTACAGTAAGTACTTCACTCTCTATATCAGAATCATTACTCAAAACTCCTGCTGCTGCAGCAATTGTTATTGGTGTATCTTCTGTTGTTGTATTTGTATCTGCTACTAAAACTGGAGCATCATTTACTGCTCCTACTTCTATATTTAATGTTGATGTAGCTGTTGTTGTACCGTCTGAAACTGTATATGTTATTGTTGGTACATTTCCATTATAATTTAATGCTGGTACAAATATGTAACTACCATCAGGATTAATTGCTAATATTCCTTCTGTAATAGTAATTGGTGAGCCTCCTGCTGTTGCTGTTATTCCATTTACAGTATATTCTGTTACTGTTAATGAATCTCCATCCGCATCAGTATCATTCTTTAACAATCCGTCTGTAGTAGCTACATTTAATGTTGTGTCTTCAGGAGTACTTTTTGTGTCAGGTTCTGGAGTTGGTGCATCATTTACAGCTGTTACTTCTATATCTATAGTACTTGTTGTTGATAAAGTACCATCTGAAACCGTGTATGTAATTGTTGGTACATTACCAACATAATTATCTGCAGGATCAAAAGTATAAGTACCATCTGCACTCACATTTAAAACCCCTTCAGTTAAAGTGATATCTACACCAACTGCACCAACACTTAAAGCTGTTACTGTTAATGTATCACCTGTATCAACATCTGAATCATTTCCTAAAATACCATCAGCAATTACATTTTTAGTTAATAAAGTATCTTCTGGTGTTGTTGCTGAATCTGCTACTGCAACTGGTCTGTCATTTACAGCATTTACTGTTATTGTTTGATTTGCTGTTGAAGTACCTCCATTTCCATCACTTATTGTATATGTAAAAGTAGATGAACCATTATAATTTTCTGTTGGTGTAAAAGTAATTACTCCAGCTATATCTGTAGTTACTACTCCATTATCAACAAGTATCGTTTGTGCTATTCCTGGTGTTATATCCGTGCCATTTATTTTAGAAATAGATAATACATCTCCACTATCTACATCACTATCTGCTGTTCCTGTTGTTAAAGGCGTTAATACAATTGCTTCATCTTCAGGTGTAGTATAAGTATCATCTACTGCAACTGGAAAATCATTTACTGATGACACTGTAATTTCTTGATTTGCTGTTGATAATCCTCCATTATCATCAGTTATAGTATATTGGAAACTTGTTGTTCCTACATAATTTTCTGAAGGTGTAAAAGTAATTACTCCTGCTGTATCTGTAGTTACTGTACCATTTGAAACTGAAATTGACTGTGCTGTATTTGCTACAATAGTAGTACCATTTATTGCAAGTACTCTAATTGTATCTCCATCCAAATCAGAATCTCCTGTAAGTGGCGTTAATACTGTTGATGTATCTTCTTGCGTTGTGTAAGTATCTGTAACAGCAACTGGATTATCATTTACCGCTGTAACTGTAATTGCTACATCGTCAGAATCTGTTTCCCCATTACTATCTGTAGAAAGTATTGTTAAAGTTTCTGATCCGTTATAGTTTTCTGCTGGTGTGTATTTAATACTTGCTAATGTAGCATTGATATCAGCTTCTGTTCCTGTTATAGTTACAGTTCCTGTTCCATTTTCTGAAACTACTGCACTTCCACTTGCAGTTACGTTTAGTATTCCATTAGTTACGCTTATTGCCGAACTACTTAAATCACCATCAACATCTGTAGCACTTATTCCTGTTATTGTTAAAACATTATCTTCAGCTACATCTAAAGTACTTGGAACCGTATTTACTGGTATGTCATTTACTGGTACAACATCTACTGTAACCATACCTGTATCTGACTTATCACCATCACTTACTCTATAATTAAAAGTAATATCTTCTTCACTATTATTACTTGGTGTTACGACTAACTCTCCATTTACTAAAGCAACGGTACCTATAACTGTTCCAGCTAAATTAGTAATATCTATTGCAGCTCCACCATCAGTTATTGGAGTTCCATTTATTTCAGTAATTGTTAATGTATCATTTTCTGTATCTGTATCTCCATCTAAAACATCTACAGTGATTGGTGTATCTTCATTTGTAGATACAATCTCATCATCTGCAACTGGTGCATCATTTACTGCTCCTACTTCTATATTTAATGTTGATGTAGCTGTTGTTGTACCG
>NZ_CANMUE010000009.1 GCF_947500975.1 uncultured Polaribacter sp.
AATTTTTCTACATTGTTAGATTTTAATACAAGTGCTTGTGCATCTGTTGTACCTACAAAATCTGTTGCAGATGATGTACCAGAGTTTCCTTTTAAAGACCAGGCATTATTTATTATTTCTTCCCATTGTGTACCATCCCAAACATTAAGTGTATTTGGTGTTTTACTAGTGTCAAACCAAATATCACCCTCTACAGGTGTTGTTGGTGCTGTTGTACTACTTGTAACATTATCTTCGTCTACTGTTAACCAACTAGTGCCATCATAAATTTTACTAATGTTTGTAGTAGTATCAAACCAAAAATCACCTTCTGAAGGTGTTGTTGGTGCTGTAGCAGAAGTTGTAACTTGATTATTTCTAATTTTATTGATAGTTCCTTTATTATCAATAACCCTAATTTCTTGTGCATTGGTTGTATAAACAAAAACCAATGCACAAGTTATAAGTAAGAAGTTATAATTTTTTAAAAAGGGAATGTTACTAAGCATTTTTTAATTTATTGTTACTTAGACCAGTAAACTTCAAAAATATCACCTTCATAAATTACCCAACCGTTTGGCCCTGTTCCAGTATCTGGTACTAAAGTAACAGTTGCATCAGTTCCTGTAGTATAATCTACACCAGATCTTAATTTTGCACCATTTCTATAAACAGATACTTTAGATTTATCAGTAGTCCCAGGCATATCAGTAACACTTATAGCAAGGGCATTAGCTGTTTCTTCACCTGCTGTAGCTGTATGTTCAGTATGCCCGCTTTCAATTAAGTCAGAAACTAATAATTTTTTTGTTGCTCCGGTAGCTTCATCTCTAACCAATAATGTAAACCCAGTACCAGTACCATGAACAGATTTATCTGTAGCGTCAGTAGATGCTGCTAAATTATCTGTATCTACAAGGTCTAGTTTATCTAAAGCAAATGTATTACCATCTACATCTATATACGTATCATCTGTAAGTGTACCACCTAATTGCCACGTTGTTGTTGTTTTACTTCCTGCTGAAGTTGAGGTAATTGTAGTAATACCATTATTAGATTGAAAGTACTTAATTGTACCTTTGTTATCTATTACTCTAACTACGTCTCCATCTGCTGGTGTGTCTTTAATTACGTTAGCGGAAGTTGTGTCAGTTGTTTGTGCGTTTAAAGCACCAATTGATAGCATTAATGCGGCTACCATTCCTAATTTTAAAAATTTTGTTTTCATTTTCTTACTGTTTAATTATTGTTCTTATTTATTAATTTAATTGTACTATTCTTATTTCATCACCAGCATAACAAATTGCCTCTGTTTCTATTTCTATGGTATTAGAATCTATGATACTAAAGCTAATTCTAACACCGTTTCTATATACATCTAATTTATCTATACTTGTAATCGGTAGCGGTGTTGTAAACTGTAATTGACCATCTATTGCCTTTACAATTATTTGCTTTTTTTGTGATAAATCAGAAAGGCTTCTTTTCTTTAAAATACCAGTGTTTTTATCTACAGTCACAATTTCGTCATCTGTAGATGTACTATTTTGTAAGTTTTTTATTGCTAAAGTATTGGTTGCACTTGTGGTTATTTCTGTTGCTTCTGTTAATGCGCCACCAAGTTTAATAACATTATTGTCATTGGCAATACCGTTTGATACAGATATGGTTGGTTGACTAGATAATGAAACCCAATTAGTTCCATTATAAACTTCTAAACAACCACAATCTTTGTTCCATACTTGATCTCCAATTATTGGTATGCTATATAAAGTATCTCTGTCTGCATTGTTTTCAACAACTACTAAACCTAATTCGTCTGTAGGGTCATTATCACCAGAAACTGGCACCCATTTAGATCCGTCATAAATCATTAAGGTTCTACCTCTATTACCATTGGAATCGCTATTTTCTACCCAAGCTAACTCACCATCATTATAAGGAGGTGTTAAGTCTGATATAAGGCTAACAATTTGCACGTTATTTGTGCTATTTGTGTTGCTTGAAGGGTGAGGTATATATAGAATTCTTTGAGAATCTAAAAAAGTAAAACCTGTATTGTTGCTTAGTATATTAAGATCTACATTTAAATATTTTGGATTTCCATCCCAAACGATGCTATCAAATGTAGATTGTATTGGTGTACCTTCTGAAACAATTAATGATACTAGTCCGTTTTCATCTGTAGTTACCGTTTGTTCTTCTATATACTCAGTACCATCATCATTAGATATTGTAAAACGAAAAGTAACTTCCGTATTTCCTAAAGGAACTTGATTTTGTTGAACATCTGTTCCAGGAATCTCAATTGTTTCGTTATTTAAAATTAATGCTTGATAATTTAAACCAGGAGTTTGAGCCTGTACATAAGACACGCTCATTAAAAATAATAAAAATAATATTTTTAATATTCCCTTCACTAATTATTTTTTTTGTTTATTTCAAAAAGTATACCCACCGTAAACGCATTTGTGTTTAAAACGTATTTTTCACCAGAGTTACTGTCTTCATTGTTTTCTTTAAAGCTAGTTGCAAAATCATAGTTTGAATATACAGAAATTTTATCAGAAATTTCATATTCTAATCCAAAACCTCTATGAAATCTCCATAAAGTGTCATCTAATGTTTCATCTTTTACTAAGTCTACAAAAACGTCTGCATATTCATTTGTTCCAAAAGTTAACCAATTGTAAGAATAGTGAGAATGTATGTTAAGTATTAATTTTTTGTAACGTAATAATTTAGCACTAAAACCAGCTTTTGCGCTAGCATATGATAAATTATATTGTGTTGGTATTCTTAAATTTCCAGAATAAAAAGAAGTGTTTATTTGGTAAGTGTTGTAATTAAAACCTAAATCAAATTTTGCTTTTTCTTTATAAAGATTAAATAAAATTCCAACTTCAAATAATGCTTTTTTGGGTTTTCTAAAACCAGCATTATCTAATGTATTTATACCAGTACTATTTACGTACTCATCAAAAATAGCAGAACCAAGCCCTGTACCTACATAAACTTCCTGCGAAGTTAGCATGCTGGTAAAAAGGATAATAATGTAAAAAAGAAATTTCTTTTTCATGTTTTATTCAGTTTTCAGTATTTTCTTTACAAATTTATTTTGACCACTTATAATATGAACTATATAGCTGCCAATACTAAATCTGCTCATTGGTACAGTCATAGTTTCTGTAGGACTGTATGTTTTATTTAATAATACTTTTCCGTTTATATCATATACTTGAATATAAACTGGGTTTGTTGTTTTTTCCGAGAAGTTTATTTTTATATAATCGACAAAAGGATTTGGCGATATAACAAGATTTAAAACTTCTTGAAAATTAATCTCATCAGTATTATTAATACTGAAAGATTTTATATTTGTTAAAAAACCTTGTTGTACGGTTGTATTTTTTATCATAGCTTTTCCAACAAGTCCACTTTGACCAATACTTTGATAAACAGTATACTTACCATTAGATATCTTTTTACTAGAAGAAGAGCCTATGGTATTTACTGTTGATTTTAAAAGTATTGGCTTTACGTTATTACCTTGTCCTAAGACATTAGAAATAACGAAAAGCGCAATAAGTAATAAATAAATAAATTTCCCCACAAAATCATTTAAATTAAGATACATTTAATTAAAAATGTACGCACTTATTAAGTGCAAATATAATAGTAAAAATATAAAACATTGTAAGTTTGTAGTATGCTTTTTCGTTTAACTAAGCTAAATTGAAGTCGAAATGTGATGACTGTACGTTTAATAAAATATGATAGAGCTAATAAAAAGGCTAATTTGAGGTAAATTTTAATTTGAGAAATAGATATTAAGTACTTTTTTTTAGATAATTAACATAAAATATATAAGGGTATAAAAATCAATATTTATTAATTTTTATACCCTTATTAGGTTCTATAATATTTATAGATCTTAGTAAGTTATTGTTTTACTATGCTATTAGCAGCTTCTAATTGGTAAGTTCTGAATTAGATCTATATAAAGATTTACTTGTTTTTTTAAATCTTTACGTTCATATATAGCGTCTAAGAAACCGTGTTCTAAAACAAATTCAGATTTTTGAAACCCTTCTGGTAAATCTTTACCTGTGGTATCTTTTACAACTCTTGGTCCTGCAAATGCAATTAAAGCATTTGGTTCAGCAATATTAATATCGCCTAACATTGCGTAAGAAGCAGTTGTACCTCCTGTTGTAGGATCTGTACATAAAGAAATGTAAGGTATTTTAACTTCTGCTAATTGTGCTAGTTTTGCAGATGTTTTAACTAGTTGCATTAATGAGAGAGAAGCTTCCATCATTCTTGCACCACCAGATTTTGAAACCATTAAAAAAGGAATTTTATTTTTGATGGCGTAATCTATAGCTCTAGCAATTTTTTCTCCAACAACAGACCCCATAGATCCACCTATAAAAGCAAAATCCATAGCAGCAATTACCAAATCTTTTCCTAAAGATTTACCAACAGCGGTTCTAACAGCGTCTTTTAATTTGGTTTTTTCTTGCGCAGCTTTTAACCTGTCAGGGTATTTTTTTGTGTCTTCAAACTTTAAAGGGTCTTTAGAAGTAAGATTTGCATCTAATTCTTTAAATTTATTGTCATCAAAAAATAATTCGAAATATTCTTTACTACCAATTCTTACATGATAACCATCTTCTGGACTAACATATAAGTTCTTTTTTAATTCTTCAGTATCAATAACTTTTCCGCTAGGGGTTTTATACCAAAGACCTTTTGGTGTGTCTTTTTTATCTTCTGTTGGAGTTTGAATCCCTTTATCTGTTCTTTTAAACCAAGCAGTCATAAGCTCTTAAATTTTATAATCGTTCTTTTTAGGGTACTTTTTAAAATGTAATATACCATTACAAATGTAAAAGTTTTTTATGACTTTAAATTTCTTTAAATGAATCTTTTTTAAACATAAAAAAAGCATCTTGAAAAAATCAAAATGCTTTTTATAAAATCTACTATATAATGTTTTATAATGTGTTTACATTATTTAAATCTGCAAAGGCTTTTTTTAATCTAGTTTTAAAAGTTAATTCACCTTCACGCAGCCATTTTCTTGGATCGTAGTACTTTTTATTTGGTTGATCTGCTCCCTCAGGGTTACCAATTTGAGTAGCTAAATAAGGAGATTTTTCTTGTATATAATCTCTTATTCCTTCAGTAAAAGCAAATTGTAAGTCTGTATCAATATTCATTTTAATAACTCCATAACCTATAGATTCTCTAATTTCTTCTAAAGTAGAACCAGATCCTCCATGAAATACAAAATCGATATGATTTTCTTCAACGCCATATTTTTTTGTAATAAATTCTTGAGAATTCTTTAAAATTTTTGGTGTTAACTTTACATTTCCAGGTTTGTAAACCCCATGAACATTACCAAATGCTGCTGCAATTGTAAATTGAGGAGATACTTTCATTAACTCTTCATAAGCATAAGCAACTTCTTCTGGCTGAGTATATAATTTTGAGACATCAACATCAGAATTATCTACACCGTCTTCTTCACCACCAGTTATTCCTAACTCAATTTCTAAAGTCATACCCATTTTGCTCATTCTAGCCAAGTATTCTTTACAAATTTCAATATTTTCTTCAATAGGTTCTTCAGATAAATCTATCATATGAGAACTATATAGTGGTTTACCTGTTTCAGCAAAATGTTTTTCACTTGCGTCTAATAACCCATCAATCCAAGGTAATAATTTTTTTGCACAGTGATCTGTGTGTAAAATTACAGGAACACCATAAGCAACTGCTAATTCATGTACATGTTTTGCACCAACAATACCACCTGCAATTGCAGATTTTTGGTTTTCGTTTGATAAACCTTTACCTGCTTGAAATTGAGCGCCACCATTTGAAAACTGAATAATAACCGGAGCATTTAATTCTTTAGCTGTTTCTAAAACACTATTAATTGTGTTTGATCCAACAACATTAACTGCTGGCAATGCAAATCCTTTTTCTTTTGCATAGTTAAAAATTTCTTGTACTTCTTTTCCTGTTGCTACTCCAGGTTTAATATTGTGGCTCATTTTTGAATTTTTATTGATCTTTTACTTAGCAAAAGTACTAAAAAATAGTAGTTTAAGAATCTTGTATTGCAATAAAATAACGAAAACGTTATAGAATTTTTTCGTATTATTTTAGAATGGATAATTGATTCCAATGTTATAAACAGCGTCATTAAAACTGTAGTTTTTAAACCATTTACTACCTTCTAAGTACGGTTCATATGTTTTAAAACCAATATCGAAACGAACAATTAAAAAGCTAAAATCTAACCTTGTACCAAAGCCAGATCCTATGGCAATATCTTTTAAAGATTCTAATCCAGTAAATTTTGAATCTTCATTAATAAAATTAGATCCAGTAATGTCCCAAATATTTCCAGCATCAACAAATAAGGCACCTTTTAACTTGCCAATCATATTAAACCTGTATTCAGCACTTGTTAAAAATTTTAAACTTCCTACATTGTATTCTAAACCTGTATTTGTTTTTCCTGGTCCTAGTTCATAAGTTTGCCAAGCTCTAACATCATTTGAGCCTCCTGCAAAATAACTTTTAGTAAATGGAATGTCAGAATTATCATAAGTAATAATTGCGCCTAAAAATGTTCTAACTCCAAAAGCAGAACTTTTACCTATGTTCCAAAACTTTTTATATTCAATATCTGTTTTAAAATATTGAGCTAAAGGTATGTTTAAAAATGTTTTTTTATCATTTGTATTTTTTTTGTTTGATAATAACCCCATTACATTACCTGAATTGGATACTCTAATTTTAAAAAATGAAAAGTTATTGTCTTTAAAATTAGATTGATTATTATATGTAAATGAATATGCTATTGTTGGAATTAAAAAATCTGATGTAATAATATTGTACCTATTTAAGATGTTTACAGTTGTATTGTATTCATCTGGATTTGTAGTTTGAAAATTAGTGTCATTAGACGATATTTTTTTCATAAAAGATACAGTTGTGCTTGCGTCAGCTTCATCTAAAGTTGTAGTTGTATTATTAACCGTATCATAAATTTCTGCTACTTCTTTTAGGTCAGAAAATTCAGAACTATACACATCAAAATATGCGTCTATATTCAAATTCTGAATATATTGGGTATTGAAAACTTCTAAATGTATTGTTTTTTTAGAATTACGATGCCACTTATAATCAGATAGAATTGTAAAGGTTTTTCTATCTAAACCAATATTTTTTTGAATGCTATAACCAAAAGAAAATAAAGTTCTTGGAGACATCTCTTTTGGTATAAATTTACCAAGTTTAAAAGGGGCAATAAATCTTGGTATTTCTATGGATAGATCTCCTCCAATTTCCCAACCAGGCCCACTGTTAGAATCAAACCAAGAACCTAAAAGAGATACTTTTAATAATTCGGCACCTTTAAAAACGTTTCTATCAGTAATCGAAAATTTTGCTGATGCACCAATGTTTCTAATGTTAGAATGTGTTATTTCAGTATCAAAACCTAATGTGTATTTATCTAATGGGGATAAAAAAACATCCATTTTCAGTTCATCTTTTCCAGGTATTTTATCAAACGATATATTTGTTGATTTAAAGTTTTTTAGAGATTTTAAATGAGATCTTGTTAGGTTTTTTAATGTGTCTTTGTAAATGTTATTAGGTTTTAGAAAGATTGATTGCTCTAAATATTTAGGATTGTATTTTTGTTTGCCATAGGATAAGAAATTAATTCCTTTATACACTAATGTGTCTGTTATAGATTTTCCTTTTTTATTAAATGAATAATCTGTAATTACATTTACTTCTTTAATTTTAAAAATTTTAAATGGGCTTTCTATATAACTTCCATTTTCTTCTTCTAATTTATTACCAGAAATAATAAAGTCGACATTAGTTTTATAATTTGTTTTTGTTGAGTCTACATAAAAACCTAAGGCAGATTCAGAAAATTGATAAATTCCATTATTTCTAAAAAGCTTAACTACGTTTTGAGCTTCACTTCTAAAAGTTTGATCTTTATATTGGCTACCTTTTATTAATAGAGTATTTAAGCCAGATTTTTTGTAAATAGAATCTAATACTGGCGATTCAATTTTAATATTAATAGTGTCTAAAAGTGTAGGCTGACCTTTTGTAATATGATATTCTACAATTGCTTTTTTAGTTGTAGAATCTCTTTTTATTTTTGAAGTTACATTCGATTTAAAAAAACCTTGCGTTTTGTAATAAGCCCATAAATTATTTTTAGTTCTTTTAACTTTTGAGCTGTTTAGAATTTCTGGACTTTGATAGTTTAAAAACCACTTATTTAGCTTTATAAATGAATTTGCATATGCTATGCCTTGTTTTTCAGAAAAAATACTTTTGATGAAATTATATTTTTTAGGATTTTTATTAGCCCATTCTATCGATGTTGTAGGTTTGTTATGGTCACCAATATTATGAATATATAAGGCTAAAGGAGCTCCTAAAAAACGTGAATTTGGTTTTTGTAAAATGTACTTTTGCAAATCACTGTCATTATTTTTAACGGAATCTATAAAAATATAATTATCTGTTAACAAATATTCAGAATCAGAAACATGTTTTGTAGAATTACATGAAACTAAAAATATTATCAATAAAAAATAAAAAGAAAGTTTTTTCATTATTTTAGCAATGCTAAGAAATTCAAAAATAGTATTTTTTAAACGGTTTATTTCAATTTAGAAACAATTAATGAGTATTTCAAAAAGTCAACTAAAAATCATAACAAGTTTATCGCAAAAAAAGTATAGACAAAAGCATAATTTATTTATTGCTGAAGGTGTAAAAGTGGTGAACGAATTAATTAATTCTAACTTTATTATTGATACATTATTTTGTGTTGATGATTTTATATCGGATGTTTCTGTTGATAAAATTGTGGTTGTTTCTGAAGTTGATTTAAAAAAAATAAGCAACCTTAAAACACCCAATAAAGTTTTAGGCCTATTTCAGATTCCTGATGAAATATCAATTCAAAACAATGGGTTAATTGTTGTTTTAGACTCCTTAAATGATCCTGGAAATTTAGGAACAATTATTCGTTTGTGCGATTGGTTTGGGGTTAGGCAATTAATTTGCTCTAAAGACACTGTAGATTGTTTTAATCAAAAAGTAGTGCAAGCAAGTATGGGATCTTTGACGAGAGTTTCCGTAAAATATATAGATTTAGAAAGTTATTTAGAAGCAGTCCATTTACCTACTTTTATTGCTGATATGGATGGTGAAAACGTTTATCAAACCAAATTACCAAAAGAAGCAATTTTAGTGATGGGGAATGAAGCGAATGGAGTTTCTAAAAAAATAATAGAACTTGTGAAAAATAAAATATCTATTCCTAGATTTGGTCAAATACAAAAAACGGAAAGTTTAAATGTAGCTACCGCTACAGCAGTTTTGTTGAGTGAATTTAAACGAAGTTTTTAAGCTGTAATAATTAGTGAAAAGCAAAATTTAAGAATATACCACGAGTTCCCATATAATTTATTGGCGAGGTCCATTGACTATTAATATCGTCGTCATATTTTAGTTCATTGTTAATTGCAAAAACTCCACGAATTGAAGGTGAAAATTTAAAATAGTATAAATAAATATCTATTCCAATTCCAACCTCATACATAAAGTTGTGTGAATTCATTCTAAATTGTCCAGCAGAATTGTCGTCTTGGTTACTTTGATTACTAGAAATATTATAATCATAAGAAGCTCCACCTATTAAATAAGTTCTAATATTTCTATATCTATCTGTGCTAAATTGAAACAATAATGGAAAACGTAAATAAGTTGATCCAACTTCTCTAGTTTTGTCTTGTTCAGTTATTAAATGATTGAAATGTATGGTTTTGGTGTTACTTACTAATCCAGGTTCTATACGTAAATTTAAGTTTTTATGTAACCTTAAATCTGCTATTAAACCTACATTAAAACCAGAAGTAGGCGTTACTGTTATGTCAGCATTTTCAATATTGCTATTTTTTAAGTTTAATTTAAAATCATTTTTATTAAATCCAAGATAAAATCCAAAATGTATTTTATTTTCATCAAATGTTGGTAGGTTTTCTACACGGTCTCTTTGTGCAAATAACGCAGTTGAAATTAATAGGTAAAAACCAAAAAGAAAAACTTTTTTATTCATTTTTATTTACTTGCTGTATAAATTGTAGCAACCCCAAAAGTTACAGGTTTGTGTTCTGTACTTGTAAACCCATTTTTTTGTAAAATATTGTTTAGCGCTTCTCCAAAAGGAAAAGAATTTGCAGATTCTGACAAATAAGAGTAGGCAACTTTATCTTTAGAAAATAGCTTACCAATAATTGGTAATATAAAATTAGTGTAAAATTTGTAACCTTGTTTAAAAGGGAACTTTGTTGGGTTTGATGTTTCTAAAATAACTAAAACTCCAGTTGGTTTTAAAACACGGGCAATTTCTTTTAAACCTTTATTTAAGTTGGCAAAATTACGAACTCCAAAAGAAACTGTAATTGCATCAAAAGTATTGTCATTAAAAGGCATATCTTCAGAATCGCCAACAATCATTTCTATTTTATCAGTTAAATTAGCTTTTGCAATTTTTTGTTTTCCAACTTCTAACATTCCTGCAGAAATATCTAAGCCAACAATTTTGTTGGGATTTAAATCTGCCATCATCAAAGCTAAATCTCCAGTACCAGTTGCAATGTCTAAAATTTGTTTTGGATTATTTTTACTAACAATATCCACCACTTTTTTACGCCATTTTACATCAATTCCTAAAGATATAACCCTATTTAAACCATCGTATTTTTCAGAAATATTGTCAAACATTTGAGCAACTTGCTCTTTTTTTCCTAATTCTGAATCTTTATATGGATTTATTTTTTCTGCTGACATTTTATTTATCCGTTAATTGCAACCACTTCATTAATTTGATTTGGTAGCATTTCTTTTAACAAGTTTTCAATTCCGTTTTTTAGAGTTGCGGTAGAAGATGGGCAGCCACTACAAGCTCCTTGTAAAATTACGCTAACAATTTTATTTTCTTCATCGTAAGATCTAAAAGCAATATTACCACCATCACCAGCAACAGCAGGTTTTATGTATTCATCTAAAATGTCTACAATTTGAGCTGATATTCCTTCAAGTTTCACTTTTGGGGCTTCTATTTCAGTTATACTTTCAGCTGTCTCTTGCGGAATTTCTTTGATAATGGTTTTACCCTCTACCAAGTATTCTCGTATAAAAGTTCTTACTTCAGCAAAAATTTCTTTCCATTCAATCATATCATATTTTGTAACCGAAACATAATTGTCAGAAATAAATACTTCTTTTACAAAAGGAAATGTAAAAATTGCTTGAGCTAAAGGAGATGACTTGCTGGCTTCTTCGATGTTTTTATATTCAACATCTGTTTGGGTTAGTGCTTTGTTGGTCCCAAATTTCATTACTGCTGGGTTAGGAGTTGCTTCTGCATAAACCTCAATAGCTTCTTTTTTGGATGTTGAACTTTGTTCCTCAACAATAACATTACCATCATTAATATAAGCTTCTATTTGTTCTCGAACTTCCTCTTGAACGTCAATCCATTCTACAATGTCAAAACGTTGTATTGCTATAAAATTAGCAGTAATAAATATTTTTTTTACAAATGGTAAATAAAATAATTGTTGTGCTAAAGGTGAGTTTTTTGCATCATCAATATTAGAAAACTCATAACTACCGCCATTTATTAAGACGCTGGTGCTATTAAATTTAATAATAGTGTTGTTTGTTGTTTCCTGAATGGTAATTTTTGTCTCTTGCATAATCTTAAAAGTGATTTGCAAAATTACGGCAAAAAACTGAATTGAAATAAAAAAGACCTTGTATGTTTTTAAAATACAAGGTCTTTATAAAATGTAATTTTATTATTATAAGTTTATTGTTGCTGAAGCTGTAAAAACTCTGTTGTTAATTGTTAAATTACTAGGGTCTACATTATACCCTGAATAAAAATTATATGCTGTAGTTTTATTATTGTCGCTGTATGAAAAATCTATTTTAAAATTTCCAAAATTGTAACCTCCACCAACTGAATATCCTTGTAGGTTATCTGTATCTAAAGCTAGTTTGTCTGGGCTTTGTTCATATAAATAACCAGCTCTTAAACTAAGTCTATCAAAACGCCATTCCGTTCCTACATTAAAATTGTGCGTGTTTCTTAATTCATTTTGAAAGAAATTATTTTCAGTTGAAAAATCATCACCAGAGAGTTTAATGTTTTTGTACCCTTTATTTGAATAATCAAAACTTAACAATCCGTTTTTGCCAAAAATTAAAGCAGCACTAGCGGTTAATTTACTTGGTGTTTTTAATCTGTAAATTAAACTTTGTGATGGGTAATAACCACCAGAAGTGTTGTCATATATGTTAGTATTATCGCTAACTACGATTTCTGTATCTCCATAATACCCGTCATTGTTTACAATATTACTTTCTTCTAAAACTTCTGTAAACCAAGTTGGTGTTTGATATGCTAAACCAACTCTAAAACTTTTATTTGCTTTGTATATAAAACCAGCATTCATAGAAAACCCTGATCCTATTGTAAAAATCTCTTGATATAAATTTGCGTCTAATTCATTACTGTTTGCATCACTATTAAATTCAGTTAATTGAGATTGTTGACTAAAATTTAAATCATAAAAATTTAATGCCAATCCTACATGTATTTTATTTAGATGAACAGAAGAAAAACCAATATTTAATTCAGAAATTTCTCCATTAATACTATTACTAAATCTTTGTTCATCGGCAATATCATATACGTTTGGAGTTGTGTTTTCATCCAAAGGAAAACTTGTAAAAGTAGCAACACCACTATTACCTTGAGCTTGAAAGCTATCGGTAAAATCTTTTGTGACTCTGTAATTAAAACCAATTGCAAATTTTGTCCAGTCAGATTTATATGCACTATCAAAAACTAAAACAGCCCCTGCTTGTGATAAATTTATAAATTGATCTTGAGTTAATATTGTATTGCCATAATAATTAGAATTAATATCTGTGTTTCTTGAATTAAAAGTACCTGTAAATAGACTATTATTAAATACAGACAAGCCAGCTGGGTTTATGTTAATTGACGAAACATCTCCACCAAGAGCTCCAAAAGCACCACTCATTGAAGCGAAACGTGCAGTTCCGACATTATCATTTTGAGAGAAAAGTACTCCTAAATCTTGATATCCTAAAGATTGAGAATTGGATGTAAAAGTTACTGCGAATAAAATCGCTATGATATATAATTTTTTCATTTTAATGTTTTTAGAATTCTTTTAGACTAGTATGTTAATTACCTCTTCTTCTAGATGAAGATGAACTTCTTCCTGAACTTCTGCTTGCAGAGCTGCTTCTTCTACTTGATGAAGAACTTCTATTTGAGTAATTACTACTTCTATTTGCTGATGAGTTTCTTTTGCTTGAGTTATTGTTGTAGTTTCTTCTAGTTGTAGTACTTCTAGATTGTTCTGTTTGATTATTACTTCTTCTATTTACACTTCTAGAACTTCTTCCAGGCTGTTTTACTCCACTTGTATTATAACTTCTTCTTGTTCTAGAATTTGTATTTGCACTAGACCTTCTATAAGTTGAAGAACTCCTTCTCGAGTTTACATTGCTATTTCTTCTATAGACATTGTTAGAGGCAACTCTTCTACCATATCTAATATTTCTATTGTATCTAGTATTCCAGTTTCTATTGTTGTAATAACGATTTGAGAAATAATACGGGTTGTAAAAACCTAAATTCCAAGCATAAATATTGTTATGATAAGGGTGCCAATAAGGGTTATTTCCCCAAAAACGATTTCTGAATCCCCAGTTTCTATATCCCCAATTGTTGAATCCCCAATTATTGTAACCCCAACCATTGTTGAACCCCCAGTTATTGTAACCGTACCAATACGGGTTGCTTACTAAATTTACATTCACAATTACATCATTTTCGCCTGTTCCCCAAGGTTCGTTTGGATTGTAGTTTAAAGTTTCATCTATAACTTGATCATCAACATAATCATTGTTAGAATTATAGTTATCAACATCTGTAAAAACTTCATTTTCTTGAATATCTTCTAAACTTTCTAATTTTTTTGAAAAGTAGTTTTCTTCATATTCTTTGTATTCTTTTTCATTTGTAACAACAACTTGTTTTCTGTTTTCTGTAGTTGGAGTTTCATTACCGTAAATGCCATCATCATTATAAACGCTTTGGTAGGTTCCGCAAGAAACTAATAGTAAATTAGCGGTAATAAAAAATAGAATTTTATTTAACCTTGAGATTCTATTATTTTTTTTCATAATGATATATTTTAGTGTATACTTAAGTTTTTTATTGATGGTTTTTTGTGTAAAATTTTCAACTTTGGCTTGGTCTATCATCAAATTATAGTAGTTTTGTGTCAAAGTTAAAAGAAAGTTTTAACAAAAATTTCACTTTAAAGGTAACAATATTTGTGCCAAACTCTTAATTTATGAGTAAGAAATTAACAAAAAGGTCAGAAGATTATTCCAAATGGTATAATGAATTAGTTGTAAAAGCTGATTTAGCAGAAAATTCTGCGGTAAGAGGTTGTATGGTTATTAAACCTTATGGTTTTGCAATTTGGGAAAAAATGCAAGCAGAGTTAGATAGAATGTTTAAAGAAACTGGGCATGAAAATGCTTACTTTCCTTTATTTGTCCCTAAAAGTTTGTTTGAGGCGGAAGAAAAAAATGCAGAAGGTTTTGCAAAAGAATGTGCAGTTGTAACTCATTATAGATTACAAAATGATCCTGATAATGAAGGTAAGTTACGTGTAGACCCAGAAGCTAAGCTGGAAGAAGAATTGGTTGTTAGACCAACTTCTGAGGCTATTATATGGAATACTTATAAAGGATGGATTCAATCATATAGGGATCTACCTTTATTAATAAATCAGTGGGCAAACGTTGTAAGATGGGAAATGCGTACGCGTTTATTTTTAAGAACTGCTGAGTTTTTATGGCAAGAAGGTCATACTGCACATGCAACTAAAAATGAAGCCATAGTAGAGGCTAAGCAAATGCAAGAAGTTTATGCAGAATTTGCAGAAAACTTTATGGCTATGCCAGTAATTAAAGGTGCAAAATCAGATAGTGAACGTTTTGCAGGTGCAGAAGAAACTTATACCATTGAAGCTTTAATGCAGGATGGGAAAGCGTTACAAGCTGGTACAAGTCATTTTTTAGGACAAAATTTTGCGAAGGCGTTTGATGTAAAATATACATCAAAAGAAGGTAAGCAAGAGTATGTTTGGGCAACTTCTTGGGGAGTTTCAACACGTTTAATTGGTGGGTTAATTATGACACATTCCGATGATTTTGGTTTGGTTTTACCTCCAAAATTAGCGCCAATTCAAGTGGCTATCGTTCCTATCTATAAAGGAGATGAGCAATTAGAAGCTATTTCTAAAAAAGTAAATGTGTTTGCTAAAGAACTTCGATTAAAAGGTATTTCTGTTAAATTCGATGTGAGAGATACGTATAGGCCAGGGGCTAAGTTTGCTGAATATGAATTAAAAGGTGTGCCAATTAGAATTGCAATTGGAAATAGAGATTTAGAAAATAACACTGTTGAAGTTGCAAGAAGAGATACTTTAGAGAAACAATCCATTTCTCAGGATGATGTTGTAGATTTTGTTGAAAACCTTTTGGTAGATATTCAAAATAATTTATTTACAAAAGCTGTTGATTACAGAACAGAGCATACAACAGTTGTAAATGATTTTAAAGAATTTAAAAGCGCTATAAAAAATAAAGGAGGTTTCGTTTCGGCACATTGGGATGGTACTGAAGAAACAGAAGATAGAATAAAAGAATATACAAAAGCAACTATTAGGTGTATACCAAATGATGCTGTAGAGGAAGCGGGAGCTTGTGTTTTAACAGGAAAACCTTCATCTAGGAGGGTTCTTTTTGCGAAGGCGTATTAATTTTTAAAAAAAAATAAATTTTTTTTTAAAAATTATTGCAGAATTTAAAAAAGCTTGTATATTTGCACCCGCAATTAGGAACATTTAATTGTTATGGTCCGTTCGTCTAGGGGTTAGGACGCATGGTTTTCATCCATGTAACACGGGTTCGATTCCCGTACGGACTACAAAAGTTTTAATAAAAAAAACGAAAACAAAATTATGGCAAATCATAAGTCAGCATTAAAAAGAATTAGAAGTAACGAAGCGAAAAGATTACGCAACAAATATCAGCATAAAACTACACGTAATGCTGTTAGAGATTTACGCGCTACTGAAGATAAAAAAGAAGCTGAAGGTTCTTTAGGTAAAGTAATTTCTATGTTAGATAAATTAGCAAAGAATAATATTATTCATAAGAATAAAGCAGCTAACTTAAAATCTAAGTTAACAAAGCACGTTGCAGCAATGTAATATTTATTACTTTAAAATATTTTAAAACTCTGAATTTTTAATTCAGAGTTTTTTTTGTTCTATTTTTTACCAGTCATAATTTTTATGAGCATCTAACTTTATAAAAATGAAGAGTAATATTGTAAATCCCCAGAGAGATGAACCTCCGTAACTAAAAAAGGGGAGCGGTATGCCTACAGTAGGCAATAAGCCAATGACCATTCCTATATTTACAATTACATGAAAAAATAGTATAGAAGCTAAACTATAGCCGTAAATACGGCCAAATTTATTGGTGTGAGTTTCTGATAAATAGATAATTCTATATAGCATTAACATAAATAAAATAATTACAAAACTACTTCCTAAAAAGCCCCATTCTTCTCCAACAGTACTAAAAATATAATCTGTATGTTGTTCTGGTACAAAATCTCCCTGAGTTAAATCTCCTTTTAAAAAACCTTTTCCTGTAAAACCTCCAGAACTTATAGTTAATTCGGATTGATAAGAATTATATCCAATACCTTTATTATCGGTTTTTTTTCCTAATAAAATATCAAACCTATCTTTTTGATGTGTGGGTAAAATATTTTTATATGTATACCCTATCCCAAAAATAAACAAGCCAACTATTGCATAAACACCTGCTATTTTATGCCAGTTAAAGCGAAAAAAACGTTTGCCACCTTTTTTAAAAAGATAGAACGCAAATATTGAAATTAAAATAAATGCGCATATCAACATCCATTTTGAGCCAAAAAATATAGTAAGAATAAATAAGATGATAAAGGCTGAGCCTAATAAGATATAGTTTAAGGTTAAACCTTCTCTATAAAGTGCGAAAAAGAATGATAAATAAATTATAGCAGAACCAGCATCTGGTTGTAAAAAAATTAAAAATGCAGGAAAAAAGATTACAATAAATGCTTTAATTTGATTTTTAATTAATTTTAAATTATACTGTTTGTCACTTACTAGTTTTGCAATTGCTAGTGCTGTAAAAGCTTTGGCAAATTCTGAGGGTTGTAAACCGATGACTCCAAAATTAAACCAAGATTTAGCCCCATTTATTTCTTTACCTAGCGGAAATAGTAATATTAACAAGAATAAAGCGATTAGATAAAATATGGTTGCAAACTTCTCATAAAATTTTGCATTAAAAAAAAGTATAATTATAATTAAAGGAATACTTAAAAGAATAAATATAAATTGCTTCCCATATTTAGTAGAAAAATTTAAAAATTGAAAACTCTCATCCGTTTTAGATGCTGCATAGATATTTACCCAGCCAAAACCTACAAGTATCATAAAAATGAAAACTAATATCCAATCTATATTTGCAAAAATATTATTATGTTCCTGACGCAATTTCTTTTGGTTTTTGAATTTGTATGTCGTAAATGTCTTGCAAACTCATATTAATCATATTTAATTCTCTTTGTTTGTTTTCTTTAGAAACACTTTTGTTTAGATATTTTTCTATTAATAAACTTGTAATTGGTGCTGCAATTGTAGAACCATATCCACCATTTTCAACAAAAATAGCTAATGCAATTTTAGGGTTCTTTTTAGGAGCAAAAGCTACTAGAATAGAATGATCTTTTAATTGAACTTTTTGACCATCAATTCTAATAAAGTTTTCTGCAGTTCCTGTTTTTCCACAAATTTCAATTCCTTTAACCTGACTATATTTTCCTGTTCCTGTTTTAAAAACTTCGTGCATTGCTTCAATAACAGGCTCAAAATGTTCTTTATCAATAGTTGTTTGTTTTTTTTCTGTGTATTTAGGGGTCTTAATAGTCTTATTATCAATTTTTTTAACAATGTGTGGTGTGTAAAAATACCCTCTGTTAGCAATTGCTGCTGTAAAATTAGCTAATTGAATTGGTGTTGTTAGAATTTGACCTTGACCAATTGCATTAGAAATATTTGAAGATCCGTTCCATCTATAATTTAAGTTATCTTCATAATATTGTCCATCAGGAATAAACCCTGAAACACCAGCTGGTAAATCATACCCTAAATAATTACCTAAACCAAAACTGGTAACATGTCTATGCCAATTATCTAAACCTTCTTTAGGTTTATTATTTTTTTCTATAATTTTTTTATATGTGTTAGAAAAATAACTATTACATGATTTTGAGATTGCTTTTTTTAATTTTATTGGGTAGTCATAAATTGCACAATGACAGCCCATAAATTCATTTTTTCTTTTACCATATCTATAACCATTATAACACCTAAAACTTGATTGTTGGTTAATTACTTTTTCTTGTAAACCAATTAATGCGTTCATCATTTTAAAAGGAGAGCCAGGTGGGTATGCTCCCATTAAACCTCTGTCATAAGAAGGTTTGTTAATTGAATCTATTTTAAAAAGAAAGGTTGAGTTTTTAGATCTTTTTCTACCAACTAACATATTAGGGTCGTAAGTTGGGGCTGTAACTAAAGCTAAAATTTCGCCAGTTGATGGTTCTAAAGCAACAATACCACCACGTTTACCTTTCATTAATTTTTGAGCATATATTTGTAGGTCAATATCTAATGTTAAAATTAAATCTTTTCCATTTTTAGCAAGAGTATCCCTAGCTCCGTTATCTAATGAACCAGTAATTTTATTTAAATTATTTCGTTTAAAATATTTTTTTCCTTTTTTTCCTCTTAAAAAAAATTCATATTGTTTTTCAACCCCATCTTTTCCTTCTAATTCTCCTTGTTGATAATAGTTGTTCTTTCTTGCAGTTGCTTCATTAACTTCGCCAATATAACCTAATACATTTGCAGCCGCATTTATTGGGTAATCTCTTATGATTCTTTTTTGGATAAAAAATCCTGAGTATTTATGAAGTTTTTCTTGTAAAAAGGCAAAATCTTCTTTTGCCAATTGTTTTAAAAATACTGAAGGTAAATACCGAGCATATCTTTCTGCTCTTTTAAATCGTTTTAAAAAATCAGGCTTGTCTATTTTTAACAATTTACAAAATTCTAAGGTGTCTAATGGTTTTACTTGATTTGGCTGCACCATAACATCATACGAAAGTTGATTAGCAACTAAAAGCTTTCCGTTTCTATCATAAATATAACCGCGTTCAGGGTAATCATATTCAATTTTTACAGCAGAATTATGAAGCGGGTCATAACTTTGTTCGTTTAAAATTTGCAATTGAAAAAGTCTTCCAATTAATATTAGTCCAAAAAGTGTAATAAAAAAATAGAGTAAATAACTTCTTTGCATTATTCGGTTTTCGAAAATATTTTAGTGCCTAAAAAATAAAGTATCAAAGTAA
The DNA here is from genome assembly GCF_947500975.1 of uncultured Polaribacter sp. Classification (GTDB taxonomy): domain Bacteria; phylum Bacteroidota; class Bacteroidia; order Flavobacteriales; family Flavobacteriaceae; genus Polaribacter. The sequence goes on from NZ_CANMUE010000009.1 coordinate 19,712, forward strand.
ATATACTTGAAAAAAATGTGTTTGTAAGTACGTTTGATAAATTTTGAAAACTAAAATTAGCAAAACTAAAGTAGATAAAGTGATGAATTACTGTTAAAGTTACAATGTAATTAAAAACTTTTCCAAAAGGCTCATCATTTAAGTTGAAGAATGAGTAATCAGCTTCAATTTTTCTGAAATATATTTTGATAAAAAACAGCCTTAAATATGCTATAAATAAAATTGAAAAAGCATGAATTCCTCCAGTATCTAAAAAGAAATCAATAAAAAAACCTAATAAAAAACTATAAAATAAAAAAGGAAATCTATTGTCTTTTAAAGGAAAATAAAATACGAATATGATATATAGATAAGGATTTATATATCCTAAAAATAAAATATTATTTAGGATAAAAACTTGTAGAAAAAGCAAGAAAAAGAAGAGTAATACAAATTTATATTGCTTATTCATTTTGTTAATTTTCTAGTGATTGGATTTCTATTTTTTCTAAGTTTTTAATGATATTTACATAGTTTAAATTACTCATATCATTAAAAAGTGTAATGTTAACTTTGTTGTCAGCAGAATTTTCAGAATTTATTTCAGAAATAATTCCAATTAAAATTCCTTCAGGAAAAATAGTAGACATTCCTCCAGTTTCTATGGTGTCGCCAATTTTTAATGGAGCTTGTCTTGGTAAGTCAGAGAGCTGAACAATGTTATAGTTTTTACCATCCCAACCTAATGATCCAAAATAGTTGCTATTTTTTAAACGCGCATTTATTTTACTATTTCTGTTTAAAATTGATTGAATTGTTGAAAATCTAGCATTTACAACATCAGTAATACCAATAATACCTTTGCTATTTATTACAGCCATTTCTTTTTGTATACCTTGGTTTTTACCTCTGTTGATTGTTAAAATATTAAATTGAGAAGCATAGCTATTTTTAATAATTTTTGCACTTGTATAAGTATATTTTTGATTTAATTTTACTGTGTCAACAACAGTAGAATCGATATTGTAAATAATCGAATTACTTTTTTCTAATAAGTTTTTTAATCGATTATTTTCTTCTGCAAGTATTTTGTTTTTAGATTTTAAATCAAAATAATCCGAAATATTTGTTGCTTGTGAATAAAGACCTCCGGTAATAGTATTTGCAGAATTTACAAATTTACTTTTATGAAAACTAAGATTATTAAATGTGAATGCAAGTGCAATTATCTCTAAAAATAAGAAAAATAGAAAATACTTAAACTTCTGAAAAAAATGTATAAGTTGTTGCATTGTTAGGGTTTAATAATGCTAATTCATTAACACATTTTTGTATTTGTTTAATTCTTTTAAAGCAATTCCTGTTCCACGAACAACTGCTCTTAATGGATCTTCGGTTACGTAAACTGGTAAATCTGTTTTACGAGATAAACGTTTGTCTAAACCTCTTAACATAGATCCGCCACCCGCTAAATAAATTCCTGTATTATAAATGTCTGCAGCTAATTCTGGTGGAGTTTTAGATAAAGTTTCCATAACGGCATCTTCAATTCTTAAAATAGATTTGTCTAATGCTTTTGCAATTTCTCTGTAAGAAACTTGAACTTGTTTAGGTTTCCCGCTTAATAAATCTCTACCTTGAACTAGCATTTCGTCTGGTGGAGTATCTAAATCTTCAGTAGCTGCACCAATAGTTATTTTTATTTTTTCAGCGGTAGTTTCTCCTACATGTAAGTTGTGCTGAGTACGCATGTAATACATAATGTCATTGGTAAATAAATCTCCAGCAACTTTAACAGATTGATCGCAAACAATACCGCCTAAAGCAATTACAGCAATTTCAGTTGTACCACCACCTATATCAATAATCATGTTGCCTTTTGGCTCCATAATATCAATACCAACACCAATTGCAGCAGCCATTGGTTCGTAAATTAAATAGATTTCTTTAGCATTCATATGCTTTGCAGAATCTCTTACAGCTCGTTTTTCAACTTCTGTAATTCCTGAAGGAATACAAATTACCATTCTTAATGCTGGTGGAAATAATTTCTTTTTGATAGATGGAATTTGTTTCACAAATTCCTTAATCATTTCTTCTGATGCCTGAAAATCTGCAATTACACCATCTTTTAATGGACGGATTGTTTTAATATTTTCATGGGTTTTTCCTTGCATTAAATTTGCTTCCTGACCGATAGCAATAATTTTTCCAGAAATTCTATCTCTGGCAACAATAGAAGGGCTGTCTATTACAACTTTTCCATTGTGGATTATTAGTGTATTTGCAGTCCCTAGATCGATTGCAATATCCTCAGTCATAAAATCGAAAAAACCCATAAATATTTTTCTTGTTTTGTTTTTAATCTATCCTTACAAATTTAGTAAATTTAATCTGTAATTTAGAGTTAATTTTTTAATGTTTAAAATGCCTAGTTCCAGTCATTACCATAGATATATTATTTGTGTTACAATAATCGATGCTTAATTGGTCTTTTATAGATCCTCCAGGTTGAATTACACTTTTTATACCTGCTTTATCTGCAATTTCTACACAATCAGGAAACGGAAAAAATGCATCACTTGCCATAACAGCTCCATTTAAATCGAAACCAAAATTATTTGCTTTTTCAATGGCTTGGTTTAAAGCATCAACTCTACTAGTTTGTCCTGTTCCGCTTGCTAATAATTGATTATTTTTTGTAAAAACAATGGTATTAGATTTTGTGTGTTTACATATTTTAGAAGCAAATAATAAATCTTTTATTTCTTCTTCAGAAGGTTTTGTATTGGTAACATAGGTTAAATCTTCTAAAGTATCTGTAATAGCATCTTTATCCTGAACTAATAAACCATTTAATGCAGTTCTAACATTTTGATTTGGAAGATTTGTTGTTTTCTGAACTAAGAGAACTCTATTTTTCTTTCCTTTTAAAGTTGCTAAAGCTTCATCAGAATAAGATGGTGCAATTACAACTTCGCAAAATAATTTATGAATTTCTTCAGCCGTTTCTGCATCAATTTCTGTGTTTGCAATTAAAACGCCACCAAAAGCAGAAACAGGATCACCTGCTAAAGCATCTAAATATGCTTGTTTAATAGTGTTTCTTTGTGCAAAACCACAAGCATTATTATGTTTTAAAACGGCAAATGTTGGATCTTCTCCGGTAAATTCATTCATTAAATTTACAGCAGCGTCAACGTCTAAAAGATTATTGTAGCTTAATTCTTTACCGTGTAATTTGTCAAACATAGCATCTAAATCACCAAAGAAATATCCTTTTTGATGAGGGTTTTCTCCATAGCGTAAAACTTTAGAAGTAGTTTCACTTGCTTTAAAAACTATTTCATCTTCATTAAAATAATTAAAAATTGCAGTATCATAATGAGAAGAAACGTTAAACGATTTTGCAGCAAATTTCTTTCTTTGTGCAATTGTTGTTTTTCCATTATTATCTGATAAAATTTCTAAAAATTCATCGTATTGTTCCATTGAAGAAACTGTAAAAGTATCTTTAAAGTTTTTAGCAGAAGCTCTAATTAAAGAAATACCACCAATATCAATTTTTTCTACAATATCTTGCTCTGGAGCCCCAGAAGCTACTGTTTTTTCAAACGGATATAAATCAACAATTACCAAATCTAATTGTGGAATGTTGTATTCTTTCATTTCAGCAACATCACCTTCATGATCTTGTCTGTTTAAAATTCCTCCAAAAACCTTAGGGTGTAAAGTTTTTACTCTTCCACCTAAAATAGAAGGGTAAGAAGTTACATCTTCTACAGGAACTACATCAATTCCTAGTTCTTTAATAAATTTTTCTGTTCCACCAGTTGAATAAATAGTTACGTTTAGTTCATTTAATTTTTGTACAATTGGCGCTAAACCATCTTTGTGAAATACAGAAATTAATGCTGATTTAATTGTTTTTGAAGTGCTCATTTGTTGTTGTGTTGTTAAGCACGCAAAACTACACAATCATTGAAAGAATCGCAATAAAAAGATAGTAACAAAATAGAGAAGTAGTTAACAATATAATTTATAAAATAGCAACTACTTTTTCACAAACATATTCTAACAATTCTTCGTCTTTTTTAGTAAATATGTTTGCTGTGTGAGAATCAATATCAATTTGACCAACATTTTCTCCGTCTACAAAAATTGGAATTACAATTTCAGATTTTACTTTCCAACCACAAGAAATATAGTTGTCTTGTTCAGAAACATCTTGCACCACAAAGTTTTTATTACTTACTGCAACTTGTCCGCAAATTCCTTTTCCAAATGGTATAATTATGTGTTCCGTTTCTTCACCAGTATATTGTGCTAATTTTAGCTCTTCTTTATTGCCGTTTTTAAAGTAAAAACCCACCCAGTCATAATAAGAAATTTCGTTTTCTAAAAAATCACAAATGGTTTGTAATTTTTCTTCTTTGGTTTTTATAGTGTTAATTATAGTATCAATTTCTAGTTGTAAAAGTTCTATATTCATAGTTAAAAATATTGATTGCAAAAATAATTCAAAAAAACGTTTTGTTTATATAATTCGGTTTTTTAATTAAAACCTTACAAATGAATTATATAAAACCTAAAGAAACAGTTTTAATATGAGGTTTAATTAACTTGTTGTAAATTTGTACTAGAAATGAAGCAATTTTTCAATAAAATATCATCAATAATAATGGCCTTTTTAGTGCTGTTTTCTACCTTTTCTTTTACGGTAGAAAAACATTATTGTGGAGATTTTTTAATAGATGTTTCTTATACTGGTAAAGCTTATAATTGTGGAATGGATATGGAAGCAAAAGCATTAGCAAAAAAGAAAAATTGCTGTAAAGATGAGATTCAAAAAATTGAAGGTCAAGATGAGTTACAGCTAAGTTCTATTGATAAAATTTCTTTTGAAAAACAACAGTTTTTAACAGTTTTCATTTTTACTTATAATGATTTATTTTCTGAATTTTCAACAGAAAAAAACCTTCAAAAAGCTTTTCCACCTCCAGATATCGACCTCGATTATCAGGTAAATTACCAGACTTTTTTAATTTGATTTTAATTTTTAGCAAATAGTTTATCGTCTTTTTAGGTGATAATGAGTTGTGTTATTTATTAAAATCAATATAAAAATGAAAAAAATAATATTAAATAGTTTATTACTATTACTTCCATTCATACTCTTTTCTCAAGAAACATTTAAAGGAATGATTATGGATAAAAGTAATCCAAAAGATAATTTAGGAGTAGAAGGAGCCAGCATTCATTGGTTAAACACAAATATTGGCGTTTTTACAAATGAAAAAGGTTGGTTTTCAATTCCGTATAAACCTGAATATAAAAAACTAGTAATTAGTTATTTGGGTTATAAAACCGATACGATTACAGTTTTTAGCTTAAAACCAATTCATCATTTTATAACTCCAGAAAGTGATTTAAACGAAATTACAATTAACAGTAAAAGAGATGCAATTCAAAAATCTACTTTTGCAACCGCAAATATTTTTACGGTAAATAGTGCAGAATTATTAAAAGCTGCTTGTTGTAATTTAGCTGAAAGTTTTGAAACAAATCCTTCAATTGATGTTAGTTTTTCTGACGCTTTAACTGGAACAAGACAAATACAAATGTTAGGTTTAACGAGTCCGTATTTGTTAATTACACAAGAAAATATTCCATCAATTAGAGGAGCAAGTCAAGTTTTTGGAATGACGTTTACACCCGGAACTTGGGTAGAAAGTATTCAAATTTCTAAAGGAGCAGGTTCTGTAGTTAATGGATTTGAAAGTATTTCTGGGCAAATAAATGCAGAGTTGGTAAAACCTTATACAGATAATAAATTCTTTTTAAATGCTTATTCTTCATTAAACGGAAGATTGGAATTGAATACGCATTTTAATCAAAAAGTATCTGATAAATGGCAAACAGGTTTTTATCTTCATGGAAATTATAGAGGCGAAAAATTTGATAAAAACAACGATAATTTTATTGATATGCCCTTGGCAAATCAAATAAATGTAATGAATAGATGGCAATTTACTGATGCCGAAAAAGGTTGGGTAAGTTTTATAAATGTACGTTTTTTAAATGATGAAAAACAAACTGGAGAGTTGGATTTTAATCCTTCAACTGATAAGGGAACTACCAATAATTGGGGGAGTGAAATTGATACTAAACGTTTTGATGCATCAACAAAATTAGGTTATGTTTTTCCTGAATTACCTTTTCAAAGTTTAGGTTTTCAAATGGCATATAGTCATCATCAACAAGGCTCTTATTTTGGTTTGAATGTGTATAATATTCAACATCAAAGTGTGTATTCTAACTTTATATTTAACTCCATAATTGGAGATACAAGAAATAAGTTTAAAGCTGGTTTATCGTTTACTTATGATAAGTTTGATGAGCTTGTAAATACATCATTTTTTAATAGAAAAGAAAAATCTTTTGGTGGATTTTTTGAATATGCCTATGATAATTTAGATGATTTTAGTTTAACAGCGGGTTTAAGAATTGATACACATAATTTGTTAGGAACTTTTTTAACGCCAAGATTACATCTAAGATATATCCCTTGGGAAAAAGGAGTTTTTAGAGCCTCAATTGGAAGAGGAAAAAGAAGTGCGAATATTTTTGCTGAAAATCAGCAATTATTTGCTAGTTCTAGACAAATAAATATTGATGATGTTGGTGGAAATATCTACGGATTAAATCCTGAAATTGCATGGAATTACGGAGTTTCTTATTTGCAGAAATTTAATTTATTTGATAAGAAAGGAGATGTCACTTTTGATTTTTATCAAACTAATTTTCAAAATCAAGTAATTGTAGATTGGGAAAATTCGCAAGAAATTTCGTTTTACGATTTAGATGGAAAAAGTATTGCCAATAGTTTTCAAGTAGAGGTAAATTATGAGTTGGCAAAAAACTTAAATTTAAGAACTGCTTATAAATATTTTGATATCTCCACAGATTTTAAAAGCGGAAACTTGCAAAAGCCAATTCAGCCACAAAATAGATTTTTTGCAAACTTATCTTATGAAACAGTTTTAGAAAATGAAAAGCAGTGGCGATTTGATATTACTTTTAATAGTGTTGGTAAACAACGTTTGCCAAACACAACAAGTAACCTTATTGAATATCAATTACCCGTATATGCAAACCCTTATCAGTTGATGAATTCGCAAATAACAAAAGTGTTTTCTAATAAGTTTGAAATGTATTTAGGGGGAGAAAACTTAACTAACGTTCAGCAGAAAAATCCTATTTTAGCAAGTGATAACCCTTTTGGCTCAAATTTTGATTCAACAATTGTATATGCTCCCATTTTTGGTAGTACAATTTATGCAGGGTTAAGATTTAAAATAAAATAACTAGTTATTGAGATGTAGGAATAACTGAAGCAATCTATTCATTAATAGGCTGATTGTTTCTTAAACTCGCAATGACAAATAAAAAAGATAAAAAAATGGAAAAAATTATATTCGTATTTAGTTTATTAATGATTGGTTTTTCAACACAATCACAAGAAATAAAAAAGAAAAAAAACGCAAAAGTTACTTTTGAAGTTGATGGTATTTGCGGCATGTGTAAAAAAAGAATTGAAACAGCAGCTTTAAAAACGAGAGGTGTAAAATTTGCCATTTGGGATGTAAAAACACATCAACTAAATATAATTTTAGATGAAAGAAAAACAGCGGTTTCTGATGTTCAAAAAAATATTTTAGAAGTTGGGCATGACGTTATAGGTATAGATAAAAAGAAGCTACTTGCTGAAGAAGAGGCTTATAATTCTGTTCACCCTTGTTGTAAATACAGGGATGAAGAAATTTTATTGGATCATGAAGGAGGTTTAAAAAAGCAAAAAAAACAATAGTTTTTATAATAGATTTCATTTTTACTTCTTGTATGTGAGAAAAGAAAGAAGTGAAAAAATAATATCATTAATGTCTAGTTTACAAAATGTAAGCTAAGCGAAAAAGATAAAAATTATGATGTGCTTGCGTATTAATGAAAAAAGAATAGATGTTTTTCTCTTTTTTTCTTTGCTGCTTTTTTTTAGTTGTAGCCCTAAAAAAAATATTTCAGCTAAAAGTATTGTTGAAAAAGGAATAAAATTCCACGATGATTCTAATAACTGGAAAAATTTAAAGACTTTAAGTTTTAATAAAAAAGTGATTTTATTTCTTGAAGATGGAAGTGTAGAATCTGAAGTAAATCAACATCAAGAGTTTGTATTTTACCCAGAATTAAGTGGAAAGATTAGTTGGAAAAGAGGTGTAGATAGCATTTCGATTGTTTATAAAAATGGAAAATTGAAAAAGTTTATTAATAAAATACCAACTTTAAGTTTAAAAGAATTAAAAAGTGCTGAAAATACTTTTTTTGCTTCTCAATATGTAATAAGGCAGCCTTTTGATTTATTAGAGAAAAATATAAAACTTATCTATAGTGGAATTAAACAGTTAAAAGAAAATAAAGCACATGAAATTAAGGTTACTTATGACGAAGATAAGGAGAAATCTGATCAGTGGTTTTATTATTTTGATGTAAATACATTTAAAGTTGTTGCTAACAAAATTATTAGGTCAGATCATATTAGTCTTGTAAATAATATTACATTTAATTCAAAAACTGATTTTATTTTTAATGAAAATAGGAAAAGTTATCGGTTAAATGAGCAGGGAGAGAAAACGTATTTGAGGGCTGAATATTTTTATTCAAATTATAAAACTTCTTATTAGTAAAAAATCCGATAGAAATTCTATCGGATTTTTTGTATTAAGATTTTACCTAAGAGTAAAATATTTTTTTGTAGTTTTTTATTACTACATCATACCTGGCATTCCTCCGCCCATAGGAGGCATAGCAGGTGCATCTTCTTTAATATCTATTAATGCGCATTCAGTAGTTAAAATCATTCCAGCAACAGAAGCTGCATTTTCTAAAGCAACACGAGTTACCTTTTTAGGGTCGATTATTCCAGCTTCAAGCATATCTACATATTGATCAGATTTAGCATCATAACCAAAATCTTTTTTACCTTCTAAAACTTTATTAATTACAACAGAGCCTTCACCACCAGCATTTTCAACAATAGTTCTTAATGGGGCTTCAATTGCTTTATTTACAATTTGTACTCCTGTAGTTTCATCTAAATTTTCAGTCGCTAATTTTTCTAAAACTTTTTTAGCGCGCACTAAAGCAACACCACCACCAGCAACAATTCCTTCTTCAACAGCAGCTCTTGTAGCATGCAATGCATCATCAACTCTGTCTTTTTTCTCTTTCATTTCTACTTCAGAGGCAGCGCCAACATATAAAACTGCAACTCCACCAGCTAATTTAGCTAAACGTTCTTGTAATTTTTCTTTATCGTAATCAGAAGTTGTTGTTTCTATTTGAGCTTTAATCTGATTTACTCTTGATTTAATAGTTTCTGCATTGCCAGAACCATTAACAATTGTAGTATTGTCTTTATCAACAGTTATTGTTTCAGCAGTTCCTAATAAATCTAACGTTGCGTTTTCAAGAGAGAAACCTCTTTCTTCAGAAATTACTGTCCCTCCAGTTAAAATTGCAATATCTTCTAGCATTGCTTTTCTTCTATCTCCAAAACCAGGTGCTTTTACAGCAGCAATTTTTAATCCGCCACGTAATTTGTTAACTACTAAAGTAGCCAATGCTTGTCCGTCTACATCCTCTGCTATAATTAATAAAGGTCTTCCAGATTGAGAAACTGGTTCTAAAATTGGAAGAATTTCTTGTAAATTAGAAATCTTTTTATCGAATAATAAAATATATGGATTTTCTAAATCTGCAATCATTTTATCTGCATCAGTTACAAAGTAAGGAGATAAATAACCTCTATCAAACTGCATACCTTCTACAACATCAACATATGTTTCCATACCTTTTGCTTCTTCAACAGTGATAACGCCTTCTTTACCAACTTTACTAAAAGCAGTTGAAATTAAATCTCCAATAACATCATCGTTATTTGCAGAAATAGCAGCAACTTGTTTTATTTTTTCAGAAGAATTACCCACTTTTTGAGTTTGTTTTTCTAGGTCAGAAACAATTGTTGTAACTGCTTTGTCAATTCCTCTTTTTAAATCCATAGGATTTGCGCCAGCGGCAACATTTTTTAATCCTTCTTTTACAATTGCTTGTGCTAAAACTGTTGCAGTTGTTGTTCCGTCACCAGCTAAATCATTGGTTTTAGAAGCAACTTCTTTTACCATTTGAGCTCCCATGTTTTCTAATGGGTCTTCTAACTCTACTTCTTTTGCTACAGAAACTCCATCTTTGGTTACCGTAGGTGCTCCAAAAGATTTAGAAATAATTACATTTCTTCCTTTAGGCCCTAATGTTACTTTTACTGCATTTGCCAACGCATCAACACCGCGCTTTAAACCGTCTCTTGCTTCAATATCAAATTTTATATCTTTTGCCATTTTCTTTTTTTTATATAATTGCTAAAATGTCGCTTTCACGCATTATTAAATAATCTTTTCCTTCTAATTTTAAATCGGTTCCACCATATTTACCATATAAAACAGTATCACCAACTTTTACAGTTAATGGTTCATCAACTTTACCATTTCCAACTGCAACAACAGTTCCTTGTTGTGGTTTTTCTTTTGCATTATCTGGTATAATTAATCCAGATGCTGTTTTTGTTTCTGCTGGAGCTGGTTCTACAAGAACTCTGTCAGCTAAAGGTTTAATGCTTAATCCCATTTTTATATAAATTTTGATTAATTAAATTAATTTTTTCAATTAGTATTTGTCAGAAATTATGCCAGTACAATTTAACTGCCATTTTTTCTTTGATAAATTTCTATTTTAAATTTTATGCAAAAAAAATGCCAACGTGTCATTTACGTTGGCATTTTTTAAGGGTTAGTATTAAGGTTATTTAATACTATCATTTGTTGCTGGAGTTGTATTTTCTATAGGAGCTGTTCCTTCTAGTGTATTATCTAGATTTACATTGTTTTCTCCATCTCTTGGAATTGCAAAATTTGCTAATAAAATTAAAGCAAACATTGCTATAGCTAACGTCCAAGTTGTTCTGTCTAAAAAGTTATTTGTGTTTTGTACACCCCCTAATGCTTGAGATCCACCGCCACCAAATGAAGAAGATAATCCTCCTCCTTTAGGGTTTTGAACCATTACTATTAATATTAGAGCGATTGCTACAATTAATATTAGAATTAAAAATGCTGTATAACTCATAATTTATTTTTTTGTAAAATTTGTATTCTTTTAATTTGGTCTGCAAAGAAACCACTTTTTTCTGGATATTTCAAACTTAAAATACGATAGGCTTGTATTGCGTTTTCGTACTTCTTTTGTTCTAAATAAACCTTAGCCAAAGTCTCCGTCATTAAAGATGAGTCTTGCTTGTTCTTTAATACTGAAACAGCTATAGGTTTGTCTTTTGTTAAAGGTGTAATCTTAGGATTGTTAGAAATAAATGTATCTATAATTTCTTCTTTTTTAAGAACTTTTTTTGTTGATTTACCTTCTCTTTCAATTGGTTTTTTTACAGACAACTGTAGCCATTGATTAAAAGAGTAATTCTCAGAACTAGTAAAAGAAATTGGTTTTCCTATTGATAATTCTTCTTTTATTTCTTTATAATCTATAGATGTTTCTTGTGGTGTTGTATTTTTTATATCGATAAAAACATCATCGATATTTTGTTTAGGAATTATTTCTTGTAAAATTGGTTGTTGAGTTTCTTTTTGTTTTTCTTCAAAACCTTTAGAAGTAATGTAATCAAATAAAACTGTTCTATCTGTTGTGTAAGCTGCTGTTATTTTTAACTCATTATTATATTTAAAACTATTTTGATTTTTTAATCCTTTTAAATAGAGTGCTCTTGCAGGTTGAAAGTAGGGAAATTGATCAATAATAGATTTTAACTCAACAGTTTCTATTTGTTGAGTATCGATTTTATTTTCTATTAAATTGATGAATTTTTCTGTTTTCAAAATTTTATTTTTCTAACAATAATTTTACTACCATTTTGCAACTGAAGCATTAAAAATATCTTGAGTTAAACGTTCAATAATTTCATCTAAAGCAGCTTCTAAAACACTACCAGTTAATTGCGAGCTTGCATCATAATCAGAATAAAAAGAAAATGTTTTTTCAAAGTCATCATCTTCATTTAATTTATTTATAAAACGAACATTTACACTAACAGTTAATCTGTTTTGTGCTGCAGTTTGATCGGAGGTTCCACTTAAAGGTGTAATTCTAAAACCAGTTATTTCTCCACTAAAATATAGATCTCCGTTAGAACCTGTAAGCGTTAGGTTTGTTTGACGAGTAAATAAATCTTGCAATTCGTTTGTAAAACGTTGTGTTAATGTTGGTTCTACTAAAGGTGCTTGGTTTGGAAAAAAATCTATTTGAATTGTTTTTGCATCACCTGTATTTCCACCTGTAAAAGAATAAGCTCCGCAAGAAATAATAATTGTAGAAATAGCTATAAATAGTGCAAAGGGTATTATTTTTTTCATCAATTTATAAGTCATACTGTTTAATTTTTCTGTATAAAGTACGTTCAGAAATTCCTAATTCCTTGGCTGCTAATTTACGTTTATTGTTGTTTTTTTCTAATGATTTTTTAATCATTTCAATTTCTTTGTCCTGTAAAGATAAAGATTCATTTTCTTCAATTGTCTCAATAAAATCATAATCTTTTTCTGAAGATGAAGTTTGCGGTATTTTTAAAACTTCAACATTAGAATTTAATTCATCTGAATTACCGTAAATTTTTTCAATTAAATGATGATTTTCTTCTTGAACTTCTTCAATATTTCCGCTTTTCATTAAATCTAGCGTTAACTTTTTTAAATCGTTGATATCATTACGCATATCAAACAAAATTTTATACATAATATCGCGTTCCGAAGAAAAATCATTTTCTCTTTTTCCGCCAACAATTGCAGGGAGGTTACCTTTGTTATTAGGTAAATACTGTTGTAGCTTAATAGCAGAAATTGTTCTTTCTTCTTCAATAACTGAAATTTGTTCTGCTAAATTTTTTAACTGACGAATGTTTCCAGGAAAACGATAATTTAATAAAGTATTTACTGCGTTTTCATCTAATCTAATAGATGGCATTCTGTATTTTTGAGCAAAATCTGAAGCAAATTTTCTAAACAATAAATGAATATCTTCATCACGCTCTCTTAAAGCAGGTAAATGGATTTCTACAGTACTTAATCTGTAATATAAATCTTCTCTAAATTTTTCTTTTTCAATGGCAGATTGCATGTTTACATTGGTTGCAGCAACAATTCTAACATTGGTTTTTAGTACTTTTGATGAGCCTACTTTTATGAATTCGCCATTTTCTAAAACACGTAATAAACGTACTTGTGTTGTTAATGGTAATTCGCCAACTTCATCTAAAAAAATAGTTCCTCCGTCTGCAACTTCAAAATATCCTTTTCTGTCTTGCGTTGCTCCAGTAAAAGATCCTTTTTCATGACCAAAAAGCTCACTATCAATTGTCCCTTCTGGAATTGCTCCACAGTTTACAGCAATGTATTTTGCATGTTTTCTATGAGAAAGTGAGTGTATTATTTTGGGAATATTTTCTTTACCAACACCACTTTCTCCCGTAACTAAAACAGAAATATCTGTGGGTGCAACTCTTACAGCTTTTTCTAAAGCTCTATTTAAATGAATATCGTTTCCGATAATTCCAAAACGTTGTTTTAATGCTTGTAAGTTTTCCATTTTTTATTTCTCTAAATATTCTGAAACTCCTTTTTCTTGACTTCCATTAAGCCATTGCCAATTTAATTTTAAAAGAATTTTATTTTCTTTAGTATAACTTACTTTAGCAATTGCCTTTCCTGCTTTTAATTTGTTTTCTGATGTTACACATTGATACATCATATTTAAAATATCTGTATCAAGTATTGCAATAATTTTCCCATATTTAATAGTTCCTCCAGTGTATTCTGCAGTTACTATATTTCCTTGTTGTTTATAATTGAAAATAGTTTCTGAATTTACTTTTCCATTTTTGGAATTTTCTAACAAATAGAATGTTTTATTGTTAAAATTAAATTCAGTCATTTTTAATTATTATCAGAATATCCAACAACGGTTCCTTTTAGGGTTGCAGAAGTACAATCTTCAATTTTCACCATCACAAAATCACCTAATTTATAATCGCCTTTTGCAAAAACAGCAACTGTATTTTGTGTGTTTCTTCCTTTCCATTCGTTAGGATTTTTCTTAGAAGTTCCTTCAATTAAAAATTCTTCAGTTTTACCTAAATGTTGTTGTGTTCTGTATAAAGCGTGTTTTTGTTGTAAGTCAATAACTTCTTGTAATCTGCGTTTTTTTGTTTCAAAAGGTACATCATCATCCATTTTTTTGCCAGCTAAAGTGCCTGGTCTTTCAGAGTATGCAAACATAAAACCGAAATCATATTTTACATATTTCATCAACTCTAAAGTATCTTTATGGTCTTGTTCTGTTTCTCCGCAGAAACCTACAATCATATCTTGAGATAAAGCCATTTCTGGGATAATTTTAAAAATATTATCCACCAATTCCATGTATTCTTCACGTGTGTGTTGTCTGTTCATTGCCTTTAACATGGCATTACTTCCACTCTGAACAGGTAAATGCAAATATTTACAAATGTTTTTGTGTTTTGCCATAACATGAATTACATCTAAACTCATATCCTGAGGATTAGAAGTAGAAAAGCGAAAACGAGTTTTTGGAAATTTCGTAGCACACATATCTAACAATTCTGCAAAATCTACAGCGGTTGCTTGCGCTATTTCTGATGCTTTTTTGAAATCTTTTTTCAAACCACCACCATACCAAAGAAAACTATCTACATTTTGACCTAATAAGGTTATTTCTTTAAAATTTTTATCAACCATAGATTGAATCTCTTCTAAAATACTTTTTGGGTCTCTGCTTCGCTCACGTCCGCGCGTAAAAGGAACTACGCAAAAGGTACACATGTTATCACAACCTCTTGTAATAGATACAAATGCAGAAACTCCATTAGAGTTTAAACGAACGGGAGATACGTCACCATAAGTTTCATCTTTAGATAAAATAACATTTACTGCGTCTCTACCTTGATAAACTTCTTCTAATAAATTTGGTAAATCTTTATATGCATCTGGGCCAACAACTAAATCAACAATTTTTTCTTCCTCTAAAAATTTTTCCTTTAATCTTTCAGCCATGCATCCAAGAACACCAACTTTCATTTCTTTGTTAGATTCTTTTTTTACTCGATTGTATTTTTGCAAGCGTTTACGAACCGTAGTTTCTGCTTTTTCACGAATAGAACAAGTATTTACCAAAACTAAATCTGCTTCTTCTAGTATTTGTGTTGTATTATAACCTTCTTTATCTAAAATTGCAGCAACTATTTCACTATCATTCATATTCATTTGACAACCATAGCTTTCAATAAATAATTTTTTAGTGTTTTCTTTTTTATTCTCGGTTACAAGTGCTTTGCCTTGTGTTTTTTCGTCGATAATTTTTTCTATTTGTTCCATCTATCAATTTATCATTTGAAGGTGTGCAAAGATACAACCAAATTTAATTTTTTGTGACAGATTGGCAGAAAAAATATTGTTGTATTTGTATAAAATAAGAGGATAATTTGAGTTAAATAAATTTTAATAAAAAAAAACTACATACTTTTGCATACTTGAATCTTGAAATGTTTACACAGATTTTTATAGTAAAAAGAAACAAATGGCAAAGAATTTAGTTATAGTTGAGTCACCTGCAAAAGCAAAAACCATTGAAAAATTTCTTGGAAAAGATTTTCAAGTAGAATCTAGTTTTGGTCATATTGCAGATTTACCTTCTAAAGAATTAGGAATTGATGTTGATGGAGATTTTAGTCCAAAATACATAGTTTCTGATGATAAAAAATCCGTAGTTAAAAAGTTAAAAACTCTAGCAAAAAAAGCAGATACTGTTTGGTTGGCAAGTGATGAGGATCGAGAAGGAGAAGCAATTGCTTGGCATTTAAAAGAGCAATTAGATTTAAAAGAAGAAAGTACAAAACGTATTGTTTTTCATGAAATTACTAAAAAAGCTATTTTAAAAGCAGTCGAAAATCCTAGAGATATAGACTATAATATGGTAAATGCACAACAAGCACGTAGAGTTTTAGATAGACTTGTTGGTTACGAATTATCGCCGGTTTTATGGCGTAAAGTAAAAGGAGGTTTATCTGCAGGTAGAGTACAATCTGTAGCTGTTCGTTTAATTGTAGAAAGAGAAAGAAGTATACAAGAATTTGTTTCTGAAACTCATTATAAAGTAGTTGCAGAATTTTCTAATAAAGAAGGGAAAACTTTTAAAGCTGCAATTCCAAAGAATTTTGATTCTAAAAAATCTGCAGAAGATTTTTTAAAATCATGTTCAAATGCTAATTTTTCAATTGCTGATTTAACAAAAAAGCCAGCAAAAAAATCACCTGCAGCACCATTTACAACATCAACATTACAACAAGAGGCTTCAAGAAAATTAGGTTTTCCAGTTGCTAAAACAATGCAAGTTGCACAGCGTTTGTATGAGGCGGGTTTAATTACATATATGAGAACAGATAGTGTGAATTTATCTGTAGATGCAAGAGATGCTGCCGAAGAAGAAATTACAAATTATTACGGAAAAGAATATAGCAAACAACGTGTTTTTAAATCGAAAGCAAAAGGGGCGCAAGAAGCCCATGAAGCAATTAGACCTACTAATATGAAAATGCATTCTATTGATACCGAATATGATCAAAATAGACTGTATGATTTAATTTGGAAAAGAACATTAGCTTCTCAAATGAGTGATGCTCAATTAGAAAGAACTAATTTTAAGATTGAAAATTCTGAAAACTCAAAAATTTTTACTGCAAATGGTGAAATGATAAAGTTTGATGGTTTCTTAAAAGTGTATTTAGAAGGAAATGATAATGAAGATGAAGAACAAGCAGGAATGCTACCAAATTTAAAGGTTGGAGAAAGTTTAGAATACACTTTTATAAATGCAACACAACGTTTTACAAGTCCTCCATATAGATTTACGGAAGCGTCTTTAGTAAAACAATTAGAAGAATTAGGTATTGGTCGTCCATCTACTTATGCACCAACAATTTCTACAGTACAAAGAAGAGGTTATGTAGAAAAAGGAGAAGATGAAGGTATTGAAAGAGATTATGAGCAAATGATTTTAACCGCAGGAGCCGTAAAAAGTCAAACTTTAACAGAGAAAACAGGTTCTAATAAAAATAAATTAATTCCTACAGATATTGGTAATATCGTAAATGATTTTTTAGTAGCCAATTTCTCAAATATTTTAGATTTCGGTTTTACAGCCAAAGTAGAAAGTTCTTTTGATGATATTTCTGAAGGAGATGAAGATTGGATAGAAATGATAAAAGGTTTCTATACAGATTTTCATGAAACAGTTGAAGATGTAAAAGAAAATGCAAATAGAGAAAGTGGTGAACGCATTTTAGGGAAACATCCAGAATCTGGAAAAACAGTTTTAGTACGTTTAGGTAAATTTGGACCTATTGCTCAAATTGGTGCTCCAGAAGACGAAGAAAAAGTATTTGCAAGTTTAAATAAAGATCAAAATTTAGGAACAATAACCATGGAAGAAGCGTTAGAGTTATTCTTACTTCCAAAAACTTTAGGCTCTTATGAAGGTGAAGAAGTAATTGTTTCTAATGGGCGTTTTGGACCTTATATTCGTTTTGGAAAAATGTTTGTTTCTTTAGATAGAGGAGAAAACCCAATGGAAGTTGATTTATCAAGAGCAGAGGAATTAATTGTTGCTAAGCAAAAAGCAGATGCACCAATTTATCATTATGAAGAGTTACCTGTTCAAAAAGGTGTTGGGCGTTTTGGCCCATTTATTAAATGGAACAATATGTTTATCAACGTAAACAAAAAATACGATTTTGATAATCTTTCTGACGATGATATTGTTGAATTAATTGAGGTTAAAAAACAGAAAGAAATAGATAAAGTTATTCATAATTGGGAAGATGTTGAAATTCGTGTAGAAAAAGCGAGATGGGGAAGATTCAACGTTTTAAAAGGGAAAATTAAAATTGAGTTGCCAAAAACAACTGAAATTGAAAAACTTTCCAAAGAGGAAGCAATTGCAATGATTGAAGCTAAAACACCAAAGAAAAAAACAACTAAACGAAAAACAACCAAAAAGAAATAAAGATTTTGATATCTTGCATACCCAATAAATAAAATTGATGAATCAAGACTTTTTATCCCCTGTAAAAGAATCTGTTTTAGCGCACTTAGAGTTGCAGCCTAGTTTGTGTTTAGGGCATAAAATTTTAGTGCATAGCGAGCAAAATGGGTTTCCGGATTTAGAAGGTGTAAAAATTGCTATTTTTGGTGTTCAAGAAGATAGAAACTCACAAAATAATTTTGGTTGTGGAGAAAATTTAAATTTTATCCGACAAAAATTGTACGAATTATTTCCTGGAAACTGGCAAACTGAAATTGCCGATTTAGGAAATGTTTTAAAAGGAAATTCAGTTACTGATACTTATTTTGCGGTATCGGAAATTATATCAGAATTATTACTAAAAAACATCATTCCTGTTATAATTGGTGGAGGGCAAGATATTACTTATGTAAATTACAGGGCTTACGATAAAATGGAGCAAACTGTTAATATTACCGCTGTTGATAGTCGTTTTGATTTGGGTAATTTAGATGATGAACTTACTTCTCAATCATATTTGAGTAAAATAATAATGCAAAAACCCAATAATTTATTTAATTATAGTAATGTTGGTTATCAAACATATTTTAATCCGCAAGATGAAATAAATTTATTAGATAATTTATTTTTTGATACTTGTAGATTAGGAAAAGCCAAAAATTTAGAAAATATTGAGCCTGCTTTTAGAAATGCAGATATTGTTTCTATAGATATAGGCGCTATAAGGCAAAGCGAAGCTCCAGCTAATAAGAACGCGTCTCCAAATGGGTTTTATGGCGAAGAAATTTGCGCACTTTCTAGATATGCAGGAATTAGCGATAAAGTTTCTTCATTTGGTATTTACGAATACAATTCTAAATTAGATAACAATCATCAAACTGCTAGTTTAATTGCTCAAATTATATGGTATTTTATTGAAGGAGTGAATTTTAGAGTGAAAGATTATCCGTTTTCTGGAAAAGAAAATTATCAAAAATTTACAGTTTTATTGGAAGACGATGATCCTTTAACCTTTTATAAAAGTAACAAAACTGGAAGATGGTGGATGGAGATAAATATTTTATCAGATAATAAATACAAAAGACATGCGTTAATACCATGTACATATCAAGATTATACTCAAGCCACAAAGCAAATAATACCAGAAAGATGGTATAAGGCAATGAGAAAATTAATATAGTAGATAATTATAAAATACAGTTTCAACATTGTATTTTAGCAAAAAAAATAATAGGTTTACGAACTTTTTAGTAAAGACAAAATAAAATATGAAGAAAGCATTAATATTTGCACTTTTAATAGTCGTTTTTTACAGTTGTGGTTCTAATGATAGAGGAGAATTAGTAGGTGTAAAACCAAAAAAGCAATGGTTTTCAGAAAAACCATTTGGAATGGCTAAAATTCCTGGCGGTTCATTTACAATGGGTAAGCAAGATCAAGATATTATTGGTACTATGAATGCGCCAACTAAAACAGTTACTGTAAGACCCTATTATATGGATGAAACAGAGATAACTAATAACGAGTATAAAGAGTTTGTTAGATGGGTTAGAGACTCTGTTGTAAGAACCAAATTAGCCTATCAACAAGAGTTTGCTGCGTTGGGAGTTACAACCGTTCCTGGAGGAAAAGGTTTATCTGGAGGAATTCATGAATATGCTTTTAAAGCATCTGATACTTCAAATGCATCGGCATATCAAAAATATATGTATGATAATTACTATAGTTTAGATTCTATACAACCTTTAAATTGGGAACCAGAAATTGTATGGGAAAAAGAAGATTTTCCAGATGTTGATTATGTAGAAGTAATGGATTCATTATACATCAGTAGAGAAGATGCTATTGATGGTTTAAGAACTTTTAATACAAAATTTTTAAAATATAAGTATTCATGGTTTGATAGAGATAATGCTGCGAGAAAAGGTGGTGATAGAAAAGATTTTGTACAAACTGAGGTGTTAAATATTTACCCAGATACAACAGTATGGGTAAAAGATTTTAATTATTCTTACAATGATCCAATGCATCAAGATTATTTTCATCATCAATCCTATGGAGAATATCCTGTAGTTGGTGTTACTTGGGGGCAAGCAAATGCATTTTGTAATTGGAGAACCAAAAAGAAAAACGATTATTTAAGAGCTAAAAGGAATAGTACTTCTGTACCAGATTTTAGATTACCAACAGAAGCAGAATGGGAATATGCAGCAAGAGGAGGTTTAGAATTTGCTACTTATCCTTGGGGAACAGGAGGAACTACAAGTGATAGAGGTTGTTTTTTAGCAAACTTTAAACCTGTAAGAGGTGATTATGCAGTAGATGGCGCGTTATATACTATGGAAGCAAAATCGTTTAATGCGAACGATTATGGTTTGTATAATATGGCAGGTAATGTTTCTGAGTGGACAAATACAGCTTATAATTTATCATCTTACTATATGGCTTCTACTATGAATCCGAATGTAGAGGATAGAAAAAATAAACGTAAAATAATTAGAGGAGGTTCTTGGAAAGATGTTGCATATTTCTTAGAAGTTGGTTCTAGAGATTATGAATATGCAGATACTGCAAGAAGCTATATTGGTTTTAGAACTGTTCAAAACTATATAGGTACCTCAAATAAATAAAAATCAAATAACCCTAAAATATTTAAAAAAAAATATGGCACAGTCTAAATCTTATAAAAAAATAATGAATTTTGTTTACGGAATGGGAGCAGCAGTAGTAATTGTTGGTGCATTATTCAAAATTCAACACATATCTATAGGTCCTTTAACAGGAGGTGTAATGTTAACAATTGGACTTTTAGTTGAAGCAGCAGTATTTGCTGTTTCTGCATTTGATACGCCAGAAGATGATTATGATTGGTCTAAAGTATATCCAGAGTTAGGTGAAGAAGGTTTTTCTTCCAATAATCAACAAGATAAAATTGGAGCAGACGGTATGTTATCTCAAAAATTAGATAATTTATTACAAGAAGCTAAAATTGATTCTTCGTTAATGGAAAGTTTAGGGAATAGTATGAAAAATTTTCAAGGAGCTGCAGAAGGGTTATCATCTGCATCTGAATCTATTTCTTCAACAAATAAATACAATGAGCAAGTATCTATGGCTGCGGCTCAAATGGAAACTTTAAATAGCTTATATAAAGTTCAAGTAGAAAATACAACAAAACAATCTGAAATTAATGCTTCGGTTGTAGAAAATACTGAAAAATTAAAAGAACAAATGGATTCTTTAGCAAAAAACTTATCTTCTTTAAATGGAGTTTATGGAGGTATGCTTTCTGCAATGTCTAGCAAATAATAATTAGTTCAACTAAATGTATAACTTAAAAAACTAATTAAATGGCTGGAGGAAAAATGTCTGCAAGACAAAAAATGATAAACTTAATGTACCTTGTATTTATTGCAATGTTGGCAATGAACATGAGTAAAGAAGTTTTATCAGCTTTTGGTTTTATGAACGAAAAGTTAACAGAAAATAATGCATCAACAACCTTAAAAAATAATGATGCTTATGCTAATTTGGCAACAAAGGCAAGTGAGCAAAAAGAAAAATTTGGGAAACTGAATGATCAAGCAAACGAAGTAAAAAAGTATTCATCTGATTTCTATGCTTATTTAGAAAACTTAAAATCTAAAATGACTGCTGACATCGAAGATAAGGAAGATTACGAATCTATGGATAAAACCGACTTTTTAGATACATATTTCTTCAAAGGTGATAAATTTACACCTGAAGGTCAAGATTTTTTAGACAAAATTAATGGCTATAGAACAAATCTTATTAAAACTTTAGGGACGGATAGTAAATTTGTATCTGTTGTTAATAAAAGATTTAATACAGATGATGAAACGAATGAAGATGATATAGTTATTCCTTGGTTAAAATATAGATACGAAGGTTTTCCTTTAGTTGCTTCTTTAACTAATTTAACGCAAATGCAAGCAGACATCAAAAACACTGAAAGTGATGTTGTTACGGATTTATTAGGTGGTAAATTAGAAGAGGCTTTGTCTTTAAACAATTACAAAGGAATTGTTGCCTTAGAAAAAAACGCATATTTTGCTGGCGAAAAAGTTACAGGAAAAGTTGTTTTAGGACGTTATGATGCAACAATGGTTCCTGATAATGTTACTTTAAATGGAAAAGATTATAAAAACATTCAATCAGGTCAAGTAATTATTGATATGCCTGCAGGTAATGTTGGTAATCATGATATTAAAGGTAAAATTGCTTTTACTCAAAATGGAGAAATAGTTGAAGTTCCTTTTGAAAGCTCATATTCTGTAATTCCAGAGCCAAGCAATGCTGTAGTTTCTGCAGATAAAATGAACGTGGTTTATAGAGGTTTAGATAATCCTATTTCTGTTTCTTTGCCAGGTGTTGGTGATAATAACTTAAATGTTTCTGCATCAGGAGGAAGATTAACAGGTAGTAGAGGTAAATATAGTATGAGACCAGGAGCAGGAGATGTTGCTGTAGTTAATGTAAGCGCTAAATTAAGTAGTGGTAAAGCGGTTAACTCTAAAAAGACTTTTAGGGTAAAAGATATACCAGCAGCTATGGGATCTGTAAGAGGTCAATTTGGTACTGTAAGAATGCCAAAATCAAGTTTGCCAAATTCGCCAATTAGTGCAGGTTTACCAGATTTTATGTTCGATTTAAAACTACAAGTAAATAGTTTTAAAATAAAGATACCTAACCAATTAACTATAATTGTTAATGGGTCTAGGCTAAACGCAGCAGCCAAACAAAAATTATCGAAAGCTAAAAGAGGAGATATCATTAATATTTACGACATTAAAGCGTCTATTATTGGAAACTCATATAAGCTTAAGAAAGTATTACCAGTTAATATTGAATTAACAAACTAGAATTTAAAAACAAAATTATGATGACTAGAAATTGTTTCATATTATTTTTTGCCTTAATAACTACAGGTTTAGTAAATGCACAAGTAAACATACTAAATGCAAAATCTGTAGATCAGATTGGTGTAAAAAGTCAACAGCAAAAAAATGCTGACAATGATGGTCCAATTCCTTACGGATATGTAGATGATAGAGATATCTTGTGGTCTAAAGTTGTTTGGGAATTTGTAGATTTAAATCAAAAAATAAATTTACCTTACTATTTTCCAATTGATACTACAAATATTGCTTCAAATAGAAGATCTTTATTTGATACCTTAATTAAGGGCATTAAACAAGGTAAAATTAAAGAAGCATATACAGATTCTTTTTTCTCTTCAAAAATTACACAAAACGAAATAGAATCTCGTTTGGTAAATGTTCGTGAAGAAAATGGTTATACAGATACTTTTAGAATTCAACCCCAAGATATAGAGGGTTATATGTTAAAAGGTATGTGGTTTTTTGACAAACGCCAAGGAGAAATGAAATACAGATTATTGGCTTTAGCACCAATGGGTAAAGACGTACAAACATTAGGAGTTGAAAATATTGATGATGAAAATTTATATGAATTATTTTGGGTGTTTTTTCCTACAGCAAGAGAAGTTTTACACGATGCAAAGGTGTTTAATCCAAAGAATACATCACATCCAATTTCTTTTGACCATATGTTAAATGCAAGAAGATTTAGCTCAGTTATTGTAAAAGAAGAAAATATTTATGGTAATAGAGCCATAGAAGATTATGTTAGAGGTAATTCTTTATTTCAATTATTAGAGGCAGATAAGATTAAAGAAAGTATCAGAAATAGAGAAATGGATATGTGGAATTATTAGTCGTAACTTCTATTAAATAATATAAAAAAGTTTGCGAAAGCAAGCTTTTTTTATTGGAAGCAATTTCCTGCTTTCGGCAGTTGCTTTTTTTAAGAAAAATAAAAAAGAGCTTCAACAAAGCCTCAATCAGGGCTAAGTATTTTTGCGAAATTTATAGCTTAACCCAATTTTTAAAGCAAACTTATTTACTTTTATCAAATGAAAATAGATTACATAATTGTTGGCTTAGGTTTAGCAGGTTTAGCATTTGCAGAAGAATTAATTTTAGCAAACAAAACTTTTATTGTTTTCGAAGACAATTCTCAAAATTCATCTTTAGTAGCTGGAGGTGTTTATAACCCTGTAATTTTAAAAAGATTTTCTCCAGTTTGGAATGTTAAAGAGCAATTAGAAGTTGCACTTCCGTTTTATAAAGCATTAGAAAGAAAATTAGAAATTAAAATTGATGAAAAATTTGTAATCAAAAAAGCTTTTAAATCCATAGAAGATCAAAATAATTGGTTTTCTGCTTTTGATAAACCAACTGTTGCACCTTATTTAGATGCGGTTTTAGACACAGAAATCTACCCAGGAGTTATCGCAAACCATTTATTAGGTAACGTAAAAGAAGCTGGTAGAATAGATACCTTAAAATTAGTAAAATCATACAGAGAATATCTTCAAAAAAATAATTGGATTCGATTTCAAAAATTCAATCATAAAGAAATAAATTTTGATAATAATATTATTCAGTACCAAGGTTTAGAAGTTGGTAAAATAGTATTTGCAGAGGGTTTTGGCGTAAAAAACAATCCGTATTTTAATCATTTGCCAATGGAAGAAGCAAAAGGTGAATTAATTACCATACATGCTCCCAATTTAAAAATTGATTTTTTATTAAAATCTACACTTTTTGTATTGCCTTTAGGAAATGAAACCTATAAAGTTGGAGCAACATTTAATCATACAGACAAAACTTCAAATCCATCAGAAGAAGGAAAAAAAGAATTAATAGAAAAATTAAAAAAAGTAATTAAAGTTCCTTATAAAATTATTGAACAAACCGCAGGTATAAGGCCAACTGTAAAAGATAGAAGGCCATTAATTGGTAAACATCCAAAGCATAAAAATTTAGCTATTTTAAATGGTTTGGGTACAAGAGGTGTTATGATTGCGCCAACTGTAGCAAAACAATTGTTTTATCATTTAGAAAATGATTTAGATTTAGACAAAGAAACCGATATTAATCGTTTTTCTTAATAACCGCATCTTTATCATAAGCAACAAATATATTTATCCAAATAATTCTTGATAGCCTTAGTACAATTGGTGATAAAAGTAGAGAAACTACTATAATTGCTATAAAACTATTTATAAAAGTTTGATTAAAAATAACTTTAGATATTATAAATGTAATAACAAATATTGCAACAGCTAATCCATAATTTATATACATAGCGCCAAAGAAAAACGATGGCTCTATCACGTATTTTAAATTACAACTAGGGCAATTTTTATGAATTTTAATTACTTTTTTTGGATTAAAAGTAACAGGGTTTGTAAAGAAATCACCGTTATGACATTTTGGGCATTTATTTTTAAAAATACTGAACAATTTTGTTCCTTTTTTAAACATGATAAACTGCAATTTTTTAGTTAGTTTTGCAAACTACAAAATTACATAAAATTAATGTTAAACGTACATAACTTAACAGTTTCCTTTATGGGAACGGACTTGTTTTCTGGTATCACTTTTAAATTAAATAAAGGAGATAGAATTGGGTTGATTGGAAAAAATGGGGCAGGAAAATCTACGCTTTTAAAAGTTTTATCAAAAGATATAGAAAGTAGTGGTGGTACTATGGCTTTTGACAAAGATGTAAATATTGGTTTTTTACGTCAGGATATAGATTTTGTAGAAGGAAGAACCATTTTAGAAGAAGCATATCAAGCTTTTGAAGAAATTAAAGAAATAGAAGCTGAGTTAGAAGATATAAACAATCAACTAACAACTAGAACAGATTATGAAAGTGATTCTTATACAGAATTAATTCAAAATTTAACAGATAAGCAAGAACGTTATGAGCTTTTAGGAGGTTATAACTATCAAGGAGATACAGAAAAGATTTTACAAGGTTTAGGTTTTCAAAGAGAAGATTTTGATAAGTTAACCGATACTTTTTCTGGAGGATGGAGAATGCGTATAGAGTTAGCAAAGTTATTACTTCAAAATAATGATATATTATTATTAGATGAGCCAACAAACCACTTAGATATTGAATCTATTATTTGGTTAGAAAACTTTTTAAAGAATTATTCTGGCGCAATTGTGTTGGTTTCTCATGATAAAATGTTTTTAGATAATGTAACAAATAGAACTATTGAAATTTCTTTAGGTCAGATTTACGATTATAAAAAGCCATATTCTCAGTTCTTGTTATTAAGAGCAGAAATCAAAGAAAAACAGTTACAAGCTCAAAAAAATCAAGAAAAAGAAATTAAGCAGAAACAGCATTTAATTAATAAATTTAAGGCAAAAGCAAGTAAGGCATCTATGGCTCAATCTTTAATGAAACAACTAGATAAGGTTCAGTTAATTGAAGTTGATCAAGATGATAATCAAGCCATGAATGTTCGTTTTGCAATATCAAAAGAGCCAGGTAAAATTATAGTTGAAGCAGAAAATTTATGTAAAAGTTACGGCGAAAAACATGTTTTAGAAGGTGTAGATTTATTAATTGAAAGAAATAGTAAGATTGCATTTGTAGGACAAAATGGTCAAGGAAAATCAACTTTAGCAAAAATGATGGTGGGTGAAATTCCTTTTGAAGGACATTTAAAACTAGGTCATAATGTAGAAGTAGGGTATTTTGCTCAAAATCAATCAGAATATTTACCACCAGAAAAAACAGTGCTTGAAATTATGGAGGATGCTGCAACAGATTCTAACAGAATGCGTGTTAGAGATATGTTAGGGTCGTTTTTATTTGGAGGAGATGCGGTAGATAAAAAAGCAAAAGTGCTTTCTGGAGGAGAAAGAAATAGATTAGCTTTATGTAAATTATTGTTGCAACCATTCAATGTTTTAATCATGGATGAGCCAACAAATCACTTAGATATTGCCTCAAAAACCGTTTTAAAAGAAGCATTAAATAATTTTAATGGAACTTTGATTGTAGTTTCTCATGATAGAGAGTTTTTACAAGGATTAACATCAACAGTTTATGGTTTTAAAGATAAAGTAATCAAAGAATATTTAGGTGATATTGATTACTTCTTAGAGCAACATAAAATGGAAAGTTTGCGTGAAGCAGAATTAAAAACAGTTGTAAAAGTAGCAAAAGACACTTCTAAAAAAGAAGCACATCAATTATCTAGAGAGCAAGAAAAAGAGCTAAAAAAACTAAATAATAAATTGTCTAAAATAGAAACTGATATTGCTGATTTAGAATCAGAAATTGAAAAAATTGATTTAGAATTAGCTAATAATTATGATGAAGTTTCTACAAGACCAAACTTCTTTGAAAAATACAAAGCTAAAAAAGCAAAAGTAGATTCACTAATGTTAGAATGGGAAAAAATAGAAAGTCAGGTTTCTAGTTTTTCATAATAATTATGTAAATATCTAAACCATAAATTATGAACATACAAAACGCACAGCAACAAGTAGATGATTGGATTAAAAATCATGGTGTTCGTTATTTTAACGAACTAACTAACATGGCCCAATTAACTGAAGAAGTGGGTGAAGTTGCAAGAATTATTGCACGTAGATATGGAGAGCAAAGTGAAAAAGAATCTGATAAAAATAAAGATTTAGGTGAAGAATTAGCAGATGTTATGTTTGTTGTTTTATGTTTGGCAAATCAAACAGGAATTAACTTACAAGATGCTTTTGAAAAAAAGTTAGATATAAAAACCAAACGCGATCATAATCGTCATCATAACAATCAAAAACTTAAATAAATGACTTTTTCAGAAAAAATAAAGCAACCAATATTTTGGTCAAATTTTATTAAAATTGCGTTGCCTTTTTTTATCATTTTAATTGTGATGACTTTGTTGTGGAGAAGTTGGAGTGATATTTTTGCTGGTAATTTTCATGCGATTTCAGAATCGCATTTTAAAAATGGTAAATGGATTGCTTTTTTTGCATCTAAAACTATAGCAAGTATTATTTATGGTTTGTATGTTACCAATAAAAACATGAAATAAATTTTAAAAAAGAATTTTATCTAACTGAATCATATTTTTATAACACTAAAATACTCTTCAGAAACTTTGCTATATTTTTTTTGTGTATTAACTTTGGCTTTTGATAAAAAATGAGGTTAATTACTGTGAAAAATATTTTTTCTAATGTAGTTAGTTTGATTTTTTTAGGGTAGAAGAATATATTTTAATTTGAATATAGAATTTAAGAAATGGACATATTATTAAATGTTTTAGAGGATAAAAAAATAAATCAAAGAATAACTATTTCTGGTTCTAAGAGTGAATCTAACAGGTTGTTAATTCTTCAAAAATTATTTAAAGAAATTAAAATTGAAAACTTATCTGATTCTGATGATTCTGTTCATATGCAACATGCCCTTTCTACAAATCAAGAATTAGTAGATATTGGTCATGCTGGTACAGCAATGCGTTTTTTAACATCTTATTTTGCTGTTACTGAAGGTAGAGAAACGGTATTAACTGGTTCTGAAAGAATGCAAAATAGACCTATTGAAATATTGGTTAATGCATTAAAAGATTTAGGTGCAGATATTACTTATGAAGCAAAAACTGGATATCCACCAATAAGAATTAAGGGAAAAAAGTTAGCAAAAAGTTCAGTGCAAATTAATGGTAATGTAAGTAGCCAATATATTTCTTCTCTATTATTAATTGCATCAAAATTAGAAAATGGTTTAGAGATAGAGTTGATAGGGAAAATTACCTCTGTTCCTTATATAAATATGACTTTAAGTTTATTAAATCAATTAGGTATTATAACTAGTTTTGAAAATAATTTAATTAAAGTTAATCCTCAAAAAAATATTGAAAAGCAAACTGTAATTGTAGAGTCTGACTGGAGTTCTGCAAGTTACTTTTATTCAATTATTGCTTTGGCAGATATGGGTTCTACTATTCAATTATCAGCATATAAAAAAGAAAGTTTACAGGGCGATAATTGTTTGGCTAAAATATATGAGCATTTTGGAGTTTCAACAATTTTTGGTGAAAATTTTATCACCCTAAAAAAAGAAAAAGAAAGTAGTAAAGAAACGCTAGAAATAGATTTAAAAAACGCGCCAGATATTGCACAAACGATTGCAGTTACTTGTTTTGCTGAAAAAATTGCTTGTAATTTAACAGGCTTACATACTTTAAAGATTAAAGAAACTGATAGGTTAGTGGCTTTAAATGACGAATTAACAAAACTAGGCGCAACAATTTCTGTTACAGACGTAAGTTTACATTTAGAGAAATCATCTTTAATTAATAGTAATATTGCCATAAAAACCTATAACGATCATAGAATGGCAATGGCTTTTGCGCCTTTAGCATTTAAAGTCCCTATTCAAATTTGTGATGCAGAAGTGGTTACAAAATCTTTTCAAAAATTTTGGGAGGATATGCAGCAAATAGGCATAAAAGTAGAACAGTTGTAAATTAATTAGTTAAACACTTGACAACGCCTATTTCGATATCGTATATTTGCGCACTTTATAGCAAATAATACATATGAAATTATCACAATTTGATTTTGAATTACCAGAAGAGCTTTTAGCAGTTTATCCTGCAGAACATAGAGATGAATCTCGTTTAATGGTATTAAATAGAAAAGAGCAAACCATAGAACACAAAGTTTTTAAAGACGTTATTAATTATTTTGAAGAAGGTGATGTAATGATGTTAAATAACACCAAGGTTTTCCCAGCAAGAATGTTTGGTAATAAAGAAAAAACTGGTGCTAGAATTGAAGTTTTCTTATTAAGAGAATTAAATGGTGAAAACAGATTATGGGACGTTTTAGTAGATCCAGCAAGAAAAATTAGAATTGGAAACAAATTATTTTTTGGAGAAGATGATAGTTTAGTAGCAGAGGTTATTGACAATACTACATCAAGAGGAAGAACATTGCGTTTTTTATATGATGGTAGTTATGAAGAGTTTAGAGCAAAATTATTAGAATTAGGTCAAACGCCATTACCTAAAGAAATCAATAGAGAAGTTGAAGCCTTAGATGAAGAGCGTTACCAAACAATTTATGCAAAACATGAAGGCGCAGTTGCAGCACCTACTGCTGGTTTGCATTTTTCTAAACATTTATTAAAAAGATTAGAAATTAAAGGAGTTGATTTTGCTGAAACTACTTTACATGTTGGTTTAGGTACTTTTAGCCCTGTAGAGGTAGAAGATTTATCTAAACACAAAATGGATTCTGAGCAAATTATTATTCCTGCAGAAACCGCTCAAAAAATAAATCAAGCTAAAAAAGAAAAAAGAAGAATTTGTGCAGTTGGTACAACAGTAATGAGAACTGTAGAGTCTTCTGTTTCTTCTAAACATGAGTTAAATGCTTATGAAGGTTGGACAAATAAATTTATTTTTCCTCCTTATGATTTTAGTATTGCAAATGCAATGATAACTAATTTTCATTTGCCAAAATCTACTTTAATGATGCAAGCAGCTGCTTTTGGAGGTTACGAATTTGTAATGGAAGCGTACAAAGAAGCAATAAAAGAGGGTTATAAATTCTCTACTTATGGAGATGCAATGTTAATTATATAATTACAAATTATTTATACATTCACAAACCTCACAAGATTCTTGTGAGGTTTTGTATTTTTGCAAACAATGGAAGTAAAAAAGAAAGATATTAGAGCTTTAACCAAAGAACAATTAAGAGATTTTTTTGTTGAAAATGGCGACAAAGCTTTTCGTGGAAATCAAGTATATGAATGGCTTTGGAGTAAGTCTTTACATAGATTTGAAGATATGACAAATATTTCTAAACAAACTAGAGAAATGTTAGAGAATAACTTTGTTATTAATCATATCAAAGTAGATTCTATGCAAAAAAGTGAAGACGGAACAATAAAAAATGGTATTAAGCTACACGATGGTTTTGTTGTTGAATCCGTTTTAATTCCTACAAAAAAAAGAACAACAGCTTGTGTTTCCAGTCAAGTGGGTTGTAGTTTAGATTGCAAGTTTTGTGCAACTGCACGTTTAAAAAGAATGCGTAATTTAAATCCTGACGAAATTTACGATCAAGTTGTAATTATAGATCAACAGAGTAGATTATATCACAATAAAAAATTAACCAATATTGTATTCATGGGGATGGGAGAGCCGCTTATGAACTACAAAAATGTGTTAAAATCTATTGAAATGATTACATCTCCTGAAGGTTTAGGAATGTCGTCAAAAAGAATTACAGTTTCTACATCCGGTGTTCCAAAAATGATAAAAAAAATGGCTGATGAAGAAGTTAAATTTAACTTAGCAGTTTCTTTACATTCAGCAATTGATGAAGTTAGAACCTCAATAATGCCATTTAATACTACTTTTCCTTTAGTAGATTTAAAAGAATCTTTAGAGTATTGGTATGAAAAAACCAAACGTGCTATTACTTATGAATATATTGTTTGGGACGGAATTAATGACAAAAAAGAAGACATTAGAGCTTTAGTTGAATTTTGTAAATATGTGCCTTGTAAGGTTAATTTAATAGAATACAACCCTATTGATGATGGCGAGTTTCAACAAGCAAGTTCATCAGCAATAAATAATTATATTTCTAATTTAGAAATGCACGATATTACCATAAACGTTAGAAGAAGTAGAGGTAAAGATATTGATGCTGCTTGTGGGCAATTGGCTAATAAATCATAAGAAATAAGTCATAATAAACCTGTTTTTCGCATCACATTATTTTTACTATTTTTGATGTGAAAACGAACCTTTAGACTTCGTAGAAGGTGATTAATTAATATTTATGAATCCTGTTGAACATATAAAACTTCCAATTTTATCAGAAATGGAAACTTTTGAAAAAAAGTTCAAGGATTCCATGCTTTCTAAAGTTCCACTTTTAAACAGAATTACTTATTATATTGTTCGTAGAAAAGGAAAACAAATGCGACCAATGTTTGTTTTTTTAGTTGCAAAAATGGTTTCTGATGGTGGTTTTGATGAACGGACCTATAGAGGAGCATCTGTTGTAGAGCTTATTCATACAGCTACTTTAGTACACGATGATGTTGTAGATGATAGTAATAGAAGACGTGGTTTTTTCTCTATAAATGCTTTATGGAAAAATAAAATTGCAGTTTTAGTTGGCGATTTTTTACTTTCAAAAGGTTTGCTTCTATCAATAGATAATGAAGATTTTGATATCTTAAAACTTATTTCAATTGCCGTTAGAGAAATGAGTGAAGGAGAACTTTTACAGATAGAAAAAGCAAGAAAATTAGATATTACAGAAGAAATTTATTTTGATATTATTAGGCAGAAAACGGCAACTTTAATTGCTGCTTGTTGTGGAATTGGTGCAGCTTCAGTTGGTGCAAGTCAAGAAACAATTCAGCAAATGAGAAAATTTGGAGAATACATTGGTATTGCCTTTCAAATTAAAGATGATTTATTTGATTATTCTGATGAAAAAATTGGCAAACCTACAGGTATAGATATTAAAGAGCAAAAAATGACTTTGCCTTTAATTCATACATTAAATACGTGTGCTAAAAAAGAAAAATCTTGGTTGATAAACTCGATTAAAAAGCATAATAAAGACAAAAAAAGAGTAAAAGAAGTGATCGCTTTTGTAAAACAAAGCGGGGGTATAGAATATACTATTTCTAAAATGAATGACTACAAAAACAAAGCCTTGGCTATTTTAGAAGACTATCCAACATCAACGTATAAAAAATCTTTATTAGAAATGATTGATTATGTTGTGGAACGTAAAATTTGATTATTTATTTAACTCTCCTAATTTTTCAACTTTATTCAACCAGTTTTTTCTGTAAGAATCTGTAGATAAACGTAAAGAACCGATGGTTGTAAATTTCACTTTTTTAATACCTACAAAATTTAAAGTTAGTTTTTTAATTGCTGTATGACTTGGATGCCTATTTACCCATTGGTAGTACCAAGTTGGTTGGTCTAAAGTAGAAATAATTCTTGCTGTATTTTTTGTTAATAATTTGTTCCACCAAACTGAATTTTTTCTTTTCTGAAAAGCAAAACCAGGTAAAAAAACTCTATCAATAAACCCTTTTAAAATTGCTGGATAAGAACCCCACCAAACTGGGTAAATCCAAACAATATGATTTGCCCACTTAATTTTTTCTTGAGCGTCTAATAAATCGGGTTCAAGTTCAGTTCTTTTTCTGTATCCAGATTGTAAATTAGGATTAAAATTTAGTTCAGTAACATTAATTGTTTTGAGTGTTGCATTAGACTTTGAAACCCCTTTTTTATAAGCTTCGGAAATTGCAAAACAATAACTCTCTTTGTCTGGATGACCATTTATGATTAAAATTTGTTTTTTCATCTTAGAATATATTTATAAGAAATATTGCTAATATTAAGAAAGGAAAAAGAAAAATAATCTCAGAAATTAAACACCAAAAAAGAAAGCTGAACCAATTTAATTTTTTAGTTTTTTCTTTTTTAATAATTTTTTTTAACTCGGTAATTGATAACTTTAAAATTGCTTTTTTATCTAATTTTAAGTCGATAATACCAATAGAATTTATACCTGTTTTATATCCTTTAAAAACTTCTTTTGGATAGTTTAATAAAGAAAAACCCATTGCCCATAAACTTATCATGCCTATTGGAAAGTGTTTCCACATTTTAGTGCCAATTTCCCAGCCAGCAATAAATGCTTCTCCTCTCCATGAAGTATCACAATTATATAAAATATGTTGAATGTCGTGTAAGTAAATTACATCTTTTCTAAATTGAGAATTTGGAATTTTTATGGTAAATAACTTAAATTTTAAGTCAAAATAATCATCATTTTTTCCTCCATCTGAAGAAAAATTATTTTCAATATAAAATTGTTGAAGTGATTGTGAAATAGTCATCATTTATAATTTATAACAAAGGTATTTTACAAAGAATAAATTTTACTTGACAATTGTCAATAAATTATTAAATCAGTTATTTTCCTCTAATTCTACTTAATGTTTCTGGAGTAATGTTTAAATAACTTGCTATGTGTTTTGAGGCTACTCGTTGAAAAAGGTACGGCTTTTTTTCTAACAATGTTTCATAACGCTCTTTAGCTGTTTTTAATTGTAAGTCATCTAACCTTTCTACTAAATCTATATAAATTTGTTGAAGAAATAGACGGCCAAAATGCTCAAACTTTGGACTGGAAGTAAATAATTTTTCTAAATCTGAATGAGATATTTTTAAAACTTCTAGGTCTTCTAAAGCCTCTATATAATACTTGCTTTTTTTACGTTGTATAAAGCTATCTATAGCAGTAATAGATTCTTGTTCTGCTGCAAAATGACAAGTAATGTTTTTATCTTCTCTGTAATAGAAAACACGAGCTATACCAGATGTGATAATATATAAATCATCACAAACCTTCCCAGATTCATGTATTATAAAGTGTTTTGGGAATTTTGTAACACTTACAATTTTTTGAAAATCTTCTGCTAACTTTGGATTGTCTAAAAAAAATGAAGTGTTTTGTTCGAAAAAAGTATCCATTTTTAGAGTTTTAAAAGTTCTTCTACAAAATCTCTAGAATTAGATAATCTTGGTATTTTATGCTGTCCGCCTAATTTTCCTTTTTCTTTTAACCAATCATAAAATAAACCTTTTCTGGCTATATGAATTTTAGGTGAATTTAATGTCATATTATGATAACGTTTTGCCTCGTAATCTGAATTTATTGATTTTAAAGCGTTGTCTAACAGTTCTGTAAAATAAGATAAACTATCTGGTGCTTTGTTAAATTCAATAATCCATTCATGTCCGCCACTTTTTTTATGATCCATAAAAATTGGCCCAACAGTATAATCAATAATAGAAGCTTCTGTTTTTTCACAAGCCAATTTTAATGCTTCTTCAGCATTTTCAATAATCAACTCTTCACCAAAAACATTAATATGATGTTTTGTTCTCCCTGTAATTTTTATTCTGTAAGGTTTTAGCGATGTAAATTTTATAGTATCACCAATTAAATAACGCCACAAGCCACTATTTGTGGTAATTAAAATGGCGTAATTTATATTTTCTTTTACTTGCGATAAAGGAATAGCGGTTGAGTTTTCGCCTTGATATTCACTCATAGGAATAAACTCATAGAAGATGCCATAATCTAACATCAACAATAATTCTTTAGAACCATTTCTATCTTGAATGGCAAAAAAACCTTCAGAAGCGTTATAGGTTTCATAGTATTTAAAATCCTTTTTTGGGATGATTTTTTTATACTGTTCTCTATAAGGGTTAAAGTTAACACCTCCATGAAAATACACTTCTAAATTAGGCCAAACTTCTAAAATATGATCTTTTCCTGTTCTTTCTAAAACTCGGTTTAAAAGTACCAACATCCAACTAGGTACGCCTACTAAACTAGTAATATCTTCATGAATAGTTTCATCGATAATAGCTTCCATTTTGGTTTCCCATTCACTCATCATGGCAACTTCTAAGCTTGGTGCAGAACTATAATCTGCCCAAAAAGGAAGGTTTTCTGTAATAATTGCAGACAAATCTCCAAAGTAACTGTTGTTGTCTTCATAAATGTCTGAACTTCCACCTAATTTTAAACCTTTACCTGTAAATAGCTTAGTTTCTTCGTTGTTGTTTATATATAAACACAACATGTCTTTACCAGCTTTCATGTGGCAATATTCTAAAGCCTCATTGCTAACAGGTATAAATTTACTTTTTGCATTTGTGGTTCCACTACTTTTTGCAAACCACTTAATTGGTGTTGGCCAAAACAGGTTTTGTTCGCCTTTTCTACAACGTTCAATTAAAGGTTCAAAACTTTCATAACGCTGAATGGGAACTAATTTTGCAAATTCTGTATAATTTTTGATGGATGAAAATTGATGCTCTTTTCCAAATTCTGTTCTTTTTGCAGTAGCCATTAGTTTTAACAAAAGCTCTTCTTGTACATCGTTGGGATATTTTAAAAATAATTCAATTTGATGAATTCTTTTTTTTAAAAACCAAGAAATAATAGAATTTACAATTGGAAAAGCCATAGAGAAAGTTCTGTTTTTTATGTAAGTTTGTTAAAAGCTAAAAATACTAAAATTTGTTTATGCAATATCAAGGAGTTTTAAAAAAAATGAAAACTGAAAATTTAGAGGAGGTTCAGTATTATTTAGATATGGAATCTGATTTTTTAAATGTAAATCAGATGATA
The DNA here is from genome assembly GCF_947500975.1 of uncultured Polaribacter sp. Taxonomy (GTDB): domain Bacteria; phylum Bacteroidota; class Bacteroidia; order Flavobacteriales; family Flavobacteriaceae; genus Polaribacter. Next base: position 56,092 of record NZ_CANMUE010000009.1, read on the forward strand.
AACAAAGAACTTACGCTTTCTTTTGTAAAATACCAATGTTTAAATTGTCAGTTAAACAAACAAATTTACAGGCAAGGTTTTTGTAAATCTTGTTTTTTTGAAACACCTAATGCTGGTGATTGGATCATGAAACCTGAATTAAGTACCGCACATTTAGATATTGAAGATAGAGATTTAGCCTATGAAAAATCTGTTCAGCTAAAACCACATATTGTCTATTTGGCAAATTCTAGTAATGTAAAAGTAGGAGTTACAAGAAAACAGCAAGTACCAACAAGATGGATAGATCAAGGTGCACACGAAGCTATAGAAATTGTAGAAGTGCCAAATAGATATTTAGCAGGAATTACAGAGGTTGCTTTAAAAGATTATGTTGCTGATAAAACAAATTGGCGTAAAATGCTAAAGAATGATATAGAAGAGGTAAGCCTAATGGAATGGAGAGATCGGTTAAAAGAATTTATTCCGGAAGAAGCTGCGGCATATTTTATAAAAGATAATGTTGAAACACATTTAAATTTTCCTGTTAAGAAATATCCTTTAAAACCAAAAAGTTTAAACTTGATAAAAACACCAAAATATACTGGTAAATTAGTCGGAATAAAAGGTCAATATTTAATTTTTGAAGATGATACCGTTTTTAATGTGAGAGCAAATGAGGGTTTGGTAGTTTCAATTAATATATAAATGAGATGAAAAACCTATTAAAAGTAGCATTAGCACAAATATCTCCAGTTTGGTTAAATAAAGAAAAAACAATTGAAAAGATTGAAAAGTCAATAATTGATGCAGCAAAAGAAAATTGTGAGCTCATTGTTTTTGGAGAGGCATTATTACCAGGTTATCCTTTTTGGATTGCTTTAACAAATGGAGCAGAATGGGATTCTAAAACTCAAAAAGAGATTCATGCACATTATGTTAGAAACTCAATTTCCATAGAAAAAGGCGAACTAGATTCCATTTGTAAATTGGCAAAAGAAAATAAGATTGCTATTTATTTAGGTATTATGGAACGTGCTAAAAATAGAGGAGGACATAGTATTTATGCTTCTTTGGTGTATATTAATCAACAAGGAGAAATAAAATCTGTGCATCGAAAGTTGCAACCAACTTATGATGAGCGTTTAACTTGGGCTCCTGGAGATGGAAATGGTTTGCAAGTACATGCTTTAAAAGAATTTACAGTTGGCGGATTAAACTGTTGGGAAAATTGGATGCCTTTACCAAGAACTGCTTTGTATGGTTTGGGAGAAAATTTACACATTGCTGTTTGGCCAGGTTCTGACTATAATACAAAAGATATTACACGTTTTATTGCCAGAGAGTCACGTTCTTTTGTAATTTCAGTTTCTAGTTTAATGGCAAAATCTGATTTTCCAAGAGAAGTTCCTCATTATGAGAAAATTGTAAAAAATGCTCCAGATGTTCTAGCAAACGGAGGCTCATGTATTGCAGGTCCTGATGGCGAGTGGCAGGTAGAACCAGTTTTACGCAAAGAGGGTTTAATTATTGAAACCTTAGATTTTAATCGTGTTTTAGAAGAAAGACAAAATTTTGATGTTGTTGGGCATTATTCTAGACCAGATATTACTAAACTACAGGTAAATAGAGAAAGACAGAGTACTGTTTTTTATAATGATTAAGTTTATTTAATTCTGTTCAACTGTATAGAATTTTGATATAAAAACAAACCTCTCAAAAATATTTTTGAGAGGTTTGTTTTTTTTACATGTTATTTTACAAATTCAGAAATAATCTTTTTTATTTCTTTGTTTTTAGCATCTTTTTTTAAAGCAAACATGTGTTGATATAGCCTTTTATCATCAACCTTAGTTGCCAATTCTAAATCTTTATTCTTATTGAATTCTTTGTCCCAATTTTTTCGAACTAACTTCCATAATTTGTTATTTTCTGACCACCAGTCTTGGGCAGCTTTACATTTAGAATCTTCTACTTTTACATAGGTGTTAAGACCTTTTTCTTGTGCTAAAATTACATCTTCTTTACCAATTTCTCTTATTACTTTATCGTTGTCTTGGTCATGTATCCAGCCATCTTTTGTAATTTCATGTTTATTGGTTCTAACAGTTACATTGTAATCTTTTCTTTTTGTTCTTTCTCTTCTTGGTAAAGGTGCATCTGTGGTGTTTTCCCAATAACTTTTTCCATCTGCATGAATCCAAGTAGCAGAGCCTTCATACCTAGGACTATCATCTACTTGATATACTTTTTGTGTCCATTGATTTTCTACTTCCTGAGCATCTTTTTTTACATATTTCCATTTATTATCGCCATTATACATGTAAAAATTGGTGTTTTCAAACATCCAATCTTGACGCCAATGCTTTATAATCATTTTTTTACCGCCTCTACCAGCTATCAATAAATGTTGCAATATTATTTTGTTTTCAGAATCATCTACCAATTCTACCCATTCTAAAGCTTTATCATGTTTTACTTTAGATGGTTTATAAGTAGAATCTTTAGAGTAACTAAATGTTTCTGCAAAGTTAAAACCTACTTCATAGCAGCCACACATTTTTTTGATAGCATTTTGGTCCTTTTCTTTTTTGTTTTGTGCATGTATCTGCAGCGTTAATGTAAAAACTAGTGTTAAAATAGTTAATTGTCTCATAATTAATTGTTTGAATTTATTTGTGTAAAATAATTAAAATTAAATCTATTCTTATTTAGATTGAATTAAAATAAAATATATATTTGCAGCAAATCTAATCAAGAATGGTTCTAAATAAAAAATATTTTAGTGTTTTTTTTTCAACTTTTTTTTCTCTTGTTGTTTTTTCTCAAAAAATAATAAAGACCAAGCAAGATTCTACTGCAATAGAAAGCTTAGATGAAGTTATTGTTACAGCAACAAGAACACAAAGGCAATTATCATCAATACCATTGCCTGCTCAAATAATTTCTAAGAAAGAAATTATCAATATCAATTCAATTCGTTTGTCAGATATTTTAAATGAACAAACGGGTTTAATTACTGTGCCAGATTTTGGTGGAGGAGAAGGTATACAGTTGCAAGGTTTAGATAGTCAATACACATTAATTCTTATAGATGGTGTTCCTCTTGTAGGGCGTTCTGCTGGAACTTTAGATTTAAGTAGAGTTAGCGTTGGTAATATAAAACAGATAGAACTTGTAAAAGGGGCATCTTCTGCATTGTATGGTAATGAAGCTTTAGGAGGAGTTATTAATATTATAACAGAGAAACCAAAAGTTGGTTTTAAAGGAGATATAAATTATAGGAGTGCATTAAATACCAACGATTTTGATACCAGTAATGATATTAGTGCAAACATCAATTACAAAAAAGAAAAGTTAGGAATTACTGCTTTTTTTAACCGATTTAGTAGTAATGGATATGATTTAGATGAAGACACTACTTTTAAAACTGTAGAACCTTTTATTAATTATACGTTGAGTACAAAAGTGAATTATGATGTTTCTAAAAAAACATCCATTTTATTCTCTGGAAGATATTATCATCAGCTTCAAGATTATATTGCTACTGAAACTCTGGGAGGAGAAAGTGAATTAAATGAATGGAATACACTTTTAAGAGTGCAACATAAATTCACCTCAAAATGGAATAGTTATTTTGAGTTTTATGCAACACAATATAAAGCGGAAGAGTATTTAAATGATGAAAATGGAGTTTTAAACAGTCAAAGTAATTTTAATCAATATTATATAAGACCAGAATTTAGAGCAACTTATACATTTGATACCAATAATAATTTGGTAGCAGGTGTTGGTTTAACCAATGAACGATTAGATAGAACTTATTTTACATTAACCCCAGAGTTTCATGCACCTTATATTTATGCACAATATGATGGGCAAATTATTGATAATGTAAACCTTATTCTTGGTGCAAGGTTTGACAACCATAACAAATACAAATCTCAATTTAGTCCAAAGATTGCTTTACGATATAAAATAAATGATAAAATATCTGTAAAAGCCTCTAGTGGTTACGGATTTAAGGCACCAGATTTTAGACAATTATATTTCGACTTTACAAATTCTACGGTAGGTTATACTGTTTTAGGTTATAATGAAGTGCCAAGAAGATTACAAGAATTGTTTGATAATGGTGAATTGGTAAATGCTACAACTCAAGAAAATATAACGCAAATAATAAATCAGTTTGAGAGTTCTTTAAACCCTGAAAGTTCAATCAGCTATAATTTTGGAATTGATTATAAGCTTTTTTCTAGTTTAAAATTAAATCTAAATATTTTTAGAAATGATATTAAAAACTTGATAGATACACGTGTTGTTACCCAAAAAGAAAGCGGGCAAAATGTATTTAGTTATTACAATGTAGATAAGGTTTATACACAAGGTTTAGAGTTTAATGCTCATTTAAAAATCAACAAAAATATAGCAGTTTCTGGAGGATATCAACTTTTGTATGCATACGATAAAGAAGCTGAAAATGCTTTTAGAAATGGAGAAGTATATGCTAGAGACTTAGAAACCTTATCCACTTTTTCTTTAGAGAAAGACGACTATTTTGGATTGTATAATAGATCTAGACACATGGCAAATTTCAAAATATTTTATGACATCCCAGAATGGAATTTGAACGCTAATTTAAGAGGAACTTATAGGAGTAAATACGGTCTTTTTGATAGTAATGCCAATGCCTATTTAGATAATTATGACGCTTTTGTAAACGGCTATTCAATTTGGGATTTTGCAATTAATAAAACCTTTGACAAAAAATATCAGCTAAGTTTTGGGGTAGATAATCTATTTAATTTTACAGATACACAAAACATTAGCAACATAGCGGGTAGCATTATGTACACTAAAATCAATATTCAATTTTAATAAATAAATAAATACAAATACAATGAAAACAATTAAATTTTTAGCAGTAATTACGATCGCTTTTTTAAGCTTTACTTCTTGTTCAGATGAAGAAGAAATTTGTACAACAATTTTTTATGCAGATGTAGATGGTGATGGTTATGGAGACGCAAATAACCCTATAACAGCTTGTCAACAACCAGATAATTATGTAGATAATGCAGATGATAATGATGATGGGCAAGCATTAACTTCAGTTATATCTGCAACCGTAAGTAATTTGGCAGCAGTCCAAACTGCAGATTACAGTACAACTCCGCCAACAATAACAGGAGATTATGTTAGATTTTCTTTTGAAACTGGAGCTGCAGTTACAGATGATAATTGGGATATTGCTTTTAGAGGAAGTACAATTATTGTAAACGGAGGTTCTGCCATTTCTAGTGATGAGCCAGAACGTACAGGAGAAGCAGGAGTATATTTAGCAACCGGTACATTAGCAGATATTGCAGAAGTAGATACTACTTTATTCGCACAAGATGATGCTGCAAATGGTTATGCTATAGCTACTGGTTCTGGAAACGGTTGGTATAATTACGATTTTACAACACATCTTATTTCGCCAATTGCAGGAACAATAATTATTGTAAAAACAATTAATGGTACGTATGCTAAATTAGAAATACTAAGCTATTATTTAGATGCAGACACAACTAGTAGTTCACAACATTATACGTTTAATTATGTATATCAACCAAATAATGGTTTAACAGTATTTTAAAATGAAAAAATATATTAGCATATTTTATATTGCATTAAGATTATTTTTAGGAGGTTTTATGATTTATGGAGGAATCAATAAGTTTAAAAAACCAATTCCTAAACCTATTGAAGTAGTTTCAAAGGCGCAAAAGTTTACTTCTCCAGAAAAAGAAAACACACTTCAAAAGATTTTGTACATAAGTGGTGCAAAACAAACTGGATATTTTTGGCAAGTATTAGGAATTTGCGAATTACTTTTTGGTTTTCTTTTAATAATCCAAGGAACAGGTTTTATTGGTGCTTTATTTTTATTGCCAATTACACTGCACATATTTTTGTTCCATTTATTTTTAGAACCCGATGAGTTGGTAGAGCTGCTTCAAACAGGAGTATTCTTAACAGTAAATATTCTGTTAGTTTTAAAAGAAAAAGAAAAATGGAAACATTTACTTTGGATACAACCTATTTAATAAAAAATGCTTCAACTTTGTTGAGGCATTTTTATTATGCTTTAGTTTCAATCAATTGTTCTAAAATACTCTCAACACCAAAATTATTATTACTTTCTGTAGTATGATTTGCAATTTCTTTTATGTCTTTATGTGCGTTTTCCATAGCAAAACTAAAATGTGCTTCTTGCATCATTTCTATATCGTTATGATAATCACCAAAAACCATCGTTTCCTCTTTTGTAATGTTTAAGAGTTGTTGTACTTCTCTTAAAGCATTTCCTTTATTGGCTTTTTCATCAGAAATATCTAACCAATTTTGTCCAGAAACTTTGAGTAAAACATCTTCTTTTAAATGTTTTACAAAAGGATAAATAAAAACTTCAGAAGAATTAAAATGATAGACTGCAATTTTTAAAATAGGTGTTGTTTTAGCAACGTCAATTAGATCATCAACAATATGAAAATTACGATAATACTCTTGAAATAAATCAATAAAACGTTCATCTTTAGATTCTATAAAAGCAGAATCTTGAGAACATAAAACAATGTTTGCGCCTTTAATTTCTCTTAAAACAGGAATTACATTGATGGTTTTTTCTGATGCTAATGAATTTAAAAGTAAAATTTTATCATTTTTTTTAGCAATTGCGCCATTCTCTGCAATCACAAAAATTTCATTTTTTATGGATGCTAATTTATCAACAATACTATTATATTGTCTACCACTTGCGGCACAAAAAATAATATTGTGTTCTTGTAATTGTTTAAAAAGTTGAAAAAAACATTTACTAACTTCACTTTTCGAGTTAAGCAAAGTCCCATCCATATCGGAAACAACCAATTTTACTTTCGAAAAATCAATCATTTTTATTTGGTAGAATCTCTAATTACTAAATCAGTTGTAATTACTTTAGTAATGGTGTCTTTGTTTTTTTTCTCTAATTTATCAATCAAAATTTTAGCAGCAGTTTCTCCCATTAATTCTCCATGCTGACTAATAGTTGTCATTTTAGGACTTGAGTGTCTTGCTAAAATTCCGTTAGAAAAAGGAATTACAGATAAATCTTTTGGTACTTCTTTACCGGTTTTAATACCTGCTTTCATAGAAGCAACAGCGGCAGATTCTCCTGTGGTTATTATACTGTCTATTTTATTATTTTGTAAAAAAGGAATTAAAATAGATTCGTATTTTTTGTAATCTCTTTCTAAAATATTGATGACTAAGTTTTCGTTAAATTTTATACCAACATTTTCGAGCCCTTTTTTGTATCCTAAAAAACGTTGTTTACCAATATGAAAATCACTCATTGTAGAAACAAATGCAATATTTTTATGACCAGTTTTGTATAAATATTCTACTGTATTTTGAGCGCCATTAAAATCATCAGTAATAATTTTATCGCAATTTAAAGTTTGTGCAACTCTATCAAACATTACAATTGGCGTATCATTATCAATAGCATTTTGAAAGTGTTTAAAATTTTGTTTTAATTCGGTTTCTTTTGCTAAAGAAATAATAAAGCCATCTATACTACCATTAGAAAGCATTTCAATAATTTCAACTTCTTTATTGTAAGATTCGTTAGAAATACAAGCAATTACTTTGTAGCCTCTTTCTAAAGCTGCTTTTTCGATTCCTTTAAAAACTTGAGCGAAAAAATATTTTAACATGGTTGGAATGATGATTCCAATTGTTTTAGTGCTTCTGTTCTTTAAACTTAATGCGTTAAAATTAGGCTTGTAATTGTTTTCTTTAGCGTATTTCTGAATTTTTTCTTTCGTAGCTTCACTAATTTCGTAGCTGTCATTCAATGCTTTAGAAACTGTAGAAATAGATACACTAAATTGTTTGGCAATATCTTTTATGGTAAGTTTCTTCATATAAAAAAATTAGCCACTAAGGTATAAAATTATAAGGACTCCGTGTTTCAATAAATTATTAAATTATCAGTTTTTTTATATTTTTATATTCTTATTTTTTATTTCATAAATTAAAAAAGCAAATACCACAAAATATTCTATTGCAACAAACCATAAATTTTCTTTCCAAGGTAAATTAGAATACGCTTGATAACTTAAAATGATAACCAAACTCCAGATAATTGGAAACTTATATTTAGTAAAAACTGATAGAATTATTGGAGTTGCAACATACCAAGGATGTACAGTAGTTGCTGTAAAATAATAGAAAGACAAACCAAATAACATGGCTGTTATTAATTGAGTTTCTGTTTTGTTTTTTCTAAAAAATGTAATAATTAGTAAGAAGATAATGGTTAGAATTGGCATTATTTTTCCAATAATAGCAATTTCATTATAGCCTCTAAAAAGAAAGCCAATTTCTCTAAAAATATAATAAAAACTTGCATTGAATTCAAAATTACGAAACCATAATCCTACTGAATTAGAATAGTTGGAAATTAATTCTGAAGAATAAAAAGGAAGAAATAAAATAATTATGGTTGTAAGAATAATACTGTAAAATGAAATTAATTTTTTGATTCCTAAGAAATTAAGCCCCCATTTTTCTTTATGATTAGATTTCTTAACAAACCATTGAAAAAACAAAGGCAAAAACAATAAAGGAATTAACTTTACTGAAATAGAACATGCAATTAGAATAGCAGCTAAAATCCATTTTTGTTGATGTAATTTGTACAATCCTCCAATTAAAAAGAATAACATTACTGGTTCAAAATGTAAATTCCCTGTCATTTCTATAATGATAAAAGGATTTAAAATATACCAGAAAATATTTTTTATTGGAAGATTTAATCGTTCTAAAAGTTTCTTTCCAAAATAGAGAATACCAATATCGGCAAGAATAATTATCAATCTTAAAACGATAATAGAACCAAAGATATTTTTGCTAGAAAAGATAGCAGCAATTAAAAAACACAATTGATTTATTGGCGGATAATTGGTGTAATGACTTCCATTCATTTCACCCATTCCATTATACAAATCTGATGCTTCTGCTATAGGATTCAACCCTTGTTGTATAAATGTTTCTGGTAATGATAAATACGGATTTAACCCTTCTAAAATCATGCGGCCATCCCAAATAAATCTATAGAAATCTTGCGATAAATTAGGCGTTGCAAATAAGAAAATAAACCTAAAAAGAATAGAAACACCTACTAAAGTAGAAAAAGAAATTGTATTTTTTTTAATCAACCAATAAAAACACACAAAGAGAGAAAACCATAGAATAATTAGTTTATTAAATTCGGTTCTTTCTAAAAAATAGGCAAAGAAAAAATAGAGTATTGTACTTATTGAAATTAGTAGAATATCTTTATTTTTTGATAAAAAAGACATTACGCTTTTGAAAAAATTGATTTAAAAAAAACGTAAGAAAACCCTATAAAAAGCATAAAGTGAAATGGGAATAATCCAAAATCTCCACCTTGATCTCCAACAATAAATGCACTGTACATTCCAAAAATAAAATATACAGCCAATAAACCTTCTAAAACAACATGTATTGATGGTTTTTTACTGATGTATTTATTGGTTTTCCAACCATCTTTTAAGCCTTTTAAATTAAATTTTGGTGTTCTTACAAATTCACTTTTTTTACCAAAATGACCTTCTAAAACGGCAATTGTATTATGTAAAGAAAAGCCCATTGCTATTGAGAAAAATGTAAAAAACGCTCCAATATATTTAAAGAAGTTTTTAAAACCACCGCCATAAGTATTTTTGTACATATGCCAATAACAAATAAAGAAGATAATAGAGCTAGTTACAAAGAAGCTCATTACATAAAAATAAGGTTTTAAATGTGCATATTCATTTTTAATATACAACATAGGTATACTTAAAACTGCTACTAAAAAGATGCACGTAAACATCGAGCTGTTTAGCAAATGTAGTAAACTATGAATTTTGGTTCTAAAAGAGGTGTTTTTATTGATGATAATTCTCTTAATCATTTTTTGAAAATTCTCTGCTCCACCCTTGTTCCATCTAAATTGTTGAGATCTTGCTGCGCTAATTACAACAGGCAATTCAGCTGGGGTTTCTACATTTTCTAAATATTTAAATTTCCAATTTTTAAGTTGCGCTCTATAACTTAAATCTAAATCTTCCGTAAGTGTATCACCCTCCCAATTACCAGCGTCATAAATACATTCTTTACGCCAAATACCTGCAGTTCCGTTAAAGTTTATAAAATGTCCTTTACTACTTCTACCAACTTGTTCTAGTGTAAAATGTGCATCTAAAGCAAATGCTTGAATTTTTGTAAGCGTAGAATAATTTCTGTTGATGTGCCCCCATCTTGTTTGAACAACGCCAATTTCTGAGTTTTTGAAATACGGAATTGTTTGTAGTAACCAATTTTTTTTAGGTAAAAAATCAGCATCAAAAATGGCAACAAATTCTCCTTTAGATGTTTTTAAACCTTCTTTTAAAGCACCTGCTTTAAAACCTTGTCTATTGGTTCTTTGAATGTGTTGTATATCAATTCCTTTTGCTTCAATTTCTTTGACTAATTTTGCTGTCATTTCTACAGATTCATCTGTAGAATCGTCTAAAACTTGAATCTCTAATTTCTCTCTTGGATATTCTAATTTTTCGATATTTTTTAACAAACGTTCCATTACATACAATTCGTTAAAAACAGGTAATTGTATGGTTACAAAAGGAATTTCTTCAGGATTTGAGAAATCGAATTTTGGAGAGTTATCTTCCTTGTTTAGATGCTTTAAGTAGTTTAATAATAGGTTTAATTGCGCTATTGCATACATAAAAATAAGTAACAAACAAATTGTGTAAACTGCAATAATTATATACTCTAAAATCATTATTTAAAACTATATTTAAAAATCCAACCTAAAATTTTAATCCCCGCAAATATAGTACCTTTTACCGTACCTGAAACTTTTGAGACTCCAATTCTATTTCTATATTTTACAGGTATTTCTATATAGTTCATTTTTTGCTTTAATACTTTTAGTTGCATTTCTACCGTCCAACCATAGGTTTTATCTTGCATTTTTAGGTCTAAAAGTTTTTGATATTTAATTGCCCTAAAAGGACCTAAATCTGTAAATTTTGCACCAAAAAATAATTTCATTAAAAATGTTGCAAGCCAATTACCAAAAACTTGTTGAGGTGTCATAGAACCACTTTCTCGCAATTTTTTTACCCGAGTACCAACAACAAAATCTAGATTATCATTAATAATAGGTGAAGTAATTTCGGTTAATTGTTCAGGGAAATCAGAATAATCGCCATCTAAAAAAACAATTATATCTGGTTTTATTTCTTGTTTAGAAATGTAATCCATTCCTTTTAAACAAGCAAAGCCATACCCTTTTTTGGGTTCTTTTAAAACAGTTGCTCCAGCATTTTTTGCGTTGATTTCTGTATTGTCTGTAGAGTTATTGCTGATTACAATAATTTCATTTACAGAATTAGGAATGTCATTAATGACATTTGCAATAGAATCTTGCTCATTAAAAGCAGGAATAATTACTTTTATTATGGGTTTCATTTATCTTAAATCCAATAGATTATTCTCTTTTTTAAAAGATGAAAAATCTTTCCATTCTTTAATTTTTCTTCCTTTTTTAAATTTAGAAGCCTTTACCAATTTTTTCTTTTGATAAAGTAAACAATAACCATTTTTCTGATTATTTTTTAATTGGCATTTATGATCTACGTTTCCTTTTTTGTCATAAAACAACCACCAATTATTTTTTTGACCTTCTTTAAAATGCCCTTCTTTTTCAAGAAGAGAATTTTTGCTGTAAAAGTACCAATAATTGGTTTCTAAATTGTTTTTAAAATGCCCTTCTTTTTTTAGGACGCCATTTTTATAGTAATATTTCCAATATTTTGATTTTTGCTTTTCAATAATCCAACCTTCTGCTTTTATTTTACCATTAGCATAATACTCTCTATGGTATTTTTTTTGTGAAAAAACCACGGTGTTTATCAATAAAAAGAAAAGAATAATATGTTTTTGAAACATTATTTTTTGTTTAGAAAATTCATCAAATCAACATCGTTTCCTAATAAAATTTCAGTGGGATTAATTCTCCCATTTTCCGGACCATTTTCTAATTTTAAAACTCCTCTTGGACAAACTGCAGAGCAAATTCCGCATCCAACACAACTAGAACGTACAATGTTTTCTCCTTTTTGAGCATAAGATCTCACATCAATTCCTTGCTCGCAATAAGTAGAGCAATTTCCACAAGAAATACATTGTCCACCGTTAGTTGTAATTCTAAATCTAGATTTAAAACGTTGGATAAAGCCTAAATATGCAGCCAAAGGACATCCAAATCTACACCAAACTCTGTTTCCAAAAATTGGATAAAAACCAGTACCAATTACACCAGCAAAAATAGAACCTATTAAAAAGCCATAAATATCTTGAATTATTTGTGTTTTAATTCCTATAAGTTCACTTGCGCCAGAAAAGAATGTGTACAAAGCAAAGCCTGTCATTACTAGCACAAATATTAAAACAGAATGAATTACAATACGTTCTACTCTCCAAGAAAGCAGTGTTTTACTAGATAATTGCCTGTAAGGATCTCCTAAAGTTTCTGCTAATCCTCCACAACCACAAACCCAAGAACAGTACCATCTTTTTCCGAAGAAATATACCATTACAGGAACTACAACTATGGTTAAAATAACTCCCCAAATTAATATGAATAAACCAAAAGTTCCATTTGCAAGTAGTTCGTTTAAATTCCATTTGAAGAAAAAATCATAATCTAAAGGAAACGCATTTTTAAAATCGTACCAAGGTTTTTCGAAACGAACTAAAATTTCTGGAATTAAAAAAGCAAATACAATTTGAAAGAATAGTACCGATGTTGTTCTTAAAATTTGATATTTATTATGACGATATTTTATATACATTCTTACAGCCATAACTGTCATTACAACACAGTATAAAAATCCATATAAAAACCATTGACTTGCAGCTTTTTTACTTATGAAAATACTTATTGGATCAACTAAATACACCCAGTTTACAATTAAATCTGGTTTAAAATAAAGCAAGATGTAAAATGTAACTAAAAAGATGAATGCGAACCAGCCAATCCAACCTCTATTTGTTGCTGCTTCTAGAAAAACACCATCATTTTTTATACCGGATGGCCCTAAAATTATAACATTTGGTACAATAAACATAAGTGCACCAATAATACCCAATCCAAAAGTTAAAAACCAGGCTAAACCTTGATTCTCTTTAATAAACCCTTTGCCAGATTTTTTAGCTAAAGCGTAGCTTAAAGAATGTGGTTTTCCAGATATTTTATATTGATATTGTTTACCTTTTTCAGTCCAGTTTTTTTCTGAATTGTATTTTGAAATTAACGCATCATAATGATTGTTTGATGTTTTAAAAGCGTTTCTAACTTTTGCAGAAAATTGAAAAATATTTAAACTTTCACCTGTTACAATGGCTTTAGAAAGTTCTTCTTTTAAGATTTCACTTTTATAACCTTTTTCAGAAATAAAAGTATCTAATTCTGTTTGTGTTAAATTAAAGGAGCCGGTAAAAATAGATGCTGTAAAAATTGATAATCCTATTAAAAAGATAATTAATCCTACTTTTTGTATAATTTTCAAAATAATGTTTTTTGTGTTATAAGTCTGTTTTTAGTAATTTTTAAAGATGTTTTAGACATCTTTGCTAAAAATTCGTTTCCAACTTTTCTTTTTTAATTGAATGTTTTTGCCTTTTTCTTTATTGAATTTTGTTACAATTTCAGCTTCGTGTAGTTTGTAAAATTCAGGATCAAAATTAGCATCGGCTAAATATTCTAAAACATATTCTACAGATTTTTTTTCTGTAAGCCATTTGTCAAAAATTTCATGACGCATTCTAATTCCAAATGTGTTTATCCCTAAAAATAAATTTGAATTTGTATCATATGAAATAGTAATACATTTATTATCTTTTGGGTGTTGCCATTGAAAATAAACTTCGTTATCTTTTTTGTTACGTTCACTAAAAACCCATCCATAAGTTTGATATTCAATATCTAAAAACTTAGCAGAATTAAACCAATGGCCAGGTTTGTATTCGGTTTTATTGCCACAAATAGTTTGCGCAAGAGTTTCTCCCATCATTCTTCCTGTATACCAAACTGCTTCAATATTTCTACGTTGCCCAATTGCTTCATGTTGTTCTGCACAATCACCAATAGCATAAACATCGTTCATGTTTGTTTCTAAAAAACGATTGACCAAAACACCTCTTTTTGTATCAATTTTAGATTCTTTTATGAAATCGATATTTGGAGAAACACCAGCTGTTAGCCCCACAACGTTACATAGAATTTCTTCGCCAGTTTCTTCAAGAATTACAGATTTTACGTGTCCGTTTTCATCAGATTTAATTTCTTTTAAATTGGTACTCAAACGCAAATCTATATGATGTTCTTTAATATGTTTATTAATCATTTCCGATTCTTGTGCAGGTAAAACTCCGTTCCAAAAACTAGCTTCCCGTACTAAAAAAGTAACAGGAATATTTCTACTTCTTAACATTTCAGCAAGTTCAATTCCTATCAATCCACCACCAACAATTACTGCTCTTTTACATTTTTTATTATTTGGTGCATATTTTTCTAGATTTTCTAAATCTTGTTTATGATACATGCCCATAACACCTTTTAAATCTTGACCTGGCCAACCAAATTTATTAGGTTTAGATCCGGTTGCAATAATTAATTTGTCATAAGTAAGTGTAGAAGTATCTTTAAACTCAAGTGTTTTTTTATCTGTATTTATTTTGTTTACAAAACCTTCTTTTAAGTCTATTTTATTTTTATCCCAAAACCAGTTTTCATAAGGTTGAGTGTGCTCAAATTTCATGTGCCCCATGTAAATGTACATGAGTGCAGTTCTAGAAAAAAAATATTTTGTTTCAGCTGAAACTAACGTGATTTTCTTATCAGATTTTTTTCTGATATGTCTTGCAGCGGTAACACCAGAAATTCCATTTCCAATAATAACAATATGTTCCATAGTAGGTTTGTTTCTTGCTTTTAAGTCGAAGCTAAAGTTAATACCTTAATTGGTAAAAGTAATTTAGAATTGTTTTAAATAATTTATAGTTTTTAAAAAGTGTAAGTATTATAATTATTGATAGACTGATGTTGTAGTTAAAAGATTATTTAAAATTAAATGAATCATAAGATGAAAAATAGCATATCAAAAATTTTATTAATTACAGCTTTAGTAGTTAGTTTTAATACACAAGCGCAAGAAGATGATGATACTACAAAAAGTAATATTCAAACCTATACGCCTTCTAAACTACTAGACAAAGGTCAGTGGGATGTTAAGTTTTTTAATAATTTATATACAGAAACAAAAGCCAAGTTTGATGGTGTTAAATTTGATAAAGACAGAGAAAATTATTTTACATCAACTTTAGATGTTTTTACAGGTATTTCAGATAACAATAGATTAAATATTGGTTTGTTATTAGAATATAGATCTAACACAATTAATGGTAAAAGTGCTACTTCTGTTTTTAGTTTTGCAGATGATTTAAGCTCAAGAAACGGTTTGTCTTCTTTAGCGCCAGCAATAAAATGGCAGCCAATTGAAGGTGTTGGTAATTTCTCAATTCAATCTGCTTTTCATATTCCTATTATAAATAATGAATCTGAAAATAATGTGTTTTTAGATCAAACTGCATACACTTTTCAGAACAGGTTTTTTTATGATTATACTTTGCCAAGTGGAAATTGGCAATTATTTACAGAGCTAAATACCGAATATAATTTTGGTGATGAAGCTAGTTTTGCAAATAAAACATTTGTTGTAGCTCCAGGGATTTTTATGAGTTATTTTCCGTCAGATAAATCTACTGTTTTAGGTTTTGTGCAACATTCTCAACGTTTTGGAGATTTTACACAAGATTATACTGCTTTGGGTTTTGGAGGTAAATATCAATTAACACAGTTGCTAAATTTAGAAATTTTATACAGTAAATTTGTACGAGGAAATGATACCGGATTAGGACAAAGTTTTAACATTGGTTTAAGAGCGTTGTTTTAGTAAATAGTAGTATTTTTAAGGAATTTATGAAAACAAATAAACTCCTTTTTTTATTGCTATTTTTTTTACAATTTTCATGCAATAGTCAGTCAAAGAAAATTAACGGATTAAGTTTTGTTGCATCTCCAAAACATATTAATTCTAAACATATTAATCCAGTTTTAAAGGCGCAAAGCAATTATGTTGCATTGATGCCTTTTGGTTTTATTAAAAAACTATCCTCACCAATAATTAATCATAATACGGATAGACAATGGTTTGGTGAAACTGAAAAAGGCATAGAACAATATGCGGAAAATCTTCAGAAGAATGGTATTAGAATTATGGTAAAACCCCATATTTGGGTTTATAATGGAGAGTTTACAGGGTTAATTGAAATGGATTCTGAAAAAGATTGGAAGGTTTTAGAAGATTCTTATCAAAGTTTTATATTAACCTATGCAAAGTCAGCTCAAAAAATGAAAGCTGAAATATTTTGTATTGGAACAGAATTAGAATACTTTGTAGCAAAAAGACCAAAATATTGGCAACAACTAATTAAAAAAATTAGAGAAGTATATAAAGGTAAGTTAACCTATGCCTCAAATTGGGACGAATTTAAACGAGTAACTTTTTGGGGAGAATTAGATTTTATAGGTGTAGATGCTTACTTTCCTTTAAGTGACGTAAAATCTCCAACTGTAATTGATTTTGAGAATGGATGGCAACCTCATAAAAAAGAAATTATAGAGATTCAGAAAAGATATAAAAGAAAAGTATTGTTTACTGAATTTGGTTACCGAAGTGTCGATTTTACAGGAAAAAAACCTTGGGATTTTAATAGAGTTATAGATAATGTAAATTTACAAGCTCAAGTAAATGGTTTACAAGCAATACATAATCAATTTTGGAATGAAGATTGGTTTGCGGGTGGATTTATTTGGAAATGGTTTATTGATCATGAGGATTCTGGAGGAGAAAACGATAACAGATTTACACCGCAAAATAAACCAGCAGAAGAATTATTAAGAAAATTATATGCAAATTAAAAAGATATTTTTAGCAACTATATTAATTATATTTATCTCATGTTCTGAAGATAATGATATTACCACACCCAGAAACTTACAAGAGTATTTAGATGTAAATTCAGATAGAGAAATAGACAATGTTATTGCATGTGCCGCAAGTTTAAGTGAAAGTATTTGTTACATTTACTATTATCCTGTTGATGGTGCTACAGAAATAAGATATTATGAAACTGACGGAACAGATGTAGATGAAACAGATTTTTCTAATTACAGAAGAAGTTTATTAGATAGTGACGATGTTTTTGATGGAACTTTACAAAAATTTTCTAGATCAGATTCTAATGAAGCATGGAGTATTGTTACCTATTTGACCGATGGTAAATTTCATATTTCAGACCCAATTCGGTTAAAAAATACAACTAGCGAAACTATTTGGGAAGAAGATGTTACAATTGAATACCCATCAATGTTAACACCTAAGTTTACGTGGTCAGATTATGGTATTACAGACAATGTAATTTATTTTCAAGTAATTTCTGATGCAGATGATACTTTTTTATCTGGCACTTACACAACTGATAATTATTTTCAATATTATGATACCAGTAATGTTGTTTTAAATATTACTGAGGATACACCAGATGATTTAATAGAAGATGAAGAATACAATTTTACGTTAATGGGGGTTAGTGAAGATAATTGGGTAAATTTAATTATTGAACAAACTTTCATAGCTGAATAATGAACTTTAAAAGCTCACTGTTTTTTGTCCTTTTTTTACTGATGAGTTTTACAATTTCATCTCAAGAAAAAATAGTTTCAAAAGTTTTAATTAAAGGAGAAAAAAAAACAAAGCCTCAATTTTTATATAACTTGTTATCTCTTAAAGAAGGGCAGGTTTTAGATTCTGTAACTTTAGATAAAGATATTGTTTTATTAAAAAGGTTACCCTCAGTTGGTCATGCTTTTTATAAGGTTATACAAAAACGTAATAATTTTTATGATGTAATAATAACTATCGAAGAGAATATTACAATTAATCCTGAAATAAATTTTTGGACTACAACTAATAATCAATTTGCATATAAATTAGGTTTGTATGATTACAATTTTTTAGGAAGAAATATTACTTTAGGGGGATTTTATCAGAATAATGGTTTTGATACCTATGCTATAAATTTTAGAGCTTCAAATTTGTTTTCAAAAAAATGGGGTTTAGCAATAAATCATCAAAACTGGAAAAGTGAAGAACCACTTTATTTCGAAAATGAGTCTGCCAATTACCTGTACAATAATATATCTTTTGAAATTTTGGGTTTATTTCAAATCAATTTAAAAAATGAAATTAATTTTGGTATTAACTTTTTTAATGAGAAATACCAATATTTATCAGGAAATATTAGACCTTCAATCCCGCGTTTTTTAGATTTAGATAAAGTACTATTAAAATTTGTCTATTCTTATGATGATTTAGATTATTATTATCAATATACAAGTGGTTTTAAAAGCGTTTTATTTGCGCAATTTGTAACCTCTAATAATGCTTTTCAAAAAGATTTTTTGATTGCTTGGAACGATTTTTTTTATTTTAAAAGAATAGGAGAAAAAGCAAATTGGGCAAATAGAGTGCGTTTTGGATTATCATCAAATGAAAATTCTCCTTTTGCACCTTTTGCTATTGACAATAATATTAATTTAAGGGGTGTTGGAATTTTAGTTGATAGAGGTACTGGAAGTTTTGTTTTAAACTCAGAATATAGATATACACTTTATGATAAAAAATGGTTGGCAATTCAAACCAATACTTTTTTAGATTTTGGAACCTGGAGAAAACCTGGAGGAGCATTAAATGATTTTACAAAAAGTGATAACATAAGGGTTTATTCTGGTTTAGGTTTACGATTTATCAGTAAAAAAATATACAACGCAACGTTTAGAATTGATTACGGATTTAGAGTTTCTAATAATTCTGGAGAATCTAAAGGTGGTTTTGTTTTTGGAATCGGTCAATATTTTTAAAAATATATTACTTCAATTTTTATATAAAATAGTAGCTTTGTTTTTATAAAAATAATAATATGCGAACTTTTGCAATTGGAGATATTCATGGGGGCTTAAAAGCTTTAATTCAGGTTTTAAATAAATTAGAATTAAAAGATGGTGATAAGATTGTTTTCATGGGCGATTATGTAGATGGTTGGAGTGAATCTGCCCAGGTTGTACAGTTTTTAATAGAATTAGCCCAAAAGTTTAATTGTATTTTTATTAAAGGAAACCATGATGTTTGGTGTCAAAACTGGTTAAAAGACTCAAAAGACGTTAATCCATCTTGGTATTTACATGGAGGTAAAGAAACTATGGAAAGTTATCAAGGCTTTTCTGAAGAAGATAAAAAACAACATCTTATCTTTTTTCAAAATTTACCATTATATCACATAGATCAAGAGAATAGATTGTTTTTACACGCAGGTTTTACTTCTTTGCATGGTGTAGAAAAAGAGAAGCATCAAGAATATTTTTACTTAGATAGATCTTTATGGGAAATGCTTATTGTGATGGATAAGTCAATTGAAAAAGATTCTATTTTTTACCCAAAAAGACTTCAACATTATAATGAAATTTATATTGGTCATACACCAACAACTAATTATAATAAATCATTACCGGTTAATATTGCAAATGTTTGGAATATTGATACAGGTGCTGCTTTTAAAGGAAAAGTATCCGCAGTAAATATTGATACAAAAGAGGTTTTTCAAAGTGATAATTTACCAGTATTATATCCAAATGAAAAAGGAAGAAATAAGTAGAAGTGTTTTTGCAACTTAATTGTGTTAGATGTTTATTTATATAATAAAAACCTATTTTTGATAAAACTTTAATTTTATGACAACTACAAGAAAAAATGGGAGTTTATTTACCAATATTCAAAATAATATTGCCACTATAGAATTTGGACACCCTGCTAGTAATTCTTTTCCAAGTGAACTGTTAGATAGGCTAGCAAATGAACTTAATTTGCTTTCTAATAATAATTACATATCAGTTATTATTTTAAAATCTGAAGGAGAAAAAGCATTTTGTGCAGGTGCATCTTTTAGTGAATTAATGGCTATCACAAATTTAGAAGAAGGTAAGCAGTTTTTTGCTGGTTTTGCAAATGTAATTAATGCAATGAGAACTTGTAGTAAGTTGATTGTTGGCCGTGTTCAAGGAAAAGTTGTTGGAGGAGGGGTTGGTTTAGTTGCTGCGTGTGATTATGTTTTTGCAACAGAAAAAGCTTCGGTAAAATTATCTGAGTTATCAATTGGAATAGGACCATTTGTTATTGAACCTGTAGTAAAACGAAAAATTGGTTTGGCTGCTTTGTCAGAATTAACTTTAGATGCAACAAGTTGGCAAAATGCTTATTGGGCGAAAGATAAAGGATTGTATGCTAAAGTTTTTGAAAATAAAAAAGAGTTAGATAATGAAGTTGAAATATTTGTGCAAAAATTAGCTTCATACAACCCTGTAGCTCTTTTAGAAATGAAAAAAGTGTTATGGGAAAATACTGATAATTGGAACGAGTTGCTGGCAGAAAGAGCTGCGATTTCTGGAGAATTAGTTTTATCAGAATTTACAAAAAAAGCATTGGCAAAATTTTCTAAAAAATAATTTTATGAAGATTGTTTCTACAAATATTGGTAAACGGCAAGAAGTCGTTTGGGAGAATAAAACATTTGAAACAGGTATTTTTAAATACTCAGTACAAAATCCAATTTTTTTAGATGTAGAAGATGTTAGAGGAGATGCAATTTGTAATAGAGAAGATCATGGAGGAGTATTGCAAGCTATATATGGATATTCTTTGAAACATTATGAATTTTGGAAACCAAAGTTTCCGAATTTAGATTGGAAATTTGGAATTTTTGGAGAAAACTTAACCATTGATGATATAGATGAAACTAAGATTCATGTAGGTGATACTTTTAAAGTAGGTAATGCTGTTTTAGAAGCAACTTTGCAAAGAAATCCGTGTTATAAGTTAGGAATTCGTTTTGAAGATATGACTATTATAAAACAATTTTGGAATACAACCATGTGTGGTGTTTATTTTAAAGTTATAAAAACTGGTTTTGTAAAAGTTAATGATGATTTTATTCAAATAAAAAATTGTTCAGAAAATCCAACAATTGCAGATCTATATACAAATGAGAAAATAGAGAAAGGAATAAAACAAAACTAAAATTATAAATTGTTTTATTTGATAAAATATCTTGCTTTCTTAGACTATTTTTGTTCTGCTTTAACAAATAAATTCTTTTAGAAAAGGAATTATTTTTTAATAAATCACACTATTTTAACAAATTAATAACCAAAATTTAAACTATTTTAAAAAAAATATAATTTTAGAACCTTTTTTTTAAAGAAAAAATATATATTTGAGGCGTGATTTTTAATTAAGTCACACTTTTTCTTTTTCATAGCAATTTTCCCGCTCAATTTATTGAGTGGGTTTTTTTATGCAGTTTATAAACAAAATAGAGTTATTTCTATGGTAAATTCATATTTATAAAATATCTTTGCATTCGAATTAAGATTGAATGAATTCAACAGTAATATCAGATACAAAAAACTCCATGAATACAATAGTATCAGACTTAAAGCAGCTTACCAAAGTTGGGTTGTCTTTGAGTGTTGTTTTTTCTTCTGTTGCCGGATATTTATTAGCTGTTGATGTCATAAATTTTACAACATTATCTTTATTAGCTATTGGTGGTTTTTTTATGGTTGGTGCATCAAATGCATTTAATCAAATTATAGAAAAAGACACAGATTCATTAATGCTTCGTACTAAAAACAGACCATTACCTACAGGGAGAATGTCTGTAAATGTTGCAATGTCTATTGCTATTCTTTTTACTTTATTAGGAATTTCAATTTTATATAGCATTAATCCTAAAACAGCTTTATTTGGTGCTATTTCTATTTTTTTATATACAAGTGCATATACGCCATTAAAGGCCGTAACACCATTAGCTGTTTTTGTTGGCGCAATTCCTGGAGCAATTCCATTTATGTTAGGTTGGGTTGCAGCTACAAATGAATTTGGAATAGAGGCTGGGTTTTTATTTATGATTCAGTTTTTTTGGCAATTTCCACATTTTTGGGCAATAGGTTGGTTGCAATTTGAAGAATATAAAAAAGCAGGCTTTAATATGTTACCAATGAATACTAAAGATAAAGCAGCGGTAAAGCAAATTATTTTTTACACATTAATAATGATTTTGGTTTCTATAGCACCTGTTTTAAAAGTCTCAGGTACATTTTATATTCATCCATTAACAGCCGCTATTGTAGCTTTATTGGGGGTGGTAATGTTATATTATGCAGTAGTTTTACATAGAACAGAAAAAAATACAGATGCCAGAAAACTAATGTTATCAAGTGTTTTATATATAACTGTAATACAAATTGTATATGTAGTTGATAAATTTTTACATTAAAATGATAAACGAACAAACATTACAACAAGAATTAACTATAGCTAAAAAGAAATCGGCAAAACCAATGTTGTGGGTTTCTATGATTAGTATGGTTATGTTTTTTGCAGGACTTACTAGTGCTTATGTAATTAGTATGAAACGAGATGACTGGGTTGCTTTTGATTTACCTCAGGCATTTTACATTAGTACTGTTTTAATTATTGCTAGTAGTATTACTTTCTTTTTATCGCAAAGATTTTTAAAACAAAATAGAAGACAAATATCTTTAATTTTTGTAGTTGTAACTTTGCTTTTAGGCGTTGGTTTTATTTGGCAACAATATGTAGGGTTTAATCAACTAAAAAGTGTAGGGTTATTTTTTACAGGACCAGAAAGTACTGTGTCAACATCTTTTATAATAGGAATTACTTTTATGCATGTTTTGCACTTGCTTGCAGGCTTAATTGTAATTTTGGTTGTAATTTATAATCATTTTAAATACAAGTACAAACCAAATGATATGCTAGGCTTTGAACTAGGCGCAATCTTTTGGCATTTTGTAGATATATTATGGATTTATCTATTTTTCTTTTTCTATTTTATTAGATGATGAAAAATAGTTATTTTTGGCAAACTATTAAATAATTAATTTATAGAATAATTTATGGAAGCAAATATTGCTGTATCTTCTGAAATCGAAGAAACTTGGAATGGTGGTGGGCCACAACCGTTAGGGGCAAGTTATGGTAAAATGATGATGTGGTTTTTCATCGTTTCTGATGCATTAACATTTTCAGGATTTTTAGCAGCTTACGGTTTAACCCGTTTTAAGTTTATCGATTCTTGGCCAATTGCAGATGAGGTGTTTACACATATCCCATTTATACATGGTAATTATCCAATGATTTATGTCGCTTTTATGACATTTGTACTAATTTTTTCTTCTGTAACTATGGTTTTAGCGGTAGATGCAGGTCATAAAATGCAAAAGAATAAAGTTGCTTGGTATATGTTTGCAACCATAATTGGAGGTTTAATTTTTCTTGGTTCTCAAGCTTGGGAATGGAATACCTTTATTAAAGGTTCTTATGGAGCAGTAAAAACTACTGATGGTAAAATTTTACAATTTGTTAAAGACGGGCATCAAATAGCATTGTCTGACTTTGTAGTAGGAGATAGATTAGATTATAGAGAAGAACATACAAGAAAAAACGGTTTATGGTTTGAGAGTGGAAAAGCTCTTCCTCAATATTCTGTTGCTCAAATAATGGCTTCTTATAAGGCAGATCCTTCTATACAAATTAGAAGTGAACAAATTAATGCTGATTTAAAACAAAAAATTGTTTTATCAAGAGAAAAAGGATTATCAGAATTAGGAAAAGGTAAAATGGTTGTTGAAGGAGCCGATTTAAAGGTTAATGAATATGGTAATACTATTTTCGCAGATTTCTTTTTCTTTATTACAGGATTTCATGGATTTCACGTTTTTTCTGGAATCTTAATAAACATAATCATTTTCTTTAATGTTGTTCTTGGAACATATGAAAAAAGAGGACACTATGAAATGGTAGAAAAGGTTGGATTATATTGGCACTTTGTAGATTTAGTTTGGGTATTTGTATTCACATTCTTTTACTTAGTTTAATTATAAAAGGTTTATAAAATGGCACACGCACACGAGTCAAATACAAAAAGAATATGGGTAGTCTTCGGTTTACTATCTGTAATTACAATTGTAGAAGTATTTTTAGGGATAGAAAAATATGATTCCCTTCATTTAACAAGTTTTTTTGGAACAAGCCCATTAAACTGGATATTTATTTTACTAACGCTTTTAAAAGCATATTACATTACTTGGGCATTTATGCACATGGAAGGAGAAAAGAAAGCTTTAAGAAGATCAGTAGTTTGGTCTGCAGTTTTTCTAATTTGCTATCTTGTAACACTGCTCTTAATAGAAGGAGGTTATTTATATAGCACATTAGCACCACTTGTAAAATGGTAGTTTAAAAATATAAAGGTGGTTTTAACCGCCTTTTTTTATACGCTTAACCTGCTTTAATATTAAACTTAATTATAAAAAATTCTGAGTATGAAATTCTTTACAAAGAAAAGAGTCGTCTTATTTTTACTTTTTATTTTTCCTTTAATTTGTTTTTTAATCCTTTCTACAGGAGAAAATAATTTTACAAAACTGCCAATAGTAACAAAAAATATTGTTGATATTTCTGAAATTACTTCTGGTAAAAAAATAACTTTTAAAGAAAATGTTTCAATTGTTTGTTTTTTAGGAAAAGATTTAAAAGCAAGTAAAACAGGAGTTTTTAATTTTAATGAAAAAATTTATAAAAAATTTACTGATTATAAAAAGTTTCAAGTAATTGCAATTTATCCATCAGATAAAGAAGCTGAAGTACAAGAATTAAAAATTGAGTTAGGAGTTTTTACAGATATGATTAAATGGAATTTTATTGCAAGTTCTAAAGAAGAGATAGAAGCATTTTATAGTAGTTTAAATACTGGAGAGAGTTTAAAAAACAGTTATATTTCTAAGGCATATTTAATTGATAAAGATGGTCATCTAAGAGGAAGAATAAAAGATGCTGATAGTAAAAATGGCAAACTTTTTGGATATAACATGAATTCTGTTGCAGTATTAAATGGAAAATTAAAAGATGATATAAAAGTACTTTATTACGAGTATTATGCTGCTTTTAAAAGTAAGAATGAAAACAAAGCCGATAGAAAAGAAGTTGGATTATGATTAAAAAAAACGCTTATATAGGTATTTCTTTTATTATCTTGTTGTTTGGTATTTACACTGTTCCAAAGGTTGTAGATCGTTTTAAGAAAACAGATTTAATAAAGTTTAATAAAGTCCCTGATTTTGAATTTATAAATCAAGAAGGGAAAATAATTAACAATAAAACATATCAAGATAAAGTGTATGTAGTGGAGTTTTTCTTTTCTACTTGTCCAACAATTTGCCCAGTAATGAATCAGAAAATGACAACCATTCAAGATTCATTTTTTGGTAATCCGGAATTTGGTATTGCTTCAATATCTATTACTCCAGAAATTGACACACCAGAAATTTTAAAAGCATATGCAAAAAATAATAATATTAT
This sequence comes from uncultured Polaribacter sp., assembly GCF_947500975.1. Classification (GTDB taxonomy): domain Bacteria; phylum Bacteroidota; class Bacteroidia; order Flavobacteriales; family Flavobacteriaceae; genus Polaribacter. Next base: position 81,798 of record NZ_CANMUE010000009.1, read on the forward strand.
TCATAAAAATTGGCACTTGTTAACAGGTAAATCAAGTGATTTTGTATACAATTTATCTAACAAAGGATTTAAATTGTTTACAGGAAAAGGAGATGAAGAACATGGCGGTTTTGAGCATTCAGGTTTGTTTGCCCTGGTAGATAAAGATGGATATATCAGATCTAGAAAAGATGAGTTTGGAAACCCTATAATGTATTATAGAGCTATAGAAGAACAAGGTTTTGAGGATCAAATAAAAGAATTAAAAGAAGACATTAAATTATTATTAAATGAGTAATTTATCACAAGAAAAAAAGTACCAAAAGATTATAAAAATATTATCTATTATAATTCCATTAGCTGTTGCAGCTTTATTTGGAATTAACTTACAAAAGCTAGGTTTTGATATAGAACCTTTAACTTTTTTGCCACCAATTTATGCATCTATTAATGGGTTAACTGCAGTTGTTTTAATTGCTGCTGTTATTGCAATTAAAAAAGGGAACAAAAAATTACACGAACAATTAAATACATTTGCAATACTATGTTCTTTAGTTTTTTTACTGATGTATATAGCATATCATATGACATCAAATTCAACAAGTTTTGGAGGAGAAGGAGTTATTAAATACGTTTATTATTTTATTTTAATTACTCATATTATTTTGTCAGTAATTATAATTCCGTTTGTATTAACCACTTTTATGAGGGCAAAGTTGGGTAATTTTAAAGATCATAAAAAAATAGCAAAAATTACATTTCCTCTTTGGTTATATGTTGCTATTACTGGTGTTGTCGTATATTTAATGATATCTCCTTATTATGTTTAAAAAAGCATTTCTACTATTTTTATTGATGTTTTTTTCTGTAAATTCTACATCAGGGCAATGTGCAATGTGTAAAGCAGTTGTAGAAAATGGTGATGTTGATATGGCAGAAGGTGTTAATAATGGTATTTCATACTTAATGATTTTTCCTTATTTACTAATTGCTGGTTTATTTTATACTTTATATAGATATAGAAAGCAAACTAAAAATTAACATTTCAATAAGATTAAAAGTATGTAACATATTTTACTTTTAGTCGTCTTATTATAGACAAACAAATTTTTTTGTTTATTTTATTGATATTTTTACAACATAAACCAACCAAAAACAAATCGTTTTGAAAATTAAACTTTTACTACTAGTTACAGTTTTAACTTCCCTAACTGCTTTTTCACAAAAAGAATGGACCTTAAGAGAATGTGTTGATTATGCATTAGAAAAAAACATTACAATTCAGCAAAACAAATTAAGTTTAGAACTTGCAAAAAAAGATGTAGACATTGCCAAAGGAAATTTTTTACCTAATTTAACAGGTAGTTCTACTAATAGATTTGGGTTTGGATCTTTAATTGATAATATTAGTAATTCAAGAATTTCCACAGACAATTTTAACGCTTCTTTTGATTTAAGTTCAAGTGTAACTATTTTTAACGGATTTAGAAATACAAACACCTATAAGCAAGCTCAATTAGGGGTAGAATCTAGTTTATTAGATTTACAAAAAATAGAAAATGATATTTCTTTATTTGTAGTAAATGGATATTTAAATATTCTTTTTGCAAAAGAAAATTTAAGCGCAGCAAAAGTTCAATATGAAATAAGTAAAACTCAAATTGAAGCAGCAGAAAGTAGGTTTAATTCAGGTGTAATTCCTAAAGGAGATTTGTTAAACACACAATCTACAGCAGCTACAAATTTACAAGCTGTTATTACACAAGAGAATGCTTTAGATTTAGCAAAATTAAATTTAACGCAGTTATTACAGGTTTCTCCTAATAATTTTGATGTTGCTCCTGTTGATGTAGGAACACCTTCAGCAAATCTATTTTATAAGAACTCTACCATTGTTTACGATAAATCTTTAGACAGATTGCCAGAAATTGAAAGAGCAAAATTAGCAATTGAAAATGCGGATTTTAATATTAAAATTGCAAAAGGTTTTTACCTTCCTACTGTAACTTTATTTGGAGGAGCTGGTACTGGTTATAGTCACAGATTTAATGAAATTTTTTCTAATGATTATTTTTTTAAACAATTAAATGATAACTTAGGGTACAATTTAGGAGTGTCTATAAGTGTACCAATCTTTAATCGTTTTCAAACAAAGAATAGTGTAGCACAATCAGTAATTAATAAAGAGCTTTCGGAATTAAACTTAGAGAGTGAAAAATTAAGTTTAAAGCAAACCATAGAGCAATCATTTTTAGATGTAAAAACAGCTTTAAAAACATATGAGGCTGCTAAAATCTCTTTAGAAGCTCAGCAAGAGGCTTTTAAAAATGCCCAAGAGCGTTATAATTATGGTGCCATGACTCAGTTTGATTTTGATCAAGTAAGAACACGTTTAGTAAACGCAGAAGCTACTTTAATAAGATCTAAATATGATTATGTTTTTAAAACAAAGGTTTTACAGTTTTATGCTGGAGATTTAGTTTTAGATTAAATTAAAATATATTTTAAAAAAAAAAGACCTTTTAAGTTTGTAAACTTGTAAGGTCTTTTCTTATACAATTTTCTTTTATTGAAATACTATCTTTGTAAAAAAAATAGAATTTGGCAATTATCCTTAATATAGAAACCGCAACAAAAAACTGCTCTGTTAGTATTGCAAACAATGGAAATATTATTGCAATAAAAGAATTGAATAATGGTAATTATTCTCACGCAGAAGTTTTACATTCTTTTATAAACGATATTTTAAAGGAAGCAAAAATTGAGAGTACTCAATTAGATGCAATTGCCATAAGTAAAGGTCCAGGTTCTTATACGGGGTTAAGAATTGGAGTTTCTGCCGCAAAAGGGCTTTGTTTTGCTTTAATTAAGCCATTAATTTCAATTGATACTTTAACATCTTTATCATATTCCATTTCAATTGATGATGGAATTATAATACCAATGTTAGATGCACGTAGAATGGAAGTGTATGCTGCTATTTTTGATAAAAATCATCAAAAGATAAGAGAAATAAAAGCTGAAATTATTGATGAGAATTCTTTTTCAGTAGAATTAACTAAAGGTAAAGTTTATTTTTTAGGTGATGGGTCTCGTAAATGTAAAGATATTATTACTCATGAAAATGCAGTTTTTATAGATGATAAATTCCCTTCAGCAAAAGAAATGGCAAAGTTATCATATCATAAATACAAAATAAGCGACATAGAAAATGTCGCTTATTTTGAACCTTTTTATTTAAAAGATTTTGTTGTAATTCCTGAAAAGAAAAAGAAACCTATTTTTTAATCTCTACTTGATGTGGATAAGGAATTTCTATTCCAGCATTATCTAAAGCAATTTTAACATCTTCAGTTACACCAAAATAAACATCCCAATAATCATCTGTAGTACACCAAGGTCTAACCGCAAAATTTACAGAACTATCTGCTAGTTCAGCAACATTTACGCTAGGAGCAGGGTTTTTTAATACTTTTGGGTGAGAAGTTAAAACATTCATTAAAACTTCTTTTGTTTTTTTAATATCTGCGTCGTAAGAAACACCAATAGTTAAATCTACACGTCTTGTTCCTTCTGAAGTATAATTTAAAATAGTACCATTTGACAAAACTCCATTAGGAATAATGATTTCTTTATTTGACAATCCAGTTAATTTCGTTGTAAAGATTTCTATTTCTTTAATTACACCAATTTCTCCTTGCGCTTCAACTAAATCACCTATTTTAAAAGGTTTAAAAATCATGATTAATACACCACCTGCAAAATTAGCTAAAGAACCTTGTAATGCTAAACCAACAGCTAAACCAGCAGCAGCAATAATAGCAGCAAATGAAGTTGTAGCAATACCTAATTGAGAAATTACAGTAATAAATAATAATATTTTAAGAATCCATCCTAATAAGTTACCTAAAAATTTTTGAAGTGAAATATCCACTCCTCTTTTTGACATTATTTTTCTTACTGATTTTACTACTAATTTAATTAATAATAAACCAATAATTAATATTGCTAAAGCAGTAATTACTTTTGGTGCATATTCAATTAAAATATGTTTTGCTTTCTGAATATATTCTTCCATTTTTTTGTTTTATTTGACGGCAAAAATAATTCAAAAAAAATTAAATACTAATATTATAATTGTAAAAATAGCGTTAAAATTCCCAATCCAGCAGGTATAGATTGTATGTATAATATTCGCTTATTTTTTGTAGAAAAAGCTCCGTAAATACCAGCCACAAAAACACAGCATAAGAAAAATAGAGCAACATCTGTTTTTTCTGAAATAATTGACCATATTAAACCTGCTGCTAAAAAACCATTATATAAACCTTGGTTTGCAGCCATTACTTTTGTTTCTTCTGCAAACTCTTTACTTTTTAATTCAAAAGCCTTTATTCCTTTTTTAGTTGTCCATAGAGCCATTTCTAAATAAAGGATATAAATATGGATTATTGATACAAGAGCTATAAGTGATAATTGTAAATAGTTCATTATGGTTAAAATTTAAAAAAGCGATTTAGTAAAAATAAATCGCTTTTTTTGTAGTAGAATATTTTATTTTTTAATTTACTTCAAAAGTAATTTTTAGATTTACTCTAAATTCAGTAACATTATTTCCGTTTACGACTGCACTTTGTGATTGTACAAATACAGATTTAATGTTTTTTACAGATTTAGCAGCTTGTTTTACTGCTTTTCTTGTAGCTTCTTCCCAGCTTTTATCTGAGTTTGCTAATACTTCAATAACTTTCATTACTGCCATAATAATTATAAATATTAAGATTTGTATATGGTAAATATAAAGCTTTTAATTTTAAAAAAAAAGTAAGCAAATAAAAAAGGTTAGAATATATATCCTAACCTTTTTTTAATTTTGTGTTCTTGAACTTACTCAACAATTAGAGAAAATGGAATACTATATTTTACACCTACTGGTTTCCCTCTTTGTCTACCAGGTTTCATTTTAGGTAATTGTTTCATTACTTTAACAACTTCAGACTTAATTTTTGGGTGAGGTGCTCTTGCTTGAACATTTACGATGTTTCCATTTTTATCAATTTTAAAACCAATATAAACTTTTTTCTTACCTGGTGATAATCCTAATTCATTTGGTAAATCAGCATCAAATTTTCTAGAAAAGTGTTTTTGTACCATTTTACTAAAACAACTTTTAAGTTGAGTTTTGTTTCCTTTACATCCAGGAAAAACAGGTACATCTTCAATAATCATAAAACTAACATCTTCAACAACTTCTTCTACTTCTTCTACTTCTTCTATCTCTTCAACAACAACCATTTCTGTTTCATCAGTTTCAGTTGATTCTATAACTGTTTCTACAATTTCTTCCTCATCTTCAACAACTTCAATTTTTTCTGGTGTTGGAGGTGGTGGAGTTTTTGGTTTAACAGGTTCTATTCTTTCTGTAATAGGAATTTCTTCTTCCATTTCAGCACTCATACTAACAGTACCTAAATCACCATAAGTTTTATCATAAGTTTTTTTCTCAATTGCAGCATATGTTACAAAAAGTGCTAAAACTAAGCCAATTTGCATAAAAATTTTACTGTAATTTTCTAAATTTGATTTTGGACTTTTCTTAATTTGCATTGTTAAATAGTTTTAATAGTTCGCTAATTTAATTAAATTATTGCTTTATACACAACATTAGGCATTAATTAATGTTTTTTTTTTTGAATAAAAGATTAAAAAGTATTAATGCCGTAAAAATACCCGTCAAATTTGCAACAATATCAAGATATTCTGCAGTTCTATAATTTGTTAATGTATTCTGTAATATCTCAATTATTATGCCAAAAAATATACATCCTAAAATTATAATATTTTTTTTCTTTTTGTTTCTAAATGTAAATAACCAGCTAAAAGCTAAAGAAAAATATGCTATTGCATGATAAATTTTATCAATATTATTAAATTTTAAATCTATGTTTAAATTTGGAGCTTTTATTAAGCTTAAATATATTATAGAAATTGTAATTCCAATGGCAATTAAAATAAAATTAGCTTTTAATAAGTTCTTTATATGCTTCAGCATCTAATAAAGTATCTATTTGTGATTTATCTGACATTTCAATTTTAATCATCCAACCTTTTCCGTAAGGATCCTTATTTACTAGTTCTGGCTCATCTTCTAAGTTTTCATTAAATTCAATTACCTCTCCTGAAAGTGGCATAAATAGATCAGAAACAGTTTTTACTGCTTCTACAGAACCAAAAACTTCACCTTCTTCAACCGTATCATCTAATGTGTCTACATCTACATAAACGATATCTCCTAATTCTCCTTGTGCAAAGTGTGTAATACCAACGGTAGCTATATTGTCTTCAATTGCTATCCACTCGTGATCTTTTGTGTATTTTAATTCTTCTGGAATATTCATTTTAATTGTTTTTAATTGTTTTTTAATTATTTAATTTCCTCCTAAATTGTATATTAAATTAATTCCACCATTGATTGCCTGTCTTGGAAATGTAGTAGAAATTGCATATTTTGATGATTGATGATTGTAATAAAACGAAGCGGTTAAATTACTATTTAATTGATAATCTGCTGTAAATTTAAATGAAAATATGTTTTGGCCTCCACTTATTTGATTGTTATCTTCATCAATATATCTTATCTGCGTTAAGTTATCTCTTAAAGAAATATCAGCTCTCAAATTAATATCACCTTTTAAGGTTGTTTTCTTACCAGTAAATTTGGTTTTCATTTTAACATCTTTAAATACATATCCTAATCCAAAAACATATTCTGTTCCATAAATATCAGTTAATGTACTATTGTTAAAGTTCATTGTTAAAGTTCTATCTCTTTTAATTTCTCCTCTAAAAGAAAAAGAGTTTTTCATTTTCATATCAACTTTTATTAAAGGAGAAAATTCATCGACCAAGGTTGCATTAGCTATTAGTAATTCTGGTTGATAATTTCCAGCTGAATTTGTTTCTGTAAATGCTGTATCATCTTTGTATTGTAGGTTATTTGTAAAACTTGAAATTGTATATGATGATTTATAACCATGAGAAACTACAAAGTTTGAAAAGTTCTTTTTAAACCATTTAAATTTCATTAGACCATTATAACGTAGTGTCCAGTTAGGAATTGGTATGTTTCTAAATATACCTGTACTCACTTTTGAAGCACTTTTTCCTGAATATGCAGCTAAAAAAGCAGGTAATAAAACTTGTTGGCTATTTTCTCCAAAACCTGTTGCATCAGCGGTGTTTTCTGTTGCTAATCTGTTTGAAATTACACTTCTGTAATCTTTCATTTTTTGAAATAATATATCTCCATCTGTAAATGCAGTAGCAAACATAGAATGACTTGTACTAAAGTTTCCTGTTTCAAAATACGGTGTATCTTCAAAAGTATCTTTACCGTCTAATAAATCTATTTGTTGAGATCTATCTCTGGTTTGAATTTTATTCCCTCTAACATCAATATTTAAATCTTTAATAGGTTTTAAAGTAAATGTATAATCTAATTTATTATAATGGGTGTTGCTATATGTTTTATTAAAATATTCTTCACCATCTGTTCTTGTAATCAACCAACCATTTTCTAGAGCTTTATTTCTAATATCAACTTGACTACCAAAAGCAAATGCTGTTGGAGACCCACCTAAGAAACCAATGTCTTGATTGTAACCTTGTAAATATTGACCATTATTTTCTGAATAACTTATTTTTCCTTGTTTTACAGATGTAGCAATATCATAAACACCTTTTAATATTTTTTTACCTAGAGGTAAATTTTTCTTTGGTTTTATTTTAGATAAGTCTTTTCCTTTAGCGTTTTTACGTTGCGTTTTTGTTAATAAATATTTTTCTATCCCTAAGCTTTTATAAAAACGATCTAATGTAAGCGTTGTATTAATATTATGGGTATTTGCATTTTGAATTACATTACCAATTTGTTCGAAAATTGTTTGATCTTGTGAAGAAACTTTCCAATCAAAATCAGCAGTATATGAGTAATCTGCTTTTATAAAACTTAAGAATGGGAATTTGTCTAATGGAATTTTATATGTAGCATTTAATTTTTGGTGATATTGATTTGCTCTACCAGTGTTAAAAAAGTTATCAAATATTTCTAATTCTTCTCCACTTCCAAAAGCATCATAAATAAAACTATTAGTAGCATTAAAGTTTAATTGAAGAGACTTAGTTAAATCAAACCCAATTGTATAGTCCCAATCAAATAAAAATCTTCTTTGTTTTAATTCTGGTTGATCTGATAAACCATCAATTAAATTTCTAGATTGTTGCTCATTATAAGCTCTATTAATCCTTGAGTTAATAGAAACTGTACTAGGTATTGGATTAATATTTAAATCTTTTATAAACTTCCAATATTTACTCTTAAATTTTTCAGAGTTTTTAAAGAATTCTATAGGTTTTGAATCAAAATTAAAATTATAACCAGCGGATGCAGAAACGTTCTCGTTAATATATTTTTGAATATTATAATCTCTATGGAACTCTTTGTTATGAGAGTAAGAAACCGCTAAGTTTTCTATATCGTAAAACTTAGGTTTTTTAGTGGAATTTGGGTTTCTATTCTTTTTAACATTGGTAAAACTAATGCTAGTTCTCTTAGTGTAATCTCTAGAAGATTCAGGATCTAAAGCATCAGGCAAGTCAGCGTTAATAGCTTCTTGTAAAGTAACATCTTGATATTTTGGGTCATATTTTGGGTCAATAAACTTTTCACCAATACTATAACTCATAGGTAATTGGATTCCCCATTTTTCAGGTGTTAATACTTTTCCAAGGTTAATTGTTGTAGAAATATTGTATTCTTTTGTTTCATCTAAACTACGTTGGTTTACTCTATCTTCTACATTACCAAAACCAATAGTTTCTATACTTCCAGAAAGAGAAATGTTGGCAACATCAGCAAAATTTGCATCAGCATTTACAACAGCAGCCCAACCTGCTTCATTGTCAAAACCAGAAGCACGTAATTCATTAAACCAAATTTCACCACTTTTTGCAATTGTACCTGTGTTTTTTAAACCTAGCATTATTGTTTTTAATTCCGCTAGCGTAGGATTTCCTTTTACAGTAATAGTATACTTATCTGTACTGTGTAATTCTGAAGTATAACGTTCATTATTAAGTAAGCCTAGTTTATCTCTTTCAAGTTTAACTTTACCAAAGTTTTCTAGAAAAGCGTCTAAATTATTTTCTTCTGGCCAAATATCTAATTGACTTGTACCACCTGTAGTTGGCGTTAATGGAATTTCTACTTCATAATAATTGTCGTCTAAATCTGTACCCAACCTAATTACACCTGCAAAACCATCATTACCTTGTAAATGCATAAACATTTTAAGGTTTTTAAAACGTCTTAAATCTACGCTTATGTTTTTGTAAATGGCTCTTGTGCTATTAGCTTCTAAATTTGTAACTTTTAAAGTTACAGATTGTTCATTTTGTAGTTGTATTGTTGTACTACCTTGTAGTGCTTCTCTTTCAATTCCAGGAGGTTCAATATAACTACCGTCATTATCTTCAATACTTACTACACCTACTTCAAAATCTGCTAATTCTGTATTATCTAAATCCCTATCCGGATCTATGTCTGGGTTTATAGTTTTTGTATATCGTCTCCAATCTCCACGTACTAAATCTAATTCACCAAATCGAATAACAACTGGCATTTTAAAATTAGTTAAAAACATTCTTATAAAACGTATACTATTAAAATTAGTAATTCCATTTACTGCAGTTCCGCTGTTAATTGGAACTCTAAATTGATACCATTTTGTTTGTTGTGTTGTTCCATTTTCTAATGTAACTGTAGTTATTTTTTCATCAACAATATTATTACGACCATATACTAAATCGGACTGATTTAAAGATATTTTATATTGGTAGTAACTTTCAACAGTATTCATTGTTTGATCCTTATTGATGTCTTCTACATCAGGATAAGTTGTAGATGAAGTAGGATACGATTCTGTTGATTGATTTAAAGTTGGCGAGTTTCCTTGGGTGTTGTTGTAATTTTTATATCTCCTAATAATAGATGCATTTATATTATCTAATTCTGCTCCTCTAAAATATTGAAAGTTATCAGCGGCAGGGTCAGGTAAAGAAGCATAAATATTACCAATACCTTCTAAGCTTTTTTCTTCAGTATCATTTAAACCATCATAACCAACATCTTGGTGTATTCTAGCATTATCTTCTTCACTAAAAGCATAAATTATTGATGGGTTTGTTGGTACATCACCCCAAGTTGTTCTGTCTACATTAGATCCATCTACTTTTAAACCATCTTCTGGTAATCCGTTTTCAAACATCTTACGATTATCTTTTACAATATCTTCAGATATACTACCTAAGTTAATGTATAAATCACCTACTTGATTTGTTAAATCATTAGGGTTTACGTTGGATGGTAAACCGTCTTCGGACGTAATAGAATAATTTTCATAAGGATTCATAATCCAGAATTGTATATATTCTATATTAGCTTGATCAAAATTAGTAGTTGTAAGAGCACGCATAATTCCTCCCCAATTTGTCTCTGGGTTTTTAAGGGTGATTCCGCCATTTTCATCGTTAAAATCTACATCATTTATATCTTGGTTAAAATTATAAGATCCTCTTTCTGATGGGAAATATGCTAAATTTAAAGTATTTATCAAAGAATTTTGTGTAATGTCTAATTGTACATTCGGAAATAATTCTGAATAACTTATCTGCCTAGATGCTGCTTTAGATAATTCATCAGCATCAATACTTGCAGGAGTATCTCCAATTCCATAAAAAATTTGATCTACATTGTACCAAGCTAATTTTGCTCTTTTATTGTTGTAAGTTAAATCTGTTTGACTACCCAAAAAACCATCGAAGTATTTTGGTGTACTAGCTTCATGCCAATCTAAAGGAGATAATAAACTTATAGATATTTGAGAGGCTTCAAAATCATCTATATAAGTAGTTGCTGCACCTGTAACATCAATTCCACTTGGAGTTCCAGGTAGTAAATAAGCCATATCTGCTCTAACAGAAAGGTTTGATGGTACATCTGTGTCTACAAATGGTAACTTATTAGCTAGTTTTGTAAAATATGGCACCTCTGTAGAATAATCAATATTTATCCCAAACATTGTATTGTCAATAGGGTCTGAGCCGTAATTAACTTTAGAAGTCAAAGGTCTTTCGTTTACATTTAAAACTGTTGCGCCAACTATAAAATCTTCAGAAAATTTATGTTCAATATCAACACCCATAAAGGTTTTTCTTTGTTGATTAAATACTGTATTATTTTCTGTAGATACACTTATTGGTGTTCCAGATGCTTGTAAACCTGGGTCGATAATTTTAACTCTTCCAAGTTGATAATCTACAACATAATCTACCCCTTCTACTAATTGTTTTCCGCCAGCTGTAACATTTACAGATCCTCTAGGAACGTTAAAAGCTCCAATAGGAATTCCGCCAGAATTTTCTGATTTAAAATATCCAGTTAAAAAATATTTATCTTTATCTTGATGATTATTTTTAATATTTGTTTTGGTATTTAAATACAATTCTTTAAATAAATATTGTTCGTCTAAAGTTTCATCTAAACCAATATCATCAGCAATACTTGTATCTTTTACTAAATCATTTCCAAAAGGTTCTGGCTCTGGAAAAATAATGTATCCATTTTCAGAGTTAACTGTAATTCCTTCTACATAATCAAAAAAACCATCAGAATTTCTAAATTGACTTTGATCTAACTGGTCTAATTTAAAAACTTGTATTAAAGGTAAATTTGGAATATCAGCAGTTTGCGCATTTTGAAGTGTATTTGATGCTATACCTGTTTGATCGTCTCGGTATTGTAGCTCAATACGAAAACCGTCTTGCGATAATGGATAAGCTCCTAAAGCATAAATGTTTTTCATCATTAAACGCCAGGTAGGAAAAGATTCCTCTTCATTTGTAGTTGTATTTGTACGTATAGTTTGTAAAATTTCTGATCGTAATAATTTTACAGCTAAGTTTTCTGGGGCTTGTATACCGTCATTAGAAAATTCACCAACTTTAAATGATTTTTCTGTACTTCCGTTTACCGTACCTGCTACTGTATATTCGTAAGCAACAGCTAGTACCTCACCATCATTTAATCTTCTGTTTAAAGAGATGTACCCTAATTGTGAGTTTAATGTAAACTCACTAGCATCTAATTTTCTTGCATTTTCAAGGATAGAATAATCTGTTCCTTGTTCCATGTTAAAGGCACCTTTTAGGGTGTTATCCACATCAGCAATATTTCTAATTCCGTCTAAAATGGTAGTTTCAAAAATATTATTAGCATCGTTTTGTGGTAAGTTTAGGGTTTGACCATTTGATATAATTGTTACAGGGTTTGTTGCTTGTACCAAATTAGAATCATCTACTAAATTGTTATAGTTAGAGTTAGTATTATTTGCTTCACCAATATCTGCTAAAGCAACAATAGACCTAAAATCGTCAGTACTTGAATTTCTATTTGTAACCCAAACTTCTATCCTTGTAATATTTACTTGACTACTAATAAGTGGGTAATTTTTTAAAGAGTTTGCATAATTATCAATAAAATATTGTGATAGAAAAAAGTGACGATCATTATCATAATCTGTTGTTTGTAATTCAAAAGATTGAATAGAGGCTCCTGCTTCTGCAACCACAGTTTTGCTTTCTGAATTTTGTTGTGAAAAAACAGCAGTAACATTGGTGTTACCAAACTTTAATTTAGTTTTTACACCAAATAAACTTTGCGCACCATTGATTAAAGAGTTTTTAATAGGCATTGATATGTTACCTGCTTCAAAACCTTGTAGTATATCATCTTCTGACGGTGCAAAATCGATTTTGGTAAGGTTTTGAAAATCGAAACTTGCTTGTGTATCATAATTTAGTGCAAACTCTAAACGCTCTCCAACTTTTGCACGTAAGCTTGCATTTATTTGTTGGTCAAAATCAAAAGTAAAACTACTTCTGTTTTCTTCGGATATTTGTGGGTTATCAGTGTTTTGATAAATAAAACCTAGTTTTAGATTTAAGCTTCCTGTAGGTGTAACTTTAACTGTATTTCCTCCAAAAATAGATTTAAAAAATTTTGAGTTGACATAATAAGTTGGTAGTAAGTCTTTTTGAGCTACATCAGACCCCTTTTTTTTGCCGCTTGTTGCACTTACTTTATCTTTAAAATACTGCAACATATCTCTCTTTAAACGATACTGTTTGTATTCGTTAGGGGTAAGATAAATAGGAGTTCTTGTGTTATAATCTCCAATTTTTTCAACAATAACATAAAGATTTAGAGCTTTGTCAAAAACAATTTCTTTTTTAGCTAAGTCATCTAAAAATAAGCCACCTTTTTGATTTTTTTTAAAGTTGTATTTTAAAGGTATAGTATCTTTTTTTAGAGTTACATTGTCTTGTGTTCTAATTGTTTGCGTGTATGATCTTTGGCTTACAGCAAAAGTAAACAATACTAACAAACTTATATTTTTAAATAATTTAATCAATTTACTATAAATTTTTTAAAGCTAGTTTTATGATTTTTTCTACAGTTGCATCAGGAGTTTCTTTTAAAACAATATTAACCACTTTTTCAGATTGTTTTCGTTGAAAACCTAAAACCTCTAAAGCTGATAACGCTTCATCTTTATTTGTATTGTTTGTAAATACTGAAACTTCATCTATATTAAAAGTTTTTAAAATTTTATCTTTTAAATCAACAATAACTCTTTGCGCAGTTTTTGCACCAATGCCCTTTACAGATTGTATTAAGGGTACGTTTTCTGATGCAATTGCATTTTGTATTTCCTCTGATGTCATTGATGATAACATAGTTCTTGCTATGCTAGGTCCAACTCCAGAAACCGAAATTAATAATTTAAAAACTTCTCTTTCAGTTTTATTAATAAAGCCATAAAGTGTGTGAGCGTCTTCTCTAATAATTAAATGTGTAAATAAAACTACATTTTCATCTGTTGGTAAACTAGAAAAAGTATTTAACGAGATATGAAGTAAATAACCAACACCATTACAATCTACAACAATTTCTGTTGGATTTTTTTCTACTAACCTTCCTCTAACTTGTGTTATCATACCGTCTTTTTCAGGGCTCTAATGTAGTAATTTATTTGTTCTTTTCTCTTTGTTGAGCATCTACACATGCTAAAGCAGCCATATTTACCATTTCATCTACGCTACAACCTAGTTGTAATATGTGTACTGCTTTACTTAATCCTAAAATAACAGGACCAATAGATTCTGCTTTATTAACTTCTTTTAATAATTTATAGGTGATGTTTGCAGATTCTAAATTAGGAAAAATTAGTACGTTTACTTTTTGACCATTTAATTTTGAAAATGGAAATTCTTTTTCTAACATTTCTCTATTTAGAGCAAAATCTGCTTGAATTTCTCCATCAACATTTGCCTTTGGATAATGACGATGAATAAAAGAAACAGCTTCGTTTATTTTTTTTGATGTTTCAGAACTTGAAGACCCAAAGTTAGAAAAAGAGATCATTGCAACATTTGGTTTCATACCAAACATTTTTACCAATTTCGATGTCATTTGGGTTATTTTTACCAAATCTTTTGCTGTTGGGTTTAGGTTAATAGTTGTGTCTGCTAAAAATAACGGACCCTGTTTGGTAAGCATTAAGTTACAAGCAGCAATTTTAGAAATACTTTTGTCTTTTTCTATAAGTTCTAATATTGGTTTTACAACTGTTGGGTATGGTCTAGAATAACCAGTAATTAAAGCATCTGCTTCATTTTCATTCACCATCATTGCAGCAAAATAATTACGTTCTCGCATTAATTTTGTTGCTTGAGATAATGTTTTCCCTTTTCGTTGTCTTCTTGTCCAGTAAGCTTTTCCAAAACGATTTCTTCGTTCTTCTTCTTCATCAGTTTTAGGATCAAAAATTGGCACATCTCCAGTAAAACCAATTTCTTCTTTTAATGCTAAAATCAAATCTTTTCTTCCTAATAAAATAGGTTTTCCAATTTTTTCATCATGTACTCTCTGCGCAGCTTTTAAAACATCTAAATGATCTGCTTCCGCAAAAACAATACGTTTAAGGTTGTTTTTTGCTCTATTATGTAATAATCTAATTTCTTTACTACCAGAACCAGATCTTTCCATTAATTGCTCTCTATACCTATCCCAATCTTCAATTGGTTCTAATGCAACTCCAGAATCCATAGCTGCTTTTGCAATTGCTGGTGGAATTTCATAAATTAATCTTGGATCAAATGGTTTAGGAATAATGTATTCTTTACCAAAGGATAAACTAACTTCATCATACACAATATTTACTTGCTCAGGAACCGATTTTTTAGCCAAGTTTGCTAACGCATGTACGGCAGCAAGTTTCATTTCTTCATTAATCTTAGTAGCTCTTACATCTAAAGCACCTCTAAAAATAAACGGAAAGCCTAATACGTTATTTACTTGGTTAGGATGGTCGGATCTACCGGTTGCCATAATAATATCTTCTCTAGTATTAATGGCTACATCATATTCAATTTCAGGGTCAGGATTTGCCATCGCAAATACTATTGGGTCATTTGCCATAGAAAGCAACATTTCTGGCGAAACTACATTACCCATTGATAAACCAATAAAAACATCTGCATTATGCATAGCTTCCTCTAAAGTATTTACATCTTTAGAAGTTGCAAATTCTGCTTTTTGAGAAGTTAAAGTTGCTCTATCTTTTCTGATAACACCTTTGCTATCACACATAATGATGTTTTCTTTGTTTGCTCCTAATTTTACATACAAACGTGTACAAGAAATAGCGGCTGCACCAGCACCATTAACAACTATTTTTACTTTAGATATATCTTTTTTAGTAATTTCAATAGCATTTTTTAAAGCGGCTGCAGATATAATTGCAGTTCCATGCTGATCATCATGCATTACAGGAATATTTAATTCCTCTTTTAAGCGTCTTTCTATTTCAAAAGCTTCAGGAGCTTTTATATCTTCTAAATTAATTCCTCCAAAAGTAGGAGCAATTGCTTTTACAGTTTCTATAAATTTATCCACATCAGTGGCATCTACTTCAATATCAAAAACGTCTATATCTGCAAAGATTTTAAATAACAAACCTTTTCCTTCCATCACTGGTTTTGAGGCTTCAGGGCCAATATCTCCCAAACCTAAAACGGCAGTTCCATTAGATATTACTGCTACTAAATTACCTTTAGCAGTGTATTTGTAAACATTATTTTTGTCTTTTGCAATTTCTAAACAAGGTTCAGCAACTCCTGGAGAATATGCTAAAGCTAAATCATGTTGAGTGGCATACTTTTTAGTAGGTATAACTTCTATTTTACCAGGTTTAGGTTTTGCATGGTATAATAAAGCTTCATGTCTTTTTCTAGAATCACTCATAACTTAAATTAAGTTTGTTAATAGCAAACAAATATAGGATTTTCAATGGAAGAGCAATAGCAATTTTTAATCTTTTAAATATTGATTATTTTCTTTAATAAATTAGTCTAGTTTTATCTTTTTGAAGCTTTTAAAGATTAAAGACTGCTTTTTAATTTGTTTAACAAAATTTAAGTATTTATTTGTAAGATAAATTTTATGTTTGTTAATTAAACTTAAGCTAGACTATGAAAAAGATTACTTTACTATTATCCCTTTTTTTAACAATATCAATTTTTTCTCAAGTAAAAGGTAAAATAACAGATGCTAATAATAAAGCGCTTTCTTTTGTGAGTGTTTATTTAGATAAAACTGTTACAGGCACTACATCTAATGATCATGGAGATTATGTACTAAATTTAAAACAGAAAGGAAAATACACAATTATTTTTCAATTTTTAGGTTATAAAACGTTAAAGAAAGAGGTAAAGATTACTTCTTTTCCTTTTGAATTAAATGTAGAATTAGAGGAAGAAAGTGTGCAATTAAGTGAGGTTTTAATTTCTACAAAAGACAATCCTGCAAATAGAATTATTAGAAGTGTAATTGCAAATAAAGATAAGAATACAAATAAGTATGCAAATTATACAGCTAAATTTTATTCAAGAGGTTTAACGAGAATTAAAGATGCTCCTGAGAAATTTATTGGGAAAACTATGGGAGATTTTGGAGGTGGTTTAGATTCTACAAGAAGTGGAATTGTTTATTTGTCTGAGACATTTTCAAATATTTCTTATCAAAAAAAGCCAAAAAATTTTAAAGAAAAAATTGTTGCCTCTAAAGTTAGTGGAATGGATAATGGAGTTAGTTTTAATAGGGCTGAAGATTCAAATATTAATTTATATGACAATAGTATAGAAACTTTTAATGATTTGGTTTCTCCAATTTCAAATAACGCGTTTAGTTATTATAAGTATAAATTAGTAGGAACTTTTTATGATAAGAATAAAAAACTTATCAATAAAATAAAATTGATTCCTAAGCGTAAAAATGATCGTGTTTTTGAAGGTTTTATATATGTTGTTGAAAATGATTGGGCAATATATGGTTCTGAGTTAACAGCAAAAGGTGCTCAAGTAAATTTACCTTTTGTTAATTTTTTAAAATTAAAACAAGGTTATAATTATTCAGAAAAAGTGGATGCTTGGGTTTTAATAAGTCAGAGTATAGAGTTTGATATTAGTTTCTTAGGGTTTAAACCTACAGGTAAATTTTCTTACGTATATTCAGATTATGATTTTGAGCCAAGTTTTACGACTGATACATTTACAAATGAAGTATTATCATTCGAAAAAAACGCTACAAAAAAAGACACTCTTTTTTGGGGTAAATTAAGACCTGTTCCTCTTACCGTTGAAGAGAAAAATGATTATACTTTAAAAGACAGTATTAAGGTTGTGCGTAAATCTAAAAAGCATTTAGATTCTGTAAATAAAAAGCAAAATAAGTTTAATTTATGGGTGCCAATAATGGGTTATACTTATAGAAATTCTTATGAAAAATGGAAGCTTTCATTTGATGGGTTGATAAATGATTTTGGTTACAATACAGTGCAAGGTTTTAACACTTCTGTTGGTGTAAATTACTTTAAACGTGAAAATGATAAAGGAAAATGGTGGAATGCTGGTGCAAAACTAAATTATGGTTTTTCTGATAAAATAGCTAGACCTACGTTTTATTTTACCAAAAAATGGAATAATTTTTCTAGACCTAGATTGTCAATTTTTGCTGGAGTTAAAACGGCTCAGTTTAATGGCAGAGAGCCAATTAAAAAGCTTGATAATTTAATTAGATCATTAATAAGAAGACAAAATTTTTTAAAAACTTATGAAAAAGAATTTGCTAAAATTAGTTATTCAGAAGAAATAAAAAACGGAATTTATTTTTGTTCTTCTTTAGAATATGCAAATAGAAAACCGCTTTTTAATACCACTAATTATTCTTTTGTAAGTGAAAATGAAAATAGAGTATTTACATCTAATAATCCTTTAGATAAAAACGATTTTACCAACGCAGCTTTTACTGAACATAAGATTGCAACCTTAAATGTTTGTGCAACTATTGTGTTTGCTCAAAAATATTTGTCTTACCCTGATCAGAAATTTAATGTAGATGATAATAAATTTCCAACTTTAAATGTTAACTATCGTAAAACTTTTGGTGCTTCAAATTCTGAACTAAACTCTGATTTATTTTTGACTAGTTTAAAGCAAAATATAAATGCAGGTAACTATGGAGAGTTTAAATACAATTTAAGAGGAGGTGTATTTTTGAAAAAGAAAGATATTGCTTTTATGGATAAATTACAGGTAAATGGTAATCAATTAACTTTTGTGTCAGGTAATCAATTAAATAGTTTTATGTTGTTAGAATATTATAAGTTTTATACAAATGATAAATATGCAGAAACACATGTTGAGCATAATTTTAAAGGATCTATTTTAGGAAAAATTCCCTTATTAAATAAATTAAACTTTCATTTGATAGGTGGTTCTAAAGCCATGTTTATGGCAGATAAAAAACCTTATACAGAATATTCCGTTGGTTTGGGTAATGTTGGTTTTGGTAAATGGAGACTATTAAGGATAGATTATGTGAAATCTAATTACGCTGGAATAAAAAACGATGGATTTGTTTTTAAAATGAGTTTGTTTAACTAATTTTAAATTATGAAAATAAAAACTCTTTTTTTTGGAATTACAACGGATTTAGTTGGTGAAACACAACAGCAAATTGATGTTAAAGAAAATACATCAATTAATGATTTTAAATTGATTTTAAAGAGTTTACACCCTCAGTTAGAAAACATAAATTCTTATGCAATAGCTGTAAATGAAGATTATGCAGCTAATGATGTTGTTTTAAAAGAATTTGATGTGGTTGCTATAATTCCGCCAGTAAGTGGAGGTTAAAAAATTAGCGTAAATATTTTTTGTCCACATAAAAAGTGCCAAAAGGAATTATAGAGCATAACAAAACGATACCTAATGTTTTGTTGCTCCAATTCATCTCTTTTTTTATCACAATTGCTAAAACAATATATAGCATAAATAATAATCCGTGAGGCATTCCAAGCATTTTTACGTAGGTTTCATTACCTTGTAAATATTTAATTGGTGTAGCAATAAATAATAAAAGTAAGTAAGATACGCCTTCTAATATACTTATAATTCTAAAAATATTTTTCATTTTGTAAACTCTTGTAATTGAAAAGCAAAGATACATTTTGATTTCCTATTTTTGTTCTAGTGATGAACTTGTATCAGTATCTTATAAAATGAATAGAACCTCGATAAAAATAACTTCCGAAAAACTTAATTTACAAGAATGTTATCAGTTTGTAACTGATGATTCTTGTGGAGGGATTTCTGCTTTTGTAGGAACTGTAAGAAATGATACTAAAGGAAAGGAGGTAGTACAGTTAGATTTTTCTACCTACAAACCAATGGCAATTAAAGAGATGCAAAAAATTGCTGATTTGGCTTTAGAAAAGTTTGATATTAAAAAAATTGCCATTCATCATGCAGAAGGAATGTTACAAATTGGTGAGATTCCAGTAATTATTACTGCGTCCGCAAAACATAGAAAAGCTGCTTTTGAAGCATGTGAGTTTGCTATTGATGTTTTAAAAGAAACGGTTCCTATCTGGAAAAAAGAACACTTTTCTGATGGTGAAGTTTGGGTAAATGCACATCCGTAATTTTAATTAGTAGTATACAGTTTTTTTAGTTTCTTGATAAAATACAATTGAAAACTGAGACTGTTTTTTACTTAGCAGAACGATTTTGTAGCCATAAGTAAAACTGTAAACCAAATAAAATTGCGCCAGACATTAAGTGTATAGCTTGGGTTCCTAAAGGTATTTCTGCATAATACATTAAAATTCCTGAGATGGTTTCTAAAAAGATTAAAAATACAATCCAGTTTACCAATTTGTAACCTAGGTTTTTAATTTGATTGATGTAAAATAAACCCAAATTTACCAGTACAATTGCTATTGTAAATGATCTGTGAAAATAGAATTTAAAACTAGGGTTCATCAAACTATAATTTTTGTTTTCAAACCCAAATAATTTTACTTGTTCATCAATAAATTGTCTTACCTGGGTTCCTAAAGCTATTTGTATTAGTGAGAAAATTACAGAAAAAAGAAGTAGTTTATTAAATAATGAATTATAATTATATTTTGTTTTTTTATCGGAAACAATAAATTTAAGTTTTAATAAAAGAGCTATAATTACCAAGCCAAGAACCATATGAATGGTAATTAATCCGGGTTTTAAATTTGTGTCAACCACTAATTTACCCATTCCGCCTTCAAGAAGCATTAAAAAGAATGCAGTAAAAGCTAATAGTGGAATTGTTTTGTTTTTTTTCCAAAATTTGCTTGCTGCGTAAATCAAGAATAAAAAGACAAATCCAGATAAAACAGATGATAATCTATTTATATATTCTGTCCAAGAATGATATTTGTTAAATTTAGCATACTTGTGTTTGGTGTATTTTTTCCAATTATTTTGATTAAATTCTGAAGCAGTTTTTAAATCGCTTTCAGCAACAAATAAAACTTCATCTTTAATAATGATAAAACCTTTTTTAAATTCAGTATTCGGTTTCCAAGTAATTTGTTCTTCGGATGTTGGCGGAATGTAATAACCAAAACATTTTGGCCAATCAGGGCATCCCATTCCCGAGCCAGTCATTCTAACAACAGAGCCTGCTAAAAATATAAGATAAACAGAAATAATAGCAATTTGTACAATTTTTGGGAATCTATTTTTCATCAAAAAAAAGTTTTTACAAAAATAAGGCAAAAAAAAGCACGTTAAAATATTTTATTCAATCAATTTTCTAAGCTGGTTAACCAATTGCTTAATAATCTTAGTTTCTCAGTTTTGTAAATCGAATATTATGGGTAGAGAAATATATATTGATGTATAATTTAAAATTATATTTTCATTTTTAGATGAATAAAAGTTGATTGTAGGAATGTCAACAAAACTAGGACTTTAAGAAAAATTGACATTTTAAACATCTGTTAATCAGATTTATAAGATATTTTATAATTTTTAAAAAAATCAAAAAAAAAATCATATTGTTAAAAACTTCAAGGGTTTTGTGAATAAGTATGGCTTTCATTTTGGAGTAAAAAAACCAATCTTTGTATTCCCCTCATTTGACGACTAAATAATATAAATATACTGTGGAAATTACTCAAATTATAAAACGAGACTCAGAATCTAGCCTTTTTGAGTTAGAGAAAATTACAACAGCCATTGAAAAAGCTATGCTTTCTGTAAATAATGGTACAAGAAAAGATGCTGAAGCAATTGCCAATATCGTTAACGGTACTTTATTAGAAAGAAAATTAAAAGAACCTAAATATACACCTACTGTAGAACAAGTTCAAGATATTGTTGAGTTCAAATTAATGGACAGTCCTTTTCATGATGTTGCAAAAGCATATATATTATATAGAAACGAGCAAACAAGAAATAGAAAGAGAAATATTTTTGAAAAAAGGTTGAATTTAAAACCTTACGATTATCCTGAGTTGAATGAATATGTAGATGCAATTAGACACTCTTATTGGATTCACACAGAGTTTAATTATACAAGCGATATTCAAGATTTTAAAGCCTATTTATCTGAAACAGAAAAAAGTGCAATTAAAAATACAATGTTAGCAATTTCTCAAATTGAGGTTGCTGTTAAAACTTTTTGGGGAGATATTTATAAGAGAATGCCAAAACCAGAAATTGGTTCTGTGGGTTCTACATTTGCAGAAAGTGAGGTAAGACATCATGATGCATATTCACATTTATTAGAAATTTTAGGATTGAACAATGAGTTTAAAAACTTAAAGAAAAATCCTGTAATAATGAGGCGTGTTAATTATTTAGAATTAGCATTAAAAAATGTAAATAGCGAAGACAATAAAGAGTTTTCAGAGTCTATAATTTTGTTTTCATTATTTATAGAACACGTTTCTTTATTTTCTCAGTTTTTAATTATCATGGCTTTTAACAAGCATAAAAACGTGTTAAAAGGGGTTTCTAATGTGGTAGAAGCTACTTCAAAAGAAGAACAAATTCATGGAGATTTTGGAATTGATGTTATTAAAATAATAAAAGAAGAAAATCCTGATTGGTTTGATGATGCTCATACTTTATTAGTACAAGAAACTTGTAAAGAAGCATTTTTATCAGAAAGTAAAATAATTGATTGGATTTTTGAAAAAGGAGAATTAGACTTCTTACCAAAAGCAGTAATTAAAGAATTCATAAAAAATAGATTCAATAAATCTTTAACAAGTATTGGAATCCCAACAGTATTTGAAGTAGATGATGCATTAGTAGCCGAAACAGATTGGTTTGATGATGAAATTATTGGAACTAAACATGGAGATTTTTTCGTAAAAAGATCAATCAACTATAGTAAAAGAACAAAAAGTATAACCAGCGACGACTTATTTTAAATATGAACCAAAGAGAACATACAACGCAGCAAACAACTGAGCTTACAGAGCACGAAAGATTAATTCAAGCAAGAAACGCATCAAGAAAAGAAATGCTTGAAAAAATGAAAGAACCAGAAATTAATTGGCTAACAGAAAATAGTCGTAAATTTTTAGAATCGGGTTATTTAACTGGTAATACAACGCCAGAAGAAAGAATACGTGAAATTGCAGACAATGCAGAACGTATTTTAAAGAAACCTGGTTTTTCTGATAAGTTCTATAAATATATGGCTGCAGGGTTTTACTCTTTAGCATCTCCAATTTGGTCTAACTTTGGGAAAAAAAGAGGTTTGCCAATTAGTTGTTTTGGTAGTCATGTTGCTGATGATATGGGAGATATTTTATTCTCACAATCAGAAGTTGGTATGATGTCTAAATTAGGAGGAGGAACTTCTGGTTATTTTGGGAAATTACGAGAAAGAGGAGCAGATGTTAAAAATAATGGTTCATCATCTGGTTCTGTTCATATTATGCAGTTGTTCGAAAAAATGGTTGATGTTGTAAGTCAAGGTTCTGTAAGACGTGGTCGTTTTTCTCCATATTTACCTATAGATCATCCAGATATTAAAGAATTTTTAGAAATTGGTACAGAAGGGAATCCAATTCAAGAATTAACACATGGAGTTACTGTTGGTAACCAATGGATGGAAGAAATGATTGCTGGAGATGTTGAGAAAAGAAGTATTTGGGCTAAAATATTACAGAGAAGAGGAGAAATAGGATATCCATATATATTGTTTAGAGACAATGCAAATAATGGAACTGTTGATGTTTATAAAGATAAAGGTCATGAAATTTACGCAAGTAACTTGTGTACAGAAATTATGTTGCCATCAAATGAAGATTGGTCTTTTGTTTGCTGTTTATCATCTGTAAATTTATTGCACTACGATAAATGGAAAGATACGGATGCAGTAGAAACACTAACGTATTTCTTAGATGCAGTAATGGAAGAATTTATTACAAAGTTAGATGTGTATAAAAATTCAGAAGATAGAGACGATCAGTTTACATTTCGTTTTATGGAAAAAGCATACAACTTTGCAAAAGAAAATAGAGCATTAGGTTTAGGTGCTTTAGGATGGCATTCTTTATTGCAGTCTAAAATGCATGCTTTTGATAGTGCAGAGGCATACGCTTTAAATAGTGAGATTTTTAGAGTAATTAAAGAAAAGTCTTATAAAGCATCAGAAGAAATGGCTAAAGAATATGGAGAACCAGCTGTTTTAAAAGGGTATGGAAGACGTAATACAACGTTAAATGCTATTGCGCCAACAACATCATCTGCATTTATTTTAGGACAAGTTTCTCAAGGAATTGAGCCAATTTGGTCTAATATTTATGTAAAAGATATTGCAAAAATTAAAACAACTATTAAAAACCCAATTTTAGAAAAAGTTCTAGAAGAAAAAGGGAGAAATACAAAAGATGTTTGGACAAGCATAAGAGATAATGATGGTTCTGTTTTACACTTAGATTTCTTAACAGAAGCAGAAAAAGACGTGTTTAGAACGTATTCAGAAATTGACCAAAACGTAATTGTTTATCAAGCTGCAAACAGACAAAATCATATAGATCAAGGGCAATCTATAAATATTATGGTGCACCCAGATATGCCAATTAAAGACGTAAATGCGGTGTATATAAACGCATGGAAATTAGGTGTAAAATCTATGTATTATCAACACAGTATGAATGCTGCACAGAAATTTAAGCAAAAGAAAGAATGTGCTTCTTGTGAAGGATAATCACTTTAAATATTAAAAGATAAAAAAAGAGAAGTTGAAAAGCTTCTCTTTTTTGTTTAATTTCGACAATATTTTATAATTATGATGAACTGGGAACAACTTCTTTCTTTAAAACGATTTGGCGATACTCAAAAACGTCCAAGAGCACAACAAGACGAAACACGTTTAGGTTTTGAGGTAGATTTTGATAGAATTATATTTTCATCAGCATTTAGGAGTTTACAAGACAAAACACAGGTAATTCCGTTATCGGAAACCGATTTTGTACACACACGTTTAACGCATAGTTTAGAGGTTTCTGTGGTGGGTAGAACTTTGGGTAGAAGAGTAGGAAAGGTGTTATTAGAACGTCATCCAAACTTGGTAAATTTAGGTTATACTTTTAATGATTTTGGTGCTATTGTTGCTGCAGCTTCTGTAACGCATGATATTGGAAATCCTCCTTTTGGTCATTCCGGAGAAAAAGCAATTGGCGAGTATTTTAAAACTGGAAAAGGAGTAAAGTACAAAGATCAATTATCTGCAAAAGAGTATCAAGATATTATCGATTTTGAAGGAAATGCAAACGGATTTAAAATATTAACAGAATCTAGAGAAGGTATTTCTGGAGGTTTGCGTTTAAGTTATGCAACTTTGGGAGCGTTTATAAAGTATCCAAAAGAGAGTTTACCTAAAAAACCAACCAATCATATTGCAGATAAAAAATACGGCTTTTTTCAATCAGAAAAAACAGCTTTTTTAGATGTTGTAGAAGATTTAGGGTTGCTACAAAAATCATCAAAAGCTATTTCTTTTTATAGACATCCGCTTGCATATTTAGTTGAAGCAGCAGATGATATTTGTTACACAATTATAGATTTTGAAGACGGAATTAATCTTGGTCTAATCGATGAAGAATTTGCTTTAGAATACATGATTAAGTTAGTGAAAGACACTATTGATAGCAAAAAATACCATTCTTTACAACACAAAAAAGACAGAGTAAGTTATTTAAGAGCTTTGGCGATTGGTGTATTAATTAATGAAGCTGTAGCTATATTTTTAGCAAATGAAGAAGCTATTTTAAATGGAACTTTTGAGAAATCTTTACTAGATAAATGTAAATACGAAGCGCAAATTAATGATATCATTAAAATTAGTGTTTCTAAAATTTATAAAAGCAAAGAAGTTGTAGAAAAAGAAGTTGCTGGCTACAGAATTATTGCTGATTTATTAGATGTTTTTGTAACGGCGTTAAATAATAAATTTGATGGTAATCAATCTAATTATGATAAGCTAGTTTTGAATTTACTACCAGAAGAATATCAAATAGAAGATGATAGTTTATACCGTAGAATTATGCTTATTTGCAGCTATGTTTCTGGTATGTCTGATAGTTACGCAATAAGAATGCATAAAAAATTAACAGGAAATATTATTTAGAAATTTATAAATAGATTGGGTATCTAAACCAATTTTGTGCTGTAATTTTAGCACACTTCCATGAGCTATAAATTCATCAGGAATTCCTAACGTTTTAACGCTTTTTTTATACTTATTTTGGGATGCAAATTCTAAAATAGCAGAACCAAATCCGCCTTTTATAGTACCATCTTCAATAGTGATTATTGTTTTATATTCCTTAAAAATTTGATGCAATAGTTTTTCATCTAAAGGTTTTACAAAACGCATATCATAATGAGAAATGGCATCTTTTTTTTCTGATAAATGAATTGCATTAGAAATAGTATCAGCAATTGTTCCAATAGATAAAATGGCAATATTTTTTCCTTTTTGTAAGCAAGTTCCTTTCCCAATTTCAATTGCTTTAAAAGGTTGTATCCAATTAATTATACTGCCGTTTCCACGAGGATAACGAATTGCAATAGGGTTTTTCAACCCTAATTGAGCAGTATATAATATGTTGCGTAATTCAATTTCGTTTCTTGGTGCAAAAATTATTAAATTAGGAATACATCTTAAATAGGCTATATCAAAAACACCATGATGTGTTGCGCCATCTTCTCCCACCAAACCAGCTCTATCAATACAAAAAATTACAGGTAAATTTTGCAGAGCAACATCATGAATTATTTGATCGTAAGCACGTTGTAAAAAAGTGGAATAAATATTACAAAACGGAACTAATCCTTGAGTGGCCATACCTGCCGCCAAAGTAACAGCATGTTGTTCTGCAATTCCTACATCAAAAGTTCTTTTAGGGAATTCTTGCATCATATATTTTAACGAACTTCCTGTTAACATTGCAGGTGTAATTCCTACAATTTTATCGTTCTGTTTTGCTAATTCTACAATCGTTTTTCCAAAAACATCTTGATATTTTGTGTATTTATTTTCTTCTTTTTTAATGCGTTCTCCAGAGATTTTATCAAATTTACCTGGTGCATGATAAGTTACTTGATCTTCTTCAGCTTTTTGTAAACCTTTTCCTTTTGTAGTAATAACATGCAAAAATTTAGGGCCTTTTACAGATTTTAACCTACTTAATTCTGATAAAATTTTTGGTAAATCATGACCATCAATTGGACCCGAATAATCAAAATTTAAAGCTTTTATAATATTGTTTTGAGCAGCGAGCCTTTTGTTACTTTTTACTTTGGTTAAATACTCTTTTAATGCACCAACAGAAGGGTCAATTCCAATAGCATTATCATTTAAAATAATGAGTAAATTTGCGTCAGAAACACCCGCGTGATTCAAGGCTTCAAAAGCCATTCCGCTTGCAATAGAGGCATCACCAATAACAGCAATATGGTGTTTTGTTGTTTCATCTTTTAAGTTAGATGCAATTGCCATTCCTAAAGCTGCAGAAATAGAAGTTGAAGAATGGCCAACACCAAAAGCATCAAATTCACTTTCTTTTCTGGATGGAAAACCAGCAATTCCGCCAAATTGTCTATTGGTGTGAAAAATGTTTTTTCTGCCTGTTAAAATTTTATGACCGTAAGCTTGATGTCCAACATCCCAAACTAATAAATCATTGGGTGTGTCAAATAAATAATGCAATGCAATAGTTAGTTCTACAACACCTAAACTTGCGCCTAAATGACC
Source organism: uncultured Polaribacter sp. (assembly GCF_947500975.1). GTDB lineage: Bacteria > Bacteroidota > Bacteroidia > Flavobacteriales > Flavobacteriaceae > Polaribacter. The sequence goes on from NZ_CANMUE010000009.1 coordinate 109,558, forward strand.
TTCTTTTACGGCAACAATATCAATAATAAATGCGCGCAATTCTTTTGCTAATTTCGGCAATTGTTCTGGATTTAATTTTCTTAAATCTGAAGGGTTTGATATGTTGTCTAACAAATTTTTCATGTCTTTGCAAAAATACAATATAACTTTTTGTGTCCGTAAAATGAACAGGTAATAAATACAAAATTATCGTAAATATTTTACTTAATTTTGACATTTATAATCAACATATATGATTCAACCTTTCGATGATACCTATTTTATGAAAAAAGCTTTAGAAGAAGCTGAAACAGCTTTTTTTAAAGGAGAGGTTCCTGTGGGAGCAATTATTGTATTTAAAGATCAAATAATTGCAAGAGCACATAATTTAACAGAAACTTTAAATGATGTAACTGCACATGCAGAAATGCAAGCTTTTACTGCTGCTGCCGATTTTTTAGGCGGAAAATATTTAAAAGAATGTGTTTTGTATGTAACGCTTGAGCCTTGCCAAATGTGTGCAGGCGCAAGTTATTGGACGCAATTGGGTAAGATAGTTTATGGAGCAACTGAGCTAGAAAGAGGTTTTGTAAATTTAAAAACTACTTTGCATCCAAAGACAAAAGTAGTTTCTGGGATTTTAGAAAACGAGTGTTCTCAAATCTTAAAACGTTTTTTTATTGAAAAACGTAATTTGAATTAAATTTCTGCTAAGACTTTACTTCACGTTTTTAATATTTTGCTTAAAAGAATAATAAAATATTAAAGAGTGATAACTATTTTAAGCAAAAAAATCAGTACTAAAAAATACCGATTTTTTTAAATTTATATAAACTTAAATTTTAATCTCTAGACATAAATATCTGTAAAACATACCAAAAAAGTAACATTAAAGAAGCAAATAAACCTAAAGAAGCTGGTATGTAATCTTCTGTTCCGTATTTATTTACAAGGTTAGAGGTTTGATATAAAATAGAGCCTCCAGCTAATAAACACATTGCTACAGAAAACCATAAACCTAAATTAAAACCAAATAAAGTTCCTGCAATTATTAAACCGATTGCAATAAAAAAGCCAACAGTTAAACCAGCTTTTAAGAAAGAAAAATCTTTTTTAGTAATAAATACAATTGCCGAAATACCAACAAATAAAGCCAAAGTAACAATTGCTGCTTGTTGTACTAAATCTGCACTTTCTGTATAATAAATAGCAATATATAAAAGTGGAATAAAGATAATTGCTTGTGCAAAAGTATATAATGCATAAGCCATATATTGTATGTTTTTATCAGCAGTTTTTAAAACCGTACTTTCTGCATAATTTGTAACAAGCATAAAACCACCTAACATTACAAGCCATCTCCAACCTTCTGTCATAGACATCATAAAGTTTACAATTGCATCACTTTGTAATAATAAATATTCAAAGAGTACAAATAATAAAACACCACCAGCAACATGTGCATATGTTTTTTTATAAAATTCAACACGAACTTGATCTGTAGATTCAATTAATAAGGTTTTGTTTTCGAAAGTGTTTTCCATAGTTTTTTGTTTTTTATGTTTAACTGATTTTACAAAATAGTTTCAGTATATCGTAAAATTATACTCTTTTAATCACGCTAGTTACAATTCCCCAAATAACAAAATCATTATCTTCAGTGATATTTATAATAGGATAATTAGGGTTTTCTGGCTGTAACCAAACTTCATTTTTTTCTACGCGCAAACGTTTTACAGTAAATTCACCATCTAAAAAGCAAACAGCAATTTTATTGTTTACGGGTTCTAAACTTCTATCAATTACCAATAAATCATTATCGTCTAAACCAGCATTAATCATAGATTGCCCTTTTACTTTGGCAAAAAAAGTAGCGTCTTTGTTGTGTATTAATTCGTCATCTAAAGAAATTCTTGTTTCTCTAAAATCGTCTGCAGGAGAAGGAAAACCAGCAGAAATACCAACATCAACAAATACAGCACCATTTCCAGAAGATGCTTTTGGGGTAAAAAAAGTAAGTGTTTTAGAAGTTTCCATTAATGTGCAAATTATAACTTTTTTGTTTTAAAAACTAAGATTAAAATATTGTTTTACAATCATTACAAATATGTTTTGTTTTTTCAAAAAAAGGAAATAACATATAAAATATATTTTTTCTTTGGATAGGAGCAATTAAAATTCTACTAGAACTACAATTAACACAAATAATATCATTTTCATTTTTGTCTTTTTGATAAGTTCTAATTTCATTATAGATGTCAAAAGCTTTATGAAAATCATTTTTATGAACTAATAGTTTTACACCTCCAATAGCATTGCTAATTAAAGGATCTGAATCTATGGTTTTTTCATCCATTAACATTGTTTCAAAACCCTCAGCGTCTAACCTTGATTTTGTAACATGAGCTTCAGTTGAATATTCAAAAACTGCTAAAATCGTATAATTTTCATTCATCTAAAGTTATTTTACTTTACAACTAAAATATCATTAATATTGGTTGTAAATTTTGGAGATAATCGTTCTTGACGCATTTTCCAAGTACGTTTTAAATCTTGATTTGCCAACTTGACTTTATCTGCTTTAAATTTACGGTTTAATTTATCAATAGTAGACATTAAAGGTTTGTGTTTTGGATTTTCACTTGAAAATAAATTCAATTGAAAATTATTATTTGGCACTAAACCAGTAACAATTACACCTGCTCTTTTATATTTTATTCCACTTTTAAAAATAGATTTTACAGCGGATACAGCAGCATTAGCAATCGTTAAAGTAGAATCTGTTGGGTAAGAAAAAGAAACAGTTATACTTTCTCTATGTTGTTGCATTTCTTTTTTATGGCGATCACTAGAAAGTTGAACGATTAACATATGACAGCTCGATTCTTGATTTCGTAATTTTTCTGCACAACTTGCTGCAAACGTAGAAATACGTTCTTTAATGTTTTCAATATCAGAATACGTATATTCAAAACTTCGAGTAGTTGCAATCATCTTTTTTGATGAAACTTCTTCTAACGGAATTTTAGAAATGCCTTGTAAATCTTTTTGTAAACGCCATTCTACAATAGAAAATTCTTTTAAAATCCAATCGCTCGATAATTGTGTAAAATCGTACGCAGTTACACAACCTTTTGTTTGTAATCGCTTTTTTAAACGATTTCCAATACCCCAAACATTTCCAATTTTTGTCCATTTTAAAGCTTTAATTCTGTTTTCTTCACAATCAATAATGCAAATTCCTTTAGATTGTTTTAGGTTAGAGCGTGCAATTTTATTGGCAACTTTTGTCAATGCTTTTGTAGGTGCAATTCCTACGCAAGTTGGTATGCCTGTCCATTTTAAAATTCGACTTCTTATTTTGGTTGCATATTCAGTCAAATCATAATTTTGAAAACCTTTTAATTGTAAAAAAGATTCATCGATAGAATAGATTTCTATATCTGGTGAAAAACCTGCAAGAATATTCATTACTCTTGCACTCATATCTCCATATAAAGGATAGTTGGAAGATAAAACGGTAATATTATTTGCTTTACAAAATTGATTCCACTTAAAAATTGGCGCACCAAAAGGGAGTTGTAATTTCTTGGCTTCATCGCTCATAGAAATTACACAACCATCATTATTACTCAAAATAGCAATTGGTTTTCCTTGTAAATTCGGATTAAAAACCCGTTCACAAGACGCATAAAAGTTATTACAATCTATAAGTGCAAACATGCTATAAAAGTATCAAAAAATAGCAGGCAAAATGAAGTTGTTAATATCTTAATCTGATAAAAAATAATTTTAAAGTTGATGAATAACGATATTATAAGCGCTTTTTAATTTTTTAATTACAATTGCTATTTCTTCGAGATCTAAATGCCCAAATCCAAAACGGATAGCACAGGTGTTTTTATCTTGATATAAAATGGTTTTTGGTAGAAATAAATCATTTTTTTCTGTTGCTTCTGCCAATTTTACTAAAGATATATTTGATTGAAATTCTAACCAAATGGCTAATCCTCCAGACGGAACTTTCCATAGAGCAATTTCTGAAAAATATTCAGTTAAAAGTTCGCATAAATAATCGCGTCTTTGTTTATAGATGATAATATTTTTTTTCATAAGACGATAAATTTCACCTTCATGAATTAATTCAGAGAGCATTTGTTCTTGAATTAAATCTCCTTGTGTATCTAATAACTGTAAATAATTTGTTGCTTCAGAAATTAAATTTTCTGGTGCAATTACAAATCCTGTTTGAAAACTCGGAAATAAAGATCGTCCTAATTTTCCTAAATAAATAACCATTCCATTAGCATCTGCACTTGCCATTGGCAACATTGCAGATCCTTCAAACTGAAAATCGTAATCGTAGTCATCTTCAATAATAGCAAATGAGTATTCTTTAGCAAGTTGCAACAATTCTAAACGGCGTTCTGCACTTAATGTTACCACTGTTGGGTAATCTCTATGGGCAGAAACATAAACACATCTGATACTTTTTTTTACAAAATGTTTTCTAATATAATCAACATCTAAACCATTTTTATCTACAGGAATTATTTTGATATTTGCACCTGCTTGTTGAAAAATCATATTAGATGCGTAGTTGCTTAAATGGCCAACTAATACAATGTCACTCTGTTTTATTAATAATTGAGATACGATGTACAAACTCATTTCTGTACTACGCGTATTTATTAAATTAGTGGGATTTATATGAAAACCTCTAGTTGCATTTAAATAATTACATAGTTGCGTTTGAAATAAAGAATGTGAAGACTCATTGGGTCTATTCCATTTATTTACCAATGTTTTTCGTTTCATGGCAGCGCTGTACCATCTTGTAAATTCATGAACAGGATGCAATCGTAGGTCTGGTTTTCCGTCATTAATAGTGTACTTAGCATCTGTTAATTGCGTGGTTGATGCTAAATGAAATGATGTTTGAAAAGGAAACCCTGTTGTTTTAGAATAGGTGTATGCTTGATGTATTTTTTGAGAAGTTGCTTTTATTTTTGATGTTTGTTGTGTTGGATCTAAAACAAATGTGCCTTTATTGGGTATTATTTCTACCCAACCTTGAGAGGCTAACTCTTCATAGATAGCAACCGCTGTATTTCTGTGAATTTTTAATAATTGACTTAAAATTCGAGTTCCAGGCAGCATTGTGCTTTTGGTTAAATACCTACGTTGTATTGCATTTATAATTTGTTGCGCAACTTGTATGTATACAGGTTGAGATAGGTTTTTATCAAAATCTATTAATTGTTTAAATAAGGTATTAACCGGACTATCTTTCATTTTAAAACTGGACTAGTTTAATCGTCCGGAAAGTTACGACTTTTGAAGCGTTTTAAAATCAAAATAAAATGACACAAGATAAATTTTTAATTATTGCATTTTTTGCATTTTCTATGGCTTTATTTTCTCAGGAAAAAAAGGAAGTTCAAGAATTAGATACTGTTTTAATAAAATCTTCTAGAATAGATTTGCCTTTTAAAGAAAATTCTAGAACCATTAACGTTATCACATCAACAGTTATAAAAAATAGTGCAGCAACTAATGTTGCAGATTTATTGCAGCAAGTTGCAGGTGTAGATATTAGAAGAAGAGGAACCGCAGGAAGCCAAGCAGATTTATATATTAGAGGAGGTGGCTTTGATCAAACATTACTTTTAATTGATGGTATAAAAATGGATGATTCACAAACAGGGCATCATACTTTAAATGCAGCTTTACCCATAGAAGTTATTGAACGAATTGAAATTATTAAAGGCCCTGCAGCAAGAGTTTTTGGACAAAATGCATTTACTGGGGCAATTAATATTGTAACTAAAAAGAAGTTAGCAAGCGTGGCTTCTGTAAATGTTGAAGCGGGTTCTTTTGGTCAATTAAATAGCTCTGTAACTTTTGGAGAGGAATATGAAAATTCATCTTTTATTGCACACGTTGGTGTTTTAACTTCAGATGGGTATAGAGATAATTCTGATTATCAGAACGAAAACTATGTGTTAAAAGGAATTTTTAATAAAAAAAATCAACCTATAAATGTTATCGCAACTTTTTTTAATAAAAAATTCGGAGCACAAAATTTTTACACACCAACTTCTTGGGGTTTTAATGAATATGAAGAAACTCAAAGTAGTTTACTTGGTGTTTCAACAACATTTAAAACAGAAAAACTTAAAGTTACACCAAGAATTTACTGGAAAAGAGGGCAAGATATTTTCTTGTTAAAAAGAGATGACCCAAGTTTTTACAGAAATTTACACATTACAAATAAAGCGGGTGTAGAAACAAATGCGTCTTACACATCAGATTTAGGTATTACAGGTTTTGGTATAGATGTTTCTAGAGTTTTTATTAGTAGTAATAATTTAGGAAACAGAAACAGAACAATGGCTAATTTGTTTTTAGAACATCGTTTTAAATTAGCTAATGACAAGTTAGATGTTACACCTGGAGTTGCTGTTACTTATTTTTCAGATTTTAAATTTCATGCATTTCCTGGTTTAGATATTGGATATCAAATATCAGATAAATTAAAGGTGTATGGGAACCTAGGTACTACATACAGAATACCAACGTATACAGATTTGTATTACAATGATAGTAGCACAAGTGGAAATCCTAATTTAAAACGAGAAGAAGCTTTTGCGCAAGAAATTGGTTTAAAATATGATTCAGAAAGATTTACAACCTCTGTTGCTCTTTTTAATAGAAATGCAACTAATTTGATAGATTTTGTAAAGCCAGATATTGATGCAACAAAGTTTGTAGCTACTAATTTTGCAGAAGTAAATACAAAAGGTTTTGAGTTGAATGCAGATTATCGCTTTAAAATAAATGAGTTTAAGCAAACACTTTCTTTTTCATATAATTTTTTAGATGATGATATATTAGATCAAGATAAAGATTTATCACGTTATTCATTAAACACTTTAAAACATCAGTTTATTACACGTTTTGCAAGTAGGTTATTTAAAAATGTAAGGCAAAATATTATTTATAAGCATGCAGAACGTACAGTTGGTACAAGTTATAATGTTTGGGATGCTTCTGTAATTGTAGATGTTAATAAATTTAGCTTTACTGTAACAGCTAATAATATTTTTGATGCAGAGTATATAGAATCTGGTTTTGTGCCAATGCCATCAAGTAATTTCTTATTTGGGTTACGTTTTAATTTTTAAAAGAAGTATTTTTTATACAATTTCACTTAAACCTTGATATATTTTTATCAAGGTTTTTTATTTTCTTTCAGGAAAAAATATTTTTTTGTAACAAATTATACTTTTCAACTACTAATAAATAGAACTCATAGCTACTTTAGAATTTTTAAAAATTATTAAGTCTAGAATTAATAAGTCGATTTTTAAAAAAATGAGTTTTAGTTTTATTGATTAAAATGCTCTTTTTAATTAATAAAAAACCTTTATATTTAATCACTTTAAAAATTATTTGTTATGATGGAATGGTTTCAAGAATTAACGTCTTTTCAAAAGACGTATTGGATAATTACAGGTATTTCTACATTGATGTTTTTATTTGTGTTAGTTAGTACAATGATTGGTGCTGACGGAGATGATATTGGTGATGTAGATGCAGAAATTGATGCAGATACTGGAGCAGGTTTTCAGTTTTTTACCCTTAAAAACTTAGTCGCTTTCTTTGCTATTTTTGGTTGGAGTGGAATAGCAAGTATTGATGCTGGAAATTCTAAATCATTAACCATAATTATATCTGTTATTTGCGGTTTAACAATGATGTTTGTAATGGCAGGTTTATTTTACTATATCAGTAAATTAACCTCTAGTGGAACTTTAAAAATGCAGAATGCATTAAATTCTATAGGAGAGGTATATTTAACTGTTGGTGCAAACAGATCTAAAATAGGTAAAATTCAAATTAAAATTCAAGGAGCTTTAAGAGAATTAGAAGCTTTAACAGATTATAATGAAGATTTAAAACAAGGAAAAATTATTAAAGTGATTGAAGTAACAAACAATGGAATATTAATTATAGAACCTCAAAATTAAAAAAAAAAGAACTATGCTAAATTTTATGATATTACAAAATAGCCCATTTGCGGGTTTAGTAGGAATAGGAATTGCGATTTTATTCATATTTATACTAATAGTAGCAATGGTAAAACGTTACAAAAGATGTCCTTCAGACAGAATTTTAGTAGTGTATGGAAAAGTTGGAGGAGGAGAATCAGCTAAATGTATTCATGGTGGAGCTGCGTTTATTTTTCCAGTAATTCAAGATTATCAATTTTTGGATTTAACACCAATTTCTATAGAAGTAAACTTAGTAAACGCACTTTCTAAGCAGAATATTCGTGTAAATGTGCCAAGTAGATTTACGATTGGTGTATCTACAGAGCCTGGAATTATGCAAAATGCAGCAGAAAGATTATTAGGTTTAAATCAAGATAATATTCAAGAATTAGCCCAAGAAATTATTTTTGGTCAATTACGTTTGGTAGTCGCATCTATGGATATAGAAGAAATAAATTCTGATAGAGATAAATTTTTAACTAATATTTCTCAGTCAGTAGAATCAGAACTAAAGAAAGTTGGTTTAAAATTAATTAACGTAAATATTACAGATATTGTAGATGAATCTGGTTATATAGAAGCATTAGGAAAGGAAGCTGCAGCACATGCAATTAATGCAGCAAGAAAGTCTGTGGCAGAAAAAAACAGAGATGGTTCTATTGGTGAAGCAAATGCAGTACAAGATGAAAGAACACAGGTTGCAGCTGCAAATGCACAAGCTGTAGAAGGAGAAAACACAGCAAAAATTGCAGTTGCAAATTCAGACTCTTTAAGAAGACAAAGAGAAGCAGAAGCAGAACGTACAGCAATAGCTGCAGAAAAAGTACAAACAGCAAATGCATTAAGAGAATCATATGCTGCAGAGCAAGAAGCTGAGGTTGCAAGAGCGGAAAGAGAGCGTTCTTCTCAATTAGCAGATGTTATTGTTCCTGCTGAAATTGATAAACGTAAAGTTGAAATTGATGCAGAAGCATCAGCAGAAAACATCAGAAGAATTGCAAAAGGTGAAGCAGATGCAATTTTATTCAAAGCACAAGCAGAAGCACAAGGTTTGTATGAAGTTTTAACAAAACAAGCAGCTGGTTTAGATCAAATTGTAAAAGCAGCTGGAAACGATTCTCAAAATGCAGCCTTATTATTAATTGCAGATAAACTACCAGAATTAGTAAAAATACAAGCAGAAGCAATTAAAAATATTAAAATTGATAAAGTAACTGTTTGGGAAAATGGTGGAGGTAAAGATGGTAAATCATCAACTTCTAACTTTATTTCTGGAATGTATAAATCAGTGCCACCTTTACAAGAAATGTTTAATATGGCAGGTATGCAATTACCAGATTATTTAAAAGGAAAAGATATTACTGATATAAAAGCTGAAGAAATAGTTGAACATAAAAAAGATTCATCTTCTAAGTCATAAAATCATATTTTAATTTTATAAAGCCATCATTCAATAATTTTTCGAATGATGGTTTTTTTTATTATTCTTAAAATAAATGTTAAAAATATTATCTTTATTTTTGCAACCCCTGAATTTTTTTCAAGGAAAAAAAGCTAGAAAAAATATTGCATGAAAAAAAATAAGAGTTTCTATTTCTCCCTGTTTCTATTATTATCAACAAATATATTTAGTCAAATATCAGATTATTCTTCCATTTTAATTCCGTCAGAGATAAAAGAAGATGCAAATTCTGTTGTAAGGTATCATAAAACAACCATAGATGTTTTAGGTATTGATCAGATGATAATTTCTGTAAATAGAACAATAACTGTTTTAAATAAGTTAGGGGATAAAAATGTTAGAGCTGCTGTTGGTTATGATAATAATTCTAAAATTAACAAATTAGAAGCCAAAATTTATGATGCTTTTGGCAAAGAAATAAAAAAGGTTAAAAAGAAAAATTTTACAGATGTTAGTGCTGTAGATGGAGGGACTTTATATTCAGATTCTAGGGTAAAATATTTAGATTATACGCCAATTTCTTATCCATACACTGTTCATTTAGAGTATGAAAAGAAAACGTCTTCAACAGGTTTTCTTCCTAATTGGAGTCCTGTAGAAAATTATTTTGTTTCTGTTCAAAAAAATGAGTTTCAAGTAAATTTAAAATATGGAAAAGTAAGAATAAAAGAAAAAAACTTTGAAGGTTTTGAAATTGAAAAATCTATTGATGATGCTAAGATATTTTATTCAATCATTAACGTAAAATCTTTTAAAAAAGAAGCGTACGCAATATCTTTAAGAAACTATAGCCCTAAATCTTTAATAGCTCTTAATGATTTTAAAACTGATGGTGTTAGTGGTAGTTACACAAATTGGAGTGAATTTGGTTCTTGGATGAATAACTCACTTTTAAAAAACAGAAATTTACTTGATGAAGTAACCAAAATTAAAGTATTAAAATTAGTTGAAGGAGTTGATGATCCAATAGAAAAAGCTAAAATTGTATATCAATTTGTGCAAGATAATACAAGATACATTAGCGTTCAGGTAGGTATTGGTGGTATACAACCGATAGCTGCAAACGAAGTTGATAAATTGGGGTATGGAGATTGTAAAGGACTTACAAATTATACAAAATCTTTGCTTGATTTGGTAGGTGTAACTTCTTATTATACACATGTTGAAGCTAATAGTCATGAGCCTGTTTCATTTGAAAAAGATTTTGCTTCTCTAGAACAAGGTAACCATGTAATCTTAAATATACCCAATAAAGACAAAGATGTTTGGTTAGAGTGTACAAGTCAAACAACTCCTTTTGGTTTTTTAGGTAGGTTTACAGATGATAGAGATGTACTTGTAATTACGCCAGAAGGAGGTGTAATAAAACACACAACATCTTATAAAAATGAAGAAAATTTACAAAAACTAACTGCAAAAATTAAGTTAGATGATACAGGTGACTTAAAAGCAACTTTGCAAAGAATTTCAGAAGGAACTCAATATGATTCTAAATCATATTTTTCTGAAATGAATCAAGAAGAATTGATAAAAAATTACAAAACCAATGTTTGGGATTATAATAATAATTTAGAGATTATTTCTGCAAAAATAGAAAATAACAAAAAAGATATTAAGCTTAAGGAAGCTGTAGAAGTTGCTATTAAAAATTATGCAACTGTAAATGAAAAAGAAATTTTATTTAGAGTAAATGTATTTAATAAAGAAAGTTTTATTCCTAAAAGATATAGAACAAGAAATTTGCCACTTAAAATTTATAGAGGTTATAAAGATGTAGATGAATACATTATACATATTCCAGAAAATTATAAGTTAGAATACATACCAGAAAAAGTAGAGCTAAATACAAAATTTGGTACTTATTCTTTAAGTTTTGAAAAGGTAGATGAGCATCAATTATTATATAAAAAATCGATTTTAATAAAAGGAGGCACTTATTCAAAAGAAGATTATAAATTATTTAGAAAGTTTAGAAGAAGTATTGTAAAATTAGAAAACACAAGAATTGCATTATTAAAAAAATAAAGATGAAAAAGAAAGTTATAATATTAATGGTATTGATAGTTCAGGCATCTTTATTTGCTCAAAATTACAAGTTTGGTAAAGTATCAAAAGAAGAAGTTGAAGAGCAATTTTACCCTACTGATTCCACTGTAGATGCAGCATATTTATATAAATATAGAAGAAGTTATTTTGATTTTATTCCAAACGAAGGGTTTCAATTGATAACAAACATACACCACAGAATAAAAATTTATACAAAAGAAGGTTTTGATTACGCTACAAAATCTGTTAAATATTATAACCCAGATTCTGGAGAATCAGAATCTGTTGGTAGTATAAGAGGATATACCTTTTTTAAAGAAAATGGAAAAATCCAAAAAGAAAAATTATCTAAAAAAAGTATTTTTAAAGAAAAAATCAATAAATACAACAGTAAAGTTAAAATTACCATGCCTAAATTACAAGAAGGTTGTGTTGTAGATATTAAATATACTATTACTTCTCCTTATGCAACTTCAATAGATGATGTTGAGTTTCAAAAAGGAATTCCAATTAAAAAAATAAATTCTCAATTAGAGTTTCCAGAATATTATACCTTTAGATCAACTAATAAAGGGTATTATAGTATTCCAGTAAAGAAATCATCAAAAAGTGGTAAAATTGGTGATAGTGAATATAGAGTTAATGTTTTGAACTTTAATGGTAATAATATTCCTGCTTTAAAAAATAACGAATCTTATGTAGCAAATATTAATGCTTATAGAGGTGGAGTAAAGTTTGAATTATCACAAACAAATTTTATGAGTATTGGTGGAGAACTTAAAAATTATTCCACCTCTTGGGCAAACGTAAGTCAGCAAATTTTTAGATCTTCTTCTTTTGGAGCAGAACTTAAAAAAACAAGTTATTTTAAAGAAGATTTAGACAAACTTTTAGTCGATTATAAAGCTAGTACCGAAAAATTGAATGCTATTTTTCAATTTGTAAAAAGCAAAGTAAAATGGAATGGTTTTTATGGGAAATATACCGAAAAAGGAGTAAAAAAAGCTTATAAGGAAAGTGCTGGTAATGTAGCAGATATCAATTTAATGTTAACCTCTATGTTAAGATATGCAGGTTTAAAAGCAAATCCTGTTTTAGTAAGTTCTAGAGGAAATGGACTGCCACTTTTTCCAACACTAAAAGGTTTTGATTATGTTATTTCCGTGGTTCAATTTCCAGATGATTCATATGTTTTATTAGATGCAACAGAATCTTACAGTTTACCAAATGTTTTGCCTGTTAGAGCTTTAAATTGGGATGGAAGACTAGTTAAAAAAGATGGAACTTCTTCTTGGGTAAAATTAACGTCTTCTATTAAAGCAAAAGAAGATAATACTATGATGGTAAAAATTTCTGATGATATTTCCGTTAATGGTTTTATAAGAACAAAATTTGAAAACCTTAATGCTTTAAACTTTAGAAGTAAAAACAATCATATAAAAAAGGAAGTACTTGAAACCAAATATGAAGAAAAAAATAATTTAGAAGTTGAAGACTTTAAAATTACCAATGAACAAGATTTAAGTAAACCAGTTATAAGAAGAGTAAAATTTTATAGTGAAGATTTGGTTGAAGAAATTAGCGGGAAATTGTATATAGAACCATTATTGTTTTTAACAAATCATAAAAACCCATTCAAATTGGAAGAAAGAAAATTTCCTGTAGATTTTGCTACAGCTTGGAAAGATGAAAATAAAATTTTTATAGAAATTCCTGAAGGGTATAAAGTGGAAAAATTGCCAGAACCAATTGGTATTGCTCTTCCAGATAATATTGGAATTTTTAAATATCAAGTTTTACAAATTGGTAATAAAATAAAAACAATATCTATTTTAGAGTTTAATAGTTCTATAATACCATCTAGCTATTATCAATATTTAAAAGATTTTTATGGAACTTTAGTAAAAAAACAATCAGAAAAAATAGTGTTGGTGAAAATTTAGTTTAAATTTTAAGAAGGAAAACCTAACATAGAACCCATACCAACTGTAAAGAGCCAACAGCCATAAATAGCGTGTTCAACAGAAACTAAAAAGGTGGATTTTGTTTTTTTATAACTCAAAGCAAAAAGAATACCGCCGATAAAAGTTAAGAATAAAACCAACGTATTTTTAAATAATAAATGTGCTAAAGAAAATGAAATAGCATTCATCAAAATAAATAAAAACTCATTTTTAAAAAGAATTTTATAGCGTTTAAAAAAGAAGGTTCTGTAAATAAGTTCTTGAGGATACACAGAAAAGATGGAGTAGAAGCATAAAATTAAAATCCACATTAATGGCTTATTCAAAACAACAGTAAAAAGATTTTCTTTGTCAGAGTACCAAACAAAAAAGGTAGTTGCAATAATAATTACTAATAAATTTATAAGAGTTCTTTTCCAAAAATTTTTCCAGTTAATCTCTTTAATAATTTTGAATTTAATCTTTTCAATTTTCAGTAAGACATATAAGATATATCCAAAACCAGAAACACCAATAATCAATTTTAATATTGGTTTATAATCAAAATAAAAACTTATTGGAATTAAGATAAATATGATAAAAAGTTCAAAAAATTTATAACGTATTGATTGCATGTTTTTTGTTTTTACTTGAGAATAATTGCTGTAGTATTTTTTACTTGTTCAATACTAAAAATACTATGTGTATTACTAATCTGCTTTATTTTTCTAGATTTTTAGTCAGAATTTTTTATTTTTTTTAAATAAATAAAAAATAATTGAAGCAATCTCTTTTCATTAGTAAATTGTTTCCGTTAGCAAAGACAAATTAAACCCCTTTTAAACGTTTAATAAATTTAGAAAAATCATTTTTATTAGGTGGAGATCCATCAAAAGGTAAAATATCCCAATTTCCGTTTTCATGAAAAATAGTAAAGTTAAAAACAGATGTATTTGCATCATCAGGATTTAACATTGGATAACGTAAATCTACATATTTATAAGTGCCAACTTTTTCTTTTTTTGAAAGATTAAAATAGTTGTTACTAAACCAAGTTAAGGTTTGAAGATTTTTATCAGTCATATCAATTAAATCGTGTTTTTTTTCAATTGTAATTATCTTTTCAGAAATTGATTTTTTATCTAGTAAAGAATAGAAAGTTAAGTAATAATTATTTTCACCTTCTGCAACTGCATACCACAAAATATTATTTAAAATGGTAGGTTGTGCAGAAAACCGTGCGTAAGTAATCCCAGCTTTATCAAATGATTTTTTAAAAACTGAGTCTACATAAAATTTATTAATAATGGTAAAAATCATGTATGCAGAACTAATATAAATCCCTGTTTTTAACCACCAACGTCTTCTTGTTCTTTTTCTGTTGAAAAACATCAAAATAATCATACATAATAAAAAAGGAACTGTATATAATGGATCTGCAACTGAAATATTATTAAAAGCAACTCTATAATCAGAAAAAGGAGCAAAAAGCTGTGTTCCGTAAGGGGTAAAACAATCTAAAAGAGGGTGCGTAAAAATGGCTAAAAAGAATAACCAAATCCAATCTTTTAAAGTGCTAGTTTCTCTTCTTTTACCAGAGTTATAGAGTTTGAAGGTAATCCACCCCAATAAAAATGCGCCCAAAATTGCAAATAAAATAGAGTGCATAAATCCACGATGAAAAGCCATGGCTTGTATTTCATTGCTATATAAAAACCTGCCGATAAAAACATCTAAATCTGGAATTGTACCACCTATTGCGCCAAATAATAAAGCTTTGTTTCCTATTTTTTTTCCAAGTACAATTTCTCCACAAGTAGCACCTAAAACAATTTGAGTTAATGAATCCATATTACAAAAGTAAACCAACCAATTTGATTTGCATAACATCTTGTAAAATCGTAACATTACATTACCAAATTTTATAGAATGCAAGAGGATAAAAACTTATCAGAAATTGAAATTGAAGATCAAAAAATAATTGATAATAAAGAGTTAAGCCTTTTAGAATCTTTAATCCCTGTAGTTATTTTAATGGGGTTATTAGCTTACAATATCTTTTTTGTAGAAGGGCAAGAATGGTTTGGGGGTTACACAAATCAATATATTTTATTAATTGGAGGTCTGGTTGCCGCAGCTGTTGGTTTTTTTAACAAAGTAACTATTCATAAAATGATTGCAGAGGTTTGGGAAAATTGGAAAAGTATTTTTGTACCTGTTTTAATTTTAGCTTTAGTAGGTGCATTGGCAGGAACTTGGTTGGTTAGTGGTATTATACCAGCAATGGTTTATTACGGTTTACAAGTTTTAAGTCCAGCAATATTTTTACCTGCTTGTGTAATCATTGCAGCAATAATTTCTATTGCAACGGGTAGTTCTTGGACAACGTCTGCAACAGTTGGTATAGCTTTGGTTGGGATAGGAAGTGCGTTAGGTATACCTGCAGGAATGATTGCAGGAGCAGTAATTTCTGGGGCTTATTTTGGCGATAAAATGTCTCCACTTTCTGATACTACCAATTTAGCACCAGCAATGGCTGGTACAGATTTATTTACACACATAAAATATATGGCATATACAACAGTGCCAACAATAGTAATAACATTAATTGTATTTGCTATTTTAAGCGGAACAATAGATACCACTGGTGGTGCAGATATAAGTGATTTATTAACTTCTATAGACAATACATTTTACATTTCTCCTTGGTTATTTTTAGTTCCTATAGCTGTAATTGTAATGATTTTGATGAAAACAAAACCATTAATAGCATTGGTGATTGGAGTATTTTTAGCAGCAATTTTTGCATTTATTTTTCAGACTGATGTACTAAGTTCGTTGTCAGCGTCAAAATTTCAATCAGTTTTAAATGCTATTTGGACAGATACTCAAGTTGAAACTAGTGATGAAAAATTAAGTGAATTATTTTCTTCTGGAGGAATTTTAGGAATGTTATGGACCATCTTACTAATTATTTGTGCCATGGTTTTTGGAGGAGTTATGGATGCCATTGGTGCGTTAGCAAAAATTACAAAAGCGCTACTTTCTATAGCTACTTCTATTTTTGGGTTATTTGCAAGTACTGTTGTTAGTTGTTTAGGGTTAAATGTAATTGCATCTGACCAATATCTGGCGTTGGTAATTCCTGGAAAAATGTTTAAAAAAGCTTATGAAGATAGAGATTTAGCACCAGAAAATTTAAGTAGAACTTTAGAAGATTCTGGTACAGTAACTTCTGTTTTAATTCCTTGGAATACATGTGGAGCTTATCAGTCTGGAGTTTTAGGTGTTGGAGTAGGTGAGTATTTTATGTACGCAATTTTTAATTGGTTATCTCCTTTTACAACGTTATTATTTGCTGCTTTAAATATTAAAATTAGACAGTTTGTAAAGAAATAAAAATGATTACAAACGCAATTGCTTCTGATGCAAAAAGGTTAACAAATGTTGCATTAAAATCAAAAGCTTTTTGGGGTTATTCTAATGAATTAATTGAGAGTTGGAGAGAGGATTTAACTGTTTCTGAACAAATGGTTCAGCAAATGATTGTATATAAATATATGCAAGATGATGAAGTTGTAGGTTTTTATATTTTAAATCAGCCTGAAAACAAAACTATAGAATTAGAATTCTTATTTGTGTTACCAAAATTTATTGGAAAAGGTATTGGGAAGCAATTACTATATCATTCTTTTGAAAAAGCGAAAAGTTTACATTGTTTAGATATGATTGTATTAGTAGATCCTAATGCTAAATATTTTTATAAATCTAAAGGATTTGTAACTATAGAAAAGAAAAAGAGTTCTATTGCAAATCGTTTTTTGCCTTTGATGAAAAAAGATTTAAACAAATAGAAATCATTAATAAAATCCAAGGAAACCATGCAATAAAACATCAAACCAATCTTTAGGTTGCATTCCATTTTCTATAGAAAGTGCATTTTCCCCTAAAATCCATTGAATTTTACCCCAAATATGTGGAGGGTTAAAAGGTGCTAATCCTAAAGTAAAACTTACAATTAAAAAGAGTTTCCAATTATTTTTTAATATTTTTTTCATTATATAAACCAATTCCATACTAGACCAAAACGTATTGTAAAATCTCTATATGGATAATTAGGTGCAGAAAAATAATTCTTTTTAGAAAATTCAGAAGTAATATTGTCAACTTTTAAGAATAAACGTGTTCTTCTAACTTGTGCGTTAAAAAAAACATCTAAAGTTGGAAATCCTATTTCTTCATCATTTTGAAGTGTAAATTCTGCTAATAATGGGTTGTAAGCATTTGCGTTATATTTTGTAAAATATTTAAAAGTTGCACCAATGTTTACCAACATTGGTTTTCCTTTAAACCAATAATCTGTATAGTAAAAGGTGTTTCTTGTTACCAATTCTGGTACTCTAAAAACAGAGCTTCCGCTACTTACATTTTGATACATTATAGTATTATCAAGTGCAAACTTTTTAAATTTAAATTCTCTATTTGCTTTTACTTTTAAATAAGTGATTTGACTTGTAAATTGCTGAGGAGTATTATTCTCATCAAAATAAGTGTAGTTATCAATATTCGTAAAATTTAGATCAGCATTTATCCATTTTGAGTTAAATGTAAAACCTAAATCCCTTGTGTTTACATTACTAAAATCGTTTTGCCAATTATAATCATCATAAGAACTTTGATGTAAAAGAGTATTAAAATTTGCTGATTTAGAGCTTAGTAATAAGCTTCCTTTTAAAGTAAATAAACTATCTTTTTTATAAAGTGCTTCTCCTTTTAAATAACTGCCTGATAATCTGCTAGAGCCAGGCGTTAAAGAGCCATTTGCATTTAATTGAAATTTTTTAATTTTTGCATTCCAACTAGCTCCAAGAGAAATTGCTCTTCCTGTTAATTCTAATTTATCAATATTACTATTGCTATTTAAAATGGTGTCATAACCATATGTATAGTTGGTTAAATTTACTTTTGCTTTAAATTTACCTAGTACATATTTGGAGTTAAACTCTAAATTAACTTCATTATTTGTAATTTTACTTTTGGCAGTATTGTTATCAAAATCAGTAGCGTTATTATCACCAAAAAAATCGGTAGTAGTTGTAGTTTGGGTAAAATTATAGCTTTTATTTTCTGAAGTTAAAATGTGCCCTATTTTTAAATTACTAAAATCTTTATCATTAATAGTGTCTTTACTTGCTAATAGTTTATAACTATGTTCAAGATAAATTCTGTTACTATCAAATTGATTTTCGGCATCTTCTATATTTACATCTAAATTAGAGCGTGTATCAAAGTTTTCATTTTCATTAATAAAGTTTTCTAATGCTGTATCTGTTAGTCCTCCATTTTCTTGATTAAAAAAATCTTGTGAAGTCATATGACCTCTAATTTCATACTGATTATTTTTTGTTTTATATGTAAAAGTACCTCTAAAGTTTCCGTTACTAGCTAATGCTCTTCTATAGTCACCCAAAGAACGTAAGCCTTTGTATGCAATAGAAACATTAAGTCTTTTTGAAAAGTTTAATGTAAATAAAGCATCCACAACTTGCCCTTGTTGTAATCCTGTTCTGTATAAAATTTCTGTAGTTGGTGTAGGAACTTCATAGTAATTAATGTCATCTACATCAAAATAACTAAACTGTTTTGCAGTAAAACCAATATCTGGTAATTGATTTACATTGCTAAAACTATATCCTAAATTATTAAAAGTTTGTCCTTGATTATGAAATGCTAGTAATTCAAAATTATCTTTTCTTAAATAATTAAAAAGATATTCTTTACGAATCGTTAAAGTAGTGTCTATATAAGTTGTGTCTCTTTTATGTGAAAATATTTTATAATCAGTGTATTTTGTTTTTCCTGACAGAATCACTTTCGTTTCACTAGAATATGAGGTGGAATCGTTATCAAAATTACTTTCAATACTTAAGTCTTTTATTCTATTAAATCCTTGACAAAAAACATTGTTAAAGCTTAGAGTAGTTAATAATAAAAAAATAAAAAGTTGTTTGTTCATGATAAATATCTACAAAAGCAAATGTAAAATAATTAAACGATAATAAATACCAATAATTTCAATAGAAACTGTTAATTATTAAAATGTTTTAAGAGAAAAAGATTTCTTTTCTTTGTATATATGTTAAAATCAAATTTTAGTGGTTTTCTTTTAGAGGTTGGTGCAGACGAAGCAGGTAGAGGTTGCTTGTCTGGCCCTGTGGTTGCAGCAGCAGTTATTTTACCTGAAAACTTTAAGCATCCTTTTTTAAATGATTCTAAACAATTGTCAGAAAAAAAGCGAGATCAACTTCGTTTAATTATCGAAGAAAAGGCAGTTGCTTTTGGAGTTTCATTTGTTTGGCAAGATGAAGTTGATAAAATTAATGTTTTACAAGCATCAATTACAGGAATGCACAGAGCAATCGATCAACTAAAAATTACTCCAGAGTTTATTATTGTTGATGGAAACAAGTTTAAGAATTATAATAAAATACCTTATGAAACTATTGTAAAAGGTGATGCTAAATATTTAAGCATTGCAGCAGCCTCTGTATTAGCAAAAACATATAGAGATGAATATATGCAAAAAATTCATCAAGAATTTCCAATGTATAATTGGGCAAAAAATAAAGGTTATCCAACCAAAGAACACAGAAATGCAATTCGCCAATTTGGGGCAACCAATTATCATCGGAAATCTTTTAAATTATTACCAGAACAATTAAAATTAGAGTTGTAATTTTTCTATTTTTACGTTCTCAATTTTAGATGATGATAAAAAAAACACGCGCAGAAATTACCAAATGTATCTTACATAAAGTAGCCAACAAATTTAACAGTGGTCACAATGTTTTTTCTGAAGATTTAATTCGCTTTGATCAAGAAAGTTATGATTTGATGAAGAGTTTTCTATTAAAACCTTTTGGAACGTTAACCCAAAGCTATCGTTTTTCTCATCATGCAGATGTTCGCTTAAATGAATTAAATAGTTATGCTTCTGAGATTTTTAAAGTGGAAAGCTCATTTATAGAATATTCTAAAAATATTGTAAATCACTTGTATGAACAATCTAATTCTGCTCAGATAAAAACTGGAGATGTTATTATTGTTTTAATTGAAGGAATTGAATATAACGATGTTTTAACAGAAGCTGTTGGTGTTTTTAAAATTGAAAATAAAGTTGATTTTTTTCAAACATATTTAGATGATAATGAGAGTTTTGATGTTGTTGTACAGCAAGGAATATCAACAAAAAAAATAGATAAGGGTTGTCTAATTTTAAATACTTCAGATACTGAAGGAACGGTTGTTTTATCTGTAGATAATAATAATTATGATGCTCAATATTGGATTAAAAATTTTTTGAGTGTAAAGTTAGCAGACGATTATAATTCGCACACGCAAAACTATTTAGAGTTGTGTAAAGAGTTTTCTGAAGAAGTAATAAAACCTGAATTAGGAAAACACCAACAGGGTAATTTTTTAGCAAATACGGTAGATTATTTTAAAGAACATGAAGCTGTAGATTATCATGATTTTAAAGACGAAATTTTTGAAGAAGACAAACACAAAGAGTTATTTGATGATTATAAAAAACATTATGAAACCTTAAATGATGTTTTAATTAGAAATAACTTTGATGTTTCTGGTGTTGTTTTAAAGAAAGAAAAAAGCAAGTTAAAAACTGAAATTAAACTTGACACTAATATCGTTATAAAATTAGATGTTGATGCACCTGATGCAGCTTCAGAACATTTAGAAAGAGGTTATGATGAAGAGAAAAAAATGAAATATTATAAAGTTTATTTTAATGATGAGAAGTAATAAATTCATCAACTTCAAATAATGCTTTAAAGTGCTTTAATATTTTTTGTTTCACTTCTTCTATATCTACTTTTTTACCTAGTTCAACTTCCATAGAAGTAACTGCTTTACCTCTAATTCCACAAGGTATTATATTGTCAAAATAACCTAGGTTGGTATTCGCGTTTAAGGCAAAACCATGCATGGTTACCCAGCGAGATGAACGAATTCCCATTGCGCAAATTTTACGAGCAAATGGCGTTTCTACATCTAACCAAACACCAGTTTCTCCATCACTTCTAACACCTTTTAAACCATATTCTGCAATGGTTAAAATAATGGTTTCTTCTAGTAAACGTAAGTATTTATGAATGTCTGTAAAAAAGTTTTCTAAATCTAAAATAGGATATCCAACAATTTGACCCGGTCCATGATAAGTAATGTCGCCACCTCTATTTATTTTATAAAAAGTAGCACCTTTTTCTTTTAGCTGATTTTCATTTAACAATAAATTACTTAAATCACCACTTTTACCTAAAGTATACACATGAGGGTGTTCTACAAATAACAGATGATTTTCTGTATCATTTTGTAAATTTTTTCTTCGATTTTCAATTTTAACATCTACAATTTCTTGTAGCAATGTTGTTTGATAATCCCAGGTTTCTTTATAGTCTTTATTGGCTAAATCTTGTAATAATATTTTTCTATTCATAATTAAATACAAAGGTAAATAAAACGTTATATTTGAAACGATAAATTTTTATATTAAATAATGTATTTTATGAAAAGTAAATTATCTTTTTTACTACCGCTAATAGTTTTATTTTTTAACATTACTGCTGTTAATTCTCAAGAGGTATGGAAGAAAATTCAAAAAGAAAATTATTCAATTCAGAAAAAGGAGGTTTATGATAAAGAAAATTTTCCTTCTGATTATGTAATTTTTTCTTTAGAATCAGAATTATTTTCTGGTAAATTAAAAAAGACAAGTAAAGAAGAAAGTGTTGTAGAATTACCAAATTCAGAAGGCACTTTGTCAAAGTTTTTATTAAAAGAAACTTCAAATTTTGAAGAAGGTTTACAAGCTAAATTTCCAAATATAAAATCATATACAGCCCAAGGTTTAGATGATCCAACCGCTGTTGCAAAAATAAGTATTGGTACAGATGGTTTTCATGCAGTAATATTTTCAGGAAAAGAAGAAACTTTGTATGTAGATCCCTATACAAAAGATAATGTAAATTACATCGTTTACAAAAGGAGTAGTTTAAGTAAGGTTGAAGATGATTTTAAATGTCAAGTAGAAGAAACTATTGGTAAAGAATTTACCACAAGTAATTTTGCTAAAAATGCAGATGATGGTAAATTAAGAACCTTTAGATTGGCTTTAGCTTGTAGTGGAGAATATGCAGAGTTTCATTTAGGAGCAGGTCAACAAAATATTCCAGATACAGAAACAGAAGAGGTAAAAAAAGCGGCTGTTTTATCTGCAATGAATACGTCAATTACAAGACTAAATGGGGTGTTTGAAAAAGATTTGGCAGTTAAAATGATACTTGTTAGCAATAATGATGAGATTATTTTTTTAGATGCTGATACTGATGGTATTACTGATGGTAGTCCAAATACAATGATAGATGAAGTACAATCAATTTGTGATGCAGAAATTGGAAATGCAAATTACGATATTGGTCATCTTTACAGTGTTGGTGGTGATGGTTTAGCAGGTTTAGGTGTGGTATGTGTTACAGGTCAAAAAGCAAGAGGTGTTACAGGTAGATCTCAACCGGTTGGTGATGCATACGATATAGATTATGTAGCACATGAATTGGGGCATCAGTTTGGTGCAACACACACACAAAACAATAATTGTAACAGAACAGATGATACAGCAGTAGAACCGGGTAGTGGATCTACAATTATGGGGTATGCAGGTATTTGTTCTCCTGACGTACAATCTGGAAATTCAAATGGTAATAGTGATGATTATTTTCATACAGTAAGTATTGCTCAAATGTGGAATACTATTGAGTCTTCAGGAACTTGTGCATCAGAAACAGATACAAATAATACTGCGCCAACTGCAGATGCAGGTTTAGATTATTCAATTCCAAAATCTACACCATTTAAATTATCTGGTGTAGCTGATGATGTTGATGGTACAAGTTCTTTAACTTATAATTGGGAGCAATTAGATAATGAAACTGCAACAATGCCGCCTTTATCATCAAGTACAATTGGACCTGTATTTAGATCTTTACCATCAAAAACAACTCCTATTAGATTTATGCCAGATTTAGCAACCGTAATTGCTGGCAGCACATCATCAACCTGGGAGGTTGTTCCTTCAGTTGCAAGAGAACTTAATTTTTCTTTTTTAGTGAGAGATAATCATGCTGGTGGAGGTAGTTCTGCTAGAGATGATATGGTGGTAACAGTTACAGATGCTGATGCTTTTACTGTAGATGTTCCAAATTCTGCTGTTATTTGGGATGTTGGTACAACTCAAACAGTTACTTGGCAAAAAGGAACTACAGATATATCTCCAATTAGTTGTTCTTTTGTAAACATAAAATTATCTGTAGATGGAGGACTTACTTTTCCAATTGTTTTAAAAAATGATACACCAAATGATGGATCTGAAGATATAATAATACCAAATAATGCTACAGAGGAGGCAAGAATTATGGTAGAAGCTTCTGATAACATTTTTTACAATGTAAATAGTGCTAATTTTACTATTAATTCTACATTACCTACATTCTTAATAACTGCCGAGATAGATAGTGAAACAGTTTGTAATTCAGGAAATAATTCTGTTGATTATAGTTTGAATTTTGATTTTATTAATAACTTTTCTGAAACAGTTACTTTATCTGCTTCAGGGTTTCCTACTGGCGCAAATGTTAATTTTAGCTCAGAAACGATTACAGATGATGGTAGTAGAATAATGACAATTTCAAATTTAGATGATAAAGCTGCTCAAGATTATACAATTATTGTATCGGGGAATTCTACTTCTTTAAATCAAGAAATCGAAGTTTATTTGAAAGTAGTTAGTAGTGATTTTAATGAAGTGATTTTAAGTGCTCCTGAGGATAATTCAGAAGACTTTGAATTAGAAGGAAGCCTAAATTGGAGTGAAGATTCAAATGCAGAATCATATAATGTAGAAGTTGCGCTAGATAGTGATTTTAATGACTTGGTATTTTCTAACAATGTTAATACTAATACTGTACAAATTACACCAAGTTTAAATCAAGAAACTACTTATTTCTGGAGAGTTCAGTATGTAAATTCTTGTGGTACAGGAACTTTTAGTGATTCTTTTAGTTTTACTACATTGTCATGCGATGTTTGTGAATCTTTTGGTGATAATCAATACGCAACTAGTACAACACTTGTAGAATTTAACACCATAAATAATGCTTCTGAAAAAGAAGGTGATAATGAAGCATATGGTGATTTTAAGTCCATAGAAACTTCTGTAACCATTAATGAAAGTTATGAGTTATCTGTAAATGTAAATACAGATGGAGATTATAGGGTGCATACAAAAGCATGGATAGATTGGAACAGAAATTGTGTTTTTGATGAAAATGAAGAGTATGATTTAGGTTTTGCTGAGAATACTACAGATGGAGTCACAAATGGGAGTCCGATTACAATTCAGGTGCCAGAAGATGCAAAAATTGGTGCTACCATATTAAGAGTGTCTTCTAAATATACGGATCCAGATGTTATTACGTATCCGCTTTCTTGTGAACAAGGTTTTGATGGTGAAGTAGAAGATTATTCAATATTAGTAAGAGGAATTGTTATAGAGGATGATGTTTTTGAAAGTTTTAATTTATTTCCAAATCCTACTGATGGAACTTTTAATTTAAGTTTTGATACAGAAAATAGAGATGATGTTTCAGTTCATTTATATGATTTAGCAGGGAGATTAATTGATAGTCAGGTATTTAATAATACAAGTACATATTTTACTAAAGATGTTGCTTTTAGTGTGGGATCTTCGGGTTTATATTTGCTTAAAATTACAAATGGAGATAAATACTCAACAAGAAAATTAATAATAAAATAAGAAACTAATAAAAAGTAAAAATCCTCATCAAATTAATTTGATGAGGATTTTTTTATGGATAAAATAAACTATTTTTTATCCTAAAAAAGGATATTTATAATCTTGCGGAGTAACAAAAGTTTCTTTAATTAACCTTACCGAAGTCCAACGTAATAAGTTTTGAGCAGAACCAGCTTTGTCATTTGTTCCAGAAGCTCTTGCTCCTCCAAAAGGTTGCTGACCAACAACTGCTCCAGTTGGCTTGTCATTAATATAAAAGTTTCCTGCAGAGTTTTCTAATGCTTTAGAAGCCTTTTCAACAATATATCTATCAGTAGAAAAAATTGCACCTGTTAAGGCATATTCTGTAGATTCATCAACTAATTTTAATGAAGCTTCCCATTCAGCATCTTCATAAATATAAACTGTCATTACGGGGCCAAATAATTCAGTAGTCATTGTTGCAAATGTTGGAGATTTAGCTACAATTACAGTCGGTTCAATAAAGTATCCAACAGATTTGTCATGATTTCCTCCAATAATTACATCAGCATCTTTATCCGCTTTAGCCGCATCAATATAGCTTGCAATTTTATCAAAAGAACCTTCATGAATAACTGCATTTACAAAGTTTGATGGATCTTCTGGAGATCCCATTTTTAACTCATCAGTTTGAGCAATTAAGTGTTTTTTTACATCGTCCCAAATTGAAGCAGGAATGTAAGAGCGCGAGGCAGCAGAACATTTTTGACCTTGATATTCAAAAGCACCTCTTGTAATTGCAGTAGCTACTTGTAAAGGGTTTGATGAGCTGTGCGCCCAAATAAAATCTTTTCCTCCAGTTTCTCCAACAATTCTTGGATAGGTTTTATAAGTATGAATATTATTTCCTATTTGTTTCCAAAGATTTTTGAAAACGTGAGTAGAACCTGTAAAATGTAATCCAGAGAAATCTGGAGATTCTAAAACGGTATCAGAAATCATTATTGGGTCTCCATAAACAACGTTTATAACACCATCTGGCAAACCAGCTTCTTTAAATAAATCTACAATTACTTGTGCAGAATATGCTTGATGATCTGAAGGTTTCCAAACTACAACATTACCCATTAAAGCTGCTGATGCAGGCAAATTTGCGGCAATAGAGGTAAAGTTAAAAGGAGAAATTGCGTACACAAATCCTTCAAGAGGTCTGTACTCAACTCTGTTCCAAATTCCTGGTGCAGAAGCTGGTTGATCCTTAAATATATCAGTCATATATTGTACGTTAAATCTAAAGAAATCGATCATTTCACATGCAGCATCAATTTCGGCTTGATGAACATTTTTAGATTGTGCAATCATTGTAGCAGCATTCATTTTTGCTCTATAAGGACCTGCTAATAATTCTGCAGCTTTTAAGAAAATTGAAGCTCTTTCCATCCAAGAAACACTAGACCAAGCTTCTCTAGCAGCCAATGCTGTAGAAATTGCTTCATCTATGTGAGATTTTTCAGCTATATGATATTGACCAACAACATGTTTATGATCATGTGGTGGTGTAATATTTTTAGTGTTTCCAGTTCTAACTTCCACACCATTAATATGCATTGGCACATCAATATTGCTGTTAAACATGGTTTTGTAAGTTGCTAATAATTCTTCTCTTTCTGGTGATCCAGGAGCGTAACCTTTAACGGGTTCATTTACAGCCACTGGAACATTAAAAAATCCTCTTGCCATTTTGTATGTTTTTTAAATTTGAATCTACTGATTATTGGGTTTCAAAGTTACAATTTTTGTTTCAATAAATTTATCTGTTTTTTAACCTCTTTTATTGAATTAAAATCAAAAAAATAAATAAAATTTGATGCTTATCATAATTAAATTGGTTGTCAAACAATTTTTTATTTATAAATCTTAATAAAATAATTGCAAGTAATCTATTAAAAGTTTGCTAGAATAACGCAAAAGATATAAGTAGTACAAATAAAGCTCCTATTGATGCCACAATTATGTAGCTTAAATTTAGTAATAAGAATTTTGTAAAAGTCTTAAAATAGCCTTGTTGATAAAATTGCTTCATGGCAATTATTAGGTAGAGTAAAAATAGCAATATAAAAATCCAAATTTTTGGTTCTGTATCGAAAATTAATAAAATATAGAGTATTGAAAACAGCATAAAAAACACAGTTTGTATGTGAAATACAAATATTAAATGATCTACATAGGTGTATTTTCTTCTGAGGTAAAAGAACTTTAAAAATAATGTAAAAAATGGTAAGAAAACAAATAAAGCTACTGAGCTATAAGATAGCATTTTATTTATAAATTGATCTCTGCTTTCCTTACTTTTTAAATTATTTGCTGTTTTTGCTCTAGTATATAAAAATCGGTTTGTAAAGTTTTTATCATATTTTAAACTATCTAAAGCAACATCAATAGAAGATTTTGGGTGTTTTTTTTGATAAGCTATAAATTTTTCTAACCTACTATCTACGCCAAGTTTTATATTAAAGCCATCATTATCATTTTTTATTGAATCCTTAGTATCTTCTTCTAATTCTTCTATAATTTTTTTCCTAGCAGCTTCTGGGATAGGAATAAATGGATTTTTCATTTTGTTTTTTAATTCTTGTTTTATAGAATCAATTTCTTTTTCATTTAATTTTTTTTTAGCTTTTGTAGTTTCACTTTTTATAACATCAACAATGTCCGCTTTACTTTCTTTTGTTAACGACTCATATTTATTAATTGTAGTTTGCAAACCAACTAATAAAAAAAAGATTATTGATACTGTTAAATAAAAACGAAATGGGTTAGAATAACGCTGTCTTTTTCCATCGATATAATCTTTAGAAACTTTTCCAGGTTTTATTAAAAGTGGTATTAAGGTATTCCAAAATTTAGCATCAAAATTGAATAAGCCATTAAAAACTTCCTGAATAAAACTAACAAATGTTATTCTGTTGCCTTTGTTTGCTTGCCCGCATTCTGGGCAAAATTTTTCTTGCCCACTAAAGGGGTGTCCGCAATTTAAACATGCAGGATCATTTATTTTAGCGGCTTTTTTTTGTGATTTGCTTAGTTTGATAAGATTGGGGTTATAAGTTGGAATGTAGGTATAATTACTTTAATTTGTTCTTTTGAGTGATAGTTTTCCATGGTATAGTAGCCTTTCATTGCCCCTATTGTAGATTCTAAAAAACAACCAGAACTGTAAGAATATATTTCATTTGGTTGTAAAATTGGAGTTTGCCCTACAACACCTTCACCTTTTACGATCTCATTATGATTTAGAGAATCATAAATTTTCCAACAACGATTTTTTAATTGAAAAACCTCTGAAGTTGTGTTTTTAATATTTATGAAATAAGGAAATATATGGAATAGCTTGTTGTTTTTTAAACTAGTGCCTATGTATTTGGTAGTTACAGAAATTTTTATGCCCTTTGTTATTTGTTCAACCATGTAGGGTAAAAGTAGTTTTTTTGTGTAAATAACACAAGTCAAAAATATAATTATCTGTTTTGGTTAAAGAACCCGTAACCAACACCAATAACTCTATCATATAAACCACCAAATGCTTTATGGTATAATAATACTGTATAATGGTTTTCAGTTTGGTAAAATGTACCGTTAATTTTGCTAGAATCTATCTTGTTATTTTGATCAACTGTAACAAAAGTGTAATTGTAAAAACCTTGTTTTAGTAAAATTTTACCTTTATAATTAGTGTCGTTAAAATCGTAGGTAAGTTTGTTTTCTTCTTCAATTTGAAAATTGTTAAAAGCGCCATATACATATACTTCTTTACCTTTAAAAGGCTGCTCTGCTTGTAATGTAAAATGCATCATTGCATAATCAGCTTCTGTTCTTGGGTCGGAACCTTCAAGAGTTCTAATTACAAATTGACCATTTATATCAGGATTATATCTGTAGGTTTTAAAAGGATTGTAATTTGAAGGGTATAAATAATGATGAAAAATATCTTTCATTTCAATATGTACAATATTTAAACTTTTATTTCTTAGGGATTTACTATCGAAATTCAAATACTCATTATCGCCCCAAAAATTCGTTTTATTGATGTAAGAATACCGAAGTTGATTTGGTTTTAAAAAAGTAGGTTGTAAATCAACTATTTTTTCATTCCAATTTTCATTTTTTAGTAAAACAATATTAACTTCTTGGTTTGGGTTGTTGATTCTAATATTTGGATGATTTACAGTAACTTCAACCGTTTGTTGTGTGTTTACTGTTTTAGTATCCCTGCTTCTATCTACAAAAACACCTACAGTAGTCAGATTTTCATAAAGCACAAATTTTCTTGTAAAAAGTACTTCATCATCGTAATTTATAACGGATAATAAGTAGTTTCCGCTTTTAGTAATTACTGTATTTATGTTTGGAATATTTACAGAGTAATGTGTGTAATTCTGAAAAGTATTAAAAGAATTGGTAACGTCAATAATAGTATTTTGATCAAAACCATCAATATATTGACTAGAAAGTAGTCTGCTTTTCTGCCAATCATGAGTCATATGTTCTATTTTATATTGATAGTCTTTACTATCAGCATCTAAATCATCAAATGAAAGCTCTAAAACAGTACCTAGGGGAACAATGGAAGAGTAATTATTTTCTTGTTGTGGTCTTAATTGAATTGATTTTATGTTTTGTGAAAAACCATTTAAACCGAAAAATATAAAAACAAGTAGTATTTTTTGATACATATTAATCTGTTACTTTTTGTAAAAGTACTAAAATTTGTACTCTAATAATTAAAAGCAAATACTATACCTTTTTTTAGTTTTTTAAGATGTTGCAAATATTATTCTTTTTTGAGTATTCAAAAGGAATATTTTTTTATGGGGAATTAAAATAATAAAATAGCTTATGACTTAATTGGGAGTGTTTACGATCTAAGATAGTGTTACTTAAGTTTTTTTTATATTTTTCAAGTTTTTTTTTTGAATTTTATAAAGGCTTGTAGTATTTTTGCAAAAAATACTTAAAAACAGTAAGATATTAGTTGTTGAATGATGTTTTACTAATAAATAATCCATTTCAATCCATTTCAATCGATTTCAATTATGAAGAAAATTTACTCTTTTTTAACTTTGTTAATTTTTACAACTATTTCATTTGCGCAAGGTATTTCTGTACAAGGTATTGCACGCGATAATGCAAGCTCGGCAATTACAGATACAAACTTAACTTTTACATTTAGTATTACAGAAGAAGATAATACTGTTATGTATGCAGAAACACAAGGAATTAAAACAGATCATTTTGGTGTATTTTCTCATGTTATTAGAACAGGTAATCCTATTACAAATACATTTGATGATATCGATTTTGGGGTTGAGGGCTTAAAATTAAAAGTTTCTGTTACTTATAATTCAGAAGATATAGAGGTGTATGACCAAACACTACAATATACACCATATGCACACCATGCTAAAAACGGAGTGCCAACAGGTTCTATTTTACCATTTGCAGGTACAGAAGCACCTGACGGTTGGGTACTTTGTAACGGGCAAAGCCTAGAGTATGTTGATGGTGCTGGCGCATTAAAAGAACTTATTGGTAATAATGCACCAGATTTAAGAGGTCTGTTTTTAAGAGGTACAGGTACAAGTGCTTTAGGTTCGCAATACGTAGGGCCAGATTTGTTAGCTACACAAACTGATGAAAATAAGGAGCATACGCATGGTGTTGGTTCTTTAACTATTCCAAATGGAGGTGCACATACAAATTCTTTTCAGTTTAGCTATCGAGGGTATGATGCTGAAGGGGGCGGTGGTATTGCTAGGAATCGTTATACAAGTGATACAAATGATGGAATAATTACACAAACGACATCATTAGGGGGAGAACATACGCATACTATTAATGGTAGTGTAGCTAGTACAGGAGGTGCTGAGACTCGTCCAGTAAACTACGGTGTAAACTATATTATTAAGTTATAATATAACATAAAACATATATTATGAGAAAAATACTACATGTTTTATGTATGTGTTTGGTAACCTTTATGGTTACTGCACAAGAAAATAGTAAGAATCATATTTTTTTAGGAAATGCAGCTGTAGATAATACACAAGAAAATGCAGCTATAAAAGTACAAATGCAAATAGGTGGGCCAGTGCTTTCCCATTTGCATGATAGTGAAATAAGTACCTCTTTTGGGTTTCCATACGGTGTTTTATATATATCTTCTACATTTTATGACGCTGGTTTTGAGGTTTCAAAAGGGTATTATGGAGATAGAATTCAATTAGATTGGTCTATTGGAGCGAATAAAGATGAAATTGAAAATTATATTATTTACAGAAGGCCATATGCTTCTGTTGTAAGTACTGATTATTTTCAAGTAGGAGATGATGGAGCACTTAAGGTTCATGAATCTTTTGGGGAGCCTTTGGTAACTTTAGGTAGTGATGTATATACATATGTAGATACAGCTACAGAGGGTGTTGTTTTGTATGAGTACTTAGTATATGCAACAGGGATTTCTGCAATAGCCGATAAGTATACCAATTATATAACAGGTATAGGGTATAAAAACCCAACAGCTGTTGTTACAGGTAATATTAGTTTTGCAGGAGGTACACCAGTAAAGGATGTAATTGTAAGAGCGGAGCCAGATGGAGATGAAGTTAGTGTTGGTAGTAGCATTTACGTATCTGATGAAGGTAGGTTAAATGTAAAGTATTTGAGTGAAGAAATTACAACAGAAGGAACATTTCAATCGTGGTTACGTATACCGGAATCGGCTGATTTTAGATGGTTGAAATTACAGAAAAGAGCAGAAGTTACAGAAAATACTTCAAGTAACTTTGTATATACAGATGTTAAGTTAGTAGGAACCGCAGACGAAAAGGCTATCGAAGTTACTGTAGGTAATAATAACAATAATAGTTCGGTATATAAAGTAATGTTAAAAAATTATTTCCCTACGGGTCAGGTAGATGGAAAAGGAGACGATATTTTAAAAAGTATTTCAGAGCTTCATAATGATTTTATCCACCTTTCTGTAGTGTTAAATGAAAATGAAAGTCCTTTAGTATATTTAAATGGACGTTTATTAAATGATGCTTTTATAGAAACTATTACTGCTGTACAAGAAGAAATTTTTGATGAAGAAGCTAGGCAAATTCCTGAGTTAACTACAACAGGAGATTATGTTTATCAATTTATAGAAGACTATAATAGTTTAGAGGTTGCAGATGAACTAGATGGAATTGTAGATGAAGTTCGTTTATGGAAAGAAGCTTTAAGTGAACGTAGTATCCGTCAAGATTTTAAAAGATATTTAAGTGGTACAGAAGCTAATTTATTAATGTATTTACGTGCTGACGAAGGTAATGGAGCTTATGCTTATGATTTATCAGCAAAAGGTTACGATTTTAATAAAAACGAAGCTTTACTTTATAAAAGTGAGTGGACAACCAATTCGGAAGACAAACCTGATAGTAATCAATTAGGTGTGTTAGGGGTTACAGATGATAACGGAAACTATATCATTGCTGCAATTCCTTATTCAGGGGCAGGAGAATCTTTTAATATTACACCTTCTTTTGGAGTGCACCAATTTAGTCCAAGTCAGCAATTAATTTTTTTAGGAGCTGGTGCAGAGGTTGTTAATAAAATAGATTTCGAAGACGTTTCATCATTCATTTTTAGAGGTAAAGCACGTATGGATCTTGTGGGAACTTTTGATCCAATAACCAATAATGATGGAACTGTTAATCTGCCAGATATTTTACAAGTAGAAGAGTCTGGATATAATGAATACACGGTAACCGATGTTAACGGAACAATCCGTTCTTATCAAAAAGGAGACTATCAAGCAGGAGAAGAAGCTAATACGATTGTAGATATGCCTAACGTAGGGGTAGCAGGAGCTAATGTGTATATTGACGGAAATATTGTATTGGATGAAGAAAGTAAACCTTTAACTACCGATGAAGATGGAGGATTTGTAATTGAGGTACCTATTGGAAATCATTATATTGAAATTAAAAAAGACAATCATGAATTTACTTATGGAGGTCGTTTTCCTATGTTAACAGCAGATGCTTTAGCCCAACAAGAGCGAGTTAAAGGAAGTAGTTTAACAGAAGAAGAAAAAACTTATATTGAAGAAAATCATAAAACAGAATTTGACTTTTTCGAACATCAAGAAACTTCGGTTACTTTCTTAGATCAAACTAAAGTTACCTTAGTAGGTAAAGTAGTAGGAGGGTCTGTAGAGGCAGCCAAACCTATTGGTTTTGGGTATGATGGTTATGTAGAGCATGTTTTTAACGAAGGAGAAGATGATGAAACTAAAGAAGCGGTAAGTGCCATTAATAATATTGGGCAAGCAACTATAAAGTTAAGTCATGAGGCAGGTGATATTATTATTACTACCAATGCTGAATCTGGAGAATACAGAAGAGAATTAGCACCGTTGTTATATACTATAGAAAAAACAAGCACAAGTGATGGTGTTACCATTATTAATGATACAGAGGGTATTAGTGGAGATTTTTTAAATGCTAACGAAACACTTAATTTAAGTGATGTTCCAGCAACATCAACTTCTGAATTCTCTTTAGGAGAGGGAGTAGATCCATTAGTTTCTGAACCATATCATTATGAAAAAAGTTTTGTTTATCGTTCTGCCCCTCAATTATTTGTTACTAGACAAACCTCTGAGGAAACTTTGTCAGCAAATGGAGAAGTTTATTCAACAGAAGGATTAACATTAAACGGCAGCCCATTAGCGTTCTATAAACAAGGAGGTATTTATTATATTGATTTTGAAACCTATGAAGAATATCATAATTATGATGGAGAAAGTGTTGAAGAGTTTAAAGTGCCAGTTATAGATGGTGGTTTTATTATTAATAATAATTTAGAAATGGCAGCTGGAACTTTAGTTTATGATGAAGATGACAAAAGTAAATCAACATATACCTTTATGGGTGGAATCCCTACCATTTCAGCACCTTTTAAAAAGACAATTTCTATTAACTATAGAGTTAATGGTCTTGACACACCAGCCGTTGGGTATAATCCAGAAGGATTACTTTTAGGTGGTGCTCCTGATGGTACCCAAACGTTTGTAACTGCTGCGCCTGAGGTTCCTGCTATTGTTTTAAGAGATCCGCCAGGGACCAATAGTTTTGCTTCTATAGAAAAAGGGACAAGTATCAGTATTACATCTGAAGCTGCTTATGCGCATTCAGGGGGGTATTCGGATGCACTTTCATTAAGTTTAGGGGCAGATAGTAAAATCGTTACTTCACCTGCAGGAGGACCAATTATTGAAACTTCACTTACAAATGATTTCGAGGCAGGTGTTTCAGTATCCAGAACATCTTCAAATGGTACTAGTTTAACCAAAACCTATACGTTTAATCAAACAATATCAACAAGTGCAGAGCAAGACTATGTTGGTGCTGAAGGAGATTTGTATATAGGAGAGTCAAAAAATTATTATTATGGTAGTTATGATAATATAATTTTAGATGCTCAAAACTACGATGGAAATAATTCGGTAAGTTTAGAATTTACAAATTCATTAGGTGAAAAAGTGCCTCTATATATATCCAAAACAAAAGAAATAAGTTTTTCAGAAGCTAATACAGCTACCATGTTTATCTATAGTCAGAAGTATTTAATTGAAACGCTTATACCTGAATTAGAATTGATCGTTTCAAATTTACAAAACGGCCTTTTAGACCCTAATGCTGAAGGGGTTGAACAAGAATGGTATTATCAACAACAAATAGACCTTTGGAAAGAAAGTATTGCAAGTAATGAATACGCTAAATATAGAGCTTTTAACGAAACAAATGAGTTAAAAGAAGAGATAAAAGATAATTTGCAGGAAGATATTGATGACCTTAAAAGGCAGATAGATGAGAAAAGTTTTTCAGGTGTATCTGATTCTAAAATGAATGATAAATTAAATGAATTATATAATTTACAAGATCAATTAGAAGATAGATTTCAACAAAATATTTCTTTTGATGCAGGTGTTGGTGAGTTTTCAAGTAGTTTTGAAACATACCAATTAAAAACTCAAACAAAAGAGTATTCTTTTTCTATGGATGAAAGTTTTTCATGGGTTAAAGGCTTTAAAATAGGAGGAAATGGGTTTGAAAATTCTATATCAGTCCAATTTACTCAAACAGGAGAT
The DNA here is from genome assembly GCF_947500975.1 of uncultured Polaribacter sp. Taxonomy (GTDB): domain Bacteria; phylum Bacteroidota; class Bacteroidia; order Flavobacteriales; family Flavobacteriaceae; genus Polaribacter. The sequence goes on from NZ_CANMUE010000009.1 coordinate 145,091, forward strand.
ACAAGTATTAGTAAAGATGATGAAGAAACTACAACCATTGGGTATACTTTAGTTGATAATGATGAGGCTAATGTTTTAAGTGTAGATGTTGTAAATGTTTTTGACGATAATGGTCCTATTTTTATTACCCAAGGGGGTAGAACATCATGTCCGTATGAAGATGAAACAAAGGCTGAGTTTTTAAATAAAGATTCAAAAGAGTATTTTAAGTCTGTTGATGATTATTATTCATATTTAGAAAAAAAGGCAGAATACGAAAATGCTTTAGAAGATTACAACATTAATAAAGCAAAATTTGATGATTGTGTAGCGAAAAATGGTTATTTCGCTTGTCAGACAGAGGAGGATGCAGTTGGTAATGAGCCTGTTGAACCAGACGTTGTTGATAAGCCTGATTTTCCTATTGAAAGTATAGGTACTATAGACAATACGGATACTGATAAAGAAAATCATGGGTATTCTTTAAATTACGCAACTCAAAAAGTAGAAGATCCGGTAATAAGTGCATTAGAAACTAATATTACAGGAGTGCCAGAAGATGGAAAAGCGGAATTTACGTTAATTTTAGAAAACAATGGAGTTGGAACTTCTGATCATACCGATTTTAATTTAAAAATTGATACGCCATCAAATCCACATAATGTTATTTTTAACATACGTGAGCATGATAATACAGTAAATGTACCAAGAGGTGAAAAGGTATATTTTACATTGACTATGGAGAAGTCTGTAGAAGATGTATTTGAATACAAGGATATTAAATTGATTTTCGAGTCTATGTGTGATGATGTACATACAGGTACAAGTATCTTGTTATCAGCAAGCTTTATACCATCGTGTTCAAATGTAAGTGTGAGTGCGCCTTTTGATGGTTGGGTAGTAAACCATAGTGATATTTATAATGATGATGGTAGTACAAATTCATTAAAAGTAGAGTTGTCAGAATTTAATCCTGATTATAATAGCTTTAAAAAAATAGATTTACAATATCGTAAATCAACTAGTTCATCATGGACACGTTTGCATACTTATTATAAAGCACCATTTACTACAGACGAGGGTATTGCTGTAGATTATTTAGCAACAGCTATTGAAAATGGAGAAGATAAAAACAGTTCAATAACAGATACTACTATTGATTATGATTTTGATATTGCAGGTTTAGGTTTAGATGATGCTGAATATGAAATAAGAGCAATTTCTTATTGTACAGATGATACAGAATATGTGTCTGATGTAGTTTCAGGTACGGTAGATTTAACCAGACCACAACAATTTGGTACACCATCACCAACCGATGGTATTCTAGGGTCTGGAGATGATTTACGTTTACAATTTAGTGAGCCAATTGTTTACAATAGTGCAATTAGCAAAATAGAAATTGTAGCAGAAACAAATCAGTTGCCTGTTAATCATGCTGTATCAGTTGCTTTTGAAGGAGCAGATAATACTATGGTTATAGAAAAAACAAATGTTTTTACTGGAGATTATAGTATAGAGTTTTGGATGGATAACCAAACAACAGGTAATGCTACTATTATGCAACAAGAAAACGGTTTTAGTATTGCTCTTGTTAATGGAGAAATGGTTTGGACTTTGGGCGGACAAACAGTTCAAGGAACGGTTTCCGATGATGATCTTTTCCATCATTATACCCTAACATATCATCAAGAAAAAGGTGAATTACGTATTTACGAAGATAGTACTGAGTTAAAAGTTGCTACAGTCGGAGATATTGAGTTTACAAATTCTGGAGCTTTAACCATAGGAGGTAATAGTTTTGTGGGTAATATTCATGATTTACGTATGTGGACAAAGTCTATTTCACTTGCAGAGTCAGTAGCTAGTTTTTATGAGCAGTTTACAGGATCGGAACGTGATTTAGTAGGATATTGGAAAATGAATGAAGGTCGTGGAGCAATTGCTAATGATTTAGCAAGGTTTATACATGGTGTTGTAAATGCAGAGTGGAATATCAACCCTAAAACAACAGGTTATGATTTTGCTGACAATCAATATTTAACATTAAACTTAAATGATTTATCACAGTTTGGTGCTGCAACACAAATAGATGATGAAATGGATGTTACATTATCATTTTGGGTAAAAACAGCTAGCACTAATGGAACCATAATCTCTAACGGTAGAGGTACCGAAGAAGACTTATTACAATCTAACGGTAAACGCAATAAATGGTCTGTAGAGGTTGATGGAAATGGAAATTTAGTGTTTAATAATGAAGGTTTTTCTTATGAACTAACGGAAAACAGTATTGCAGATGATTCATGGCATCATGTTGCTATAGTCGTTAGACGTTCAGGATCATTAAATACCTATTTAGATAATGGATTAGTTACTTCTCATAATGTAAGTAACATAGGAGGGATTTCTGGAAGTAAATTTTGGATAGGTGCTAGAGGATATACTAATGAAATAGGTGTAGAAACTATAGACAGGAATTTCACTGGTAAATTAGAAGAAATAAGACTCTGGAATACTGCACGTTCATTAGTTCAAATAGAGAGAGATAGTTATACAGAGATAGCATCAAACACATTAGGTTTAATTATGTATGCAAGTATGAATAACCCTGAAATCCCTAATGGAAAAGGGCCTGCATATTTTCATCAATTATCTACTGGTATTACAGCTTCTGTAAATGCAGAGTTAAGCAGTGGTACACCTAATTATACAGAAGATACACCAAAATTACAACCAGCAAGAGAGTTGTTAAGTTTCGACGTATCTTATGTAATTAATGGTGATGAAATTATTATAACTCCTCAGGTAAGTGATTGGTCGGTATTAGAAAATCAAATATTAGATATTACAGTAGATCGTTTATTTGATGCAGCAGAAAACCAACAAGCATCACCAGTAACATGGACCGCTTTTGTTTCTAAAAATAATGTAGAATGGTATGTTAATGAAAATGAAAGCGTAGTAGAAATAGAAAAAACATCGGGTGAATCTTATGAATTTGAAATTACTTTATTAAATAAAGGAGGAGTAGATGAAAAATTTGAAATAACAAATATTCCTAATTGGTTAACTTTAAGTGAAACTTCAGGAAGTTTAGATCCTAGTAGTGGTATTACTATACAGGCATCTATTGCTAGTGAGTTAAGTATAGGAGAATATGTTCAGGATTTATTTTTAGAAACAGATTTTGGGTTGGATGAAAAATTACAATTGGACTTAAGAGTGTTAAGTGAAGCACCAGATTGGTCTGTAAACGAACCTGATTACTCAAATAACATGAACATTATTGGGGTTATTAAAATTAATGATCAATTTTCTAGAGATGAATTTACTAAAGTAGGTGCTTTTGTTAATGAAGAACCAAGAGGAGAGGCTTATCTACTGTATGATGATGCTAGGGATAGTTATTTTGTGTTCTTAACAGCTTATAGTAATGTTTCAAGTGGAGAAGATGTCACTTTTAAAATTTGGGACGGCCTTAATGGTAAAGTATTAACAGCTTCAATAGACGGTTTGGTAAGTGTACCTTTTTTACAGAATGAAGTATTAGGAACTAAATCTAGTCCAGTAGTTTTCTCTGGAGATTTATTTTCAGAGCAAACCATTAGCTTAAACGAAGGTTGGACATGGTTTTCTTCTTATGTAGAGGATGCTAGATTTGATAATATAAAAGAAACTTTTGATGGATTAACATTGGCAGAAGGAGATCAAATAAAATCTCAAAACCTGTTTTCTAAATATGAATCTGGAGATTGGTTTGGTTCTTTATCTAATATTGAAATAAGTACGATGTATAAGGTAAAATTAGCAACTGCTAATAGCCTAACATTAGTAGGTCAAGACGTAGATGAAACGAATTTAAATTTAGCCTTAAATGAAGGGTGGAATTGGTTGCCATTTCCAATTCATAAAAGTACTAGATTACAAGACGCACTTTCTTTATATGAACCAACAGATGGAGATGTTATTAAAGATCAGTTCAGTTTTGCTATCTACGATGAGCTTTCAGGTTGGAGTGGATCATTAACTTACTTAACACCTAATAGTGGTTATATGATGAGATCAGGAGTAGCGCAAACCTTTAATTATCCAAGTGCAGGTACCGTATCTAAGTTTGTAAGTGGCAATAAAGGAGTTTCTAGTAAAACAGTTGCTTTATTTTCAAAATATAGTTCAAATATGAATGTTGTAGCAGAAGTACTTTTGGATGATGCTTATACAGATGTGTTAGTTTATGATGAAGAAAACAACTTAAGAGGAACTTCTCCAATAGTAGAGGTTGATGGTAAGAAAATAAGTTTTGTGACAGTTTTTAGTGATGGAAATGATACTATGAAATTTATAGTTTCAGACGGAACAAAACTAATAGATGTAAGTTCTAATTTTATTTTTGAAAGTAATAAAGTTTACGGAAGCTTAAAAAAACCAGTAGCTTTAGGGGTAAAAGAGGTTTTAGCATCAGATTCGGTTGAGTTATCTTTAAGTGAGGTTTTATTATATCCTAATCCTTTTTCAGATTCATTTATTATAGATGGTTCTTTACAAACAGACAAGGTTGTAAAAGTAGAAATATTGTCTATGTTAGGTAATAAGGTATATAGTAAAAGTACTCCAGAAGATAAAACAATAGTAGATACTTCAGTTTTAGCAAGAGGTGTTTATTTTGTAATCTTAACCTCTCATTCAGGTAAGAGCATTGCTAAAAAAATGATAAAAAAATAAAATGAAGTTTAATTATTTTTTTAGAATACTAATAAGTTTTTTATTTTTAAGTGTAAACGCTCAAGAACCAGATTGGTCAGTAGATGGTTCTAAGTATCAGTTTACTATGAATATTACTACATTTTTAAATGTAAATGGGACAACTTTATCTTCTTCAGAAGATAAAGTTGCTGTTTTTGTGGGGGAAGAGATTAGAGGCGTGGCTAACTTAGCTTATGTAGCTAAGTATGATAAATATGTGGCATTTTTAACCATATATTCAAATACAAGTAGTGAACAATTAAATTTTAAAATTTATGATAGCACTAATGATACTGTTGTAAACGTAATTAAAACAGAAAGTTTTGTTATTGACAGTAGTTTAGGAAGCGTATTTCAATCATATAGTATTGCTAACCCAGAACTAAGTAGTGAAGCAAGCTTATTGTCATTTAGTTTCTTAAATATCGGTATTGTAGAAGAAAAAATAAATGGTAATCAAAGAGACTTTGTTTTACCTATAGGTACTGATTTAACTACATTAAAGCCTCAGTTTACAATTAGTGAAGGTGCGCAGTTATACGTATTAGAAAATATACAAACCTCTGGGCAGTCTATACAAAACTTTACTAAAAGTATTACTTATAGTGTTTTGTCAGAAAATCAAGCGGTTTTAAATACTATTCAAATAAACGTTACAGTTGAAGAAAAAAGTGTAAATCCACCAGTAGTTGTTTTATCTTCTGAAGAAGAAGGTAGTGTTAATACGATTCCTGTTTCTGTCAGCTTAAAAACAAATGTTAGCCTTGCTGAATTTAATGAAAATAATTTTGTATTGGTTAATGCCTTAGTTTCATCTATTAAAGAAGAAAGTGACTTGAGTTATACTATTGAAATTGTTCCGATACAACAAGGTGTTTTTTCTATAGAGTTATTAGAAGGTAGGTTGTATAATCTAGAAAATGAACCAAATGAAACATCTAGTAAGTTGTCTTTTATTTATGATGCCGTAAATCCTTATGTTGTTGCTGTTAAAAGAAAAACCCCATTAGATGAGATAACAAAGAATGATATTTTAGTATTTGAAGTTGTTTTTAGTGAAGATGTAGAAGGGGTGTCAATAACAAACTTTAAAAGTGTAACAGGAGCAAACATTAGTGTAGAAAAAAGTAAACAAGATTATACATATGAAGTAACTGTAAATAACTTAGATACTTATTACGGAGTAGTTCCATTATATATAATTGATTCTGATAAGATAAAAGACAAGGCAGGTAATTTATTAATTAATAGCGTTTTTAACGCTTATCAAAATTAATTATGAAAACATTTATATATAAAATTATTTTAATTAGTGTTTTTTGTTTGTTAAGTAAAAGTATACAATCGCAAACAGCTCCTAATTGGTCTGTTAATACTTCAGGTTATCAGCATACCATGACTTTTACAGCTTTTTTAAATGTCAATGGCTCTACACTTACATCTAGTCAAGATCAAGTAGCAGCATTTGTAAATGATGAGATTAGGGGGGTTTCTAATGTGGTATTTGTTGATAGTTTAGATAAGTATGTTGTTTTTTTAACCGTTTTTTCAAATACAAATGGAGAAGTTATTAATTTTAAAATCTATGACAGTGCCAATCAAGTTGTAGTGCCAGCTATACAAACTCCCATGTTTAATATTGATGAAAGTGTAGGGGGTGTTCAGCAATCATATAATATTTCAAGTACAATATTAAATGATGAGGCAGAATTTACTTCTTTTTCATTTAAAGGGTTGACAGCTATTTCAACTGAAATATTATCAACTGAAATAAATATTGTTTTACCTGAAAATACAGATTTAACAAGTTTAACACCTGTTTTTACGAGTAGTAATAATTCAAAAGTTTTTATAAATAATAGTATACAAGAAACAGGAGAAGGGGTTGTAAATTTTTCAGAAATAATAACCTATAGTGTTTTGTCTGAAGATGAGTCAACCTTAAGAGAGTATAATGTTAACGTTAGTAGTTTTGTAAGTAATGCACCAACATCAGTTGTAATAACTGGTCCAGATTCTAAATTTGTTAATACCCTACCTGTTACATTAGATGTTGTTTTTTCAAACACTATATCTAATTTTGAAATTTCTGATTTCGTAGTAGAAAACGCAATAGTTACTTCTTTAACTGGGACAGATTTTAAAAATTATAAAATAACTGTAATACCTTTAAGTCAAGGAGAGTTTTCACTTCAGTTACCTGAAGGTATAGTTGTAGATAAGCATAATAATCTTACAGAGGCGTCTAATAAAGTAATATACAATTATGATATTGTTAGGCCAGTAATTACAAACCTGTATGTAGACGAGACATCAGAAGCTTGGGTTTTTGTAGTTGATTTTAGTGAAGAAGTTTCAGGTGTAAGTGTATCAAGTTTTGAATTGATGGGTGCTGGAGCTACTGAGTTAGAAATTGATTCTGTTGAAAAAAAATCAGAAACTCAATATAAAGTCAATGTCGCAAATACAAGTAATATACAAGGTTCAGTTTCTTTGGGTCTTAAAGATACAAGTGGAATTCAAGATGCTGCGGGTAATTTAATAGTGGAGTCAAGTTTTGAAGCCTTTTTTTTAAACAATATAACCCCGATATCTATAACTGCTGAAGCTAAAACAAAAGCTTATGGAGAATTAGATCCAGTATTAACGTATAAAATTACTTCAGGTAGTTTAAGGACCGGAGATACATTAAGTGGAGGTTTAAATAGAGAAAAAGGAGAAGATGTTGGAACTTATTTAATAACTTCAAGTTTATCTAACCCGAATTATGCGATCACTTATAATTCATCAGATTTAACAATTACTTCAAAAGCAATTACAGTAACAGCTGAATCAGCAACGAAAGTTTA
>NZ_CANMUE010000010.1 GCF_947500975.1 uncultured Polaribacter sp.
AACATATTTCCGTTAGCGGGTGCAAATATACAACTCATTTCTACACCCACAACTATTTTTTAAACCTTTTTTTAAAAAAAATTAAAACCAAAACTTAAAATCATTAAAACTAATAACTTACACCATCAAAAAAAAATAATTGAATTTGAAAAATAAGGTTTCAAGAATCTTGCAGCTTTACGAACTCAATCTATTTATAAAAAAAAGCTACAAGATCTAAAAAACCTAGAGGAATATTAGCAGAAAAAAACTAACTAAATTCTTAATAAAATTATATCATAAATAAAAGTTATCACTTTAATTAACCATCTCTTTAACATCTACTTCATCTATCTCTGGATTTGCCCCTTCGCTACTTGCTACAATAGCACCAACAGCACACGCAAAATTTAACGCCTTCTGAGGAGGAATACCTTTTAATAATTGATTTACTATAGAAGCCAAGAAAGAATCTCCTGCTCCAACAGTATCAACAACCTGAATTTTATAACCGCTATTATAATAAAACTGATCATTATAATATAAGATAGCACCATGCCTACCTTTTGTTACACAAATAATTTTTGTATTGGTTTCTTTAGCAATAAAAAGAATATTTTGCTCTAATGATTGTGTATTAGAATTTAATTCTTTTCCAATTTCGAAAATCTCATCATCATTAAATTTTATAAAATCTGCATAATCCATTAATTCTTTAAGAACATCTATCGTATAATAAGGAGGTCTTAAGTTTACATCAAAGATTTTATAAGTTGCTAATTTTAAAAGTTCAAAAAGCACATTTCTAGACATATCGTCTCGTGCAACCAAACTACCAAAAATAAATGCATCCGATTTTTCCGTAATGGTTTTAGACACATCTGTAAGTTCTATTTTATCCCAAGCTCTTGGAAACATTATATCATAAGACGCCGAGCCCTTTTCATTAAGTATTACTTTGACTTTACCCGTTTTATATTGTTCATCAACTTGAACCCCTCTAACATCAACTCCATTTTCTTTAAACATCTCCAATATTCTATCCCCTTTCTCATCAGCACCTACTCTACTTATAATAGATACATTATTCTTAAAAGATCTTAACCTATTAGCTACATTTAAAGGAGCTCCTCCTATTTTTTCATGATTAGGAAACACATCCCAAAGAACTTCCCCAAAACAAGTTATATTCATTGTTTTTTTTTATTTTTTTTAAATTATTAAAGCTTGCGACCTTTTAATAAAAACTTATCTAGTATCTTTTTTAATTCATAATTGATAAATCTACAAGCTCAAAATCCAATTTTTTGTTTCATTTATTTAAGGACATTATCACTCCACCTGAAAGCACACAAGCAGAATATCACACAGCACATGATAAATTATTCGCAACTATTAGCTTAATGAAATAACTTATTATATTTCATTTAAAACTTTACTATTTAGATCTATCACACTTCTCTCTATACCGAAATCAGTAATTTTTGCATATGCTTTTTTGAAATTTTTGACGAATCTTTCAGAGTCTTTTATATTTCCAAAAACCTCATCAATCTCAAGAAAAACTTCAGGGGAACTCTTAGCTTCTTTAGCTTTTTCTATTAATTTATCACTCAATACATCTTTTATATTTATAGGACTTCCTTTTTCATCAACACCTATAGAATATATTGCCCAAGCCGCCAAAATTAATGAAGCGCTTTTAATAGGGCCATTTACCGCTAATTGTTTTTGAATAGTTGGTAAAATAAATTTTGGAATCTTAGCTGAACTTTGTGAACAAATCCTATCAATTTGATCTTTCATATACTTGTTACCAAATCGTTGCACCAAAGAATGTTTATAGTTTTTTAAATTAACCTCTTCTAGATTTCCTAAAATTGGCGTAACCACATTACCCATGTAAATTCTTAAAAAAGTACTAATATTAGTGTTACCAATAGCTTCATCAATAGTAGTATACCCCATTAAAGCTCCTAAAATCCCCAAGACAGAATGCCCCGCATTAAGAAGCATTAACTTCATCTCTTCATAAGGCTCTACATTTTTAACAAACTGAGCACCAACTGTTTCCCAAGTTGGCCTACCTGCAACAAAATCATCTTCAATAACCCATTGTTTAAAAGGCTCACAAACCACAGGCCAAGCATCATCAATACCAGAGGTTTGTAACAATAAATCAATATCTTTTTGCTCTGTTACCGGAGTAATTCTATCTACCATACTATTAGGAAAAGAAACATTTTCTTCTACCCAAGACAAAAGATTAGGCTCTGCAGCTTTGATATAACTAGTAATCATCTTTTTAGCGATATGCCCATTTCCTTGAATATTATCACAAGATTGAATAGACACACCTTTTAAACCTTTTTCTTTACGATGCTTTAAAGCTTGAGTTAAATACCCAAAAATACTTTTAGGAGACGAAGGGTTTACTAAATCATGAATAATCATAGGGTTTTCAAAATTGAATTCACCTGTAGATTCATTAAAATTATAACCACCCTCCGTAATCGTAAGTGTTATAATTTTAACTTCTGGATGCGCCATTTTTTCTATGACTGCCAATGGATTTTCTGGAGCAAATAAAACCTCAACGATAGAGCCTATAACCCTCTTTGTTAAAGAGCCGTCTAATTCTTTTACAATTAAAGTATATAAACCATCTTGCTCCTTAAGAGTTTCGTATATTTTTGTATCGAAATCTAACAATGCAACACCGCAAATACCCCAATCATTTATAGATTCATCGTGCAAAAGCTTATCAGTATAATACGCTTGATGCGCTCTATGAAAACCACCAATACCTACATGAACAATACCCGTTTTTATTTTAGATCTGTTATATAAAGGTACAGAAACTTGCCTCGAAACCTGAGGCAGGTTTAAGTTATTTAATTTTATCATTTAGCTAAATCCTTTTTTCTAGTTTTTATTTACTATCGAAACGTTGAAGTAGTACTGCGAAAATTATAATTGCCCCCTTAACAACTTGCTGTGGATAAGACGGCACGTTTAAAAGATTCAAAATATTACCTATTAAACCTAAAATTAACACCCCCATTAAAGTATTAATTGCAGATCCTTTACCTCCATTTAAGCTAGCACCACCAATTACAACAGCAGCAATAGCATCTAATTCCCAAGCCATTCCCATATTTGGAGAACCAAGGTTTGTTCTTGACGCAACAACAATTGCAGCAATAGCTGCTAAAGAACCAGAAATAGCATAAACTAAAAATTTATATTTATTTACTTTTATACCAGACAAACGAGACGCCTCTTCATTACTACCCATTGCAATAATTAATCTACCAAAAACATTGTAACGTAACATTACTGCTGCAATTGCTACAATAACGAAAAATACAATTGCTATATTAGGTATACCAATAGTAGAGTTATTTGCAAAATTAGACATGAACTCTCCTCCAGGAGTTTTAAAAGTAATAGGGGATCCTTTTGCATAGATAAAACCTAAACCTCTTGCAACTGTCATTAAAGCCAAGGTGGCAATAAAAGGTGCCATTTTTTGAAAAGCCACCAAATAACCAGCTACACTTCCTAAAGCGAAACCAATAATTATTGTTAATAATATTGCTATTGGTAAGACGACTGCGTTTACCAAAATAGCAAAGGTTACTGCAAGCAATGCCACCATGGAACCTACAGATAAATCTATTCCCCCTGTTAAAATCACTATCAACATACCAATACTAATAATACCAATACCAGATACTTGTTTTAATAAATTAGAAAGGTTTACTGATGTAAAAAATACATCTGATATTACTGCTGAAAAAATTACCAGCAATATAAAAATGAATATTGTATTATATTTTATTAAAAATTTTAATATCCCCCCAGGATTACTAAGCTGTTGTTTTATAGTTAAAGCCATAATTTAGTTTTTTTAATATTATTTGATTTATTTAATTGGTTCGCCAATTGAGTAGCGTAAGATATTTTCTTCAGAGAACTTTTCTTTTGGCAACTCGCCATAAATAGTTCCTTCATGCATTACCAAAATTCTATCTGCTATACCCATAATTTCTGGCATATCAGAAGAAATAACAATAACACCAACACCTTTTTTAGCAACTTCGTTAATAAGGTTATAAATTTCTACCTTAGCACCAACATCTACACCACGCGTAGGCTCATCAATAAGAATTACTTTACTATCTATACTTAACCATTTAGCCAAGGCCACTTTTTGCTGATTACCTCCTGAAAGATTTTTAACATCGACCTCAGAACTTGGCGCCTTAATATTTAACTTATCTATCAGACCTAATACATTAGTATACTCTTTATCTGTACTTATAAAACCAAGCTTGCTAGAAATTGGAGCAAAACTGGTAACACTAATATTTCTTCTTATAGATAAAGGTAAAAACACACCTTCTTCTTTTCTATCTTCAGAAACAAAACCAATTTCATGACCAACAGCCTCTACGGGAGATTTTGTTGTAATTTCTTTTCCGTCTAAAATTAAAGTTCCAGATTTCTTTTTATCAGCTCCAAAAATAAGTTTTGCAGTTTCTGTTCTTCCACTTCCTCCTAAACCTGCAATTCCAAGTACTTCACCAGGTTTAACAGAAAATGAAACATCATGTACTAAATTATCTCTTGCAGTTAGGTTTTTGACTTCAAAAATTGGTTCTGCACCAATTTCTGCATCACGAGCAGGATACAAATCTTTTAACTCTCTACCAATCATCAAACGAATAACACCATCCGTATCAGTATCTTTAACCGCCATACTACCAGTATCTACACCATCTCTAAGTACAGTAATAGAATCGGCTATTTTAAAGATTTCTTCTAGGTGATGAGAAATATAAATAATTGAAATTCCTTTTTCTTTTAACCTAAAAAGATTATCAAAGAGTTTTTGAGTATCTGTTGGATCAAATACAGTTGTTGGTTCATCTAAAATCAACACTTTTGTATCTTCAGATAATGCTTTCGCAATTTCTACAACTTGTTTTTGAACAATACTTAAATCTCTAACAATTGCTGATGCATCAATTTCAAATCCTAATGAGTTTATCAATTCTTGAGCATCATTAGTTAATTGCTTCCAATTCATCCAAAATTTACTTGCACCTAATTTGTGTAAATAAATGTTTTCTGCAACTGACAAATCATTTACCAAAGACAACTCTTGATACACAACACTTATACCTAAAACTTGACCATCGTGTGTGTTTTTAGGACTTATCTCTTCTCCATTTAGTAATACTTTTCCTCCATCTTTTTGATGAACTCCACTTAATATTTTAACTAAAGTAGATTTTCCGGCTCCGTTTTCGCCAAGTAAAGCATGGATTTCTCCATGCTTTACTTTAAAGTTTACATCCTCTAGCACTGAAACAACACCAAAACTTTTTGATATTCCGGTCATTTCAACTCGGTATTCACTTTCTGAATTTTTCATATCAAATGAGTTTTAGATTAAAATAATGCTTTTGGGTCGTAGTATTTTGCAGCATTCTCTTTTGTGATTAGTAATGGTGCCGTAAATGACGTTTTAGGAAAATCTCTTTTACCGTTCATATATTGAATAGCATACTCAACTGCGTTTTTACCAATTTGCACTGGACTATTCATTGCTGTACATCCGTAAAAATCTGTATCCATAATATATTTAATTGCTTCTTTTTGTCCATCTGCTCCAGCAACAATTAAAATATCATCTGTTTTACCAGCTTGTGCAATTGCTTTGATAGCCCCCAACACACAAACATCAGACTCTGTAATTACAACATTAATATCTGGATGCGCCACTAATACATCTTCCATTGCTTTTAAACCACCTGCATAAGACCATTCTGTATACATTTGCGTTCTAACATCTAAATTAATTTTACCCTGAGTTCTTAATTGCTCTTCAGTAATACCCTCTAATAAACCTTGCTTACGAGTTCTTCCAACTGGGTTACCTGCATTACCACTTAATAAAGCAATATTCATTTTTTTGTTACCAAATTTCTTCGCTAACCATTCACCTGCTAAAGCACCATTGGCACGATTATTAGATTGAATTGTTGTAACAAAATCTGCAGAAGGATCAATTGAACTATCAATAATAAATACAGGAATCCCTGCTGCTTTAGCAACTTTAGTTACACCTACTAATGCATCTGGATCTTTAGGATTTAATAATAAAGCATCTACCCCTTTAGTTATTAAATCTTCTACAGCAGCAATTTGCTTGTTGATGTCATTTTGACCATCAGCTGATAAAAATGTCATTCCATTTTTTTCAGTACTCGCCTTAATACTTTGCAATAAAGCTTGATAATAAGGTGCATTTAATGAAGGAGTTGCATATCCTATTTTTTTTCCTTTCAAATCTAATGCACTTGTAACAACCTCACTCGTATCTTCAGAACTATTTACATTTGCTTTTGTTGAAGTTTTTTCTTCTACACAGCTAGATAAACTTAATAACACAGCAAAAATCATTGCTGGTTTTAACAGTTGCTTTAAAATTGTTTTCATATTTATTGTTTTCATAATATATATTTTGGTTAAAGTTAAATATAGTTTTTCTTTATTAAAATAATGTAATATCTAATTGAAGATTAGTTTCTTTACGCTCTGGATTCCACATAGCCATAACCTCTACTGGTAATTTATAATTACCTAAACTCATTTTTTTTGCTAACGCAAGTCCAACGTTTATAATATTTCCACTTCCTTGCGTATAGAAAGTGTTATCTGTATGAAATGACCAAGCACCTCCAAGAATACCAGTTAATGTAGCACCGTCTTTTTCAAAAAGTTTTGCTTTAACTTCCAAATATTGAGTCCAGCTATCTGTAAGATCTCCATTAGCATCGTACACTAAATTAGAACCATTTACCAAAGCTCCGTCAGCATATCTATCAACATCAGATGACTGACCAAAAAGAATAACCCCGTAATACAAAGAAATTTTATCAAAATTATACCCGAAGTTTAAATCAGCAAAATTATACGCTGTTGCTCTATCATAAGCCCAAGAATTATAACCAACTCCAGAAGCAGCAATATCTGTAAAGTTATTGTGCGTAACTAGCTCTGTAAAAAACCTATCACTAAAACGATATACTGCATAGGTAGAAAACTCTTTATAAGGACTACCAGAACTTGCGAAGCTAGCACCACCCCAGAAACCTAAAGTAAACTTACTATCTCTTGAAGTATATTCTAAGTTTGTTGCAACCATAGGGCCTGATTGCACCTGAAAACCATGCCATAAATGCATATTTTTAAGATGGGCACCAAATTTAAATGGCTTATAACTATCCTCCATATTTTTACCATCATCTTGCGCATTTGCATTTCCAAAACTCAATAAAGCCACAAAAACAGCAATAACAGCCTTACCCAAACTAAAGCCGTTTTTTACTTTAGCTTCTTTTAATTGCGAACCGAACACGTCAGCTACTTTTTTAATAATTGTAATCATAATCATTGTATTTTTTTTTAATAAAAATAAGCGTCTTTTTGACATTTAATTCTTCAAATGTAACAATAAAATATTAAAATCCTAATTTTTTATTAAAAAAATAATCATAATAGTAAATTTAAATCATATAAATTAACGTATACACAATAAAATGAATAAATCAAAAATAAACTATAAAACGTCTAAAAGACGTTACTATTAAAAAGATTTGTATATTGTAGAAAATTTTAATTTCTATCAAATAAAAAAATTAATTTTACAACATAATTAAAACCATGACCCTAGAAAAAATTCCAAATATATCTGTAGACTGTGTTGTTTTTGGTTTTGATGTCATTTCAAAATCACTAAACGTTCTACTAATTAACAGAAGACTAAATAAACCGAATAAAGAAAATATTATAATTGATGATTACGTATTAACCGGATATCATATTTACAAAAATGAAACGTTAGACGATGCTGCAAGCAGAGTATTAAATGAATTAACAGGTTTACATAATTTATATAAAAAACAGTTTAAAGTTTTTGGAAACCCAAACCGTTTAATGAACAAAAAAGACATCATATGGGCTGAAAGCGAAAACTTTAACCTAAGAACCGTAACGGTTGCCTATTATTTTTTACTCCCAACTCACGAAGTAAACTTAGAGGAAAACCCTTATAATGCAAATTGGTTTCCGATTAACAATTTGCCAGAACTAGGTTTCGATCATGAAAAAATAATTAATGAAGCTTATGAAGATTTAAAGTTTAAATCTCTTCATGAACCTATAACATTTGAATTACTACCAGACAAATTCACCATAAAAGACCTACAAGATTTATATGAATCTATCTTAGGGATACAAATAGACAATAGAAATTTTAGAAGAAAGTTAATTAAGAAAAAATACATTATTGCTTTAGATGAAAAACAGACAGGTGTCTCAAAAAAACCTGCACAACTATACATGTTTAGTAGAGATGTTTACAAAAAAGTATATGAAAAAAACTTCTTAATCAATATTTAACTAAAAACTAAACAAATAATAAATTGCTAGTCTATATACAGACTATTATCTTTGCATCTTTATATCAATAACATATTTAATGATTAATATTACATTACCAGACGGAAGTGTTAAGGAGTTTGCTAAAAACAGTACTCCTATAGATGTTGCTAAAAGCATCAGTGAAGGATTAGCCAGAAATGTAATTTCTGCAAGTTTTAACGGTACAACAATAGAAACCACTACCCCGTTAACGATAGATGGAGCTTTAACCTTATTCACTTTTAATGATGATGCTGGTAAAAAAGCATTTTGGCATTCATCTGCGCACGTTTTAGCAGAAGCAATTTTAAGTTTTCATCCAAATGCAAAATTAACCATAGGACCTGCAATTGATAATGGATTCTATTACGATTTAGATTTAGGTGAAGATGTAATTTCTGAAAATGATTTTAAAGCGATAGAAAACAAATTTTTAGAAATTGCTCGTGGTAAACACGAATTTTCTATGCGATCTGTATCTAAAGCAGATGCATTATCATTATACAAAGAAGAAAATAATCCGTATAAAGTTGAGTTAATTGAAAACTTAACTGATGGAGATATTACTTTTTGTGACCATAGTAATTTTACAGATTTATGTAGAGGAGGTCACATTCCTAACACAGGAATTATAAAAGCAATAAAAATAATGAACGTTGCCGGCGCTTATTGGCGTGGTGATGAAAAAAATAATCAGTTAACACGTGTTTATGGAATTTCTTTTCCAAAACAAAAATTATTAACTGAATATTTAGCTCTTTTAGAAGAAGCTAAAAAACGTGATCACAGAAAATTAGGCAAGGAATTAGAATTATTTACTTTTTCGCAAAAAGTTGGTGCTGGCCTACCTTTGTGGTTACCAAAAGGAGCTGCCTTAAGATCTAGATTAGAAGATTTTTTAAAAGCTGCTCAGAAAAAAGCGGGTTACGAAATGGTAATGACACCACATATTGGGCAAAAAGAACTATATGTTACTTCTGGTCATTATGAAAAATATGGTGAAGACAGTTTTCAGGCGATAAAAACTCCAAAAATGGATGAGGAGTTTCTGTTAAAACCAATGAACTGCCCTCATCATTGCGAGGTTTACAACTTTAAGCCATACTCTTACAAAGATTTACCTAAACGTTTTGCAGAATTTGGAACCGTATATAGGTATGAGCAAAGTGGAGAATTACACGGTTTAACGCGTGTTAGAGGTTTTACACAAGATGATGCACATATCTTTTGTACTCCAGAACAATTAGATCAAGAATTTAAAAACGTAATTGATTTAGTATTATACGTTTTTGGCTCTTTAGGTTTTGAAGATTTTACTGCTCAGGTTTCTATTAGAGATATGGAAAACTTAGATAAATATATAGGTGATGCTCAAACTTGGGAAATTGCTGAACAAGCCATTATTAACGCAGCAACTGATAAAGGTTTAAATTTTGTGATTGAAGAAGGAGAAGCTGCTTTTTATGGCCCTAAATTAGATTTTATGGTTAAAGACGCATTAGGTAGAAGTTGGCAACTTGGAACCATTCAAGTTGATTATAATTTACCAAAACGTTTCGATTTAACATATAAAGGGGCAGACAATCAATTACACAGACCAGTAATGATTCATAGAGCTCCATTTGGTTCTATGGAACGTTTTATTGCTGTTTTACTAGAACATACAGGTGGAAACTTCCCACTTTGGCTAACACCAGATCAAGTTATCTTGTTGCCAATCAGTGAGAAATATGAAAAATATTCAGAAAAAGTTTTAGAATCGTTAGAAAATTCCGAAATTCGCGCCCTAATAGATAACAGAAACGAGAAAACTGGCCGTAAAATTAGAGATGCGGAAGTTAGCAAAACACCTTTTATGGTTATTGTTGGAGAGAAAGAAGAGCAAGATGGTACAGTTTCTGTAAGAAAGCATGGAGAAGGAGATTTAGGTACATTTACCATCGAAGAATTTATTTCTTTAATTAAAGCAGAAGAAAACAAAACATTGAAGAAATTTTAATTAATTTTGAATTTCATTAACAAATATTAAAGGTTGGAAAACAACCATAAGTTAAATTTTAAATTTACAAGTCATAGCAATACGTAGAAGTAGGTCAAGAAGACCGTTAAGAGTAATCAAAGAAGATCAACATAGGATTAATGAAAAAATAAAATATGTTGACGAAGTTCGTCTTGTGGGCGACAATGTAGAAGTTGGTGTATATCCTTTAGATAAAGCTAAAGAATTAGCCAAAGAACAGGAATTGGACTTGGTAGAAATATCACCAAAAGCAAAACCACCTGTTTGTAAAATTATTGATTACAAGAAATTCTTGTATGAGCAAAAGAAACGTGAAAAAGCTTTAAAATCAAAAGCCACAAAAGTTACGATTAAAGAAATTCGTTTTGGACCTCAAACTGATGAGCATGATTATGAGTTTAAAAAGAAACATGCAATTAAGTTTTTACAGGACGGAGCTAAATTAAAAGCTTTTGTTTTCTTTAAAGGACGTTCAATTATATTTAAAGAACAAGGTCAAATTTTATTATTAAAATTGGCACAAGAGTTAGAAGAATATGGTAAAGTAGAACAATTACCAAAACTGGAAGGTAAACGTATGATTATGTTTATTGCACCTAAAAAAGTAAAATAATACTGAAATAATTTCAGCATAAACAATCTTATAAGCAAGATAAAAACGAAGGAGAAATGCCTAAAATGAAAACCAAATCTAGCGCCAAAAAACGATTTAAAGTTACCGGTACTGGAAAAATTAAAAGAAAGCACGCGTTTAAAAGTCATATTTTAACAAAGAAGTCTAAAAAACGTAAGCTTAAATTGACTCATGATACTTTAGTACATAAGTCTGATGTTGCAAACATAAAGCAACAATTAACTTTATAATAAATAAAGTTAATAGGGAATTTAATTATTAACCATGGAGTTAGGCAAAAAATAAAAAGTATTCTTAATTGAATCGCCTACTACAAAACACATTGAAATTATGCCAAGATCAGTAAATTCAGTAGCCTCAAGAAAAAGAAGAAAAAAAATCTTGAAGGCAGCAAAAGGTTACTTCGGACGTAGAAAAAACGTTTACACAGTAGCAAAAAATGCGGTTGAAAAAGGAATGCTTTACGCATACCGTGACCGTAAAAACAATAAGAGAAACTTTCGTTCTTTATGGATTGTTCGTATTAACGCAGCAGCTCGTTTACACGGAATGTCTTACTCTCAGTTTATGGGAAAAGTGAAAGCTAACCAAATCGAATTAAACCGTAAAGTTTTAGCAGATTTAGCTGTAAACAACCCAGACGCTTTTAAGGCAGTTGTAGAGAAAATTAAATAAATTTAATAATACTTGCTTATATTTAAAAACCTAAACTTTTGTTTAGGTTTTTTTTATAAATTTACATTTTAAACTAATCAACAATGAAATATAAAATACTTTCTTTAATATTCATATTTACTTCCCTAATCTCTTTATCTCAAGAGAATGAAAAAGAATCAAACTCAATAAAAGATCAATTTGAAAAAATTTACAGAACATCTAGCAGCTACCAAAAATATAAGGTAATTAGTAAAGATAGATTTACAATTCTAAAATTAAATGTATTAGATTCTTTAAAAATATCTAAAAATATTATTTTAAAAAAAGAGAACCTTTTAAAAAAAGAAAGAGAAAGTATTGTAAAAATTCAAACACAATTAAGTAATACAAAAACTGATTTAGATACTGCTACTCAAAAAGAAAATTCTATTTCATTATTTGGTTACCAATTAAACAAAACAACCTATAACCTTATCTTATTATCTCTAATAATTGTACTAATTTTATTTTTAGTATATTTTATTTATAAATATGCTAAAAGTAACGTTCTAACGAAAGAAGCGAAAGAAAATTTAGAAGATGTAAATTACGAATTTGAAAAACATAAAAAGAAAGCTATAGAAAGAGAACAAAAATTACGTAGGCAATTACAAGATGAGATAAATAAACAGCGTAATGTTTAATTAAATCTTTTTTTTAATAATATAAATATTAAATTCTTAGTAAAACAATCATTTTATTAATACTATCTTAATTATTTTAATTCATTTTTTATCTGAATATAAATTTTGTAAATTTAGTAATTAATTTAAATGAAAGCGGTGAATATAATACACATAAGTGCTGAATGTTATCCTATTGCTAAAGTTGGAGGCTTAGCTGACGTTGTTGGTGCATTACCTAAATACCAAAAAGAACTACAAGCAAGTAGTAGTGTAATAATGCCTTTATATAATAATTCGTTTACCCAAACGAATAAATTTGAAAAAATTTACGAAAATTATATTGCTCTTGGTCATGAATATGTTAATATTCAAGTTTTAAAACTAATTGATAACAAATTAGGTTTCGAGCTTTTTTGCATTCATATACCTGATTTACTGTTTAAAGATTATGTATATTCTAATAATGACACAGATCGTTTTTTAGCTTTTCAAATAGCAACTTTAGATTGGATACTAACACTGGATAAAAAACCTGATATTATTCATATTCATGATCATCATACAGGGTTAATTCCCTTTATGTTAACCCAAAGTTATAAATATGAAAAACTAAAAGATATTCCAACAGTTTTAACCATTCATAATGCTCAATATCAAGGTTGGTTTTCTCATGAAAAAGTTTCTTTAATACCACCATTTAATTTTGAAAACGTTGGCTTATTAGATTGGGGAGACTCAATAAACCCATTAGCAGCTGCTATTAAATGTAGCTGGAGAGTAACTACTGTTTCTCCTTCTTATATGGAAGAACTAAAGCTAAACGCAAACGGTTTAGAAAATTTATTAGCTAGCGAAAGTAATAAATGTATTGGTATTTTAAATGGTATAGATTCAAAAGTCTGGAATACAGAAACAGACAACAATTTAGTAAAAAACTATAATATATCTTCTTCTAAGTCGGGTAAAAAAGCAAATAAAAAATGGCTTTGTCAAAAATTTAATTTAGATGAAAATAAACCTCTTTTTACTTTTATAGGTCGTCTAGTTGGAGAAAAGGGATCAGATTTATTTCCTGAAATTTTTACTAAGGCATTAAAAGAAAACAACATCTCTATTTTACTTTTAGGATCAGGTGATAAGGAAGTTGAAGAAAGATTAAATTATATTCCTAAAGAAAACTTTAATTTTTATATAGGCTATAATGAAAAATTAGCGCATATAATTTATGCTGGAGCGGATTTTTTATTAATGCCTTCTAGAGTTGAGCCTTGTGGTTTAAATCAAATGTATTCTTTAAAATACGGCACAGTACCCATTGTAAATACTATTGGTGGCTTAAAAGATACAATTATAGATATAAATAGTAAAGATGGTTATGGTATTTTACACAATGGTGTTACTATAAAAGAAGTAACTGATGCTATTACAAGAGCTACAAAATTTTATTCTGAAAAAGAAAAATTTACAAAAAACTTAAAAACAATAATGAAAATTGACAATTCTTGGAACAATTCTGCCCAAGAGTATGTAAACTTATATAAAACTCTAAAACAATAAACATTATGATTAATGATGAAGTATTATCAATTATTTTAGGAGGAGGGCAAGGTTCTAGACTATATCCCTTAACAGCAGACAGATCTAAACCAGCAGTACCAATTGCAGGTAAATACAGGTTAGTAGACATTCCTATTTCTAACTGTATAAATTCAGATATAAAAAGAATCTTTGTTTTAACTCAATTTAATTCAGCATCATTAAATCAACATATAAAAAACACTTATCACTTTAGTTTTTTCAGTTCAGCTTTTGTAAATGTATTAGCTGCAGAACAAACTATGCAAAGCGATAAATGGTTTCAAGGAACTGCTGATGCTGTAAGGCAAAGCATGCACCATTTTTTAAGTAACGATTTTGAGTACGCATTAATACTTTCTGGAGATCAATTATATAATATGGATTTCAGAGAGATGATAAAAAAACACAAAGAAAGTAAAGCTGAAATTTCTATTGCTACATATCCTGTAAACGCAAAAGATGCAACAGGTTTTGGCCTTTTAAAAACAGATTCGGAGAATAGAGTAACATCTTTTATAGAAAAACCAGCTAAAGAATTATTACCAGATTGGACTTCTGACGTAGGTGATGATATGAAAAAAGAAGGCAGAAACTATTTAGCTTCTATGGGTATCTATATATTTAATAGAGACTTATTAATTAAGTTAATGGAAAATCCTGATACAATAGACTTTGGAAAAGAAATTATACCTCAAAGCATTCATAATCATAGAACTATAAGCTATCAATATGAAGGTTATTGGACAGATATTGGAACTATAGATTCTTTTTTTGAAGCTAATTTGGGTTTAACCGATGAGATTCCACAGTTTAATTTGTATGATAAAAACCGAGTTTTTACAAGAGCTCGTATTTTACCAACATCTAAAATTTCTGGAACAGTATTAAACAAAGCTGTTATTTCTGATGGATGTATCATACATGCCGATAAAATTGACAGATGTGTAATTGGTATTCGTTCTAGAATTGGTAAAAAATCTATTATAACCAATACTTATATGATGGGTAGTGACATTTATGAAACTCTTGAGGATATTAATAACAATCAAATTGAAAATTTATTAGGAATTGGAGAGCGATGTAAAATAAATAACTGTATTATAGACAAAAACTGTAGAGTTGGTGATGACGTAATAATTAACGGGCATCCTAATATCGAAGAAATAGAAACAGAAAATTATTTTATAAAAGATGGCATTGTAGTTCTTAAAAAGGGAGCTACAATACCAAAAGGAACTGTAATACAATAAATCTATATTTAAAACCACTAAATGTCTAAAGTTATAGTACATAGTTTATTTTCCGATTTTGATATAGAACTTTTCAAAGCTGGGAAACATTATAGGTTATATGAAAAACTAGGTTCTCATATTACAACAATTAACGGTATCGAAGGAACCTACTTTGCAGTTTGGGCACCAAGTGCTAAAGAAGTTTCCGTAATTGGAGACTTTAATTACTGGAATGGAGAATCACATCAATTAAATGTTAGATGGGATTCTAGTGGAATTTGGGAAGGCTTCATACCTTATGTAAAAAAAGGAAACCTTTATAAATATAAAATTACAAGCTCAAACAACAATACCGCTACAGAAAAAGCAGATCCTTACGCTAGAAGAAATGAACATCCTCCAAAAACAGCTTCTATTGTTTGGGAAGATCAGTATTCTTGGAAAGATAAAGAATGGATGAAAGGTAGAAAAAAGCAGAATGCTTTGAATGCCCCATATTCAGTTTATGAAGTTCACTTAGGATCTTGGAAAAGAAAAGTAGAAGAAAACAGATTTTTAAGTTATACTGAATTAGCAGATGAACTTGTAAATTACGTTGCAGAAATGAATTTTACGCATGTAGAATTAATGCCAATAATGGAATTTCCTTACGATCCAAGTTGGGGATATCAATTAACAGGTTATTTTGCACCAACATCTCGTTTTGGTTTTCCAGATGAATTTAAATTTTTAATAGATAAATTTCATGAAAAAGGAATTGGTGTTATTTTAGATTGGGTTCCATCACATTTTCCTTCAGACGCTCATGGTTTAGGTAATTTTGATGGCTCAAACTTATACGAGCACCCAGATCCAAGAAAAGGCTATCATAAAGATTGGAAAAGTTTAATCTTTAATTACGGAAGAAATGAAGTAAAATCTTTTCTAATTAGCAACGCCATTTTTTGGTTAGATCAATATCATGTTGATGGTTTAAGAGTAGACGCAGTTGCATCTATGCTGTTCTTAGATTATTCTAGAAAAGATGGCGAATGGGAAGCAAACGAATATGGTGGAAGAGAAAATTTGGAAGCAATTTCATTTCTAAAAGAAATGAATGAAGCCGTTTATAAAGATTTTCCAGATGTTCAAACAATTGCGGAAGAATCTACATCTTTTCCGCAAGTATCTAGCCCTGTATTTGCAGGTGGATTAGGTTTTGGAATGAAGTGGATGATGGGTTGGATGCATGATACATTAGATTACTTTTCCAAAGAAACTGTTTACAGAGAATATCACCAAAATGATTTAATTTTTAGCTTAAATTATGCTTTTTCAGAAAACTTTATGCTACCTCTTTCTCATGATGAAGTAGTATATGGCAAAAAATCTATAGCAGGTAAAATGCCTGGGGATGAATGGCAGAAATTTGCAAATTTACGTTTACTTTATAGTTTCATGTACACACATCCTGGAACCAAACTATTGTTTCAGGGAAGTGAATTTGGGCAAACTTCTGAATGGAATTTTGAAACCAGTTTAGATTGGCATTTATTAAATTACGATGTTCATAAAGGTACACAAACCCTTGTAAAAGATTTGAATCAACTATACAAAAAAGAAAAAGCTTTATATCAAAAACAATTTTCATATGAAGGTTTTGAATGGATAGATAATGGAGATCATCAAAACACAGTATTAACTTATATTAGAAAAGGAGATTTTGAAAAAGACAATATTTTAGTTATTTTAAACCTTACTCAAGTTCCCAGAGAAAATTATAGAATAGGATTACCAAAAGCAGGAACTATAAAAGAAATTTTTAATACTGATGCTACAAAATACTACGGAACAGGAAACTATACTCATAAAAATTTAACTTCTGAAAAAAAAGAATGGAACAATAGGGAAAATTCTGTTGAACTTAACCTACCACCTTTAGGAATGCTGATCTTTAAATTCAAATAAAATATTATCTCACCTTTTCTTTATATTAAATTAATAAAAAAAGGTGAGTTTTTTTAATACTTTTTCTTTAAATAAGTACCTTTTTTATTGCATTCAAAAAATTTTGTTAGAGAAAAATATTGCGCATAATTATCTATCTAATATCATACATTTGTACTCAAACGTTATCGTAAAAAAATAAGCAATAGCAACACTGTTTATCAAAGTTTTACGATTTTTGTAATCAAACAAAACAACATAAATCAATGATTGTTAATACAGAATTAGAACAAAAAGGAAACTTATTTCCTTCAGAAATAATAGAATATAAAAAAGATGTAGACACTCTATATTTTACCACTAAAAACAATGTTGTTTTACAGGTAACAGTTGTTAGAGATAGTGTTATAAGATTTAGATATTCTACTACTGGAAAATTTGAAAATGATTTTTCTTATGGAATTACAATTCATGCATCAAGAGGATATAGTTTTTTAGATGTATCTGAAAATGATACTCATTATATTATAACAACTTCTAAATTAATTTGTAAAGTAGAAAAACAGAGTTTACAAGTAAGTTTATTAGATGCAAAAGATTTAAAAATCATTAATCAAGATGAAATTGGTTTTCATTGGGAAGAAAGCTACGAATATGGTGGAGATATTGTAAAAATGAGTAAAGCTTGTCAAAAAGCCGAAAGTTTTTATGGTTTAGGTGACAAACCTGTTGATGTAAATTTAAAAGGTAAACGATTCGAAAACTGGGCTACAGATTCTTATGCTTTTGGTAAGAATACAGATCCAATTTATAAAGCTATCCCTTTTTACACAGCTATTCAAGAAAATAAATCCTACGGAATCTTTTTTGATAATACTTTTAAAACACATTTCGATTTTGCTCACGAAAGAAGAAATGTAACTAGTTTTTGGGCACAAGGTGGTGAAATGAATTATTACTTCATTTATGGCCCTAAAATGGAAGATGTAGTAAAAAACTATACAGATTTAACAGGTAAACCTCATGCTCTACCTCCATTATGGGCTTTAGGATTTCACCAATGTAAGTGGAGCTATTACCCAGAAAGTAACGTAAAAGAAGTTACCAAAACCTTTAGAGATTTAAAAATCCCTTGTGATGCTATTTATTTAGATATTGATTACATGGATGGTTTCCGTTGTTTTACTTGGGATAAAAACCATTTTCCGGACCCAAAAAGAATGGTAAAAGAACTAGAAGATGATGGTTTTAAAACCGTTGTAATTATAGATCCAGGGATTAAAATTGATATGGAATATGATGTTTTTAAAGAAGCATTAGATAAAGATTATTTCTGTAAACGAGCAGATGGCCCTTATATGAAAGGTAAAGTTTGGCCCGGAGAATGTTATTTTCCTGATTATACAAGACCCGAAGTAAGAGAATGGTGGTCTGGTTTATTTAAAGAGTTAATTGAAGATATTGGTGTAAAAGGTGTTTGGAATGATATGAACGAGCCAGCTGTTATGGACGTACCTAATAAATCTTTTCCAGATGATGTTCGTCATGATTATGACGGAAACCCTTGCTCGCACAGAAAAGCACATAATATTTACGGTACACAAATGGCTCGAGCAACGTATCATGGTTTAAAAAAATATGCATATCCAAAAAGACCTTTTGTAATTACAAGATCTGCATATTCTGGAGCGCAAAGATACACCTCAACATGGATGGGAGATAATGTTGCAACTTGGGAACATTTAGCAATTGCAAACAACCAAGCGCAAAGAATGGCAATGTCTGGTTTCTCTTTTGCAGGTTCAGATATTGGAGGATTTGCAGAACAACCACAAGGTGAATTATTTGCCCGTTGGATTCAATTAGGAGTTTTTCATACCTTTTGTAGAGTACATTCTTCAGGAGATCATGGCGCACAAGAGCCTTGGGTTTTTGGCGATGAAGTAACAAATATTGTAAGAAAGTTTGTAGAATTAAGATATCAACTATTACCTTATTTATATACAGCATTTTGGAAATATATTAATGATGGTACACCAATCTTAAAATCATTAGTATTATACGACCAAGAAGATGCATCAACACATTATAGAAGCGATGAGTTTATTTACGGTGAAAGCATTTTAGTTTGCCCTATACAAGAACCTAATGCCAAAGGCAGAAGAATGTACATACCAAGGGGTAAATGGTACAACTTTTGGACAAATGAACTTGTAGAGGGTGGAAAAGAAATGTGGGTTGAAGCAGATTTAGATAGCATGCCAATTTTTATAAAAGAAGGTGCTGTAATACCAAAATATCCTGTTCAACAATATGTTGGTGAAAAGAAATTTGAAGAAATTACTTTAGATGTATTCTACAAAGAAGGTAAAGAATCTTCTAAATTATATGATGATGCTCATGATGGATATGATTACAAAAAAGGAAGGTACAGTTTACGTAACTTTAAAGTAACAGGGAAAAAACAAGAATTTATTCTACAACAGCATAAAAGAGGAGATTTTAACGCTGACTATTCTAAATTTAAAATTGTGCTACACAATCTACCTTTTAAAATTACATCTGTACAAATTGATAATGTAGAAGTAGAAATTGACAAATCTGAAACTAATAAATCTCAGTCAATTACTGTAGATAAAGAGTTTACAGAGTTACATTTATTTGGTGAATAAAAAAAAACACCTATATTCAATTGAGAAGCCTCCTTATTTTTAGGGAGGCTTCTCCCTATTTATAGGGAGGCGAAAATTTCACTATAAATAGGGATTGTTTGCTATGCTATTCTTATATAAATTTGTAATATAAATATGAAACACAGCAATATTAATCCCCCTTTGATATTTAGTTCAAATTAAATAAAACTATTTTGTTTGACGATAAAAACGAGTAATACCCCCCTAGTTTATTTGTTCTTATTTTTGTAAAAATTCTTTGAAAACAAAAAACCTTAAAAGTTTTACTTTTAAGGTTTTTATAATTTTAAGAAAAACAGATTTTTATATCCCGTCTCCTAATTCTTTTAATTTTTGAGTATTTTCAGCCAACATTAATTCATCAATAATTTTTTGAATATCACCATTTATAATATTAGGTAAATCATATAAAGACAAACCAATTCTATGATCCGTTACTCTACCCTGTGCGTAATTATAAGTTCTAATTTTAGCACTTCTATCACCAGAAGAAACCATTGAGCCACGTTTTGCAGCATCTTCTGCATTTTTCTTAGCCAGTTCCATATCATATAGTCTAGAACGCAAAACTTTAAATGCTTTTTCTTTATTCTTATGTTGACTTTTTTGATCTTGACACTGTGCAACTAATCCTGTAGGAACGTGTGTTAAACGCACTGCGGAATAAGTAGTATTTACTGATTGACCACCTGGTCCAGAAGAACAGAAAAAATCGATTCTTACATCTTTAGGGTTAATTTCAATATCAAACTCTTCTGCTTCAGGAAAAACCATACAAGTTGCTGCAGATGTATGCACACGACCTTGTGTTTCTGTTTGAGGCACTCTTTGAACACGATGAACTCCCGCTTCAAATTTTAATATCCCATAAACATCATCACCTGTAACTTCAAACTGAATTTCTTTAAATCCACCATTGGTTCCTTCAGAATAATCTACAGTAGAAACTTTCCAACCCTTACTTTCACAATATTTAGAATACATTCTAAACAAATCTCCTGCAAAAATACTCGCTTCGTCTCCCCCTGTTCCTGCACGTAATTCTACAACTGCATTTTTAGAATCTTCAGGGTCTTTAGGTATTAAAAGAAACTTAATTTCGTCTTCCAATTCTGGAATTCTAATATTGGCTTCATCAATTTCTAACTTTGCCATTTCTACCATTTCAGCATCAGAACCATCAGAAATAATTTCTTTAGCTTCCTCAATATTGTTCGTTAAA
The DNA here is from genome assembly GCF_947500975.1 of uncultured Polaribacter sp. Taxonomy (GTDB): domain Bacteria; phylum Bacteroidota; class Bacteroidia; order Flavobacteriales; family Flavobacteriaceae; genus Polaribacter. Next base: position 21,103 of record NZ_CANMUE010000010.1, read on the forward strand.
GCTTGATATTCATCACCTTTTTTAACAACACTACCTAAATCTTTATATTCTTTCATTAATTGCGCATAACGCTTTTGATCCATGATAATTTCTGGCTGAATAATCAAATCAGAAACCTCATCAAAACGTTGCTTTACAATTCTTAATTTATCTAACATCTTAACCTCTTTTCTTGGAAAGCGAATTTACAATTTTTATAGCTATATTTAATTAAACTAAAATATTTTTTATAAGGTTCCTTATATTTTCATAGTATGGGTTCTTTTTTTCTTCTTGTAAAAAAAAAAGAAACAATTTCTAAAAATGATTTTAAAGTTGTTTTTTTTATGAAGTGAATACTAGAAACTCACTTTATTTATTTATTTTAGTGAAAAATAGCTGAAAAAATTATTTTCTTAACCTCACAAGAAAACATCATAATTTAAATTAAAAAACATGAAAAAGATTACACTATTCTTAATGCTGTGCTCCCTTACAATCAACTCTCAAAATGTTGTTGACTCCACATTAGTTGACATCCCTTATATAGGGAAAAATGGAGGAGCACATTTACTAAACTGGCAAATAAATGAAGACAGAAGTAAAATATACTTATACGCCTACAGTCATGTAAACGGAAGTCAGATTATTACAAATGACAAAGCAATACATGAAGCTAAAAAAGAACAATCAGAAAAATCTTTCTTTGGTAAGCTATTAACAAATTCTATGGGTAATAATTATTTTGATGAAACTGTAATTCCAGTAGTTTTTGAGAAAATTATTAGCACGTCTGACTTTAGCTCTTTTTCAAATAAAAAAGAGTTATTTCATAAAGTTGAAAATATTCCTGAAGGTGATAATGTTTATTTTAAAAGAAGTACAAATATAATAGATTTATCAAACACAATTAAAACTGGAAAAAAATTAAACTATTATTACAAAGAAATAAACACTCCTTTTGCTTATGCACCCAAGTATAATCAAGAAATTATTAATTCTACATATATAGAAAGCAAAGGTGAAGGTATCCTAGGTTTAAAAAACATTAGACCAATTTTAGTTAAAAAAAGAGGTTTCTTCACTTATACAAACAAAAAAGGTTTTATTAGCAAAACAGAAAGTACAAATATTATTGATTTTTCTAAAGATGAAAGATTAAAAGATTATGACTTTGTAAACAATAGTGAATCGAGTATTGGTGACATATTTTTCGTTTGGTTTGCTAAAAAAAAGGATTTAAGTAAATATCAATTAGTTACTTATAATAAAAAATCTAAAAAACTAAATATTATACCCTATAACTTTAAAGCTCCAAGAAAACACCTTGTTATTAACAAAAAAGTATATAGTAAAGACTTAAAAAACACTAAAGGTTTAATTAATATTTTTAGTTATCATAAAGAAGGAAAAAAAAATAAAGACATATATCCAACAAATAAATTTGATTTAATTTATTTTGACCCTAGTGGTAATATAAAACTTGAAAAACAAATTATACATGGAACAGAAAAAAAATACAAAAAAGTTATAACTCCAATATTAATTTTAGAGAATAACGATGGCTTGCAATTTATAAATGACCATCAACTATCTATTTTTAAAAGTAATTATGAAACTTTTCTAGTCAATAAAGAAGGAGAAATAAATGTAACTTACTCAAGTAAATATTATGAAGTAAAAGGTAAAGAAAGAATTAACTATTTTGATTACTTAACAAAATACGACAGAATAGATAAATTTGGCGAATATTATATTGTAAAAAAAATAGTTCAAGAAACAGTTCAAACTACTTCAGAATCTAGAAATACTAACAGAACAGATGCTAAAGTTAACTATACTGTTTTAGATAAAAATTTTAAGCCTATAGAATTTTATTCATTTGAAATTAATCCAAATATTCTTGGCAATATTAAATCTCAAACAGTTGAAAATACAGAAAAAGAGATGATAGCTTTATTAAAAAAACGCAAGAACTATTTTATGGTAAAAACTACTAAAGAAAATGGTGTACCTAAAATAAAACTGCATGAAATAAAAGTTACATACACCAAAGGAGCTATGCCTAAACTATATTTTGGAAATTACACAACAAACTTTGCTTTAATAAGTAAAAAGGATAGAAATATTTATATAATGAATCAGTTTTATAAATTAAAAAAAAACAGTACTAAACTAATAAATAAAGTAGGAATTACTAAAATTGAGTATTAATATTCAAAAATAAATCTTAATTAAACTTCTATTTTTAGTTTTTAAATTAGAAACAAATAATAAAAGAACATCTTGCTTTGTCGAAATTAACAAGTGACAAAAGTTCTAAAATAAAATGAAGGATATTCGAATCCCTATTTTACTCATTTCTGATAGAAGTGACACACTTATTACTCCAACTAAACGATGTAAATAATTTCTTAAAACGTATAAAAAAACTATTAATAAATGCTCCTTATGTTCTAAGAAAAAGAATTTTTAGAATACTAAAGTCTTAGTAAAATTTTGCATTCTAGAAATGCTAGCAAAGAATTTTATCCTTTAGTTCTTTTTTTAATTAATACTCAAAAACTCCAAATTCACTTTTAATAGTAAGTTTTTTCTTATCAGAAACTTCCACTCTACCAACTATTTTAGCATCTACATTAAATGATTTTGAGATAGCAATAATGTCTTCTGCAATTTCTGGAGAAACATAAATTTCCATTCTATGTCCACAGTTAAAAACTTGATACATTTCTTTCCAATCTGTTTTAGATTGTTCTTGTATCAATTTAAATAAAGGTGGAATTGGAAATAAATTATCTTTTACAATATGTAAATTATCAACAAAATGTAAAATTTTTGTTTGTGCTCCACCAGAACAATGTATCATTCCATGTACTTTACCTGCATTAAATTTCGATAAAACTTCTTTGATTATTGGTGAATAGGTTCTTGTTGGAGACAACACTAATTTACCAGCATCAATAGGAGAATTTTCTACCTCATCAGTCAATTTTGTATTTCCAGAATACACTAAATCATCAGGTACAGCAGCATCAAAACTCTCTGGATATTTATCTGCTAAATACTTATGAAAAACATCGTGTCTTGCAGATGTTAATCCATTAGACCCCATTCCTCCATTATATTCAGTTTCGTAAGTTGCTTGCCCAAAAGACTCTAAACCAACAATTACATCACCAGCTTTTATGTTAGCATTGTCAATTACATCAGTACGTTTCATTCTTGCTGTAACAGTAGAATCTACAATAATGGTTCTTACCAAATCGCCAACATCCGCAGTTTCTCCACCAGTTGAATGAATAGTAACACCAAAGCCTTTTAAATCGTCAATTAGCTCTTCTGTACCGTTTATAATTGCTGATAAAACTTCACCAGGAATTTTACTTTTATTACGTCCAATAGTTGACGACAACATAATATTATCGGTTGCACCAACGCACAATAAATCGTCAATATTCATAATTAACGCATCTTGCGCAATCCCTTTCCAAACAGAAATATCGCCAGTTTCTTTCCAATACATGTAAGCTAAAGAACTTTTTGTACCTGCTCCATCTGCATGCATTATCAAACAATAATCTTCATCACTTGTTAAATAATCTGGTACAATTTTACAGAATGCTTTTGGAAACAAACCTTTGTCTATGTTTTTAATAGCGTTGTGTACATCTTCTTTGGATGCAGAAACACCTCTTTGTGCGTATCTTTTAGAAACTTCTTTACTCATGTTGTTGTATTGTAAGTTGCAAATTTAATCTTTTACAAAAAACATCCTACTGAAAAGTAGGATGTTTTATTTTATCTTGTAAACAATAATTCTCTATATTTTGTTAGCGGCCATAAATTATCATCAACCATGGTTTCTAATTTATCACAATGATAGCGTATTTGCTCAAAGAAAGGTTTTACTTTATTACAATACACTTCTGCTGATTTTAAACCATTAAATTTATTTGCTTTTCTGCGTTCATTAGTCATTTTAATAGTTAATGCATTAATTTCAGTTATATGATTTGAAATTGTCATAATTAACTCAATCTGTTCTTTTGCAATAACTTTATGATCATCACCAAAAATTTCTTTTAAATTCTTAGTGTTTTCTAATAATGTATTTTGATAAATAATTGCAGTTGGCACAACATGGTTTTTTGCAATATCTGCCAAAACACGACTTTCTATCTGCAAACGCTTAGTATACTCTTCTAAATCAATTTCATAACGAGCTTCTAGTTCTACTTTGCTCATTACTTCCATTTCTTCGAAAAGAGAAACTGCTTTTTTAGAGACTTTTACTTTTAAGGCTTCTGGTGTATTTTTATGATTACTTAAACTACGTTTTTTTGCTTCTTTTTCCCAAGCATCTCCATAACCATCACCCTCAAAACGAATTTTTTTGGATGCTTTAATATACTCTCTCAATATATTAAAAATTGCTTCGTCCTTTTTAAGGTTTTTATTTTCTATTAAAGCATCAACTTCAATTTTAAAATCTTTTAATTGTTTTGCTATAATAGTATTTAAGATAGTCATTGGTGTTGCACAATTAGATTGTGCACCAACAGCTCTAAATTCAAATTTATTTCCTGTAAAAGCAAATGCAGAAGTTCTATTTCTATCTGTATTATCTAATAAAATTTCAGGAATTTTACCTATTATGTTTAATTTTAAATCCGTTTTTTCTTCAGGAGATAATTTTCCTTTTGTCACATTTTCTAAATCATCTAAAACACCAGATAATTGACTTCCAATAAATACCGAAATTATTGGAGGTGGAGCCTCATTTACACCTAATCTATAATCATTACTTGCAGAGGCTATAGATGCTCTTAATAGTTCTTCATATTCATGTACAGCTTTAATTGTATTTACAAAAAAAGTTAAAAACTGTAAATTTTTCATTGGTGTTTTCCCTGGACTTAACAAATTAGTTTCATCAGCATTTGACAAAGACCAATTATTATGTTTCCCAGATCCGTTGATTCCTGCAAATGGTTTTTCGTGAAAAAGCACTTTAAATTTATGACGTCTAGAAACTTTTTCCATAACATCCATCAACAAAGAATTATGATCTACAGCTAAATTTGCTTCTTCAAAAATAGGCGCTACTTCAAACTGATTTGGAGCAACTTCATTATGTCTTGTTTTTAAAGGAATACCTAACAACATGCATTCTTGCTCTAAATCTTGCATAAAACTCATTGCTCTTGCAGGAATACTTCCAAAATAATGATCATCTAATTGTTGACCTTTTGCAGATAAATGACCTAATAAAGTTCTTCCTGTTAATAAAATATCTGGTCTAGAAAGTGCCAGAGCATCATCTATTAAAAAATATTCTTGCTCCCAACCTAAAGTTGCATTTACCTTAGATGCATTTTTATCAAAATATTTACAAACCGCTGTTGCATGTGTATCAACAGCTTGTAATGCCCTTAGTAAAGGTGTTTTATTATCTAATGCTTCACCCGTATATGCCACAAAAATTGTAGGAATACATAAAGTGGTTTCGTAAATAAATGCTGGTGATGTTGGATCCCAAGCTGTATATCCTCTTGCTTCAAACGTATTTCTAATTCCTCCATTAGGAAAACTTGATGCATCTGGCTCTTGTTGAACCAATTGTTCTCCATCAAACTTTTCCATGGCTAAACTACCATTTATTGATTCAAAGAAAGCATCATGCTTTTCTGCTGTTGCACCTGTTAATGGCTGAAACCAATGTGTATAATGAGTAGCTCCTCTTGAAATTGACCAATCTTTCATACTTACTGCAACTTGGTCAGCAATTTTACGATCTATTTTAGTTCCTTTTTCAATTGCATTCATCACACTTTCATAAGCAGACCTTGTAAGATACTGTTGCATAGCATGTTTGTTAAATACATTTTTACCAAATAAAACAGATCTTTTTTCGTTTTCTTCTACTTTTAAAGCTTTTCTATTTAAAGTTTCTTGTAATGCAGCAAACCTTATTGTTGACATAATATGATTTTTTAAAGGCAATTTTTAATATTTCACAAATATACCCCATAAAATTTAGGGATAAAATTATTTTTAATTGATTCTAAAAATTTCACCCCTATTTTTTTTGATATCTACACAAAATATTTCATTTTTGTATCAGAAACATCACATAAACAATCATTTATTATGGCAAAAATTAAATTAGAATACATTTGGTTAGATGGATATTTTCCAACTCAAAACATGAGAAGTAAAACCAAAGTTGAAGAACATGAAAACTTTCAAGGAACAGTTGAAGAATTAGGTAATTGGTCTTTTGACGGTTCATCTACAAAACAAGCTTCAGGTGGGGCATCTGACTGTATTTTAAAGCCAGTTGCAATTTATCCAGACCCTGCACGTATTAATGGTTATTTAGTAATGACCGAAGTTTTAAGTGCTGATGGAACTCCACACCCTTCTAATGGACGTGCAACTATTGAAGATGATGACAACGATTTCTGGTTCGGTTTTGAACAAGAATACTTTATAATGGATAGAAAAACTCAATTACCTTTAGGTTTCCCTATTGGTGGTTATCCAGGACCTCAAGGTATGTACTATTGTTCTGTTGGTGGTAAAAACACCTATGGTAGAGACTTCGTAGAAGAGCATGCTAATTTATGCATTGATGCTGGATTAAACTTTGAAGGTATTAATCAAGAAGTTGCTTCTGGACAATGGGAATTCCAATTGTTTGCTAAAGGTGCTAAAAAAGCTGGAGACGAAATTTGGGTAGCTAGATACTTATTAGACAGATTAACTGAAAAGTATGGTTGGTACATTGATTACCACCCAAAACCAATTAAAGGAGACTGGAACGGTTCTGGAATGCATGCAAACTTCTCTAACTCTATATTAAGAGAATGTGGTTCTGCAGAGAAATATGCTGAAATTTGTGAAGCATTTAGACCTGTAACTAAAGAGCACATTGCTGTTTATGGAGAATTTAATGACCAACGTTTAACTGGTTTACATGAAACTGCTGCTATTTCTGACTTTTCTTGGGGAGTTTCAGATAGAGGAGCTTCAATTAGAATTCCAATTATAGCTGTAGAAAAAGGATACAAAGGTTGGTTAGAAGATAGAAGACCAGCTTCAAATGGAGATCCATACAAAATTGCTGCAAGAATTATTAAAACTGTTAAGCCAGTTAAATAATCTTACTGCTTTTAATTATAATAAAAACGCCAACATTAATTTGTTGGCGTTTTATTATACAATATTTTATTTTTATTTTCCTGGCGGAAATCTTGAAATAATTTCTTTAACAAACAACTTAATTCTTTCTTCTTTTTTTTCTCTGTTATGCATTTTTAAAGCTCCCGTTCCAACGCCTTGCCAAACCAATTCTTTCTTTTCTTTATCTATAAAATCTACAAATAAAGTTCCCTCAGTGTATTGAGAAACATTTACATTATTATTCATTCCATTCCACATCCAAGGATTCCATCCAAATCCAAAACCATATCCAAAATTATTATTTTGATTGATATTTACTTTCTGTCTAGACTTTGTAAAAATACTTACTAACATATCTGGATTCTTAGATTTTACAAACCCTTGTGCTAATAACTCTGATTCAATAGCTCTTAAAATTCTTTTTTTGTCTAAATCAGAAACTTCTGCTTTATCTATACCAGGTTTATAAAAAGCAAATGTTTTATACTCTGTAAAATCCACTTTCGTATCATAATCTGTGGCTACTTTTATAGTATTACAAGATGATAGAATCATTACACTGACTAGTAAAAAAAATATTTTTTTCATAATAAATAGTTTTAAATTATTGAATTAATCAAAGAATCATCAACAATATTAGGATGCGTGACTTTTAATTTTTTTCTGCCTCCATTGCTCTTTTAATAGCAAAAATAGCTTCATTATTTGTAGTCCAACTTCTTCTTAAAATTACATTGTTTACATCCCAAAAAAGTATTGATTCTAAACGCTTTAACACCCTTTACTTCCATCAAGAAGCATGCCAAACCCACAATTAATAACTTCTCTCCAAACACCACCACCTCCATTAATAATAAACACCCAAGTTACTCCTCTAAAACTATCTCCAATTACATTTTAGATAGTCAAATCTGCTCTAAATTTTGATCCGTCATAAATATTTGAAGTTTCTCTATAAGGCGAATCTATACTTGAAACATCATGATAATCTATTCCTAAAACAACTGAACCAATTTTTCCTTTTTTAATGACTTTATTAAACGCTTTTGCAATTTTTATACATCCTTCTACAAAAGTCATATTAAATATTTAAAAAAGTAATGGGTTTACATATATATTCAATTTTAGAAATTATTTTTAAAAACCGTTAATAATTTACGTTATTTTTTAAGATTTTCGTAAATTACAACCCTAAAATCAAACGTTTATTACGAATGGAACAAATAACTGTTTATAAACCTAAACATAAAGTAAGAATTGTAACTGCTGCTTCACTTTTTGATGGACATGATGCTGCTATAAATATTATGCGTAGAATTATACAATCTACAGGTGTAGAAGTCATTCATTTAGGACATGACAGATCCGTAGAAGAAGTTGTAAACTGTGCAATTCAAGAAGATGTAAATGCAATTGCAATGACATCTTATCAAGGAGGACATAATGAGTATTTTAAATACATGTATGATTTACTGCAAGAAAAAGCAGCTGGACACATTAAAATTTTTGGTGGTGGCGGTGGTGTAATTCTTCCTGAAGAAATCAAGGACTTAATGGATTATGGAATTACACGTATTTATTCTCCAGATGATGGAAGAGAATTAGGTTTGCAAGGCATGATTAATGATTTAGTTCAGCAATCGGATTTTGCACTAGGAGATAAACTTAACGTTACTATTAAAAATTTAGCCAACAAAGAAATTGGAAGTATTGCTAGAGTTATTTCTTCTGCAGAAAACTTTCCTGATGTCGCAAAAGAAACTTTAGATAAAATTCATACAAAAAATAAGGATTCTAAGACTCCTGTTTTAGGAATTACAGGAACCGGTGGTGCAGGAAAATCTTCTTTAGTTGATGAATTAGTTCGTCGTTTTTTAATCGATTTTCCCCAAAAAACAGTTGGTTTAATTTCTGTTGATCCATCAAAGAGAAAAACTGGTGGAGCACTCTTAGGAGATAGAATTAGAATGAATGCTATTAATAACTCTAGAGTTTACATGCGTTCTTTGGCAACTCGTCAATCAAATTTAGCATTGTCTAAATATGTAAATGAAGCTGTACAAGTTTTAAAAGCTGCTGAGTTTGATTTAATTATTTTAGAAACATCTGGTATTGGGCAATCTGACACAGAAATTATTGAACATTCTGATACATCTTTATATGTAATGACACCAGAATTTGGTGCTGCTACTCAATTAGAAAAAATTGACATGCTTGATTTTGCTGATTTAGTTGCCATCAACAAATTTGACAAAAGAGGTGCTTTAGATGCCGTTAGAGATGTAAAAAAACAATATATGCGCAACAATAATTTGTGGCATATTCATATGGATGACATGCCTGTTTATGGCACAATTGCATCGCAATTTAATGATCCAGGAATGAATACTTTGTACAAAAGTATAATGGATAAATTGGTTGAAAAAACAGATGCCGATTTAAAATCATCTATGAAAATTACCAAAGAAATGTCTGAAAAGATATTTGTAATTCCGCCAAAAAGAGTTCGTTATTTATCTGAAATTGCTGAAAGCAATCGATACTACGACGAAAAAGTAAATGAACAAATTATTGTTGCCCAAAAATTATATGGAATTTATCAAACGATTTTATCAATAACAAATTCTCCTATTCAGATTATTAAAACAGGATTAAATGAAGATGAGATTTTAAATCAAGTACAGAATGATGAAAAAGAATTTATTAAATTACTTTTAGCACAATTTGAAAAAGTAAAACTAAATTTTAATCCATTAAATTGGGAAATCATTTTAAACTGGGAAGATAAAGTAAAAAAGTATAAAGACCCTATTTACACATTTAAAGTTCGTGAAAAAGAAATCAAAATAGAAACGCATTCAGAGTCACTATCCCACTCAAAAATACCAAAGGTAAGTTTACCTAAATATCAAGCTTGGGGAGATTTATTACGTTGGAATTTACAAGAAAATGTTCCTGGCGAATTTCCTTATACCGCAGGTTTATATCCGTTTAAAAGAATTGGCGAAGACCCTACAAGAATGTTTGCTGGAGAAGGAGGGCCGGAGAGAACCAACAGAAGATTTCATTATGTGAGTTTGGGCATGGATGCAAAACGTTTATCAACTGCTTTTGATTCTGTTACTTTATACGGTAATGATCCTGGGCACAGACCTGATATTTATGGGAAAATCGGAAATGCAGGTGTTTCAATTTGTTGTTTAGACGATGCTAAAAAATTATATTCTGGTTTCGATTTGAGTCATCATATGACTTCTGTTTCTATGACCATTAATGGCCCCGCACCAATGTTATTAGGCTTCTTTATGAATGCTGCCATTGATCAAAATTGTGAGAAATACATCAAAGAAAACAAATTAGAAAAAGAAATTGAAAAGAAATTCAAAGAAATTTATGATTCAAAAGGATTAGAAAGACCTATTTATCAAGGTAATTTACCAGAAGGAAATAATGGTCTAGGGTTGATGCTTTTAGGCTTAACTGGTGATTTAGTTTTACCTTCTGATATTTATCAACAAATAAAAAAAGAGACTTTAGCACAAGTTAGAGGAACTGTACAAGCAGATATTTTAAAAGAAGATCAAGCTCAAAATACCTGTATTTTTTCTACTGAATTCGCTTTACGATTAATGGGTGATGTGCAAGAATATTTTATCGAAAAGCAAGTAAGAAACTTTTATTCGGTTTCTATTTCTGGCTATCATATTGCAGAAGCTGGCGCAAATCCAATTACGCAATTAGCACTAACATTGTCAAATGGATTTACGTATGTAGAGTATTATTTAAGCAGAGGAATGGATATTAATAAATTTGGACCTAATTTATCTTTCTTTTTCTCAAATGGAATTGATCCAGAATATTCTGTGATTGGTCGTGTTGCTCGTAAAATCTGGGCAAAAGCTATGAAAATTAAATATGGTGCAAATTCTAGAGCCCAAATGTTAAAGTATCATATTCAAACTTCTGGACGTTCTTTACACGCACAAGAAATTGATTTTAATGATATTAGAACTACGTTACAAGCCTTGTATGCAATTAATGACAACTGTAATTCTTTACATACAAATGCGTATGATGAGGCCATTACAACGCCAACAGAAGAATCTGTAAGAAGAGCAATGGCAATTCAGTTAATTATCAACAAAGAATTAGGATTAACTAAGAATGAAAACCCGATTCAAGGTGCATTTATTATTGAAGAATTAACAGATTTAGTAGAAGAAGCTGTATTATTAGAGTTCGATAGAATTACAGAAAGAGGTGGTGTTTTAGGAGCAATGGAAACCATGTATCAACGCTCTAAAATACAAGAAGAAAGTTTGTATTATGAAACTTTAAAACATAATGGAGACTTCCCAATTATTGGTGTAAATACCTTCTTAAGTTCTAAAGGCTCTCCTACTGTTCAACCAGCAGAAGTTATTAGAGCCACTGAAGAAGAGAAGCAATTTCAGATTGAAACTAAAGAATTACTAAATAAAGCAAACCCTAATAAAGTTGTGGAACAAATTGCTATTCTACAAGAAGCTGCCATTCAGAATGAAAACTTATTTGACAAATTAATGGAAGCAACCAAAGTATGCTCTTTAGGACAGATAACAGAAGCTTTATTTAAAGTTGGTGGACAGTATAGAAGAAACATGTAATAAAAGACAATTGTAATATTATGAATAAAGAGCTTATTTTACAACCAGAAACAGAATACCATAGACAAATAGAAATTGAAAAATATCTTGATACTGAACTTACAAATGAATAATACGATTTATTAAATAACTGCACTACTAAAGATGATAGTACAATAATAGTTATTGGTCTTGCGCTAAAATCTACTTACGATTTAAATGTAGCTCGTTTAATGTTTTTAACAGAAAATCCCAACAGAGAATGCCCTTTTAAAGATAGGGCTATAAAAATTGTTGGCAATATAGACAGAAAAAAAGCTTTAGATCGTATAAAAGATATATCTAGTAAAAACCTTTCTGAAGTAGAAGATATTGTAATTGATAGATTATTAAGATACGATTTTATAGAATTAGATTAAACTGCTTATGTATTTCTAACTTAAAAACTCCTTACTTTTTTAAATTATAAACCCACTCAATTTGAGTGGGTCTATCTTTTTTTAATTATCTTTAATTAATAAATTCTCTCTCTTTTTCATCCTCAAATTATTCTCTCTACTAGCTTTTCTACCATTTAAAAAGAATACTATAAAAAGAATCATAACTATACCTAAATAAATTGAAAACCCACCAATTTTTGCACTCAGAGCTTCCACTAAATCTTTATAACTTGACAGGCTGTAAATAGAAATAATTCTTAATGCAAAACCAATATTTAATAGATAGAAACCTATTTTAAAAAGTTTATTGGTTGCCATTGCTATTTCAACTTTTTGACTAAAAATATCTAGCATAAAAATTTTACTATTTTTAAATAAATGTTGTGATACAAATGTTGTTAAACCTATAGCAATTGGTAAATAAATGATGTACGCGATTAACTCTAATGAAATGTTCATAATAATTGATTTTTAATATTAATTTATAATTTCTTAGTCATTATACCTAAGTTGATTTTTTCTCCTTTTGTAAACTTAATCTCTCTAACCATACTCATCTCTTGCCATAAATACTGGCTTCCTTTTAATCTTTTAGTTTGCCTAATTCTTCTTTGAAATGCTCTAAATTCCTTTTCTGTTGCTTCTCTTTTATTTCCTAATTCTCCATATAATTTTATTGCTGGATATTCAGAAAATTTCATTTTAAATAACGATTTAAACCAAAACCACTTATTGCTGTTAACGGCTAAAACACAAATATTTTTATTCTTGATTGAATTTACATTTAACTTTGTTGCAAACTTTTCAAAATAAAAACCCGTTTGATTATTGTTTAAAAATAAAGAACCAATTGGAGTTACTGTTGGTAGATTATCTTCATTTACAGATGCAATTGAAACATGCATATTAGAACCAATAGATTTACTAAAATGTATTCTAATTTTTTGCCAGTTTTCTTTTATGTTGATTTTCATTTTTATTGATTTTTAAAATGTTTATGTATTAAATACACTGCGTAAATGTTGATGAAATGTAAACTTGCAATGATTAGTAAAATATAGCTTAGTCTACTTGAAATTTCTAAAATCAATTCTATAGATGTCTCTATATTTCGCATTGAATGTAAAGTCCAAATTGCTAAACCTATATTTAAGAGATAATATGCAGTTCGTAATAATTTATTGATTCCATTTCCAAAATTGATGTCTTTAGGAAAATAATTCAATAAGTAAACTTTTCCATTTTTGTAGCATAAATTGCCAACTACAATTACGATGTAACTTGATAATAGAATATATAATATGTAGGTTATTAGGTTCATAATTCTTTTTTTATGGATTCAAGAATATATGTCCAAAATATTGATAAAGTAATTGGAGCAAACCAAAAAAATATAATAACTGCATCTTTAAACGTAATGTGCCTTTCAAACTCAAAGAATAAAAAAACACAAAAAAAATATAATCCTACAGATAATAAATATATAAGTATAAGCTTAAAATTCTTAAGTTTCTTATGGTAAAACAATGTTATTAATGAAGAAAAAAATTGGAAGCAACCTAAAGCAAAAGCAATATATAATGAATAAAATAAGTAGCTTGAATCTAGAATTGAAATTAATAACGAGATCATAAAAGGAACTATTATTAATCTATTGAGCCAAGTTAAAATTGAAATATTATTTTTCATAATTTTGTTTATTTTAAAACTTTCAGAAATTTTTGAAAGTTTATATTCAAATTTTTTTACTTTTTCATCACTTTAGTAAAGTTTGACAAAAGCCAATGTTCATCAGCTTTTATAGCCTTATCTAAAATATTATTCACAGAAGTTGTTACTTTAGATAAATCTCCAAGTACTTGTTTAAACTGAGCTGCTTCATCAGAATTTTCATCAACTTGTTGCAACTCTTCCAATACTCTTAAAACTGGTTCTATTTCTCTTTTCTTACGCTCTTTGGTAATTTGTTTAAACAGTTCCCAAATATCTTTATCCGCAACAAAAAATTCTTTACGCTCTCCTACAACAAACTCTTTTTGTACAATACCCCAATCTATTAAAGCCCTAACATTCATGTTTACATTACCTCTAGAAATTTGTAAAGCTTCCATAATATCTTCTGCAGATAATGGCTTTGTAGAAACTAATAACAAAGCATGCACTTGTGCCATTGTTTTATTAACCCCCCAAGAAGTTGCTAAACTACCCCAGGTTTGAATGTATTTTAATTTTGCTTCTTCTAATTGCATAATGCAAATATATAATATATTTTTAAACTTTCAATAATTATTGAAAATAAAATAATATTTTTTTATTGATAAAAAAAAGTATCTTTAATTTAAAAATAATAACAAATGAAAATACTAGGAATAGGATCTAGAATAGAGCATTCAGAATTAGGGGCTGGAGTGGTAACTAACGTAACAAGTAAACATTATTGGGTAACTTTTATAAAAGACGGATTAGAAACTATTGACATTAATAGCAATTTAAAAATTATTGAAGCAGTTGAAGACGAAGTTGATACTATAAGCTTTTATGAAGTTGAAAAATCTTTAAGAGACATTTTAAAGAAATGGTCTGATGTATCTGAAGTTGTTCCGCTTGCTGATAAATGGAAAGGCGGAAAAATAATATTAGAACCCAAAGACAACAATTTATCTTCTAAAGAAATACCTATTGATACCTTTTTTCATAAAATTGTAATGGTTAGAGATAGAGTTAGAGTAATGGAGCAAAAAATAAACGCTAGCAAAACTTTAGAAGATCAAGATAAAATAGATTTGCAGCAATATATTACAAGAATTTATGGTAGCTTAACAACATTTAATGTTTTATTTAAGTTAAAATCTGATAATTTTGTTGGTTCTAAATCAAAATAAAATGCATCTTTTTAACTCTGAATTTGTCTATTCTAGAAAACAATGAGTAACAACCATATTAAAGTTGAATTTAAAAAACAAATACATTTAGGTAAGGCATTATTAAAAGAAAAAAGATATAAAAATGCATTTTATCATTTTGAAAATGCCCATATATTAGGACAGAATCATATTGTTAGACATACAATTAGTCATTATTGGATGTTCATTATTGGTATTAAATCAAAAAACGGAAGAGAAATAATTGGACAGTTTATTAGAATTATAGCCTCTCTCCTTTTTACATTAGTTTGGGTTCCGAAAGGAAATTCCGGAGGTGCAAACATTTCACCTATAAAAATAATGCCTATCAGAAAAGAATTAAAAAAGTATTTTTAATTTGATGCATCTTTTTTAGAAATTAAGTGTCTATTATACGAACTTTAAATTTAATATTATGAAAAATTATAAAAATCAATGTAGTTGTACTTGCGTAGAATGTTTAGATACAAATTGTAAGAATTGTACTTGCGAAAACTGTTCTTGTTCTTCTTGTAACTGCTAGTCATGACAACACAACAAGTTTGGATTTCGTATTCTGAAGATTTAAAAAGATTTATCATCAGCAAAGTAAAAAATTCTGCTATTGCTGATGATATTTTACAAGATACATTTATCAAAATTCATACAAAACTCCATACTTTAAAAGATATTACTAAATTAAAATCTTGGTGTTTTACAGTAGCCAGAAATTCGATTTTAGATTATTGGAAAGCAACAAATCAAACTTTTGAAATTGCTAATTTTGAAAAAGAGACAAAAATATCAGAAAACCTACACACAGAAAAAGATTGCTTAAGAGGCATCTTAAAAAACTTACCAAAAAAATATAGAGACCCACTGTTTTTATCAGATATAAAAGGATTAAAGCAACAAGAAGTTGCAGATCAATTACATCAATCTTTATCAACAACAAAGTCTCAAATTCAACGTGCAAGAAAATTAATTGCAAAAGGTTTTATGGATTGTTGTGGATTTGTGATGAACAAGAAAGGGAATTTAGTTGGTGAGATTCAAGAAAAAAAAGATTGTAAAGTGTGTAGTTAACTAAAACATTATTCTCAATTTCATATATTTAAAAACACTTAATTAAAAAAATCGAGCATTTTTATCTTAAAGATAATTGTATTTTTTTACAACTTACAAAACTTCTTTTTAAATCATTAATTTCTTATTTAGATTGAGTATTTTATTTTAAAGTATCTTTACGATACAAACTTCCCAAAATAAACTAAATTCAACTCATGATTAAAAAAATATTATTGTTGTAAAAAATTAAAATAAAAAAATGACTAAAAATATACCATTATTATTTTTTTTGACTTTAGTTATGCTCTTTTCATTAAATATTTATTCTCAAGATTTGATTCCTTTAAAAGTCAATAATAGTTGGGAATATATTGAAAAAATTAAGGTAAAAGGTAAAATTATTAAAACTAATAAGTTGACCAGTAAAATAGAAAAAATTGTCAATTTCAATAATAAAAAATGGTTTTATATGACTGAACTTGGTTATAATTACATCGTAAGGAATGATCAAAAAGGACAATATGAAATTGATACATTAAGAACTCTAAAAAATGGAGATTTTAAAGAAGTTTTAATGTTTAGAAATCCTAATAAATTAAATATGGATCCTTATAAAGTTTATGAGGAAATAAAAATTAAAATAGATAATAAAAAAACCGTCATAAAAACTGAATTAGGGAAGTTTGAATGTATAAAATATACGATATTTCCTAATGAACAAAATGAAAATGAATTCATTGAATTTTACTTCAAAGAAGGAATTGGAGTAATTTATCACAAATGGGTAGAATATGACAAAATAACCACATGTAAATTGGTTAGGTATGATATCAAATAATGTTTTCAACAATAGCTATAAACAATAAGAGGCTAGTGTCTAACCGAAAGTTTAGTTTACTAAGTCCGTCAAATCATTTATTTCTTATTTAGATACAATATTTATTTTAAAGTATCTTTGGAAACAAACATTCCAAAATAAACTAAATTTAGTTCATGATTAAAAAAATATTATTATTACTCGTATTTACATTCACATTTATAAATTGCGAACAAAGTGAAATTATTGAAACGGATTCTGTTCAAATTTTGGGAGAATGGCAAATGTATAAAGAAGAAAATCTAGAATCTATTATAGATCAATGGACAGGAACAGAATGGACATATGTAGATAAATGGTTTCAAAATACAAGAGAAGATTCGCAAATAATTTTAGAATTTAAAGAAGACGGAACCTTTATAGACCGTTATGCTGATGTAGAAGTAGCAAATGGAATTTGGGGTAAATTAAATGAAAATAATTACTATTTTGATTATGTACAGGAAAATAACAACATAAATGAATCTCTAATAGATAGAAGGCTAATTAAGTTTTTTTGTGATAACACTTACTCAATTGAGATTGAGAATAATGACAGAGTTATATATTACTACAAAAAAATAGATACTACAGAATGCTCTGATGAAATAACTTATAAAGTAACCGATTAAGTAAATTAAAAATTTTGATAAACCTCAATAGATTTATCAAAGAAAAGAACCATAAAATTCATTAATTAAAAGTTATAAATTATTAATACAACTTTGTTATTCCTATTAGGGTAAAAAACTATTTTCACTATAATTTAATTACTTTTACTTTTTAAATTTTTAAAGTGAAAAACAAATCTCTTATAAGCAAAAAATTAGAAGATTTTTACAACAAAGCCTCAGAAGAAACTCGCCTTGAAAAAGGAATGGGAATTTTTGAATTTGAACGTATAAAAGAACTGATAGAAATACATATTTCTAAACCTAAAACTACAATTATTGATGTGGGTGGCGGAACAGGAAAATATAGTGAATGGCTTGCCCAAAAAGGGCATGAAGTTCATTTAATTGAACCTGTTCTAAAACATATAAAACTTGCTGAAAAGAGAGCTAAAAAATTAAAAAATCCGTTTTCAGTTAAAACTGGAGAAGCTAAAAACTTACCTTATAAAAATGAATCTGCAGATTTAGTAATTCTACATGGACCTTTATATCATTTACAAAATAAAGAAGATAGAATTACTGCAATTTTAGAGGCAAAAAGAGTGCTAAAAAAGGGTGGAATTATTTTAGGTTTTGCAATAAATGCAACCTCTTCTACCGTTGTTGGGTTGATGAATGGAATGATACACGCAAACTCTTTTTTTGACATGTGTAAAAAAGAATTGACAACAGGAATACACGATGCGCCCAAAGATTTTCCGTTTCTTTTAGCTGATGCTTTTTATCATAAACCAGAAGATTTAAAAGCAGAGTTTCTAGAACAAAACCTAAACTTTATTAATCTTTTTGCAGTTGAAGGTATGATTTGGTTGGATAACGAATATTTTGCAAATATGTTAGATAAGAAAAAATCGAAGACATTAAAAGCGCTACAAACACTTACTCAAAATGATGAGTATTTGTTACCGTTTAGTCCTCATATGATGATTGCGGTTAAGAAATAGTGGAAAAGATAAAAAGAAAAGAATATTTTTGGAATGTTTGTCAAAACTGTAAAGGTATTGGCAAAAAAAGGAGGAGCGTTCGAAAAAACATTCGCTTAGAGTACGAAAAAGCATTCAAACTATATTTAGAAACAGACAAAAAGGGAATACCGCCTATTAAACCTATAGGACTTTTACAAACTTGCCCTAACTGCAAGGGAACTGGTTTGGTTAAATCTACTTCTAAAGTTATTGTAAACAAAGAAAAATATCCGCACATTGCAATTATTGGTGGTGGAATTGGTGGCGTAGCACTTGCAGTTGCTTGTCTACATCGCGGAATTCCTTTTACGCTTTATGAAAGAGATAATAGTTTTAATCAACGATCACAAGGCTATGGTCTCACTTTACAACAAGCTAGCAAAATTATGTCGGGTTTTGGAATACTATCTTTAAATAAAGGTATAACTTCTACCAAACATATTGTTCATACCACAGATGGAAATATTATTGGTGAATGGGGAATTAGAAAATGGGGACGATCTAATAAAAAAGCATCTCCTAAAAGAACAAACATTCATATTGCTCGTCAATCTTTAAGATTAGAATTACTAAAACAATTAGATGGAAATGATGCTGTAAAATGGGGACATCAGTTATTAAATTTTAGGGAGTCTGAAAACGGCACTATGAATTTAAATTTTTTAATAAAAAATGAAAATATAAATCTAAAAGCAGATATAGTTGTAGGTGCAGATGGTATTAGAAGCTCAGTAAGAAAATTAATTATTGATGAAAATATTACCCCATTACGATACCTAGGTTGTATTGTTATCTTAGGAATTTGCCCATTAGAAGAATTAAAAAATGTTGAAAGTACTTTGCTAGATTCCGCAACAGTTTTTCAAACGGCTAATGGAAACGAAAGAATTTATATGATGCCATATGACTCAAAAACCATCATGTGGCAACTTAGTTTTCCTTTGTCTGAAAAAGAAGCTAAAGAACTAAATAAAAAAGGCCCTAAAGCTCTAAAAAAAGAAGCGTGTAAAAGAACGCAATGGCATGATCCTATTCCTCAAATAATGGCAGCTACGAACCATGCTCTAATTTCTGGTTACCCTGTATATGATCGAGAATTACTAACACCAGATTTATTACAAAAAGAACCAAAAATTACTTTAATAGGAGATGCTGCACACCCAATGAGTCCTTTTAAAGGACAAGGAGCAAATCAAGCCTTATTAGACGCCTTAGCATTAGCAAAAGCCATCACTACAGAATGTAACTCTTTGCCTAGTTGGAAAGAAACTCGAACAAGAAAAAATATTTTATCTTCCTTTGAATCTGAAATGTTAGAACGAAGTGCATCTAAAGTAAAAAGTTCTGCCAAGGCAGTAAATTTATTACATTCTAAAACAGTTCTTGATAAAAGCGATGCCCCAAGAGGTAAAAATCGTAAGAAAAAATAAAAGAAGGCTTCAATGAATAAGTTTCTGATTTATTTGATGATGTTATAAAGAAATAATTAAAATTGTTTCTCTCTTTAATTTCAGATAACTTTGCTAATAAGAAACTAAAATAATTTTGCAACACTTTCAAACATTTAAAACTAATATTTCTGAAATTTCGCTTCCAGAAAAATTTACATTTCCTTTTTATTATCAACCTCATCTTTTAGCAAAAATAGCAACCGAAGAACTACAAGACTATTTAGAAAATCAAACAGATTTTACTCATAATTTTGGATTTGATAAAAAAGATAAAGAACTAGCTATCGGAAAAATGTTTGGGGTTCTGGTTGTAAAAAATCAACAAAATGAACTTGGTTATATTGCTGCTTTTTCTGGAAAACTAGCAGATAAAAGCTTACCTAAAAAGTTTGTTCCTCCAATATTTAATATGAGAACCGAAGGTAGTTTTTATATTAAAGGAGAAAAAGAAATTGAACAAATTGGTGAAGAAATTAGTCTTTTAAAAAAAGATAGAAAGTATTTGTCTTTAAAAAAAACAGTTAAAAAACTAAAAAAAACTATTGATGAAGATTTAGCTTTTCAAAGAAAAAAAATGAAACTTTCTAAGCAAAATAGAAAAATCAGAAAAAGAACTGCAGAAAAAGAATTAAGTTTAAAAGATTTTGAAATTTTAAATAAAACCTTAATTCAAGAAAGTTTTAATCAGCAATTTTTCTATAAAGAATTGTTAGAATATTACGATAACAAGATTAAAAAAAGTAATCAACAATTAATTGATTTTGAGAATAAAATATCAGAATTAAAACAACGTAGAAAGAAAATTTCAGCTAAATTACAGACTACATTATTTGGAAAATATCAATTTTTAAATCAACATAAAGAAAAAAAAGGATTGCTTGCTATTTTTGATAATCCAGCAATAAAACCTCCTGCTGGTGCTGGTGATTGTTCTGCTCCAAAATTATTACAATATGCTTTTCAAAATGAATTAACGCCAATTACAATGGCAGAATTTTGGTGGGGAACTTCGCCAAATTCAGAAATAAGAAAGCACAAAAATTTTTACCCAGCTTGTCAAGGCAGATGCAAACCTATTTTAAATCATATGCTACAAGACATAGAAATGGATGATAATTTATTATTAAAAAATCTGGGCGAAAAACAAGAACTTGAAATCATTTTTGAAGATGATGTTATTATTATTGTAAATAAACCTGCTGAATTTTTATCAGTACCTGGAAAAGAAATTACAGACTCTGTGTATAGTAGAGTTAAAGAAAAATACCCAACTGCAACTGGGCCTTTAATTGTACATCGATTAGATATGTCTACCTCAGGAATTTTAGTTTTAACAAAAACAAAAGAAGCTAATAAAATTGTTCAAAGTCAGTTTATAAAGAGAACCATAAAAAAGAGATATGTTGCTTTATTAGATGGGAATCTATCAGAAAATTCAGGTACTATAAATCTTCCTATGCGTTTGGATTTAGATGACAGACCAAGACAGTTGGTAGATTTTACTCACGGTAAAAATGCAAAAACCAAATGGAAAGTTATTGAAAGAGAAGACAATAAAACACGAGTTCACTTTTTTCCAATTACGGGTAGAACTCATCAATTAAGAGTGCATGCAGCTCATAAAGAAGGTTTAAATGCATCTATTATTGGTGATGATTTGTATGGAAAAAAACAAAACAGATTGCATTTACATGCTGAGTTTATAGAGTTTGTGCATCCAACAACAAATAAATTAATTAGTTTTACTGTTAAAGCCAAATTTTAAAAATAGAAACTTACCTCCTTTTTTTAGGAGCCCTACTCACCTTCTTCCTTCTTTTATTAAAAGGTATAGCATCATCAAAAGTATGTTGCGCTTTTTTATGAGTTGTTTTATTCTTTTTCCAAGAATTATTTTCTGGTAATAAACGCTTTAACAAATCTTGTCTTCCAACTTTGTTTAGGGTGTTTTTAATCCACTCTTTATTTTCTTTTTTGTACCAAAAGAAAAATTTATGTTGGTCTTCTTTTTCTTTTTTAGTTTTAGGAGTTTTTGTGGGCTTCAACGTATAAGGATGATATCCAGAATAATAAATAACAGTTGCAACTGTCATTGGAGTTGGTGTAAAACCTTGAACTTGCTCTAACTGAAAACCCATATCTTTAGTCTCTGCAGCTAAATTTGCCATATCTTCTACCTCACTTGCTGGGTGACTAGAAATAAAATAAGGAATCAATTGTAAGTTCAATTTCTTCTTTATATTTATTCTATCAAAACGCTCTTTAAACTTATGAAAATAAGTAAAAGAAGGTTTACGCATTAATTTTAATACTGGATCAGAAGTATGCTCAGGAGCCACTTTTAATCGCCCAGAAACGTGTTTTGTCATTACCTCTTCTGTATAGGCATCTAACTCTTTTGGATCTGCATTTTTATTAAATTCTGGCACCAACATATCGTGTCTAATTCCACTTCCAATAAAAGATTTTTTAATCTTCGGATGTTTATCAACTGCTTGATACAAATCCGTTAAAGGTTTATGTGAAGTATCTAAATTAGAACAAATTACAGGCGAAATACAACTTGGAGCAACACATTTATCGCAAATAGATTGTACTTTCCCTTTCATTTGATACATGTTTGCAGATGGCCCACCAATATCAGATAAATAACCTTTAAAGTCTGGCATATTTGCCACTTTATCAATTTCTTTTAAAACAGATTCTTGACTTCTACTAGCAATAAATTTTCCTTGATGTGCAGAAATAGTACAAAAACTACATCCTCCAAAACACCCTCTATGAATGTTTATTGAAAATTTAATCATTTCAAACGCAGGAATTGGCCCACGCTTATCATACTTTGGATGCGGTAAACGTGTAAAAGGCAGATCAAAAGAACCGTCAATTTCCTTTTCTGTCATTGTTGGAAAAGGTGGGTTTATCACCAAAGTCTTATCTCCTACTTCCTGAAAAATTCGTCTTGCTTTTAGTTTATTCGATTCCTGCTCAATTGTTTTAAAGTTAGATGCAAATGTCTTTTTATCTTTTAAACAAGCTTCATGAGAACTAATAGTTACATCATCCCAATCTTTAACTACAGGAATTTTTTCTTTCTTTTTATCAATTAAAACAGCAGTTTGTTTTATATTTTTTAAGCTAGAAAAAGGAACACCTTTTTGTAACAATTCTACAATTTCTCGTAAAGGTTGTTCACCCATCCCGTACACCAACATATCAGCTTTAGAGGTTTCTAAAATTGTTGGCAACAACTTGTCAGACCAATAATCATAATGGGTTACACGTCTTAAAGACGCTTCAATTCCTCCAATTAAAACAGGTACATCAGGAAACTTTTCTTTTAATATTTTTGAATATACAGACGTTGCATAATCGGGTCTAAAACCTTTGTCTCCATTTGGAGTGTAGGCATCTTTATCTCGTCTTTTTTTACTAGCCGTGTAATTAGAAACCATTGGATCCATACAACCACCTGTTGCACCAAAAAACAAACGAGGCTTTCCTAATTTTTCAAAATCTTGCAAATTATCATTTACACTAGGTTGTGGCACAATTGCCACACGCAAACCATAACTTTCTAAAATTCTACCAATTACAGCTGGGCCAAAAGAAGGGTGATCTACATATGCATCACCACTAAAAAGAATTACATCTAACTGTTCCCAACCACGAATTTTCACTTCTTTTTTTGTTGTTGGCAACCAATCGGTTAATTGATGTTTTTTAGTTTCTTGCATAAGTTGCAAAAATACAAGAAATTAAATTGATTAAAATATTTTTTAGTAGCTATTTCCTGCTTTCACTACTCGCTTTTTTTAGTTTTGTTCTCGATACAAATTTGCTGAAAAAGCAAATTTACTCGAACTAAAAACTAAAAAAGAGCTCAAACAAATCGTTCATTCAGGGCTAAGCTTGTTTACATGCGTAAGTAAAAAACGATAAAATTGATTGCTGTACCATTTTATTAAAATTAATTCTATCAAAAAAAATTGTATATTTCAAACTAAAATAATTAGTATAATTATTTACAAATCAATATAAAAAAATTGCAAAACACAATTTATTATATCTTTTTAAGTAGTATCCATAAATCAATTAAATGAAAACAAAACATACAAATATTATTATTATTGGGGCAGGTTTATCTGGTATAGGTGCAGCATGTCATTTACAGCGTAAAAACCCAAATAAAACTTACATAGTATTAGAAGCAAGAACAGAAATTGGTGGGACATGGAGTTTATTTAAATACCCTGGAATTAGATCAGACTCAGACATGTACACTTTTGGATACTCTTTTAAAACTTGGGATGATGATAAATCTTTTGCACCTGCACCATCAATATTAAAATATTTAAAAGAGGCTTCAGAAGAATATAAAGTAACTGAAAATATTGTTTTCAATCAAAAAGTGGTTTCTTATAATTTTGATACTTCGAATAATTTATGGACATTAAAAACCATTAATCCTATTACAAAAGAGGAATCTTTTTACACTTCAAATCATATTTTTAATTGTAGTGGTTATTATAATTACGATCATGGATATACACCTAAATTTAAAGGCTTAGAGAACTTTAAAGGTACTTTTATCCATCCTCAAAAATGGGATACTAACTTAGATTATGGCAATAAAAAAGTGGTGGTAATTGGTAGTGGGGCAACTGCAGTTACCATAGTTCCATCTATTGCAGAAAAAGTGGAAAAAGTAACCATGCTACAAAGATCACCTACATATATTGCAGCGCTACCTAATAAAGATAAGATTGCTGCTTTTATAAAAAAAATATTACCTAGTAAAATTGCACATACTTTAGTTAGAACAAAAAATATTTTAACAGATATGTTGTTTTTTAATTTGTGTAGAAAGTTTCCTGAAACAATGAAGAAAATTATCTTTAAAGGAATTAAAAAAGAGCTAGGAGATTTCCCTTTAGAACCTCATTTTAAACCAAATTATAAACCTTGGGATCAACGTTTTTGTTTAGTGCCTGATGGTGATTTTTTTAAGGCATTAAAGGCTGGGAAAGCAGATGTTATTACTAATACTATTGACACTTTTGTTAAAAATGGTATTAAATTAAGTACAGGTGAAATTTTAGAAGCCGATATTATTGTAAGTGCCACAGGTTTAAGTCTTATACCTTTTGGTGGCGCAAAAATTTCTATTAATAATACTCCTTTTGATATTACAAAGCGTTTTATTTACAAAGGGTTAATGCTAAGCGAATTACCTAACTTTTTTGTTTTTGCTGGCTATACAAATGCTTCTTGGACTTTAAAAAGTGACTTAACAAGTGAATACATTTCTAGAATGCTAAAGTATTTAGATAAAAACAACTACTCCTCTGTAAAAGCACAAGTAATTGAAAATAATTTAGGAGAAATACCTTTAATCAATTTAAATTCTGGTTATATACATAGAGCTATGGATATTTTACCCAAACAAGGTGATAAATTTCCTTGGAGGTTGTATCAAAACTTTATTTTAGACTATAAAGTTTTAAGGATTGATAAGATTAATGAAAAACGTTTAGTTTTTACTAAAAATTAGCGTTAAAACTCTTAAACGAATCTGTATTTACATCTCTCTTTAATTCACTTCTCATTAATGGTAATATCCATTTTTTAGGAACAAAATTTGAAACAAACCACATTTTAAAAGAATCATTACCGTAAACTATTTTTGGCTGTTTTTTAATAATCGATTTTATAACATGCTTTACAATTTTTTCCGGTGGTGTAGTTAGGTTTTTAGCAACATGTTCTAAGACATGTGGTTGTTTTCCTATATTTGTTTTAATACCTCCAGGATGTAAACAATGAATAGAGATTGGGCTTTTATAAAACTCTGCCATTAACGATTCTGTAAAACCACGAACAGCAAATTTAGAAGCAGCATAATCAGAATTTATTGGAGGGCTTACCAAACCAAAAACACTAGATACATTTACTAAAGCGCCTTCATTATTAGCCACTAATTGAGGTAAAAAAGCTTTTGAACCAAAGACAACTCCATAAAAATTAACATCCATTATTTTTTTAAAATCATCAATTTCCATATTATAAAAAGGTATTAGACTTCCTTCAATTCCGGCATTATTAATAACCACATGAGCATTGCCTAAATTTGTTTTTACATTATTTGCAAAGTCAAAAACTTGTTCTTTTTTAGAAACATCCACTTTTTGAATATATATATTTTCTTTACCTATAATACTTTCTAATGTTAGAACTACATTTTGTAAATCTTCAAAATTATAATCACATAAAGCTAGTTTTGATCCTAATTTTGCAAACTCTATTGCATAGGATTTTCCCATACCAGATGCAGCTCCAGTGACAACAACTATTTTATTTTTAAAATTTTTCATTTAAGACTATTTTAATGTTTTTTTAAATTCTATCCACGCTAAAAAATTATATAGCTTTTTTGGCAAAAAATTTGCGGCAAACCTTGCTTTAGAAGAACCTTTTCCATAAACTATTTTAGGTCTATTCGCTTTTATTGATTTAATAACATATTTTACAATATCTGATGGAGGAGTTACTAAATATTTTTGTGAGAATTCTTTACTTTCTGCTTTTTTAGCAATATTTGTATTTATTCCTCCTGGGTGTAAACAATGAATAGATATTGGACTTTTGTAATATTCTAAAATCAATGATTCTGTAAAACCAGTAACAGCAAATTTAGAGGCACAATAATCTGAACTAGTTGGCACACCAATTAACCCAAAAATACTAGCTACATTAACCAAAACTCCTTCATTGTTTTCTTCTAATTGTGGTAAAAAAGCTTTAGAACCAAATAAGACTCCATAAAAATTAATATCCATAACTTTCTTAAAATCGGTTAGATCAATATCTTTAAACTGCTCTACATCTCCTTCAATTCCTGCATTATTAATAACCACATGAGCATTACCTAATTTTGTTTTTACATTATTAGCAAAGTCAAAAACTTGTTCTTTTTTAGAAACATCTACTTTCTCTATATAAACATTTTCTTTACCTATAATATTTTCTATAATTAAGGCAATATTTTGTAAATCTTCAAAATTATAATCACATAAAGCAAGTTTTGATCCTAATTTTGCAAACTCTATTGCATAAGATTTTCCCATACCTGATGCAGCTCCAGTTACAACAACTATTTTATTTTTAAAATTTTTCATGATTAATGTATCTCACATAAATGTACTTCTTTTTTTTTAATTGTACTTTAGCAAAATGTTTAAACCAAGAATTGAATTAGAGAAAGATGATTTTTATTGGAATGAACAAGGTTATAAAGTTTTTACAGAAAAATATCATCTAAAAAGAGGATACTGCTGCAAAAGTGGCTGTAAACATTGCCCTTTTGGATATGATAAAAAAACAGATTCATTCAAATAAACAGTGACTATTTAACAATTTTTGTTTCTTAGAAACAATACAAATACATAAAAAAATGATTAAAAGAATTTTAGTTTTAGTAATTGCAATTCAGTTTTCAAGTTGTGATGTTTTACAAAATGTAGCAAGTCAGTTACCAACAGGTGGTAGTTTATCTCAAAAACAAATAGGAAATGGATTAAGACAAGCTTTGGATAATGGTATTACAAATCAAGTTACCAAATTAACTTCTAAAGATGGCTTCTATAAAAACGACTTAGTTAAAATTTTATTACCCAAAGAATTACAAGCTGTAGATAACGGCTTACGTAAAATTGGACTTAGTAATTTAGCAGATGAAGGTATAAAAGTTTTAAACAGAGCTGCAGAAGATGCTGTAAAAACTGCAACTCCAATTTTTGTTAACGCTATAAAAGACATCACTTTTACAGATGCAAAAAACATTTTATTAGGTGATAAAAATGCTGCAACTAATTATTTGCAAACAAAAACAAATGAAAGTTTATATAATAGTTTTAGTCCTGTAATTAATAATTCTTTTTCTAAAGTTGGTGCAGATAAAATTTGGAGTAACTTAATTAGTAAATACAATTCAATTCCTTTTGTAAATAAAGTTAATCCAGATTTAACACAATATGTAACAAACCAAGCATTACAAGGTGTTTTTACAATGATTGAAGTTGAAGAAAAAGGAATTAGAGAAAAAGTAGGTTTAAGGAATACTGCACTTTTAAAGCAGGTTTTTGCTCTACAAGATTTGAAATAAATTACCTTGTTTTTTTAGATAAAAATTACTACTAATAAATTATAAATAATTAATTTTCAATTTATTAGTAGTAATAATGGTGAAATGTTTTTATTTTTTTATTATATTTACTAATATAATAATCCCCCAAAATAATTATGACTCACAAAAAACAACTTGTAAAATATAAAAACCATCTTCTTAAAAGATATTTAAAACTTTTAGAAAAAGCCTATAATTATAATTTTATAGACGAAGCAAAAAGTGATCTGGCCGCTTTTAAAGCTATGAAAATATTTGAAAAAATTAATCAAGTAAGTTATTTAGAAAGAGAAGTTATTCAATAAACTCTTTAAAATCGACTGAAAGATCATAATCGTTATTTGTTTTAAATAGAATGTAATTCACTTTTGGGATCTTTAGATCTAAAAAGCGGAAAGAATAATTGCACAAACCAAGGTTCTTTCATTTGATTCCAAGCATCAAATCTATCTGAATATTTTCTTGTTATTTTAGTAATCTAATTATAAATAAGTTGCCATTTGTTGTTGTAGTTCTTTTGCTTTATTAGCGGCGTCTTCAGCAAAAGTATTTTTATCGGAAGCATAAATAATTCCTCTAGAAGAATTAATTAACAAACCAACGTTTTCTGCTAAACCATATTTACAAACATCTTCTAAACTACCTCCTTGGGCTCCAACCCCTGGAACTAATAAAAATGAATTAGGTACAATTTTTCTGATTTCTTTAAAATATTCAGCTTTTGTAGCCCCAACAACGTACATTAGGTTTTCAGAATTTTTATAGGTTAAAGAAGTTTCTAATACTTGTTTATACAATTCTTTTTCATCAATCTTTTGAGTCTGAAAATCGAACGCTCCTTTATTAGAAGTTAAAGCTAAAAGTATCGTATGTTTGTCTTCAAATGCTAAAAAAGGTTCTACAGAATCTTTTCCCATATAAGGAGCAATAGTTACAGAATCAAAAGCTAAATCTTCAAAAAACGCTTTTGCATACATTGTAGATGTATTACCAATATCACCACGTTTTGCATCAGCAATTGTAAAAATTTCTGGATAATTTTTATTTAAATATTTTATTGTTTTTTCTAAAGATTGCCAACCTTTAATTCCGTAAGCTTCATAAAAAGCTGTGTTTGGTTTATAAGCAACACATAAATGATGAGTTGCATCAATAATTGCTTTATTAAACGCAAAAATAGGATCCTCATCCTTTAATAAGTGTGATGGTATTTTATCTAAATCTACATCTAAACCAATACATAAAAAAGATTTTTTATGTTTTATCTGTGCTATAAGTTGTTCTGTTGTCATTACTTTTACTTAAAGTTACGCAAAAATACTATTTTTAACGTTCTACAATTGTAAGTTGTAACTTTTTTAATTGACATATTAAATATGAAAAAAATAATTTTATTAATTCTGATCATTTTTACTAGCTGTGGCCCAGATCCTACTGAGTTTTCAGAAAAAGCATTAAAAGACACAGTTTTAAGTTTTAATAACTCTAAATTACCTTTTGAGCAAATATTATTAGAAAATAAAGGAAAAAAAATATTAATTGATGTTTGGGCTTCTTGGTGCAAAGATTGTATTGTTGGTCTACCAAAAATAAAAAAAATACAAAATGATTTCCCTAATGTAGTTTATCTTTTTTTGTCTGTAGATAAAAACATTGCTTCATGGAAAAGAGGAATTAAAAGATACAATTTAATAGGTAAACACTACAACTTACCTAAAGGAATGAATGAAGGTGATTTTGTAGATTTTTTAAATGTAAATTGGATTCCACGTTATTTATTGGTAGATGAAACAGGAAAAATAACCGTTTTTAATGCTAAAAAAGCAACTGATAAAAACCTTTTAAAAGCTCTACAAAAGTAATAAATAAAACGTTTTAGTAACTATTTCTAATTCTGAAGCAATTTTCATTAGCCATTTCATAAATTTACCTTTTTAAAACGAATATAATTATGAGACAAAAAATAGTAGCTGGAAATTGGAAAATGAATAATGATAAAAGTGAAACTAAATCACTTATCAAAGGTTTAAACAAATCAATAAAAAAATTATCATTAGAAAATACTAGAGTTATTATTGCTCCTTCTTTTGTTAATTTAGCTTCAGCAATCAAAAAAACTAAGAAATCTAAAATAGAAGTTGTTTCACAAAATATGCATCAATCTAAAAGTGGTGCTTTTACGGGCGAAGTTTCAGCCGATATGTTAACATCAATTGGTATTAAAACTGTAATTATTGGCCATTCTGAAAGAAGATCTATTTTTAATGAAACAGATAATCTTTTAGCTGAAAAAGTAAATTCAGCGTTAGAAAATGATTTAGAAACTATCTTTTGTTTTGGCGAATTATTAGAAGACAGAAAATCTGGTAATCATTTTAACATAGTTGAAGAACAGTTAAAAAATGTACTTTTTCAATTAGATGAAATTGCTTGGGAGAACATTATTTTAGCTTATGAACCTGTTTGGGCAATTGGAACTGGAGAAACTGCAAGTCCAGAACAGGCGCAAGAAATGCATGCTTTTATTAGAAGTATTATTGAAAAGCAATACAATAAAAAAGTAGCAAATGCTGTTTCAATTTTATACGGTGGAAGTGTAAAACCTGCAAACGCAAAAGAAATTTTCTCTAAAGAAGATGTAGATGGAGGGTTAATTGGGGGTGCTTCTTTAAATGCTGCAGATTTTTCTGCAATCATTAAAGCAATTTAAAAGAAGAAAACCTGTAAACTTCTTTATAAAACTAATAAATTTGCATCAAGATTTAAAATCTTGATGCTTTTTTTATGGACAATATTTATTTAGAATACAATTTTACAGTTTCTCCAAAAGAACCTGCTACAGAAATTTTAATTGCCGAACTAGGAGCAATTGGGTTTGAAAGTTTTGTTGAAAACGAAAACGGAGTTACTGCCTATATTCAAAAAGAAGAATGGAATGCAACTATCTTAGAAGATATATTTGTTTTAAATTCTGATGAGTTTTCAATCGAATACAATCAAAAAGAAGTAGCTCAAACTAATTGGAATGCAGAATGGGAAAAGAACTTCTCTCCTATTCAAGTAAATAATTTAGTTAGTATTAGAGCTCCATTTCATGAAAACCCAAATTTAAAGTACGATATAATAATTGAACCTAAAATGAGTTTTGGAACAGGTCATCATGAAACAACTCATATGATGATTGAGCATTTATTACAACTAGATTTAGAAAACAAAAAAGTTTTAGATATGGGTTGTGGCACAGGAATTTTAGCGATTTTTGCTGAAATGAAAGGTGCAAAACCTATTGATGCAATTGATATTGATAATTGGTGTTATGAAAATTCTTTAGAAAATGTAGAGCGTAATAATTGCAAAAATATTGACGTTTATGAAGGAGATTCATCACTTTTAATCAATAAAGAATATGAAGTAATTATTGCCAACATCAACAGAAATATTTTATTGATGGATATGAAAGTGTACACAAATTGTTTAGCAAAAAAAGGTACACTTTTATTAAGCGGTTTTTATGAAGAAGATATACCAATTATTGATGCAGAAGTTTCCAAATATGGTTTAAAATTAGAAACTTTTATTCAAAAAAATAATTGGGTTGCCTTAAAATATAACAAAGAGTAAAAAAAAATTTTTATTTTTATAGCATGAGCACAAAAGAAAAAATTAAAGAAGAAGTAGATATATTAGAACAAGAAGTATTTCAGCATGAAATAGTATTACATAATGATGATGTAAACACTTTTGACCATGTTATTGATTCTTTAGTTGATGTTTGCGATCATACTTTAGAACAAGCAGAACAATGTGCAACATTGGTTCATTATAAAGGAAAATGCACAGTAAAATCTGGTGAGTTTAAAGATTTAGAACCTAGATGTTCTAAATTATTACAATTAGGTTTATCTGCAGAATTGATATAATTTATGGAAAATGTATTAAAATATTTTCAATTTTCTGACTTTAAAATTGATCAATCAAACACTTTTTCAGGAAATGAAATTGCTTATTCTGAAATAAACCCTACGCATTACCTAATTTTTGAAAAAAAAAATAAAATGTATACTTTATATGTTTCAAAATATTTAAACCGAAAAGAAATAGCAGTTAAACCCCCAGAAATACTAGAGTTACTGGTAGAAAACTATGACAAAAGCATTCCGGAACATAGGATTGCAATTAGACAATATTTAGGCTAAACTCGAATAAAATTCGAGTTTTTTTATTTTATAAAAGTTTTTATGTGACTTATTAAAATTAAATGTGTCTTAAGTATAAGAACATAAAATAAAGATTAAAAAAATATTGTCCTCAAACTTCAAGTCTTAAAAAAATATTGAAAAAGAAAAGAAGATAGTAGTAGTTAGTTTTATACTAAGTTTGGTTAGACAAAAAGACCCTAAACATCTGTTTAGGGTCTTTTTAATTTTATTAAAAATATTTATACCAATATTTGTAACACAATTAAAGTAAAAAAAACCTTTAAAATCAATTGATTTTAAAGGTTTTATAAAAAAGTGACCATGGCAGGATTCAAATAATGCAATTGGCTGAAATAATATAAAACACAGATATGCTATAAAATACTTATAAATAAAGGTTTTTATGTTTTTTAAATTGCAACTTGCTCTAGTTTATTGCAAATAATCGTTACAAATTACGTTACATTTTTTATCTTTGTAACGAATTGTAAATTTAAGATTATGGCAAGTTTCTCGTTTTATTACAGAAGTAAGAAAGATAGCAGTAAAGTATCTATAAGATTAATACATAAAAACATAGATTATACTTTAAGTACTCCTTACATCTCAAAGAGGGAATACTGGATTTATAGAACAACCAAAAATGGCAAACCAGTAAGTAAGCATAAAAAGGTTGAAGATTTAAAAGGTTATTCAGATATTAAAGAGCATAAGGCTATTTTATCAGAATTTAAAGATAAATTAGAAAAGCAGTTAATTCAAGATTTGAATAATGGTGTAGCAATTACTAAAGACTGGTTTAAACAGGCTATTATTAAGCACAGTAATGTAATAGAGGGTAAAGAAGCTATTCTTAATGAGGAAATAAAGAATAATAAACAACGAGAATTAGAATTAGAAATAAAGCGAAAAAACCTACTTTTAAATACGGTTAAAGAAATTCAAGTTAAATACCAATCAAATAGAGACGAGTTAAAAAAGTTTGTAACAACTTATAACTGGTTAAATGATTTTCAAAATGAAAAAAGAATAATAATAAAAACTAAAGATTTTAACCAACAATTTGTTGATGTTTTTAAAAACTGGGCTACTATTGATAAACAATATAAACTATCAACAGTAGTTGGACACTTAAAAAGAATTAAAAGAGCCGTTGAGTATTGTTATTCAAATGACACAGATGATGTTATTGTTGTTCACAAACAACTACCTTATATTAAATTTACCAATGCAAAGGAAAGAGAACTAATTAAAGATAAAATTGTTGTTACGCTTGATTTTGACGAGTTAGATTTGATTGATAATTTAGATTTTAAGAATAATGAGGAGTTAAGAGAAGTACAAAAAAGTATTTTAATTGGATGTGAAACTGGTTTACGTTTTTCTGATTTTAACCAATTAGTAGATAAAAATCTAAAGAAGTCTATTGATAATTTTGAATACTGGGAGTTCAAAACCAGTAAAACAAACAAGTGGGTTCAGATAACAAAAACAGAGAGATTGCAATACTTTTTTAAAAAATATGGCTTACCAAAAAACACTTATACTGATAATGAAGATATAGTATTAAACAGAAATCTTAAAAAAGTATGTAGATTGGCAAAAATAGATGTAATGACAGAGGGGGATTTATCTTTATCAGTAATTATTAACGGAAAAGAGCAAAGAAGAGATGTAAGAAGTTTTTATCCAAAATATAAACTAATCACTACAAGAACATTTAGACGTTCTTTTGCTACCAATTATTACGGTAAAATTGATAAAGAATTAATAATGCAAGTTACTGGGCATACTACTGAAAAAATACTAAAGGAATATATTGATGTACACGATGATAAAAATATAGGTAGAGGTTTTAAATCTATGGCAGAGTTTCATGAAAATAGAAAACAGCCTAAACTCCGTAAAGTAGAATAATGAAAGAGCAACTAAAAAAAGTATCATCTTTAATTGAAAAAATTGATGATGTTAAAAATAAAGATGATTACAGCTTATTGGAAAATAAAATCAAAGAAGAGTTATTGGGTATTCTTTTAGATACTTCAAAAGGTATTTTTGTAACAGCAATAAATTTAAAAGTATTAAAACCTATTCAAGATAAAATAAAGGTAGCTATTCATTTTATAGAAACAAAAAGAAGTAGAAGTTTTAGAAGTGAAAGACTTAAAATATTATCAAGAAAGGACTTCTTAATCAATTTAAGAAATCAAATACTAATAGACTACAGAGAGCAATTAAAGGGATTGGAACTTTATAAAGAATTTTTGATTGAAAAAGCTAACAATAGGTTTTTAATATTAAACCCAACACAAGACTATCCGATTGAGGTTTTTACTCATAATCAATTTGAAAATATTTTAAAGAAGTCTTTTGTAGAAATTATAAATTATTTTAATGAACAACAATTAACAAACTCAAACTATAAAGAAGAGATGTTTTTATTTGTTGGTAAAGTAAATAGAGAGTTAAAAGAAATAACTAAAAGGATAGACCAGTTACGAAAATTCATAGAAAAAAATCAAAGTAAAGATATGGATATATTTGATTTATATCAAGAAATTGATTTACTAAATCTACAAGAAAGTTACTTATTAAGAATAATTAAAGAATTAGAGAGTACTCATTTATTCTTAAAAATACATACCCCTAAAAAAGAAAACCCTTTAACTGTTTTTGGAGATAGAGATTTGAATAAATTAGAAAGGTTGTATTTTGAATTAGAAGATTTTTTAGAAAAATCAATACAATTAGAAGATATTACAAGTATTTTCACTTTGAATTATGAGCCAACACAAAAAGTAAATTTAAGAAATGGAACAATTAATGACTTTGCATATCTAATAAATCAGATGTACCCTTACTTTATTTCAGATATTGCTCACAGAAATAAATATAATCAATGGTGGGCTGATAGATTTACTATTAATGGGGTAGATAAAAATAAAGATGCTATTGTAAAAATGAGAAGTAACACTAAAAAAGATGTAACAAGAAAACAACAAAATACAGCAAGACTTAACTCAATAATTGATGTTTTAAGATAAAGTCCTCAAAAAATCCTCATTAATTTATTGTAGTAATGCCTTTAAACTTCTATTTATAGAGGTTTCTTTATTTTTAAATCGTTTCAAAAAAATAGCTAACCCATTAAATCCTCAACTTTTTGCATTCATAAATTTTAAACATAAATATTATGAATGAATTAAGTATTGTTCAGGTAACACCTGAAAATTTAGAGCGACTTATTAAAAAAGTTGTTAAAGTAGAATTAGCATCTTTTTTAGAAATGTTTAAACCTAAAAAAGAAGATGAATTATTAACACCAAAACAAGTAGCCAAATTATTAAAAGTAAATATTTCTACTGTTCATAGAAGAACAGAAAAAGGCATTCTTAATAAATATTGGAATGGTGGTAGTGTATATTATAAAAAGAGTGAAGTAGAAAAATCAATCGTAAAACTAAACTCTTAATCTATGAAAGCATTGCAAAATAATTTCATAGGCAAAGGAGAAGTAAAAGGGAATTTATTTACTCAAATTAAACAATCAAATAAAGCATATATCTACAAGGTAGATACTGGATGCTCAACCTATTATGAGGTCTTTAAAAAGAAAGCTAAAACTAATTCTATACGTCATTGCTACCCAACGTCAAAAGCATTCGGTTTATGGGCTTGGACGTACCACGATTTAGATAAAGCAGTCAATAAGTTCAATCAATTAAACAGGTAGTTATGATTAGTTGTTTTGAGCGTTTAAAATCTTCAACAGTTTTAAAAGAAATTGACATTTATGAGTTTGTAGAAGTAATTAAAAATCCTGATTCAAAAACTCAAAAAAGAATAGAGCAAACAAGGTCTTATTATCATAACTGTAAAGAAACTTACGATAGTTTAAAAGCTAAACTACCTTGTTTTGCTCTCAATTTCAGATTTAAAGAGAAAAGAAGAAATGATAATATTATTGAACCAACAGGGTTGATTTATTTAGATGTAGATAAAAGTACAGATATTGATTTAAACAACCCTTATGTATTTGCATCGTGGTTGTCAATATCAAATAATGGTAGAGGGATATTAGTAAGAGTTGAGAATTTAACTATTGATAATTTTAAAGACACTTATTTAGCAATAGCTAAAGAATTAAATATTGATGTAGATATTAGAGCAGCTAAACCTACTCAACCAACATTACATAGTTTTGATAAAGATATTTATTTTAATGAAGATGCTATTACTTGGATTTGTGATAACAACCCTTATTTAGAAAACACCCCCAACACGTCATTAAATATTATAAAAAAAAGAAAGGGTAATGACGTGATAGGGGAAAATTTAATATTAAGGTTTAATAATTTTGATGAGGTAGATTTTAAAGGTAAAGAGTATTTACATTTTAAAGATGAAAAAAAGTTAATGGCTTCTGTAATAATACCAAGAAAAATAAAAGCAGGAAGCAGAAACTCAATTATATCAGCTATAACTTATCAAATTAGAGCCTTAAATCCTTGTATTGCATTTGCACATTTAAAGGCTTTAATTGATAGCATAAATATTAATTGCTGTAAACCAACACTTAAAGATGAAGAGATATATAATATTGCTGAAAACGTGATAAATTTAGAAGATATAGAACCAATTTTAAATAGTCCTCGTAGGTTTTTATTTAACCCTGTTTTTAATCTTACTCATAAGCAAAAGATGAAAATTGTAAACACTAAAAATGGTCAAGCACTTTCAGAAAAAACAATTAAAGAGATTGCTAATTGTATTGATAACTGGGATGTAAAAAAACAAGGCTCAATTAGTCAAACAAAATTAAAGGTTGTAACAGGAAAAAGTATTGGAACTATTGAAAAGTATTACAAATTGTTTAAAAGTCAAATTGCAGATATAAAAGAACAATACAAGTTATTAAAATTAGGTCAAAATACCCCTGCACAACTAATAAATTAGAGTAGTTTAAACATTAAATAGGGTTTTGGTAAGTTCAAAAATTAAAACCCCTTGTAGAGGCTGTTTTGAATTATCTGCTTTTAAATATTGTTAGCTTAAAAACATTTTATAGTTTTGCTTAATCATTACGAATCTCAATATTTTGAGATACCAACCTCCCAAAACAGGGGAAGGTGGTTTAACAATGAGCCTTAACTCAGGAAAAGTATGTTTAACTTACTTCAATTTTTATTAGAGAAAACTGTTAAAGAGGAAGATGTAAAAACCCTTTTTAAAGTTTACCATGATTATGATTTAGTTTTTCATCATTTAGCAGTAGATAGTATTAATGTTAGTAGTGTTTTTGAAGAAAAAGAGCTTTATGATTTTAAGATTAAAGGTCTTACTTCTTTTTTAATGTTTGATAACATTAATACTAAAAACTGGTATATGTATAATGAAATTGAATACAGTAAATTGAAAAACAATCAGTGTATAGCAGTATTGTATTTTAAAAACACTTCTACATACAATACTAAAGCTGTTTTAAATGTGCAAAACAGGGTTTTACATAAGGTTGTTTACTACTGGTATTTGAAGTGTTTTAATTTGAAAATACCGTATAAATTTAAAATATTTCTTAACAATCATTGATTATTTTTAACTTGCTGATGTCTTAATAATAGAATGTTTTCCATTACATATATATAATCTTTTAATTTTTTGTTTTTATTTTCCAAATCATCAAAGTATGCCTTTTTGAATAAAAACCTCCAAAAAAAAATGAAAGCTCCAATAAATATAAATAATACTAAAATTGTTTTAAATGTCTCATTTATTTTAATCGAAGTGTAATCGTTTTTTAATTCAAAAACCAGTATTAATACAATTAAAGCTATAATGGACTTTCCAGAATATTCTATGTATTTTTCAAAAAAAACAAAAGGGTCTTTGTGTGTTCTGTTAAGAAGCGATTTTGCTATATCAATTCGCATTTGAATTAATGATGATTTAGTTTTTAACTCTTTTAAGTATATTTTGTGAATCCTTATGCTGTTTAGTTCTTCTGATTTCCAATTCCAAAAATAAAATGGAATTGGCATATCATTTCCTTGGGCTTTCAATTCCTTTCGAGCAATAAAACTCTGTTTTAAAACTAAATAAAGATATAAAACAGCACTAATTAACACAAATACTACACCAGTCCATTTATAGATTGAGAATTGATTTGTAACTGCTCCGATAGTTATAAATAACAAAACAACAATCATAACGATTTTAAACTCACGATTTAAAAAGAAACTCTGAATATTGTTTAAAAATAATTTTTCATAAGAGTATTCTTTATTAAACTCTTCAAATGATTCGTTAAATGTTTTCATAACTGTTTAATAATTTTGTCTTTTTATAATTGCATCTAATTTTTCAAGTACTGGGATGTATGTAAATTTAAAAGGTAACATCATTCCCTTTTCTATGTATTGCTCGGTAAAAGTTGTAAATTCTTCTAAAAATTCAGATGGAGCAATTAAATTATTCTTTAATTCATCAGACTTTAAAAATTCAAGAAATTTTTCAAATGAACCAAATATTGATTTAGCAATTTCATCAACTCCAGTTTTAAAGTCCTCTGTTCTATCTCCATAAAAAGGTTGAGTACTAACAAAAATGACTAAAAAATAATCTAAATTTTTAATCATATAGTTTTTAAAAACCTTAATAGCATCATCAAGATATACATTTTGCTTTATCCAAGTGTTACTACTAGTCTTTATATGATTTCCTATTTTACACAAGTAAAAGAGAGTCCAAAAGTTTTCATCTGTTTTTTGAAGTTTAGAGGTGTATTTTTTAAAATAAGTTACTAAATAATTCCTTACAGTTTCTCTATCAATTAAATCAGAATTAATGTCAATAAAATCATCTATATAGTAACACAAATCAGCTTCATATCTATAGGGGCTTTCAGCTTCTTCAAAGATAGATTGTATAAATTTTTTCAGTTCATTTACATTAGAATAATACTTTTCTACGATACGGTTTCTTCTGTTATTTATTTTATTCCATAAAATACTAAAATCAAAGCCAAATAAAATTTGCTCTCCTCTAATGGATTTTATTTTATATTTTGAGATGTGTACCATTGATTTAATATAATTCTCATATTGCATTCTATTTTTTAGTTCATATATGTTAGTGTCGTATAAATGAACTCTTGCGTTTTCAAGTTTCCCTTTATTATACCAATCATTCATCTTAATTTTAATTTCCTCATAGGGTAAAGTCATTACTTTTTCAAACTCCTTTATAGATAAATCTTCATTACTCAATTCATCTTTAAAATATTTATAATAGTTGCTCTCTTGTGATATTGAAAGGTTATGCTTATAAATAGTGGATTTAGTAAACAAATTATTTAGCAATATTCCTACTGATATTAATTCTTCATTTTTATATTTTAAAGATTCTTTGATATATACTTCTATTTTAGAGTCTTTAAACTCATCATAAGAACTTGTAATTACTCCCTCTTTTTGAGGTTTTAGAATATATCTTGGTTTTTTACCCTCATTCTTTATAGCAACAAAATCGTCTCTATTCGTATAAAGTAAAGAATAAACATTGTAGAACTTAAACTTTAAAAGTTTTATAATAAGATAGTCTCTAAAATATACTTCATCTTTTATTATTTGATAGTCATTTACAAACGAACTTAAAAACCTTTTAACGTCTCTCAAATGCTTTAAAGACCAAGTAATATTTTCTGTAGATGTTACTGGGTAAAACCGTCTTCTTAAACCATCGAAAAAGTCATTAATATCATTTTTTTGATTTGGAAAATGTTTAAGTAATTCTTGTTTTAAAGAATTGTTAATTTGAATATTTGTTACAGGTAAAAGTTCTATTTCTCTTAAAAAAATCTTTTCTGTAAACTTTTCAGGATTTGGTATATTATGGTTATTTAATGATTTAACTAAATACTCTTTATCATAGGCAACAACATAAGTAAAAGTGTCAAATCCAGCAGTATTTCTTATGAGTTTTAAAATTTCAAATATTTCATTTGCTTGTAGTCTATCAAAATCATCTATAATTATAACAATCCTTTTATTTAATTTCTTTAGTAAATCATTAAGATTATTAAACTCTTCGGTAAGGCTTGATTTTAAAATTAGATTAATACCTTTTAAAACGGATTCAGTAACATCATTTTTATGAATGCTTAATACAGAATTGGAATATTTTCTGATATTCTTTGATACATCAAAACTATATTCTTTTAGACTTTTTTCTAAAGTGTTAAAAAAATCTTGTAAAATTGAATTTAAAGAAATGTTTAACCAAGGATTGAAGTCAATAAGAATGTAATCTTTACTCTTATTAATTTTAAATTGCTCTTTTATCATTTCTAAAAAAGACGTTTTCCCTGTTCCCCATTCTCCAACTATTCCAATAGAAATTGATGTTTCTTCGGATTTTAATTCTTGAATTTCTTTATAAACTCTTTTAGCTTTTTGACTTCTATTTAAGGTGTCTTGTTTTTCAGATTTAATATGTGTATCAAGTAATTGATGGTTATCATTAGTATTACTTTTTTTCTTCTTTATATAAAAAATTACTTTTAATAATATTGGAGTAATAAAGCTAAATAAAAATACATCAAAGTACTTTAGACTTGATAAGTTATGAAACGATAAGAACTCATTTCTGTACTTTACTCTAAAAAAAATATAGAATAGGGTAATTATTAAACAAAAGATAAAATGACTACTTCTTACATAGTAATCATTTTTTATTTTTCTGAAAAAAGTATATAAAATGTAAACTAAAAATAGTGTAAATATTATATCAACAAAAGTATTGCTTACTACTTTTTGAAGTATTGGTTTAGTGATAAAATCGTTGTATTTTAATAATATAGAATCATAAAAAACAACAATTAAACAAGAAAGTATTATTGTGTATTTTAATTCATTAAGAATTTTAGTAATTTTTTTCATAACTCAAAGATATTCAAATGCTAAAATTATTCTCAATTAAGTTTTTAACATTCCCTATCTTTGTGGTAATTATAAACGAATAGATTATAGAAAAGTAAAAAATAAAATATTTTAGAAAGCGTAAGCTGTTATTTGTGAAATAAAATCGCCAATTTTAAAAAAGCAACAATATAACAAGTCTATGCTCTCGTCCAGTTTTTGGACGTGGGTAGTACTTGATTTGTTGCAGGTGTTTGGCGATACCTTTTCACAGTCTTGGTTTGAACTCCACGTCTTTTTTATGCAATAAACTTTAATTTCACTTTAGGGGTTAAGTGAAGAAAAATAATTTAAAAATGAAAAGAATAAATTTCGCCTACTTAACACTATTCACTATCCTGCTTATCAGTTCTTGTTCAAATTCAGATGATACCAACGAAATATCAACAAGTTCAATTATTGCAAAGTGGGAAGAACAACCAGTAAATACAAATTGCTCACAAACTGAAACAATAGAATTTTTTGCAAACGGAACAGTACAATCTCTTGACTTAATAAATCCTCCTTGTGATTATCAATTAGGTACAGCAGAATATACTTTTGAAGCTGATATTTTAGAAGTAAATATCGAAGATAATAGTTTTAGTGATGGTATTTATACCATTCGTTACAATGTTATTACATTAAATGAGACTACTCTAATAGTAGAGCCTTTTTATGATGATGAAGTAGGTACTTATACTGGTACTTTAGAAAGATTTACTTATCAAAAAATATAAGCTATGAGAACTACTTTAATTCTAATTTCAGCTATTTTATTTACTTCATTATCGTTTTCACAAGGTGGAGGAGCATACAAACAACTTAAACCAATCAATAACGGAACTTCAAGCAGTTTACAATACTGGGGAAAAGTAAATGCACAAAATAGAGAAGCAAACCGTTTAGCTAATGAACGAGCAAAAAAACTAAATGAGAAACGGTTTATTGAGTTTAGAGATTTAGCAATAGAAAACTACAATAACAAAAAGTTTTCTAAATGTATTGAGTATTATAATTCATCATTAAAACTTGGTTATTATGATGCTTCTTTAGAACTGGTTGCAGGGATTTCTTACTATCATTTCTTTGTTCAAACAAAAAAGAAAAAATTTAAAAAGAGAGCAAAGAAACTCTTTAAACTATCTAAGAAACACGGTAGCATTGATGCAGAATTACTACTGGATAAATATTTTTAAAAGTACAAACTATGAAAAAAGTAATAACATTAATCTTGTCCCTTTGTTTTGCTAATTTTATCAATGCACAAAAATTAGATTTGAATTTAATAGACAAACTTGTTAAGATGTCTTTTGTTCCAATGGATGAATATATGGTTGAGGGATATGGGTTTAAAAAACTTAAAAATGTAAGTGATGAACGCACAAACACCTATGCACGAAAATTTAATAATGACTTCAATAGTTCAATTATTGTTAAAGTTTTAAACCCTAAAGACACTCCTAATGTAATTGAAATATTTCTTACAAAGAACTTTAATGTAAGAGATATAAAGGACGACCTTTTATCTCGTGGGTATGAATATAATGGGATTAATAAAATTGGCTACATAGTATATAAAAAGAGTAAATCAGCTTATGCAATTTCTAAAGAACCTAATAACAAAGGTATAACACATATAATGGTTTTAACAGAATAATAAAAAGTTTAATTATGTCAAAGCAGACCTATATCACGGTAGTTTTTTTCAGCATTTTTATAATGCTTTCAAATAGTTGTATCAGTCAAAATTGTAATAATATTGATTTGCTTAATATAGGTTATAAAGAAGCAATATCTGAAATAAGAAAAACTAACTTTAGTTTATCTGAAAAAGCAAATACTGATAGTTCTTGGATAAAAAGTATTGAGTATTATTCTTGTGATGAAACAAAAAGTTTTTTAATAATGACTACTAAAAAGAATAAGGAATACATACACAAGAATGTACCAGTAAATTTATGGTATGGGTTTAAAAATGCTAATTCCTACGGTGGATTTTATACTTCAAACATCAAAGGCAGATACCAATACTAAAAAAATATTATAAAAATTTTTAGAAAACACGAGGGTTTAGGGTATATCGTAAAATGCACCCCTACTTCGTTAAAAAGGAAAACCGATTTATTTTAGGGTACTGGGTTCGGCATTTTTAACTTTTGGTTGAGAAAGTTGAACTTTTTTTTTGAGAGAGTACTCGGCTTATTATGGTACGTCTATATATGTTTTTATACTGTATAGGAAACTATGCTTTTTTTGGCGTGATTTAATAAAAGAAAAATAAGTACTTTAATTTCAAACATCTTGTAGTTGTTGACTTAAACGCATTCTATTATATTTTTTTCTTGTTTTGTCAAATTGTCAAGTGTTTTGTTTATGTAAAAAATTTAAAATACAATTGCTAAAATTATTTACGTTACAAATATAGTTACAATTAGCGCTAAAAACGAAGAAACAAAAAAGCAACTAACTGAAATTCAATTAGTTGCTGATTTTTATTGTGACCATGGCAGGATTCAAACCTGCAACCTCTTGAGCCGTAATCAAGTGCGCTATTCAGTTGCGCCACATGGCCTTAAAAGGGCTGCAAATATAATAGCATTTTTTTAAATTAGAAAACTTAACTTGATTTTTATAAGTTTATTTTCTCTTCATATTTTTTTACAGTTTCATTTGCCTTTTCAATATCTGAATTTAACACATGTATTTCTACTGAATTCATATGTGCTCCATAACCAGCTAATCTAGCAGATTCAAACTGATCTTTAATCAAATAAGTAATTTTTTCTTCATCTAAAAGAACTGTTAAACCGTTAACAATAATATTTGTTCCTGTGAATATTCTTTCATGCTCGTTTTTCATAATTTTAATCTAATGAATTAATTGTTACAAAAGCTTTCCAACCAATAATTGCTAATTGAAATTTTGAAGCTTTTGTAATGTCTAACTTTTTTTTAGTAAAAGAAGGTAGTAACAATTTATTAATTTTAGCAAGTGCTTTAAATACAGTTTTTTTCATTTGGTTTGATTATACATCAAATTTAATGAAAATAAACAA
Source organism: uncultured Polaribacter sp. (assembly GCF_947500975.1). Taxonomy (GTDB): domain Bacteria; phylum Bacteroidota; class Bacteroidia; order Flavobacteriales; family Flavobacteriaceae; genus Polaribacter. The sequence goes on from NZ_CANMUE010000010.1 coordinate 65,628, forward strand.
CTCTTTTTCAAAATTTTTAGTTGCCTTAAATCAATTAATTAGAATAGAATTTGAAAAATAAGTTCTGAAATTTTGTTTAATACTTCTAATAAAATAACAATCATTGTTTCTACGTTTTTAGTTAGTAAATAGTGGTAATCTCTGTTATGTTTTTCAAAGTAGAAGATTTTAAATTTCATCAGCAAACAATTTTTAATTTACCTTTTAATTTGATTTAACTTTTAAAACAAAAAAGACACTTTTTGTTTTAATAATAAACTATAATACTATAAAATAATTATCAATTTAAATTTATAATTACAATTAACATTAATTACTGTTAGCAAATAATGGCAAAGTTTTTACACTTTTAAAAAAGCAAAGGCAAAGTCATCTTTCAAAACCACTTTTTAAGGCTTTTCATTTTTTCCTTTTAACCTAAAGTGATAAAAATGTATCTTTGTAAAAAATAAATTACATGAATTTTTTACTAATAATTAGTGGTTTAGTTTTATTAATTTTAGGTGGAAACTGGTTGTTAAAATCGGCCGTAGCATTATCTTTAAAATTAAACATATCTAAAGTTGTAATTGGAATGACTGTTGTTTCATTTGCTACCTCTGCACCAGAACTTATTGTTAGTATAAATGCAGCTTTAAATGGTTCTTCTGATTTAGCTTTAGGAAATGTAATTGGCTCAAATATTGCAAATTTAGGCTTGGTTTTAGGAATTACTTTACTTTTTGGAAACATGAGCGTAAAAAAAAGTTTTGCTAAGTTAGATTGGCCTGTAATGATGATTGCTTCAGCAATTTTATTCCTATTTCTTTCTCAAGATAAAGTAATTGTACAGTATGAAGGAATTATTTTATTTTCTTTTTTAATTATATTTTTAGTTTATTTATTAAGATCTCAAAAAAATGAAATTCCTGATGAAGTTAATGAAAATGATATTCATTTAGGAGGTTTTAAAATTAGTGCTTTTTTAATATTAGGAGGTTTAGGACTTTGGGGAGGATCAGAATTATTAATTAAAGGAGCAAGAGCTTTAGCTACAGACTTTGGAGTTACTGAACGTATTATTGGAGTTACTATAGTTTCAATAGGGACAAGTGTGCCTGAGTTAGCAGCATCAATAATAGCAGTAATTAAAAAAGAAAAAGCAATTTCTCTTGGAAATTTAATTGGATCAAATATTTTTAACATTTTGGCTGTTTTAGGAATTACTTCTATAATAACTCCAATTTCTTTATCAGACGAAAGATTGTTATCTAGCGATATTTTTTGGATGTTAGGTATTTCTTTTATTATTTTACCTCTTGTGTTCTTACCAAAAAAATATAATTTAGGAAGAAAAGAAGGCTTGCTTTTATTATGTTCTTATTGTGTATTTATCTATTTAACTTTATAATTTTAGATTCTCCAAGGCGGATTTTTTCTATGATTACCAGCTTTATATAAAATAATTTTGTTCTTATCAAGATCATATAAATGTGCTTCTCTCCATAACCAAGGTTGGTTTTTTGGAAGTTGAGAAAATTTAATTCCTTTTTGTTGAAATTCAGCAACTAAATCATCTAATTTATCATCTTCAAAATAGATTGTAACACCCTCTTTTTCAAAAAGTTCATTAACTTTATGAATAGAAAAAGTAGCTTCTCCATCTGGCACTTCAAACCTAACATATTTTGGTAGTGCATCCACAATTAAATTAAATCCTAGGTCTTTATAAAAATTAGTAGCAGCTTCAACATCTAAAGACGGAATTGTTATTTGATTTAGGTTCATAATTATTTACAATTTAATTTTCTCTTTTTTTAAAATTCGTATTAAATAAAACAAGATAGCAACACCTGTTAAAGCAAAAACTGCAATTACATTCCATGTAAATTCAAAGCCAAATTTATTTACCATTTGCATTCCTGCATTATGACTAAAAATATGTGATAATGAAAATGCAATTGCATACAAAGCCATATATTCTCCTTGATTGCCCTTTTTAGCTCTTTCTACGGCAAACGCATTCGAAAAAGGAAAAGCAATCATTTCTCCAACCGTCATTAACAACATTCCAACAATTAAAACACCAATCCAAGAAGTTAAGTTTAAAATAATAAAACTCATAGCAACTAAGAATAAACCGATTAAAACTAATTTTATTTTCGAATTTTTACTGTCTTCCAACCATTTAATTAAAGGCATTTCTAGAAGGAAAATAAAAAAACCGTTGAAACCCATTAACAAACCAATTTCTAATTCTGATAAAAAACGTGCATTTTTATAATACAATGGCATTGTAGAAAAGTATTGCAAAAAGACAAATCCAAAGATAAACATCGCTATAAAAAACACCCAAAAAGGTTTGTCTTTATAGGCAGAAACTGGGGCTTCTACTTTTATTTCATCTTGGATTTTTGCTTTCTTCGGATGTAAAACTTTAAGTAACAAAACGGAAGCTAAAAAACAAGTAACACCATCAACCCAAAACAAACCTTGGTAACCTATTCCTGTAATAATAAGACCACCAACTGCTGGTCCTGCTGAGAAACCTAAATTAATTGCCAAACGTATTAAAGTTACAGATCTGGTTTTATTTTCTGGTTTACTATAAGCACTTAAAGCAACAAACATTGCTGGTCTAAAAGAATCTGCCGCTAACATTACTAAAAATATTCCGGCACAAAAACCTTTAAAAGTGGTTACATATTGTAATAAAACAAATAAAATTCCTGTAAGTACTAAACTTACAAACATTATTTTATAATAACCAATTTTGTCTGTTAATTTACCACCAATCCAAGTACCAACAACAGAACCTAAACCAAAAAAAGTCATAATCCAACCAACATCAGATAAAGAAAAATCAAGGCTCTTAGTTAGATATAATGACAAAAAAGGAATTACCATTGTACCTGCTCTGTTAATAAGAGTTATTAATGACAACCACCATACTTCTTTAGAGAGTCCTCTAAAAGTGTTGATGTAAATTTTAAATAAATTTTTCATGGTTTGGTTAATGTATAAAAATAAAAAGTCCGACTGTGAAGTCGGACTTTTTATAATTGTTTGATTTTATATTAATATTGTCAAAACATATTTATAACCCGATTCTTTCGTGATAAACACGATTGCTTGGTAAAATATAAAATGACAGTTTTCATCTATTTTTCTTATTAATACGATAAATCTACATAAAATATTTGAATGTTGTATTTTTGAAATGAAAAATCTTTAAAAAAATGAAGTTTAAAAAAAGGATTTTATATGCTGCCATCATACTGTTAGTACTTTTTATTGTTAATATTTTTATTAGTACTGGTTTTTTTAGAACTATAAAAAACAATTTTAATGGTAAAATTATAGCGAAAATTAATATTGCTGGGGCTGAAGATATTACTATTAGTAGAATAGATAGTTTTGCAATTGTTTCTTCAACAAAAAGAAATAAAATACCTAATAATGAGCAAGAAATTGGTGGTTTATATTTTATCAATTTAAAAGATGAAAATTTTAAACCAATTCATCTAACCAAAAATTTTAAGAAACCTTTTGCACCTCATGGAATATCTATTTTTAAAAAAGATAGCATCTATACAATTGCTGCAATAAACCATACTAAAGAAGGAGAATTTATAGAAATATTCACTTTATTAAAGCAAGAACTTACTCATCAAAAAACATTAAAAAACCAATCAATACTCAGTCCTAATGATATTGTTTTAGTGAATGAAAATCAATTTTATTTTACAAATGACCATAAATATCATGATGGCTTTATGCGTTTATTAGAAGACTATTTAGGTCTTGAAATTTCTAATGTAGTATTTTTTGACGGAAAAAATTATAAAGAGGTTGCAAATGGAATTTCCTATGCAAATGGAATTAATTTTGACAAAAAAAGAAACCTAGTTTTTGTTGCCTCTCCAAGAAAATTTTTGGTTAAAGTATATCAAAAAAATAATGATAATTCTTTAGCTTTTATTGAAAATATAGATTGTAAAACCGGTGTTGATAATATTGAATTTGATAAAAATGATAACTTATGGATTGGCTCACATCCTAACTTATTACATTTTGCCTCTTATGCAAAAGGTAATAAAGAAACTTCGCCATCAGAAATTATAAAAATTAACTATAAAGACAAGGGGGATTATACAATTGAACAAATTTACATGGAAGATGGTAAAACCATGTCTGGATCTACAGTTGCAGTACCTTTTGATGATTTAATTTTAACAGGAAATGTTATGGATAAACATTTTCTAATTTTAAAAACAATAAATAAAATATGAAAAAAATTATAACCTTTTCTTTATTTCTAATGATATTCACGTCTTGTGGAAGTGGAAAATCTTTTCAAAGTTTCTTTAATAATCATAAAAACGAAGTTGGTGTAACAGCTTTTCAAGTTCCAAATTTTATGAGAGCTTTATTAGTAAATATTTCTCCTGACATTAATCAATTATTTGGCAATGTAAGAGATTTAAAATTCATTACTTTTAATGAAATATCTAAAGCAAAACAAACTGAATTAATTAATGAAATGAGCTTAGTAACAAATAGTAATTATACAGATATTTTAAGGCAAAACACTATTGAAAAAACTAAAATTATTTCTGTAAAAGAAGATGGAGATGTTGTAACGCAAGCAATAATTTTCAATTCTACATTAGCAAAAACATCTGTTTTCTATTTAAAAGGACGTTTTGATCCAAATAGAATTAAAGAATTATCGAATACAAATCAGTTTGAAAATTTATCAAATAAATTAATTCAAAACTATCAAATAACACCTAAAACTCCTGGTTTTAACCCTAATTAATATGAAAAAAATAACATTTATTTCCCTGCTTTTTTTAATAATCTCCTGTAATTCTCAAGACAAACGTAAATTAATTGGAGATACGAAATATCAAAAAAAATTAAACGCAAGTTATAAAGACGCTTCAAAATCCCCCTTAAAAAAGAAAGATTTAAAAAATTTTAAAGGCTTAGATTTTTTTCCTGTAGATTCTTCATTTATTGTAAAAGCTAAATTAAAAAAAACAAAAAATGCACCTATCTTTCAAATGGCAACAACCACAAATAGAAAGCCATTATATAAAGAATATGGTATTTTAACTTTTACCCTAAAAGGTGAAAATTGTAAATTAACAATTTACCAAAGTCAAAATGATTTACGTGATGAAAAATATAAAAATTATCTCTTTTTACCTTTCACGGATGACACATCTGGAAATGATTCTTATGGCGGTGGACGTTACATGGATGTCTTAACAACCGATGAAAAACCAGATGGTACCATCACTTTAAATTTCAACAACACTTACAACCCTTATTGCGCTTATAATGATAAATATTCTTGCCCACTAACCCCAAGAAAAAATCATTTAAATATTGAGGTAAAAGCTGGTATAAAAATTTTTAAAAAGCATTAATTTTAGAAGCTATTTCCTGCTTTCACTACTCGCTTTTTTCGTTCCTCAAAAGAGCTCAAACAAGCCGTTCAATCAGGGCTAAGCTAATTTAAATGCTTAAGTTATTCATCGAAAAAAAAAGAAATAAACGGCTTCGTATAACCATCTTTTACGGGAAAGTTAGCAAATTATTCCGAATTTAACAGTTGCCATAGCAATTCCGAGTGGATTCTGACGGAGTCGAATCCGTCGTAATTGCGGTTATACATTGTTGTGTGTAGTTTTTTATTCCGTTTTTTGGAATTCCAATAGTTTATCCGTGAATATATTTATTTCTTTTTTCTCTTTTAGTTTAAAATCCGAAAACATAATCAGTCCGAAAACAACAAACACAATCGGCAAAATCCAAATTCCTTTAATCAGCGAAATTATTGAAATCAAAATTCCGAGTCCGAGTAAAACTTTCGCTAAAATATTAATTGGTGACTTAAATTCAAATTTCAAATCGTAATTACCTGTTTCATTCACAATTCCGATTAGTCTGTGATTGTTCGGGAAACGATTCCGCATTAATTCAAATTTTTCAGTTCCGATATATCCATTATAGAATCCGTTCACAATTAACTTGTTCAGAATCCTTAAATTTTTATCACTTTTGGTTATCGTTTGTCTCATTTCTCAAATTACACACAACAATTAATAAGCTTACTCAAAAATACAAAACATTAAGAATTTATTGAAATATCTTCAGCTAAATCTAATTCAATAGCATTTTTTAAAGCCATTAAATAAGGTTTTCTAACCTTTAATTTAGTTGCTGCGTGCGCCTTACTATTCAGTTTTGTAAACATTTTTGCAACTTTAATAGCAGTTGGTAATAAATGATCTTCAGGTACAATCACATCTAAAAAACCAGCTTTTACAGCATCTTTAGAACTAAATATTTCAGCATTATTTACACTTCTATTTAAATATACTTCAGACAAACGAGATTTAGCAATTGCAATACCTGCATGATGCATTGTCATACCAATCATTACTTCATTCAACCCAATTTTGAAATCACCTTCAACTCCAATTCTATAATCTGATGACAACAATAAAAAAGCTCCTTTTGCAATAGCATGACCATTACAAGCAATAATTATTGGTTTCGGAAAAGACAGCATTTTTAAAGATAAAGTAGAACCTTTTGTTACTAATTCTTTAGCAGAATCAGCAGATTCTGTCATTACTTTTAAATCAAATCCACCAGAAAAAATACCAGAAGTACCAGTTAAAATTACAACTTTATCTTCTTGTTCAGCTTTATCTAAACTAATATTTAGCCCTTCAATAACTTCATGAGAAATAGCATTTGCTTTTCCGTTATTAATTGTAATAATTACGCAATTTTCTTCTGATTGATATGTTACAAATTCGTTCATTACTTGATTTTTAAATAAATTTAACTAAATACATTCCTGCAAAAACTGCTAAAAACCCTACTATAAAACTAACAATTGTATAAAAAGCAAAAGAAGTAAAATCTCCTGATTTTAAAAATCCTTGATTCTCATAAGCAAAGGTTGAAAAAGTTGTAAACCCTCCACAAAAACCAGTTGCCAATAATAATGCTTGGTTTTCATTAAAGGTTTCACTTTTTGCTGCATAACCTAAAATAAAACCTATTAAAAGGCATCCTAAAATATTGGCAGAAAAAGTTCCATAAGGAAAGCTATTTTCAGTTGTGTTTAACCATTTGCCAATTACAAAACGTAAGACACTACCAAAACCACCACCAATAAAAACCAATAATAATTGCTTCATTATAATTTTATCTCATCAGCATCTCCCCAACTTTTCTTTTCTACAACTGTTCCTTTATTTAAAATAATTACACCAGGATTAGATCTAATCATTGTTTTTAAAGTTGTTTCATCACAAAATAAAAACTCAAAAGGAAGCTGATATTTACTTTTTGTTAATTCAATTTCATCAGTAAAAGAAGCAGAAACGCCATAAACTTTATACCCTTTTTCAATTGCCTTATCGGATACTTTTTTAATTTCAGTAAACCCCTCAAGGTCAGATTTATCTACACTATAAGCAATTACCAACATCACTTTATCCATTTTTAGGATTTCTGGTGCTAAGTCATTTTGAGAATCTTCTAAAACAAAATCATGTATTGGAGGCATTTCTCCATCATCTTTATACTCCATTCCATCAGCAATGTTTTTTCCTATTGAATATGCCCTAAAATCAATAATTGGCAAATGAGCTAATACATAATAAGTAACACCTGCAGAAACCAATAAAGAAAAAACAACAATCTTAAACGGTAAAGATGTTCTTGTAATTGGTGTTATAAAGCGCACTTTAAAACTCAAAAATAAAATTAATACCGTTAAAATGACATCTTTATAAAAAGATTCCCAAGGAGTTAATTTAATAGCATCACCAAAACACCCACAATCTGTAACCTTATTATAATAAGCAGAGTACCAAGTTAAAAACAAGAAAAGCAAAATCATTATCAATAATGATTTTATTGTAAATTTTGATTTCCAACCAACTAAAAGCGCAACTCCTAATACTATTTCTCCAATAATTAAAAAGATGGCGAATGGTAATGCATACGGAATTAAAAACTCTAAGTTAAGAACACCTTCTGAAAAATATTCTTCAAACTTATATTTAGAACCTATTGGGTCTACCAATTTTACTAAACCCGAAAAGATAAATAGAGCTCCTACTATTATTCTTGCAATTTGGACTAATATTTTCATAAATTATATTTTAAAAACTTTTTGATACAAATTTTTATTTAATTGAATAGAAGAGATTGCTTCGTTCCTCGCAATGACAACTTTGAAACTTTTTATCCCAAATGAATCATCGCAAAAACTGCATAATTAATCATGTCTTGATAATTAGCATCAATCCCTTCAGAAACTAAGGTTTTTCCTTTATTATCTTCAATTTGTTTTACTCTTAGTAATTTTTGCAAAATTAAATCGGTTAAACTAGAAACTCGCATTTCTCTCCAAGCTTCACCATAATCATGATTTTTATTCATCATTAATTCTTTGGTAATTTTGCTATGCTTATCATATAAAATAGTTGCTTCTTCAGTAGTTAAATCGGGGTTCTCTACAACACCTTTTTCCAACTGTATAAGTGCCATTATAGAATAATTGATAATACCAATAAATTCAGATTTTTCTCCTTCATCAACCTTTCTAACCTCATTTTCTTGTAATTGACGAATTCTTTGTGCCTTTATAAATATCTGATCGGTTAATGATGGCAAACGTAAAATTCGCCAAGCAGAGCCATAATCAGACATTTTTTTCATAAATAAACTTCTGCAATCATTAATTACAGCATCATATTGTTTAGAAGTATCTTGCATTTTTGTAAAAAACTATTTCTGTAAAAATAGTAAAACTTAAATGCTTTTCATTTATTTTTACAAGGAATTTATTAACTATAAGGATGAAAAAAATTGTTGTTTTTTGTGGGGCAAGTTTAGGATTTAATCCTATTTACAAAGAAGCTGCCATTGAGCTTGGAAACTATTTTATAAAAAACAAAATTGGTTTAGTTTATGGTGGTGAAAAAGTAGGAATGATGGGAGTTTTGGCTGATACAGTTTTGTCTAAAAATGGCGAAGTTATAGGCGTAATTCCTAAAATATTAGAAAAAGAAGAAGTAATTCATAACGAAGTTGAAGAAATGATTGTTTGTAACAGCATGAGTGAACGCAAAGTAATTATGAGCAAATTGGTGGATGGTTATATTACACTTCCTGGAGGTTTTGGAACTTTAGATGAACTCTTTGAAGCATTAACTTTAAACCAACTTTATATAGAACAAAAACCTATAGGACTCTTAAATATTAATGGTTTTTTTGACGCAATTTTATTGCAATTAGACAAAATGGTAAAAGAAGGTTATTTAAAGCAAACCAATAGAAACATGTTACTGGTTGGCAGTTCAGTAGAAAATTTATTAGAAAAAATGAACAACTATAATGCTCCAAAAATCAGTCACGTAATCAATAAAGTTGTAAGTTAAATGACCATAAATTGCAAAGGAAACTTAATAGATTTATCTACACCAAAAGTAATGGGAATTTTAAACATTACTCCAGATTCTTTTTTTGATGGTGGTAAATATAAAAACGAAAAAGACATCCTTTCTCAAACAGAAAAAATGTTATTAGAAGGTGCCACTTTTATTGATGTTGGTGCATATTCATCAAGACCTGGAGCCAAACATATTTCTGAAGAAAAAGAACTGAAAAGAATTGTTCCTGTTATTGATTTATTGATTAAAAATTTTCCTAAAATCATTATTTCTGTCGATACTTTTAGAAGTAAAATAGCCAAAGAAACTGCAAATTCTGGAGCAGCAATTATTAATGATATTTCTGGCGGAGAAATGGATGAAAAAATGTTTGAAACTGTAGCTAAATTACAAGTTCCCTATATTGTAATGCATATGTTAGGCACTCCTCAGGATATGCAAAAAAAACCTGTTTATAAAGATGTAACTAAAGAAATTATTTCCTTTTTTGCAGAACAGATATACAAATTACATCAATTAAAACTAAATGATATTATTATTGATGTTGGTTTTGGTTTTGGAAAAACCAGACAACATAATTTTGAGTTACTAAAAAATTTAGAACTTTTTAAAAGTTTAGACGCTCCTATTTTAGCAGGTATTTCTCGTAAATCTATGTTATACAAAACTTTAGATATTTCTGCTCAAGAAGCCCTAAACGCAACAACTTCGGCAAATACAATTGCATTATTAAATGGTGCAAATATTTTAAGAGTTCATGATGTAAAAGAAGCAGTTGAAGCTGTAAAAATTGTAAATCAGGTTTCTTTTTAGAAGCTATTTCCTGCTTTCGCTACTCGCTTTTTTTGAGAAAAACAAAAAAGAGCTCAAACAAACGCTCAATCAGGGCTAAACCAATTTACCAACTTTTAGCTTCACTTCTTTGGCATTCTTTTTGTTAAATAAATGTTAACGCCAAAAACTCAACTTAGTTAAACTTTAATAAAACTTCTTAAAAATTTAAGAAGAAACACAAAATTATTAATTTTTAAAACTACCTATTATGAGCAAAAAAGAATCACCAGAAATTAACGCTGGATCAATGGCAGACATCGCATTTTTATTATTAATTTTCTTTTTAGTAACAACAACAATGAACGTAGATTCTGGAATTCTTAGAAAAATTCCAGAAAAACAGAAAATATCTGAGGCAATAATTATAAAAGACAAAAACATTTTAGAAGTAAACATCAACTTTAAAAATGAAATTTTTGTTGACGAAAAAATTATAAAACTTAATGAGTTAAAACAAATTGCTATAAATTTTATTGATAATGGAGGCGGTTTGGACTTCAATAATAAACCTTGTAATTGGTGTAGAGGCAAAAAAGATGTCGCATCCTCAGATCATCCAGTAAGAGCATTTATCTCAATTAAAGCAGACAGAAACACAAATTACGAAACCTATATTTTAGTCTTAGACAACCTTAATGCTGCTTATTCAGTTTTAAGAAATAAGTTGTCTGTAAAATTGTATAATCAAAATTATGAGAGCTTGTTAGAAGATTTTAAAAAATCGAATCAAAGAGATAAAAAAATAGAAGAAAGAATAAAAAATATTCGTAAAAAATACCCGCTTTTACTCACTGATGCAGAAATAAAAAACTGATTATGTACTCACAAATTTTATTAGTACTTTTACCTAAAACCAGTTACTTTACATGTTAGATTTTATTCCTTTTTCTTTTTTAGATGTACTAGACATTTTGTTAGTTGCAATACTACTCTACTACATTTATAAATTATTAAAAGGCACAGTTGCTATTAACATTTTTATTGGAATTGCGTTAATTTTTCTCATCTGGAAAATTACTCAAGCGCTAAAAATGGAAATGCTAAGTGGTATTTTAGGTTATTTGCTATCTGGCGGTGTTATTGCTTTAATCATTGTTTTTCAGCAAGAAATAAGAAAGTTTTTGTTAATGATTGGAACCACAAATTTTTCTAATAGAAAAAACTTTTTAACCCAATTAAAGTTTTTACACTCTGAAATTAATTCTGAAATAGATACAGAAGTTTTAGTAAAAGCCTGTGGTAATATGTCTAAAACAAAAACAGGAGCATTAATTGTTATAGAGCGTACAAATGCTTTGGATTTTTTAATAAATACAGGCGATACTATGAATGCTCTAGTAAACGAGGTTATTCTTGAAAGTATTTTTTATAAAAACAGTCCACTACATGATGGTGCTACAATTATTAGAGATAATTATGTAGTTGCAACTAGAGTTGTATTACCTATTTCTGATAGCAAAAAAATACCAGCAAGATTTGGTTTAAGACATAGAGCTGCTATTGGAGTTACCGAAAAAACGGATGCAGTTTGTTTATTAGTTTCTGAAGAAACTGGAGAAATTTCTTACATAAAAGATGGTGAATTTGTCTTATTTTCAACACATTTAGAACTGAATGAAAAACTTAAAAAAGATTTTATCTAATCAATTTAAAATATGTATAACAAAAAAAGGTTCTCAAATTGAGAACCTTTTTAGTATAAAATAAATTGTATTTTCCTTATTTAACAGAAGCCATTTTAGATTTAATTGCATTTAATACACTTTTAAATTTTGTTGCACTTTCTGCATCTAAAGAGCCTAATAATTCTTTTCCTTTTGCAGCTAATTCAACACCTTGTTTTGCTAATTTTGCATTTTTTAAAACATCTCCTTTTGCTGCAATAAAATCTTTTGCATAAGTTGCATATGTTTGTAGATGTTCAGTTACAGCTTCGTTTTCAAACTTTGGAATTGAAACTCCTTCTATAGCAGAATTTATCATATTAGAAACATCTGTTTTAGTTTCTTCTACAACTTCCTCTACTTCTTCAACTTTTTTTACAAGCTCTTTTTTCATTTCGGTTTTAGCATCTTTAACAGATTCTAAAGTTGACTTTTTTTCACTTTTACATGATGTTGCTAATAAAGCACCAACAACCATCATTGATAATAATACTTTTTTCATTTTTAATTTTGTTTAAGATTGAAAACAAATCTACTTTATTTAAAACTCTTAACAAAACATTACCAAGTAATTAAGAAGCTTGATCTAAAGTAAACTGTTTTTCATATAAGTTTTTGTAATAACCATTCTCTTTTGCTAACAACTCTAAATGAGTTCCTTCTTCAACAATTAGCCCTTTATCCATTACAATTATCTTGTCAGCTTTTTTAATGGTTGTTAATCTATGTGCAATAACAATTGAAGTTCTGTTTTTGGTAATTGTATCGGTTGCATATTGTATTAATTGCTCTGAATGTGCATCTACAGAAGAGGTTGCTTCATCCAAAATTAAAATACTTGGTTTGCTTAAATAAGCACGTAAAAAAGCTATAAGCTGTCTTTGACCAGAAGATAACATTGCTCCCCGTTCTTTTACATTATATTGATAACCTTCTGGAAGTGTCATTATAAAATCATGAACTCCAATTTGTTTGGCTGCTTCTTCTACTTCTTTTTGAGTAATACTTTTATCTTGTAAAGTTATGTTGTTTAAAATTGAATCAGAAAATAAAAACACATCTTGCAAAACTATTGCAACTTGTTTTCTTAAACTTTCAATGGTATAATCATCAACATTAACATCATCAATACATATGGTCCCTTTATCAATTTCATAAAAACGATTTATCAAATTAATGATTGTAGATTTTCCTGCTCCAGTTGAACCAACAATAGCAATAGTTTGCCCAGATTTTACATTAAATGAAACACCTTTTAAAACTTCTTCGTCTTTAATATAACTGAACTTTACATCTTTAAAAACAATATTTCCTTGTAATTTTTCTGCTATAATAGTTCCATTTTTTGTGATACTACTATCTGTATCTATAATTTTAAAAACTCTTTCTCCGGCTACAATCCCCATTTGAAGTTGATTAAATTTATCTGCAATTTGACGTAAAGGCCTAAATAACATTTGAGCAAATTGTATAAAACCCATAATCATACCAATAGAAACATTTGAATCTTGAACGGCTTTACCGCCACCAAACCAAACAATTAACCCTAATGCTATTGATGATAAAATTTCTGCTATTGGAAAGAAAACAGAATAATACCAGATGGTTTTTATATAAGCTTTTTTATGTTTTTTATTTATCTTTTCAAAATTCTGATATTCTATATTTTCTCTATTGAAAAGTTGTACAATTTTCATTCCGGTAACCCTTTCTTGTACAAAACCATTTAGATTTGCTACTTGATTTCTTACTTCTTGAAAAGTATTTTTTATAGCTACTTGGAATAATTTTGTTGCATATAATAAAATAGGTAAAATAGCAAAAGTGATGAGTGCTAACTTTACATCTAAAATTAGTAATACTACTATTACAGAAAGCATTACAAGAATTTCACTTATAATTGTAAAAACGCCAACAGAAAAAAAAGCTGCTATAGTTTCAATATCAGAAACAACTCTTGTTACTAATCTTCCAACAGAGTTATTATCAAAGTAAGACATCTTAAATTGTAAAATATGTCTGAATATTTTAGCTCTTATGTCTCTAATAATATGTTGACCAACCCAATTTGCAAAATAAATAAATGTAAAACGTAATAACACTTCTACAAGTAAAATTACCAACATTATAAGCGTATAATTTAACAATCCTTCTTTGTCTTTAGTAGCAATATAATTGTCTACAGTATCAATTAAAATTAAAGGAGTTAGAACAGAAAATAATGCTAAAAGTATAGTTGAAGATGCAGCTATAAAAAAATGAAAACGATATTTACTAGCAAAAGACATTAGTCTTTTAAAAATTTGCATATCAAAAGCATTTCCAGATTTTTCTTCCAAAACTTAATATTTTATATTTGTTAAAAATAAACCTTTTGCGGGTACTGACAATCCTGCATTACTCCTATTCTTACTTTCAATTACCTTTCTAAAATCTTCTACAGAAATTTTACCTAAGCCTACATCTAACAACGTACCAACTATAGCTCTTACCATATTTCTTAAAAACCTATTTGCTGTTATGTAGAAAGTTAATTCGTTATTATTTGCTTTCCAAAATGCCTCTGTAACATCGCAATTATATGTATAAACATCTGTTTTAACTTTAGAAAAACATTGAAAATCTGTATATTCTAAAAGTAATTTTGCAGCTTTATTCATTAATAAAACATCTGGTTTTTGAGAGTGAATTTGCCAAGAAAAATCTAATAAAAAAGGATTTCTTCCCAACCAAATTTTATACTCATAGCTTCTACTTAATGCATCAAATCTCACATGTTTTTCATCATCAACCCTATAAAAATCTTGTATGAAAATATCATTTGGTAAAATAGAATTGAGTTTGAAAATAATTTGTTTTTCTAGTTTTTTATCAGAATCAAAATGCGCAAACATTTGTGAAGCATGCACTCCAGTATCTGTTCTTCCTGCACCAACTACCTGAATATCTTGTTGTAAAATTGTACTAATTGCGTTATTTAATTTTTCTTGTACAGAAATTACATCTGGTTGAATTTGCCAACCGTGGTAATTTTTACCATTATAAGAAAGTTCAATAAAATACCTCAAGAATAATTGTTTTTGAAGTTATCAAAATTACGGAATTTATTTAGTTATCCTTACTTTTGAAACTCTCAAAAGACGTTAAACTTTTCTTACAATTTTATGAAAAAAATTTTATTGTTATCAGACACTCATAGTTATATTGACGATCAGATATTAAAATTTGTTAAACAAGCTGATGAAATTTGGCATGCAGGTGATATTGGAGATTTAAAAGTTACTGATACAATTAAAAAAATAAAACCTTTAAGAGCAGTTTATGGAAATATTGATAACAGTGATGCAAGGCTTGAATTCCCTTTAGATGAAAAGTTTAAAGTTGAAAATGTTACCGTATGGATGACTCACATAGGTGGTTATCCAAATAAATATAATCAACGGATTCGAGAAGAAATTAAAGTAAACCCTCCAAAAATATTTATTGCTGGGCATTCTCATATTTTAAAAGTTCAATATGATAAAAAACTAAATTTATTACATCTAAACCCAGGAGCAGCTGGAAATCACGGATTTCATAAAACACGAACAATGTTACGTTTTTGCCTTGATAATGGCAACATTAAGGATTTAGAAATTATAGAGTTGGCAAAACGTGGCTAGTTTTATCTTTCTCCATAACTGGTATTATCGATTCAATTATTGTTTCGCTATTATTTTGTGAGTTAATTTTAAAAGTCCCTTTCATTACTTCAATCCTTGCTTCAATTTGACTAAGACCAATTCCATTTTTTTCGTTAAATTTAAAAGAGTTAAAACCAATACCATTATCAGAAATCATCAACTTTAATTTCTTATTGGATTCTATTAAACTAACTGTTGCAGAAGTTGCTTTACTATGTTTTAAAATATTGTTTAATAATTCTTGAATAATATTATATATTTTAGTTTCAAATTTTGGGTGATATCTTCTCAATCCTTTAACTTCTGCTTTAATTTCTAATTGAGAATTAGAATATTTTTCTGTGATATTAATAATTGCTGAGTCCAGCCCAAATTTTGTTAAAACAGGAGATGTTAAAGTATGCGATAAGTTTCTAATTTTTTTTGATGCTTCAGAAATTATTTCTTGCGCTTTATTAACTTCGTTTGGAGTTTTAACTTCTAAAGTTGTTCTTGCTGCCTGTAAATGAAGGTTTGCCGAAGATAATAAAGCACTAACACTATCATGCAAAACTTCCGAAATTTCTTGTCTCTCTAATTCTTTAGCATCTATAGTTGCATTAAGTATTCTATTTTTAGTTTCGGTATTTAACTTATCTAGTTTTTGTTTCTGTATTAATTTTATTTGGGTCAGCTTTAATTCTAAGTTTTTTCCCCTTAAATTTACTACCACAATAACACTTATTAGTAATATAAAAATGAAAAAAGAGATAATAATAATTATTCGAGTTTTATCTTTTTCTTTTACAATTTGTAGCTCTTGATCTTTTTTTAGTAGCCTTTTTTTTGTGTTAAAATCATATTTATATCCTAATTCTTTCACTCTAGCCTTTATTTCAACATCTCTTATCTCATCTTCAATTTCATTTGCTTTTTCTAGAATATCATATGCTTTATAATCATTTAAGTTTCGCATTGCCCAAGCTAAATTGTAGTATAAAAAAACTTTAGATTTTAATGCAGCTTCGGTACTATCATTTTTAATTAAATTTGATCCATTAATATATATATCTTTTGCTTTTTTATATTTTTTTTGTGATAAATAAATATTACCTAAATTATTTCTTGCGCTTGCTTCAAGAAACCTATCTTTTTGTCTATGGTGAATGTTAATTGCTTTCATTGCATAATCTTCTGCCTTAGAATACAGAGATTCACTTTCATAAATTCCTGACAAGTTAGAAAACATTGTCGCTTTTATTTTTAAAAACTCGTCATTAAAAATAGGCAAACTTTCTATTTTTTTATAATAAAATTTAGCACTATCACTATATGAATGATTTATTTTTTCTTTATTAATATAAGCTAGCTGTTGAAAGGAAGATCCAATTTTTAGATATATTTCTGCTTCATTAATGGCTGAAGTTGAATTGCTATTCGTTTCATTTAATATATTATAATTAAAGTAATGAAGAGACTCTTTATAAAACCTTAGCGCTTGAAGATAATTATTAGTTTTACTATAAATTTTTGCTATTAATAAAGAAAGTAAATAAGAATATTCTTCGTTTTTATATTCTTTACAATAATCATAAATCTCCAATGCCTTTTCTAAAGCTGGCTGAAAATTTTCTTCTTTATAAATAGCAATTACCTCATTATATTTAACTTTAAAAATAGAATCATTTTCAACAAAAAACACTGAAGAAGTTTCTTTAAAAAAGACCTCTTCAGTATAATGTTCATTACCAAATATTTTAGCAAAAAAAATGTTAAAATAAATTAAAGTAATAGTTAATAAGTAATTATTTTTCAAAAAAAACTTAATCATTTATAATTATTCTTGGCTTTCTTCTTGTTTCTACTGTTGATGATTTGGAAGCATAATTATAATTAACAAAATCAATTTTTAATGGTTTTCCATCTTCTTTTTCTAAATCTCTTTTAAACTTTGCAACATCGCTATCTCCTTCTTTTAAGTGAACTTCATAAGTTTCATTATCAGAGTTATAAGCAAAACTTACTTCAACATTATTATTTACTTTAAATTCAAGTTCAAAAGTTTCATCTTTATTTTGTTTAATACTATAAGATTTTAATTTATTTGTGTCTGTTGACCCTTTAGATAAAAATTTAATATCATCATCATAAACTGTAATAAAACCAGTTTTATTTGTGTTTGAATCTTCAAAGCTTAATTGTAATTTTTCTCCTACAAATACATCTTTAGTAAATTTATCTAATACTGTTTTCTCTGAGGGAGTAAAAAAAAATTCTTTTTTATTAGTTTCCTCATCATAAACTTCATTTACATCAGCATTATTTATCTTTAATTCTAAAGAATAAGCTCCAAAGCCATCTTTATTTAAGGTATAAGTTTCTAATAAAGCTGAATTAGGGGACTCAATTAATTCTGCATTTTCTGTATCGCAAGAAAAAAACAAAACACAACATAAAATAGTTATAGAAATCGTTTTTAATGTTTTCATGATAATAGATTTTGGGAAAAATGATTATATTATATATAATATTAATTAATATTTATATGTAAACATAAGTTTGGGGATTTATACTATATTGTTTTTTACAGCGTACATTGCTAAACCTACTGAGTTTTTTACTTTAATTTTTCTTAATAAATTTTTTCTATATGTATCAACTGTACTAATGCCAATATTTAACTTATCAGCAATTTGTGTTGTATTATACTCTTCTGTAATTAATTTTAATACTTTTAATTCTCTATCTGTTAGTTGTTCAATTACAAATTTATTTGGTAAATTCCCTTCAGGAACTGATTGTCCTGAAATAGATTTTATCAATTTTCTTTGAATATCATCACTAAAATATTGCTCTCCTCTAGACACTGCTTTTATTGCATTGATAATATGTTCTCCTGCATTGTTTTTGGAAATATAGCCTAAACAACCAAGTTTCAACATTTCTTCTACAATCTTCACATCATCATAACTAGATAATACAATTGTTTTATGATCAATTTTCAACTTATTAAGATGCTTAAGAACTTCGATGCCATCTATAACAGGCATTGTAATATCTAAAATTAGAACATCGGCTTTGTTTTTCTTTTTACTAAACCATTCAAGCACTTCTGCTCCATTTAGTGAAAAACCATTGACTTCGATATCTTTATCGGTTTTTATAATAGCAATGATTCCTTCAATTAAAATCTTATGATCATCAGCTACATGAACGTAAATTTTTTTTCTCATTATTGTATGTCAGCAAATTTAATATGGTTATTTAATGTACACAATCCCTATTTATAGGGAAATTTATAGCTCCCCATTTATAAGGAGTAACTCCCTATAAATGGGGAGCTGAATAATTTATTTAATTTCTAAAGTTAATGATATTTAATAATTATAAAAACAAAAAACCGAGATTGAATCTCGGTTTTTTTTTCGCACTAAATATACTAATTGTTAGTATTATCGTAATCTATCAACAGATTTTACAAGATCTTCATCCTTTTTAATCGCCTTATTTGCTAAAACAAGAAGCAATACAGCCAAAATTGGTAAGAACATCCCAATACCTTTCTCAGAAACTGAAGTTTCTCCAGATAATGTTAGAGATAAATAAATCAATAATCCTAATAAAAAAAGATTAATCAAAATTATAATTCGCCCGATAACAAATTGCAATTTTCTATTTTTATATAAAAATATAGTTACAAATGATGAAAGAGCGGATAGAAAAAATAGAATTGGTATTATTTTTAATGATAATACTTCTTCCGAAAACAAATCTAAAACAAATATTTTTTCTTTTAAAGTATTCCACAAATTAAATACAAAAATTAATCCTCCAGAAATTATAGAAACTAATAATAAATAAATTGTTTGTATTCTTTGTATCATGTTTTTTTTCTTGTCTATACAAAAGTAAAACTTCTTTTTTAAAAAGAAAACCTCAATCTTAAAAAAAAAGTATATATTTGTAATGTAAAACCTCACAACAATATTGTATAGCACTATATACAGTTTATAAAATCTAAAAACAAAATTATTGATATTTTAAGATAATTTTTAACTTAACAAATACATAAATGTTCGAAATTTCTGAACTAAAAGCAAAAACTATTGCTGATTTGCAGACTATTGCAAAAACTATTGGTTTAACCAAAACTAGTCAATTAAAAAAACTGGACTTAGTTTATCAAATATTAGATACTCAAGCTGCTAATCCTGCTGCTCCCAAAAAAGATCTTAATAAAGATGATAAACCTAAAATAGATAAGCCAAAAAGAAAAAGAGTTGTAAAAAAACAACCTATTGAGGCCACACCTCCTGAAGTAAAAGCGATTGAAGAAACTTCGGAATTAGCTGAAAAAAATATTCAGCCTAAAAAAACACCTCAACATAAAAACCCAAACAAGCAGAATAAACCTAAAGTTGATGCAAAAGATAATGTTGTTTTAGCAAAAAAAACTGTTGAAGTAAAAAAACAGAATAAACCTGTACACAACCATCAAAAAAATCAACAGAAAAATAACAACTCAAATAATCAACAAGGTCCAAAACCAAGAAGTAAAGACAACAATTCTAAAAATAATACTGTAAATAAAGGTAACAGATCTAACAACAGATATAAGGATCCTGATTTTGAGTTTGATGGTATAATTGAAAGTGAAGGTGTCTTAGAAATGATGCCTGATGGATACGGATTTTTACGTTCTTCTGATTACAATTATTTATCATCACCAGATGATATTTATGTATCTCAATCTCAAATAAAATTATTTGGATTAAAAACAGGAGATACCGTTAGAGGAAATGTAAGACCTCCAAAAGAAGGTGAAAAGTATTTTCCTTTAATTAGAGTTTCTAAAATTAATGGTTTAAACCCAAATATTGTTAGAGATAGAGTATCTTTTGAACACTTAACACCTTTATTTCCTCAAGAAAAATTTAATTTAGCAGAGAAAGGAAATTCCTTATCAACTAGAATAATTGATTTATTTTCTCCTATTGGAAAAGGACAAAGAGGGATGATTGTTGCCCAACCTAAAACGGGTAAAACAATGCTTTTAAAAGATGTTGCAAATGCTATTGCTGCTAATCATCCAGAAGTATATCAAATCGTTTTATTAATTGATGAAAGGCCCGAAGAAGTTACAGACATGAAACGTAATGTACGTGGAGAAGTAGTAGCGTCAACTTTTGATGAACCTGCAGATAAACATGTAAAAGTTGCAAACATCGTTTTAGAAAAAGCAAAACGCTTGGTAGAATGTGGACATGATGTAGTAATTCTTTTAGACTCTATTACACGTTTAGCAAGAGCATACAATACTGTTGCTCCTGCTTCTGGAAAAATACTTTCTGGTGGTATAGATGCAAATGCGTTACACAAACCAAAACGTTTCTTTGGAGCTGCTAGAAATATTGAAAATGGTGGTTCTTTAACTATTATTGCTACTGCTCTTACAGAAACTGGCTCTAAAATGGATGAAGTTATCTTTGAAGAATTTAAAGGAACTGGAAACATGGAATTACAGTTAGATAGAAATATATCTAACAGACGTATTTATCCTGCTATTGATTTAATTAAATCATCTACAAGAAGAGACGATCTATTATTAGATGCAAAAACAGTACAAAGAATGTGGGTTTTAAGAAAATACTTAGCAGATATGAATCCTATAGAAGCAATGGAATTTATTAATGAAAGAATTAAGTTTTCTAAGAATAATGATGAATTCTTAATTTCTATGAATGGATAATTTCTAAATATAAAGCATAAAAAAACCGTTCTAAAAATAAAAAAGAACGGTTTTTTTATGCTTTATATTTGTATACTAATTTGCGGCATACATATTTGATCTACCATCTTTAATACCTGATGCATTTTTAATTGCTTCATACATTTTAAAAGTTAATCTTTTTCTTGCATCTGCAATTCTTTTTCTATTAGAGCCATAATTTGGTAAAGCTGTAGGCTCTTCCTTTTTTGTAACAGAAAACGCATATACACCTTTATCTCCTACAATTGAATTATAAACTTTATTTAATTCTGCATTATACATTGCTCCTACTATTTTAGGCTCAACTCCTACTCCTGAAAGTGTTGGACTTTTTAAAGTAACACCTGTTGCATTTCTAGTAGCAACACCATTTGAAGTAGCAAGATCGTTTAAAGTTGTACCAACAAGTTTTTCTTTAATTAAATTAGCTTTCTTTTGTTTCACCAAAATTGGTCTTACTGTAATCGCAGCTTTTTCAGCAGGCATTAACCCTTTTTTAGTTTTAGATGAAACCATTGCTACTACATGACTTCCTTCTAAATCAAATCTTTTAAAATCACCTGTATTTGTCTCTGAACCAAAAGCCCAACTTACAATTTGCCTTTGATTTCCTAAACCAGGTACGTTTTCATCTAATACTTTAATACCTACAACAGGTTTAGCACTGTAATTATTTTCCTTAGCTACCTCAGCAAAATCTTTACCATTAGTTATTGCTAATGCAAACTCTTCTGAACTCCTAAAAATTGCATTTTCTGTTGCTTCAGAAGCAGTAATTTTTCTAGTATAAGTAGCTAATTTAAAAACTTTTTGAATATTTTTTTGATCTTCTATGCTTATAATATGAAAACCAAAAGGGGTTTCAACTACATCTAAAGCTCCTTTTTTATTTGTAAAAGAAAAATCTCTAAAAGCTGGTGTCATTCTATTATAATTAAACCAATCTAATTCTCCGGACTTATCTGAATTAGAAGCATCTGAAGAAAACTTAGCTGCTAAATCTTTAAACTTGTTTTTATTTCTTTTAACAACAGTTAAAATACTATCTGCTAATTTTTTTGCTTGTTCTTTTGTTCTAACAACATCTGCAGCAACTCTTTGCCCTCCAACAAAAGGAATTAAAATATGTTTTGCTTTTACAGAATCTGGCATAGATGTAATTTCTGTAATTTTAGAAATTTTATAAAACCCTTTATCTTTATAAGGTCCAACTACATCTCCAATATTACCTTCAGATATTTTATCTGCAGCTTCTTTATTTATTAAATTCTTAAACTGAAAATTAGGGTTAATATTAGAATCAGAATCGTTTTCAGACAAAAACAAAGTATTATTTTCTGATGCTTTAAAGTCTTCAATTAAACTTGATAAATCTGCACTAATTGCAGCTTCATCTTCTTGAGTGGCAACAATATCAAATTTTACATAAGATAAATCTCTAGATGCTTCAACTTTAAAGTCTTGTTCATTTTTCTTGATATAAGCTTCTATTTCTGACTTTTTAACTTTCACTAAACTATCTGCAATTGAAGTAAAAGGAACTTGTACAAACTGAGCGTTTAATTTTGTGTTATCAATTAAATATTCTGCTTCACCTTCTTTTAAAGAAGCTCCTAAACCAGCAGTTACTAGATTATTATAAGTATTTCTTTCAGCATTATCTCTAACTTGATTCATATAATTTGACCACTGAGCCCATAATTGAGTTTTACCGTCTTTTTCAGTTGCTAAAAATTGCTTAAACTTTGTTTCATCAAATAAACCTGCCTCATTTTGATATCTTGGATCATTTTGTACAAAAGATGCATTAACAACTTCATTCCAAACATCTGCTTCTCCAATTGAAATACCAGCTTTTGATAACTGATTTTTATATATTTTTTTTCTTAAAATATTATTCCAAACTGTTTTTGCAGCTTGCATTTCAGAAACATTACCTCCTGCTTGTTGTTTGTATTGCTCTAATTCATTTGCAAATTCTTGTCTAGAAATGGTTTCTCCATTCACTTCTCCTACCTCATTTATTTTGCTTGAGTTAAAAAAATCACCAAGAGTTGATGGATCTAATACAAATGCAAAAAGTGCTAATCCAATAATGATGATTAAGAACATTGAACGTTCTCTAATTTTTGATAAAATTGCCATACTTTGTTAGTTTAATTTCAGTTGGCGAATATACGATTTGGGTTTTAATATTGCAACCTCTTTTGTAGTTATTAAACTAGTTACTTTGAAGGATTATAAATTAAGAATACAGTTTATTACTTTATCCTTCTTTATCTATAATTTTAATTTTTACTTCTTCAATTTTTGCACCGTTCATTTTTAAAATCTTTATTTCAAAATTTTCAATTTCTACGTGTTCTTTTTCAACAGGAATATTTTCTGTATGCTCTATAATATAACCGCCTAAAGTTTCATAAGCTTCAGATTTTTGAATATTTAAATTATACTCTTCATTTAAATAATCTATTTCTAATCTTGCAGAAAAGTTAAACTCAATTTTGCTTATTTTTTCTTCTAAAAATTCTTGACTATCATGCTCATCTTCTATTTCTCCAAACAACTCTTCTACAATATCCTCAATTGTTATCATACCAGAAGTACCACCATACTCATCAACCACAACGGCAACACTTTTCCTTTTTTTAATTAAACTATTTAAAACATCATTTATCATCATAGATTCTGGCACAATTTCTACTGGCAATAAAATAGATTTAATAGTTTTAGGTTTCTTAAAAAGTTCAAAGGCATTTACATATCCTAAAACATCGTCTAAAGATGATTTATAGATGATTATTTTTGATAAGCCAGAATCAATAAATAAACTTTTTAAATTGGATACTTTTTCATGAATTTCTACTGAAACAATTTCAGTTCTTGGCACCATAACTTCTCTTGCTTTTACATTTTGAAATTGTAGCGCGTTTTGAAAAATTTGAATTTCAGAATCTAAATCATCATGGTCATTTCCGGTTTCTAATTGCTCATTTATATAATTACCTAGTTCTTCTTTACTAAATTCTGTTTGTAATTGATCTGAACTTGTTTTAAAGAAAATACGTAAAAAAAAATCAGAAATTTTTGTGATAAACTCTGAAAAGAAATGAAATAAATAATAGAAAATATATGCAGGAACAGCAAAAATATTTAAAACCTCATTTGCGTATATTCTAAAAATAGCTTTTGGTAAAAACTCTGCTGTAACCAAAATTATAACTGTAGAAATAATTGTTTGAATTAATAAGACAGAAAACTCATTAAAATTTTCTGACAAAGAAAAAACATCAATCAAAAATTTACCCATGTAATAACTATAAATTACCAAAGAAATATTATTACCAACCAACATTGTAGTAATAAATTTTGATGACTTTTGAGTAATCTTAGTTAAAATTTTAGGAATAAAACCATCCTTTTTTTTCTCTAACTCTAAGTGCATCTTATTTGCAGAAACAAAAGCAATTTCCATACCTGAAAAAAATGCAGATAATAATATAGAGATTATTATAATTAGAAGTTCTACTTCCATTTAAAAAATTAGGTTTTATTTTTGCTGTTTCTAATTTCTACTTTTTTTCTAAAATGTCTTTTAAAGAAAAACACTAAAGTAATAAAAATTGAAAAGCCAATAAATATGTAAGCTCTCTCTCTTTCAGAATTCCAACGAATTAAACCTTCAATTAAACAAATTACTGCAACTAATAAATATCCGTATTGAAAAAATTTCCAAATTTTGTTCATATTATTCTTCTGTAGTTTCTAATCTTCCTGTAGTTTTTTTTGCTAAATGTTTAGATAAATCTTCTTTAGACTCAAATCCAACACCAAAGATAGTATCATTTTCTTTAGTTAATTTAAATGCTTTTTCAGAAACAAAGTATTTTGTTTTTTGATCCCAAAATAATTGCTGAGTTTCTAATTTAGAGTTTTCTGTATGATTTATTACAACAACATTCCCTCTTATTTCAGACATAGAAGTTTTTGAATAAGTTATACAATAATCACCAATAATAGTTGTGGAATCTAACCCTTTATTTTCAAAATTGATAATTTTAATTCCATCAGTAAACTCTGTATATGGATGACTTTTTCGATTGCTAAAATCTAACATTATTGGCGCCAAAAGTTTAGAAGTAATTCTACCAGAGTCTTTATATACATGATTGGCATCTTTAGCTTTACCAATAGGTAAATTTTTATCAGCCAAAAAATCTCTAACTTTTTGTGTATCAGTATTACAAGAAAAAAGCATTACTGTTAATAAAACAGTAATGCTTTTTAATAATATATCTATATGTTTTTTCACAAACTTAATTAGATGGTACTCTTACAGTTTCACCTATCCAACATTTAACAGTATAAGAGCTTCCTGGTGCAATACCTTTGGTAAAAATAAGTGTTTTTTTAGGAAGATTTGCTCTATAAGATGCAATGTATTTTTTTGCTGTTGATGACATACTTGGATCTACATTATAAGCTTTTTGGGCTTGTTTTAATGCCGCAGCATATACCATTCTCTTTTCAAACTCATCTGAACCACATTTATTAACACTTTTTTGATATAATCTTGCAATCAATAAATATGCTCTTCCAGAATTTGGATTAAATTTAATTGCTTCTCTAGCTAAACTTCTTGCTTTAGCAAACTGACCTCTAGCTCTAGCTGCTTCAGCAAATTTTAATTTATATTTTGATTTCTTTAAAGGATCCGTTTCTAAATCAAATGCTTTTTGTCTCATTTCAGCAGCTCCAGTTGCATCACCATTTTTTTCTAAGATACCAGCATAAAAAGAATACGAATCTGGAGATGGTGTAGCTTCAGCATAAGCTTTTGCTAAAGTTTCAAACATTGGATCATCTTGACATTCTTTATTAAACATTCTTGATACTGCTCTTCTTAACCAAACTGCATTATTTTTATTAGCTTCAAAATCTCTTTGATATATTGGCACTAATCTTTCACAAGTAGCAATTTCAGAAATAATTGCATCTAAACCACCTTCTATTTGACCTAAAGCTTTAGAGTTAATCTTATAAGCATTTAACCTTCTTTCTTCTTTCTTATCTAAAGTTCTTGTAGAATCTGATAAATCAACAATTTTTTTAGCATAATCATCTAACTTTTCCCCAACAGATTCAACAACATCATCATATGTATCAAATACTTTTTGCGGGTTCGTATCTTTAAATTGATCTGTAATTCCTTGAAAGTATATATAAATATTTTTTACCCCCATTGCTTGTGGTGAAATCTTATATGCCTTTTCTAAAATATCAAAAATTTCCTTTTCTGAAGCTAATTTATTTTTTGATAAATATGTTGCATAGTCACTATGAACTTTAGCTGGATTTTTTTTAGGAAAATATTGTAATCTCTGCTCATAAACTCTTTTTGCTAACGCAGGGTCTTTTTTAACATTTTGTGCTAAATTAGAACCGAATTTATAAATATTTACAGTTAAATCTTTACAATTATCCATTAAATATATCCAGTTAGTATATGCTTCATCATATTTTTTTGACTGGTAATCACCTTTAAAAAGATTATATTTTATTGAACATTCTCTTTTCGCATCATCTTGCGCATTTGTTTTAGCTGTTGCCAAACATATAGTTATGGCTAATAAAAACGTAAATTTCTTCATTTTAATAGGGTTTATTGTTAATCTATTTTTCTTTTTTGAAACCACCTTAATTGCCCAAAAGCAGACAAAGATAAACTTAATCTAAAATTAAAATAATTTTCTTGAATTAAATTATTTTCTATGGATCCTCTTTTACCAAATTCAAATCCCATATTTAAAGTTGATAACTGTTTCAATGGTAATCCTAAACCAAAAGACATGCCAAAGTCTTTAATTGCTGTAAAATTTGTAGTATTTCCTGTTCCGTCAACTAATAAACCAGTATCTTCAAATCGTAAACCTGCCCTATAAGTAACCCTACTCCAGTAACTTGAAATTGAATTTATCTTTGGAATATAAAAACCTCCAATAGAAAACCTATTTGAAGCTCCATATTTATAAGCACTACTATTTGTTGCCCCTAATAAATTAGTTGTTGTAATTGCATCTTGATTTTCATACTCTAAACCTGCATACCATTTATCAAATTTACCAAAACCGATACCTAAAGTAGTTTTTACCGGTAAATTATATGCACCAGATATGGCAGATGTTGATAATGTATCTTTTGGAATATCAAATTCTGTTGTAGAAAACACAGTTGAGTATAGGTAATCTCTACCAGAGACGTTTAAATCATTTCCAACCTTAACTGTTGCTCCTGCATTAAAGTTTGTTTTATTCTTTAACTGTACTTTGTACTGTGCACCTAATTTAATTGTATTCCCTCTTACAGTTAAGACCTCATCATATTTAGTAGCTAAAACAACACCATCTCTTCTATTCAAAATACTATTCTCTATATTTCCAAAATTAAAATCAGCTTCAATACCTAAAGAAAAACCTTTAAATACCTGAATTCCCAAACTCCCATAAATTCTATTTATTCCACCGTTTCCAGAAAAAAGTGATATTTCAGTAATTTCACCATCATCATCAGTTAGTGTGTTTAACAATGAATAACCCACTGATGAAACAGGCTGTATACCTACTGAGAAACCAGCTTTGCTTCCAATTGGAAAAGCTAAAGTAACATATGACAAACTAGTTGATGTAGATTGTTGCTCAACAGTACTAGTTTTAACTGTTAAATCATTATTTAACATCCCTAACCCAAATGTAGTATATCTTAGCTCTGCAATTGCAGCTGGATTTGTAAAATTTAAATATTTATAATGGCTAAATGCTACGCCTATGCCTCCCATTGAACTTTGTTCTACTGTTGTTGTGCTAAATTCATCACCTACACCAAAAAAAGAATATGGAGATGAACTAGTTCTTTGTGCTGTAACAATTACAGTTGAACACAGTAAAAAAACTACAAGAATCTTTCTAATCATTTGTTTTTGTTAAAATTCAATATTTCATTTAGTCCCTCAAGGAGAAAATTTTGATTGGCAAATATGCTACTTTTTAATTGTTTTGACAAGAAATTTGTATCTCCACCTGTTAAAACAACCATTAAACTTGGATATTTTTTTTGATATTGACTAATTACCCCTTCTATCTCTTGAATAACACCGTTAACTACACCTGAGTTTATACTTTTATTTGTGCTTGTTCCTATAAAATTTTCAAGTGTTTCTTTTTCTAAATATGGGAGTTTAGAAGTAAATCTATTTAATGCTCTAAATCTCATTACTAATCCTGGTGAAATTGCTCCACCTAAATATTTTTTATCTTTAGTTACAAAATCAAAAGTTATGCAAGTTCCGGCATCAATAATTAATGTATTTTTATTTGAAAATTTTTTAACAGCATTAGAAACTAATGCAATTCTATCTACTCCAAGAGTTTTTGGAGTTTGATAACAATTAATAAAAGGAACTTTTGTTTCAGAAGATAAAACTTGAAAATTGACGTTTTTTTGCAAACTTTCTAACTTTTTACTTGAAATAGAGCTCACACTTGATAAGATTCCGAAGGGAATTGTAAATTTTTTTAAAATTTTTTTCACTTCTGAAACAATTCTTTTCTTATCAAACAATACAACCTCTACAAGCCTATCTTGCTCAAATACAGCTGCTTTTACTCGGGTATTACCAATATCAATAATTAAATTCATTTTTAAAAAATAGATGAAATTCAAAAATACAATACATTTTTTGAATTTTATTTGGTAGATGTATAAAATACGTTTTATATTTGCATCCGCTAAGGCAATGGTACCTTAGCTCAGTTGGTAGAGCAAAGGACTGAAAATCCTTGTGTCCCTGGTTCGATTCCTGGAGGTACCACTTTAAAAGTCTGTAATCCTTTATAAATAAAGAGATTGCAGGCTTTTTTGTTTTTGAGGGTGCTTGACAGGGTGCTAATAATGAACTTTAGTAGAAAACTTTTTGTTTGCTTAATAAATATACGAAAACTTACAGGCACTGGCAAGCTGTAGGGAATTAAGTTTACTCATAACTTTAATTTGTAAAAGGCAAAAATCTTTTGGTATTACATATCAATTTCGATTTTGTTCAAAAAAAGTGGTCGGGGTGCTAAAAAAAATAGCTTCAAATACCCCTCGTTATCGGAAGGTTCATCTTGAGATATCGCCTCTTTTAAAATTTTGTACTTACCTATCAAAAAGGTTATAAGAGAATGAAATAATAAAAAATTGCCCAACGTCTTTATTCATAAGGCTTAACACACATTTAATAACAAATGAGTTTATAACACAAAAAGCACCTTTTATGGAGTAAAAATGCCATTTGAAGCAAAACGCACATTATTAAGGCTTTTTTAGAAAAAATTTGACCCAAGTGTAAAATAGGCTTACCCATCAAAAAACCTATACGTGCGCATAGAGGCTAACAAAACATAAAAAATTATCTATATTTTACTATTTTAAAATGCTTAATTTTGGGGGTTTAGAGGTACATCTTCCCTCTTTGGCTCTCGTTTATGAATAAAAAAGACATTTTAACAGATTTTTGCATACATCTTTTGTTGCTCGGAGATGAATTTCGTGATTCAGAATTACATTTCTTTGACAAAAAAGACAAAAGCGTTTTAACTTATCAAAATTATGTAAGTACTATTAATAAATTTTTGAATGTAGAAGATTTTCTTTGGGATACTGATATAAGTAAACCTATTTCAAAAATAAAAACATTAAACGATTTAATCAGCAATAAAGAAATTGAATTTTTACAAGATTATATTAAAAAGACGTTCTATTTTGGTTATCCAACTGAAGTAAATGAAGATGGTTTTGCTTGGGGAGAAACTTTTAGATTAGACTTTTCAGTTCAAGATATAGAATCCTTTTTCTTCGACTACTTGGATTTAAAAAAAATAAATCCCCATAGATATATTACCTATTATCAGCAATTTCTTAATTATTTAGATGGGCAAATCAACAATGCTATATCTACAACAAAGTTTAAAATTGATAATTTCCACAAAAATAGAAACAGTATTGATAATGGTTTATATTCAGAACTCAAGGATAATCTTGAGTCCGAATTAAAAAATATGTTATTAAAGTCAACTCAAAATACCGAATTTCAGTTACAAGGTGGCTTCGACGAATTTGGTTTTATAATTAACTATCAAAATACATTAAAATCAATTTTAAAACTACATAACACTCAATACTCTAAACTCAATTTAGAAATTGACCCAAAACAATACTTTGTTCTGATTGAATATGAATATTATCGATTCAAAATTGAAGGACAAAAAACAACTACCAATGCAGATAAGCAGAAGGTACTTAAAGAAGAATTTGAGTTGTTAAAAGAAAATAACTCACAATTAATTGAGTTTTTAAAGGCTAAAAAGTTTGACAATCGAGAGGTTGAAATTATTATTAACAGCTTTTCTTTCAATAAATTCAGTTCACTTGGCATTAGGTCAATTAGAAATCTTTCTAAAATAAATTTCTTCAGTTTGTTTTATTTGTTTTATCGGTTTGACTTTTTAAAACAAGAACTTGGTTTAGTGTTAGATGTTCAAAATGATTTTCTCGAAGCATCATTAGTTGAACAGCCTAATTTGATAGATAAAAATATGTATTTCAAATATTATAAGCATTCTGAAGATGTAGTGCCTGAATATAATGAATATCATAAAGATTACCCTTTTAAGCAGATAAAACGTCTCTTAAACAAAATTAAAGAAGATCTTCATATTGATTTAAAAAAGTTAAATATTCCTCCAAATTTTAAATTTTTCGTAAAGGATATTTAATCAATTCTACCTTTCCAAAATACCTCTAATACCTTTTCGGGTCTTTGCATATCAATTACAACGAAGTAGTTGTAAATAAAGTTATTTTAAAATGCAAAGAACAATCCAAATGCATGACATGAGTCCAGACTCGCTCATGAAAATGCTAAAAACACTTTTAAAAGAAGAGTTTAAACAATTAATTGAGAACTTGAAAACAAGTCAACCTGATGAGTATCTAACACGTAATGAAGCTGCGGAGTTTTTAAAAATTTCCAAAACAACACTTTGGAATTTAGACAAGACCCAAGTATTGCCTGCTACACGTTTGAATGGCAAGGTCTTGTATCTCAAAAGCAGTTTGTTAGATTTCTCAAAACGCAGTGCTTAAACTTATTTAAGCTACTACTCACAATTTTTTAACCCAAAGGCAAGGCGGTATTATCATACTGTTAGGAATCGTCTTGCCTTTTTTAAAACAACGAAAATGACATTTTCAATAATACAAATACAAGTAAATCAAAACAACTTAAATGTAATAAGTATAACTGTAGTTATTGCATCAGTTTTTATCAACCGCAACTCAATTCTTAAAGAATTGCGGATAATCAAATTAACATTTTAAGAGCAAAAAAATGAAAAATTTAGATAAAAACATAATCGGTAAAGGAGAGGTAAAAGGCTTCATATTTACCCAACACAATCAATCAAATAAAGCATACCTATACAAAGTAGATACTGGCTGTTCTATTTACTACGAAGTGTTTAAAAAGACTTATCGTGTGAACTCTAAACGGCATTGCTTCCCAACATCTAAAGCCTTTGGTAAATGGGCGTGGACATTTACAACACTTGAAAAAGCTATTGAAAAGTTTATTCAGTTAAACGAAGAAAATGATTAGTTGCTTCAATCACATAAAAGACCCTAACGCAACTGACGAAATAGACATCTACGAATTTGTAGAGCGAATTAAGTCGCCAGACAAATCTATTATTGTTTTAATTGAACAGGCTCGGCTCTATCACAACAAAGACAAAGATAAATATGATGGGTTAAAAGCAAAGCTACCGTGTTTTACATTAAATTTTAGCTTTAATGGTAGAAAAACCAACGAGACTATTAAATCTCCTACTGGGTTTATTTATTTAGATGTAGATAATTGCACCAGTATAGATTTATCTAACCCATTCATATTTGCTACTTGGTTATCGCCATCAAATACTGGCAGAGGAGTATTGGTTAAAGTTGAGAATTTAAATCTTGATAACTTTAAAGACACTTATTCGGCTATTTCCAAACACTTAAATTTAAATGTAGATATAAGAGCCGCTAAAGCTACCCAATATACTATACACAGTTACGATAAAGGTATTTACTTTAATGAAGATGCTATTACTTGGGTAATTGATACTTCTAATGAAGCTCAAACTAATTTTACCCCTACTACGTCTATACTAAAGCCTATACTAAAAAGAAAAAGAAAGGATATAGGTGTTATAGGGGTAAATTACTCTATACGCTATAACAATTATAACGAAGTGGACTTTGGAGGAAAAGAATATCTATATTTTAAAGATGAAAAAATAGTAATGGCTACGGTGTTTGTACCTAAAGCAATTAAAAAAGGAAGTCGAAACTCTATTGTGTCTGCAATAGCATATCAGTTAAGGGCTTTAAATCCGCATATAGCACAAAACTATTTACAAAACTATATAGAGACTGTGAATCTACACCATTGTAAACCAAAATTAAGAGCTGAAGAAATTAGCACTATTGTTAGAAATATTATGAATAGAAAAAACCTGATTCCTGTACCAAATAACCCAAGACGGTTTTTATTTAACCCCAAATTTAAACTCCCTCTAAAAGAAATAATGGGCATTGTAAACTATTATAACGGTAAGGCACGTTCTGAAAAAACTATAAATAAGATTAGGGAGTGCATTTTAAATTGGGATGTAGCCGAATTAGGCAAACTAACTCAAAAGTCGCTTATTAAAGCATCTGGTGTAAGTAAAGGCACGATAGAAAAATACTATAAATTGTTTGAAGAAGAAAGAAAACTAATAAATCAACAATACAATAAGCTAAAAACAAGCTAATTTACCTATGCACAGTTAACAAATTAGAACACTTTACCCATAAGTGATATTTGGGTATTACTTGCTATAAGAAAGAGGCTAAATTGTGAGTTGTGCAAAGTGTTGCTACAATGGTAGAATCTAAAAAACTGTGTGAGGTATGAAATAAGGCAGGTTTTAAAAACCTCCTTAATTTTAAATCCAGCGTCTAACTTCTTGCTTATAATTTAAGTATTCCTCTTGGTGTTTTGATTCTAAATATTGTTCTTCTAATCGAATTTGCACCGAAATACTGTAATAACTTAACAAAGCAATACAAAGTGTAATAGCATTAGGCAGAATCAAGAAAAAACCAACAGCAGAAATTACTAATCCAAAAAACACAGGATTGCGAGAATGCCTAAACAATCCTGTTTTAATGAGTGTTGTTTTTTCTTCATTGTCTATACCAATTCGCCAAGATGTTTTCATATTCGATTGTGCAATAACAATCCAAATAAAGGCTATGGCTGATAAAATTACTCCTGTCATTTTCAACCAATAATTATCTAAAAATTGTATTGGCGATGTATATTGATAAATTCTATTTCCTAAACAAAACAGAACTACTACAATCAAGTCTAATACAATGAGTAAGGCAAATACTTGTTTATTGATGCTCTGTATCGAACCATCATTTTTAAGTTTTAACGGATTTATTCCTGTCTTTTTATAAAGCCATAATAAACGGTAAACACCTATCACTCCATAAAATAATGCTACACCAACTACTAATAATATTTTCATTTTAACCAAGTTTTAAAATTCGTATTGCTCCCTGAACTACTAACAGGAAAATAATAATTCCAACAACCAAATCAGGAATACTTGATTGCAACCAATGAACTAACACACCTGCTACAATTACGCCTATGTTGATTATGATGTCATTAGATGTAAAAATCATACTTGCCCTTATGTGTGCTTCTTTGCTCTTGGTTTTTTGAAGTATGGATAACGATAAGGTATTGGCAATGAGAGCAAAAATTGAAATGTAAATCATCATTGAAAAATCAGGAACTTGCTCGAACCCTAAAAACCGTCTTACAACTTCCAACAACCCTAAAAATGCAAGGGTCATTTGAAAATAACCTGCCATTTTTGCCACTCTCTTTTTTAGCAGTATTGAACCACCAACTGCAAACAAACTCATTCCATAAACAATGGCATCAGA
Source organism: uncultured Polaribacter sp. (assembly GCF_947500975.1). Taxonomy (GTDB): domain Bacteria; phylum Bacteroidota; class Bacteroidia; order Flavobacteriales; family Flavobacteriaceae; genus Polaribacter. The sequence goes on from NZ_CANMUE010000010.1 coordinate 100,114, forward strand.
AAGCATATCAAGACTATCAGCCACAAGCCCCATAGATTTTGAAATTATCCCTGTGGTTATTTCAATTAGAAAGAATGCGAAATTAATTATAAGGACTTGCCAAAGTAACTTTTTTTGATTGGTGTTTTCTGCAAAATTTGTCTGTTGAGTTGATTCGGTAAAAATGTGTTTACTACCTAAATTCAATTCTAAAATAGATTGCTCAATTTGCTCAATACTATCAAGATGAAATACCGTCAGTTTTCTTTGACGAATATCAAATTCAAGACTTTTAACAACAGCCAAATGCTCTATCTTCATCCGTATCAGATTTTCTTCTGACGGACAGTCCATTTTCGATATTTTAAACTCCGTTTTGTACATCATAATTTGAATACAAATTTAGGTTACAATTCCTGCAACCTAATTGCAAAGTTTAATGTTCATCCTCTCCACCAAATACATTAAACATTACACCCACAGTAAACACGAAACCATCGGTAGGTGCATATATTTCTGCAAATTGAGGTTCTTGATGTGGTGGTAGGGTTTCAGGAGAAAATCGGCTCTGCCTACGGTCTGTAAAATTCTCAAAGTTGATGTATGGACTTCCCCATTTAAAATGCTTTTGTACCAATAAACCCATCGTAAAGAAATCTTGTGTTTCAACGCCTGTACTTAACCTTTGACTTCCTGTATAGTAGGTTTCATAACCAATACGCCATTTCTCATTCTCATACATTAAAACGCTTCCTGCTTGATGTTTTGGTGTTAGAGTTTTTTGTGGATTATTAGGCAGATAGTTTAAAGTCGTGTTGATGTAAGCATAGTTTAAAAACCATCTAAAATCATTGTAAGTAAATTTGATATTGGTTTCAGCCCCTCGACTTAAAACTGTTCCATCAGCGTTTTCAAAAAGATATGTGCTATTAAGTTGTTCATTTAATAATAGTGCATTGTCAATGCTCGTAACATAAAACAGTTGGTTAATTGAAAATCGCACATCATCAGAAATTTTACCCTTGTAATTGAAATCAATATTTGCTCCATAGGAACGTTCAGCACTTAAATTATCTTCATCAATAGGTAAGATGTTTTCAAAATTCAAAGTGGCTGCTTCTTCGGTAAACATATCAGGAATTTTATAGCCTAATCCACCACCTAAACGACTTGAAAAATGGCTGTTGGCTTTCCATAATAGAGAGATACGAGGTAAAGGGAATACACCCCAATTTGGCACAAAATCTGTTCTAAAGCCTGTTTCTAAAATAAACTTATCAGATAGGTCTATTGTATTATTTGCAAACGCTCCAAAAGTGATATTGTCTTGATTTCGTGGTGTGGGATTGTCTTTCTCTTTGAATGAATTACTGTAAAAATTACCTCCAAAAATCCAATCCGATTTTTCTTTTTGAATGGTATAATTTGCTTCTGCAAACACATCCCATTGCCGACCTGAAAACAACAAATTAGGAGTTACTAAATCCCTGTCAAAATAGGACACACTATTTTTTATCTGTAACGATTTATCTTCGCTAAACTCTTTTTCATAGACGGCTTGTGTACTTATTCTTGTTGAGGTGTTTTCTTCTGAATATTGATGAATACCATTCGCTCCGTCTCTAATGGCTATAATATCGCCTCCCTCTCTTTTATCAAATGTGCCATTGATACCCAACCAAATAGTTTCGCTTTCGGATGGATAGTAAAACAACTTTGGATTGAATGAAACAGTTTTGGTTTCAGGCAGATTGCTAAAATCATCATCGTCAGGGTCGTATAGGTTCTGATAATGTCCTGAACCGTAGAGCGTATAACCAAATTTATCATTACGCTTACTGTAAAAAGCATTTATTGTACTTCCGCCAACGTGGGTTTGAGCGAGTTGTATGTTCAATTCAGGTTCTTCATCAGGTGTTTTAGCAACCAAGTTTACCAAACCTGCAATAGCACCGGCACCGTACAAAGTAGAGGCACTTCCTTTGATAATTTCAAATTGGTTGAGGTCTAAAGGTGGGATTTGGTTTATGCTCAATCCTCCTGAAAATCCTCCAAATAACGGAAAGCCATCTTTTAGTATTTGGGTGTATCTACCATCCAAACCCTGAATACGAATACTGCTATTAGCACTACTTAAAGAGGTTTGCTGTATTTGAATGCCTGTGCTTTCACGAAGTACCATAGAAATATTTGAAGCATTCATTATGGCTTTTTCGCCTAATTCTTCTGAACTGATAAATTCTACTCGTGTAGGGATTCTTTTAATAGTTCGTGTACTTCGAGTTGATTTTATAGTAATGCCCTCCAACTCCATACCTCCCTCGTGCATCACGTAGGTTTTTATGGGTGTAGTTTCTGTTACTTGTATCGTGTCAATAATCGTTTCAAAGCCAACAAAAGAAATCGTAATTTCCTGTTTTCCAAGTGGTATGTTTTCCAATATTGCTAAACCCTCATCATTAGTTGTTGCACCAATTTCAAGGGGTTCAAAATATACAGTTGCGCCAATTAAAGGTTTGTTGGTTTCTTCTTCTGTTACTTTTATAGTTACTGTTGTGTTTTGTGCAAAAATGGATGCACTAAATAATAGGCATAGTATAATGTCGTACATTTTTTTATTCATTTCTAAATTTTAATAATTGTTAAATAATTCAGGTTTTGATAAGACGTACTTATCCATTGAATAGATTATTTAACCAATGGCAGGAGGATGCCAAATAGAAGTGATAAAACCTTGTGTAAATAGGTTTTCGTAGTTAAAAGAATGAGAAATTAAAGTAGTATTTAACTGCTCATCTTCAAAAACAAAGACTTCAAAAGGAATAGCAATACCACAACACGCACAGGTGCAAAATGGTGTGCATCCATCGTCTGAATGGTCGCTATGGTTTTCTGTTTGAAAAGTATCGGCAGTTTCATTTATTCCATCAGTACAAGGAACAGTTGATAATGCTAATGTTATAACAGCAAATATGAGTGTTAAATATTTCACAGGACAAATGTACTATTTATTCAATGCAACCCAACTGCAAAGTTTACTCATTGCAGTTAGCACATAAACCTTTGATAACCATATTTGCTTGATTCATCTTAAAGTTAGTTGGTAGTTCTATTGTTGGTATGTTAAGAGTAGTAAGGCAAAATGTGTTTTCACAATTCGTACAATGAAAATGATAGTGCAAATCTTGTAATTCGCAATTACAACTTTCAAGGCATAAAGCATATTTAGTAACGCCTGAACCATCTTCGATACTATGAACAATTTTACTTTCTTCAAAAGTTTTTAGTGTGCGAAACAAGGTGCTTTTATCGGCATAACTCAATCCGTTTTCCAAATCTTTTAACGATACGGCTTTGCTTTGTTCTGTAAAATATTGCAAAACCAATAATCGCATTGCTGTTGGTTTAACTGATTTATCTTTTAATTGTGATTCTATATTGTTCATTGATTATTCTATTATTTCTTTCACACTACCGCATTTCAGCATCTTATCGCCAAAGTAAGGATTTAAAACCTGTTCTTCTTTACTTAACCAAGATCCACCTTTATTATTGTCTGCCATTGGGCAATATTGAACAAATAATTTGCTTTCAATTTCATCAAAATTTCTAATTATTGCAATTAAATTATCTGATAAGATTTGAAATTGTTTACGTTGCTGTTTCAAACTTACATTTTCATTAATGCCTTTAGATGTTTTGTGAAGTTTAGACCAATAATTATGTGTTTGCGCTCTTTCATTTACCGAAATTGCATCTAATGCCTTTCTAAAGATTTCACTTTTATTAGATGCCATCGCAACATCAGATTTTATTAAAGCATCTTTAAGGTTGATATAAGCATTTATAACAGGTTGAAACGATTTTTCTATGGCTGTATTAAATTCAATTTTATCTGTTGCCTTATTCATTGTGTGTCCTTCGTGTCCTGTCATTGTTTTACCACCTTCTTTATTCATCATAGACTTTTTACCTTGTAATTGTGCCGAAGCATCCACCGTAAATGTGCCATTGGTTACAATTTCGTCTCCATTTTTAAGACCATCAACAACTTCGTATTGGTCTCCTAATTGCTTGCCAATGGTTACTTCTCTCATTTCAAAAATAGGCTCATCAGGATTTGTTTTTAGATACACCACAGAGCGTTCGCCTGTCCACAGTATTGCTGATGAAGGAATCGTTAAACTTTGCTCTTTTTTAGACATTGTATTTTCAATATTTCCTTCTACAAACATTCCTGTTTTAAACTCACGGTTCTTATTGTTTAATACTACTCGAAGTTTTACCGTTCGTGTTGATGGATTAAAAGTTGGGTCTATAAAATCTACTTTTTCTTTAAATTCTTTATTCGGATATGCATTTGAAGTTATCGTAATATTTTGTCCTTTTTTGAATAATTCAACCTGATTTTCATACACATCAAACAATGCCCAAACGGTATTTAGATTTGTGATTTTCAATAACGCCTGACCCTGTTTTACATAGTCACCTTGCTCTACTAATTTTTCTGAAACTGTGCCTGAAACTGTTGCATAAATTGGAAAGTTTTGCTTCACTTTTCCTGATGCTTCAATTTGATTGATTTGGTTTTCAGAAATCTTCCAAAGTTTTAGTTTATTACGGACAGCCTTATATAATGCAGGTTGTGATTCTTTAAATGACGAAGCCGTAATTAGTTCTTGTTGAGCCGAAAATAATTCTGGCGAATATATGGTTGCTAATAACTGCCCTTTTCGCACTTCTTCGCCTGTTGAACTTATATTTAAACGTTCTATTCGCCCTGAAAAATAACTTGCTTGTACAACATTGGCTTCTTCATTTTCTACAATCTTTCCTGATAACTTAATAGTAGCATCATTACTCGTGCTATTGCCTACGGTAGAGGTCTGAATATTAGCCAATGCCATAGCATTTTTTGTCAGTTTAAATTCATTTGCGCTTAACCCTTCTGAACTTGCCTCGGCAGGAATTAAATCCATACCGCAAATAGGACAATCGCCTGCTTCGGGTTGCATAATTTGTGGATGCATAGAACACGTCCACATTTGATTCGTTTCTGCCGTTTCAGAATGATTATGCTCTTTTTCTTTATTGGATGAGTTGCCAAAAAAGAACCATCCTAATAATAGTCCTACGACTAATATTCCGATGTAAATAATATATTTTTTCATTTTAAAATATGTTTAATAACATTAATGTCGCCATTACAATCATAATAGCGTTTTCAATAAACGTGGCTTCTGTCATAGGTAATTTTAAAGCAGTTCCTAAACAAGCACAACGTATTGATTTTTTATCTAATAGTGTTTTTGTTACTCCAATAGTCGTTATTCCTAATACAATAAGTGTAACGATTAAAGCAATATTGATTTCAAATCGCATTAAAAACATTAGCCCTAAAGCAGTTTCTATAAATGGATAAACCCAACCATAGAAAGGAACTTGTTTTGCTAATGGGTCGTACATTTTAAATGAATCTGGAAATCCTTTTAAATCCAACATTTTAAAGAAACTAAAAACAATGTAAAATAAGCCCATAAAATCGAGCATAAATTCGCTCCAACTCCAATTTTTATAATGCAATAAAATACTTGCAACTGCTATGTAAAATATGATTAATAGTAAGGGTTTGAGTTGTTGTAGTTTGCTTTTTTCTTCTTTTACTTCAAAATTTGAATTTTGAGCAGAAGCAAAAACATTTTTATGTTCCTTTTTGGTAATACTATATTTTGAAGGCAAGACTTTTTGTAGTTCTGAAACTTCAATATGTCCATTCATAGTAATTGTCGCTTCTTGACTTTCAAGATTAACGTCAACTTTGGTAACATTATCTAAATCGTTTAAACTCTTTTCGACTGATGCTTTGCAACTGCTACAAGTCATTCCTGATATTTTATAAGTGTGTTTCATTTTTTTTAATTAAAATTCAATATGTTTAGTAACTATAAATAGAATGTAGCAACATTAAATAAATGTTGCCACATTTTGTATTAATTAATGCTTATGACCATTTGAGTTGTGGTCTTCATTTTTAACGTAATCCATACCACATTTTGGGCATTCGCCTCCCTTGTCGCTACCACTACCTTCGCAATGCATTGGGCATACATAGGCAGAAGCATATTCTTTCTTTTCTGCTTGTTCTGTTTTAGTGGTTGTGTCATCTTTTTTAGCATCTTTACACGATACTGTTGTTAGCATTACTGCAAATACTAAAACTCCTAAAATTGTTTTTACTGTTTTCATTTTAAATTGATTTTTATAGTTAATATGTATTGAATTTTAATTAGTTAAATAGTTGATAATTGTTCTTTGTAAATAATAGGTTTTAATAGATTCTATTTGGTTAATTTGAAATTTGAGTTGTAATTCTTGAATATCTAAAACATCATTAAAATCAATCGTTCCTGTTTCATAACTTTTTACTAAAATGGTTTCGGCATCTTTGGCTTGTTTTAAGTTTTTTGTTTGCGTATTGTAACTTATTCTTGCCGAATTACTCTTTTTTATTGCTTTGTCAAGTAATGTTTCTAATCGGTTTAACTTGTCCTGTTTTTGAACGTTTATTTCTTTTTGTAGTAACTCATTCTGCTTTGTTTTCGATTTGTATTTGTTGTTGAAAATTGGAATAGAAACACTAACCATTGGCATTACAATATCTTTTCCGTTATCGCTAAAATCCATATTTGGTCGTTCAGAAACTGCGATATAGTCTAATCCAAATCCAAGCATTGGACTGCTTTCTTTTTTGTTTAATAATTCAGATTTTTCAACCGATTCGTAGAGTTTGTCATATTTTAATAGTTCAGGATGTAATGCTAAATTTTCAGAATTGATAAGTTCGTTTTCAGAAGGCATAATTAGTTTATCAGCAACAATTACTTCTTTGTTTTTATCTCTATTTAACAACTTATTCAATACGGTTTGTTCTGCTAAATAATCTTGTTCTAACACTTGTTTAAGTTGCTCTAATTCGTTTTGTCGCATTTGTAAACGCAAGACATCTACTGCTGATGCTTTGCCTACTTCAACAGATGTTAATGCTAATTCTTCATAGGTTTTCAGTAAGGCACTATTTTCATCTAAAACCAACTGTTTCTCTTTTAGCGCATACAAATTATAGTAGGATTGTGATACGGATGCTACCAATTTTCGTTGTGCAATAGCAATATCTTCATAAACCGCATCTGCCAAAGCGTTTTTATAATTTTCTCTTGCTGTTATTGAGCCAAATGATGGTAACATTTGTTTTGCCGAAATTTTAAAGCGTTGCGCTCCTGTTCGTGTTTCAGGTTCGCTCACAAAATAACCAACACCTATTTGTGTATTTGGTAGCGTATTGGCTTCATTCACTTTTTCTCTTGCTACCTGATGCTTTAATTCAAATAGTTGAATTTCAGGGCTTTTTGTTAAACCTTCTTCAATTAGTGTTTGTAATTGCTGTGCATTTCCTTTCAGAATAAAGAAAATTGAGCAAAGAATAAAGATTGATTTTATTTGTTTCATTTTGATGCTTTTTTAAGTTGTATTTCCTGTTTCCAACTGTATAAAACAGGAACAACAAATAAGGTTATTAATGCGATAAGCATACCACCAAAACTTGGTATTGCCATAGGAATCATAATATCGCTTCCTCGACCTGTTGAGGTTAACACAGGTAATAATGCCAATATGGTTGTTGCTGTGGTCATTAAACAAGGTCTAATTCGTTTTGTTCCTGCTTCAATTACGGATGCTCTTACATCTTGTTTGTTTGTAGGCTTATTTCTATCAAATGTTTGTGTAAGATAGGTTGCCATAACAACGCCGTCATCTGTTGCAATTCCAAAAAGCGCAATAAAACCAACCCAAACGGCAACACTTAAATTTATGGTGTGCATTTGGAATAAATCTCGTAGGTTTTCGCCAAAGAAATTAATGTTTAAAAACCAATCTTGACCATACAACCAAATCATTATAAAACCACCTGCAAAGGCTACTGCAATTCCTGTAAATACCATTAATGAAGTGGCTACCGAACGAAATTGAAAGTACAGGATTAAAAAGATGATAAATAATGCTAATGGCACAACAACCGATAAGGTTTTTTCGGCTCGTATTTGATTTTCATACGTTCCTGTAAATTGGTAATTAATGCCTTTTGGTACAGTTAATTCGCCTGAATCTATTTTTGACTGAATTAATACCTGTGCATTTTCAACAACTCCAACTTCGGCATAGCCATCTAATTTATCAAATAGTACATAGCCAATTAAAAAAGTATCTTCACTTTTAATGACTTGTGCGCCTTGCTCATATTTAATACTTGCTAATTCGCCTAAAGGAATTGAACTGCCTTTGGCAACAGGCACATAAATATTTTTTAAATCTGTTGGATTACCTCGCAATTCTCTTGGGTAGCGAACACGAACCCCATAACGCTCTCGACCTTCAACAGTCTGCGTTATTTCCATACCACCAACAGCCACCATTAAAACATCTTGAACATCTTGAATTGATATGCCATAACGTGCAATTTTTTTTCTATCAATATCTATCAACAAATAGGGTTTGCCAACAATTCTATCGGCAAAAACGGCTTCGGTTTTAACGCCTTCCACTTGTTTTAAAATAGACTCTAATTGTACTCCAAAGTCTTCAATTTGTTTTAAACCCTGTCCTTTTACTTTAATTCCCATTGGCGCACGCATACCTGTTTGTAGCATTACCAAACGTGTTTCAATAGGTTGTAATTTTGGTGCTGATGTAACGCCTGGCAATTTTGTTACACGTACAATTTCTTTCCAAATATCATTAGCAGATTTTATTTCAGGTCGCCAATTCCTGTAAAACTCGCCATCACTATCTTCAATAAGTTCTTTTGCGATTATTTCAGGCATTATAACAGCTTTATCTGAATTGTTTGGGTTTTCCACCATTGTTCCATTTTTCAATTCAAAAAAGCCATTATCATCAACTTTATAGCGTTGTCGTTCTCCATTGCCATTCAACATATATTCCGATTTATACTGAATTAAGTTTTCATACATCGACAAAGGCGCAGGGTCTAAAGACGATTCTACACGACCTGCTTTACCAACAACGGTTTTAATTTCAGGAATTGTTGCCACAGCCATATCTAACTGCTGTAACACTCGCTTGTTTTCTTCAACTCCTGAATGTGGTAAAGACGTTGGCATTAATAAAAAAGAACCTTCGTTGAGTGAAGGCATAAATTCTTTGCCTGTGTTTTTCAGTATTAAAAACCCACAAATAACTATTGCTGTTGGAATAGAAAGGAATAGTATTTTATTTTCTAAAGCCCAATTTAAAATACGTGTATAATACCTTCTGAATACCGTAAAAACACCCAACAGTCCAAAACAGATTATAGCCACAAAAACAAGATTCCAAAAAATGCTTTTATCAACGCCTAACGGTCGCCAATATTCTGCCAAAAGAAATACGATTGCTAAAGTTGAAATAGCAATATTGAAATAGTTTGCTTTATTTCCTGACAATCTATTTTGAGATTTTAAGATTGCCGTAACTCCAAATGCAATAAGTACAATTCCAAGCCAATATCCATAAATAAGTGCTATTATTCCAAATAGAATTAAAAGGCTATTGATAACTAATCTCGAAACTTTTTTAATACTTCTTTTTTGAAATAAATAGGAAGCAAAGGGTGGAATTAAAAACAAGGCAACAATAATAGAAGCCGTTAAAGCAAAGGTTTTTGTAAATGCCAAAGGTCTAAACAATTTTCCTTCTGCGCCAATCATTGTGAATACAGGAATAAAACTGATAATGGTTGTTAAAACTGCTGTTATTATTGCTCCTGAAACTTCGGTTGTTGCATTGTACACAACTTCATTTACAGATAGTTTTTCTTTGTTTTCTTCTAAATGCCTAATAATGTTTTCGGAAAGAATAACGCCAACATCCACCATTGTTCCAATAGCAATAGCAATTCCAGATAAGGCTACAATATTAGCATCAACTCCAAAAAGTTTCATTGCTATAAATACCATTAAGACTGCCACAGGAAGCAAACCTGAAATAAGGACAGAAACACGAAGATTAAACACCATAATTAGAATGACTAAAATGGTAATGAGTATTTCTAATGTTAATGCTTCATTGAGCGTGCCTAATGTTTCTTTTATGAGTTCAGACCTGTCGTAAAAAGGCACTATGGTTAATTGTGAAGTCCTACCATCTTTCAATACTTTAGAAGGTAAACCTGAACTTAATTCGTTGATTTTTTCTTTGACATTATTTATGACCTCTAATGGGTTTGCGCCATATCTTGACACTACAACACCGCCAACAACTTCTGCACCTTCTTTGTCTAAAATACCTCGTCTTGCTTTTGGTGCAAGCGTAACTTTAGCAATATCTTTTATCTTAATTGCAGTAAAATCTTCGGAAGTAACAACTGCATTTTCTATATCTGAAATAGATTTAACATAACCTAAACCTCTAACCAAATATTCGGCTTGGTTAATTTCAATAGTTTGAGCTCCAATATCTTTATTACTCTCTTTAACTGCTTTGACGATGTGGTGTAACGATACATTGTACTGCCTCATCAATTCAGGGTTCACATCGACTTGATATTCTTGAACATAACCACCTATTGAAGCAACTTCCGAAACACCACTTGCAGACGATAACGCATATTTAACGTAGTAATCTTGAACACTTCGTATTTCGTGTAAATCCCAACCGCCAGTAACGTTCCCTTGCTCGTCTCTACCTTCAATAGTGTACCAAAATATTTGTCCTAATCCTGTGGCATCAGAGCCTAATGATGGATTGACTTCATCAGGTAGTAAGTTGTTCGGTAATGAATTTAGTTTTTCAAGGATTCGACTTCTACTCCAATAGAAATCTACATCTTCATCAAAAATGATATAGATGCTTGAAAATCCAAACATAGAGGAACTACGAATGGTTTTTACTCCTGAAATTCCAAGTAAAGACGTTGTTAATGGGTATGTAATTTGGTCTTCAATATCCTGTGGCGAACGACCTTCCCACTTTGTAAATACAATTTGTTGGTTTTCGCCAATATCAGGAATAGCATCTACCGCAACAGGATTGTTTGGTAAAAAACCTATTTCCCAATTAAAAGGTGCGTGTACAATTCCCCAACCTATAAAAAAGGTAAGTAATAGTACAGCGACAAGTTTATTTTCTATTAAAAATTTGATGCTTTTATTTAGCATAGCGTTTGATAATTAAACAATTAGACATTGGCGTTACGAAAACACCGAATACAACGAATTATCCTTACGACATTGCAGTCATAGGATAACACAGTCTATTGTTTAAAAATCAAATTAAATAGGTCTCGTCTATCTTGTAGATTTGCCTGATGACGAGAGGTGGTTTATATTCTTGGTAAGAATTTATATTTTCATCAAACCCTTCAAAGAGGTTGATATAAGTGTAAATGAAAGAAGCAATAAATTGTTGTTGTTCAAAAGAGAGCGTATCAAAAGTAAGTTGCAATTCATCTTGACCATCAACAAAAATCTGTTTATCACTACAACAATTCTTTTTTGTCATAGAACAATCTTTAGTTGATGGATTTTGCATTTCCATTCCGCAACTTTTAGCCTTTTTAAAAATAGCAGTATCAACTAAAGTATCTCCACAATAGTGCATATCAATAGTAAATGACACCGTAGATAACAATACTACTAATGCCATTATAAAGGATGCTATTTTATGGAAAACTTGTTTCATTGTAGATTACAAAGTTAGTAAAAGTTAATCAATATTAAGTTAATGAAATCATAAAGTCGCTTTAGGGCTTTGTTTTAATAAAATGTTTCCTCTCATAATTTACTCTGTTCTTGGTATCTATATAGCATACTTTTTTCGGTGCTTTGTATCTTCCAAGATAGAAAAGTCTAAAAGAAATATTACGAGTATTGGAAGTATTCCCTAAATACTTTTTTCTGTGCCGTATCTACAATAGATTCTAATTTCGTTTGAGACATTGCATTTTTTATTTCAGATTTAGCACTTAAATTGTCTATTAAATTTTGTGCGTAGCTTGTTAAAGAGTCCATAATAAGTGTTGTAACTACTGGAGTGTTTTTAAGCTCATTTGGTGTATCTTTTAAACATTGCGTAATATGTTTTCTAAATGCTTCTTCAATAGTGTTTTCAAATTTTTCGTGGTGCTTTTTTTGGTTATTTTGAGCAACTTCTTTTAGACTATCAACGGTAAAACGTCTTGACTCTGTTTTTTGGTGTTGAAAAGATTTGTTTGAACGATTGGTATTATAGATGATTAAACCAATAAAAATAATTGCGACGACTATGACTCCAAAGGACATACTAAATGGATTTAAATTTTCACTCAAACCCAAAGTGAAGTTTATAAATATTAAAAGCGTGGGTTTATAACATTACCTGTCTTGAGGTTCTGACAAAACCCTACGCCAAGATAAGCTACTCCCACGCCGTAACATGGCGTAGTCATTTTATCCTGTGGCGTAATGGAGAAATTGTCAGATTTCAAGACCACAATAAAAGCTAACGCTTTATTTTTAATATGTTGAGAACAAATTTAGCATTTTAATATGATGCTAAAAAACTTTCCTAATTGAAAAAGCCATTTTTCAAAACAGATAAGGCTTGTTGCTCCTTTTCTATCCGTATGTACTTGTAAAACTCTCGTTCCGTTTTGTGTCCCGAAAAAAGCATTATATCTTGAATAGATTTGCCTGCTGCATAATGGTTAGTACAAAAACTTCTACGTGCCGTATGTGTTTTTATCAAGTTATATTTTGGTACTCCTTTTTTTATCGCCTTACCACCTTTTGTGTATGAGATATTAACCATCTCCTTAAACCCAACGGTGCTACAAGCTGTTTTTATATTTCTTCTCAAGATAGGCTCACTTAATTTAGGTGGAAAATTATTGCCATATCTACTCATTATCTTCTGTATATCAACAGTTATAGGGATAAGCACCGTTGTGTCAGTTTTTTTCTGACGTACCTTAATAAATTTGTGACCATCTAATATTTCTATGTTTTCGTTAGTCAATCCATTATAATCGCTAACCCTTTGTCCTGTATAACAGCCAATTAAAAATATATCTCTCGCTAATTCTATACGGGGACGGTTACTAAAATCTTTTTCGGCTAAAGTTTCGATTTCTGCCTCACTTAAATAAACATCTGTTGTAGTTTCTTTAAGCACTTTAAAGCTTCTATTTTTAAAAATGGTGTTGCTACTTACTCCATTTATTAAAGCATCATTTAGGAATATTTTTAGATTTTTGATATGCTTACCTATACTGTTTAAACTATAATCTTCGTTCTCTAAAAGCGTTACGAATTTGCGGTAAAACGATAGGTTTATTTCATCGAATTTTAATATTTCTTTATGCTTTTTCTCATAAAGACTCAATAACCTCAATGTTTGCTTATAAGAACGATACGTTGTAATGCCTATGGTGTTTTTCTTTGCTTCTATTAGGTTTTCACAATAGACAACTATTTTAGCGTTTTCTTGTTGCTCTATGTCGTTGTCAGAGCCGTTTATCTTTCCGCTTATTAGATCTGCCAAACGATCTACATCTAATAAACCATTATTTTTCATAGAAGAAAGTGTGTCTTCTGTGAAAGCTCTTATTTCATCAATAAGTTTATTCACTTTATAAGCGTTGGACATCATGCCTTTGTTGGTTTTAACTCTTTGACGTGATACATCCCATTGGTTTAATGGGCATTTATAACCTATACTCTTTTTAAAACGCTTACCTTTTGATGAAAAATGCATCATAATTAAACTTTCTTTTTGCGGTGTCGCTTCTAAACTTTTTATAGATTCTTTTAAACTAAATCTGATAACTCCGTGGGTACTCTTTACTGATAAACTCATTGTTGTTTTTTTAATGTTATACAAACAATACAAAGCGAATTATGTACCAAAGCAGGGTGTTTGAGAGGGTGTTTTTGGTTTGAATAATTCTGAATTGCATTGAAATTTATTTAATGACAGACAGTTGATTTCCTACTGACAGGACTGACATATTAGCGATTGTCATTAAATAAGTTTCAGAATGAAACATTAATTTAGTACTGGAGGTACCACATTTAAAACCCGAACAAAAGTTCGGGTTTTTTTGTGCTTAAAATCTATTTTATAATATCTTTTACAATTTTTAAATGATGATTTGTATGCATTTTCATAAATCTAATAGCTTTCTTTTTATTTAATTGTTTGAAAAGTGGATGATGAAAATGTTTATTCTTTGTCAAACCTTCAAGATTTTTTACATTCTCTGTTACTTCACTTAATTGTTTTTGTAACTCTTCAATATAAATAACTTCTGGAGGTAAAACTCTTTTGGGCGATTTTGCTTTTCCTCTTGGAAAAAAACCTAAAGTAAAAACGATCAACCTTAATCTATTAAAACTGTATTTATATTCTTTAGGATCAGAATTTACTAACGTTTTACAAACAGTATTGATCACTTTTAAGGTATGATCTAAATGCCAACCTACATTTGCTTTTGATATTTTGTTGTTTTTAGCTTCAATTATATCAAAATAGCTTTCAATTAATTTTAGTTCTTTTTCTAACATCTTTCTAATCGTTTTTTAAAATTACAAAAAAATCCAGCTTTAAAGCTGGATTTTTATTAATTATTTCATCATTTGTAAATTGGTAACTTCTAAATTAGTTAACTCTCTCCATCTTCCTCTAGGCAGATTCTTTTTTGTTAATTCCGCAAAAATAACTCTGTCTAATTTATTTACTTTATAACCTACATGTTCAAATATTTTACGCACAATTCTATTTCTTCCTGAATGAATTTCGATACCAACTTCCGATTTTGGCTCGCCATCAACATAAGAAATTGCATCAATAAACACTTTTCTTCCTTCTATAATAACATCTCCTCTTAACTTCTCTAAATCTCTTAAATCTAACTTTCTATCTAATGAGGCATGATATAATTTACGAACATTGTGTTTTGGATGCGTCAGCTTTTTTGCTAAATCACCATCATTAGTAAACAACAACAACCCAGTAGTATTTCTATCTAACCTTCCAACAGGATAAATTCTCTCTTTGGATGCGTTTGCAATCAATTCCATAACAGTTTTACGTCCACGATCATCATCCATTGTAGTGATGTAATTCTTTGGCTTATTTAAAAGGACATATTTTTTTTGTTCGGGTGTAATTGAAGTTCCATCAAAAGTTACAATATCTCCTGGTTGAACTTTATAACCCATTTCTGTAATCAATTTACCGTTTACTACAACACTTCCATGCTCTATATAAGTATCTGCTTCTCTACGAGAACAAACGCCTGAATTTGCAATATATTTATTTAAACGGATACCTGAAGTTTCGTCGGATTTTTTTGCTGAAGTATTTTTTTTGAATTCCTTTTTAACAGATTTTCTACCTAAAGGTTTTACAGACTTTCTATTTTGAGGTGTATTTTTTTTACCTTCTTGTCGTCTTCGCGACGAGTTCTTATTTGATTCCATTATTAATGATTTTTGGCAAAGGTACTTAAATTGATTTTCTAATTCAATCTAAGAATTACTTTTTCTAACAAGAGAGAAGTATCAATAAAAACCAAACTAAAAACACCTATTAATAATAAGATTTTAAGAACGTTATGTAAAAAAAAATATTCATTTTGCTTATTAGATTTCATCAAATAAAACCCCACAAAAAAAAGTGTAATTAAAGCTAAATAAAAATAATATCTCATATAACTTAATGCCGGATAACGAAATAGAACTATAATTGGAAAAAAAGTAAGAAGTAAAAGTAAAACTGATATTTTTTTTGTTTTTTGCTCTCCGTAAAACACCGAAAAGGTTTTATAGTTATTTACAATTGCACCTTTACTATTTTGTAAATCTTTAATTAACTCTCTTACCATTATTACCAAAAACAGGAAAATTGCATGTACAAAAATAATGTTTGAAAAATTTTTATAATAAACAAACACTGCAAAAAATGGCAAAATGGTTAAAATAGTTGCTGACAATAATCCTGTAAATGGATATTTTTTTAGTTTATGCGAATAAAACCAAATGCCAAAAATATACATAGAAAAAAACAGTGCGGCTTTCCAAGAAACAAAACATCCGAAAGTAAATCCTAAAAAATTTAAAAAGAAATAAAGCGATAATTTTGTAGACTGTTTTACATAATTATCTAGGCCTGTTTTTAAAGGTCTGTTAATTCTATCAACCTTAACATCATAAAAATTATTAATTATATAACCTCCAGCAACTACACAGACTGACGCTAAAACAATGTAGTGTAGATGTAAATCAAAAACTACATTTCTTAAAGATTTTTTTGAAGAAAAAATAAATATAGACGCCAAATATTGGGCTATAATTAATACAAGAATATTATAGCCTCTAATAACTGATAATAGACTTAAAATTTTAAAAATAATTCTTTTTACTCTGAAGGAAATCATAGAGTAAATTTTAGAATCTATAAACTAACTCTAACTTATAATCTTTTAAACTTTCTTGTGCTTTTTTGTAATCTTCAGTGAAACCTAAAATATAACCTCCTCCGCCAGAACCACAAAGTTTTAAATAATAATCATTAGACACAATTCCTTTTTCCCAAACTTTATGAAACGCAGTAGGAATCATTGGTTTAAAGTTTTTTAGCACTATTTTAGATAAGTTTTTTACATTACTAAACAAAGATTTTACATTTCCTTGTAAAAAATCTTCGATACAAGCGTTTGTAGATATTGAAAATTCTTCGCTTATCATTTTTCTAAACCCTTCCTTTTTCATCTTATTCATAAAGATATTAACCATTGGTTCTGTTTCGCCAATTTGCTCAGAATCTAATAAGAAAACAGCTCCTTTTCCTTCTTTTTGAGATGGAATTCCTGCTGGTTCAATATTTTCTTTAGAGTTAATTAAAATAGGCAAACTTAAGTAAGAATTTAATGGATCTAACCCAGAACTTTTTCCATGAAAAAAAGATTCCATTAAAGAAAATATAGCTTTTAATTTCAGTAATTTATCTCTTGTTAAATTTTCTAAAACTGTAATTTTATCATTAACATATTTATCATAAATTGATGCCACTAAAGCACCTGAACTTCCTACACCATAACCCTGAGGAATTGAAGAATCAAAATACATTCCGTTATCTAAATCAGTTTTAAACTCTTCTAAATTAAAAGAAACTAAATCTGTTTGTAAAGTAGAAACATAAGTGTAAAAACGATTTAAATTTTCGTTAGATTTTTTAGAATCTCCTTCTAAAATTTCTGAAGTTTTTAATGCTCCTCTATAAGTATTAAACGGTATTGCTAAACCTTTAGAATCTTTAATAATTCCATACTCTCCAAAAAGTAGAATTTTAGCGTAAAAAAGTGGACTTTTCATATTTTAATTAATCAATAGCGCTACAAAAATACAACTTTTAATGTTGTTAAAATGTTAACAAATACTTTTGATAACCATTTTCAAGTATGAACCAACTAATTAGCCTTTAAAAACAATATTTAAAAAAACACAATAAACTAACCATCAGCAATTTACATCTATTAATGAATCAGGATAACTAATTTTTTATAATTTTTTAGCACCAAAACCAACAATATCACAAATATAATGGCTGTTTTGACAAAATACAGACAACTCATTATCAATAAATTGAATAATACTTTTTTTCTCGTTTTCAGGAAACAGCACATGTACGTTTGCGCCAGCATCTAAAGTAAAACAAATATTACTGTTTTTTTCTTGACGGTACTTCCAAATTTTATTGATAATTTCTAACGTATTAGGTTTCATCAAAATAAAATAAGGATTACTTGTTAACATCATAGCATGCAAAGTTAAAGCCTCACTTTCTACTAAATTAATAAAGTCTTTTATGCTTCCTTCTTGAAGAATTTTAGACATTTTTGATAAGTTCTCATTCGCTTGTTTAAAACGATTTTCTGCATACGGGTGATTGTGCATTAAATTATGCCCCACAGTACTTGATACAACTTTTTCACCTTTATCAACTAACAAAATCACATCTTGATAGTTGTTAAAAATGGGATGTACTTTATAAGGGAATTTAGTACCAAATAAATCTGAGCTTCCTTCAATTTCAGAATGATTACCCCAAACAACCATCGGCCCTTCTATACTTCTACTTGCACTTCCAGAACCTAATCTTGCTAAAAAAGAAGCTTTTTTATTGATAAATTCTTCTGATAAAATTGGATTTAATTGTTTCTCTAAACTCATTAAACACATAGAAATTGCTGATAACCCACTTGCAGAAGAAGCAATTCCACTTGAATGTGGAAAAGAATTTTTAGAATGTATTGTCATTTCATATTCAAAAATATAAGGACAATATTGTTCTACTCTTTTAAAGAATGATGCTATTTTAGGCTTAAAATCTTTTTTTATTTTACCATCAAAATACATTTCAAATTGCACTTCCTCAGATTTTTCAATTTTCTTAAAATCTACCTTAGTAACTGTATTGCAATTATTTAGCGTAAAACTAATAGAGGCATTTTTAGGAATTTGAGGATCACTTTTACCCCAATATTTTACCAAAGCAATGTTGCTTGGAGTTTGCCAAGTTACAGTGGTTTTATCAATTAAAACATCTATTTTTTTTGGAATAAAATCAGTTTCTAACACAGTATAAAATTTGCTGTAAAGATAAAAGTTACCTTAGACTTCTGCTAATTTTTGCAAAACTGATTCTTTGTAACTTCTACTTATTGGAATTGCTTTTTTCTCAATTTCTACAAATTCATTTGTGTAAGAACTAATGTTTTTGAAAGAAACAATATATGATCTATGAACCCTCATAAAATTTTTTGATGCTAATTTTTGTTCTAAACTACTAATAGTTTCTCTTGTAACAATGGTTTTTGTTGATGTAATAATCTTCACATAATCGCTCAAACTTTCAATATACAAAATAGAATTAAAATCGATTTTTACCATTTTTCTATCAGCTCTTACAAACATGAAATCATTTGCAGTTTCATTAGAAATTTTATTGAAAGTTACTTTTTGAATAGCTTCTAAAAAACGATCAAAAGCAATTGGTTTTAATAAATAATCTACCACATTTAAGTTAAAACCATCAATTGCATAATCTCTATAAGCTGTTGTAAAAATTATTTTCGCTTTTGTATTGATAATTTTTGCCAAACTTAAACCTGTAATTTCAGGCATATTAATGTCTAAAAAATAAATATCTGCTAAATTTTCTTGCATAAACAAAATTGCTTCTGAAGCATTTTTACAACTTTTAATCAATTCTAAATTAGGCGTTTTAGCAATATAAGTTGCCATAATCTCTCTTGCCATAGGCTCATCATCTACAACAACACAAGTTAATTTACGACTCATTTATATCTATTTTTAAATTAACTTTAAAAGTATTTTCTTTTTCAAAAATTTCTAAAGCATATTTTTCTTTGTAGAGTAATTCTAATCTTTTTTTTATGTTTTCTAATCCAATTCCTTTTTTTGATTTCTCTACTTTTTTAACTGAATTTTCAGCTTCAAAATACAAAAAACTAGCATCTGTTTTTAAATTAATATTAATTTTTAAAACATCTTTAATTTGAGCCCCATGTTTAAAAGCATTTTCTATAAAAGGCAATAATAACATTGGAGCTATTTTTAAATTTTGATTAGCAATATCAATTTTAAAATTAACATGTAAGCTACCCTGAAAGCGTAATTTTTCTAAAGAAATATAATTTTTTATATGATTAATTTCATCCTTTAAAAACACAAGAGGTTTATCTACTTGATATAAAATATAATCCAACAAGTTAGATAATTTTAAAATCATTTCTGGTGCCTCTTCAGATTTTTTTAATGTAAAACCATATAAAGTGTTTAACGTATT
Organism: uncultured Polaribacter sp.; assembly: GCF_947500975.1. Taxonomy (GTDB): domain Bacteria; phylum Bacteroidota; class Bacteroidia; order Flavobacteriales; family Flavobacteriaceae; genus Polaribacter. The sequence continues at coordinate 119,998 of NZ_CANMUE010000010.1, forward strand.
AAACAAAAAATGCGGATGAATCTGCATCTTCAAAAACTTTAATTCTTGTTCTTTTAACTGCAGTTGTGTTTGCAAAAATTTATTTTCTAAGGTTTTCTTTTCCTCTATAGATTTATAATGTTGTTTCCAAATTTTAAATCCGCTAGAAAGTGTAATAATCAATAAAACACACACTAAAATTACGCCAGAGTTTTTAGTTAATGCTGGCATTTGTTGAAACTCTAAATTGTAAAAAAACACAAATCCAAAAACCACCGTCATTAGCACAGCACAAACAATAAAAACACCTGCATAAAAACTATACAATGCAAATTTTTTATGCTTCTTAACAGTTAAAAAATTAGGAATCAAATGATATATAAAAACATAAGAAGACACAATTGCAATTGTACTTAAAATGGAAGAAAACCAGAATATAAAGCTAGTGTTTTTAGAACCTACACTAAAAAAACTGTAGAAAAAAAACCAAACAACAAACCAGAAAAGAAAATGCAAAGGCACTTTTTTTAAAAAAATTAAAACTGGTTTATTCATCTTACAAATTAACTAATAATTCAAATTGATTCCCTTAAAAATAGGTGAAATTCTAATTTAACTGGCGTTTCTACATAAATTTAACTGCTTTTGTTTAAAAAGCATTTTTTTTGTTATAAACCCTTTTAAATTTGTAGTTTGTCGCTAATTATTTTTTTGACTTGCTTTTACAAATACTTTTGGCATATAATTTTAAAACCAATATTATGAATTTTATTTTAGAAGGTGGACCGCTTTTTATGGTTCCGTTATTAATTTTATTAATTATTGTTGTTATTCTTTTTGTAAAAGGGTTAAAAGACAACTCAGAGAAAAACTACAAACTTATTAAAGAAATAAGCTTATTTGCATTTGTTTTTGGAGTTTTAGGCTTTGTAATTGGACTTTTAGGTGCTTTGGAAGCAATTTCTGCAAATAGTGGAAATATGTCTCCCTCAATATTAGCAGGTGGTTTTAAAGTTGGCTTGCTCTCCCCTACTTTTGGAATGGTTATTTTTCTAATGGGGAAATTATTTACCATTATTTTAACTTCTATGAAAAAATAAAACATTTTATTCTTTCAGTAAAAAAAAGCATCTTTCTAATTCTTAGAAATGATGCTTTTTTGTTTGTATTTTTGTGATGGATGAAAAACAAAAAAGTCTTTTTATTATTGAATGGAGAAACTCCAAAAATAGTTCCAGATGTTTCTAATTATGATATCATTTGTGCAACAGATGGCGCTTATCAATATTTAAAAGAAAATAATATTGCGCCTCATTTTATTAGTGGAGATTTTGATTCTTTACAAGAGATTCCGAAAAATATTGAAGTAATTTCAACACCAAATCAAAATTTTACAGATTTTGATAAAATACTGCAAATTCTATTTGAAAAAGGCTATACAAAAGTTGATGTTTTTGGCGCAAGCGGAAAAGAACAAGATCATTTTTTAGGAAATTTACACACAGCAATTCAGTTTAAAGAAAAAATAAAACTAACTTTTTTTGATAATAATAGTCGGTATTTTTTAGCCGATAAAAACACTAAAATTTCTGACTGTAAAAATAAGATTGTTTCTTTAATTCCGTTTCCAAAAGCGACCAGTATTGTTACATCAGGATTAAAATATCAATTAAATAACGAAGATTTAGTTTTCGGAAAAAGAATTGGCACTAGAAATATTGCCATAGAAAACAATGTAACAATCACTTTTAAAACTGGTGATTTATTTATTTTTATCAATCATAAATAGAAAAAAAATGAGCAGAAAAATAAAATTATTATGGGATTTTAGAGGACCAGACGCCAAAGAAACTGCAAAACACCATACCGTTCATTTAAAAGAATTTGCCATTTTAGAAAGTTTGAATTTTCATAAAATTGACGTTCAAGAAAAGAACCCAATGTTAGTTACCGCTTTTATAACTGTTGACGAAAAAGACATGAAAATTTACAGAGATGCTTTAAAACCACATAGAGGAGAAATTGGGTGACTTAGTTTGTTTTTAAATTTTTAAAACACTAAATCAACTAACTATGAATATCAAACATTAAAACCGCTACAAATTCATGTTAACGTTAGGCAACATATAAAAATAAGTATTTAGAAATGAAATTTGAATATATAATATCAGGAATTATCGGACTCATGACTGGAGCAATAGGCTCTATAGTTGCACCATGGTTTAAATGGAAACTGGAGCAAAAAAAAGAGTCCAGAAACGAAAAGGTTACACTACTTCGTGAACTGAGAAAATTTCTTGAGAAAAACGAGCCTAAAGAGAAAGATTTTATTAATTCTGAAATCTACATGAGAATAAGGCCATACTTATCTAATGAATTTGTGGAAGAATTAGAGGATAATACAAGTGGATATATATCACCGAATTCTAGAAGTTATTATAAAGGCCAATTATTGAAAGAACTTGAAGTAATTGAAGATTCTTGGGATTTAAGCTTATCAAAAAAAGGTAAAAAGAAAAAAGAATACAATGTAAAAAGTATTACTCCTTTAATAAAAGTGTCAATGGGTATTTATCAACCGAAAAAAAAATAAACATGTTGCCTAACACTACCTATAAACAACAAGATCTTCTGGTTTAATAGTAACATTTGTGTATTTTTATGAAGTCCGAAAAATCTTTGGAATTTTGCTTTAAACAAGTAAAAAAACTATGTGGTTGGCGGAAAGCAAACACTAGTTTTACTCCCTTACTGTACATTTACAAACCACTAATTATTTCCACTTAATTCCACAACCCACACTAGGCTTTTGGTTTTCTAAAACAGATTTAGTTTCTAATAAATTATGTAAAGCATTTCTAATATCTATTCCAGTAACAGGCTTTCCATTTCCAGGTCTAGAATCATCTAACTGACCATGATAAACAGATTTTAAATCAGCATCAAAAATATAAAAATCTGGTGTACAAGCTGCATCGTAAGCTTTTGCTACTTGTTGAGTTTCATCAAACAAATAAGGAAAAGGGTAATTTAAATTTTCCGAAACCTTTTTCATGAATTTTGGACCATCCTGTGGATAATTTTCAATCTCATTGCTACTGATTGCAATAAAATTTATACCTTTCTCTTGATACATCGATGCCATTTTTACCAATTCTTCATTCACGTGAATTACAAAAGGGCAATGATTACAGATAAACATAATAACAGTTCCTTTTTTTCCTTTTGCTTCATTTAAAGAAACCATTTTATTATCAACTGAATTTATTAAAGTAAAATCTGGTGCTTTTTTTCCTATTGCAAATTCGTTTGATTCTGTTCTTGCCATTTTTATGTTCTTTATTTTTTATCTAGTCTTTTAAGATTGCTTCGCAAACTCGCAATGACGTTTTTTGTTTTTAATTTTCTGCCAAAGCTTTTGCACAAATATAACCACCTGTCCAAGCATTTTGAAAGTTAAATCCGCCAGTGACCGCATCAATATTTAAAACTTCACCTACAAAAAACAGGTTTTTATGTTTTTTACTTTCAAAACGTTTAAAGTTTATTTCTTTTAAATCAACACCTCCAGCAGTTACAAATTCATCTTTAAAAGTAGTTCTTCCGTTTGCGTTAAAGATTCCTTTTGTTAACTGTTTAGCTAAATTTTCTAATTGATTATTATTTAAATCTGCCCAGTTTTGGTTGTTATTAATTTCGGATGCAATTACAAAACGCTCCCACAACCTTTTAGATATTTCACTAAATGGCGATTTTAAAATTACCGTTTTTCTAGGCTCTTTCTTTTTCAAGTTTAACAATACGTTCAAAACTTTATCAGTTGGTCTAGACAACCAATTTACCTCAACATTATATTGATAATTTTTATCAGCCAAAATTCTTGCTCCAAAAGCTGAAAGCTTTAAAATTGCTGGACCACTCATTCCCCAATGCGTTATTAATAAAGGCCCAAAAGCTTCTAATTTTGTACCCACAATATTTACAGTGGCATTAGGAACTGAAATACCTAGTAAATCAACCAACCTTTTGTCGTTGATATTAAACGTAAATAAAGACGGAACAGGCTCAATGACCGAATGATCTAAAGTTTCACATAATTCCCAAATTTTTTTAGAACTTCCAGCTGCAATTACTAATTTATCAGCTTTAAAAACTTGCTCTTTAGTGTTAATAACCCACTCGTTTTCTTGTTGATAAACTGAATTCACTCCATGATTTGTTAACACTTTAATTCCTAAGTTATCAACTGCTTTTTGAAAACAATCTATAATTGCTTGACTTGTATTTACTTCTGGAAAAACACGATTATCATCTTCAATTTTTAGGGGTACATTTCTATTATCAAACCACTCAAAAGTATCACCAGTCATAAATTGATGAAAAGGCCCCAACAATTCTTTTTCTCCTCTAGGATAGAATTTTACCAACTCTTTTGGCTCAAAACATGCGTGTGTTACATTACACCTACCACCTCCAGAAATTTTTACTTTCTGCAAAACATCTTTCCCTTTTTCTAAAATTGTAATATCTAAATCCGGGTTGTTTTCTTTTGCATTTATTGCTGTAAAATATCCTGCTGCTCCTCCTCCAATAATTACTATTTTACTCATAAAATCATTTCTGAATATGTAAGAATCGTTTCAAATCCTTTGTTTTTAAAATAAGTTGGTGTGTTTTCATTTCCTGTTGCTAACACAAAATCCCCACCCCAAGCACCTAAGCTTTTAATTTCACCGAAATAATCTGCGAAAGTAGTTTGTTTTACTGGTTTAAGTTTGATAATTGAACTTATAATTTCTTCATGCTCAACAATCAATTTATTAAAATCTATTATGGAACTCGCTTTTAAAAATTCATCAGAAATTATTGAAATTCTTTCTAGTTCTTTTTCAAAATTTTCTCCACTTTCTCTAAATTTTGCAATTCCTTCTTTAGAATCTTGTTTTTGATTCAAATGCACAAAAAATAGATTCTCTTTAAAAGTTGGGTTGAATTCAACTTCTCTAATAATTGGTTTTTTATTTTCTATTTGATAAAAAATTGAGATATCATTTTGAGCGCAAGCAATATCGTAACCACTACCTTTAAAGGAATTCCACAATAACTTAAAAGCATCTACTTTTGCCCAAGAAGCAACCGAACTTATTAATGTTGATGAACTTCCTAATCCCCAATTTCTTGGAAAAGTTAATTGTGTTTTTACCACAAATCCATTTTCTGAATTCAAAAAATCAGAATTCATAGCTCTAGCTTCTTTTAATATTTCTAGTAGTGTTTCTGCAATAAATTCAGCACTTCCTTCTTTATCAGAATTAAAAGTACAGTTTACCAAACGTAATTTTGGTAAATCAAAAACAGCCTCAAACCAGCATTCTCCGGTATTTGTAAAACTTCCCCAAATTAATTGTTGTTCTTTGATTTTTTCAACAGTTAAATCTTGTCCAAATTTGGTTGGCACAGCTAATGCTTTTGCCCCATCTAAAACAAGATATTCTCCTGTCAACAATAATTTTCCATTAGAATAAAAATTCATTAGACCAATCCAAATTGTTTAAAATGATGCGTAAAATGTTTTACTTGAAACTTTTTCCAATACTCAAAATTGAGTTCTCCAAAAAATGGATGTACTACTGTTCTGTTTTTATCTTCAGAAAATATACTTACAAATAAGTGTATATGTTTTATTAAATCGTCAATTGCTTCTGTTATTGAATTAAATTTTAATTTTGTGGGTTCATCAGATAAAAACGAAGCTCTAAAACCAGTTTGCAATTCGTTATCTGTATTTAAAAAAGGTTTTCTACGAGCAGTTTTTTCATCAGAAACAAAAATATTTACTTTCCAGTTTCCGTTTGCAATTTGTGTAACGGCACTTAAATGCTCAATCATTTGCTGTGCATTCATCTTCCCAAAAACAGGCTTAGAATTCTCATTTAATTTAGATAATTGATTTCTAACAAAATTTTCATCTAAAAAATTAACCCATTGAATTTTTGGTTTTCTTAACTCATTAAATTTGGTAACCACTGCAGCATGAGAAACTGTTCTTTTATCAAAATAAGTAGTAATTTCTTCTTTTTCAGTTTCTGTTGCTCCTAGTTGATTTAAAATATTTTGCAAATGCATTTTCATATGCCCATGCTGAATACCTTTGGTTGTTAAAGCTCTTAAAGCTGCAAAATTTTGCGCCAAACCTGCTGCTGCCATAATTTGCATTAAAGTTCTTGCTGATGGTTTTTGCAACATTTCTAACGATAATTTAGACATTGGATGTAAGGCTGTTAAACCTCCAACAGTTCCTAAAGCCAAAGGTAGCTCTATCCAGAATTTAAAAACCCCATCATTAATAGAACAATGTGACAAACTTGAATACTGACCAGATCGCGAAGCATAAGCATGCGCTCCCGCTTCAACAGCTCTAAAATCGTTACCTGTTGCTAACACAACAGCATCAATTCCATTCATAATTCCTTTATTATGAGTTACTGCTCTATAGGGTTCTATTTCTGCAATTTTAACCGCTTGATAAAATTTCTCTGCAAACTTTTGCGGATTTTCGCCTCCTAAGTCTTCAATATTACAACTCACTTCTGCTCTAACCAAACACTCAGGAACGTAATTTGACAAGATACTCATGATAATTTCAATATGATCATTTCTAAATTTATTAGCAATCGCTTCTAGGCAAGAATTAATAAAATTTGCACCCATCGAATCTTTCGTTTCAAAAGTTACATGCAATTGATAATAATTTTCTAATGTATCGGTTTTATCAACTAATTTAATATCTAAAATTCCACCTCCACGTTTTTCCATATTTTTAGTGATGGAAGCTGTGGCTGCAAACAATTCGGTTTTATTTTGATTGAAATGTTTTTCTAGTTCTTTTTTATTACCAGAAAACATAAAATGTACTTGCCCAATTTTTGTGGTACCAATAACCGTAGTCTTAAAACCACCTCTTGTACTCCAAAATTTACCCACTAAAGAAGCTGCAGCAACTACAGAGCTTTCTTCAATAACCATTGGTATTACATAATCTCTACCATTAATTTTAAAGTTTGGTGCAACCCCAAAAGGCATGTAAAAATTAGATATTGTGTTTTCTATAAAGTCATCATGAAGTTGTTGTAAATTATCATCAATATTCCAATATTGCTTAATAATTTTAATCGTTTCTTTACTATTATTAAAATAGTTTTCTGTTAACCAATTAATTTTTTCTTCTTTAGTGAACTTTGAAAAACCGGATATAATTTTACTCATTTATGTATATGTAAGCTATCAAAAACAAATATAATTCAAACCTTTTTAAAAATATGATATTATCAAGATTTCTGTTTTTTTTAGATATTTTTTGCTGATTTTTCCGTAAACTTGGCAAACTTTTATCAAATACTAAGTGTATAATGAAAAAACTAATACTATTGGCTGCAATTATATCTTTTAACAGCTGTTCAGAAACAACTAATAATTCTTCAAATATTAAAACTGGTGATAAAGAAATTACTTTAGAAGAAATTTGGGACGGTACTTTTGCTCCAAAAAGAATGAATGCTTTAGATTCTATGAATGGAGATTTTTACTCTCTTTTAAATACTAATAATGAAACAAAAACCACAACTGTAGATAAATATAGTTACGCTACTTTAGAAAAAATAGAAACAATTGTTGATAGTAAAAATTTAAAAGAACTAGAAAGTTTTGAATCTTATAGTTTTAATAATGACGAAACTAAAATTATTTTAGGTACCAATTTTCAACAAATTTATAGACATTCCTATAAAGGTACTTTTTACGCGTATGATATTGCATCTAAACAACTTTCATTAATAGGTAAAGAGATTCAAGAACCTATTTTTTCTCCAGATAATCAAAAAGTTGCTTATGCTAAAGACAACAATCTTTTTATAAAAGACTTCTCTAAAAATAATATTATTCAGGTTACTAAAGATGGTAAAAAGAATAGTATTATTAACGGAATTACAGATTGGGTTTATGAAGAGGAATTTGCATTTGTAAGAGCTTTTGAATGGAGTAATGACAGTAAATATTTGGCTTTTTTACGCTTTGATGAAACAAATGTCCCTACTTTTTCAATGGATATTGTTGGTAAAGAATTGTACCCAAATCAACAAGTTTTCAAATATCCTAAAGCAGGTGAAAAGAATGCAAATGTAACATTACACATGTATAGATTTTCTACTAAAAACAGAAAAAAAATTACTTTAGGCGATTATGAATATATTCCAAGAATAAAATGGTCTAATGACAATAATGTATTAATTGCAACCACTTTAAATCGTCATCAAAATAATTTAAAATTACATAAAGTAGATGCTTTAAAAAACAACTCTTCTTTATTATTAAATGAAACTGACAAAGCGTATATAGATATTACAGACAACCTTACATTTTTAAATGATAACAGCTTTATTTGGACAAGTGAAAAGGATGGTTATAACCATATTTATCATTACGATTTTAACGGAAAACTTATCAACCAAATAACAAAAGGAAATTGGGAAGTAACTAGATATTATGGTTTTAATGAGACTAAAAACACTATTTATTATCAATCTGTAGAAAACGGATCTACAAACAGAGGTGTATATTCTATTGATCTAAAAGGAGAAAACAAAAAGTTATTGAGTAATAAAGACGGACAGAATCGTGCTTCATTTAGCAAGAACTTAAACTACTTTATCAATAATTTTTCTTCTTCAGAAATTCCACCAATTTATTCTTTGTATTCTGCAGAGGGTAAAATGTTAAAAGTGATTAAAGACAATACCGAATTAAAAGAAGAGTTAGCTGAATACAAAATGAGTCCTAAAGAATATTCAACCATTAGTATTAATGGAAATGACTTGAACATGTGGATGGTAAAACCTGCTAACTTTGATGCTAATAAAAAATATCCAATGTTGATGTTTCAATATTCTGGACCAGGTTCACAACAAGTTGGTAATCATTGGAATATTGACAAAGATTATTGGCATAATATGTTAGCACAAAAAGGTATGATTGTTGTTTGTGTTGATGGACGTGGAACTGGTTTTAAAGGTGCAGATTTTAAAAAATCGACCTATTTAAATTTAGTAAAGTACGAAACAGAAGACCAAATTGCAGCGGCTAAAAAGTTAGCAGCACTACCTTATATTGATGAAGATAATATTGGTATTTGGGGTTGGAGTTTTGGTGGTCATATGAGCACAAACTCATTATTAAAAGGAAGTGATATTTTTTCAACCGCAATTGCTGTTGCACCTGTAACTTCTTGGCGTTTTTACGATACTGTTTACACAGAACGTTTTTTAAGAACTCCACAAGAAAACCCAGCGGGTTATGATGAGAACTCACCAGTAAATTATCCAGAAAAATTAAAAGGAAACTATTTATTAGTTCATGGTACTGGTGATGATAATGTACATGTGCAAAACTCATACAGAATGATAAATGCATTGATTGATGCCAATAAACAATTTGATATGTTTATTGTACCAGACAGAGCGCATGCAATCAGAAAAGGAAAAAACATGCGTTTAAATTTATATACAAAAATGACAAATTTTGTAGAAGCGCATTTAATTAATAAAACAAACTAATCAACTAAAATAAAACAATAATATTATGTCAAAAATCGCAAATACTTCTCAAGAAGAACAACAAATGTTTGGGCATCCGAAAGGATTATTTTATTTATTCTTTGCAGAATTATGGGAACGCTTTAGTTTCTATGGAATGAGAGCGTTATTAACGCTTTACATGGTTCAGGAAATATTTAAAGCTATTACAGAACGAGATACGGCAACAGCTGTTGTATATGCTTCTTATGGTTCTTTAGTATATGCATCTACTGTAATTGGCGGGCAAATTTCAGATAAAATTTTAGGAATGCGTTCTTCTATTTTTTTAGGTGGAGTGTTAATGGCGTTTGGACATTTTGTATTGGCTATAGAGAATGATATGGCATTCTTCTTAGCCTTAGCTTTAATTGTTGTTGGTAATGGTTTTTTCAAACCAAATATTTCCACTTTTGTAGGCGCATTATATAAAGAAGGAGATGTAAGAAAAGATTCTGGTTTTACCATTTTTTATATGGGAATTAACATTGGTGGCTTTGTAGCTCCTCTTTTATGCGGATGGTTAGCAGCAACTTACGGTTGGCATTATGGTTTTGGTTTAGCAGGTATAGGAATGATGGCTGGATTGATTTTCTTTTGGAGCGGAATTAAAAAGAATGTTTTTGGAGACAAAGGTATGCCACCATCTCAAGAAGTATTTGAGAAAAAAGTAATTGGTATTCCTCAAAAAACTTTAATTCCAATTATATCAATATTATTTGTTCCAGTAATTGCATATTTATTAGCTTCTTGGCAACAAAACTATGTAAGTGGTATTTTTAAATTTATTGGCTTAGCAGTTTTGGCTTACTTAGGTTACATCATGTATAGTTTAGATTCTGGCGCTAGAAAAAAATTAATAATGGCAGTTTTAATTACCTTCTTTATGACTTTATTCTGGGGTTTCCACGAATTATCTGGAAGTGTAATTACCCTATTTGCATCTAGAAATGTTGCTTTAGATGGTATTATGACAGCTAGTCAAACCAATGCGCTAAACTCAATGTTTATTATTATTTTAGCAATTCCAATTTCTTTACTTTGGGGATATTTATCTAAAAAAGGTATGAATCCAAGAACTCCTTTTAAATTTGGTTTTGGATTACTTTTAGCTGGATTATGCTTCTACATTCTTTCTATAAGTGGTGCTAGTGCTGATGAAAACGGAATGGTACCTTTTGCTTATTTATTAGTGATGTATCTTATTATTTCAATTGGAGAATTATTTATGTCTCCTGTCGGGTTATCAAAAATTACAGATTTATCACCAAAAAACATTGTTGCTTTTATGATGGGAGTTTGGTTTTTATCATCTGCCTTTGCTTTTCAAATTGTAGGTTTTATTTCTGAACAATTAGCTATTGAAAGTACAGATGCAAATGTTGGTGGTTTAGAGACCTTAAGTGTTTATACAGATGGTTTTCATCTAATTGCGTTATATTCTTTAGGAGCAGGTGCATTAGTTTTACTATTTTCTCCATTGATGAAGAAATTAATGGGTAATGTTCACTAGAATAAAATAAATATAAAACCTTATAAATGAAATTTTATAAGGTTTTTTTATGCTCAAAAGTTATTTGTAAATTTGGCATACCATTTGCGACTATGTAATTATGAAAAAAACAATTTTAGTACTAACAATTTTAGCATTTAGTTTTATTGTTAAAGCACAAGAAAAAATAAACTGGATTTCTTTAAACGAAGCTTTAGAACTTCAAAAAGAAAATCCTAAAAAAATAATGATGGATGTTTATACAAATTGGTGTGGTCCATGTAAAATGTTAGACAAACAAACTTTTCAAAATAAAGACCTTATAAAATATGTGAACGAACATTATTATGCAGTTAAGTTTAATGGAGAAGGAAATGAAATAATTAATTATAAAGGCGAAGTTTACAACAACCCTGATTATGATGAGACAAAAGCAAACAGAAGAAATAGTTCTCATAAATTATCTAACTACCTAAGAATAAGAGGCTATCCTACGATTGCTTTTTTTGATGAAAAAGCAAATTTTATATATCCTTTAGTTGGTTTTCAACAACCACAACAATTAGAATTATATTTAAAAATGTTTAGTACTGATAAATATAAAGAAATTGATACCAACGAAAAATTTAAAGTTTATTACGAAGCATTTAAATCAGAATTTAAAAGTAAATAATTTTTACTTTTTTTGAATAATATAAGCTCCATTCTCACCTGTATAGTGAAATGGAGTTTTTTGTTTTCTACAAATAAGTTTCCAGCTTTTTACATAACTTTTATAATTACTTGCATCTGCAATTATTTCTTTGGGTTTTATCGTTCTTATCAATCTTTCTAAGTTTATTTTAGGTGAATATTGTAAAACAACAATTGGTTTTTTTAAACCTTTAATTTGATAAACTCCTAAACTGTCTACCAATAAAATAGGTTGATTATTAAATTTAAAAATTGAAGAACTATTATTTTTAAAAACCTGATTCACATTTTCTCCAATTCTATAAGAAGTCATTAAATTTATTTTTTTGATTGTCAAACTATCTAAATTATGATGCACTAAAAGCTCTCCTCCTTTTCTTTCTCCAAAAATTGATATTTTGCTCTTATGAAAAACAATAAACTCCTTCTTTGTTTTCTTATAATGCTTTTCAAGCATAAAAACACTTTGACAGATGAAAATTGATATCAAAAAATAAATCAATCTTTTGGGTGATGTTTTTATAAAAAGACGAACTACATAAATAATCAAAATATAGAGACCTAACATCTTTAAAAAAGACATTGAAATCTCTGTAAATAAAAACTGCTCATGATTAGAAATCCAACCAACAAAACTATTCATTAAAGAAATAACAAAACCATAAATAGTTGCTAAAACCTGTGGTAAAACTCCAAATAAAGAAAGTGTGATAACAACAATTCCTCCTATTAAAATTGCTCCTAAAAAGGGAATTATAATTAAATTAGACACTATAAATAGCCCGGGAAACTGATGAAAGTAATACAAACTCAAAGGTAATATTCCTGCCTGAGCAGCAATCGAAACGGTAGTTAATTGCCAAAACTTATCAAGAGATTTAAGTTTTGGTTGCCAAAATTTATATAGTTTAGGCTGAACCCAAACAATACCAAAAACGGCTAAATAACTTAACTGAAAACCAACATCGAACAAAAACATTGGTTTAACAATCAACAAAAAAAACATGGATGCTATTAAAGAAAACTCAATAATCTTTTTTCGTTGAAAAGATAAACCAACTGCTAAAAATGTAAACATAGTTACAGCTCTTACAACACTGGCAGATAAACCTGCTATAAAAGCAAACATCCAAAGAAACAAAACGATAAAAAATGTCTTAATAAATTTCCCGTTTTTTAATCTTTCTAAAGGTTTAAAAAACCAAGATGAAATAAGTAAAATAACACCAACATGTAAACCAGAAACCGCTAAAATATGAATAGCACCTGCTCTTGAATAATCTGTAATTAATTGTTTAGAAATATCTTGTCTTTGCCCTAATAACAAAGCATTTATAACTGCTAATTCATTGGGTTTAAAGTTATATTTTTGAAGTGAGCGCTCTACTTTAGCTCTAAATTTTGCTGAAATTCCTTGTAAAGAAGACTCTTTAGAATCAATTCTTTTAAATCGCGAATTTTCTAAAAATATTTGTTGATGAACACCTTGTTTAGACAGGTATTCTTTGTAATTAAATTGATGTGGGTTTAAAGGAGAACTTACTTCTGTAAAATCAGTTTTTGTAAACAGCAACTCACCAACCTTTAAAGACATAAATAAACTATCTTTTTTAATATTTAGTATTGCTTTCCCTCTGGTTTTAATATCATTCACCTGAATAACTTCAACTACATATTTATCATTAAAATTGCTAGATTTTAAAACTTTATCAATCTTTAAAACTGATGGAGAATTATCATTTATATAGTCTTTATAATAATTACTATAATTAACGTCATTATTAAAGTACACAGTAGAAATCCCTATGAAAAAGAATAAAACAAAAGATAAAAAAGTGATTGTTTTTTTATGCTGAATCAACAATAAAAACAAGGAAATTAATACAATTAAAATGGATAATTTTAGAAATCCAAACTTCCAAAACTGTGTAAAAAACTGTGTAGTAATTCCACAAATTATAAGTACAACAAAATGTAAGGGCAAATAATTAAGTAACCTTTTCATAGCGAAATAAAGTTACGTAAAATATTATTTTAAATAAAATTAGAGAACTTTAATTGCTTTTACAAAAGCTTTGTTCCAATATTTTTCTGATAATAAAGAAGTAATAACACCTCTAGAACTTGTAGAATGAAGAAAACGAATTTGTCCTTTTTTATTAGAAATAACCAAACCAACATGGTTGACATTTCTGCTACTTTTACCAGTTTTAAAAAACAACAAATCACCTTTACGGGTTTTACTTAAAGAAATTTCAGGGCCACTTTTTGCCATATCTCTAGAAACTCTCGGTAACTTAAAGTTTTCTTCACCAAAGGCAACATAAATCACACCAGAACAATCCATCCCTTTTTTGGTTACCCCGCCAAACTTATACTTTACACCTTTATATTTTAATGCGTTTTCAACAATCCTATCTGCTTTAGAAGATTTATTTTTATTGTTTTTAACAACAATTTTAGTTGATGAACAGGAACTCAAAATAATAGAAAAAAACACAGTTAAAACTAGTAATTTCTTCATTTTAAATTATGAATTTAAGTTTTTAACAATTGCTTTTGCTACATTTTTAGAAGCTCCTTTTCCTCCTAATTTTTTCTCCAATTCAAAATACTCCAAAAACAATTTTTCGCGATGTGTTGTATCTAATATTTTAATCAATTCTTTTTTAAGATTATTTTTTGTAAAATCATCCTGAATTAATTCAGTAACAACTTCTTTATCCATGATTAAATTTACCAATGAGATAAATTTTAAAGTGATAATTCTTTTTGCTATTTGATATGAAATTGTACCACCTTTATAACAAACAACCTGTGGCACTTTAAACAAAGCTGTTTCTAGAGTTGCTGTTCCTGAAGCTACTAAAGCTGCTGTCGAAATACTTAGTAAATCATAAGTTTTATTATTGATGAAATTTACTTTTCTATCTCCAATTATTTGCTGATAAAAAGAAAAATCTTGACTTGGCGCACCTGCAATTACAAATTGATGTTCCTTAAAATCATCAACCAAAGACAACATTACAGATAACATTTTAGTAATTTCTTGCTTTCTACTTCCGGGTAATAAAGCAATAATTGGTCTATTATCTAATTGATATTCTTCTTTAAATTTAAATTCGCTAACTTGAGTTCTATCAGCAATTGCATCAATTAAAGGATGACCAACAAAGGTTACTTCATAATTAAATTTTGAGTAAAAATCTTTTTCGAATGGAAGGATAACAAATAACTCATCTACATCCCTTTTAATGTCTTTTACTCTTTTAGATCTACTTGCCCAAACTTGTGGAGAAATATAATAATTGGTTTTAAAACCTTGTTGTTTTGCCCATTTTGCAATACGTAAATTAAAACCCGAATTATCAATAAAAATAATAACATCTGGTTGAAATTGAGCAATATCCTTTTTACAAATACTGATAAAACCCAACAATTTTCTTAAGTTTTTTACAACTTCAAAAAAGCCCATAAAGGCTCTTTGTTTATAATGACTTACTAGAGTTCCGCCAACATTTTGCATTAAATCTCCACCCCAAAAACGAATATCTGCTTTTGGATCTTCTTTATACAAAGCCTTCATTAAATTTGAGCCATGTAAATCTCCAGAAGCTTCACCTACAACAATATAATATTTCATCAGAAAAATTTTAAAATTAAGGTAGTTATTGCTATTAATATCGTGGTTAATAAAACACCTTTTGCTTTATTGTCTTCTTTCCTTTTTGTAAAAACAAAAAAAATAAATAAGTTAGGTATTGCTGCTAAAGACAACACTTTTCCATATAATTTTCCATCTTGAATTAACTGTAAAGTTTTATCAAAACTATACTTCGAAAAATATTCTAAATACAAAAAAACACCAGCAACTGTTGCAAAAATCGAAATTAAAACACCTATAAGAATATCTTTTTTTACAGTTCCCAAGCGTTTAATTTTTGAATCATGTGATGTGCAGTCATATCAAACTGAACAGGTACAATAGAAACATAACCGTTTTCTAAAGCGTAAACATCTGTGTCTTGTCCTTTATCTTTATTGATAAACTCACCAGATAGCCAATAATATTCTTTTCCAAATGGGCTTTTTCTCTTGTCAAAATTTTCTTTCCAAACACCATTTGCCTGTCTACAAATTTTAACTCCTTTTATTTCTTCCCTTTTTAAATTAGGAATATTTACGTTTAAAACAATGCCATCTGGCAAACCATTTAACAATGTATTTAACGTAATATTTTTTATAAATTCTTCACTAGGTCTAAAATCTGCATGCCATTTAAAGTCCAATAAAGAAAATCCAATTGCAGGTATGCCTTCTATTCCTGCTTCAACTGCTGCACTCATTGTTCCTGAATAAATAACATTTATAGAAGAATTTGCACCATGATTGATACCGGAAACACATAAATCTGGTTTTTTATTTAAAATCTCGCTAATTGCCATTTTTACACAATCAGCAGGAGTACCCGAACAGGTATATTCTAGTTGAGGACCTTCATCTATAGTAATAGGATTACATGTTAATACATTATCAACCGTAATTGCATGCCCCATTCCACTTTGAGGACTATCTGGAGCAACCACTACAACTTCCCCAATTTTATTCATTATTTTTATTAATGCTCTAATTCCTGGAGCAGTAATTCCATCATCATTTGTTATTAAAATTAGGGGTTTTTCTTGCATAATTGTAGATTTAAAGACAAATATAATTTATTTAAACCATTTTCTTTTTAACATTTTGTAAAGAATAAAACATCTTGTTTTTCATTAATATTGTATGCACCTTTAATTCTCTTAAAGATTTAAATTATTACTTTACAAAAGTCTTTTTTAGATAAAAAGGGAAATAATTCATAGGAATTTACAAAAAAGAGACAGTTCTTAATTATTTTGGCATTATTTTAGTAATTCCTAATTTAGAAAAACATAATAAATTTTTAAAATAACGACTGAAAATATATAAAAATGAAATATCAATTTAGTACTTTATTATTAACATTTGCAGTTCTCTTAAACAGCTTAAATACTAAAGCTCAAGAACATACATCAGAAACAACAAAAAAAGATAAAGTTATAATTTATGTTTTAAAAAACATTTTAACAAGAGGTCATTATGTTGTAAAAGACATGAATGATGATTTTTCTGAACATGTTTACAAAGATTTTATTAATGGTTTAGACCCAAACAAACGTTATTTTACTCAAAAAGATATTAAAGACTTTTCTAAACACAAATATGAGATTGACAATCAGTTAATGAATGATGATGTGTCTTTTTACAACTTGGTTTACAATCGTTTTAGAAGTAAAGTAAAAAATGCAAAATCTTTTTATGGAGATATACTTGCGCAACCATTTAACTTTACTAAAAATGAAAATATAGATTTAGATTACGATAAAGTACCGTTTGCAAAAAATGACAATCAATTGATTGATTATTGGAGAAAACAACTAAAATTACAAACTTTAAGTAGAATAGAAGAGAAAAGTCAAATTCAAGAAGACAAACTTAAAAAAGACAAAAGCTTTAAAGCTAAAAGTTTTAATGAATTAGAAAAAATTGCCAGAACTGATGTTCTAAAAAGTATGGATGAATTATATTTAAGAATTGAAGAATTAGAACATGAAGATTGGTATTCTACATTTTTAAACAGTATTGTTGGCGCTTTCGATCCGCATACAACCTATATGGCTCCTAGAATTAAAGAACGTTTTGACCAAAATATGTCAGGAAAATTAGAAGGAATTGGAGCACGTTTACAGAAAAAAGGGAATTACACACATGTTATGGAATTAATTTCTGGAGGTCCAGCTTGGATACAAGGAGATTTAGAAGCTGGTGATATTATTTTAAAAGTTGCGCAAGATGATGAAGAACCTTTAGATATTGTTGGTATGCGTTTAGACGATGCTATAAAATTTATAAAAGGCCCTAAAGGAACAGAGGTAAGACTAACCGTTAAGAAAAAAATTGATGGTTCTATAAAAGTAATTTCAATTATTAGAGATGTTGTTCAATTAGGAGAAACATTTGTAAAATCTACCATAGTAGAAAAAGAAGGAAAAAAATATGGTTTAATAAATTTACCAAGTTTTTATATTGATTTTAAAGACAATGATTACAGAGATTCGGCCAAAGACATGGAAAAAGAAATTGAACGCTTAAAGAAAGAAGGCGTTGCCGGATTAATTGTAGATTTAAGGAATAATGGTGGTGGATCTTTAAAAACTGCAATCGAAATTTCTGGTTTATTTATCGATAAAGGACCAATTGTTCAAGTAAAATATAGAGGAGAAAATCCTGTAATTAAAAACGATATCGATTCATCCATCCAATGGGAAGGTTCTGTAGTTGTTTTAGTAAATGAGTTTTCTGCTTCTGCTTCAGAAATTTTTGCTGCAGCAATGCAAGATTATAAAAGAGCTGTAATTCTAGGAGGAAATCAAACTCATGGAAAAGGAACTGTTCAAAATATTTTACCTATCAATAAATTTTACCCAAATTATGAAAACGATTTGGGCTATTTGAAAATGACCATTCAAAAGTTTTATAGAATTAATGGTGGATCTACACAAGTTGAAGGTGTATATTCTGATATTGCAATGCCTACTAAATATAGTTATATGAAGTATGGAGAACGTAATATTGATGGTGCTTTAGCTTGGGATAAAGTACCACAGGCTAAATACAAACAAACAAATTCGTATTCAAATTTTAATGATGTAATTTATAATAGCAAACAAAGAATTGCTTCAGATCATAAATTTAAAATGGTAAATGAGTACGCTAAATGGTTACAAGAAAATCAAGAAGAAACTTCTTATTCTTTAAACTATAAGAAGTTTATAAAAGAAAGTAAAGAGAAAGAAAACGAAGCTAAAAAATTTGATGCTGTTTTTGATTATAAATCAAATTTGACTTTTACATCGCCAAATTATGAATTAGCTTTATTAAAAGTTGATAAAGATTTAGCTGACAAAAGAATGGCTTGGCATAAAAACCTATCAAAAGATATGTATGTTTCTGAGGCTTTAAATGTGTTAAGCGAATTAAAATTAAAAAACAAAACTGAAATTATAAAGAATTAAAGTTTAAAAATTAAGAATAATAAAACCTGATATGCTTTTTAGAAACATATCAGGTTTTTAATTTAGCAAAATGAGTTATCAAATAACATTTAACACAAAATGGTCTGACTTTGATCCAAACAGACATATGCGACATACGGCATACAATGATTATGCAGCGGAAGTTAGAATCCGATATTTTGCACATCAAAACTTTTCTATTGATGAATGTACTAAACACAATATTGGACCTATTTTGTTTGAAGAATCTACATCCTTTAGAAAAGAAATTCATTTAGGAGAAAGTATCACGGTTAACTTAAAAATAGCTGCACTTTCTAAAAATAATGAACGTTGGAAAATAACCCAAGAAGTTTTTAATCAAGCAGGAAAGTTATCAGCAATTATTAAAGTTTATGGAGCTTGGATAGATTTAACCAAAAGAAAACTTACAACTCTTCCACCACAAGGGAAACATCTTTTTTTGAACACAGAAAAAACAGTTGATTTTGAAGAAATTAGTTTAAAAAAATAAATTATGTCTAAAAAAAGTATTTCTGCTATTATTTTAATTATTACACTATCATTTTATCTTTATTTAGATAAAAAAGATACTTTTTTAAGTGATAAAAATAACACAACTGAAATTATAAATATTATTGATTTTAATTATTTACCAACATCAACAACAGGTCAAATAATAAAACATGAAGGTTATAATTTATCCTATTCAGAAAAACATGAACAAGCAGAATGGGTAGCTTATTCTTTAGATAAAAAAGATATTTTATATACAGATCGTAAAAGACCCTATTTTATTGAAGACCCAAAAGTAAAAACAAATTCTGCTCATTGGAGAAACTATAAAAAATCTGGTTACGATCGTGGGCATTTATGTCCAGCAGGAGATAGAAGATTATCTAAAGAGAGTTATGATGAAACTTTTTATACTTCAAATATTTCTCCTCAAAAACATAGTTTTAATGCTGGTATTTGGAATAAGCTAGAACAAAAGACGCGTTATTGGGCAAAGAAATACAATCATTTATATGTAATTACTGGTGGTGTTTTAGAAAACAACTTAAAAACTATTGGTTCAGAAAACGTTTCAGTTCCTAATAAATTTTATAAAATTCTATTAGATTATACACAACCAGAAATAAAAGCGATTGCTTTTTTATTACCTCATCAAGAAAGTGATAAACCTTTGTATAAATTTGTAGTTTCTATTGATAAAATTGAAGAATTAACAGGTATTGATTTTTTTAAAAATTTACCCGATTATTTAGAAAACAAACTGGAAGCTTCAAGCAATTATAAAAATTGGAGTTTTAGATAACTACAAATCCATATCAATAACAATTTTACCTTTTACTTTTCTTTGCATCATATCTTCTAGTGCTTTTGGCGCTTCTTTTAAAGAATAGGTCTTATCTATATGTGGTTTTAAATCTCCTTTTGAAAACCAAGTTAACAACTGTTTTATATTCTCTAAACTTATTTTTGGTTCTTTCTGAGCAAAAACTCCCCAAAAAACACCAACAATACTTGCACCTTTTAATAGCGCTAAATTAATAGGTATTTTAGGAATTTCACCATTTGCAAAACCAATTACCAAATGCCTTCCTTTCCAAGCAATAGCTCTTAAAGCCAACTCAGAAAAATGACCACCTACAGGATCGTAAATTACATCTACACCTTTGCCATTCGTAAGTTCTTTTACTCTGTCTTTAACACTTTCTTGGGTATAATTAATTACTTCATCTGCACCAAATTCTTTACATAAATCTAATTTTTCTTTGGATGATGCAGCCGCGATTACTTTTGCTCCCATAAGTTTGGCTAACTCTAATGCTGTTAAACCAACTCCGCCAGAAGCCCCTAAAATTAATACAGTTTCCCCTTTTTGCAAATTTGCTCTATCTTTTAAAGCATGATAAGATGTACCATATGCTAATAAAAATGCTGAAGCATTTACCATAGACATTCCTCTTGGTTTTGGAAAACAATCTTTTGCTTTTACAACCGCTTTTTCAGCAAAACCTCCATAAGGTATAAAACCTACAATTTCATCCCCTACTTTAAAATGTTTTACATTTTCTCCTACTTCTTCAATAATACCAACAACATCACTTCCTGGAGAAAAAGGAAACTCAGGTCTAAATTGATATTTTCCTTGAATAATTAATGTATCAGGAAAATTAACACTACAAGCTTTTACAGTAATTAAAACTTCGTTTTCTTTTGGTGATGGAGTTTTAATGTCTTGATAAGATAATGATTCTGGTGTTCCAAATTTATTACAAACAATTGCTTTCATAAAATTATTTTGCTACAAGATAAGTTTTTGAATGAAAAAAATAAGAACCTCTTTAAAGAAATTATTTCTAAAAGCACAAAACTCTATTTTAAAATGCACCCCAATACATTAAAAAAATAGAGGGGGAATGTTTTGTGCTCAAATAGAACATTATTAATTTTTTTTCAGTTTTGAATCAATTTTCTTTAAAATAACCGAACTAGGATCATTTACTTTAACATTATCTTTGTTATTACCACTTACAATAACAAACTTAGATCTTCGGTTTCTTTGATGTTCTTCTTCTGAACATTTGTTGGCGTTTTCATCTGTACAATCATTTAATAATTGACTTTCTCCATAACCTATTGCACTAATTATTCTATGAGCAGCTATTCCTCTAGAAATTATATAATCTCTTGATGATTTTGCTCTTTTACTTGATAGTTTTTTGTTATACGATTTTGTTGCCCTACTATCTGTATGTGATTCAATTTTAATAATCATATCAGGGTTATCATTTAACACTGATATAATTTTTTCTAACTCATAAGCTGCTTCGTCTCTAATATTAAATTTATCAAAATCAAAGAAAATTGGATTGATTACAATTTCATTTCTAATAATTAATGGAGTTAATACCAAATCTAATTCTTGAGTTTCACCTAAAATACTTGTTGTATTTACCATACCTCTATCTGAGGTGTAATTTAACTTTTCAGCCAAAAGTTTAAAATTACTTGTACAATCTACAGCTGAAAAAACATAAACACCTTCGGTATTACTTTTAACTGTTTTTAAAATAACCCCATTATTGTCCATTAACTTTACAGTCGCTTGTGAAATAATTTCTCCTGTTTGACTATCTCTTATAATTCCTGTAATATTTTGTGTACATGGTATTACAAAACTGTAAATATCATCATCTCCTTTACCACCTTTTCTATTAGAGGATAAAAAACCTTTTGTTTCATCTGTATTTATGGTAAAAGAAAAATCATCTAAAGAACTGTTAAAAGGTGCTTCTATATTTTCTGCATTTGAAAAAACAGCTCCAGTTATTTTTGATTTAAAAATATCTAATCCGCCTAAACCTAAATGACCATCTGAAGAAAAATATAATTCATTATTATTACTTACAAATGGAAACATTTCTCTACCTACAGTATTTATTGTTTCTCCTAAATTAACAGGTTTACCATATCTACTTTCAGAAAGTATTGATACTCTATAAATATCTGTAGATCCAATACCTCCCGGCATATCTGACACAAAATACAACGTATTCTCATCTACACTTAAAGCTGGATGACCAACTGAATATTCATCATTATTAAAGGGCAATTCTGTAACATTTCCCCAAATACCATCTACTAAAACTGCTTTATAAATTTTTAAATGTGTTTCCCTATTTCTATCTTTTCCTTTTCTCTTTCCATCAAAATTATCTCTTGTAAAATACATCGTTTTTCCATCTTTTGTGATAACAGCAGATGCATCATGATAACGTGTATTAATATTGCTGGATAACAACTTTTGATTTGTTAACTCTATTTCTTTAGAGTCTTCTAATCCAGTATCTGTTACCTTAGAGGTATATAAATTATAAAATGGTTGATTGTTCCATTTATAAATTTTATTAGATTTTGATGAAGTTGGTTTAGTAGATGCAAAATAAAAATTATCACCCTGTAAAAAACCACCATAATCAGAATACTCTGTATTTAAAGCTACATTATATAAATTGATATTTTTTTTTGTTGGGTCATCTGAATATTCTGATGAATAATTAGGTGTTGTTTCTAATTGACTACCAATTACTACCAATGGATTTTCTTTTGCATATTCTTGCATTAAAGCATCAGACTCCCTATACTTCTCATTACTTTTTAATACCTGAGCATATCTGAAAAAATATTCTGATGAAACTTCTAATTTGTATTTTTTAAACAACTCCTTATACCATTTTTCTGCTTCTTGAGTATTGGTGTTATTATAATAAGAATCTCCTAAACGCTCTAAAACTAATTTAGAATGATCTCCTTTATCATAAATTTTTTCGTATAATTCTGCTGATTTCTTATAAGCATATTCTTTATAATATCTATCTGCTATGTATTTTCGCTGACTATATGTTTGTAAACAAACGAATAATAGTAAAATGTAAGTTAATTTTGTTTTCATAAAAAAAGAATTAAAAGAATCTTGGTGATTTAAGTGGTCCATCTCTAAAAATTTCATAACGTAACATTACCTCATGAGTTCCAAAATTATAGTTACTGTAATTTGATGTTGTTAAATCGTAAGCATAACCAATATGTAATGCCTCGTTAACTTGAAAACCAAGCAATGCACTTATTGAATCATCCCATCTCCAAGATAATCCCGCTCTAAATTTTTCATTGAATAATAAGTTTGCTGAAACATCTAATGATAATGGTGCTCCTTTAACTCCTTTTAATAAGGCCGCAGGTTTAAATTTAATATCATCACTTAAATCAAAAACATACCCTGTTATCAAGAAAAAACTTAACTCCTCTATAGCTACACTTTCTATATGATCATCGTAATAATCTACTCTAATAAAATTTGGTACAGATAAACCAACATACCATTTTGGTTTATAAAAATAAATACCAGCACCAAGTGTTGGTAAAATCCTGTTATTTATATTGGTATTGAACCTTGCTTCTGCACTTTTAAAAATTCCTTTGTTCCAATCAATATTAAACAAACTCGCTCCCATTTTTAACCCAAATGCTAAATTACCTTCTTCATCTGTTCGAATTGAATAAGACATATTGGCATCAATATAGGTTTCATTTGAAGGTCCTAATTTATCATTTACTAAATTGATACCTAAACCTAATTGAGAATAACCTAATGGTGTATCATAACTGAAAGTTTGAGTTTCTGGCGCACCGTCAAAACCAACCCATTGAGTTCTACCTAAAGCATTTATTGTAGTATGCCCCCGAGATCCTGCATATGCAGGATTTACACTCATAGTATTATACATATATTGTGTGTATTGTGGGTCTTGTTGTGAAAACCCTTTTACAGAAATAAAAAGTATAAATACCAGTATCATTTTTAAAAACTTACTCATATTTTTAGTTTTATATTATTTTTTATTTTAATTATTATTAATGTACTAGTTGTATCCAACCTTTTTTAACTGTAGATCCATCTTTTAAATCTAAAATATAAAAGTAAGTTCCTCTTGGTAATTTCTCATCTGGGCTTATTGTAGCTCTTCCTGTTGAAGTACCATCCCAATCGCTCTTGTAGTCTGTTGCTGAATATACCTCATTACCCCACCTATTAAATATTTCTAATGTAGACCCTGGATAGTTCTCTAAACAATCTATGATAAGAGTATCGTTAACTCCGTCGTTATTTGGTGAAAAAATATTGTAAACAACTACACAATCTGTACTTAACGAAACCTCTATTTGATCTGAAGCAGTATCATTACTATCATCTATATCAAGTTGATCAACACTTAATAAAGTAACAACATTAAGATATTCTATAGTGTTTGTAACACGTACTCGCAACTCTAAAGTTGCTGTTTCATTAACATCTAATTTAGAGATAGACCATATTTCCATTCCATCATACGATGTCCCGCCAGATGTTGTATATGATGATAATGTATGTGAATCATAGGTATATCCTTCAGGTAGTACTTCTTCAATTTTTATATTAGTAGCGTCTTGTGGACCATAATTAGTTGCAGTAATAGTGAAAGTTATGTAATCATTTACTGCAGCTTCATCTACACTTGCTGTTTTTGTTAAACCAATATCAACACCACAATTATTAACTGTTAAGATTTGAGTATGTGTTGCTGAATTACCTGAACTGTCTGTTACCGTATATATTCTTGTAATTATTAACGGGTTTGTTGCTGTAGAATCTCCACCGTTATCTGTTTCTTCAACAGTTATATTAATAGCGTTTGTATTTGTACAGTTATCTGTAGCTACAATACTTAAAATATCTGCTGATGGAATTGGATCATTACATTCAATAATAACATCTTCTGGAAAAGAAGCTATAATTGGAGCTATGGTATCTGCTACAACTACGTTTTGATTTGCCGTAGTTGTATTACCACTTGCATCAGTAAACGTCCAGGTTACTACCGTGGTTCCTAATGTACTGATTGGAAAAACTGTGCTAGTCGTTCCCGTGATTGTACTTGCATCACAACTATCTGTCGTTGTTGGTGCTATTGGTGTTCCAATACACTCAAAAGTGACATCTGATAATGTTGGTGTTACGGGTGCTGATGTATCTGCTACAACTACGTTTTGATTTGCCGTAGTTGTATTACCACTTGCATCAGTAAACGTCCAGGTTACTACCGTGGTTCCTAATGTACTGATTGGAAAAACTGTGCTAGTCGTTCCCGTGATTATACTTGCATCACAACT
>NZ_CANMUE010000011.1 GCF_947500975.1 uncultured Polaribacter sp.
AGGCTTACCTTTTTTACTACTAAATAATTTCTTCCAAAAGTTCATTCTTTGCAGTCTGTTTTTATATGGTACACAACTTATTTATATGCTTATCTTTTATCAGTATATAAAATTATTATGGCAGTATATGCTGATGTTTTGTGTTACTATTTTTAATAAAAATTTCACTCTACAATATAGTATTTTTCTAAAGTTCATCAAAAGGGTTTTTAATATTTTTAAGACTTGTTTGTGAAACATGAGTATAAATCATTGTTGTTTTTGGGCTGCTATGGCCTAACAATTCTTGAATATACCTAATGTCAGTTCCGTTTTCTAATAAATGTGTTGCAAATGAATGTCTTAATGTATGTAATGTAACTCTTTTTGTTATTTTAGTATTTCTTAATGCTTTTTTTAACACAGCTTGTGCACTTGAATTACTATATTGTTTTCCATTTAAACCTTCAAAAAGAAAAACTGTAGGTTTATATGCTAAATAATATTCTCTAATAAGTTTTAAAAAAGAATGAGATAACAATGTATACCTATCTTTTTTACCTTTTGCTTGTTTTATATGAATAAGCATTCTTTTACTATCTATATTTTCAATTTTCAAATTTAATGCTTCTCCAATTCTTAGTCCTCCAGAATATAAGAGGCTTAGCAAAGTCTTATGTTTAAGATTGGTAAGATTATTAAAAATAGCTTTAACTTCATCAACACTAAGTATAGATGGTAATTGTTTTTCTTTTTTTGGTCTTTCTATATTTATTTGCTCTATTTCAACACCATTAAAAAGTAAAAATTTTTTAATGCCATTAATACATTGGTTTTGATAAGAAACAGATTTATTTGCCCTAAAAATAAAATCGTAATTAAATTGTTCTATTAATTTTATAGAATAGTTTTCAGTTTTCTTAAGCAAAGCATAACGTAAAAAAAAAGCTGTAACCTCTGTATAGGTATTTACAGTATTTTTACTTAGTCTTTTTTGTTGTAGCCATCTTTTGAATTTTAATAAATCAGAATTTAACTCATCTGTTAAGGGCGGTAATATTAGCTTATAGCTATTTTTTATAATAGGTCTTACTTCTTTTTTAAAGTTGCCATAGTCTATAAACCATTTTTTAAGGCTAAGATGTTTTAATAATAAGCTTCTGTTATTTGTTGAATCATTAATGTAGAAAGACCTTAAAGTTCTACTCCATTTTACATCAGATAATAATTTTATATAACTTTTTATTTCCTCATCAAAGAGAAAATTAATCATAACAACATTATTACCTTTATGTTTATTAGTAAGTAGAGTAATTGTTTTCATAGCAAATACTTAGCTAATATAATAAATTTAGAATTAAAAATTAAATCAACAACTCGTTATTATTTTTAAGGTTAAAAACAATAAAACAATTTTTTTTATGTTATTTAACTGTGATAAATTTTAAGAATAAAAGTATTTATTCTTTTAAAAAGAATATATTTGAATACTTAAATAATATAATTTTTCATGAAAGTATTATTTCTCAAACTAAT
The DNA here is from genome assembly GCF_947500975.1 of uncultured Polaribacter sp. Lineage (GTDB taxonomy): Bacteria > Bacteroidota > Bacteroidia > Flavobacteriales > Flavobacteriaceae > Polaribacter. The sequence continues at coordinate 1,516 of NZ_CANMUE010000011.1, forward strand.
CTTTTTACTTTTCTTTCTTTTTTCTTTAAAAAGTAATGCGCAAGAAACATTGCCTATCTATACAGATTATCTTTCTGATAATATTTATTTAGTACATGCTTCAGCAGCAGGTATTGGAAATTCTAGTAAATTAAGGTTAACAGCAAGGCAACAATGGGTTGGGGTAGTTGATGCTCCTGAATTGCAAACATTAAGTTTTCATACAAGAATAGGAGAAGATTCTAATGCTGGTTATGGTTTAGTTTTATTTAATGATAAAAATGGTTTTCACTCTCAAAAAGGAATTCAAGGTACTTATGCATATCATTTACCTATGAGTAATGGAAGTTATTTTAATCAACTTTCTTTTGGATTATCTTTTACATTTGTTCAAAACCAATCAGATCAAAGAACTTTTACAGGAGATAGTGCTGTATCAACCATAATAGAAAGCACAAGTTATTATAATGCAGATTTTAGTATTGCATATCATTTAAGAGGATTTTCTTCTTATTTTACAGTTAAAAATTTACTTTTAACTGCAAAAAACAATTTAAACATACAAGAGCCTTTAGATTTAAGAAATTATATCTTTTCTGCAGGATATTACTTCGGCAAAGATCTTTTTGTTCAATTTGAACCTTCATTAATGTTACAACTTAAAGAAGCTACTGGAGAAAGAATTGCAGATTTTAATATAAAAGCTTACAAAGATATTTCTAATACCCAATTATGGGCAGCATTATCTTATAGAAGAAGTTTTGATATAAATGCTATTCAAAACGCTGAATTCATTTCTCCTATTTTAGGAGTTAATTATAAGAATTTTATGTTTTCTTATGCTTATACTAAGCAAGCTAATGATATAGTTCTAACAAGTGGAGGTTTTCATCAAGTTTCTTTAGGATTAAATCTTTGGACTAGAAAACAAAGAGCAGCAGCTTGTCCTAATATTAATGCAACTTTTGGAAGTTTTTAAAAATTTTTCTCTAAAACTTTTATAGATTTATTATCATCCTTAATAAGGCGCTCTAAAGTTTCTTTACTTTTGTTGATGTAAAATTCATGTACACCATTACTACTATTCAAATTTAAAAGAAAGTGTTTCTCTAAAATATTTTGTGTTTGTCTTGCTACTGCTTCACCAGAATCGATAATTTGAATATTTTTGCCAACAATTTCTCTAATTTGCGGTATTAAATATGGGTAATGTGTGCACCCTAAAACTAAACAATCAACATTTTCTATTAGCATTGGTTTAATATAAAGCTCTAATAATTCTTTCATTTTTGGAGAGTCTTTTTTTCCTGATTCAATTAATTCAACCAAACCTTTACCAACTGTTTCTTTTATAGTTATTTCTTTATTAATAGTGTTGGATGTTTTTTCAAATAACTCGCTATTAAGTGTGCCTTTTGTTGCTAAAATGCCAATTGTATTTGTACTAGTTTTTAGTGCAGCAGGTTTTATGGCAGGTTCAATACCAATAATTGGAACACTATATTTTTCTCTTAATTTTTTAATAGAATTTGTGGTTGCAGTATTACAGGCAACTATAATTAATTTGCAATTTTTTGATAAAAGAAAATCTATATTTTTTATTGAAAGTTCAGTTATTTTCTCTTTAGTTTTTTCACCATAAGGAGCGTTTTTACTATCAGAAAGGTAAATGGTATTTTCATTTGGTAAAAGTGTAGTTATTTCTTTCCAAATAGAAGTGCCACCAACTCCCGAATCAAAAATACCAATAGAAAAATTATTAGACTTCATACTTTTGTAAAAATAAAAAAACCTACTTATAAAAGTAGGTTTTTTTTATTTTATAAAAAGATTTTTTTAGAATCCTAACTTTGCTTTAACAGCACCATAAAGATCTTCTCCTTTACTAACTAATAAACCTTTCCCAACAGTAGAGTCTAATACATAAACAATTCCTTTAGCAGCAGCAACATCTTCAATTGCTTTTCTTGCTTTTTCTATGATTGGTTTTAAACCATTGTTTTGCTTTTTTTGCATTTCTTCATAAGCAGTTTGTCTTAAACCTTCATATCTAGCTCTTTCTTGTTGTACTTCTTTAGCTCTAGTGTCATTTATTTCTTTTGCTTGAGTTTGAGATTCTGTAGTATATTTTTGAATCTTAGCTTCTAACTTTTTTCCCATACCTTCAATTTCATCTTGGTATGTTTTTCCTAACTTCTCAATATCTAATTTTAGCTTTTTTGTTTGTGGCATTTCAGCTACTAATTTTTCAAAGTCGATATGACCTGTCTTTTGTGCATTTGCAACACCACCTATACCTAAAGTAAATACAGCAATTAATAGTAACGTTTTAAAATTTTTCATTCTTGTTTTAATTTAATTATTATTTTCGTTTTTGATTTCTTCTTGTTCTTCTTCTTTTTTCTTTTTTAAAGCTTCTTTTTTTTCACGTAATAATTTTCTTTTCTCTTCTCGCTTTTTTAACAGTTCAGCTCTTTTATCAGCAATTGCTTTCTTTTTTGCTTCCTTCTCTGCTATTTTTTTTGCTTTAGCTTTTTCTTTAAGCTCTTTAGCAGTTTCTAATTGTGCTTCCTTTTCAGCTATTTTATTTGCAATAGCATTTTCTTTATCTTCAATTACTTTCTTTTGTTGGTCAGTTAATTGTTTTTTTGGCGAATTCTTTTTTTCTTCTCTTTTTTTGTTTTTTTCATCTATTAATCTTGTTCTGTCTATGGTAGATAAAATAAGTTCGCTAATATCGTATTTTTTATTTGAATATAGCATTACTAAATCGCTTGATTTTTCAAAAACAAAATCGTATTTTTTTCTAGCAGCAATACTTTGTATTGCATTATAAACTTGGTCTTGTATTGGTTTAACTAATTGCTTTCTTACCAAAAACATATCACCATTTGGACCAAAATATAAAGATTCTAATCTTCTTAATTCTTCTTGTTTTATAGCTATTTCTTCTTCTTTTTCTATAATTAAGTCTTTTGTTAAGATAGCCTTTTCGTTTGCTAAATCAGTTTTTAAAACTTCAATATGACGAGTTTGCTTATCAAGATTTTTTCTCCATTTGGCTACTTTAGAATCTAAAGTGTTTTGTGCTTGGATATATTCTGGAACATTTTCTAATATGTATTCCATATCTATATAAGCTATTACTTGACCTTTTTGCGACCAAAAAGTTGTTACACTAAGTAAAAGAACGATTGGTAAAAATATTTTTTTCATTTGTATAATGTATTTAGAAAAAACCGTGCCAAAAAAACTTTGACATTACAAATGTACTGTTTTCTTAGAACTGTCTTCCGATAATAAAATGTGTTTGCCAGCCAGATTTATCAACATTACCAGGTAAAGGGTCAAAACCATGAGCAAAATCAATACCTAGCATACCAAAAGCAGGCATAAATATTCTGATTCCAACACCAGCTGAACGTTTTAATTCAAACGGGTTAAATGTACTAAAATTGTCATAAGAATTACCAGCTTCTAAAAAACCAACCGTATAAATAGATGCAGATGGTGCATTTGTAATAGAATATCTTAATTCTAGTTGAAATTTATTATAAATTGATCCTCCTTCAGCAGGTGATAATTGACTGTTTTCATATCCTCTTAAACCAACTACCTCTCTACCGTCTAATTGAAATGCGGCAATTCCGTCACCACCAACAAAATATCTTTCAAATGGAGATAAACCTACTTCTGAGTTATAATATCCTAAGAAACCCATTTCAGCATTGGTCATCAATACCAGTTTATCTGTAAATGAAGTATACCATTTTCCTTTAGCTGTAATTTTATAATATTCTAACCATTTATAATTTTCAGCTATTTTAGCACTTTCTTCTGCTGTTGTTAGTCCACTATCTATACTATAATCTTTATTGTTAACTAAAGAATACGGAAAAGTCGCTTTTACCCCTAAAGAAAATTCTGAACCATATGTTGGAAATATAGGGCTTGGTCCTGAAGAATTTCTACTTAATGTTGCACTATATGAAAGGTTATTAAGAGTACCATTACTTAAAACACTAGTACCTACTGCAAACCCGTAATTATTTAAATTAAAACTTTGATAGCTGATTGCTTGTGATAATTGAAAGAAATCATCTGGCCATTTTAAACGTTGGCCTAGCCCTAAACTGGCTCCAATAATTCCTAAACTTTGATCTTTATCCACCTGACCAGTTTGAAAATCGAATTGATATTGATTTGATGAATAAATTGAAAAAGATAAAGATTTTGGTTTTTTACCTCCTAACCATGGCTCTGTAAAAGAAAAGCTATACGTATTAAATGTTCTACTAGACTGTAAACGCAAAGCTAAACTTTGACCATCACCCATAGGCAAAGGCTTGTAAGCTTCTTTATTAAATAAATTTCTAATTGAAAAATTGTTAAAAGATAATCCTAAGGTACCTATAAAAGATCCACCTCCATAACCACCTTGTAATTCTATTTGGCTACCACCTTTTTCAACAACTGAGAAATCTATATCTGCAGTTTTATTTTGATAATCTGGAATTACATCTGGAGTAACATTTTGATCAAAGAACCCTAATTGACCTATTTCTCTAATAGATCTAATAATATTACTTCTACTAAATAAATCTCCTGGTTTAACTCTTAATTCTCTAAAAATTACATGGTCATTTGTTTTATCGTTTCCAGAAACTGTTACTTTTCTAATTCTAGCTTTTTCATCTTCTCTAATTCTAATTTCTACGGTAATAGAGTCGTTATTAACTTTTGTTTCAACAGCATTAATTTGAGAAAATAAAAACCCAGTGTCTTGGTACATTGTAGAAATATCATCAGAAGTTGGTGTTCCATCACCTTTAACTCTTTCTTTTAAAACAGCGCCATTATAAACATCACCTTTTTCAATTTTTAGCATAGATCTTAATTGATCATCAGAATATTCTTTGTTTCCTACAAATAAAATATCAGCAAACCTATATTGCCTACCTTCTTCTAAATCGATATTTAAATTGATCGTGTTGTCATCATTCCAAGTAATTTTATCACTTAAAATACGTGCATCTCTATAACCAATTCTACTATATTTATCCAATATGCTCTCTAAATCTTCTTGAAAATCTTCTTCAATATATTTTGAAGCTTTCCAAAAACGACCAAAAAACTTTCTTTTTGTATTAGACATTGCTTTTCTCAGTTTTTTGTCTGATAAAGCTTTATTGCCATTAAAAATAATTTCTTTAATTTTAATTTTTGAACCTCGATCTATAAATATGTCCATATTTACAGTGTTGATATCAGAAGTGTCAACTCTAGTGTTTAAGTTTACTTTTGTTTTTAAGTATCCTTTATCTGTATATTTTTTTGTGAAGTAATTTTTAGTGGTTACAACAAGATTGTCAGTAACCATTTCACCAGGTTTTAGTTCGGCTTCTTTAATTAATTCTTTAGCTTTAGATTTTTTAATACCATTAATTTTAACTAGGTTTAATTGTGGCAATTCTTGTACGTCAAATTGAAGGTAAATAGCATTTCCATCAACTTTAGCCAAATAAACATCTACATTGCTAAATTGTTTACTTTCGTATAACTTTTTTATTGCACTGGTAAGTTTGTCTCCAGGTAATTTTAAAGTTTGTCCAATTCTTAAGCCAGTAAAAACTCTAACAGTTTCTTCGCTAAATTTTTTTAATCCAGTAACAGAAATACCCGATAAAATATATTCCTTTCCTTTTTCAAAAGAAAGATTTTGACTGATAATAGTATCTTTTTTAGTTTGTGCCTTTGCATTTAAACTAAAAAATACTGTAAATAACACTAATGCTGCAAAAGTAAATTTTAATGATAATTTACTTTGTAATTTGTTCGCTTGTTTTTCCAAATCGTCTTTCTCTATTCTGATAATCTATGATTGCATCATAGAAATGTTCTTGTCTAAAATCTGGCCAAAGTATATCTGTAAAATATAATTCAGCATATGCTAGTTGCCATAATAAAAAGTTACTAATGCGTTGTTCTCCACTAGTTCTTATTAATAAATCAACGTCGGGCAAATTAAATGTATATAAATGGTTATTTATAGTATTTTCATCTATTTTTTCTAAATCGATGTCATTATTAACAACTTTTTTAGATATGTTTTTGATTGCATTAACAATTTCTTCTCTTGCACCATAGCTTAAAGCTAGTGTTAATGTAATTGTTTTGTTATTTTGTGTGTCAAAAATAACATCATTTAAAGTATTTTTTGCTTTTTTAGGTAAAGATTCTATATTACCAATGGCATTTACTTTTACACCATTTTCTTGAAAAGTAGGTAGTTCTTTTTTTAATGAACTAACAAGTAAACTCATTAAAGCGTCTACTTCAATTTTTGGTCTATTCCAGTTTTCTGTAGAAAAAGCATATAAGGTTATTGCAGCGATGCCCAATTCTGCAGCTGTTTCAATAGATTCTCTTACGGCTGTTAATGCGTTTTTATGACCAAAAATCCTTTCCATTCCTTTACTTTTAGCCCATCTTCCATTACCATCCATAATAATGGCAACGTGTTTAGGAACTCTTTGTAAATCAATGAGTAGTTTTTTATCCATATATTAAAATCCTTTTGTGTAACATGCAGGTCTTCCAAAAGTATAAATTAATGAAAAACCTGTAAACATATACCAATCATTTCCAGTGCCTTCAAAATTCAAGTCAGATATTGTAGATGTTGTATAATCTAAATCATCTTCAAAAGTGTATCTAAACTTAGCTTCTAATGAGAAGGCAAGATTACTAAATAATTGTGATTTAAAACCAACACCAAAAGGTACGTTAAAAGCAACTTTACTGTTGTAAACATATTCACCAGGTGCTGTTTCAGATGAAATATACGAAGAGCTAAACGCAGCTATTTCTAATAAAATATAAGGTGTCCATGTTTTACCTGGTGTAGATAAATCATATTCATAAAAATTATATTCTAAACCTAATGCCAATTCGTTTATAGTATTTGAAAACGTTAAACCTCTATCTCTTCTAAAATCTGTATCTGCATCTAAATCTGTTGCTGTTATTGGTAAATAGCTATAAGTTGCTTTTAATGCAAATCTTGGATGGTAGTTGTATTTAAAAAATACACCTCCGGCAAATTTATTTGGTTTTATATAGTTTGTACTACCAATATCTCCAACATAATTTGTGCCACCTATAGTTAGTCCAATTTCATATACTTGCCCTGATAAAAGGGAAGTTAAGCTCAAAAAAATGATAACTAAAATACTTTTTTTCATATTAAAAAATAGCGTGCAAATATAGGGAAATCAATTTGCTTTTTAAAGTTAATGTTTGTCTTTTTTGGATAACTGTTTTTTTTATAATTTATTGTTGAAACCAGTTTAAAGATTGGTTTCATTTCTAGTATCTTCTCCCCATAATAATTTAGTTCTAAGAGTTTGTAAAAAAGATTGATTTTTTGGGATGATACTTTTAACAGTAAAAGTTGCTTTTTTTATAAAGACTTCAGTGTTTTTTGGAACGGTTGTAATTCTGGAATCTAAAGAGATTAAAAAATCTTTTTCTCTAGAATCGATACTTAATTTTATTTCAGTTTTGTCAGAAATTACCATTGATCTTGCACTTAAATTATGGGGTGCAATTGGAGTGATTACAAAGTTTTTTGAATCTGGAGAAATTACAGGGCCATTACAACTTAAAGAGTAGCCTGTAGAGCCTGTTGGCGTTGCAATAATTAAGCCGTCTGCCCAATAATTTGTTAAGTATTCGTTGTCTAAGCTTGTTTTAACACCTATCATAGATGTTGTATTTTTTCTAGCGATTGTTACTTCATTTAATGCAAAATTAAGTTCTTTGAATTCTTTAGTTTCTGGCTTGGTTTTTACAGTTAAAAGAGTTCTTTCTTGAATAGAATAATCGCCCCTTAAAATAAGCTGCACACTTTCTTTTATATTATTTTTGTTAATAGTTGCTAAAAAGCCTAACCTTCCAGTATTAATGCCTAAAATAGGAATTCCTAAATTTCTAATATAAGTTACTGCTCTTAAAATTGTGCCATCTCCTCCTAAGGTAAACATGGTATCAAAAGTAGTATCTAAATCTGAAAAATCTGAAAATGTTGCATAACTTTTATCTAGAATATTTTCATCAACTAATAAATCATAAAATTTTTTTTCAATAAATGAATCAATTTTATTTTCTTGAAGAACATTTAATAAAATTTGGATTTCTTTTTCTGCTGAAATAGAATAAGATTGGCCGTAAATTGCAACTTTCTTCATGTATTATTCATTTTTTATTAAAATGTTGTGTGCGAAATTCTTTTTTCTTAATCATCTAAGATGATTACATTTCTAAGTATTTTTGCAAATATTCAGATCTATTTTTTAAATCTTCTAAATAAATATCATTTTCATGAGTCGATATTATTTTATAATCATAGCGTCTAAATGTTTGAATGATTTCATTTATTTCTTTGGTTGCAATTTTTAAGGTAACTTGTACAAAATCAACACTTTTTTTAGAAATATATAAGCCAAGTAATTTACTACCAGTTGCTTCCGCAATTTGAGAAACTTCACCCATAGAATAATCTTCTTTTAGTTTTTCTACAATTAAAGTTTCACTTTCTTCAATCATAAAAGGACTTGTGGAAAAAACATCTAAAACATCGCGTAAATCGTAATAACCTATGTAATTTTTATCTTTATTTAAAACAGGTATTATATTGGTGTCATTATCTGCAAAAATTTTTAAAAGCTCTAAAACAGTTGCTTTTTCATCAGCAAAAAATGAATTCATTAAATGTGAATAATTAACTAATTCACTTTCATTATTTTCAATTGTTTGAATATCTTCTTCTGCAAAAGACCCTAATAATTTGTCATTTTCTATAACCGGAAAATGTGTTATTGGGTAATTTTTAAATAATTTTTGAGCACTCTTTACATTGTTTTTTAAACGTAAAGCTTTAATCTCTTTTAGTATGTAATCGTTTATGTTCATTCGTTACGAATATAGGATAAAATGATTTAATCAATTACCTTTGCGGTCTAATTTTATACAATGACAAAGTTAAGCGTAAATATTAATAAAATTGCAACTTTAAGAAACTCTAGAGGGGGTAATGTGCCAAATTTATTAAAAGTTGCTAATGATATTGAAGATTTTGGTGCAGAAGGAATTACAATTCACCCAAGGCCAGATGAGCGTCATATTCGTTATCAAGATGCAAGAGATTTAAAAAATACGGTTAGAACTGAGTTTAATATTGAAGGAAACCCAATTATATCTTTTATAGATTTAGTGTTAGAAACGAAGCCAACACAAGTTACTTTAGTGCCTGATGCTTTAGATGCAATTACATCTAATGCTGGTTGGAATACTATTGAGCATCAATCTTTTTTACAAGATGTAATTAAAGAGTTTCAACAAAATAATATTAGAACTTCTATTTTTATTGATACAGATTTAAAACTAATTGAAGCTGCTGCAAAAACTGGTACAGACAGAATTGAATTGTACACAGAACATTTTGCATCCGAATTTGAAAAAGGAAATAAAAATGCTGTAAAATCTTATACGGAAGCTGCTATTTTGGCTCATAAGTTAGGTTTAGGTATTAATGCAGGGCATGATTTAAGTTTAGATAATATTAAATTTTTTAAAGAAAATATTCCCAATTTAGCTGAAGTCTCAATTGGTCATGCTTTAATTTCTGAAAGCTTGTATTTAGGTTTAGAAAATGTTGTAAATATGTATTTACACAAATTACAATAAGATGAAAATTCTACATTCAAAAATTTTAGGTCAAGGGCAGCCATTACTTATTTTACATGGCTATTTTGGAGCTAGTGATAATTGGAAAACGCTAGGAAATCAATTTGCAGAAAATTACCAAGTTCATTTAATAGATCAAAGAAATCATGGACGTAGTTTTCATACAAATGAGTTTAATTATGAAGCTTTAGTTGATGATTTGCACAATTATATTCAACACCATCAATTGGATAAAGTTTATTTAATTGGTCATTCCATGGGTGGTAAAACAGCTATGTTGTTTGCTGTAAATTATCCTAATTTGGTTGATAAATTAATTATTGTTGATATTTCTCCAAAAGCATATCAACCTCATCATAATGCAATTTTAGCGGGTTTAAATTCTGTTGATTTTACAATTCAAAACTCAAGAAGTTTGGTTGATAAACAAATTGCAACCTATATTCCTGAGTTTGGAGTTCGTCAGTTTTTATTAAAAAATGTTTATTGGAAAGAAAAAGGGGTTTTAGATTATCGATTTAATTTAAAATCTTTAACCGAAAATAATTTTGAAATAGGTAAACCTTTGCCCAAAAACTCTAAATTTGAAAAAGAAACATTGTTTTTAAAAGGAGAAAAATCCGATTATATTGTTTCTTCAGAAAAACTAATTATCGATGCTCATTTTTCTGATAACAAAATTGTAGAGATAAAAAACGCTGGGCATTGGTTGCATGCAGAAAATCCAAAGCAATTTTACGACGAAGTTTGTACGTTTTTAAAATAAATAAAACTCTGTCAGCTTAAATTATTTGTTAATTTAATAGGTTTTTATAATTTTTTCTGCATTTCTAAGAGCTTCTTCAGAATTTTAAAAAAAATATACATTTTTGATAGAAGGAAATGATACTAAAATTTTTTCTCAGTATAGCTATACCTAAAATTATCGCTTAATAATTTTTCTTCCTATTGTAAAATTGTAGTTGAATAATGCTCCATATTTAATATTTATTTTCTTTAATTTTAAACATGGTACAAATATTGTCAATTTTTTTTTTCAAAAAAGAATCAATTAGTTTGTTTAATTATTTGTATATTATACTTTTAACTATTTATAAGTTGGTTTTAAAAAATCCAATTTATAGCAATTATTACTAAAGATTATTCAAGTTAATTTTTCTATTTTTAAACTTGTTTTTTGAAGTTTTTGAGATAATTATATACTATTTTTGCAGCAAAACTGATACTATTGAATACTATTAATGACCTTTTTTTAGACGAAGAATTAATTTCTGAAAATCAACAAATTTTTCTGCCAATTTTGGAAGAAAAAAAAGTAGAATTATTTATAAAAAGAGAAGATAAAATTCACCCTTTTGTTTCTGGAAATAAATTTAGAAAACTAAAATACAATTTAAAGGAAGCTAAAAAGCTTAAAAAAAAATCGTTACTAACATTTGGAGGTGCGTATTCTAATCATATTGTAGCAACTGCAGTTGCAGGAAAATTAGCTGGTTTTAAAACTTTTGGGGTTATTAGAGGAGATGAGTTAGGTAAAAACCTTAAAGAAACTTTAAAAGAAAATGCCACTTTAAGAGAAGCTCATGAAAATGGAATGAAGTTTAATTTTGTTTCTAGAGAAATTTACAGACAAAAATCATCTTTTGGTTTTATTGAAAAAATGAAAAACAAATGGGGCGACTTTTATGTAATTCCCGAAGGAGGTACCAATGGTTTAGCCGTAGATGGTTGTAAAGAAATTTTAACAAAAGATGATTCTTATTTTGATTATATTTGTACAGCTGTAGGAACTGGTGGTACCATTGCCGGTTTAGTGAATTCAGTAAAAAAACGTCAAAAAGTTATTGGTTTTCCTGCGTTAAAAGGTGGGTTTTTATCTCAAGATATTAAACAATATACGAGTAGAAATACCAATTGGTCATTAAATAAAGAGTATCATTTTGGAGGTTATGCAAAATATAATGACAATTTAATTAGTTTTATAAATAGCTTTAAAAAAGAAACAAATATTTTGTTAGATCCTGTTTATACAGGTAAAATGTTATTCGGTATTTTAGATTTAATAGAAAAAGATAATTTCCCCGAAAACAGTAAAGTATTGGCTATTCATACTGGTGGTTTACAGGGAATTGACGGATTTAATAACAAATTAGAGAAAACAAATAAAGAGTTAATACAAGTTATATGAAGTTGCGTTTAGTTATAATTTTATTTTCATTGGCTTTTTTTGCGAGTTGTGGTTCAAAAAAGAAAATTAGCAACGTAAAAAAAACTAAAGCCGAAGTGATTGAAACCAAATCTGTAGAAAAAAAATCTTCTATAGATGATGATGAGTCAAAATACATTAAAGACCTTAAAAAGAGTTCTTCTAATCTTAATGAACATACTTTAAATTATATTTCTAAATATGCTGCAATTGCCGTAAATGAAATGAATTCACATAAAATTCCGGCAAGTATAACTTTGGCACAAGGTATTTTAGAGTCTGGAAATGGTAGGAGTGAATTAGCGTCAAAGTCTAATAATCATTTTGGAATAAAATGTCATAAAAATTGGAGAGGAGAACGTGTTTATCATGATGATGATGCCAAAGGAGAATGTTTTAGGAAATACAAATACGTAGAAAATTCCTTTTTTGATCATTCTGCATTTTTAATCAAAAGAAATCGTTATGATTTTTTATTTTCTTACCCAATAAATGATTATAAGAGATGGGCAAAAGGTTTAAGAAAAGCTGGTTATGCAACCGATAAAGAATATCCTAATAAATTAATTAGAATTATTGAAAAATACCAATTGTTTAAGTTTGACAAAATTAATAATAATGATGTTAGTTCAAAAGAGATAAAGCGAACTAAAAAAGTTGTAAAAAAGGCTGAAACAGATGCGAACAGTTTTGTGAAAAACAAGGTTGTTAAAAAAGATAAAAAGATAAATCAACCAAAAAATACTATAAATAATTATAAATCGGATACTCACAGAGTAATAAAAGGTGATACTTTATATTCTATTAGTAGGAAAAATAATATTTCTTTAGATAGACTAAAAAAGATTAATAATTTAAAGAATAATAATATTTATGTTGGTCAAACTTTGAGAATAAAATAAAAGCCCATAAAATTAATTTTATGAGCTTTTTAAAAATCAACTAAAATATGTTACCAAACATAGTTTTTTAATTTTGCTTGCCTTTTAATTGCTTTTATCATTACATCATTTAGAGCATCTTTTTTAGTGCTTTCTTTTTGTTTTTTTGCAATATACTTTCTTCTTTTAGTATCTAGTTCTTTAATTTTTTGTTGAATTTCTTTACGCTCTTTTGCTGTTTTTTTTACATAGATTTCAATTTCTTTAGCTGTTTTGTTTTGTAATTGTTGTGGTAGTTGTTTTTTTTCTATTTTATTGTAATCAACTTTTTGTTCTTTTTCAGCATCAACTAAATCCCAACTTGAGTTGTTATACAGTCTAGAACTTTTACTAATGGTTCTTTTTACAATTACAACTTCATTTAATGTTTCAGCATTTGAATCTTGCTCTTTTTGACTTAGATATTTGCTGTGTCCATTATTACCATAATAAATATAAGTATCGTTTAGTTTCTTGTTTAAGATAATAATTTCATTATCAAAAGGTGTAACAATATGTACCATTTTTTTATCTTGATTAATCGTCATATAATCTCCACCTCCTAAATCGGCACCATCTTTCCACATGCCAGAAATTCCGTTTGTATAATTTCCACAAAATATTGTATTAATTAAAACATTTTTTTCATTTGCATTTGTAATGGCGTCTTTATAATCGATTTTTCCTTGGGTAAAAGGTTCGTTTCCAGCAATAAAAAGCAAACGTAAATCGTTTTTATTTTTCCCCCAAGAAAGTTCATTTAAAGAGGTTTGAATTACTTGTCCGCAAAATTCATTTCCACCATTTGTAGTTAAAGAAAATAGCTTTTCAGATATTTCATCCAAATCATTACTAAATTGTAAAACCTGTCTTATATATCCTTCTCTTGCAGATAAATTAGAGTTTCCATATTCATACAAAGCAATTTCTAAATTTGGTTTTTTTAAACCATATTTTGCATAAGATAATTCGTTTATAATTTCCCATAGCTGAGTTTTTGCTTGGTTTATTAAACCATCCATACTATTACTAGTATCTAATAAAAGAGCCACTTTTATGGTTTGGTTTTTTTCTTTTTTTGGTTGATTTATAGCAAAATTAGTTGTTGATATAACAAATAAAGCTAATGTAATTCCTTTTAATACAAATGATTTCATAATGGTTTGTTTTTTAATTGATATTGATTAAAAGTTTTGGTTTTGATACTTCAATATTAACCCCAACTTAATTCTTAAAAAAACAAGAATGAGTGAACCGTACATTTGAATGAGTTAACAAGAATATAAAATTAGTGAAGTGTGGTTTTATATTGTTATTTAAGGCTATTATTGGATTTAGTCGTTTTTTCGAATGATATTTTGTTATTAAGTTTACCAAGAATTAAAATTATTTATTATGAAATATCAAATTAAAATTCCCGAACCTTGTCATGAAAATTGGAATGAAATGACTCAAACTCAAAAAGGAAGATTTTGTAAAAGTTGCAGTAAAGAAGTTATAGATTTTACGAAATTGACTAATTCTGATATCTCAAGAAAAGTTTTAAATGCTGATAATTTATGTGGTCGTTTTAAAGAAACACAACTAAATAAAGAAATAGCAACTATTCAAAAAAAATATTTTTCAAAAATTGCGGCTAGTTTAGCATTAGTTTCTACAGTAGCTACTTCTCAGCCTTTGTTTTCTCAGTCAAGTAAAGATTCTGTAGAGATAATATCTCATCAAAAAGGAAAAGTATTTATTGAAAATAATTCAATAGAAAAATTTGTTATTATAAGTGGTAATGTTAAAGATACTTTAGGGGGTTTGCCTGGAGTAAGTATTCTTTTAAAAGGAACAACAATTGGTGTAGAAACTGATTTTGATGGAAATTTCTCAATAAAAATACCCAATAAAAAGAGAAAGTCTTATATCTTAGTTATTTCGTATTTAGGTTTTAAAAAACAAGAAATAGATGTTTTATCTATAAAAAAACCATTAGAAATTTTATTAGAACCAGATGATGAAATACTTGGTGAAGTTATGATAACCTCTGGTATGATTGCGGTAGAAAAAAAGCCGAATTTTATTAAAAGAATAGGCGATTTTTTTAAGTCAAAGAAAAACAATTAATGATCAAAAACATACACATATTATTCACTTTTATTTTTTTGAGTTTTCAAACGTATTTTGCGCAAGAAACCATTATTTATAAAGAAGGAATTCAATTTTCAGTCAGAATTACCGTGGTTGAAGAAAATACAAATAATCTTATTAAAAATGCAGAGATAGAAGTAAATGGAGTGTTATACTCTTTTCCAGATATAAACGGAAAATATATTGTTAAAGCCAAGGTTGGTGATGAGGTTAGAATATCTCATCCAGATTTTGAAACGGTATATTACACCTTAAAATCAAGTGAAGATATTAAAATTTTAGTTAGAGGTTTTTCAACTTTAAAAAGCAAATTTAATAGTAGAGATAAGAGATATAAAGAAGTAGATTTTTATCTGCAATATTTAGATTCTGCAAAATTTTATAAAAAACAAAACATAGATAAAAGTGTATCATTTATTGAAAAAGCTTTGCAAAAAAAGGAGTCTAAAAGAAGAAATGCAACTACCTATAAGTTATTGGCAGATATTTATTTGCATTGGAAACAGTATGATTTAGCAATTTATAATTACAAATTATCTAATCAAATTAATAAAGAAAAAAGCACAAAAATTGCATTAGCAAATGCGCAATTTTTATCAAAAAAATACAAAGAAAGTTTAAAAACTTATCAAAACTTAAAAAATGAAAGGTTAAGTGTTTACGAAGAAATAATAGTTTTTGAAGGTTTAGGCGATATAGCTTTTGCAACTAAAAAATTAGAAAATTCAAAATTAAATTACCAAAAGGCACTAAAAGTTGCAAAAACCAATTTTGTAACACCTAAAATTACCGATTTAAATTCTAAAATTGCTGATGTTTTAGCAGCTCAAGGAAACATAATTGAGGCAGCAAAACAGTTTGAAAGTTCTTTAATTTTAGCTGAAAAAGAAAACAGATCTCGCTCTTTAAAAGAAGAAGAAAAGGTAGCTGATTTTTACAATTCTAACAAGTTGTATGATGATGAAATTAAATTAAGAAAACAAAGTTTAGTTAAAGCAAATGAAATTAATTTATCAAAAAAATACTCAAAAGAAAAAGATTCTATTACTTCTCAAAAAATAAACTATAAAATAGGTAATGCTTATCTTTTAAAACAAGACTATGAAAATGCGATTCCTTTTTTAGAAAAAAGTAAAAAAGATGCTAATAAAAAAAATGATATTGTAGTTGAAAAAGACGCTACAAAGAAAATATCTGAAGTATTTGCAAATTTAGGGGACGATGAAAAAGCCTTAAAAAACTATAAAGAGTATGTATCACTAGTAGACACTTTGTATGTAAGAAAAGAACAAGAAATACAACAAGTAAAACGTTTTTCTAAGAAAATTTCCGACAATCAAAACAGAATTACAAGTTTAGAAAAGGATAAAGAATTAGCACAGAGTAAAATTAGTTTAGCTTATATAGATCAAAAATTATCGGAAGAAAGTAATCGTAAGCAACGTATAATAATTTATTCTCTTTTTGGAGGAATTTTAATGCTAATCTTACTTGCTTATTTTATGTACCGAAATAATAAACAGCAAAAATTAGCCAATAATTTGTTGGCATTAAAGTCCATGCGTTCTCAAATGAATCCGCATTTTATTTTTAATGCTTTAAATTCTGTCAATAGTTTTATTGCTGTAAATGATGAGCGAAATGCTAATAGATATTTAAGCGAATTTTCGGTTTTAATGCGTTCAGTTTTAGAAAATTCTGATGAAGATTTTATTTCTCTAAACAAAGAAATTGAACTGTTAGAATTATATGTGAAATTGGAACACAATCGTTTTAAAGATAAGTTTAATTATCAAATTAATCTAGATAAAAATATCGATTTAGAGCAATTTTCAATTCCGCCAATGTTACTGCAACCTTATATAGAAAACGCTATTTGGCATGGTTTACGTTATAAAAAGGAGTTAGGGGGTTTAAATATTTCAATTGATAAAAAAGATCTAGAAACCGTTTTAATTACAATTATTGATGATGGAATTGGGCGTAAAAAATCTCAAGAACTAAAAACTTCACATCAATTAAAACAGAAGTCAAAAGGAATGAGTACTATTAAAAAAAGAATTCAAATTCTTAATGATATGTATAAAGAAAGAATTTCTGTAAATGTTTCTGATACTTTTAAAAACGGAGGCGGAACAAAAGTTGAATTGTTATTAAAGAAAAAGTAATGAAGCTAAAAGCAATTATTGTAGAAGATGAACAAATTGGAAGAGAAATTCTTCGCAATTATATTGGTAAATATTGCCCGAATGTTACATTGTTAGGAGAGGCAAGTAATATAGATGAAGCTTTTTTTTTAATTAAAAAACATGAATTAGATATAGTTTTTTTAGATGTTGAAATGCCATTTGGAAATGCTTTTGATCTATTAGAAAAAGTTGAAAATAGAACCTTTGAAACCGTTTTTGTAACTGCTTACGATCATTATGCAATTGAAGCTCTAAACAATGATGCAAGTTATTATTTACTTAAACCAATTTCTATTGACGAGTTGATAAAAGCTGTAAATATTGTTGCTGAAATTAAAGAAAAAGAGAATCAATTACAGTATCAAATTTTAAAACCAAAAACAAATTCTGCGTTAGGTAAAATTACAATTCCACAGCAAGATGGTTTTGAAGTATTAGACATTAATGATATTATTTTTTGTAAAGCTGATGATAATTATACGGAAATTCATCTTACAAATTCTAAAAAATTAGTGAGTAAAACCTTAAAATATTTTGAAGAGGCTTTAACCGAATATACCTTTGCCAGGATTCATAAATCTTATTTAGTAAACGTTAACGCTATTACAAAATATAAAAAAGGAAAGGGTGGAAGTGTAGTTGTTTCTAATGGAAAAGAAATTTTGGTTTCTGCTTCACAAAAAAGTAATTTACTCTCTTATTTTAAGAATTAAACTAATCTTTTTTACCTAAAGGATATAACTCTTGCTCAATAAAACTTTTTGGAAAATGTTCATCGCCATTAAAACCTAATTCAATATCTTTTCCAGAATATGGAATGTAATTAGTTTTAAAAATATAATCCCAAATACTTAAAGTAATTCCAAAGTTTACACCATTTTTTCTGCCTTCGGGTAACTCTTTTACATGGTGCCAAATATGCATTTTTGGATTGTTAAAAATGTATTTTAAAAAACCATAATCCCAATTAATATTTGCGTGATTTAAGTGTCCAATTGTAATATTAAAAAAATGTACATAGGCAATATCTTGTGCCGTAAAACCTCCAATTATAGCTAACGGAATGTATTTTAACGAATTGTAAACTACAGGTTCCATCCAATGGTAACGTAAGTGCGCCGCAAACCCCATTTGTTTTACAGAGTGATGTACTTTGTGGAAATTCCAAAGAAACTCGAATTGATGTAGCAATCTGTGAGTGCACCATTGTACAAAATCAATCACAATAAAAAAGATAAAAATTCGCAGCCAAAATGGATAAAAATTCAACTCTAATAATTGAAAATCTGTTATTGATAAATTGATAATTCCTAAAACATCATTAAACAATTGTGCTGCTGAATTAGACAAGGCAATTAATACAATTAAGTTTAATAAAAAGAAATTGAAGAACATGTAAAATGTATCTAACCAAAAATCTTTACGAATAATTGATTGATTTTTACGCCAAGGAAAAATAATTTCTAAACCCCAAACCACTAAAGAAATGATAATTAATCCATAAAAATAATTTTCCCAGTTCAAATCCATCAAAATTGATTTTTGGATGTAATTCCAATAATCAGCATAGGAGTTTTTTATAATGTCTAGGTATTTATTCACGTATCAAATTTAATTAAATCACCTTAATTACTTCTTTAAAAAGTGTAATCATTTTAGGTTCTGTTTTACCAGCAATTGCAATAATTTCTGCAATATCAACAGGTTGTAAATTTTTTGGATTACATTCATCTGTTAACACAGAAATAGCAGCACAAGGAAGGTTCATTTGTTTAGCAACAATTACTTCTGGTACAGTGCTCATACCAACTGCATCTGATTCTAAAATTTGTAGCATTCTATATTCTGCTCTGGTCTCTAGTTGAGGGCCAACAACACTTGCATAAACTCCTTCATGCAACTCGATATTGTTTTTTATTGCAATTTCTTTAATTTTTTGATTGATTTCTTTAGAGTAAGGTTCTAACATATCTGCAAAAATATTTCCAAAATTGTTTGCTCCTTTAAAAGCTAAAGGAGATCCACCTTGTAAATTAATATGATCTTCAATCAACATTAAATCACCTTTTTTGTAGTTTAAGTTTATGGCTCCAGCGGCATTTGAAATTAATAATTTTTTAATTCCTAAACCATGCATAGTTCTAATTCCGTAAGTAACTTCCCAAAGATTGTAGCCTTCATATAAATGAAAACGACCTGCCATAACAACTACTTTTTTACCAGATAATTCGCCATAAATTAATTTACCAGAATGAAACTCTACAGTAGCAACAGGAAAATTAGGAATGTCTTTATAAGCAACTTCTTTTTTAATAGAAATTTCATCAACTAGTTTTCCTAAACCAGTTCCTAAAACAATTCCAATTTCAGGATTTGTAATTCCTTTTGAAGATAAAAAATCAATTGTTTGTTTTAATTGTTGTTGCTTAGTCATAACTCTTATTTTAAAAATTGTTGAAAAGCATGGTGATCTTTGATGTCTTCAAAAACATCTACATCATTCAATTCTTTTAACAAATGTACTTTTTTATCTTTTAAATCTAATAAAGTTTTTGCTCTAACAGTAGCGGTTCCCCAATCTTTGTTTTTGAAAATTTTTTCTTCTAAAGATTTCATTCCTAAAAGATAATAACCACCATCTTCTGCAGGTCCTAATACAACATCATTATTCTCTAATTGATGAAAAGCATCGTCAATAATTTCCGATGTTAAATCAAACAAATCACTACCAATAATCATCACTTTATCATAGCTTGCTTTAAAGCCGTTTTCAAAAGCGTTTCTCATTCTAATGCCAAGATCTTCACCAATTTGTTGGTGTTTTTGATATATTTTTGGATCCCATATATCATTTTCTCTAACTTTTACGGAATAATAAACAGCTTTGTCAGATGCTACTTTAGCTGAAATATCTCGAGTTTTTTTTAATAAAAACTTATAAATTTCTAAAGCAGTTTCATCTCCAACAGTTTTAGCTAAACGAGTTTTTGCTTTTCCTAATTCAGGATTTCTGGTAAAAATTAGAAGTAAATTTTTACTCATATACTTTCTTTCCTTTTTTAAGCCATTTACTCCAATCTTTATTAAAAGTGTGAACTTTTTCTGTAGATTTTCCTAAAGTGTCTATAATTTTAAAGTCAGCATTTTTCCATTCAAAAATACCTCCATATAAATTAAAAACATTGGTATATCCTTCTTGTATTAATTTATGAGCAATAATTTCTGATCGAATTCCTAAAGAACAATACACAACAATTTTTGCATTTTTATTTTTAGGAAGTCGTTTTAATGTTTCATCTATCTTAAAGTTGTCAAAACCAACACAAATAGCTTTTTCTAAATGACTAACTTTAAATTCTTTGGTTTCTCTAGCATCTAATAAAATAGCATTTGTTGTAGCTAAAGAATCAACAGAAATATAAGGAACATTGTTTTTGTTGTATTGATTCAATAATTTATCTAGCTTCTTTTGACCAAAAGAAACTGAACTTATTAATAGAAAAAAGAAAAGTGTTTTTTTCATATATTTATTATTTTGTCATTACGAGGAAGAATGACGAAGTAATCTGTTGATTAGTAGTAAATTTCTTCGTAAACTCACAATGACGTTATATCTCTAACAACATCCGCCACCATCATAATGAAAAGTAGAAGGAGAAAAGAAAATATCATCTCTACCTAAGCTTTCTAGAGCTGCAGCTGTTTTATCACAAATTGCTAAGGGTTGATTTTTTAATAAAGTATGTCCTAAACCATCATCAAAATAATCATCTTCGCCATAATAAATAGCAGCTTTTCCTGTAAAAATACAAGGTCCATCTGCTGGCATTGGATCTTTTATTGCTGCAACTTCAATAGATTCTATATAAATTAATTCGTCTGTTGGATAGTTTTTTGGATCTAAAATTCTGTAAGGTTTTCTTGCTCTAATTTCAATAGTTCCAAAACCAGCATCAGTTAATGCTTTTACATAATCTGCAATAGATAAACTTCCGCTTAAACACAGTGCACGTAAACGATCGTCGTTTCGTAATTCATCATTCATTGGTTGTTCGCAAGTAGGATCACTCATTACCAAACGTCCATGAGGTTTTAAAACTCTGTACATTTCTGCTATGGCTTTCTTTAAATCATCAGATTTAAAAATATTGAATAAGCAGTTTTGGGCAGCAACATCAATAGAATTATCTTCTACAGGTAAATTCATTGCATCTCCTTTTCTTAAATCAACAAATTCACTTTTAAACCAATCATTTTGTTCTTCAGCTATTTTGAAATTTTTACGAGAAGCTTCTAACATTTCATCAACTACATCTAATCCAATAACACCTCCTTTAGTTCTGTTAAAGTAGGAAAATTGAAGTAATTCCATTCCTCCACCAACACCAACATACAACATTTTTGGGTTGTTTGTTAAATCTCTAGCATGTACGGTAGAACCACATCCATAATTCATTTCTTGCATGATTCTAGGGATTTTTAACCCTGGCAATTCCCAAATAGGATTTGTAGTACAGCATAATCCAACATCTGGGGTTAGTGCTGCTTCTTTATATACATTGTGTGTAGTATCTAAATAACTCATATTTTGTTTTTTTATTGATAAATTATGCAACAACACCTTGGCAGCTACTTCCTGCGCCAGCAGTACATCCGTAACAATGTTGATTGATAATTATACTTCTATCTTCTAATAATTCTTCGTTATAATCTTTTATGTGTTTTACTTTACTTGCTACTTTTAAATTCAGCATTTGATTAAAATCACAGTCATACAACCAGCCATCCCAACTGATAGAAAGTGTATTTGTACACATTACATTTTCAACAGCTAAAGGATTGTAAGCATCTAATAAAGAATGCATGTAATCTTCATAATTGTCAGATGCTATTAAATAATCTAAAAACCTACTAATAGGTAAATTTGTAATAGCAAAAAGGCTGTGAAAATCGATATTAAAATCAGTTTTTAAAGCTTTTTTGAAATCATTTTCTAGTGCCATTTGATCTCCTGGTAAAAATGCTCCAGAAGGATTGTACACTAAATCTAACTTTAAATTAGAACCTTCAACACCATAACCAACTGCATTTAATTCTTGTAGCGCTTTTATAGATTTATCAAAAACACCATCACCACGTTGTTTATCAGTTTTTCCACGAGTCCAATGTGGCATTGAGGATACTACATGAACATTATGTTTTTTGAAAAATTCTGGTAAATCATAATATTTTTTGTTGGCTCTAATAATTGTTAAATTAGAACGAACAATAAAATCTTTAATTCCGGCTTTTGATGCTTCTTCTACAAACCATCTAAAATTAGGATTCATTTCAGGCGCACCACCGGTTAAATCTAATGTATGTGCTTCAGTTTTTTTGATAACTTCTAAACATTCATTCATTGTTTCCAATGTCATGATTTCTTTTCTATCAGGACCCGCATCTACATGACAATGTTCACAAACTTGGTTACACATATAACCTAAGTTTATTTGAAGAATCTCTAATTTTTTAGGACGTAGAGGAAAATGACCACTTTCTTTAATCTTAGCAGCAAATGTTGGTAACTCTCCATTTGCGAAAATTCCGCTTGAAAGAATTTCCATTTGTCGAGACGTATTTGCAATATCGTTATTTCTTGCTTTTAATGATTTTGTAGCCATAATTTAATTCTCAGTTAACAGTTGTAGTATGAAGTTTAGCAACTTTTTTGCGAGCTGAAACTTTAAACTGTTTACTATAATTTTACATCTCCAATTTATTAACTTTATTCATCATTTGAACACCATGTACCAAAGTTGCACCGCTTTTAATTGCTGCTCCAACATGTATTGCTTCCATCATTTGTTCTTTGGTAATTCCGCGTTGCAAAGTGTCTTTTGTATAAGCATCAATACAATATGGACATTGCTCTGTGTGTGCAACAGCTAACGCAATTAAAGACTTTTCACGAGCAGTTAAAGCGCCTTCTTCAAAGACTTTTCCATAATAGTCAAAAAACTTGTTTCCAAGTTCTTCGCTCCATTCTGTTATTTTGCCAAATTTTCTAAGATCGGCAGCATCATAATATGTTTTAGACATGTCTTAAATTTGTAATTTTGAATTACGAAATTACTAAAATTATTTTCCGTTTAAGTTCCAATTGTAAGTTAAATATTTAATTTTAGCTTTCGATTTAATTTCTACATTAGCGTATTTATTCAAATAATCTATGACAGAACCTTCTGTTGTAAAATCCGCTTTATACCATTCAAATAACTTAGAAATTTGAACTTTTTTTTCTGATATTATATTTCTTTTCGGGTCATTAATAAATTTCTTCATTAAATCTTCAGTTTTACTTTCGTAATTAGCTTCTGTAAAAGCAAAGTTTCCTAATTGTGGGCAAGATCCAGAAGCACAATTTACAGCAACATGAATTTTAGGATCTTTAAAGTTTTTTCTTAAAATATCATGTTCAATTTGATTTAAAGTATATGTTTTTCCTCCAACTTTAGCAAAAGGGATGTTCCAAGCATCTTTACCATCTTTTTTAATTTTTATGATACTTTTTAATGGATAATTTTCTAAAACAATTTTTAGCGTATAAGCATTATATGCATTAGCCCAAAAAGCTTTTGTTTTTGCAGCAGACCAAGATTTTTTTGCAGAAGTAACTTCTAAATAAGAAATAAAAGAATCTAGTTCTACTTTATCATTTTTTAATGATTTATAATCTACAATTCCTTTTTCTGAAACATGCTTTTGTAATAAATTATTAAAAATAGATGTTTGAGCACTAACTTGATTTAAAGTTAAAAGAATTAATAATGTTATAAGTGTTTTTTTCATTTTTAAATTATTTATATTTTCTTAGACGAAGGATTTTTTAATAGTTTACAAAATGATTTCAATAATTTTATTTTTTAATCATAATTAATTTTCAATTTCTAAATTATAAAGAAGCTTAACAGTATTATGGTTTCTAATTTTAAAAAGAAAAGTAACTATTGGGCTTTAAATGTTATAAAACAAAATTGGTAAAAATTGATTAAGTTTTAAATTGCTATTTGTTGTTTAAAATGGTTAGCCCTGATTGTAGCATTTGTTTGAGCTCTTTTTGTTTTTACAAAAAAGCGAGTGCGAAAAGCAGGATTAGCTTCCAATAAATTTAGTTATTTTTGCGCCAATTAAATTTTTTGAATAAATAAACGATTACATACAATTTATGAAAGCATATATTTTTCCAGGTCAAGGAGCACAATTTACAGGAATGGGATTGGATTTATACGAAAAATCGCCATTGGCACAAGAATATTTTGAAAAAGCAAATTCGATTTTAGGGTTTTCTATTACAGATATTATGTTTGAAGGTACAGCTGAGCAATTGAAAGAAACCAAGGTTACTCAACCTGCAATATTTTTACATTCGGTAATTTTGGCAAAAGTTTTAGGTGATGATTTTAAACCAGAAATGGTCGCTGGCCATTCTTTAGGGGAATTATCTGCTTTAGTTGCTAATGGAGTTTTGTCTTTTGAAGATGGATTGAAATTAGTTTCTAAACGTGCTTTGGCAATGCAAAAAGCATGTGAAATTGCACCATCTACAATGGCGGCGGTTTTAGGTTTAGAGGATAATATTGTTGAAGAAACTTGTGCAGAAATTGACGGAGTTGTGGTCGCTGCAAATTATAATTGCCCTGGGCAATTAGTTATCTCGGGAGAAGTTTCTGCTGTAGAAAAAGCGTGTGAAGTTTTAACTGAAAAAGGAGCAAGAAGAGCTTTATTGTTGCCTGTTGGTGGCGCATTTCATTCTCCAATGATGGAGCCTGCAAGAGAAGAATTAGCTGCTGCAATTGAAGCAACTGTATTTAGCAAGCCTACTTGTGCTGTGTATCAAAATGTAACTGCGAGTGCGGTTACAGATCCTGATGAAATAAAGAAAAATTTAATGATTCAATTAACTGCACCAGTAAAATGGACACAATCTATACAAGCAATGATTGCTGATGGAGGAACAGAATTTATTGAAGTAGGGCCAGGTAAAGTGCTACAAGGTCTAATGCGTAAAATTGATAGAAGTGTTACAGTTAGTGGAGCAAATTTTGAATAAATTTACTTTTTTAAAAACATATGAAACACTATGAGAAATCATGGTGTTTTTTTTATGTATTATTTTTAAATAAGAACTAATTGTAGCTGTGATAATGTTGTTTTTGAGAATTAAAAAATAAATATAAATAGACTAAAAAAAGGGGTTTTTTCCTGTTTAAAGTTATTTTAAAAAAACATTACATTTGTAGTAAGTGTCAATAAATCAATTTTTTAATTAGAAATCCCCACTTATGAAAAAAATACTTTTTCTTATTTACTTGTTTACAATTTGTTCTGTAAACGCTCAATTTATAGAATTACCGCTAACAGATAAAATTACATCAGCTTCAGCTATTGTAGAAGGTAAAATAATAGATGTTGATGTTTCTTATGGTAAAGACTCTTTAATTTATACTACCTATTATTTAGAAGTGTATAAAAATTTTAAAGGACTGCCTTCTAATACTGAAAACATAAGAATTGTAAAACTAGGAGGTATTATTGGTGATGATGTACTAGAAGTATCTCCAAGTTTAGACTTATATACTGGAGAAGTAGCTTCTTTTTTTCTGAAAAATAGTGATATCGAATTTTTAGAAGAAGAAAATTCAGATATAGATGGAGATGGTATCCCTAACACTGAAGATTTAGATGATGATGGAGATGGTATAAATACCATTGATGAAGACGTGCAAATAGTAGATCAAGATCCAACAAATGATGATACAGATGGAGATACTATACCCAATTATTTAGATAATGATGATGATGGAGATGGTATTTTAACTCTAAACGAAGATGTTAATAATGATGGCGATTATACAAATGATGATACTGATGAAGATGGAATTCCTAATTATCTAGATGCAGAAGATTCACCAATAACAAATGATGATTTAGGGAATGTTACCCCAGAAGATGCTGAATTAACAATTACAAATATTTTGGGTAATGATATAGATAATAAAACTTTAGACGCAATAAATATTACTTTGTTTTCAATGGACAGCAGTATCACAGGAGGTATAGATACACCTTTAGTAATTCCTAATATTGGTACTTATACTTTAACTACATCAGGAGATGTAGTTTTTACGCCTTTAGATAATTATTCTGGAGATGCAAGTATTAATTATAGCGTAACTGATGAAGAAGGTTTAGCGTCTAATGTTAGTAATATTGAAATTACTGTAACTCCAGTTAATGATGCACCTTTACCAATAGCAGATAGTTATTCAACAATTGAAGATACAATACTAGAAATATCAGTAGATGAAGGATTGTTAGTAAATGATTCAGATATTGAAGGAGATCCTTTAATGATTATTTCAATTAATTATGGTGGAGAAAATATTGAAGCTGGAAATTTGGCGGAATTATCGCAAGGAGCTCTTCAAGTAAATTCTGATGGAAGCTTTAGTTTTGAGCCTGAACAAGATTTTAATGGAAACTTGGAGGTAACTTATTTAATGTCTGATGGAGATTTAATGATCAACTCAACATTAACAATAACTGTAAGCCCAGTTAATGATGCGCCCGTAACTTTAGATGATTTTGTGAGTATTGAAGCAGGAACTTCAATTAATATAGACGTTTTAGCTAATGATTTGGATATTGATAGTGATATATTAACAATAGATTCAATAGAAATGGATCCAGAACAAGGGGTAGTAACTATTAATACGGATCAAACTATAACCTATACCCCACAAGAAAGTTTTATTGAAGGGATAGATGTTTTTACATATAAAGTTTGTGATGGTGACGGATTGTGCGGAACAGCTCAAGTGCAAGTTACAGTATCAACAACTAATGAAGCTCCAATAGCAAATGCAGATGCTTATTCAAGCAATGAAGATGAAGTTTTAAATGTTGATGTAACAAACGGATTATTAGCTAATGATACTGATGCTAATCAAGATGATTTAATGATAACAGGCATCACTGTTGATGCTGTAGATTATGAAGTTGGTTTAGAAGTTGAAATATCAAGAGGAACTATAACCGTTAATGCTGATGGAAGCTTTTCTTTTCTTCCTCAACAAGATTTTAATGGAGAAGTCTTAATCACATATTTAGTTTCAGATGGCGTTTCAGAGGTTTCTTCAGAGGTAAAAATTACAATACTTCCGGTTAACGATGCACCTGTGGCATTGTCAGATGAATATACCTTTATCAGTAATCAAGTAACAACAATTGCAAAAGAAGATGGTGTTCTAAAAAATGATACTGATGTAGAAGGCTCTGTTTTAACAGTTACTGAATACAAAATAGATCAAATTATATATTCGGCAGGTGAAATTTCCGAAACTTCTTTTGGAAGTTTTAAGTTAAATACCGACGGTTCTTTAGAAATTAACTCAACTTTTGTTGATGGAACTACTACAATTAATCCAATAATTTATACTATTTCTGATGGTTTATTAACAACACAAGCCGAAATAAATTTGACAGAAGATGTTGTTGGTGTTGAAGATCAAGATCAAGACGGAGTAGCTGATACTGATGAAGATATTAATTTTGATAACGACTTAACAAATGATGATACAGATGGAGATGGAACTCCGAACTATTTAGATTCTGATGATGATGGAGATGGAGTTAGTACCTTAGAAGAGGATATTGATTCAGATGGAACTCCAACAAACGATGATACAGATGCTGATGGAATTCCTAACTATTTAGACACAGATGATGATGGAGATGGAGTTAGTACCTTAAATGAAGATGTTGATTCAGATGGAAATCCAACAAATGATGATACAGACGGAGATGAAATTCCAAACTATTTAGATACAGATGATGATGGAGATGGAATAGATACAAAAGATGAAGACCTAAATCAAGATGGAGATCCAACAAATGATGATTCTGATGGAGATGGAATTCCTAACTATTTAGATCCTAATCAAAATAAAAGTAATGTAAAAAATGTAATTTTAAAAAATATAGCTTTATATGAGGCTGTAAGTTCAACAATATCAAAATATACTTATGATTGTGATTCTGGAGTTGTAACTAATCCATTTATTACTTTTCAAAATTTAAATGAATTTTATCAAGAATTAGAAAATAGTATTGGAAGTACTTATGAAGAGGTAAGTTCTACCACTCCTTGTGTTTCTGTTTCGAGTAAAACTGTAAATACAATGTCAATTAGTGGTATGTCTCCTTCAATTATAAATGCAGGAACAAAAGAGTTGTTAACTATAAATGGTACAAATTTCGGTACTACTTTAACAAATCAAACTTTATGGTTTAGAAACAATAGTAACCCAAATGAGTATAAAAACATACCAAATTCAGAAATAAAAAGCTGGTCTGATACTAAAATAGAGGTATATGTTCCTTATTATGCTGGTACTGGTAAAATTGCATTATCCACTACAAGCAGTGGTAATAAAATATATTCTTCAAATACTGTTACGGTACCTTATGCGCAATTAAATTCTAGCTATAAACAAACACAGCATATTGATAGTAATTCTAATGGTGGATATACTTTTAGTCTAAATACCGATTTTGCAGCAAACACAGCAGCAAAAGAAGCATTTGAAAGAGCTATGGAAACTTGGTCTTGTAATACAAGTATGAATTGGGAA
The DNA here is from genome assembly GCF_947500975.1 of uncultured Polaribacter sp. Lineage (GTDB taxonomy): Bacteria > Bacteroidota > Bacteroidia > Flavobacteriales > Flavobacteriaceae > Polaribacter. The sequence continues at coordinate 30,368 of NZ_CANMUE010000011.1, forward strand.
ATAGGTAATACCGTAGTAACAGATACGCAAACTACACGTAATGGTGTAAATACTGTAATGTTTGATTCAACCATGTCGGCTAGTCAATTAGGAGTATGTTATAGTAGGTGGGGTTCATGTTCTTCTACAGGAGATAGAGTTGTTACAGAAATTGATATAATTTTTAACCCAAATGTAAATTGGAATTATACAACTAGTAACGCTTCAGGTTCTCAGTATGATTTTGAAACTGTTGCTTTACATGAACTAGGTCATGGTAGACAAATAAAACATATGATAGATGATACTAAAACCATGCACTTTTCTTTAGCAAAAGGTGATGTTCGAAGAACATTAACCAATGATGAAGTTGATGGAGGTTTAGATATACAAAGTAGAAGTAATAGTATTGTTGTTTGTGGGCAAAATTTAATGACTGATTATAGTTGCGCTACAAACTCTGTATCAGATTTTAATAGTGTATTTAGTGTTTATCCAAACCCTGTTCGTACAACACTTACAGTAGAAAGTTCAAATGATACTGTAAATAATTTAAAGATATTTAATGTAAATGGTAGCTTAATAAGACATTCTAAAACAAATACTATTAGTGTAGACAATTTAGTTATTGGTGTTTACATTTTAAAAATTGAAACACCTAACGGTATTATGACTCAAAAAATTATAAAAGAATAAATACTTAAAACAAGTTATTATAAAGACCGTGAGAAATCACGGTCTTTTTTGTTTTATATTTTTTTAAAAAGTAATAATTGTATCAAAAAAAGTCTGTAATAAAGTCAAAATAGCTAAAGTTTCTAATTAGCTTTTTTAGGATCTGTTTTTTTGTTTAAATTCCAATATATTCTTTCCTAGAATAAATGTAAATTTGCAGCTTCTTAAAAGAAATATCAATGCAATACAATCATCAAGAAATAGAAAAGAATTGGCAAAAATATTGGGCAGAAAACCAAACATTTAAAGCCGAAAATAATTCTGAAAAGCCAAAATATTACGTGTTAGATATGTTCCCTTATCCAAGTGGAGCAGGTTTACATGTTGGGCATCCTTTAGGATATATTGCATCAGATATTTATGCGCGCTATAAACGCCACAAAGGTTTTAATGTTTTGCATCCGCAAGGATATGATTCTTTTGGTTTGCCAGCGGAACAATACGCCATCCAAACGGGCCAGCATCCTGCAAAAACTACTGAAGAAAATATAACAACTTATAGAAGGCAATTAGATCAAATTGGTTTTTCTTTTGATTGGAGTAGAGAGGTAAGAACATCAAATCCAGAATATTATAAATGGACTCAGTGGATTTTTATTCAGTTGTTTAATTCTTGGTACAATAAGGATACAGATAAGGCAGAAGACATTTCTACCTTAGAAAAAGTTTTTAAGAAAGAAGGAAATCAAAATGTTAATGCAGTTTGTGATGAAGATGTAAAATCGTTTTCTGCGGATGAATGGAACGCATTTTCAAAGACAGAACAAGAAGAAATTTTATTACAATACAGATTAACTTTTTTGTCTGATACAGAAGTAAATTGGTGTCCGGCATTAGGAACCGTTTTAGCAAATGACGAAATTGTAAACGGAGTTTCAGAAAGAGGAGGACACCCTGTTGTTCGTAAAAAAATGACACAATGGTCTATGCGAATTTCGGCATACGCACAACGTTTATTAGACGGCTTAGAAACTATTGATTGGCCACAACCTTTAAAAGATTCTCAAACAAATTGGATAGGTAGAAGTCAAGGAGCAATGGTTACTTTTAAAGTTGATAATGGTTCAATTAAGGAAAGTTCAGCTATAAAATTATCATACAAAGAATTAGAAGCTTTAAAAGAGTTAAGACAAAACTCAACAAAAGCAGAAACTACACTTTGGAACCAATTAAAGAATAAAAAAGGGGCATCAAAATTTAGAAGAAAGTATACTATTGGTGCATTTTTAGTAGATTATGTTTGTGTTTCTAAAAACTTAATTGTTGAGTTTGCTGCGAAAGAAGATGAAGCAGCAAGAACAGCATATTTTTATAATGAAGGTTTTAATGTAATTCGTTTTACAAATGAAGAGGTTTTAAAAAATGTTGAAAAAGTTGTTTCTGAAATTAATTTTGCAATTCAATTTCCAAAAGTATCAGTAAAAGATACTGCTAAAAAAGAAGTTGAAAAAAATGAAAATCAATATAAAATAGACGTTTTTACAACAAGACCAGATACGATTTATGGGGTAAGTTTTATGACTTTGGCTCCAGAACATGAGTTAGTTTCTAAAATTACAACCGATGCCCAAAAAGCAGAAGTTGAAGCTTATATAGAAGCAACTGCAAAACGTTCTGAACGTGATAGAATGGCGGATGTAAAAACGATTTCTGGTGCTTTTACAGGTGCGTATGCAATTCATCCTTTTTCTGGTGAAAAAATTCAGATTTGGATTGGTGATTACGTGCTTGCTGGTTATGGTACAGGTGCAGTAATGGCTGTTCCTTGTGGAGATCAACGTGATTATGATTTTGCAAAACATTTTAATATTCCAATACCTAATATTTTTGAAGGTGTAGATATTTCTGAAGCTGCGCATACAGATAAAGAAGGGACTAAGATTGCAAATTCAGACTTTTTATCAGGATTAAAATATAAGAAAGCCTTAAAATTAGCCATTTTTGAAATGGAAAAACGAGGTTTTGGCTACGGAAAAATAAACTACAGATTACGTGATGCTGTTTTTAGTAGACAGCGTTATTGGGGAGAACCTTTTCCTGTATATTATAAAGACGGAATGCCGCAAATGATTGATGCAGAACACTTGCCAATTGTATTGCCCGAAGTTGAAAAATATTTGCCAACTGAAGATGGAAAACCACCTTTAGGAAACGCAACAGAATGGGCTTGGGATTCTCGTGCCAAGAAAGTTGTTTCTAATGATAAGTTAAAAAATAAGACTGTTTACCCGTTAGAGTTAAATACAATGCCAGGTTGGGCGGGTAGTTCTTGGTATTTTAACAGATATATGGATTCTAATAACGAAGGCGAATTTGCAAGCAAAGAATCTCTTGATTATTGGCAAAATGTAGATTTATATATTGGAGGTTCTGAACACGCAACAGGGCATTTATTATACGCACGTTTTTGGCAAAAATTCTTGTTCGATAAAGGCATCGTACCTGTAGATGAGTTTGCTAAAAAACTGATTAACCAAGGAATGATTTTGGGAACGAGTGCTTTTGTTTACCTAGTTAAACCTGAAATTTATGCGGATTTAAGAAATAGAAACAATGATGGTGGAATAAATGTTATTACGAAAAAAGTTTTTATTTCTTCTAATAAATACGAGACTTTAAAAGGTGATTCTAAAGACCTAGCTCAAGAAATAAAAAAAGAGATAATAGAAAAGTATTTTCCTATACAAGAAGATTATGTCAAAATTGACATAGATGTATATAAAATTCATGCAGATATATCTTTTGTGAATAATTCAGAAGAGTTGGATACAGTAGCATTTAGTAATTGGTTTCCAGAATTTAAAAATGCGAAATTCATCACAGAAGAGGATGGCACTTTTAAAGTTTCTCGTGAAGTAGAAAAAATGTCTAAATCTAAGTACAATGTTGTAAATCCTGATACAATTTGTGATGAATATGGTGCAGATGCATTGCGTTTGTTCGAAATGTTTTTAGGTCCTTTAGAACAAGCAAAACCTTGGAAAACCTCTGGTATTTCTGGCGTTTATAGTTTCCTTAAAAAATTATGGAAATTATATGTTTCTGAAGATGGTGTTATTGTTTCTGAAGAAAAAGCAACAAAAGACGAATTAAAGGTTTTACATAAAACCATTAAAAAAGTACAAGAAGATATAGAAAATTTCTCTTTTAACACATCTGTTTCTACGTTTATGATTGCTGTAAACGAGTTAACAACTTTAAAATGCAATAAGAAAGAAGTTTTAGAACCATTATTAATTTTATTATCGCCTTATGCACCTCATATTACAGAAGAATTGTGGAGTAAAATAGGTAATAATGAAAGTATATCAACTGCTGCTTTTCCAATTTTTGATGAAAAACATTTGATAGAGAGTTCTAAAAATTATCCGATTTCATTTAATGGTAAAATGCGTTTTACACTAGAGCTTTCTCTTGATTTATCAAAAGAAGAAATTGAAAAGATAGTTTTAGAAAACGAAAAAACCCAAGAACAATTACAAGGTAGAACGCCTAAAAAAATAATTATTGTTCCAGGTAAAATTGTAAATATAGTAGGCTAACAAACGTAATCTAATATTGGTATTATCTAGTTTTTAGTAAATTGAATTTATTACTAGTGAGAAACTAAACATGGTCATCTATTTTAATAATTTTTAAAACATTAATATCATGAAAATTATAAAACCAGTAAATGGTAAATATCCACAAATTCCTGAAGATTGTTTTGTGGCAGAAAATGCAACTATTCTTGGTGAAGTTTCTTTAGGTAAAGAATGTAGTATATGGTATAATGCTGTAATAAGAGGAGATGTACATTATATAAAAATTGGTAATAAAGTTAATATTCAAGATGGTGCTGTGATTCATGCAACATATCAAAAATCGCCAACAAATATTGGAAATAACGTTTCTATTGGTCATAATGCAATTGTGCATGGTTGTACAATTCATGATAATGTTTTAGTAGGTATGGGATCAATAATTATGGATGATTGTATTGTGGAATCTAATTCTATTATTGCTGCTGGAGCAGTAGTAACCAAAAATACCATTATAGAAAGTGGAAGTATTTATGCAGGTGTTCCTGCCAAAAAAGTAAAAGATATTTCTCAAGAATTAATTTCTGGAGAAATCGATAGAATTGCAAATAATTACGTAAAATACTCTAGTTGGTTTAAAGAATAAGTTATTAAATTGTTTAATAATCAAAAAACCCGATTTCTTATTTGAAACCGGGTTTTTATCTAAAACTAATCAACCAAACTAATTTTCTTCCTCCTCTTTTTTTAATCTCTTTTTTTTCTTTAACATCTTTTTCCCTTTCATTTTTCTACCTATTTTCATTTTTTCAAATTTTTCAAATTGCTCTTTATTTAAGATGTTTTTCATTTTGTTTTTTAACGCAATTTGATTGTCTAACTTTTTATTTTTCATTGCATAAATCTCATCAGCAGTCGGTTTTTTGTCAGCTTTTTTTAATTCTTTTCTAACTTTTTTAGCTGCTTTTCTTTCCTCAATTTGTGCCTTTATTAAGGGTTTTACTTCTTCTTGTTGTTGTTCAGATAAGTCTAACCTTAAAGTCATTTTTTTAATAGCCAAATCTACTTGCTGTTCGGTAGAAAGTTTAACTCTTTCTTTTCTTTCCTTTCTGTCTTCTTTTTGAGCTTGTGCACTAAATGTAAATGCTAAAACCAAAACTAAAATGCTTACTATTTTTTTCATGATATATTAAATTTGTTATTTTTTAATTACATCTCTTTGACAATAGAAAAACCAAAAGGTTTAAATTTGCTTTTCTATTTAACACTAGTTTAACAACTTAACTACATGAAAAAAATTATTTTTTTATTCTTATTTGTTTCAATTTTCACAAATGCTCAAGATGCTACAAAGGTTGATTTAAGTAACCCTCATGCAACAATATATACGCATTTGTATTTTTTACAACAAGATTCTTATCAGCCTAAAAATGCTGCAAAAACTATTTTAGGTTTAGAGGAATCAGCAGCGATTGAAAAAGCAATTAAAATAAAAAAAGTTTTAGATGGTAAGGGATTATTTGTTGATTTTAACAAGATACCAAACAACCCAAATTATAATGATACAATAGGGTATTCTAGTTTTTATAAATACGTTTTGTTTCCTCAAAGAATGCCGCAAGTTTCTGTTGAGAAGATAAATGGAAACTGGTATTTTTCTTCTGAAACTGTTGCTGAGATAGATAAACTATATAAAGGCGTTTACCCTTGGTATGTAGAAAAATTAGAAAAAATAATACCTTCTTCTGGTCATCAAAAATTTTTAGGACTAGAGTTATGGCAATTTATAGGTTTAATAATTTTAATGGTTTTGTCATTACTAGTATTCTTGATCATTAAAAAAATAGGGTTTTATTTTTTGCAAAAATTACAATTGTATTTTACTAAGAATACAAATTTTGAAGTGGATAAAGTCATTAAAAAATTAGCACACCCTTTAGCGTTATTGGCTTCTTTTGCAGTTATAGATAAAATTTTTCCTTCTCTACAATTTGGTTTAGATACTAATACATGGGTTTTTAAAATTATAAATATTGCAACAACTATTTTTTGGATTTATGTTTTTTTAAAACTAGTGCAAGTAGTTATGCGTATTTATGCAGAATTTACTGAAAGAACTCATAGTAGATTAGATGACCAATTAGTGCCAATTTTACACAATTTTTTAACAGGAATTGTGTTGGTTGTTGGGCTGTTTAACGTGTTAAGACTATTTGGTATAGATACTACTACTTTAATTGCTGGTGCTACAATAGGTGGTTTGGCATTTGCTTTGGCGTCTCAAGATACTGTTAGAAACTTGATTGGAACCATCATGATTTTTCTTGATAAACCTTTTCATATTGATGATTGGATTGAAGCTGGGGAAGTAGTTGGTACTGTTGAGCAAGTTGGTTTTAGATCTACTAGAGTACGTGCAGCAGATACATCAGTATATCAAATTCCAAACAGTAAATTGTCTGAAATTGTAATTAATAATAAAGGTTTAAGATTATTTAGACGATATAATACCAATTTAGGTTTAAGATATGATACACCACCACAATTAATTGAAGCATTTGTTAAAGGTGTAAGAGAAATAATTATTGCACATCCAGAAACCAGATCAGATTCTTATAATGTTGAGTTTACAGGTTTTGGGGATTCTGCTTTGTTAATTATGGTAAACGTGTATTTTAAAAGTTTGGCCTGGGGTGTAGAACAGTCTTCTAAACACAGATTGCATATAGCAATTGTAAAATTAGCGAAAGAATTAGGTGTTGATTTTGCGTTTCCATCAACTACTGTTACTATCGAGCAATTTCCTGAAAAAAAATCACTAAATTTAAAGTATAACACAGGTCAAGAAAAAATAGATGCTGCAATTCAAAAAGTAGTCTCAGAATTTTCTAATGAAAATCCAAAAGAAATTACATGAAACGATTCTTAAAATTGTTATTTCGCTTTTTATTATTGTTGATTATAGCCTTTGTTATTTTCTTCTTTTGGGGATCTTCACCTAATTTAGAAGAATCCGAATATGAAAAATTGGTTACAAATTCTTATCCTTCTAAGATAGATAATGATTCTGTTTTTAGTATTGTAACCTACAATATTGGTTACTTAAGCGGTATGACCAATAATTTACCAGTAGCTAAACCTAAAAATTTACAGAAAGTATTAACTGAAACTAAAAAAACAAATCCAGATATTATTGCATTTCAAGAAATAGATTATAATGCTTCTCGTTCCTATAAAGTAAATCAGCAAAATGAAATTGCAAAACTAGGTTATAATTATGTTGCAGAAGCTGTTAATTGGGATGAAACTTATGTGCCTTTTCCTTATTGGCCATTTAGCATGCATTTTGGTAAAGTAATTTCAGGGCAATCCATAATCAGTAAATACCCTTTAAAAGAACATCAAAGAATTGTTTTAGAAAGAGTTGCTGATGCACCTTTTTATAGAGATGCCTTCTATATTGAACGTTTGGCGCAAGTTGTAAAGGTTGTTTTAAATGATACAGAAATTGTGGTTATTAATGTTCATTTAGAGGCTTTTGATAAACCTACAAGAGTACATCAATTTGAAGAGGTTTTACAGATATTTAATAAGTATAAAGATGATTATCCAACAATTTTGTTGGGAGATTTTAATTCTAGAGCTAGAAATAAAAGTGCAATCATTCAAAAAATGTTTGCAATAAATACTATTGGAAATGCAGCTTTTAATGCAGCTAATATTTCAAATACTTTTGATACAAAAGATCCTTTTGAAAGAATAGATTATATTTTTTACACCAAAAATTCTATTGAATATGTTTCAGGAAAAGTGTTGAATGAATTTGGTACAGCTTCTGATCATTTACCCGTTTTAATGAATTTTAAATTGAAATAGCTTTTTCTGTTTTTAAAATTTCATTTACAGCTACTTTATACGCTTTTACATTATTTGCTTTCTTAATTTTTTTATAAGTTTTTTTTGGATTAGAAAAACTTTTAGAAAAATATTCCCAAAAACCTAACATTTTCATTTTAATAGGAGTTGGTCCAGAAAGAGCCGCGTCATATTGTTCAAAAATTTGATTGTGAAATTGGCTGAATATTTCAATTCTATTTTTTGGATATTCAGTGGTGTTATTTTTAATCATGCTGGGTAAAAAAGGATCGGCAATTAGACCTCTACCAATCATCCAATGATCTATAGCCGGAAAACGTTCTTGTAGTTTTTTAAATGCAGCTACAGAAGTAATATCACCATTATAGTACATTTTGTGTTTGGTGTTATCTAAACATTTTTGAAAAGCATCTAAATCTGTTCCACCTTTGTAAAGTTGCTTTCCAATTCTTGCGTGAATGGCAATGTTTTTTAAAGGATACCTATCTAAAATGGGTAAAACTTCCAAAATCTCTTCAGGGTTCTCATATCCCATTCTCATTTTCATAGAAACAATAATGTCAGACTCATTATGTACTTTATGTAAAATGTTATTTATTTTTTCAGCATTGCTAATTAATCCAGAACCCATTCCTTGTTTGGTAACCATTGGGTAAGGGCAACCTAAATTCCAGTTCAATTCTTTGTAGCCTAATTCTTGCACGTATTTTGAAACGAATAAAAATTCATCTGCATCATTAGAAATAATTTGAGGAATTACTTCTAAAGTCGAATTATTTTCTGGAAGTAAATCTCTTTGATAAGAGTTTTTAATGATTAATTTTTTATTCAACCTAATATATGGCGCATAAAAAGTATCAATACCACCAAAATATTGATGAAAAGCATTTCTAAATCTAAAATCTGTAAAACCTTGTAATGGCGATGATAATAGTGTTTGATTCATACAAAATAAAGTTGTGCAAATATAGGCTACTTTTTAGACTATTAAATAAAAACAAACTTGAATAGATTTTAGGAATCAATAATAGTTTGTTAATTATTTAGCCAATAAACACCTCTTTCTTCTGCACTTTTTATAGCTTTTTGTTCATCTTCAAAAAAATAGTCAGGTATCTCATTACTTGTTGCAGGTGTTAATAATGATAATAAACCATTTTTAGATTTTTCTGATGTAAGAATTATCACAGGAAAATTAGGTTCACCTTCTTCATTTTCTGCATCTTTAAATTGAGCAATATTTTGAAAAACAGCTAGCAATGAGTTGCCCCAAGAGTACTTTAATTCTCTAAAATCTAAAATTATTGCTTCAGGGTCAAAATTAATGAAACCAGAAAATACTTTATCTGAAATATAAGTTGCGTGTTTTTTACCTAAAGAACCATCTGGATATTCTCCATAAAAAGAAACCATTAAAACATCAATATTATCTTTTAGTTTTTCTTTTGATGAAAAATATTTACACTTAATATTTGAAGGTTGCTCTTTCTTTATTTCTTTTAATTGATACATGTTATAAATATAAAAAAACCTCATCAATTAAGATGAGGCTTCTAAAATTTATACTTTATTATTTAGGGTCTAAAATAGTTTTAATTCTATCTAGAACATCTTTTAAATGATAACGAGTTAATGTGTTTCCTTTATTAGAAGCAGCTTTTACATCTTTTTGAAGACGTTTTAATTCTCCTCTAATAACAGATTTAACATCAGATTGATTGATGTTAATACTACTAGTTTTATAGTACCCATCATTTTTTCCTTTTTTATTTATTTCTTTATTTAATAAAAAGTCTAAATTATCTAAATGTACTCTTTGTAAATTTCTACGATAGGTGTCAATAGATCTTCCGTTGTAAATTTCACTCCAAATACCTTTTCTTAAATCGCTCATCATGTTTACTAAAGTATACGAGTTTTTTGCGCCATTTAGGGTTTCGTTTTCAATCATTCTTGCCATTCTTCCAGCTTTTAAAACTTTACTTAAAGTAATGTCTTGTATACGACGTAGTCTTTCTATAGAACCCGAAAATTCAGTTTTTGAAAAAATATTTTTATCTAATAACCAATTTGGAGTTTTAAATAATTCATCAATAAGAAATTTTAAAGCTTCTTTTTGGGTAGCTTTATCTATATGAGTATAAACAGCCCCTTCTTGATCGGTAGTTTTAAATTCTTCATAAACACCACCAATATTAGCAGTTACATGTCCCATGTATCTATTAAATTGCCCTAAAACTTGATTGTACATGGTAGATAAATTTTCATAATTCTCACCTTTTTCAGAAGTCCATTTTTCTAATCTAGGTAAAATTCTTTTCAAATTTTTAATTCCATACGTAGATGCTTTCATAGCATTGTCTCCTAAATCTTCAGTTTGAGAACTTGGATCTACTACATTACCTGCTTGTTGGTGTCCAAATCGATACATTGGATCTCCTGCATGTTTTAGTATCCAAGAGTCTAAAATTGGTTTTTCCTCCTCAGCGCTTTTGTCTAAAATTGGTCTGTATCCCCAATTAATTGCATATTTGTCATAAACTCCAATATTTGGCATTAATGTAACACCAACATCTTCTGGCTGTGCAACATAATTAAAACGTGCATAATCCATAATTGAAGGAGCTGTACCATGTTTTTTTGTGAAACTTGCAGAGCGTAAAGAATCTACAGGGTATGCTGATGAGCTTCCCATGTTGTGTGGTAATCCTAGCGTATGACCTAACTCATGTGAAGAAACAAATTGGATTAATTTTCCCATGGTTTCTGTCTTAAAGTTATTTGCTCTTGCTTCAGGATTGATTGCCGAGGTTTGTATAAAATACCAATTATGTAATAAAGACATTACATTATGATACCAGTTAATATCAGACTCTAAAATTTCTCCAGATCTTGGATCACTAACATGCGGACCATTTGCATTTGGAATAGGAGATGCTAAATATCTTATTACAGAATAACGAACATCTTCTGGACTATATTCTGGGTCTTCTTCTTTAGTTGGAGCTCTTTTAGCAATAATTGCATTTTTAAAACCAGCAGCTTCAAAAGCTACTTGCCAATCGTTTACACCTTGCATAAGATAAGGTACCCATTCTTCTGGTGTAGCCCTGTCTATATAATAAACAATTTGTTTTTTAGGTTCTACTAGTTCACCATTTTTAAATTTTTCAATATCTTCTTCTTTTACTTCTAAACGATATCTGTCTAAATATTTTACAGTTTTACTTTTTTGAGCATTTAACCCATAATCAGTTTGTCCTCTAGAAAACCACCCAACTCTTTCATCAAAATAACGACGTTTCATAGATACTTTTGGTAATAAAATCATAGAATTACTCATTTCTACTGTAATAGAACCTATTTCGCTATTAGAAGGTGCTTTACCTGCCAAATATGTTTTTACATGACGTGTTTCAATATTTTGAGGATAACTACTAATTCTCTCTATAAATGAACGTGATTTATCCATTCTAGAAGCTTTATATTTTCTTCTGTAAGAAGAAGGGAAGCCTAATGGCTTTATATCTGTAGAAAAAAGTGAGGTAACATCAATTACTGTAGCCGTAGAATCTTTACTTAATGCTTTTATTGGAAAAGAGTATAAAATAGGCTCTAAATTAGAATTAACAACAGCTTCATGAATTGGCAGAATTGAATCAGCAACAACAGAGTGAGAAACAACTCGTAATAAAATTTGTTTGCGTTTTTTTACCCAACGTAATACTTGTGTGTTTGTTTTTCCACCACCAAAACCAATTCCGGTTGCAGTTTTAGCAATTCTTGTTACCATTAACATTTCTCTGTTTAAAAGAGAATCTGGTATTTCAAAAAGATACGTATCATCTTTTTTATGTACTTTAAATAAACCATCATCAGTTTTGTGGTCTTTGGTTACTACTTTGCTATAAGGCAGAATATCTCCTTTTTTAGCTTTTGGTTTAGAAACTACTTTTTTTACTTCTTTCTTTTTCTTCTTTTTCCAGATTTGTGCGTTAGTATTTAAAGAAAATCCGAAAATAAAAGCAGCTAAAACAAGTTGCGAAAATATTTTTTTTATGGTCATTTTAATTTAATTTGAATTGTACTCAAAGTTACATAATCTATAAAAAGGGATTCTTAATTAAAAGTTAAAGAGAAGTTGGTATTTGTGTTAAAAAAAAAAGTAGTATTAAAGTTTTTTGATACCGTTCTATATGGTGTAAAAAAGAAGTTTTTATAAACTATTTTTTACTTTATCAACATAATCCAATTTTTTCCGATGTAAACATTTCTACTTCTTGAGAAACAGTTTTACTTATTAGTTTTGAATATGTAACTTCTTTTACTTCTTAATTTAGTATGAATTGTTTTTAAAGTTACATAATCTATAAAAAGGGTTTCTTAATTAAAAGTTAAAGAGAGGGAGATATTTGTGTTAAAAAAAACGGTATCAAAGTTTTTTGATACCGTTTTATATGATGTGAAAAAGAAGCTTTTATAAACTAAAAGCTTTTTTCACTTTATCTACATAATCCAATTTTTCCCATGTAAAAGTTTCTACTTCTTGAGAAACAGTCTCTCCCATTGGATTTGAAAACGTAACTATTTTTACTTCTGGCGTTCTTCCCATGTGCCCATAAGCAGCAGTTTCAGAGTAAATTGGTGTTCTTAATTTTAAACGTTGTTCAATAAAATAAGGACGCATATCAAAAATAGTTTCTACAATTTTACTGATTTCTCCATCAGTTAAATTTACAGATGCAGTTCCATAAGTGTCTACATTAATACTTGTTGGTTCGGCAACACCAATAGCATAAGAAACTTGGACTAAAACTTCTTTACAAAGCCCAGCAGCTACTAAATTTTTAGCAATATGCCTTGTTGCATAGGCACCAGATCTATCTACTTTACTAGGGTCTTTACCAGAAAAAGCACCACCTCCATGTGCACCTTTTCCTCCATATGTATCTACAATAATTTTACGCCCAGTTAATCCAGTATCTCCATGTGGACCACCAATTACAAAAACGCCTGTTGGGTTAATATGGTAGGTTATATCATTCGTAAATAATTTTTGAATATGTGTTGGTAATTTTGCAATTACCCTTGGTATTAAAATTTCTACAATATCTTTTTTAATTTTAGCCAACATAACAGCATCAGATTTATCAAAATCATCATGTTGCGTAGAAATTACAATGGCATCAATTCTTTGCGGAATATTATCGTCAGAATATTCGATAGTAACTTGACTTTTTGCATCTGGTCTTAAATAATTAATGTCTTTATTTTCTCTTCTAAGCTCTGCTAATTCTTTTAATAAACGATGAGAAAGTTCTAAGGCTAAAGGCATATAATTTTCAGTTTCATCTGTAGCATAACCAAACATCATTCCTTGATCTCCTGCGCCTTGTTCTTCAGGGTTTGACTTGTCAACTCCTTGGTTAATATCTGGTGATTGTTCATGAATTGCAGATAAAACACCGCAAGAATTTCCATCAAACATATATTCTCCTTTTGTGTAACCAATTTTGTTGATTACATCTCGGGCAATTTTTTGAACGTCTAAATAGGTTTTAGATTTTACTTCACCTGCCAAAACAACTTGGCCAGTTGTAACTAGGGTTTCACAAGCAACTTTACTTGTTTTATCAAAAGCTAAAAAATTATCTATTAAAGCATCAGAAATTTGATCTGCAACTTTGTCTGGATGTCCTTCAGAAACACTTTCTGATGTAAATAAATATGACATATTATAATATCTTATAAAAATTAAAATCGAAAAAAAATATGATTGCTTGGTCGCTAAAGTGAGTAGAAAATTACTGCTTTAGCTTTTTTTAATGAGGTTGCAATCAGTTCAAATTTTTCCTCTTGTTTGTGTTTGCAAAATTACATCAATATTCTAGAAATAACTTGTTTTTTAATTAAAATTATTTATTTCCGAATTTATGAAGCCAAAAACTAATAAATTTCTGTTTTTTAAAAAATAATTCATTTTTTTCTAGGATATTAAATTTTTCTGAACATATATTTGCATTCACAAAGTTCAATAACTTATTGAAATGTTATCAAGAAAGGTGTAGGGATTAGACCCGTTGAAACCTTAGCAACCCTTTAGAAATAAAGAAGGTGCTAAATTCTACTCAACTATTTTTAGTTGGATAGATAACAATAAAGAATTTTCCAATTCTGGATATTCTATATTTCTTATAACATTTTTCTAGTAAGTACATCAATTGTTTGATGCATTTGACTTTTGGTTTAATTATTTATTAACTCAAAAAAAAGTAGAAAAATGAGTACACAAAAATTAGCAACAAACGCACTACATGCTGGGCATGATGTAAAAGCAAATGGAGGAACAAGAGCTGTTCCTATTTATCAAACATCTTCGTATGTTTTTAATGATGCAGATCATGCTGCAAATCTTTTTTCTTTAAAAGAATTAGGGTTTATTTATACACGTTTAAACAACCCAACAAATCAAATTTTACAAGATAGATTAGCTGCAATTGAAGGTGGAATTGGAGCAGTAGCTTTTGCATCTGGAACAGGAGCAATTGCAACTGGTTTATTAACACTTTTAAAAGCTGGTGATCATATAGTAGCATCAAGTAGTTTGTATGGAGGAACGTATAATTTATTGAGTGTAACATTACCAAGATTAGGTATTACAACCACTTTTGTAGATGCTTCAAACCCTGATAATTTTGCAGACGCCGTGCAAGAGAATACAAGAGCATTTTTTGTAGAATCTTTAGGTAACCCTAAATTAGATGTATTAGATTTAGAAGCTATTTCTGTACATTCTAAGGCTGCGGAAGTTCCTTTTATTGTTGATAATACTGTTGCAACACCAGCTTTATTAAATCCAATAAAATATGGAGCAAATATTGTAATTCATTCGCTTACAAAATATATTGGAGGTCAAGGAAATTCTTTAGGAGGTGCAATTATTGATGCTGGAACATTTAATTGGGCTAATGGCAAATTTCCAGAGTTTACTGAACCTTCTGCAGGTTATCATGGTTTAAAATATCATGAAGCTTTAGGTGCAGCAGCGTTTACTTTTAAATTAATTTTAGAAGGATTACGTGATTTTGGCGCTGCAATTAGCCCAACCAATGCATTTAATATAATTCAAGGTTTAGAAACTTTACCTGTAAGAATAAAACAACATTCTCAGAATGCTTTGGCAATTGCAAAATGGTTAGAACAACAAGAGGAAGTTGCTTGGGTAAATTATCCTGGATTAGAAAGTAGTAAATATAAATCTTTAGCTGATAAATATTTGCCAAACGGACAAAGTGGAATTGTAACTTTTGGTGCAAAAGGAGGGTTTGAAGCTGCAAAAACAATTTCTAATGAAACTAAATTATTTTCTTTATTGGCTAATATTGGAGATACTAAATCGTTAATAATTCATCCTTCAAGTACAACTCACCAACAATTAGATGAAGCTCAACAAGCAAGTGCAGGTGTTAGCCAAGATTTAATTAGATTGTCTGTAGGTATTGAAGATATAGAAGATTTAAAGGCTGATTTAAAAGAAGCTTTTACTAAAATATAATATAAAAAAAATCAATAGGTTTAATTCTATTGTTAAAAAATGAAAGACCAATTACAGCATATAAGTATTAAAGATTTTACAACAGAAAGTGGAACTCAATTTTCTAACCTGCAATTAAGTTATCAATTGTTTGGACGAGAATTAGGAACCGCTCCTGTTGTGTTGGTCAATCATGCATTGACAGGAAATAGTGATGTTGCAGGTGAAAATGGATGGTGGAAAGATATCATTGGTACCAGTAAAACAATCGATACAAATACTTACACAATTTTAGCTTTTAACATTCCTGGTAATGGTTTTGATGGTTTTTTAATTGAAGATTATAAAAGCTTTATTGCTAGAGATATCGCAAAAATATTTTTAAAAGGATTATCAATATTAAAAATTGAAAAACTTTTTGCTTTGATTGGAGGCTCTTTAGGAGGAGGGATAGCTTGGGAAATGATGGTGTTGAATACCAAATTAGCAAAGCATTTTATACCAGTTGCAACAGATTGGAAATCTACAGATTGGTTAATTGGTAATTGTCAAATACAAGAACAGTTTTTAGTAAATTCTAGCAATCCAGTGCATGATGCACGTATGCATGCAATGTTGTGTTACAGAACACCAGAATCTTTTAAAGAACGTTTTCATCGTACAAAAAATGAAGATTCTACGATATTTAATGTGGAAAGTTGGTTGTTGCACCATGGAAAAAAGTTGCAAGAGCGGTATCAATTATCGTCTTATAAGTTGATGAATCAATTATTAAAATCAATTGACGTTACTAATAATGACGAAAAAAAGATAGATGTTTTAGACGAAATAGAAGCAGATATTCACATTATTGGAGTGGATTCAGATTTGTTTTTTACAGCTGAAGAAAATAAACAAACGCATAAAAAGTTAGCAGTAACCAAAGAAAATGTTACTTATAATGAAATAAATTCTGTGCATGGTCATGATGCTTTTTTAATGGAATACGATCAATTACAAGTAATAATTGAGCCTATTTTTAATAAAGATTATAGAAAGAAGAAAATGAAAGTTTTAAAATTTGGAGGAAAATCTTTAGCAAACGGTAAAGGTTTAGAAAATGTTATAGAAATTATTTTAACTAAATATAAAGATAACGAGAAAATTGCAATTGTTGCTTCTGCAAGAGGAAACTCTACCAACGAGTTAGAAGCTATTTTAAAGCTATCTGCAGCCAAAAAAGATTATAAATCTAAGCTTGAAAAATTTAAAGAATATCAATTAGAACCTGATAATTCTGTAGATTTTTCTGCTGAATTTTCAAAACTAGAAATCATTTTTGAAGGAGTTTCATTATTAGGTGATTATAGTCAAAAAATTAAAGATGAGGTTTTAGCACAAGGTGAATTATTGTCTGTAAAATTATTAGCAAGTTTGCTAAAAAAAGAAAATATTTCTGCAAATGCTACAGATGCAAGAGCGTTAATTATTACTGATGAAACTTTTGGAAATGCGCAACCAATAACAGATGTTTCTAAAGAAAATGTAATTGCCTATTTTAAAGAAAACAAAGATAAAATTAATATAGTAAGTGGTTTTATAGCATCAAATAAAAAAGGAGAAACTACAACTTTAGGAAGAAATGGAAGTAACTATACAGCAGCTTTATTGGCAAATTTTTTAGATGCGGATGAGTTACAAAATTACACCCATGTTAGTGGTATTTTTACTGCAAATCCAGATTTGGTAGCAGACGCTAAAAAAATTGAACAGTTGTCTTTTTCTGAAGCAAATGAATTAGCCAATTTTGGAGCAACTATTTTACACGCAAAAACTATCATTCCATTATTAGAGAAAAATATAAATCTTCGAATTTTAAATACGTTTAATAAGGAAGATAAAGGAACTTTAATTACATCAGAATCTTCTACAAAAGGAATAAAATCTATTTCTACAATTGATAATGTTGCATTATTAAATTTTGAAGGTAGAGGCTTGTTGGGTAAAGTTGGAGTAGATGCAAGAATTTTTAGAGTTTTAAGCAGTAGAAATATCAGTATAAGTATTATTTCTCAAGGATCTTCTGAAAGAGGAATTGGTTTAATTATTGATGCAGATAGAGCGAAAGAAGCTGTTGAAGCTTTAGAAAAAGAGTTTGAAAACGATTTTTATTCTCAAGATGTAAACCACATTTCTATTGTAGATAATGTTGCTGTAATATCAATAATTGGGCAAGATTTAAGTGAGTTTCATCACCCGTATAATGCACTGATAAAAAACCAAATTGTACCTGTTTTATTTAACAATACAGTAACAGGTAAAAATGTAAGTTTGGTGGTTAAAAAGAACGAATTACACAAGGCGGTAAACGTAATTCATGGTCAAGTTTTTGGAGTTTCAAAAAAAGTAAATATTGCTATTTTCGGAAAAGGTTTAGTTGGCGCAACTTTAATAGATCAAATTATAGCAAATACACAGTCCGTTTTAGAGAGAAGAAAAATTCAGTTGAATGTGTTTTCAGTAGCAAATTCTAAAAAAATAGTATTAAATAAAGATGGGGTTTCTAAAAATTGGAAAGACGATTTGTTAGAAAATGGAAAAGAAAACCTTACTGTTGATGATATTATCGCATTTGCAAAAGAGCATCATTTTGAAAACTTAATTGCTGTTGATAATACTGCAAATGTAGATTTTGTAAGCAATTATATTCCTTTAATAGAAGCTGGTTTCGATTTGGTTTCTTGTAACAAAATAGCCAATACTTTATCATTTGATTTTTATAAAGATGTTAGAGCAAAGCTAAAGAAATATAAAAAGCAATATTTGTATGAAACAAACGTTGGTGCTGGTTTACCTTTGATTGATACTATTAGATTGTTACATGAGTCTG
The DNA here is from genome assembly GCF_947500975.1 of uncultured Polaribacter sp. GTDB lineage: Bacteria > Bacteroidota > Bacteroidia > Flavobacteriales > Flavobacteriaceae > Polaribacter. The sequence continues at coordinate 48,882 of NZ_CANMUE010000011.1, forward strand.
GAGAGAATATTACTAAAATTAGAGGTGTTTTTTCTGGAAGTTTAAGTTATTTATTTAACAATTTTTCTGAAGGAAATGCTCCTTTTTCAGAAATATTGCAAGAGGCAATTGACAAAGGTTTTACAGAGCCAGATCCTAGAGAAGATTTAGGTGGAAATGATGTTGCTAGAAAATTATTAATTTTGGCAAGAGAATTAGATTTGGAAAACGAGTTTAATGAGGTTGAAATTAAAAATTTAATTCCAGAAAATTTAAGAAATGGTTCTGCGGATGAGTTTTTAGGTAAATTAGATTTATTAAATGATGAATATCAAGCATTAAAAGAGAACCAAAAACCGGGGCACGTTTTACGTTATATTGGTGAATTAAGTGGAGATTTATCCAAAGAAAAAGGAACTTTAGAAGTAAAATTAGTTTCCACACCAAAAAGTACACCTTTAGGTTCATTAAAAGGTTCTGATGCAATTTTTGAAATTTACACGGAATCCTATGGAGAGCAACCAATTGTAATTCAAGGAGCAGGAGCAGGGGCCAGCGTAACTGCTAGAGGTGTTTTTGGAGATATTTTACGATTAGCAAAACATAATAATTAACAGATTTTTCTGTCACATTCTAACATTTTTAGAATTTTATATAAAAAAAAACAATGAGTAAACATTTCGAAACACAAGCCATAAGAAGTCAAACTGAAAGATCTCAATTTTCTGAACATTCTACACCATTATATTTAACATCAAGTTTTGTTTTTAATGATGCAGAAGATATGCGCTCATCATTTGCAGAAGAAAAAGAACGTAATTTATACAGCAGATTCACAAACCCAAACACAACAGAATTTGTAGATAAAGTAGTTACAATGGAAGGTGCAGAAAGTGGTTACGCTTTTGCAACAGGTATGTCGGCCATTTTTACAACATTTGCTACCTTATTAAATGCTGGAGATCATGTGGTTTCTTGTAGGTCTGTGTTTGGTTCTACGCACAGCATGTTTACCAAATTTTTACCAAAATGGAATATTGAAACTTCTTATTTTAAAGTTGATGAAGTGGATTTGGTTGAGAATTTAATACAAGAAAACACCAAAATTTTATATATAGAGACACCAACAAATCCTGCGGTAGATATTTTAGATTTAGAATTGATTGGTAAAATTGCAAAAAAACACAATTTATTATTTATTGTAGATAACTGTTTTGCAACACCATACATTCAGCAGCCCATAAAATTTGGTGCTGATTTAGTGATTCATTCTGCAACAAAATTAATGGATGGTCAAGGTAGAGTTTTAGGAGGGGTAACTGTTGGTAAAAAAGAGTTGATGAGAGAAATTTATTTATTTGCCAGAAATACAGGTCCAGCAATGTCTCCATTTAATGCTTGGGTTTTATCAAAAAGTCTAGAAACTTTAGCCATAAGAGTAGAAAAACACTCTGAAAATGCATTAAAAGTTGCTCAGTTTTTAGAAGAAAATGAAAATGTTGAGTTGGTAAAATATCCTTTTTTAAAATCTCACCCACAATATAAAGTTGCTAAAAAGCAAATGAAATTAGGAGGAAACATTGTTGCTTTTGAAATTAAAGGAGGAATTGAAGCAGGAAGAACGTTTTTAAATAACATAAAGATGTGTTCATTATCAGCAAATTTAGGAGATACTAGAACTATTGTTACACATCCATCTTCTACAACTCATGGTCGTTTATCAGAAGAAGATAGGTTAGAAGTTGGAATAACTGATGGTTTAGTTCGTGTTTCAGTTGGTTTAGAAAATGTAGAAGATATTATAGAAGATATTCAACAAGCTTTGAATGCAAAATAATTACATTTATTTATGTAGTTTTGTTTTATGCTCTCAAAAAAGACAAAATACGGCATTAAAGCACTTACTTATTTAGCTAGACTCGAAGATAAAAGCCCTGTAGCAATTGCTACAATTTCTAAAACCGAAAATATTTCTTTAAAATTTTTAGAGAGTATTTTATTAACGCTTCGTAAAAATGGGTTTTTAGGATCTAAAAAAGGAAAAGGTGGTGGTTATTATTTATTGAAAAACCCGCAAGATATTCCAATGACTGATGTTATGAGGGTTCTTGAAGGGCCAATAGCAATGGTACCTTGTGTTAGTTTAAATTTTTATGAAAAATGCGATGATTGCCCGGATGAGAATACTTGTGCAGTTCATAAATTAATGATTCAGGTAAGAGATAATACATTACAAATTTTCAGACATACAACTTTAGCAGATTTGAGTAAATAGATATAGTATTTATGTTGAAAAAAAGTATCCCCTTTTTTTTATTTTTTTCAATTTCGTTTAGCTTTTTTAGTCAAGAAGAAGTAAAACCAAGAACAAAACTCACCAAATTTTTATCAAAATCTTATTATAGTGTCAATTTTGGAGGTATTTTTTATCCATTTTCAAATGATAATTTAATTGATGGGTATCAAACAGGAACTTTTAGTAGAAATATATTTTCAGGAAGGTTGTTGTTGGGGCATAAATTTACCGATAATTTATCTTTACAATTTGGAACCTTGAGGCCTGCTTCTTGGTTTAAATATGATAATGTAAATAATATTGGTTATGAGAGAAGTGTTTGGATAAACGCCTGGTCTTTATCACTTAAAAAAGATTTTAACATTAATCAAAATACATCTTTTTACACAGAAGCTGGTATTGCTAACTTAACTAGATTTGGTTTTTCTATTAATGATAAAGTAATTTATGAAGATGCGCATTATGCAAGTTTATTGTATGGTTTTGGTATGCAACATAAATTGAATGATACATGGAGATTGTCTTTAAACGGAACATTTTTACCAAAATCTAGTAAGCATAATCAGCCTTCAATTTCACAAGTTTCTTTAGGTTTTGAATATCATTTGCAACAATTAGATGATAAAACAGCTAATGAGTACGCTAGTAACCATTATTTTTTTCCAGATAATATTTTACAACTAAGTTATGGAACAAGTGCAATTGGTTTTGGGTTAAATCGTTTTTTGGGAATGAGTTTAAAAGTAGGCAATTTTGAAAGCTTTGGAATTCCTGTTTTTTGGGTTGGAGAAGTAAAAGCGAAACATTCTCTTTCTTTAACCTATCAACGATTGGTTTATAGAACTAAAAAAATATTTTCTTTAGATTGGGGTGCAAGTGTTACGTATTTTCAATCAGAATTAGGAGAAGAAAATGTATTTGCTTTTTCAATTTTTCCAGTTTTACGTTTTTATATATTAAGAAAAAAAGGATTTGATTTTTATACACATTATTCTATTATTGGACCAGCTTATTTAACAAAAAGTGATATTGATGATATTAAATCTGGTCCCAAAACAACTTTTCAAGACATTATGGGGTTTGGTGTTTTCATTGGTAATGAAAGAAAATATAATCTTGAATTAAGGATTATGCATTATTCTAATGGAAACATTTTTACTAGAAATGCAGGTATAGCGGTTCCAATTCAGTTTACCTTAGGTAAGACTTTTTAATCATTGAATTATCAATAAATTTTTAGTAATTTTTTTATTAATCTATTAAATCTATAGGGTTTAAGTAATTTTTAAGAAATATTACGACTTTATAACTATAAATGATGTATGTTTGTATTCCCTATTAGATGAATAGGGTAATAAAAGTACTCAATTATTATGATTGCAGATCAAATGATTTTTAGTAAAAAAATAGCAAAACAAAGTTTTGAAGAAGATAAAAATTCTGAAAAACCAGTAAGAAGTGTTGTTAAAGCATTAAGTTGGAGAGTTGTTGGTACCATAGATACATTAGTGGTTTCATATATTTTATCTGGTAAAATTGCATTAGCAGCATCAATAGCATCAGTAGATTTTTTAACAAAATTAATACTGTATTTCTTTCACGAAAGAGTGTGGAATAAAATAAAATGGGGTAAATAATGAGTTTAGATTTAGATAAAATAAACAACGATTTAAAAGATAAAAGTCCGGCAGAAATTATTGCTTGGGCTATTTCATTTGCAAAAAAACCTGTAATTACAACTAACTTCAGACCTTATGAAGTGGCAATTTTAAAAGCAGTAACAGATGTTAAGGCAGATATTAAAGTTATTTGGTGCGATACAGGTTATAATACGGTACAAACCTATAAACATGCAGAAGAAATTATAGAAAAGCTGAATTTAAACATTCACTTATATACGCCAAAGCAAACAGCTGCTCATAGAAATGTAGTGATGGGTGTTCCTTCAATAGAAGATCCAAAACATGCAATTTTTACTGAGCAAGTAAAATTAGAACCTTTTGCAAGAGCAATGAAAGAACATCAACCAGATGTTTGGTTTACAAACTTAAGAAAAGGTCAAACTGCATTTAGAAACAGTATAGATGTTGTTTCTCAAAGCAAAGACGGAATTGTAAAAGTAAGTCCATTTTATCATTTGTCAGATGAGGAATTAGATGCCTATTTAGCTGAAAAAGGCTTGCCAAATGAGTTTACGTATTTCGATCCAACAAAAGTAGAAAGTAATAGAGAATGTGGTTTGCATATCTAAAAGACATGATTATGAATCAAAGAACAATACAAGTAGATGCTTTAGAAAGTGAAGCAATTTATATTTTTAGAGAAGTAGTTGCACAATTTGAAAAACCTGTGTTGCTTTTTTCTGGAGGAAAAGACAGTATAACTTTAGTGCGTTTGGCACAGAAAGCATTTTATCCGGCAAAAATTCCTTTTCCTTTAATGCATATAGATACCGGACATAATTTTCCAGAAACAATAGAATTTAGAGATCGTTTAACAAAAGAATTGGGTGTTGAATTAATTGTAAGAAACGTTCAAGACAATATTGATAACGGCACTGTAAAAGAAGAAACTGGTAGATATGCAAGTAGAAATATGTTGCAAACAGAAACATTGCTAGACGCTATTGAAGAGTTTGGTTTTGATGCATGTATTGGTGGTGCAAGAAGAGATGAAGAAAAAGCAAGAGCAAAAGAAAGAATATTTTCTGTAAGAGACGATTTTGGTCAATGGGATGAAAAAAATCAACGTCCAGAAGTATTTGATATGCTAAATGGTAAAATTGATTTAGGACAAAATGTACGTGTTTTTCCAATTTCTAACTGGACAGAATTAGATGTTTGGTCTTATATAAAACAAGAAGAAATTGAAATTCCATCAATCTATTTTGCGCACAAAAGAAAAACATTTTTTAGAGATGGGTTAATTTGGTCTGCAGATGACGAGGTTGTGTATAGAGATAAAGAAGAAGAAGTGGTAGAAAGAATGGTTCGTTTTAGAACCGTAGGAGATATGAGTTGTACTGCAGCAGTTTTATCTGATGCAGTAGATATAGCAAAAGTTGTTGAAGAAATTAGAGATTCATCTATTTCAGAAAGAGGTGCAAGAATTGATGATAAGCGCTCTGAAGCAGCAATGGAAAAAAGAAAACAACAGGGTTATTTTTAAAATTTGTAAAACAAATTTTAAGCGTTAAGTATATGGCTTAAAGCATAAAGCATTAAAAAAATGAAAGTACTAAAAATAGCAACAGCAGGTAGTGTAGATGATGGCAAAAGTACCTTAATTGGACGTATTTTATATGATACAAAATCATTGACTGACGATAAACTAGAAGCAATAGAAGAAAAAAGTAGACAACGTGGTTTTGACTATTTAGATTTTTCTTTGGCAACTGATGGTTTAGTTGCAGAGCGCGAACAAGGAATTACAATTGATGTAGCACATATTTATTTTTCTACGCCATCAAAAAGTTTCATTATTGCAGATACTCCAGGTCATATAGAATATACAAGAAATATGGTTACTGGTGCATCTACAGCACAAGCATCAATTGTTTTAATTGATGCAAGAAACGGAGTTGTAGAGCAAACATACCGTCATTTTTTTATCAATAATTTATTGAGAATTAAAGACGTAGTAATTGCTATCAATAAAATGGATTTGGTAGGTTTTTCTGAAGAAAAATTTAATATTATCAAAGGAGAAATAGAATATTTAGCAAGTAAGAGCGAGTATAAAAATCAGAATTTAACTTTTATTCCTGTATCAGCTTTACAGGGTGATAATGTAGTTTCTCCCTCTGAAAATATGCCTTGGTATAAAGGTGAAACATTAATGCATCATTTAGAGAGCTTAGATACTGAAGATATTCAAGAAATTTCTCAAACCCGTTTTCCTGTTCAAACTGTTATTAGACCAAAAACAGAAGAATATCATGATTTTAGAGGTTATGCAGGTAAAATTTATGGTGGAGATTTTGAAATTGGAGACGAAGTTGCTGTATTGCCTTCTCAAACTAAATCGAAAATTAAGAGTATTAATTTCTTCGATAAAGAATATGAAATTGCAAAAAGTGGAAGTTCTGTAACCATTACTTTAGAAGATAATGTAAATGTAAGCAGGGGAGATATGTTGGTAAAAGTTAGTGAAGAACCAACCATTGCAAAACAATTAGATGCAACTATTTGTTGGATGGATAAAGAGCCTTTGTTAGCATCACAAAAATATTATATAAAGCATGGTGTAAATGATGCGCAAGCAAAAATTACACAATTGAATAGTATTATTAAAACAGATTTTTCTGGGGTAGAAGAAAATCCATCAGAATTAGTTTTAAATCAAATTGGAGACATTCAATTAAAATTGAGTAAACCATTATTGTTTGATTCTTATAAGAAAAATAAATCAAACGGATCATTTATTCTAATCAACCCAAAAACAAACAATACAGTGGGTGTTGGTTTTATAAAATAAAAACTCTTTTTAATTTCCTAAAGGAAAAGTTGTAGAGATTGAAAATATTATAATAAAATAAATAACAAGATTCTTACTGCCCGAGTAAGGATGCCTTCTCTTTAAGAAGGTTAGGATGGGCTTGTTTATGCAAAGTTTTAGAACAGAAATTGAAAACCCAGTTGTAGAAAAAGATATTATTGAATTAGCTAATAAAATTCAGCAGTTTCATAATCTACAAATTGATGAAGAAAAATTTAGAAGTTTACGTTTAGCAAGAGGTGTTTACGGTCAGCGTCAAGAGGGCGTGCAAATGATTCGTATTAAATTGCCTTATGGTAAAGTGATGAGCAATCAGTTACGTAGAATTTCTGAAGTTTCTGACGAATATTCAAGAGGAAGATTACACATTACTACACGTCAAGATATCCAAATTCATTATGTAGATTTGAATAGAACGCCAGAATTATGGGCAGAATTAGAACGTGATGATGTTACATTACGTGAAGCTTGTGGTAACGTAGTTAGAAACGTAACAGCTTCTGAAACTGCAGGAATTGATGTTGATGAACCTTTTGATGTATCTCCTTATGCAGATGCCTTGTATAAATTCTTTTTACGTAACCCAATTTGTCAAGAAATGGGACGTAAATTTAAAGTGTCTTTTTCTTCAACGGATGAAGATACAGGATTATCATATTTACACGATTTAGGTTTTATTGCCAAAATAGAAAATGGAGTTCGTGGTTTTAAAGTAATGGCTGCAGGAGGTTTAGGTTCTCAACCACGTCATGCTGAAGTTTTATATGATTTTTTACCATCAGATAAAATTATTCCAGTTATGGAGGGGGTTTTAAGGGTTTTTGATAGATACGGTGAGCGTAAGAGTAGAGCAAAGGCAAGAATGAAATTCTTATTAAAAGATATTGGTTTAGAAGCGTTTAGAGGTTTAATTGAGCAAGAGCAAAAAGCAATTGAATTTAAAACTGTTGCAATTGATGCAGATAGTTATGTGCCATCAAAACCAGTAATAGTTAATAATATTCCAGATGTAGTAATTAAAGACCAGCAGGCTTTCAGTCTTTGGAAAACGACAAATATTATCCCTCAAAAGCAAGCCGGTTATGTTGCTATCGGAATTAAAGTTTTATTAGGTGATTTTTACACAGATAAAGCCCGCTTATTAGCAGATTTAGTAGATGAATATGCAGCAGGAGAAATTCGTTTAACATTACGTCAAAATATTGTAATTCCTTTTGTAAAAGAAGATTTAGTTCCTTTTTTCTATCAAGAATTAGAGAAATTAGGGTTTGTACAAGCAGGTTACAACAAAGCGGTGGATATTACAGCATGCCCAGGAACTGATACTTGTAATTTAGGGATTGCAAGTAGTACAGGTATTGCTGAAGAATTGGAAAGAGTAATTTCTGCAGAATATCCTCAGTACTTGCAAAACGAAGACCTTATCATTAAAATTAGTGGCTGTATGAATGCTTGTGGGCAACACAATATGGCAAATATTGGTTTTCAAGGGATGACCGTAAGAACTCCAGAAAAATTAATTGCGCCAGCATTACAAGTTTTATTAGGTGGTGGTAATTTAGGTGATGGAAATGGAGTTTTTGCCGATAAAGTTGTAAAAGTACCAAGTAAAAGAGGCCCTGAGGCGTTAAGAAGAATCTTAAATGATTTTGAAGCAAATGGTAACGGAAAGCAGTTTGTTGAGTATTATAAAGAAAAAGGAGAAAAGTATTTTTATAATTTCTTAAACGATTTACAAGATGTTACTAATTTAACTCAAGAAGACTTTATCGATTGGGGAGAAGAAAATAAGTATGTAAAAGAAATCGGAATTGGAGAATGTGCAGGTGTTGTTATCGATTTAATTGCTACTTTATTCTTTGAAAGTGAAGAAAAAATAGAAAATGCAAAAGAAGCGTTTGAAAACAAAGTATATTCTGGAGCAATTTATTACGCATATCAATCTATTGTAAATTCAGCAAAAGCGTTGTTATTAGCAGATAATCAAAAGACAAATACTCATGCCGGTATTATAAAACAATTTGATGAATTATTTATTTTATCAGGAAAAATAGATTTAGGTACTTCTTTTTCTGAATTGATCTATCAAATTAATAAATTTGCGCCAACAAAAGAATTTGCAGAAAAGTATATTGATAATGCAAACGGATTCTTACAAAAAGTAAGAGCTTTTAGAGAAGCTGAAACTGCTACCGCAGAGAAAGCTATTTAAACGAAAAATAATGAGTGTTAAGAAACCAAAATTAACGGTTGTAGGTGCAGGCCCTGGAGATATAGATTTAATAACTGTAAAAGCCATAAAAGTTTTAAAAACTGCAGATGTAGTCTTATATGATGCATTGGTAAATGAAGAGTTGTTAGAGTATATTAATCCATCAGCTGAATTGATTTTCGTTGGAAAAAGAAGAGGTTGTTATCGTTATCAACAAGAACAAATTAATGAATTGATTGTTTCTTGTGCAAAAGCAAGCGGACATGTAGTTCGTTTAAAAGGAGGAGATTCTTTTATTTTTGGTAGAGGAGCAGAAGAAATGGAATACGCAGCAAATTTTGGTTTAGAAACTGCAGTTGTGCCTGGTATTTCATCATCTTTAGCGGTGCCAGCCTATCAAAATATACCACTTACAAAGCGGGGTAGTTCTGAGAGTTTTTGGGTAATTACAGGCACAACAAAAGAACATAAAATATCTTCTGATATTGAATTAGCAGCTAAATCTAATGCAACAGTTGTTGTTTTAATGGGGATGAGTAAATTGCCTCAAATAGTTGAATTATTTCAAGCAGAAGGTAAAAATGATTTGCCAGTTGCTATTATTCAAGAAGGTACAACGTCTAAAGAAAAAATTGGAATTGGTACTGTAGATACCATTGAGAATATTGTTGCTGAGAAGGAATTAAGAAATCCTGCAATTATTGTTCTAGGCGAAGTTGTAAAACACCGTCAAACAATTTTAGAAATTAAAGAACAATATAAAAACCAAGTAAAAGCATAGTTTTTATGGAAAGAAATAATTTGTATCCTATTTTCTTAAAAACGAAGAGCTTAAACGTGCTTATTGTAGGTGGTGGAAATGTAGCGGAAGAAAAGTTAACTTTTCTTTTAAAATCAAGTCCAGATGCTCATGTGACTATAGTGTCGCCAATGTTTAGAGAGGGTACAATTACACTTGCCAAAAAAGGTTGTGTAACTTTAATTGAAGACATTTATAAAGATATTTATTTACAAGGGAAACATATGGTTGTGGCAACTACTGATGTACCAGAAGTAAATGTTCAGGTTTGGAAAGATTGCAGAGCGCAAGCTAAGTTGGTAAACGTTGCTGATAACCCTCCGTATTGTGATTTTTATATGGGCGGAATTGTTACCAAAGGAAATGTAAAAGTAGCTATTTCTACCAACGGAAAATCGCCAACAACTGCCAAAAGATTACGTCAATTTTTTGAAGAAGTAATTCCAGAAAATATTGATGATTTGGTAAAAAATTTAAACGAATATAGAAAAACAATAAAAGGAGATTTCGAACAAAAAGTAGAAGTGTTAAACGAATTCACTAAAGGATTAATTGAGAAAAAATAATGTCATTGCAAACAAAGTAAAGCAATCTCTAAATTAAAAAGCAGATTACTTTTAAGTTTTAATTGTTTTGACAAAAAAAGAGAATATGATTACAACAGATATACTAATAATAGGTGCAGGACCAACAGGGTTATTTACAATTTTTGAAGCAGGTTTATTAAAATTAAAATGTCATTTAATTGATGCTTTACCACAGCCAGGTGGGCAGTGTTCAGAAATTTATCCAAAGAAACCAATTTATGATATACCTGCTTATCCAGAAATTTTAGCAGGAGATTTAACAGATAAATTAATTGAGCAAACAAAACAGTTTGAGCCAGGTTTTACTTTAGGAGAAAGAGCAGAAACTATAGACAAACAAGATGATGGTACGTTTATTGTTACCACAAATAAAGGTACACAACATCATGCTAAAATAGTTGCAATAGCTGGTGGTTTAGGTTCTTTTGAACCAAGAAAACCATTAATACCTAATATTGCAGATTTTGAAGATAAAGGTGTTGAGTATATTATTAAAGAACCAGAATTATATAGAGATAAAAAAGTAGTGATTTCTGGAGGTGGAGATTCTGCTTTAGATTGGGCTATTTTCTTATCTGATGTAGCTTCTGAGGTAACTTTAATTCATAGAAGAAATGAATTTAGAGGTGCTTTAGATTCAGTTGAAAAAGTACAAGAATTAAAGAATGCTGGAAAAATAAGAATGATTACTCCTGCAGAAGTAAAAGGAATTATTGGTACAGACAAAGTAACAGGTGTTTCTGTTGAGAAAAAAGGCGAAGATGCTTTTATAGTAGATACAGATCATTTTATTCCTTTGTTTGGGTTGTCTCCAAAATTAGGGCCAATTGCCAATTGGGGATTAGAAATTGAGAAAAATGCAATTAAAGTAAACAACGCTTTAGATTATCAAACTAATATTCCTGGAATTTATGCAATTGGAGATGTAAATACCTATCCAGGTAAATTAAAGTTAATTCTTTGTGGTTTCCACGAAGCCACTTTAATGTGTCAAAGTGCCTATAAAAGAATCTTTCCAGACAAGAAATATGTAATGAAATATACAACTGTTGGAGGTGTAGAAGGATTTGATGGAACAAAAAAAGAAGCCCCAAAAGCCGTAGTAAAAGCAATACAATAATACATTGTTGTTAGGTTTGCTTAACTTTGCAGACCAAACTCACAATAAAAGAAAAAAGATGCAAGACATCAATTTAAAAATAACAGACAGAAACGGTGTAACACATGATGTAGTTGCGCCAACAGATATGGCAATGAATCTTATGGAAGTTGTTCGTTCTTATGAACTAGCAGAAGAAGGAACCATTGGTGTTTGTGGCGGAATGGCTATGTGTGCTTCATGTCAGTGTTATGTAAAATCTGATCATGAATTGCCAGAAATGACTGATGATGAAGATGCAATGTTGGCAGAGGCATTTTATGTAGAAGATAATAGTAGATTAGGATGTCAAATACAAATGACATCAGAATTAGATGGTTTAGAAGTAGAATTAGCACCAGAAGCATAATTTTTACTTCATGAAAGACGTAACAAAAATAGTAGCTTTTAAAAACTACAGTGTCTGTCTAAGAGATGCTGTTGCTGTTTTTACAAAACAATTAATTAATAATCTGTTTGATGTAAACCATTTAGCAGAAAGTGGCCCAGCAACTAGGGAAAAGTTTCTAAAAATTTTAGAAAGATTATCAATTAAAGATGGAGAGAAAATTTGGAATGAATTTGAAAATCATTTTATTGAAATAAGAAAAAAATTAGATTTAGATGCAATAGCTGCTGAAAAATTTGATCCAGCTGCAAAAAATCTAAACGAAGTTTATTTAGCTTATCCTGGTTTTTATGCAACTGCCGTATATAGATTAAGTCATCAATTGTTAAAGCTGAATGTTCCTATTTTACCAAGAATGATGAGTGAATTTGCGCATGGTGTAACAGGTACAGATATTCATCCAGGTGCAGAGATAGGAAATTCTTTTTTTATAGATCATGCAACAGGAATTGTTATTGGGGAAACAACCATTATCAAAGAAAATGTACAAATTTTTCAAGGAGTAACATTAGGAGGTATTCAAGTAAAAAAGAGTTTAGCATCAACCAAAAGACACCCTACTATAGAGAAAAACGTTGTTATTTACGCAAATGCAACTATTTTAGGAGGTGATGTAGTTATTGGAGAAAACTCTGTTATTGGTGCTAATGTTTGTGTTACCGAATCCATAGAAAAAAACTCAATAGTTACTGTAAAATCTAACAATTTTATTACCAAAAGAAAATAAAATGAAAACTAAAACTATCATAGATTTTGTTGGAAATACACCTTTAGTTGAAGTGCAAAGTATACTTCAAAAAGAGGGGGTAAAATTACTGTTAAAATTAGAAGGGAATAATCCTGGAGGTAGCGTAAAAGACAGAGCAGCATATAATATGATTTCTGAAGCAATTAGAAAAGGTAACATTAAAAAAGGTGATACTTTAGTTGAAGCTACTAGTGGAAATACCGGAATAGCGCTTGCTCTAATAGCAAAAGTTCTAGGTGTAAATATGGTGCTTATTCTGCCAGAAAACTCAACTATAGAGAGAGTGAAAACGATGAACTCTTATGGTGCAAAAGTAATTTTAACACCTCAATCTGGTGGTATAGAAGCCTCTAGAGACTTAGCCTTAAAACTAGAAAAAGAAGAGGGGTATTACAGGTTAAATCAGTTCGATAACCCTGATAACTATAAAGCACATTATAAAACTACTGGTCCTGAAATCTGGAATGATACAGACGGAGAAATAACACATTTTGTGTCGGCAATGGGAACAACCGGTACAATAATGGGGGTTTCAACTTATTTAAAAGAAAAAAATAAAAATATTACAATTGTAGGGGTTCAACCAAATGGAGAATCTAAAATTCCTGGAATTAGAAAATGGGAAGGAGATTATATTCCGGCTATCTTTAATCGTAAAAAAGTAGATGAAGTTATAGAGGTTAGTACTGCAGAAGCAAAGGCAATGACTCAGAGATTAGCAGCTGAAGAGGGTGTTTTTGCAGGGATGAGTAGTGGAGGTGCAGTTGCAAGTGCTTTAAAAGTAGCTAAAAAAATAGACAAAGGAATAGTTGTTGCTATTGTTTGTGATAGAGGAGATCGCTATTTATCATCAACTTTATTTGAAAAAGACTAAATAATAATTCTACGAACTTATGAATTTAAGTATATTTGCAATCTAGTTCATAAACTTATTGATACGTTATCACGAAAGGCTGAGGGATTAGACCCATTGAAGCCTTAGCAACCCTTTTCTTTTTGAAATAGAAGGTGCTACATTCTACTTTTTGATACTGATTTTTTTATTGATGTATTGAAGACAGATAACAGCGAAAACTACCTTTCCTGATGACACATATTGATAAAAACATCAAAAAATGTCAAACATAAAAAAAGCTTTACAAGAACGAATTTTGGTTTTAGATGGTGCCATGGGTACTATGTTACAAGCCTATAAATTTACTGAAGAAGATTTTAGAGGAGAACGCTTTAAAGACTATCCAACACCTTTGCAAGGAAACAACGATTTGTTGTCAATTACCCAACCAGAAGCTATAAAAACCATTCACGGTAAATATTTTGAAGTGGGTGCAGATATTGTAGAAACTAATACTTTTTCTGGTACCACCATTGCAATGGCAGATTACCAAATGGAAGATTTGGTGTATGAATTAAATTATCAATCGGCAAAAATTGCCAAAGAAGTTGCTAATGAGTTTACAGCAAAAGAACCTCATAAACCTCGTTTTGTAGCAGGTTCTATTGGACCAACTAATAGAACTGCAAGTATGTCTCCAGATGTTAATGATCCTGGTTATAGAGCGGTAACTTTTGATGAATTAAGAATTGCTTATAAGCAACAAGTTGAAGCTTTGATTGATGGTGGAGTTGATTTACTTTTAGTAGAAACTGTATTTGATACCTTGAATGCAAAAGCAGCTTTATTTGCTATTGAGCAAGTAAAAGAAGAAAGAAATATTGAGATGCCTATAATGCTAAGTGGTACAATTACAGATGCATCAGGTAGAACATTGTCTGGGCAAACAGCAGAAGCTTTTTTAATTTCTGTTTCCCATATTCCTTTGTTGTCTATTGGTTTTAATTGTGCTTTAGGGGCCAATTTATTGCAGCCACATTTAGAGGCAATTGCCAACAAAACAGATTTTGCTATCTCTGCGCATCCTAATGCAGGATTGCCAAATGCGTTTGGTGAATATGATGAGACTCCAGAAGAAATGGGAGAGCAAATAGAGGAGTATTTAAAGAAAGATTTAATAAATATTATTGGTGGTTGTTGTGGTACAAGTCCAGATCATATTAGAGAAATTGCAAATATTGCAGCAAAATATAAGCCACGTCAAGTAGAACTTATTTCTGCTTCTCATTAAGTTTTTTGTGATATTAGAAGTAGCCATATTAAATATTAAGAAAGGTTTTTTAGAAGATTTTGAAACTAATTTTAAAAAAGCTGAAGAGATTATTGTTTCTATGAAAGGGTATATTTCTCATCAACTTAAAAAATGTATTGAAGAAGAAAACAAATATATTTTATTAGTAAACTGGAAAACAATTGAAGACCATGAAATTGGATTTAGAAAATCTAACAAATATCAAGAATGGAAAGCCTTGTTACACAATTTTTATGAACCTTTTCCAATAGTAGAACATTATAAGTAATGAAAGTGAAACAAACAAAATATATGCATTTATCAGGATTAGAACCACTAGTCTTGAATGAAAACAGCAATTTTATAAATGTTGGTGAGCGTACAAATGTAGCAGGATCTAAAAAATTCTTACGTTTAATAAAAGAAGAAAAGTTTGATGAAGCATTGGATGTTGCAAGACATCAGGTGGATGGAGGAGCACAAATTATTGATATTAATTTTGATGATGGTTTAATTGATGGAAAAGAAGCGATGGTTCGTTTCTTAAATTTAATTGCTGCCGAACCAGATATTTGCAGAGTTCCAATTATGATTGACAGTTCTAAATGGGAAATCATTGAAGCTGGCTTACAAGTTGTCCAAGGAAAATGTGTTGTTAATTCTATTTCTTTAAAAGAAGGAGAAGAGAAATTTATTTGGGAAGCCAAACAAATAAAACGTTATGGAGCTGCTGTAATCGTTATGGCTTTTGATGAAGTTGGACAAGCAGATAACTACGAAAGAAGATTAGAAATAGCGCAACGCTCTTATGATGTTTTAGTAAACAAAGTTGGTTTTCCGTCTGAAGATATTATTTTTGATTTAAACATATTTCCTGTAGCAACAGGAATGGAAGAACATAGAAGAAATGCCATCGATTTTATAGAAGCAACAAGATGGGTAAGACAAAATTTACATAATGTTTCTGTAAGTGGAGGTGTAAGTAACGTTTCCTTTTCTTTTAGAGGGAATAACGGAGTTAGAGAAGCCATGCATTCAGTTTTTTTATATCATGCAATTCAAGCAGGTATGAATATTGGTATTGTAAACCCAGCAATGCTAGAAGTTTATGATGATATTCCAAAAGATTTATTAGAACATGTAGAAGATGTTATTTTAGATAGAAGAGAAGATGCAACAGAACGATTATTAGATTTTGCAGAAACAGTAAAAGGATCTAAAGTTGGTAAAACGGTTGATTTATCTTGGAGAGAAAATCCACTACAAGACAGAATTACTCACGCATTAGTAAAAGGAATTGACGCTTTTATTATAGAAGATGTAGAAACTGCAAGACAACAAGCAGAAAAACCAATTGAAGTTATTGAAGGTAATTTAATGATTGGAATGAATGTAGTTGGAGATTTATTTGGTGCGGGAAAAATGTTTTTACCTCAAGTTGTAAAATCTGCACGTGTGATGAAAAAAGCAGTTGCTTATTTAAATCCGTTTATTGAAGCAGAAAAAGGAGATAAACAAGAACCTGTTGGTAAAATATTAATGGCAACCGTAAAAGGAGATGTTCATGATATTGGTAAAAATATTGTAAGTGTTGTATTAGCTTGCAATAATTATGAAATTGTAGATTTAGGAGTGATGGTTCCGCCAGAAAAAATCATCGAAGCAGCTATTAATGAACGTGTAGATGCCATTGGTTTATCAGGTTTAATTACACCTTCTCTTGATGAAATGGTGTATTTGGCAAAAGAAATGCAACGTCAAAACTTTAAAGTTCCATTGTTAATTGGTGGTGCAACAACATCAAAAGCACATACAGCTGTAAAGATTGATACACAGTATAAAAATGCAGTTGTTCACGTAAACGACGCTTCTAGAGCTGTAACGGTTGTGGGTGATTTGTTGAACAAGAAAACATCTCATGAGTATGTTGCTAAAATGAAAAAGGATTATGATGAGTTTAGGACTAAGTTTTTAAAACGTGGGAAAGAAAAATCATACGTTTCTTTAAAAGAAGCTCGTAAAAGAAAGTATAAAATTGATTGGGAAACTTCAGAAATTGTAAAGCCAAATCAGTTAGGTACTCAAATTTTAGAACAATTAAGTTTAAAAGAATTATTGCCTTTTATAGATTGGAGTCCGTTTTTTAGAAGTTGGGATTTGCATGGTAAATTTCCAGATATTTTAACGGATGAGGTTGTTGGTGAACAAGCAACAATTATGTATGATGAAGCACAGGCAATGATTAAAGAGATTATTGCAAAGCAATTGTTAAAACCGAAAGCAATTTTTGGTTTGTTTGAGGCAAATTCAATAAATGAAGATGATATCTCTATTCAGAAAAAAGGAAATGAAGTAGTTGTTTTTAGAACTTTGCGTCAGCAGTTAAAAAAGCGAGAAGGAATTCCTAATTTAGCGTTATCAGATTTTATTGCTCCAAAAGAAACAAATAAAACAGATTATATGGGAGCTTTTTGTGTGGCAATTTTTGGCGCACAAGAATTAGCAGATAGTTACAAAGAAAAGGAAGATGATTATAATGCAATTATGGCACAAGCCATTGCAGATAGATTTGCTGAGGCGTTTGCAGAATATTTACACAAACAAATTAGAACAAAATACTGGGGGTATTCATCTGATGAAGGTTTAACTAATGATGATTTGATAAAAGAAAATTATAAAGGAATTAGACCAGCGCCAGGATATCCTGCTTGTCCAGATCATTTAGAAAAAGAAACGATTTGGGATTTATTAAAAGTAGAAGAAAATATAGGGGTTACATTAACTGAAAGCTTGGCAATGTGGCCTGCAGCTGCAGTATCTGGATATTATTTTGCTAATAAAGAGGCTAAATATTTTGGTTTGGGTAAAATTACAGACGATCAAGTAACAGATTATTCAGAAAGAAAAGGAATTACAAAACAGAAGGCAAGAAAATGGTTACACCCAATACTTGCACAAGAATAAAGTATGAATTTTATTGAATTGCATTTAGGTAGTTATATTATTTCTCATGGTTATGATAAAAATAACAATGAGATAATTATACATATACCTGCAGATAAATTTAGTAAAAAACTAATAGCTGTTTCGCGAATTAAATCTTTGAGTGAAAAATATATTTTAACAGATTATGCTGATGGAAGATGGATTTATTGGGAATATCAAGAAGATTTTAGTGAAGTAAAAAAGCTGCTAAACAAGTAGCGTTAGCGATTGCAACGGCATCCTTTTTATATTGAAATCGTCTCAGTTTATTAGGATTGTTAAAATATTTTTAATAGAAATAGTATATGTTGAATTAAATTTAGCATAAAAAGATATAGTGAAAAGCGCGACCCTTGTGGTAACGTCCAAATAAATAGATACTGAACTAAATTCAGCATAAATGAAGATTACAGAACATATTGAAAAAGCCAACGGAAAAACATTATTTTCTTTTGAAATCATTCCACCAAAAAAAGGAAATAACATACAAGATTTATACAATAATATAGATCCTTTAATGGAGTTTAATCCGCCATTTATAGACGTTACCACATCTAGAGAAGAGTATGTCTATATTAATAAAGGAAATGGCTTGTTAGATAGAAAAATTACCAGAATGCGCCCTGGAACTGTTGGTATTTGTGCAGCTATTAAGCATAAATACAATGTAGATACTGTGCCGCACGTATTATGTGGTGGTTTTACAAAGGAAGAAACGGAGTATGTTTTGGTAGATTGCCATTATTTAGGAATTGATAATGTAATGGCATTGAGAGGTGATGCCATGAGTCATCAAAAATATTTTGAGCCTAATAAAGACGGTAACCATTATGCAACAGATTTGGTAAAACAAATTAATGATTTGAATAGTGGTAAATATTTACACAATGTTATAGAGTCTACCAATAAAGCCGATTTTTGTATTGGTGTAGCTGGTTATCCTGAGAAACATTTAGAAGCACCATCTTTACAAACCGACTTAAAACGTTTAAAAGAAAAAGTTGATGCTGGTGCAGATTATGTGGTTACGCAAATGTTTTTTGACAATAAAAAATATTTCGAATTTGTAGATGCTGCAAAAAAAGCGGGAATTAATGTGCCAATAATTCCAGGAATTAAGCCTATTGCTGTAAAACGTCATTTGCAACTATTGCCACAAGTTTTTAGAATTGATTTGCCAGAAAATTTAATTTCTGAAGTAGAAAGATGCAAAACAAATAAAGATGTTCGTCAAGTTGGTATAGAGTGGGCAATTCAACAATCTAAAGAGTTATTAGCTGCAGGAGTACCTGTTTTACATTATTATTCTATGGGAAAAAGTGATAATATTCATCAAATTGCTTCTACTATATTTTAATAAGAAAAAGATTGTCAATTTTTTAAAATTGAAAGCTCTTATATAGAATCCATCAGTAAATAATATTTTATTTTTTGATGGATTCTTTGCTTGTAAGGATAGAAAGGATTGATAGATAGATAAGAAAAACTAATTTTCAAGAAATAAAATGGTCAATTATTTGATTACTTTTGTTTATCAGAATTATAATAACAATTAAAAAAATAAAAATAAAATGGCATTAGAAATAACAGACGCTAATTTTGACGAATTAGTATTAAAATCAGACAAACCAGTATTAGTAGATTTCTGGGCAGCTTGGTGCGGACCTTGTAGAATGGTTGGGCCTATTGTTGATGAAATTCATGCTGAGTATGATGGTAAAGCCATTGTTGGTAAAGTAGATGTTGATGCTAATCAAGAATTTGCAGCTAAATATGGTGTTAGAAATATACCAACTGTTTTAATTTTTAAAAACGGTGAAGTTGTAGATAAACAAGTAGGTGTTGCACCTAAAAATGTGTATACAGGTAAAATTGATGCGGCTTTATAATAAAGTTTAACATAATATATTATAAAAAAGGTTTGGCTAAGGCTAAACCTTTTTTTATTTTCGGTAATCTATGATAGATCTATCACAAATAAAATCTTCTGAAATTAAAAACCTTAGTTTGTTAGCAAAACAAGTTGTTGAAGGCTTTATAACGGGTATGCATAAAAGCCCTTTTCATGGGTTTTCTGTTGAGTTTTCTGAGCATAAATTATACAATAAAGGAGAAAGTACACGCCATATAGATTGGAAGTTATTTGCAAAAACAGAAAAATTATATACTAAAAAATATGAAGAAGAAACTAATTTACGTTGTCATATTATTATAGATAATTCTGCTTCAATGCATTATCCGATAGTAAAGAGGCAATCGATTAATAATTTAAATAAAATAGGCTTTTCAGCAGTTGCTGCGGCATCATTAATGGAAGTTTTAAAGCGCCAAAGAGATGCTGTAGGTTTAAGTGTATATTCCGATTCTTATGAATTTTATTCCCCAGAAAAGGGTAGTGATCGTCATAGAAACATGTTGTTAAATCAATTAGAAAACTTATTAGTTTCTGAATCAAAAAGGACAACAAATACTTATCAATATCTACATGAAATAGCTGAGAAAATACACAGAAGGTCGTTAATATTTCTTTTTACGGATATGTTTCAGACTACAAAAGATAAAAATGAGTTATTTGAAGCTTTACGTCATTTAAAATACAACAAACATGAGGTGGTTTTGTTCCATACTTTTGATGGGAAAAAGGAATTCAACTTTAATTTTGACAATAAACCAAAGAAATTTGTAGATGTTGAAACTGGTGAAGCAATTAATGTTTATTCAGAAAATGTATTAGAAAATTATAAAAAGCTTGTAGAAGATTATTTTAAAGAATTGAAAGATAAATGTTTAATGTATAAAATTGATTATGTCCCTGTAGATATTCATTCAGGGTTTAATTCAGTTTTGACAAGTTATTTGGTAAGTAGAAGAAAATTTAAATAAAAAAAGCATTTTTTTGTTTGCAGATATTAAAATCTATTATATATTTGCCACCGCTAATAGCAACGGTCTGGTAGTTCAGCTGGTTAGAATACCTGCCTGTCACGCAGGGGGTCGCGGGTTCGAGTCCCGTCCAGACCGCTAAAATTTAGTAAACACTCTCTTTTTTAAGAGAGTGTTTTTTTTTCTTATAGTTTTTTAATGTGTATTTTAAGCTTTAAAACTTTTAAAAAACAAAAAAAAACTTTATAATTGTATTCAAGTTACTTACTACCCCCAATATGAAACTTAATTTTTTTAAGAAAAAGACTGCATTTTTTAAAGTCAAAAAAAATATTTCTCCTTCAGTATTTTATCAGAATACATTTTTTGAATATAAATCGATATTATTTTTTGTTTGGGTATTTTTAAATTTTAATAAGAAAATATCAACTACTTTTAGTATTTGTGATTCGATTGAAGGTGGAATTTATGAATATTAAAAACTATTTAAAAAAGAATGTTTTTGCTTCTGTAGGTAAAATTATTACAGTTTCATCTGTAACTATTTTACTTTTACCACTTATTATAAAACAAATTGGACTAGATTTATATGGGATTATAAGTCTTACTTTATTGTTTAGCGGCGTTACTTCTTTAATAGATTTAGGGCTTTCACAAGCTATTGTGTTATTAAACGGAGATGAAAAAATTAGTAATAATCAGGTTATTACTTCAGCTTTGTACATTAACTTATCTATTATACTATTACTTTCTGTAGTCTTTATTGTACTTATGTTGTTAGACGTAAATTTACTTGGAAAAGAAATTAACATTACTGATTTAGAAAAAACAATATTATTAATTACAGGTTTTTTAATATTGATTTTTATGTTATTAAATAACTTTTGTAAATCTATTTTAGAAGCAAACTATTTAATTCATGTAGTTAATATTAGTTTAGCTTTATATACACCAGCATTGTATTTAATTATTTATGCTCTTAGTTTTTTTACTAAGAATACAGCAATTTATATTGTTACACCGCTAATACTTACATTTGTTTTATTCGTTTTTTATATTTTCTATATTAAAAAAAAGACAACAATTAAATTAACCAAAATAAATAAGAATCATATAAAATACGTTTTAAATTGTTCTTTCAAATTTTTAAATTTAGGAATACTTAACAGTATTGTAACACCAGTTTTAAGGTATGTATTTGTGTTAATGGTTGCTAATGTTAGTTTGTATGCTATTTTAGACTTATCTTTTAAGGTAGCAATGTTGGCTAATAGTTTTATTGTGTCAATTTCTACACCAATGTTTGCAGTTTTCTCTAAAGAAAAGAAAAATTTAAAAATGATAAAAGTTACCTTTAATGTTTTTTGGGTTTCCGTATTAATTTATATCGGAATTCTTATTGGATTTTACTTTTTTGGAGCTTTCATTCTTTCGTTCTTAAATTTAGAAACTGATAATTTAGAGTTACTATATAATATTACATTTATCTTAATTATTTCTTTAGGAAGTGTAGCCACAGTTGAAGTTTTTTATAGATATTTTTTAGGTAATAATCAACTTAAAAAAGCATTTTTTGTAAAATTAAATGTGCCAATAACCAGTGTAATCTTCTTTCTGTTTTTTACAAAAATGGAACTTATTTATAGGTTTATTTATGCCTATGGATTGAGTTTGATTATTTGCTCTATAATTATTTTAATTACATTTTTAGTAGGAAATCAAAAACTAAAACAATTAAAGGTATGATTGTTTTTATTTTAGGATTTTATGGATATGCGCTATTTTTAGCCGCTACTAGACCCAATCAATTTGTGCTGTTTTATATTTTGGCATCTACCAAATTTTTAGGTTTTTTAGATCCAGCTTTATTTTTATTTGGAAGATTTGAAATTGGTTATTTCGGAATAAATTTAATTGCAATATTTACACTTTTTTTTAAAAGAAAATGGTATGAAGTACCTCAAAAAAGCCAAATAATGCTCTTTTTAGCAGTAATAACGTTATTGTATGGGATTTTAAAACCAATTTTATCTACGCACTCTACGGCATTTCAAGCTTTATTGGCTAGTAAAGATATTTGGTTTTTTGCAATTTTATTTTACCTAATGGTTTATTTTGATGAAATTAAATCTACAAAAATTGTAAATACTGTTATTTACATTGGTATTTATTTTAGTATTTTATATTGTGTTCATTTGGTTTTGCCACAAATTACACCACCAGTTTATAATCAAGGTGCTCATTTGCGTACTTTTTTTCCAACATATATTAGCCTTGGATTATTTTTTCAAGCTGTAAAAATTAAGCAATCAGAAACAGTTCAGGTGTCTAGCATAATTATCATATTGTTGCTTGCATTAGGTTTAATTTTAGCAACACATTTTAGTTTAACACTAATGACCTTCTTTGCTTGTTTGTTATACTTTTTTGCTTTTGATAAAAATTTAGATTTTAAAAAAGAAACCATTACAAAACTTGTAATTACAAGTTTAGTTGGTTTTTCGCTAGTACTGTTTTTTGTAAATGGGCTATATCAATCTTTAGTAGACACAATTAACGGAATTATTTATAGCGAAGATTTAGCATTAAGTACACGTGATATTTATAATAAATTTAGATGGGATGCTATTGAAAAAAGTAAATACATAGGTTATGGATTTATTCACCAATCCTCTGCACTTATGAATCAAGTTAAATTAAGTGGCACAAGTGCGTTTATGGAGCGTTTTACGGTTATAGATTCTGGCTATGTAGACTTGTTGATAAAGTATGGTTATGTTGGTACAACAGTTTCCTTATTAGTTTTATATAGATTTTATTTTTTAGGCTTTGTTAAAAAATATAGAAATGCAGTTACGTTAGCAATGTCTCTTTACATGAGTCAGTATTTGTTTATAAACTATACATGGTCTGTTTTTTCTTTTGCACATGGTATTATTCCAAGTTCAATTGCATTTTATATAATAATAGTATATAAAGATGAGGTTTTTAATGATGAAATAATTATAGAAGATGAAAACTAATATTTTATACTTATTGTCTTCCTATAATAGATTTGGTGGAACACCGAAAAAAACGTACGATTTAATAAAGGAAGTTGAACAAAACAATTATTTATACGTTTGGACTTCTGCTTATAAAGATGAATTTAAGCAAAGTTTCAAAGATATTTGTAATGGTGTTTTTGAAGGAGAATATGGTAATAACCTTTTTAAGCATGTAAGACATTTAATTAAAATTATTGATAACAATAATATAAAAATTGTTCAATCTCATTTGTTTTTTGGCGAAATTATTGCAGGTTTAATTAAGTATTTTAGACCTAAAGTTAAAGTTGTTTTTGTATTTGAAGGATCGCTTTCGCCACCAAAAATTAGAAGGTTTTTCTTACGTATCTTATATCAAAAAATTGATTTGTTTGTTTACATTTCTAAATATGTTAAAACAGAAAAAATAAAAGATTTTCCAATTTTAAATAAGAAAGAAGGAATTGTTATTTATAATGGAATTTACAACTTTTCATCACAAATTAAATTAGCTGATAAAGTAGATAAAACTTTTCATCTTTTATCAGTTTCAAGTTTGATAAAAATAAAAAATATAGATGTTTTAATTGAAGCAGTTCATATTTTAATTCAACAAAAACATAATAATATCCATCTTTCAATTACTGGAGAAGGATTAGAAAAACATAATTTACAAGAAAAAGTAAAGCAATATAATTTATCAAAATATATTACTTTTTTAGGGCATCAAAAAAATGTTGAAAGCTTATTAGAAAAAACAGATGTTTTTTTACATCCATGCTATATTGAGGGCTTTGGACTTGCAGTAGCGGAGGCAATGGTTGCTAAAAGACCAATAGTTGCTTCTAATTCAGGAGCGTTGCCAGAGTTAATTACAAATCAAAAAACAGGTTTATTAGTAGACCCATTCAAAGCGGAAGATTGGGCAACCGCAATTTTAAAATTACAAGAAGATAAAGAGTTTGCTTCTCAATTGGCCATAAAAGCACATGAAAAAGCAACAACCCAGTTTTCATTAAAAGTATTTTCAAATAATTATAATAAGGTTTATCAAAGTTTATAAATTAAAATGATACATAAGTTTTTAAATTTTTTACATACCAACAAAATTGATTATGCCATTATAAATGGTGTAAAAAATTTGTTTTCTAAAAGTAAAGAATTAGATGATGTTGATATCCTTTTTAAGAAAAATGATTTTAAAATTATAGAGAGTATTTTAGGTGATTTCTGTAAAAAAGAAAACTTTAAAATTGTTCAAATTTATCATCAAGAAGTATTTGCAAAAAATATATTTATTTATAATTCTGCTTCAGGAGAAATTTTAAACTTAGATATCTATGGTGTTTTACATGCTTTTAATGTGGTTTATTTTGATGAAACTACCATTTTTAATAAAAGAATACAATATAAAGATGTTTTTAAGATAGCAAATAATCAAGAATTTTTTCATTACTTATTAAAAAAAGTATGTAAAAGAGAAGTATCAAAAAAGACCTTTAACACTCTAAGGAAACTTTACGTTTCTGATAAAGAAAACTGTAAGAAAATACTAGCAGAGCATCTAATAAACACAAGTAATAAAATTATTAAATCTTTTGAAGAAGATGATTATGATGCATTTAATCAAATTATAGACTATGTTTTTAAAGATATAAAGCGTCAGTCTGCTACTTTAAATTACAAAATTAAAGACAAAATTAGGATTGTAAAAAGAATTCTAAAACCAACTGGAATTTCTATTGCGTTTTTAGGTTCAGACGGATCAGGAAAAACTACAATTATTGATAGAGTTACTGCGGCAGTTTTACCTTTTAGAAAAACTCAGTATTTTCATTTAAAACCAATTTACACAAAAAGTGAAAATTCTGGAGTAACTTCTGATCCACATAAGTTTAAACCTTATGGAGCATTAAAATCTTATGTTAAGCTATTGTATTTTTTTGTGCAGTACAATTTTGGTTGGCTTAAAAATATTTTGCCTTTAAAAATTTCATCAACATTAATAATTTTTGATAGATATTTTGATGATTTAATAGTTGATAACAAAAGATATCGATACGGAGGAGGAGTAACAATAGCTTCATTTTTTAGAAGGTTTATTAAAAAACCATCACTTTATTTTGTGTTAACTGCGGAGCCAGAAATTATTTTTAAACGAAAACAAGAAGTAACTTTTGAAGAATTAAAAAGGCAAATTAACGGTTATAGAGCACTCACAAAAAATAAAAATTATGTACATATTAATGTAGATAATTCCCCAGATAAAATAGTAAAAGAAGTTGTAAACACCTTAATGAACAAGATGCATGAAAGGCTATAGATTTATAACATACAATGATTATTTGTGTATTCCAAGTAGGAAAAACCCAAAAGTAATTTTAGCAATTGGCTCAGCTTTACAGGCTAAAAATTCTTTTCAGTTATACAATCCGTTTTCTGTAAAAGCAAAATTATTAAAAAGAGTTTTATTTTTTTTAAGTGTAAATTTTAATTCAATTGCTAAAATAATTTTCTCTAAAAAAGCAATAGATAAAGATAAGATTGTTTCTTTTTTAGAAGAAAAATATCAAACTGAATTTATTTCATCCATATATAACTCTACTGCTGGTGATAAGGTTATTGTACAGTTACAAAGTGAAAATAAAATTTTTGGTTATGTAAAATATCCCTTAAATGAAAGGGGGAAAATGTTTGTCGAAAATGAAAGAAAAGGTATAGAAATTTTATCTCATCATAAAGTAATAGACACAACTGTAGATAGTTTTATTTTTAACAAAACAACATTTATTGTGTTGCCAGAGATTAAAGGAAAAGTAGGTTTTGTTGATGATTTAACTGCTGAAAAAATAATTGAACCTTATAAAAAAGAAAAAAAGTTTCTGCTTATAAAACATAAAAGAGTTCAATCTATTTTACAAGAATTAACGGAATTAGGTTTTAATAAATATGTAAATCTATTAAATAAAATCACAAAAAGTTCTAATGAGTTATATTTTGAAGCCTTTGAACATGGAGATTATACACCTTGGAATATTTTAAAATCCGAAGAAAAATATCAAACTTTTGATTTTGAATTTTTTGTAGAAAATGGCTTAGAATATTTAGATTTAATAAAATTTCATTATCAAGTTGGTAAGTTGTTAGAAAAAAATGGTCCTGAAGATTTGATTAAATACCTCTTATCTAAAATCCAAATTGTAGAAATAAAATTATTAGTAAGTATCTTTTTATTAAAAGAGATTGTTTTACGTAAAATGCATTCAGAAGATTATGCTTTCGAAGAAAAAACACTTCAAATTATAAATGAGTAAAAAACTAAAAATATTAATTTCTTGCTATGCTTGTAGCCCTTACAGAGGGTCTGAACCTGGTATGGGCTGGAGTTTTGTAAATGGGCTTAGTAAATTTTATGAAGTGCATGTAATTACTGAGCAAAAAAAGTGGGAAAAACCCATAAAAAAATATTTAGAAGAGTATAAAAATGAGAATCTACATTTTTATTATATCAGAAAAAAGAGAATGAAATTGCTCCGTAAAATATGGCCTCCTTCTTATTATTGGTTTTATAAAAGTTGGCAAAAAAAAGCATTTCAATTAGCTTCAGATTTAGAACTAAAAGAAAATTTTGATATTATTCATCAATTAAATATGGTGGGTTACAGAGAGCCAGGATATTTATGGAAAATTAATAAACCTTTTGTTTGGGGACCAATTGGAGGAACAGAAAATGTTTCATGGAAATTGTTTCCATTCTTTAATTTATATGGGAAAGTGTTTTATGGATTTAGAAATATTTTAAATAGTTTAGAAAGATCTTTAGCATCTAGACCAAAAATGGCTGCTCAAAGAAAAAATGCAACGATTATTGCGGCAACGTCAGAAATTAAAAACACAATTTCTACTCTTTGGAAAGTAAATTCACAGATTATACCAGAAGTAGGAACTTTATTAATTGGTAAAATAAATCCTAATCAAAGAAAAGAAAATGAACCCTTAAAAATTGTTTGGTCTGGTCAACACACTTCAGGTAAGGCTCTGCCAATTTTGTTGAATAGTGTATCTCTTTTAAATGTTAATATTAATTATAAAATTGATGTTTTAGGTGTTGGAAAAGAAACTAAAAATTGGAAAAATATAGCAACCAAATTAAATGTAAATCAAAATTGTAATTGGCACGGTTGGTTAGAAAGAACTGAAGCAATTAATGTGATGAAAAATGCTCATGTTTTATGCATTACTAGTTTAAAAGATCTAACATCTACGGTTACTTTAGAGGGGTTGTCATTAGGATTGCCAATTATTTGTTTAAACCATTGTGGTTTTTCTTTTGTTGTAAATGAAAGTTGCGGAATTAAAATAGATATTTCTAATCCTGAGCAAATTTATAATGATTTTAAGAATTCTATAAAATATTTATTTGAAAATGAACCTGAAAGATTTAATCTAGCAAATGGAGCTATCAAAAGAGCAAAAGACTTTTCTTGGGATTCAAAAATAAATCAGTTGAACAATATTTATAAAAAACTCATTTAGTGAAAATATTATTAATACATAATAAATATGGGAAGTTTAGTGGAGAAGAAGCTGTTGCTGAAGCGCAATTAAAGGTTTTAGAAGAAAATGGTCATCAAGTTATTACATATTTTAGAAGTAGTGAAGAGATTGAAACCATGAATTATGGCAAAGCAAAAGCATTCTTTTTAGCTTTAAAAAACAATCAAGTTATTAATGATGTTACTAAGATTTTAGAAACAGAAAAACCAGATATAGTTCATATTCATAACTTGTATCCTTTAATTTCTCCAGCCATTTTACCCGTCATTAAAAAGAGAAATATTCCAATTGTAATGACAATTCATAATTATAGATTATTATGTCCAAATGGTCTTTTTTTTACAAATGATAGTATTTGTGAAAAGTGTACAGGAGCCTTAAAAGAAATTAATTGTATTACAAATAATTGTGAAGGATCAATGTTTAAAAGTGTCGGCTATGCATTAAGAAATTTTTGGGCTAGAACTAATAAACAATATATAAATAATGTGGATTCTTTTATGTGTTTAACTCAATTTCAAAAAAACAAATTAGTCAAAAATGGGTTTGATGCAAATAAATGTGATGTTATTCCAAATTTTTATACAAAAGATATTGAAGACGAAGATGTTGATTTTAGTACTAAAAGTTATGTTGCATTTGCAGGTAGAATAAGTCCAGAGAAAGGAATCCCTGTTTTGTTAGATGCAGCAAGAAAATTACCTAACATACCTTTTCAAATAGCAGGTTTGATGAGAGCTGGATATGAAAAATTTTTAAATGTACCGCCAAATGTTACTTTTAGAGGTATGTTAAATAGTGATGAAATGGAAGTTTTTTATAAGAAAGCAAAATTTTATGTTCATACAAGTAAATGTTATGAAGGTTTTGCAATGGTTTTTCCAGAGGCGATGTCCAAAAAGTTACCCATAATTGCACCAAATTTTTCTTTTTTTCCTGAAGCTGTAAAAGAAGAAATAACTGGGCTTTTATATAAGCAAGGAGATAGTAATGATTTAGCAAACAAAATAGAATCATTATTTTATAACAAAGAAAAAATTATTAATTTAGGTAGAAATGGTTTTGAGAGAGTTTCTAATAAGTATGATAAAGTAAGTTATTACAATATGGTTTTAAATGTTTATAATAAAGTGATTAACCCCCAAAAATAATCTGAATGAATTTAAGAAAAATTATAGATGATCATATTTTTACAGAAGACTTGTCTACAATTAACCTAGAAGAGAAAAAGGTGATTAACACTGTTAATCCCCATTCATATTGTGTTTCAAAAACAGATGATGCTTTTTCACAGGCTTTGTTAAATAGTGATATTTTATTACCCGATGGGTCAGGAATTGTACTTGCAACTAAGATTTTAAGAGGCAAAACAATTAACAAGATAGCAGGTGCTGATATTCATAAGCATTTATTAGAATATGCTGATAAGAATAATAAAAAAGTATTTTATTTAGGTGCCGCTGAATCTACTTTGAAATTAATTAAAGAAAGGATTTCAAAAGAATATTTAAATATAAAAGTTGAAAGTTACTCCCCACCATATAAGTCAGTTTTTTCAGAAGAGGATACATCTAAAATGATTTCTAAAGTAAATGATTTTGAACCAGATATTTTATTTGTAGGTATGACAGCTCCAAAACAAGAAAAATGGGTAGCGTCAAATAAAGATAAATTAAAGGCAACAATAACTGTTTCTATTGGTGCTGTTTTTGATTTTTATGCTGGAACAGTTGAGAGATCAAGTCCTTTTTGGATTAAAATAGGTTTAGAATGGCTACCTAGATTAATTAAAGAACCAAAACGCTTATGGCGTAGAAATTTTGTTTCTACACCATTGTTTTTGTGGTTTTTATTTAAAGCAAAATTTAAAATTAATCAAAGTTAATATTAAATTAATATAAAAAATATAGTTTTTTTAAGATTAAAAAACTATATTTGGTTTGTATTTATTATTGAAATAGATATTTTATCGTAAAATTACTAACTAATAATCCCCCCGTTATTATGTATGCAATCCCCAATGCAATTAATCTAAGTTTAGATTTTGGCTTTTTTTGGCCATTTATTACTTTCTTTTTAGCTTTTTTTATTTCTTACATTTCTTATCCAGCCATTATTAGAGTCTCTAAGATGAAAAAATTGGCAGAAAAACCAAATTGGAGAAGTGTTCATACAGAGCGAATTCCTAATTTAGGAGGTGTAGGTATTTTTATTTCATTAAACTTAATTATTACTTTTTTAGGTAATTATTTAGGTGATGAGAACTTATTAACACTTTTGGGAGCCGTAACTATTTTGTTTTTTATTGGTTTAATTGATGATTTAATAGGTTTAAAACCTTTACAAAAAATTTTAGGCCAAGTAGTAGCCTCATTAGCTGTAATTTTAATTACAAATTTACGTGTCGAAAATTTTTATGGATTTTTAGGATTACATGAGTTGCCTTACCTAATATCTGTAGGTTTTACACTTTTTGTTTTTGTTTTAATTATAAATGCATATAATTTAATAGATGGTGTGGATGGATTAGCAGGTAGTTTTGCCGTAACAATTAGTTTGTTTTTTGCAATTTTCTTCTTTGCAAATGACAATAACTCATTGTTCTTTTTAAGTATTAGTATTATTGGTGCATTAATTTCTTTTCTAATATTTAATTTTTCTAAAAAAGAAAAAATATTTATGGGAGATACAGGGTCAATGGTATTAGGCTTTTTATTAGCCTACCAAGCATTAAATTTTTTAAATGTAAGCTTTAATCCAAGTTTTGTAATCCAAAGTGTAAAATCTCCTATATATATATTAGCATTATTTAGTTTTCCGCTTTTAGATGTAATGAGAGTTTTTTCAGTAAGATTATTAAAAAAGAAGAGCCCATTTTCTGCAGATAAAAATCATATTCATCATGTGTTTTTAGATTTTGGTTTAGAACACTGGAAAATATCTGCCTTAGCATCAGTTTTTACAGTATCAATGGTGTTTACAGTATTTATTTTTAATGATGTAAGTAATTTAAAACAAGCAGTTTTTCTTTTTGTTTTATGGATTACTTCAATAATTATAGTGAACAATTTAAAATTAATTAATACCTTGAGAAAAAAATCTAAGAAAAAGTCAAAAACTAAAAAAGTTAAGCTAGATGTAGTCTCTGGAATTGTTAATTTAAGAGATTTGGCTTAAGAAACTATTTCAATTAGGTGTTAAATGTCCATATTAAAAAAATCGAAGATTAAATTTATTTTATTGTTAATTGTTTTGTTTTGCATGTTCTCTTGTGCATCAAAAAAAGGAGTATTGTATTTTCAAGATTCCTCAAATATTCAAGACAGAAAAATTGAGTTTAAAGACCCAAAAATACAATCCAATGATATTATAAATATTAAAGTTTCTGCTTTAAATCCTGAATCTGTTGTTCCGTATAATATTGAAAATAAAGTTACTCCAAGCTCAAGTTTTATTGATATTTTAAAACTACAAGGCTACCTTGTTACCAAAAACGGAGATATTGTTTTTCCAGTATTAGGTAAAATAAAAGTTGTAGGTCAAACAACAACTGAGTTAGAAGATAAAATAAAAAAGTTATTGATTGATGGGCAACACGTAATTGATCCTGCTGTAAGTGTAAGGCTATTAAACTCTAAATTTACAGTTTTAGGAGATGTGCAAAAACCTGGCACCTACTCAAGCACAGAAAACAAAGTAACACTTCTTCAGGCACTTGGGTATGCAGGCGATTTAACAATAAATGCGTCTAGAAAAGACCTTCTAATTATTAGAGAAATTGATGGGGTTCAGCGTACAAAAAGGATAGATTTAACGACTACAGATTGGTTTAATAGTGAGTTTTATTACATCAAACAAAACGATGTAATAGTTGTAAACCCTAATTCAAACAAAATTAAAAGCTCAGGTTTTTTTGGTAGTGCAAGTACTGTTATGTCTGCAATATCATTGGCATTAACCGCTATTTTAATTGTAATTAGTAAATAAGGTTTTAAGATGAAAGAAAAACCTTTTTTTGAACATAAGAGAAAAGAAACCTTTAACTTTAAGCAAGAACTTTTTAGGTATCTTAAAAATTGGAAATGGTTTTTATTATGTATTGTTCTTTTTGTAATTGCTGCTTTTTATTCAATAAGATATAGCCCAATTATTTATGAAACAAATGCTAGAATAAAAATTATCAATCAAAAGATAAATGAAATTGAACTGCCAGGAAATTTAAATTCACTTTTTGAAGATTCTAAAGTAAATTTAGAAAATGAAATCGAAATTTTAAAATCCTATAGAATTCTTGAACAGGTTTCCAAAAAATTAGATTTAAATGCTAGATATTACATAGTAAATAAAATAAAATCTACTGAAGTTTGGGGATTACCTATAACTGTTTACGCCACTGATTCTCTAAAATTATTGCCAACCTCTGGAGAATATTTTATAAATGTTTTAGAAAGTGGTTATATAATTAAAGATGCAGAAAATAATGAATGGGAAATACCTACTCATAATTTAAATACATCTTTTAAAAACCTTCCTTTTTTAATAAATTTTGATAAAAGTAAACCATATAAAAGGTTAATTGGTAAACAAATTAAAGTTCGTTTTTTTTCAATAAAGGAAGCTACATTAAGATTGTTACCAGGTATAAGAGTTGAGCAGGTAGGTAAAAATAGTGAGGTTTTAAAATTATCTTTAAGAAGTGAAAGTAGTAAAAAATCTGAAGCTATTTTAAATGAAATTATTACGCAATTTAATCAAGATGGTGTAAATGATAGGCGATTAATTTTTCAAAGAACAATCGATTTTGTAGATGAACGATTTGAATATTTGAGTATAGAATTAGATTCTATTGAAAATAGAAAAAAACAGTTTAAAGAAGTTAATGATTTATCCAATATAGATTTAGACACAGAGTTTACTTTATCAGACAAATCAAATTCTAATGCAGAAAAAGTTAATTTAGAAACTCAATTAGAAGTAGCAAAAATTTTAAGAAAAACGCTTTCAAATCAAAGTAATTCTAAATTATTGCCAGCTAACATTGGTCTCGGAATTTCAGGTATAAATGATCAAATTAATTTATACAATAGTAATGTATTAGAATTAAAAAAATTAAAAATTAGTGCTGGAGCAAATAACCCTATTGTAATTAATTTTAATAGAGATATTAGTAATTTAAAAAACAGTATTCTTTCTTCAGTAGTATCTTATCAAAAAAAATGTGAATCCTCTCTAAGAAATATTAGAGTTGTTGATAATAAAAATAAAGGTTTTTTTCACGCATTGCCAAGTAAGGAAAAAGTATTAAGAGAAATAGAAAGGGATCAAAGTATTAAAGAAAATCTATTTATTTTTTTGTTGCAAAGAAGAGAAGAAGCTGCAATAAACTTAGTAATAACTGCACCCACATTAAAAGTAGTTGATTATGCAATTACTAATTTAATACCAGTATCTGAAAGTCCGAAATTATTGTATTTAAAAGCTATTATAGCAGGGTTAGTTTTTCCATTTATAGTGTTTTATTTAATCTTTTTTATTGATTCAGCACTTTATTCCAAAGAAGATATTTTAAAAAGATCTAGAAATACTCAAGTTATTGGAAGTATTCCATATTCATTCGGAAAAAAAATATTTAACGGTTTAAATGACGACTCTCTCTTGTCTGAAGGTTTTAGAGTTTTAAGAACAAATGTTCGGTTTGAGTTTAAAAAACAAAACCCTATTGATCATGCAAAAATTATTATGGTTACTTCATCAAAAAGCAATGAAGGAAAAACATTTTGCGCAATAAATTTGGCAATTTCTTTTGCAGCATTAAATAAAAAAGTATTGTTAATTGAAACAAATTTTAGAAATCCAACAATTAAAAAACAATTAAAAACAAACATTAATTTAGATAAAGGTTTGTCTAATTACCTTAAAGGTGAAGAGGAAAATTATAGTGCTTTAATTAAATCTTTTAATATTAAAGAAACATTTATTGATGTTTTAAGTGCTGGAACAATACCAAATGCTCCTGCGGAATTATTGTCAAACGGAAAGTTAGAAGTTCTCTTAGAGCTATTAAAGAAAGATTATGATTATATAATTACCGATACCCCTTCAACATCTTTAATTACGGATACTCTTTTAATTTCAGATATTGCAGACCTTACTTTATATATAACAAAAGAAGGTTTCACAGAGAAGAAATTAATCTATTATTCAGAAGAATTGATTTTTAATAAAAAATTAAAAAATGTATATTATGTATTAAATCATGTAAAAGCAAAATCCTTTTCTAAAATAAAATATGCGAAAAGAAAAGCTATTAGTTAGGATAGCGCTTAAGAGACTTGGTTTTAGATTTACACCTCTTTTATTGTAAAAAAATAATAGTTTTATCTTTTTTTAATTATAAATTACAGGTTGATTTATGGTTTTTATTAAGAAATATTCAATATAAATAACACATTTTATATAATTCGTAAATTTTTACAAACTTCATCAATTATATTTGTAAAATCCAATTTAATCTTTAGATTTGCCTACTAAAGACAAAACAATTATAATGTTAAATAACAATTTTACACGTTTCTATTTTTACTTTTACTTTTTTAGTAAAAGAAGAGACTTTGTATTATGTTGTTAAGAAACATTTAAAATATATAAAGTCTCGAATTTACTTCGAGGCTTTTTTTTTGATATAAATGAATAAAATTATTGCCATACAAGGAGCAGAAGGCTCAAACCATCATAAAGTTGCACAAGACTTATATGGAACGTCAATTCAGTTAAAAGAATGCATGTCTTTTGATGTTTTGGTAGATAACCTATTAGAAAGTTCTGCAACTTACGGGGTTATGGCTTTAGAGAACACAATTGCAGGTTCAATTATACCTAATTATGCATTAATTGATAATAATAATTTGCATATTGTTAGCGAACATTACTTGAATATTCATCATCATCTAATGGCGTTAAAAGGTCAAAAAATTGAAGATATTAAAGAAGTTTGGTCGCACCCGATGGCGTTGTTACAATGTAAGGAGTTTTTTAAAAAACACCCTCATATCAAGCTAGTGGAAGATGTAGATACGGCAGAAGTAGCTAAAAGAATATCAAAAGAAAATTTAGTTGGTATTGCAGCAATAGCACCAAAAATTGCTGCAGAAATTTTTAATTTGGAAGTTGTTGAAGATGAAATTCAGACTATAAAAGACAACTCAACAAGATTTGTAATTGTACAAACCCATCAACCAAAAGAAGATACAACTGTAAATAAAGCAACAATTAAGTTTCAATTAAGTCATAAAAGAGGAAGTTTAGCTGCCATTTTAAATGCCATGAGCGATTGTAAAATGAATTTAACAAAGATTCAATCTTTACCAGTAATTCAAACTCCTTGGAAATATTCTTTTTTTGTAGATGTTACTTTTGATGATTATAATACTTATAAAAAAGCAATTTCTTTAATTGAAATTATGGCAGAAGAATTTAAAGTATTAGGAATATATAAAAACGGAAGAATATGATAAAGCCAGCAAAAAGATTAAAATCCGTTAAAGAATATTATTTCTCTATAAAGTTAAGAGAGGTAAGACAGTTAACTGCAGCAGGAAAGCCAATTATTAATATGGGAATTGGCTCTCCAGATTTGCAACCACCATCACAAGTTCTAGAAGCGATTTCTAATAGTTTAGGTGATGCAACTGCCCATAAATATCAATCATACCAAGGTTTACCTGAGTTAAGAGAAGCAATATCTGGTTTTTATAAAAACAAATTTTCTGTAGATACAAATCCAGAAAGTGAGGTTTTACCACTAATGGGAAGTAAGGAAGGAATTATGCATGTTTCTATGGCTTTTTTAAATGAAGGCGATAAAGTTCTGATTCCAAATCCTGGTTATCCAACATATACATCAGTAACAAAATTAGTAGGTGCAGAGCCACTTTTTTATAATTTGAGTGATGCAAATAATTGGCAACCTAATTTTGAGGAGTTAGATAAATTAGATTTAAGTGATGTAAAAATAATGTGGGTTAATTATCCGCACATGCCTACAGGAACCAATGCAACATTAGAAACATTTGAAAAGTTGGTTGCTTTTGGAAAAAAGCATAATATTTTAATTATAAATGATAATCCATATAGTTTTATTTTAAATGATAAACCTATTAGTATTTTACAAGTTAAAGGTGCAAAAGACATTGCCTTAGAGTTAAATTCTTTAAGTAAAACCTTTAATATGGCAGGCTGGAGAGTGGGAATGTTATTAGGTAATGCAACCTACATTAATGAAGTCTTAAAAGTAAAATCTAATATGGATTCTGGTATGTTTTACGGAATTCAAAAAGGAGCAATAGAAGCTTTACAATTGTCGGATGATTGGTTTATCAATCAAAATAAAATATACCAAGAGCGCAGAAATTTAATTTGGCAGTTAGCTGATAAATTAGATGCTACTTATAGCAAAAATGCAACAGGTTTATTTGTTTGGGCAAAAATACCAAAAGGAAAGAAATCTGAAGAAGTTACCGATGCAATTTTGTATGATAATGATATTTTTATAACACCAGGAACAGTTTTTGGATCTCAAGGAGAAGGTTATATTCGTTTTTCATTATGTGTAACCTCTGAAATTATTAAAGAAGCAATAGCAAGATTATAAGTTATGAAGAATATATATATGATTGGTATTGGTTTAATTGGTGGTAGCTTTGCTATCGATATTAAGCAGCATTATCCAGAAGTTATTATTCATGGAATTAGTAGAAAAGATGAAACCTTAAATAAGGCTTTAGAGTTAAATTTAATTGATAAAAAAGCTACCTTAGATGATATTGTAAATGCAGATTTGGTAATTGTGTCAATTCCTGTTGATGCAACAGTAAAATTATTGCCAACTATTTTAGATAAAATATCAGATACAGGTTTGGTAATTGATGCAGGTTCAACAAAAGAAGCAATTTGTAAAGCAGTTGAACATCATCCAAAAAGAAGAAATTTTTTAGCATGTCATCCAATTGCAGGAACAGAAAATTCTGGACCAACAGCAGCCATTTCTGGCTTATACGTTGGAAAAACGAATATTATTTGCGAAGTAGAAAAAACAACTTTTAAGCTTCAAGAAAAAGCTTTAGAGCTTTTTAGAGCGATTGGAATGCGTATTCGTTACATGGATCCAGTTTCTCATGACAAGCATATTGCGTATGTTTCGCATTTATCTCACATAAGTGCTTTTATGTTGGGTAAAACGGTTATCAATAAAGAAAAAAATGAACGCGATATTTTTGATATGGCTGGTTCAGGATTTGCATCTACAGTGCGTTTGGCAAAAAGTAGCCCAGCAATGTGGACACCAATTTTTAAACAAAATAAAGAAAACGTAATTGAAACGTTAGAAGAATACATCAGTAATTTACAGCAATTTAAAGAGTTGATGGTACAAGATGATTTTGAAGAAATTTTTAACGAAATGGAAAGTACAAATCATATAAAGCAAATTTTAAACGGCATAAAATAAAAGCCAAAACAAGTAGAAAGATGAAGAATACAAAAGAATTAAGAACATGGTTGGATGACATGAAATTAGAGCATCCACTAGTAATAGCAGGGCCTTGTAGTGCAGAAACCGAAGAACAGGTTTTAAAAATTGCACACGAATTAAAAGATTCTGATGTAAACTATTATAGAGCAGGAATTTGGAAACCAAGAACAAGACCAGGAAATTTTGAAGGTGTTGGAGCACTAGGTTTAGGTTGGTTAAAGAAGGTAAAAGAAGAAACAGGTATGAAAACCTGTACAGAAGTAGCAAACGCTGCACATTGTAAATTGGCGATTGAAAATGATGTAGATTTATTATGGATTGGTGCACGTTCTACAGTTTCTCCTTTTATTATGCAAGAAATTGCAGATGCTTTAGAAGGAACAGATAAAATTGTATTGGTAAAAAATCCAGTAAATCCTGATTTAGCTTTATGGTTAGGGGGTATTGAAAGATTATACACTGCAGGAATTAAAAATCTTGGAGCAATTCATAGAGGTTTTTCAACATACGAAAAAACAAAATATAGAAATACGCCAGAATGGCAATTGGCAATTGAGTTTCAAAACAAGTTTCCAGACTTACCATTAATTTGTGATCCATCTCATATTACAGGTAACAGAGAAATGATTTTTGATGTTTCACAAACTGCACTAGATTTAAACTTTGATGGATTAATGATAGAGACTCATTTTGACCCTGATAATGCTTGGAGTGATGCTGCACAGCAAGTTACACCAACAAAATTGAAGCAAATAATGGATGATTTAAAAATCAGAAAAGAAACAAATACTGAAGCAGAATATACTAATTCTTTAGATAATTTACGTGCTCAAATTAATGTAGCTGATGATCAGTTAATTGAGTTATTAGGAAAAAGAATGAAAGTTTCTGATCAAATAGGTGCCTTAAAGAAAGAGAAAAACGTAGCTGTTTTACAGTCTAAACGTTGGAATGAAATTTTAGGCAACATGATTTTAGAAGGTGAAAGAAGAGGTTTAAGTGAAGAGTTTGTTTTAAAAATGTTTAAAGCAATTCATCAAGAATCTATCAATCATCAAGAAAAAATTATAAAAGGATAGAGTTTTAGTAACAAAATTAATATTTCCAGACCCTTTAAGTTTTAAAACTTAAAGGGTTTTTTTATTTCTATCTTAATTACTTCTGAATATAATTTCACTTAAAATTTAAAATCACTTTAACTGACATTGTCATTTTTATATAAAATTCTGCATCTTTGTAGTAATGACAGGAATCGTTTATAAATCTACAGGAAGTTGGTACTGGGTAAAATCCGAAAATGGTGATATACATCAATGTAGAATCAAAGGAAAATTTAGAATAAAAGGTATTAAAAGTACCAATCCAATTGCTGTTGGCGATAAAGTAGTTTTCGACTTAGAAAAAAAAGGCGATGAAGAAATTGGAGTGATAAAAACTATTTTAGATAGAGATAATTTTATTGTTCGTAAATCTGTAAACCTTTCAAAACAAACGCACATTATTGCTGCAAATATCGATCAAGTTTTTTTATTAATTACCATTAATAATCCACCTACATTTACCACATTTATAGATCGTTTTTTAGTTTCTGCAAGAGCATATAGAATTGATGTTATTTTAGTTTTTAATAAAATAGATTCTTATGAAATTGAAGAGAGAGCAGAGATTCTATATTTAAAAGATATTTATGAAGCTATTGGTTATAGATGTATACAAGCCTCATCAACCCAAAACATTAATATTAACAAAGTAAAAGAAATGATGTTGGGTAAAACATCAATGTTTGTTGGTCATTCTGGGGTTGGAAAAACAA
This sequence comes from uncultured Polaribacter sp., assembly GCF_947500975.1. GTDB lineage: Bacteria > Bacteroidota > Bacteroidia > Flavobacteriales > Flavobacteriaceae > Polaribacter. The sequence goes on from NZ_CANMUE010000011.1 coordinate 88,466, forward strand.
CTTTAGTCAATGCAATTGAGCCTAATTTAGATTTAAAAACGAAAAAAATTTCTGATCAACATAAACAAGGTCAGCATACAACAACGTTTGCTGAAATGTTTGATTTAAGTTTTGATGCTAAAATTATTGATACACCAGGAATTAAAGGTTTTGGTGTTGTTGATATTGATAAATACGAATTAGGTGATTATTTCCCAGAGTTTTTTGCACTAAAACAAGATTGTAAATTTAATAATTGTATTCATACAAAAGAACCACATTGTGCTGTAAAAGAAGCTTTAGAGGCAGAAGAAATTTCTTGGTCTCGTTATAAAAGTTATTTGCAAATTTTAGAGGGAGAAGAAGAAACAGAGCATTTTAGAACCGATATTTGGCATGAAGATGATAATGAATAGTTTATGAAAATTGTTATTCAAAGAGTAAGTTTAGCAAGTGTTACTGTTGATCAGAAAAAAGTAGCAGATATCAATAAAGGGTTGTTAATTCTTTTAGGAATTGTTGCTGACGATACTCAGCAAGATATAGATTTCTTGGTAAGAAAAATTGTAAATCTTAGAATTTTTAATGACGAAAAAGGAGTAATGAATACATCTCTTTTAGATATTGATGGAGATGTAATTGTAGTTAGTCAGTTTACGTTACAAGCGTCAACCAAAAAAGGAAACAGACCTAGTTATATTAAAGCAGCTAAACCAGAAGTAGCAATTCCTTTGTATAAAAGTTTTGTTGGATCCTTAGAAAAAGAAATGGGTAAAAAAGTGCAAACTGGTATTTTTGGAGCGGATATGAAAGTAGCGTTATTAAATGATGGGCCTGTAACAATTATTATAGATTCTAAAAATAAGGAATAAGAAAAATCTATTAAATATTTTCCAGGGAAAATAAATTGAATGTATATTTGTTAGAGATAAATAACTTTAAAAAATAAAAATAAATGAAAAAAATAATTTTATCATTAGTAGTATTAGCATCAGTTTTAACTGCTTGTAAAAGTGAGAAAAAAGAAAAAGTTGAAGTAAAAGATGCTGTTAAAATCGAAACGAATGTAGCAGAATTAAATAATGTTGATACTGTAACATCGGTTTTAACTTGGAAAGGAACTAAGCCTACAGGTGCTCATGATGGTACAGTTGCTATAAAAAGTGGAGGTTTATTAATTGAAGACGGTAAGTTAACCCAAGGTCAGTTTATAATTGATATGACAACCATTACAAATTTAGATTTGGCTGGTTCTGATGGAGCTAAAAATATAGAAAAGCACTTAAAAAATGAAGATTTCTTTAATGTAGAGGTGTATCCAACCTCAAAATTTGTAATTACTAAAGTTGAAGAAGTAGAAGGAAAATTAGCAGTTACAGGTAATTTACAAATTAAAGAAATCACAAAAAGTATTACAATTCCTGCAACTATTTCTACTGAGGCTGGAGTGACTGCTTTTAAAAGTGAAATTTTTAATGTAAACAGAGCAGATTTTAATATAAAATATAAATCTAAAAGTTTCTTTTCTGTAGACGAGTTAAAAGATAAATTTATTGATGACTTAATAGAAATGTCTTTTGAAGTAAAAACAAAGATTTAAATTAAATTTTATAAAGCAAAAAAAATCAAGACTTGTCTTGATTTTTTTTGCTTTATTCTGTAGATATTAGGAAAGGGTTAGAAAAATAGCCCTTTAATTTTCATTTTAAATATTGATATATAGTATTTTAGCATCATAATCAAATGTTAACTAACTGATGAAAGCTTGTCCCAAATGTAAGTCTGTGTCAAGGCACAGAATGAAAAGGAAAAACTTAGTTAGATTAATACCAGGTACTAAAGCTTATGCATGCGATAAATGCAATTCTCAATATACCTGGGTCCCCATATTTAATTTATCATTAAGAGTTTGAAAAAGTTTCACTTTAAAAAGTGAAACTTTTTTGTTTTAAATTGTTAAAAATTCAAAACACCTAATTGTAAATTGTAGTTGCTATGGTTATATACAAGAAAGGAGATAGGGTGTTTTTCCTGTTGTAAAACAATTGTTTTGAGGGTATTTTAGCATTCTAATTAAACCATTAACTAACAGATGAAAGCCTGCCCCAAGTGTAAGTCTGTGTCAAGACACAGAATGAAAAGGAAAAACTTAGTTAGATTAATACCAGGTACTAAAGCATATGCATGTGATAAATGCAATTTACAATATACTTGGATCCCCATATTTAATTTATCATTAAGAGTTTAAAAAAAGCCTTACTTCTAAAAGTAAGGCTTTTTTTAAACTCTTATTTTTTAATGTTATTTAAACAATCTAAAAATATCATTACCGTTTGCAAATAGTAATAAAGCAATTAAAAGTATAAAACCAGTTACCTGCGCATATTCTAAAAATTTATCACCTGGTTTTTTCCCTGTAATCATTTCCCATAGAGTAAAAACTACATGTCCTCCATCTAAAGCAGGTATTGGTAACAGGTTCATAAACCCTAACATAATTGATAAGAATGCTGTAATGTTCCAAAAAGATTCTGCACTCCATTCATCAGGAAAGATACTACCAATTGAAATAAAGCCGCCTAAACCTTTATAAGCACCAGTACTAGGATTAAAAATTTTCTTTAATTGTTTAACGTAATCTGTTAGTGTTTTCCAAGATTTATTTAATCCTGCTGGTATAGCTTCCGCAAAAGAATACTCTACATCTGCTAAATTATAATAGCCTAATTTTTCTAAATCTTTATAAGGTAACGGAGAAAAAGCAACACCAAATTTACCTTTATCGGTAACATTAAGTTTGATGTTTTTTATTTCATTTCCTCTTTTTATAGTCACATTTACTTCTTGATTTTTATATTTTAATAAAATTTGTTCTGCTTCATCAAAATATTTTAATGTTTCACCATTGATTCCAATAATAATATCTTTTGTTTTTAAATTTGAATTCAAGTTTGGAGAATCAGCTGATATTTTACCAATAGTAAAAGGGTATCTAGTATGTAAAATAGGACCAGCATCTTTTCCTCTATCCATTAACTGAGAGATAAAGTCTTCCGGGATTTTCTTATCTAAAATTGTGCCATTTCTATCTACCTGATAATTATTTCCGTTGATAAATTCTAAAGATAAACTAGAGAATTTTTTCACTTTTTCACCATCAACAGTTAAAATTTTATCTCCAGTTTTTAAACCTAAATTCATAGCTAAAGAATCTTGTACCCAAACTCCATCTTTAGCATTTACACTTTCATTTGGTAGATATTGTTCACCATAAGCCCACATTAACATTATGTATATGAAAATACCTAAAACAAAGTTTACAAAAACTCCGCCTAACATAATTATTAAACGTTGCCATGCTGGTTTTGAACGGAATTCCCATGGTTTAGAAGGTAAGGCCATTTGTTCAGTATCCATACTTTCGTCTATCATACCAGATATTTTTACATAACCTCCTAAAGGAATCCAGCCGATACCATAAACAGTTTCTCCTATTTTTTTCTTAAAAAGTGAAAATTTATAATCGAAAAATAAATAGAATTTTTCTACTCTTGTTTTAAATAACTTTGCAGGGATAAAGTGCCCTAATTCGTGCAAAACAATTAATAAAGATAAACTTAAAATAAATTGTGATGCTTTTATTAATATTTCCATTCAGTAAAAATCATAATTAAAATGGCAGCAAATGTACGTTTTTCAATAGAGTTCTAAAAGTATAAAGCTTGCTTGATTTTTCTTTTTAACAAACATTTTTGTTTACTTATGTTATTGCTTCCTTTTTTAGAGTGATTTTAAGTCGTAATTTTGCATTATAAACTTATTTAAATGGAGTTAAAGTTTTTTAAAAAATCAATACCCACCTTAATTTTTTTAGCAATTTTTTCTGCAATTTCTATTCCTGTTTTTTATAATTTATTAAAGGTTGATAAAAAATTGAAAATTTATAACCCTGCAGATGTAAATCCTAGATTGGTTGATAAATCTTTAAAACACATAACTAAAGATCATACAGTTGCAGATTTTGAATTGATTAATCAGAATGGAGAATTCATTACCAATAACAATTATAAAAATAAAATTTATGTTGCAGATTTCTTTTTTACACGCTGCCAAAATATTTGCATTATGATGGCATTTAATATGCACGAATTACAAGAATTTTATAAAAATGATGACGATATTATGTTTCTTTCACATTCAGTAACACCAACTATTGATAGTGTATCTGTATTAAAAGAATATGCAATAAATAAAGGTGTTATAGATGGTAAATGGAATGTAACAACAGGTCATAAAAAGCTTATTTACGAGCTAGCAAGAAAAAGTTATTTTGCTGTTATTGAGGATGGTGACGGTGGAGAAAACGATTTTATTCATACAGAGCAATTTGTTTTAATTGATAAAGAAAGACGTATTCGTGGTTATTATGACGGCACAGAAAAAGAAGAAATGGAAAAATTAAAAAATGACATTGCTTTGTTAAAGGAAGAATATACTACAAATTAACTTGTTTAGAATCATTCTAAATTTTATCTTTGCCTACCAAAAAACATAATATTTGAGCACAATTGCATCATTAAAAATTGGAGAAATGGGTTATATATCTGAAGAATCTTTAGATTTTATCCCTCTAAAATTATTAGAAATGGGCTGTTTACCTGGCGCAGAAGTAGAGTTGGTGCAAATTGCACCATTAACAGATCCGCTTTATATTTGTGTAAATGGTAGTCATTTAGCAATTAGAAAAGATACTGCATCTCAAATACAAATATTAAAAAGCGAAATTTAATGTCTAAAAAAGATATAAAAGTAGCTTTAATAGGAAACCCAAATACTGGTAAAACATCACTATTTAATCAATTAACAGGGTTAAATCAAAAAGTTGGAAATTATCCTGGAGTTACTGTTGATAAAAAGCAAGGAGTTAGTAAATTGTCTTCAACGCAAAATGCAATTATTACAGATTTACCAGGTACTTATAGTATAAATCCTACCTCAATTGACGAAACAATTGTTTTAAAAAGCTTACTTAAAAAAGATATTAAGGAATCTCCAGATGTTATTTTAGTAGTTGCAGATGTGGAAAATTTAAAAAGAAATTTACTTCTTTTTTCACAAATAAAAGATTTAGAAATTCCTACAGTTTTAGTTATAAACATGGTAGATCAAATGCATAGAAAAGGTATTTCTATTGATTTATCATTATTAAAAAAAGAACTAAATACAGAGGTGGTTTTAATAAGCGCCAGAAAAAATGAAGGCATAAATGACGTAAAAGCAACCATAATTAGATGTCATGTAGCAGCAAAGGCATCTCCTTTATGCGGAATTGATCATAAAATTGATCCAGATTATTTTGCCAAATTAAAAGAAATTAGTCCAAATTATTCTTTATATGAATTATGGTTGATGGTAACCCAAAATAACTTTCCAGATTCTGTTACTAAAGAAGAAAAAGAAAAACTTTTAGCATTTAAGCAAGACATTTCTAAGCTAAAAAAATATCAGCATAAAGAAACAATTTATCGCTATCAAGAAATCAACAAAATTTTAAACAAAACTTATATTGTTGATAAAAGCAAGGCAACAGATTTACGAGGTAAATTAGACAGAATTTTTACCCATAAAATATTTGGTTATTTTTTGTTTTTCTTGATTTTACTGGTAATTTTTCAATCGGTTTTTGATTGGGCTTCATTTCCAATGGATTTAATTGATGTAGCTTTTGCTGAGTTGTCAAGCATTGTAAAAAGTAATTTGCCTACTGGAGTACTAACAGATTTGCTAGCCGAAGGAATAATACCCGGTATTGGAGGTGTCATAATTTTTATACCACAAATTGCCATCTTATTTTTATTTATTGCCATTTTAGAAGAAACGGGCTATATGAGTAGAGTTGTTTTTTTGATGGATAAAATTATGAGGCGTTTTGGAATGAATGGAAAAAGTGTAATTCCGTTAATTTCTGGTACAGCTTGTGCAATTCCTGCAATTATGGCTACAAGAACCATTTCTAGTTGGAAAGAGCGTTTGATAACAATTTTAGTAACGCCTTTTACAACTTGTTCTGCAAGATTACCTGTGTATGCTATTTTAATTGCTTTGATTATTCCTGATAAAAAAATATTTGGCTTTTTAAACCTACAAGGGTTGGTCTTGCTATCTCTTTATGCTTTAGGTTTTGCAACCGCTATTTTAGCAGCATATATTTTACATAAAACATTAAAAGTAAAGTCAAAATCTTTTTTTGTTGTAGAAATGCCAAACTATAAATTACCATCATTCAAAAATGTGTTTTTTGAAGTGATTGAAAAAACAAAAGCATTTATTTTTGGTGCCGGAAAAATCATTTTAGCATTATCAATTGTATTGTGGTTTCTTGCTTCAAATGGTGGGTCTAGTTTTGATAATGCAGAAAAGTTAGTTGTTGAAAATGTAGAAAATTATAATTTAAATGATGATGAATTACAACAAAAAATAGCATCAGTTAAATTAGAAAATTCTTATATAGGAATTATGGGTAAATCAATAGAACCCATTATAAAACCTTTAGGTTATGACTGGAAAATAGGTATTGCCTTAATTACATCTTTTGCCGCAAGAGAAGTTTTTGTGGGAACTTTAGCAACCATTTACAGTGTAGAAGCAGATGATGATGATACTTCTACAATTAAAGAAAAAATGGCTTCTGAAATAAATGTTGATACAGGAAAAAAACGTTTCAACTTTCCCGTAGGCATGTCTTTAATGGTTTTTTACGCATTTGCCATGCAGTGTATGGCAACTTTGGCAATTGTAAAACGTGAAACTAAAACTTGGAAATGGCCATTAATTCAGTTATTCGGAATGGCTTTATTGGCTTATGTTTCAGCATTTTTAACCTATCAAATTTTAAGTTAATGCAAGAGGTTATTGTTTATTTTTTAGTTGCATTAGCTGTTGTTTTTTTAGTGAGAAAATATTTTTTTTCACCAAAGAAGAATAAAAACTGTCATACTGATTGTAATTGTCATTAAAGTCTTAACAAAATATTAAGATTTTAAATGTAATCTTTTCTAATTTTTATGACATATTAAGAATATAATTTTAAAATTTAAATAATGAAAAAAGCTTTTTTAACGATTGCAGTTATTGCAATTACAATGTTATCTTCTTCTGAAGCATTTGCTCAGAAATTCCCTAAATTAGATGTTAGCCCGTTAGATGCTTCCTCTTATCCAAGTCATTGGAAAGTGTCAGATAAATTAGTGAAAGTAGTTTATGGAAGACCTCAATTAAAAGGAAGATCTTTAGATAAATTAGCACCGCAAAATGAAGTTTGGAGAACAGGAGCTAACGAAGCTGCAGAAATAATTTTTTATAAAGATGTTGTTTTTGGAGGTGAAAAAGTGAAAGCTGGTACTTATTCTTTATTTACAATTCCTGGAAAAAATAAATGGACTATTATTTTAAACTCAGCTAAAAATGTTTGGGGTCACTATACTTATAAAGTTGACCAAGATGTAGTAAGAGTTAAAGGTGAAGTTTCTAATTCTGATAAACCTATTGAAGCTTTTTCAATCGTTTTTGAAGGCGAAGGTAATAACGCAATTATGTATTTTGGTTGGGCAAATACTATTGTTTCTGTTGATATAAAAGGATAGAATTAGATTTTTTGATATAAACAAAATAAAACCTCAGAAGTTGAATTACTTATGAGGTTTTTTATGTGTTAAAAAAATATTAAACAGATTGGCTTTGTTGCCATTTCCAAGCAGATTCTAAGGCTTCTTCTATGCCTATCTCTGTTTTCCATTTTAGTTCTTTATTAGCAATTGTAGTATCTGCATAAGCAGCAGTTATATCACCTTCACGTCTTTCCACAATTTTATAATTAAGTTTTAAATTATTTACTTTTTCAAAAGCTTTAATAATTTCTAAAACAGAAGTTCCTTTACCAGTTCCAACATTAAAATATTCAAAAGCTTTTTTGTTGTTCTTGTTGATTAACCTTTTTAATGCTGCAATATGAGCTTTAGCTAAATCAACAACATGAATATAATCTCTTACCGCTGTGCCATCTTCGGTAGGGTAATCATTACCAAAAACAGATAGTTCTTTTCTAATTCCTGCAGCAGTTTGAGTAACAAAAGGAATTAAATTTGCAGGAACTCCTATAGGTAATTCCCCAATTTTTATTGAAGGATGTGCTCCGATTGGGTTAAAATATCTCAGTGCAATTGTATTAAGATTAAATGCTGTACTTGCGTCTCTAATAATTTCTTCGCCAATTTGCTTTGTATTTCCATAAACAGATTCTGCCGCTTTTATTGGGGCATTTTCTGTTATTGGTAATTCATCTGCTTGACCATAAACGGTACAAGAAGAAGAAAATATAAAGTTATCTAAATCACGATTTTTCATTTCTTGTAGTAAATACACAAGTGTTCCTAAGTTATTTTCATAATATTCTAATGGTTTACTCATACTTTCTCCAACCGCTTTAGATGCTGCAAAGTGTATTATTCCATCAACTTTATTTTTATCAAAAAAAGCTTTTACGTCATTTTTTACTTTTAAATCAATTTGATAAAAATCGGGTTTTGTACCCGTGATTTCAGTAATTTTATCAAGTACACTTATTGTTGTGTTAGATAAATTATCAATTATAACTACTTCAAAACCTTCGTTTTGTAATTCAACAACTGTATGTGAACCTATAAAACCTAAACCACCTGTTACTAATATTCTTTTCATTATAAAAAATTGTTAATGATATTAGTAATAAAAGACAATTGTTCATTATCGAGCTCAGTGTGCATAGGTAAAGAAATTACGGTTTTTATCAATTTATTTGTTACCGGGAAGTCGTCTTCATTGTATCTAGAATCTTTATATGCTTTTTGTGAATGCAAAGCAATAGGGTAATAAATTGCATTTGGAATATCGTTTTCTAATAAATGTTTGTGTAATTCATCACGTTTTCCATTTGTAATTTGTAATGTATATTGATGAAAAACATGACAGTTACAAGTTTCACAAATTCCATTACAAGAACTTGTAGTAGGTGTAATAATATTTGGGTTGTTTGCAAAAGCATTATTGTAAAAACGCGCTGCATTTCTTCTAGCTTCGCAATAAGAATCTAAAAGTGGAAGTTTTGCTTTTAAAACACCTGCTTGTATAGAATCTAACCTTGAGTTTACACCAACAACATCATGATAATAACGTGTGTACATTCCATGATTTACAATCCCTCTTAATGTATGAGCAAGTTCATCATCATTTGTGAAAATTGCTCCTCCATCACCATAACAACCTAAGTTTTTAGAAGGGAAAAAAGAAGTTGTACCTACATTTCCAATAGTACCCGCTTTTTGTTTAGTTCCGTTTTTAAAAGTATAATCTGCTCCAATAGCTTGAGCATTATCTTCAATTACAAACAAATTATGTTCTTCTGCAATTTCTAAAACAGCTTCCATATTTGCAACTTGACCAAACAAATGAACAGGTACAATGGCTTTAGTTTTAGGTGTAATTGCTTTTTTTAAAGCGTTAATATCAATATTAAAAGTATCTGGTTCAACATCAACCAAAACTGGAGTTAATTTTAATAATGCAATAACTTCTACTGTAGCAGCAAATGTAAAATCAGCTGTAATTACTTCATCACCTTGTTCTAAGCCTAAACCCATCATTGCAATTTGTAGAGCATCGGTTCCATTTGCACAGGGTATTACATGCTTTACATCTAAATATTTTTCTAAATCTGATTGAAATTCTTTAACTAAAGGACCATTGATATAGGCTGATGTATTTAAAACTTCTTGAATAGAAGTGTTTACAGTTTCTTTGATTTTAGCATATTGACTTTGTAGGTCAACCATTTGAATTTTTTTCATAAATGTAAGAAGTTTTATAAATCAAAAATACAACTTAAATCTATTATCTTTGAAGATATCAAACACTTTCCAAATGAAAATAGTAAAAAAGTTTCTAAAAATAATTGCAGTCTTACTTGTCTTAATTATTGTTTGTCTTTGGTTATACTCAAAAACGTATAAACCAAATTATAGTGGCGAATTAGAAATAAAAAACCTATCAAATACAGTAACAGTACATTTTGATGATATTGGCGTGCCTCATATTAATGCAAAAAATCAAGAAGATGCTTATTTGGCTTTAGGTTATGTGCATGCGCAAGATAGGTTATGGCAAATGGAATTGATAAGGAGGATTGCGGCAGGAAGGTTATCAGAAATTTTTGGTGAAAAACTGATAAGAACAGATAAACTTTTTTCTGGTTTAGGAATTGAAGAAGCGGCAGAAAAAACGATTATTAATTTAGATAAAAATTCTCCTCAATATAAATTAGCTATTGCGTATTTAGATGGTGTTAATCAATATATTAGAGAAGGAAAAACTCCAATTGAATACACTTTAATAGGTTTTGAAAAAGAGCAATTTACCATAAAAGATATCTTTAATGTATATGGTTACATGTCTTTTAGCTTTGCTGTTGCTCATAAAACTGATCCGCTTTTAACAGAAATAAAAGAAAAATTAGGCGAAAATTACTTTAAAGAATTGGTAGATTCAGAATTTGAGAATTTAACTTTTATTAAGAATGAAACAAACCCTGAGTTGACTGCTGGTTTTTCTAAAGCAATGAATGATTTATTAGAAGTATTACCGATTTCTCCTTTTATAGGAAGTAATTCTTGGGTAATTGGGGCTGATAAAACTAAAAACGGAAAAGTAATTTTTGCAAACGATCCTCATATTGGATTTTCTCAACCTTCAGTTTGGTATCAAGCACATATTAAAACACCAAATTATGAAATGTATGGTTTTCATTTAGCGTTATCACCTTTTCCTTTGTTGGGTCATAATAAAGATTATGCTTATGGATTAACTATGTTTGAAAATGATGATATTGATTTTTATATAGAAGAAAATAATCCTGATAATAAAATGCAATATAAAACTGCTAATGGTTTTGAAGATTATAAATTACTAGAAAAAAGGATTAAAATAAAAGGGCAAAAAGATTCAGTTTATACTATAAAAATAAGCAAACATGGTCCTTTAATGAACGGTATTATTGATCATTTAGATGATGAAAGACCAATAGCAATGCAATGGATTTATACAAAATTAAATAATCAAATTATGGAAGTTGGTTATGATATGTCTCATGCAAAAAACCTGTCAGAATTTAAAGCTGGAATTCGTAAATTACATGCGCCAGGGTTGAATATTATGTATGGCGATGCTAAAAATAATATTGCTTGGTTTGCTTCTGGGAAATTGTATAAATATAGAGATTCTTTATATACAAAAACCTATTTAAATGGGGCTTCAGGTAAAGATGAAATTGTTGAGTATTTAGATTTTGAAGAAAACCCTCAATCTATAAATCCAAGTTGGAATTATGTGTATTCTGCCAATAATCAACCAGATTCTATTGCCGGAATGTTGTATCCTGGATATTATTTAAATGAAGATAGAGCAGAGAGAATTGTAAAACTTTTAGAACCTAAAAATGATTGGACAAAAGAAGATGTTGCAAAAATGATTTATGATGTAACTTCTCCAAACGCTCCTTTAATTATTGATGACTTTGTAAAATCGATTGATAAGAGTAGTTTAACTCCAAGCCAGAAAATAGCCATTTCTTTATTAGATAGTTGGAAAGGAAATTATGATAAAAATGAAGTTGGCCCGGTAATTTATAATAGAATGTTGTATGAATTTCAGAAAAACACTTTTGCTGATGAAATGGGCAAAGCTTTTAAACAATTTGAAAATACACCTTTTATAGAAAAAGTTGTTCCAGTTCAAGCAAAAAGAGAAAATTCTGTTTGGTGGGATGATATTTCTACATTAGATAAAGTAGAAACAAAACAAGAGATTTTAACAAAATCATTTACAAATGCGTTTATTTTTTTAGAAAATCAATTAGGAGAAAATGTAGAAAATTGGACTTGGGATAGAGTGATTTCTGTTGAGTACAAACATGCAGTTGGAGAAGTTGCTGTTTTAAGAAAGTATTTTAACGTAGGGCCTTTTGTAACAAAAGGAGGGGATCAGGTGATTAATAATCAGATTTATAATATAGATTCTAGTGGTGTTTACAAAGTTTTAGCAGGTCCATCAACAAGAAGAATTGTAGATTTTTCTGATGTAGAAAATAGTATTGCTATTTTACCTACAGGTCAATCTGGGAGGGTTTTTAGCGAACATTATAAAGATCAGGCTCAAAAATATTTAGATGGCGAATTTGTAAAAATGCAACTAAATCAATCTCAAATTGAAAAGAGTGAGAATGTATTGGTTTTGATACCTGAGAAATAATTCGTTTTTTTAGTATATTTAATTATAGATTCTATAAGGATAATGTATTTTTCCTTTTAGAGGTTTTCTCATTCTAAAAAAAGAGGTGTCATTTTTTACTTTAAAAAAATGCATTAATATTTGTTGTGTGTAATTTGACAAAATCAAGGATTAATGAACAAAACTATATTCCTACTATAAACATATATCAAACCTCCTTATAAACCTCTTCAAAAGGAATTCTAAAACGCTCACCATAAACGCCTTTTTCTGTTCTAATACCGCAAGAGATAATCATGTTTATTTCTGCTCCAAAAGGTAAACCTAGTAAGTTTTTAATTCGCCAACTATCAGAGCCTTCCATAGGACAAGTGTCATAACCTTCTGCGGCCATAGAAATCATAAAATTTTGTGCAGCTAAACCACAGGTTTTATGAGCTACAATTCTCATATCACTTTTTCTTACTTCTCTGTATATGGGTTTAAAAAGCCCGATAACTAAAATCATTAAATATTTAAAGAAACCTAAAATTCCAAGAAAATCTGCATATGCAAAAGGAATTATTTTCCCATAATAATTTCTGGCAACTTTTTCTCGATTACTTTGTTCTGATTTTGAATTGTTTGCGCCAAAGTTTTTATCAAGAAAGTTTAAATTAGCTTGCGCTCTTTTTCTCCATAAATCTTTTCTAACTACAAAAACAACCAATTGTTTTGCTGTTTTTGCTGCATTTTGATTAAAACAAAGAGGTGCAATTTTATCAATAATATCTTTGGATGTGATATGGTAAAACTCCCACAATTGCATATTGCTACTGTTGGGTGCAAATGAAGCTTGATTAATACATTTTTTTACAATGGTTTTATCGATTTCCTTTTCTGCGTCATAAACTCTTACCGAACGTCTAAAATTTATTGCTTCTGAAACTGTTTTTTCTTGACTCATAAATGGGTTGAGAATATTTAGGGGGTTTATTCTTTAAATATAGTAATTACTTACAAGCATTCCAAATAACCTCATTAGGAGTAGGTGCAAAAACGGAAATATGTTCTTTAGAAACAGGGTGTATAAATGCAATTTTTCTGGCATGTAAATGAATACTGCCGCCTTTATTACTTCTGTTAAAGCCGTATTTTAAATCGCCTTTAATGGGAAAGCCAATAGAAGATAATTGTGCTCTGATTTGATGATGCCTACCAGTTTCTAAATCAACTTCTAGTAAGGAGTAGTTGTCTAATTTTTTTAAAATTTGATAGTGTAGTATTGCTTTTTTAGAACCCTCAATTTCTTTCTTAAAAACAGAAGATTTATTGTTCTTCGGATTCTTTTTTAGGTAATTAATTAAGGTGTCTTTTTCTTTTTTTGGAGTGTCTTTTACAACTGCCCAATAGGTTTTGTCTATTTTTTTATCGCGCAACATTTTATTTAAACGTTCTAATGCTTTTGAAGTTCTTGCAAAAATAATAACTCCAGAGGTGGGTCTGTCTAATCTATGAACAACACCTAAAAAAACATTACCTTCTTTATTATATTTAATTTTAATATATTCTTTAATAACATCACTTAAAGGTTTGTCGCCAGTTTTATCGCCTTGGGTTATATCGCCAGAGCGTTTGTTAACAATAATAATATGGTTGTCTTCAAATAGAACTTGTAAATTGTCTTTTGTAGAATGCATCAATGATTATTTAAAATCTTTTGACACATCTTCATTTACGCCATCAATAAAATCTAAAAACTCTTTACGCCCTAAACCTGTTGAAGATGAGGTTAAAAAAGTCATTGGTAAAGATTCCCAATGTTCTAGTAGTTTCTTTTTGTAAGAGGTAATTTGTTTGTTTATTTTAGAGCTTCCTAATTTGTCCGCTTTAGTAAAAACTAAGCAAAAAGGTATTTGATTTGTGCCTAGAAATTGCATAAATTCTAAATCAATTTTTTGAGGATCGTGTCTAGAATCTATCAAAACGAAGGTGCAAACTAGTTGTTCTCTTTCTTTAAAATAATTTTCTATAAAATATTGAAATATGGTTCTTTTCTTTTTAGATATTTGTGCGTAACCATATCCAGGTAAATCTACCAAAAACCATTGATCATTTATTTTAAAGTGATTGATTAGCTGTGTTTTACCAGGTTTTCCTGATGTTTTAGCAAGATCTTTTCGCTCCATTAACATGTTTATTAATGAAGATTTACCCACATTAGATCGGCCAATAAAAGCGTATTCAGGAATTCTGTCTTTAGGAGCTTTAGTAACATTACTATTGCTCATAATAAATTCTGCGGATTTTATTTTCACAAAAGTAATTTTAGATGTTTCTAGATCTAAACCAATCTAAAAGAATTGTATTAAATTCTTCGGGTCTCTCCATCATTGCTGCATGCCCACATTTGTCAATCCAAAATAAATCAGAGTCTGGAAGTAATCTATGAAAATCTTCAGCAACCTCTGGAGGAGTAACAGTATCTTGTTTACCCCAAATAATACACGCTGGTTGTTTCATTTCTGGTAAATCTGCAGCCATATTGTGCCTTATAGCGCTTTTTGCAATTGATAAAGTTCTTATAACAGAACTTCTATCATTAACTATTTTAAAGATATCATCTACCATTTCTTTAGTACCAATAGCTGGATCGTAAAAAACTCCTTTAGTTTTAGCTTCTATATATTCATAGCTTCCTCTTTTAGGAAAACTATCTCCCATTGCTTTTTCGTATAATCCAGAACTTCCTGTTAATACAAGTGTACTCACTTTTTCTGGATAATGTTTTGTGAAATATAAAGAAATATGGCCTCCTAGAGAATTTCCAAGTAAAATTGCTTTTTCAATTCCTTTATGTTCCATAAAGTCCTTTAAAAAAAGTGCTAAATTTTTAACATTAGTTTTAATTAGAGGTAAAGAGTATAAGGGTAGTTCTGGTATTAAAACCTTATAACCGTTTTTAGAAAAGTGATTAAAAGTGTCTTCAAAATTACTTAAAGTACCCATTAAGCCATGTAAAACAATTATTACAGGGCCTTCTCCAGCTTCTACATATGAGAATTTTCCTTCTGTTATTAACTTATCAGTCATTGATTTTTATTTGATTTCACTAACCGCAAATGTACTTCTTTTTTATGATATATTAATGATGTTAAAAAAACTGAAATTTTGATCATTTAACAGTTCTTAATATGCTTCTAAATAAAATGAAATTATATTATTTATTAACAATGTGGTAAAAAGTGGTAAAAAGTGGTAAAATTTGTATATTTTTGATAATTAATAAAATCGAATAGTGACAAACTTAATAGGAACATATGAATGTAAAGCTGATGCTAAGGGAAGAGTGCCTTTTTCTGTTGCATTAAAAAAGCAAATGCATTCTATTGCTCAAGAAGGATTTGTTATTAAAAGAGCTGTTTTTCAGCCTTGTTTGGAGTTGTATCCGATGCAGGAATGGAATTTGATGATGGAAAAAATCAATAAACTTAATAAGTTTAAAAAAAAGAATAATGATTTTATTAGAAGATTTACAGCAGGTGTAAAAATTGTAGAATTTGATGCAACTGGTAGGATTTTAATACCTAAAGATTTATGTGATTTTGCTAATATTAAAAAGCAAGTAGTATTGTCGTCAGCGGTTAATATCGTTGAAATTTGGGATAAAGATAATTATGAAAAAGCCATTGATGATGCAGCTGTAGATTTTGCAGAATTAGCTGAAGAAGTAATGGGAAATACAGATGCAGATGAATTATCATAATCCAGTTTTATTGCACGAAAGTGTAGATGGTTTGGCAATCAAAGATAATGGTGTTTATGTTGATGTCACTTTTGGAGGTGGTGGTCATTCTAGAGAGATTTTAAAAAGGCTAGGTAAAGATGGAAGGTTATTTGCTTTTGACCAAGATCCAGATGCTTTGGCAAATGTTATTGATGATGAGCGTTTTGTGTTAATTCCTGAAAATTTTAGATATATATCAAGGTTTTTAAGATTTCATAGAGTAAAAAAAGTAGATGGTGTTTTAGCTGATCTAGGTGTTTCTTCACATCAATTTGATGAGGCTGAAAGAGGGTTTTCAACACGTTTTGAAGGTGTTTTAGATATGAGAATGAATCAAAGATCTAAAGTGTCTGCTAGAGAAATTGTTAATAACTATTCAGAAGAGAAATTAGCAGAGATTTTGTTTTTGTATGGTGAGTTAAGAAATTCTAGAAATCTTGCAAAAACAATTGTTGAAGCTAGAGAAAATGAAGAGATTGAAACAAGTTTAGAATTAAAACAAGTTTTGCAAAAGCATTTGCCAAATGCAAAAGCACATAAAATTTTAGCGCAGATTTTTCAAGCTATCAGGATTGAGGTAAATGAAGAATTAGATGTTTTAAAAGAGTTTTTACAGCAAATGCCAAATTTATTAAATGAGGAAGGTAGGTTGAGTGTAATTTCGTATCATTCTTTAGAGGATCGATTGGTAAAAAGATTTATACAGACAGGTTTGTTTAAGGGGGAAGCAGAAAAAGATGCTTTTGGTAGATCTTTTGAACCGCTTAAAAAAGTTGGAAAGTTAATTGTGCCAGATGCAGAAGAGATAAAAATTAATAATAGAGCGCGTAGTGCAAAATTAAGAATCGCAACCTTAAAAAAGTAAAATGTCTAAAGTTAAAAAAGGGATTTACGATTTCTTAAGAGGAAGTTTTTTAACGGATGCTTCAGCTTTTAAAAATTGGAGAATCATAATTTTTATAGTTGTGCTTTTGTTAATAATGATTTCTAGCGGTCATAGTGCAGAAAAAAAAGTAATAAAAATATCTGACCTTAATAAACGAAAAAGGGAATTGAGAGCAGAATATCATGATACTGGAACAATTTTAGAAAGGATGGAGATGGAATCTAGTATTAAAAAAAAGGTAAAAATAAGAGGGATAAAACCAGTAGAGAATCCTCCGCAAAAAATAAAAGTAACTATTAAAGATTAATAAAATTGGCAACTCATAAAAAAAACATACTAACCAAATTCTACATTGTAGCTGGTTTTATGACTCTTTTTTTGTTGGCTATTATTGTTAGAGTTGTAAATATTCAATACGCTCAAGGAGAAAAATACAGAAAACTTTCTACAGAATTAAATGTAAAAGAATTTACCATTCATGCAAACAAAGGAAATGTGTATGCTGCAGATGGAAATTTGTTGGCAACTTCAATGTCCAAATTTACCATAAGAATGGATGTGGTTGCTGTTGATAAAAAGATATTTGACAGTAATTTGGATGCTCTTTGTAAAGAGTTGTCAAAGATGTTTGGTAAGTCTAAAGGGTATTATCGAAATAAATTATTAACTGCTAAAAAGTTAAATAACCGATATTTATTTATTGCTAAAGATGTGGGTTATAATGATTACATCAAAATAAAGCAATTTCCAATTTTTAGATTAGGTGTTTATAAAGGTGGTTTTATAGCTGAGCATAAAACGGTACGTGCGCACCCAATTGGAAAAATTGCCGAACGTACAATTGGTTATGATGATTTTAGAGGAGAAGCTGGTATTGAGGGTGCTTTTGCAGATTTTATGGCTGGTGAAAATGGTTTACGTTGGAAAAGAAAAATTGCCAAAGGGCAGTGGAAACCAATTTCTGATGTAAATGAGAAAGAGCCAATTGATGGTCATGATGTTATTACAACAATAGATGTAAATGTACAAGATATTACACATCATGCTTTATTACGTCAGTTAGAGTATTTTGAAGCAGATCATGGTTGTGCTGTGGTTATGGAAACAGCAACAGGAGAGATTAAGGCAATTTCTAATTTAGGAAGAACATCAGAAGGAAAGTATTTCGAAAAAAGAAATTATGCAGTTTGGGAAAGCCATGAGCCTGGTTCTACTTTTAAACTAGCAAGTTTAATGGCGGCTTTAGAAGATAAAGTTATTGATACATCTACAGTTGTAGATACAGAAAGAGGAAAGATTTTTATTCATGGATCTAAAGTTGAAGACTCTAGAAGAGGTGGTTATGGAAAAATTTCTGCATCAAGAGTTTTTGAGGTTTCATCAAATGTAGGGATTGTAAAAATAATTAAAGAACATTATGATAATAAACCTCAAAAGTTTATCGATAAAATAGAAAAATATGGTTTTACAAAACCGATTGGTTTTCAAATTAAAGGCGAAGGAATACCAAGAGTA
This sequence comes from uncultured Polaribacter sp., assembly GCF_947500975.1. Classification (GTDB taxonomy): domain Bacteria; phylum Bacteroidota; class Bacteroidia; order Flavobacteriales; family Flavobacteriaceae; genus Polaribacter. Next base: position 106,927 of record NZ_CANMUE010000011.1, read on the forward strand.
CCAAAACCTTCTGATAAAAGTTGGAATAAAATATCTTTAGAATGGATGGCTTGGGGTTATGGAGTTTCTGTTACTCCAATGCAAACATTAATGTTTTACAATGCTGTTGCAAATGATGGAGTAATGGTAAAACCTCGTTTTGTTAAAGAATTAAGAAGAGAAGATAAAACAGAAAAGGTTTTTGAAATTGAAGTTGTAAACCCGAAAATAGCATCTAAAGAAACTTTAAAAAAGGTTAGAAAGGTGATGGAAAATGTAGTGATAAAAGGAACTGCGGACAATATTTATTCTTCCAATTTTTCTATGGCAGGTAAAACAGGAACAGCAAAAAAATATATCTCAAGACATAAAAATAATAAAGGGGAAATCGTAAAAGGACATTATTCAAATAAACATTATGTGGCTTCATTCGCAGGTTTTTTTCCGGCGGATAAGCCTAAATATTCTTGTATTGTGGTTATTCATGATCCGAAGAAAGAGAAAGGGTATTATGGTGCAACTGTTGCGGCGCCAGTATTTAAAACAATTGCTCAAAAAATTTATACAACAACGCCTGTAGATATTCAATCTGTAGATGATGAAATTGAATTTACTTCTTTAGAAAAGCAATATGCAAATCACAATAAATTCATAAGTAAAGAGTACAGTAAAGTGCCTAATGTTAAAGGAATGCCAGGAATGGATGCAGTTTCTTTACTCGAAAATATAGGGTTTAAAGTAAAATTCTTTGGAATTGGTAATGTCAATTATCAATCTATAAAAAGAGGAGAAAAATTAGTAAAAGGGTCAACAATTATTTTAAAACTTTCATAAACTGAAAAAATTAAAAGACATATTATATCAGGTTTCAATTAATCAAGTTTTTGGTAACACAAATATTGATGTAAATAACCTTGTTTTCGACTCTAGAAAAGTTGAAAAGGATGATGTTTTTGTAGCTCAAAAAGGTTTTACTGTTGATGGTCATTTATATATAGAAAAAGCAATTTTATTAGGTGCAAATACAATTATTTGTGAGGTTTTTCCTACAGATAAAAAAGAAGGTATTACCTATGTAGAAGTTGCAGATGCTAATGTTGCTTTGGCAATTATGGCGTCTAATTTTTATGATAATCCTTCTTCAAAATTACAATTAGTTGGAGTTACTGGTACTAATGGAAAAACAACTGTAGCATCGCTTTTATATCAATTATTTAAAAAAGCGGGCTATAAAGTAGGTTTATTATCAACTGTTAAAATTTTAGTTGATGAAACAGAATTTAAAGCAACACATACAACGCCAGATTCAGTAACAATTAATGGTTATTTGGACAAAATGCTCGAGGAAGGAGTTGATTTTTGTTTTATGGAAGTGAGTTCTCATGGAATTCATCAAAAAAGAACAGAAGGTTTAATTTTTGCTGGCGGAATTTTCACAAACCTTTCTCACGATCATTTAGATTATCATGAAACTTTTGCAGAATACAGAGATGTTAAAAAAGTGTTTTTTGATGGTTTACCAAAATCGGCTTTTGCATTGACAAATATCGATGATAAAAATGGAGGCTTTATGTTGCAAAATACAAAAGCAACAAAGAAAACATACGCTTTAAAAACGATTGCAAATTACAAAGCAAAAATTTTAGAAAAACAATTTTCTGGTACTTTATTAAACATTAATGGAACTGAAGTTTGGACGAAGTTAATTGGAGAATTTAACGCATATAATTTATTAGCAATTACTGCAACAGCAGAATTGTTAGGTTTAGAAAAATTACAAATTTTAACAATTTTAAGTGAGTTAAAAAGTGTAAGTGGGCGTTTTCAATACATTATTTCTGATGATGGAATAACAGCAATTGTAGACTACGCACACACGCCAGATGCTTTAAAAAATGTGTTAGAAACTATTAATGATATTAGAACTGGCAATGAAAAAGTAATTTCAATTGTAGGTTGTGGAGGTGATAGAGATGCAACAAAAAGACCAAAAATGGCGCATATTGCTTCGCAATTAAGTAACCAAGCAATTTTTACGTCTGATAATCCTAGAACAGAAAATGCACAAGCCATTATTGATGAAATGGAAGTGGGTGTTTCTCCTGAAAATTTCAAAAAAACTTTATCGGTTTTAGATAGAAGACAAGCGATTAAGACAGCTTGTAGATTCTCAGAAACTGGAGATATTATTTTAATTGCTGGTAAAGGACATGAAAATTATCAAGAAATAAACGGCGAACGTTTTTATTTTGATGATTTAGAAGAGGTTGCTAATTGTTTTAATCAATTAAAAAAGAATTAAGAATGCTGTATTATTTATTTGAATATTTAGAGAGTCAATTTAGTTTTCCTGGCGCAAGTGTGTTTCAATTTATCACATTTAGGGCGGCAGCAGCGTTTATTTTGTCTTTGTTGATATCTGCAATTTATGGTAAAAGAATTATTAATTTTTTAAGAAATCAACAAGTAGGAGAAACTGTTAGAGATTTAGGTTTAGATGGCCAAAAACAAAAATCGGGTACTCCAACAATGGGTGGAATTATCATCATTTTGGCAACTTTAATTCCTGCAGTTTTATTAGCGAAACTAGATAATATTTATATCGTAATTCTAATAATTACCACACTTTGGATGGGGTTTATTGGTTTTTTAGATGATTATATAAAAGTATTTAAAAAAGACAAAGCTGGTTTAAGCGGAAAGTTTAAGGTTTTAGGTCAAGTTGGTTTAGGATTGATTGTTGGTTCAATGCTTTATTTTAATGATGGTGTTACTATTAAAGAACAATTGCCGGTTGATCAGCAAGTGATTCAAGAAAATGGTAGAAAAAAGGTTTTTGGTGAAGCGCATAAGTCAACAAAAACAACAGTTCCTTTCTTTAAAGATAACGAATTGGATTATTCAAAAGCATTGAGCTTTTTAGGAGATGGTTATGAAAAATATGGATGGGTTGTTTTTATTTTTATTACGGTTTTTATTGTTACAGGAATTTCTAACGGAGCAAATTTAACTGATGGTATAGATGGTTTAGCAGCAGGTTCATCAGCTATAATTGTAATAACACTTGCGCTTTTTGCTTGGGTTTCTGGTAATATTATTTTTGCGGATTATCTAGATGTAATGTACATACCAAATTCTGGGGAAATGACCGTTTTTATACTGGCTTTTGCAGGAGCATTAATTGGGTTTTTATGGTATAATACCTATCCTGCTCAAGTTTTTATGGGCGATACAGGAAGTTTAACCATTGGAGGTATTATAGCAGTCATAGCAATTTCGATTCGTAAAGAATTATTGCTGCCAATCTTAGCAGGAATTTTTGTGATTGAAAATTTATCAGTAATCATGCAAGTTTCTTGGTTTAAATACACAAAAAAGAAGTTTGGTGAGGGAAGAAGAATATTTAGAATGTCTCCTTTGCATCACCATTATCAAAAATTAAGTTATCATGAAAGTAAAATTGTTGTTCGTTTTTGGATTGTTGGAATTCTATTAGCGGTTTTTACAATAGTTACCTTAAAATTAAGATAAATGAAAAGGTTGGTGATTCTTGGTGGAGGAGAAAGTGGAGTAGGCACAGCCATTTTAGGAAAACAAAAAGGTTATGAAGTTTTTGTATCTGATAAAAACGAGATATCAAAAAAATATAAAGAAGTTCTTTTACTTAACGAAATAGATTTTGAAGAGAAAAACCATACTGAAAGCAAAATTTTTGATGCTGACGTAGTTATGAAAAGCCCTGGGATTCCTGATAAGGTAGCGTTGATAAAAAAGTTGAAAGAAAAAGCAATTCCTGTAATGTCAGAAATTGAGTTTGCTGCCAAGTATACAAATGCAACAATTGTAGGAATTACAGGTTCAAACGGAAAAACAACAACAACATTATTAGCAAGTCATATTTTAAAAAAAGCAGGTTTAAATGTTGGAATGGCGGGTAATATTGGAGATAGTTTTGCTCAACAAGTTGCAGAGCAATCTTATGAAAACTATGTGTTAGAATTAAGTAGTTTTCAATTAGACGGAATTGAGAGTTTTAATAGTCATATAGCTATTTTAACAAATATTACACCAGATCATTTAGATAGATATGAGTATGATTTTAATAAATATATAGCTTCAAAATTTAGAATTACAAAAAATCAAACAGAAACCGATTATTTAATTTATGATGCTGATGATGAAGCAATCAATAATTGGTTAAAAAATAATAAAACTAAAGCAAAATTAGTGCCTTTTTCAATTGATAAAAAATTAGAATATGGTGCTTTTTTAGATGAAAAAACTATAATAATCAACATTAATAACGATACAATTAAGATGTCAATATCAACTTTATCTTTAAAAGGAAAACACAATACAAAAAATGCCATGGCAGCAGTTATGGCGGCCCAATTATTAAAAGTAAGAAAGCAAACAATTAAAGAAAGTTTAGAAGATTTTGAAGGCGCAGAACATCGCTTAGAAAATGTTGCGAAAGTTAGAGAGGTTGAATATATAAACGACTCTAAAGCTACAAATGTTAACGCAACTTTTTACGCTTTAGAATGCATGGATAAAACTACAGTTTGGATAGTTGGTGGTGTTGATAAAGGAAATGATTATAATGATTTATTACCATTGGTAAGAGAAAAAGTAAAAGCAATAGTTTGTTTAGGTGTAGATAACAATAAGATAAAAGCAACTTTTGATAATGTGGTAGATATTATTGTTGAAACTTCTGGCGCAGAAGAAGCTGTAAAAGTATCGCATAAATTGGCAGAAAAAGGAGATGCTGTTTTATTATCTCCAGCTTGTGCAAGTTTTGATTTGTTTGAAAACTATGAAGATAGAGGACGTAAATTTAAAAGAGCTGTAAGAAATTTATAAGAATGGTTAATGCCAATCTCTAAAAAGAATGGTTGTAAGATTAAAAGTTGTTAAGAAAAAAGTAAAAAAAAAGACAAAAATAAGAGGTTTCTTTTTGTTAGAGAGGGATTAGAAAAGTAAATGAATATATTACAATACATAAAAGGAGATAAAACCATTTGGGCTATTGTTGCTGTTTTGGCAATATTCTCATTTATGCCAGTTTATAGCGCAAGTACAAATTTGGTGTATGTAGTTGGTAATGGTTCTACTTTAGGTCATTTAGTAAAACATGTTGTTTTACTAATTATGGGTTTTGCTATTATTTATGGAGTACATAAAGTGCCTTATAGATATTTTTCGGGCGGATCAGTTTTAATGTTGCCTGTTGTAATTGTTTTGTTGATTTTTACATTAGCACAAGGAACAACAATTGGAGGAGCAAATGCAAGTAGATGGATTCGAATTGGAGGAATTGGTTTTCAAACATCAACCTTAGCTGGTTTGGTTCTAATGGTTTATGTAGCAAGGTATTTAGCTAGAAATAAAGAAAAGGAAATAAATTTTAAAGAAAGTTTATGGCAGCTTTGGTTGCCAGTTGCAGCAGTTTTAGTGTTGATTTTACCAGCAAATTTTTCAACAACAGCAATTATTTTTGCAATGATTTTAATGTTGGCTTTTATTGGGGGGTATCCAATAAAGTATATAGGGTTTATTTTGGGAGCAGGAATTGTAATGTTATCAATTTTTGTTTTAATAGCAAAAGCTTTTCCAGAAGCAATGCCAAATAGAGTTCAGACTTGGCAAAATAGAATCGAAAACTATTCTAATCCTGATAGTAAAGAAGATTATCAAGTAGAAAAAGCAAAAATTGCTATTGCTACAGGTGGTCCTGTTGGAGTTGGCCCAGGTAAAAGTGTCCAGAAAAATTTTTTACCGCAATCATCATCAGATTTTATTTTTGCAATAATTGTAGAAGAATATGGATTAATTGGTGGTTTTGTTATTGTGTCTATTTACTTTTTGTTAATGTTTAGAATTTTTGTTGTGATAAGGAAAACAACCACTATTTTCGGAACCTTATTGGTATTAGGTGTTGGACTTCCAATTATATTTCAAGCATCAATAAATATGGCAGTTGCCACAAATTTATTTCCAGTAACGGGGCAAACATTACCATTAATTAGTAGTGGTGGTACATCTATTTGGATGACTTGTTTTGCGCTTGGAATGATATTAAGTGTAAGCGCATCAAAAGAAGAAACTGAAGAAGATATTTTAGATGATAACCCTTTAGATATACTGCATGAAACCATATAATATTCTAATATCAGGAGGTGGAACAGGAGGTCATATTTATCCTGCAATTGCAATCGCAAACGAAATTAAGTTGCGTTTTCCAGATGCAAATTTTTTGTTTGTTGGCGCAAAAGATAAAATGGAAATGGAGAAAGTTCCGCAAGCTGGATATGAAATAAAAGGTTTGTGGATTTCTGGAATTCAGAGAAGATTAACTGTTGATAATTTATCATTTCCGTTTAAATTAATTAGTAGTTTAAATAAAGCGGGAAAGATTATTAGACAATTTAAGCCCGATGTTGCAATAGGTACAGGAGGTTTTGCAAGTGGGCCAACGTTGATAATGGCTAATAGAAAAGGGATTCCGACTTTAATTCAAGAACAGAATTCTTTTCCAGGAATTACAAATAAATTATTAAGCAAGAAAGCAAATAAAGTTTGTGTTGCTTATGATAATTTAGAGCGTTTTTTTCCGGCGGATAAAATAATAAAAACAGGAAACCCTGTTCGTCAAGATTTATTAAGCATCCATAGTAAAGTAGATGAAGGTAAAGAGTTTTTTACGTTAGATAAAACTAAGAAAACAGTTTTAGTTTTAGGTGGAAGTTTAGGAGCTAGAAAAATAAATCAGTTAATAGAAAGTAATATTGATTTTTTTAAAAATCAAGAAGTGCAAGTTATTTGGCAATGCGGTAAATTATATTTTGATGAATATAAGAAATACAATGAAATTGATAACATTCAAGTGCATCAATTTATCAATAGAATGGATTTAGCGTATGCTGCGTCTGATGTTATAATTTCTAGAGCAGGCGCAAGTTCTGTATCTGAATTATGTATTGTTGGTAAGCCAGTAATTTTTATACCGTCTCCAAATGTAGCTGAAGATCATCAAACAAAAAATGCAAATTCAATTGTAGAAAAGCATGCTGCAATTTTGCTAAAAGAAAATGAACTGGCTACTTTTCCTATTGTTTTTGAAACGTTGTTAAAAGATAAAGGCAAGCAAGAAAGTTTATCGGAAAATATTAAAGGATTAGCGTTGCCAAGTGCAACATCAGATATTGTAAACGAAATTGAAAAGCTATTAAAAAAGTGAATTTAAACAACATACATAACATTTATTTTGTTGGAATTGGTGGTATAGGTATGAGTGCAATTGCACGATATTTTGCTTTCAACGGAAAACAAGTTGCTGGTTATGATAAAACACCTTCTCAGATTACTGATGATTTAGAAACTTTAGGTGTTAAAATTCATTTTGAAGATGCAATAAAAAATATTCCTATTTCGTTTTTAAATAAAGATAAAACCTTGGTTGTTTACACGCCTGCTGTTCCAAAAAATCACGTTGAATTAAATTACTTTGTAAATAATAATTTTAAAGTTTTTAAAAGAGCAGAAATTTTAGGAAAAATCACAGAAACTACACTGTGTTTAGCTGTTGCTGGCACACACGGAAAAACGACCACTTCATCAATACTAGGGCATATTATGCAACCAAGTTTGGCAACCGCTTTTTTGGGTGGAATTGCAGAAAATTACAATTCAAATTTAATTTTAGGTGAAGATAAAATTAGCGTTGTTGAAGCAGATGAGTTTGATAGATCTTTCTTGCAATTATCTCCAGATATTGCTTGTATCACTTCTATGGATGCAGATCATTTAGATATTTATGGTGAGGCTGAAGCTTTACAAGAATCGTTTGTAGCATTCTCGCAAAAAGTTTCTAATACCCTAATTGTTGCAAAAGGTTTGCCTTTAAATGGTTTAACCTATGCGGTTGATGAAGAAGCAGATTATAAGGCTTTTAATTTAAAAATCGAAAGCGGAAAATATATTTTTGATGTACAAACTCCATCAGAAATTATTAAAAATATTGAGTTTCATCTACCAGGAAAACACAATGTAATGAATGCTTTAGCTGCATTGACAATTGCTCATGTTTATGGGGTTTCTCTTGAGAATGTAAAGAAAAGTTTATCAACTTTTAAAGGTGTTAAACGTAGATTTTCATATAAAATTAAAACAGAAAATTTTGTTTTGATTGATGATTATGCACATCACCCAACAGAAATAAATGCTGTAGAAAATTCTATTAGAGAAATGTATCCAGATGAAAAAGTGATGGTTGTTTTTCAGCCACATTTATTTTCTAGAACTAGAGATTTTTTAGATGATTTTGCAAATGCATTATCAAAATTTGATGAAGTTTTATTGCTAGATATTTACCCAGCAAGAGAGTTACCAATTACAGGCGTAAACTCTGAATTTTTGTTAAGTAAAATTGAGAATACGCATAAAAAAATGACTCAAAAAAAGAATCTTTTAAAAGATATTAAAAATTCCGATGTAAAAGTGGTAGCAATGTTAGGTGCGGGTGATATTGGAGTGATGATAAATGAAGTTACAAATCAACTTGTTAATTTTATAAAATGAAGTATAAAAGAGTTTTAAAATACTTGTTTTTTGTAGTATTGATGGTTGGTTTAGGCTTTTTATATAGTTTTACATCTAAAAGAAATTCTAATAAAAAAGTAAAAGAAATTATAGTAGAATTTGAAGAAGGAAACAATAATTTTTTAACCCATACAATGGTTGATAAATTGTTAATACAAAATAATGAAACAGTGAAAAACCAAGCAAAATCTGTATTAGATTTATACGGTTTAGAGAATAAGGTTCTAGAAAACCCATATGTAGAAAGTGCTTCTGTGTTTTTAACTATAGAAGGCATGTTGAAATCTATGGTAAAACAACGAACGCCTATAGCAAGAATTATAACAAAAAATAATTCTTATTATGTTGATAAACAGGGTGTAAAGATGCCTTTGTCGGATAGTTATTCAGCAAGAGTTTTGTTAGTTTCTGGAGTTGAAAATGATGATGAAATTAAAGTAATTTTACCTTTGATTGATGTCATTTTAACAGACAGTTTTTTGAAAAAAGAAATTGTTGGTATTCAAAAATTTGACAATAATGAGTTCGAATTTTCCGTAAGAAGTGGAAACTATAAAATTGATTTTGGAAAATTAGATAAAATTGATTTAAAATTTAAGAAATTAAAAGCGTTTTATAATAAAACATTTGAAGATAAAACGATTCAGAAGTATAAAAGAATTACAGTAAAGTATCACAACCAAGTTGTGTGCACAAAATAAATCAGAATGGAAGACAATAAAATAGCTGTTGGTTTAGATATTGGTACAACTAAAATTGTTGCCATGATTGGTCGTAAAAATGAGTACGACAAAATTGAGGTTATTGGTATTGGTAAAGCCAAAAGCTTAGGCGTAAAACGTGGTGTTGTAAGTAATATTACACAAACTATTCAATCTATTCAGCAAGCTGTTGATGAAGCAGAAAGTGTTTCTGGTATTAAGATAGAAAATGTAGTTGTAGGTATTGCTGGTCAGCATATTAGAAGTTTGCACCATAGTGATTATATTACAAGAAGTAACGCAGATGAAGTTATAGATGATGTAGATATTGAGAATTTAGTAAATCAAGTTCATAAGTTGGTCATGTTGCCAGGTGAAGAAATTATTCATGTATTACCTCAAGAATTTAAAGTAGATTCTCAAGCAGATATTAAAGAGCCAATTGGTATGTATGGCGGTCGTTTAGAGGCTAATTTTCATGTGGTTGTAGGTCAAGTTTCATCTATTAGAAATATAGGGCGTTGTGTAAAAAGTGCAGGTTTAGATTTAAGTGAAATTACTTTAGAGCCTTTAGCATCTGCATCTGCAGTATTAAGTCAAGAAGAAAAAGAAGCAGGTGTTGCATTGATTGATATAGGTGGTGGAACAACAGACTTAGCCATTTTTAAAGACGGAATTATTAGACATACGGCTGTAATACCTTTTGGAGGAAATGTAATTACTGATGATATAAAAGAAGGTTGTTCAATAATTGAAAAACAAGCAGAATTATTAAAAATAAAGTTTGGTTCAGCTTGGCCAGGAGAAAATAAAGAAACAGAAATTGTTTCAATTCCTGGGTTGAGAGGTAGAGAGCCTAAAGAAATTACGCTTAAAAATTTATCAAAAATTATTCATGCTAGAGTTCAAGAGATTATTGAGCATGTATATGTAGAGATAAAAAATTACGGGCATGAAACAGCTAAAGGAAAGTTAATTGCTGGAATTGTATTAACAGGAGGAGGTTCTAAACTTAATCATTTAAGACAGTTGGTTGAATATATTACAGGAATGGATGCTAGAATTGGATTTCCAAATGAACATTTAGCAGGAGATTCTGATGAAATATTATCAAGTCCATCTTATGCAACAGCAGTTGGTTTATTAATGGAAGGATTAAAGAAGCCTTTAAAAGAAGAGGAAGAGCAGAAAGAAGAGGTTTTAGAAACTATTGAAAACAACCCAGATGTTACGGTTAGTAATCCTGTTGAAGAAGTGATATCAAAAGAGAAAGAAAAACCTAGAAAGAAATCTTTTTTCGAGAAATTTACTGATGGATTAAAAGATTTTTTAGATAACGCAGAATAGATGTAAGTTGACAATTTTAGTTTAAAGTCAACCTTTAAAAAGAATATAAAACACAAACAATAAATAATTAGAAACGTTATTATGAGCGCAGAATTTGATAACATTTTATTTGACATGCCCAAAACACAATCAAACTCAATTAAAGTAATTGGAGTTGGTGGTGGAGGTAGTAATGCAGTAAATCACATGTTTACACAAAGTATTAAAGGTGTAGATTTTGTAATTTGTAATACTGATGCACAAGCTTTAGAAAATAGTCCAATACCTAATAAAATTCAGTTAGGAGTTAACTTAACATCAGGTTTAGGAGCAGGTGCAAATCCAGAAGTTGGTGCACAAGCAGCAAAGGAAAGTATGCAAGAAATTCAGCAAATGTTAAATACCCAAACTAAAATGGTATTTATTACTGCAGGAATGGGGGGTGGAACTGGTACAGGAGCTGCACCAATTATTGCAAAAATTGCAAAAGATATGGATATTCTTACTGTTGGTATTGTTACGATGCCTTTTCAGTTTGAAGGTAGAAGACGATCTGCACAAGCACAATTAGGAATTGATCAACTGCGCCAAAATGTAGATTCTTTAATTGTTATTAATAATAATAAATTACGTGAAGTTTATGGAAACTTAGGTTTTAAAGCTGGTTTTTCTAAAGCTGATGAAGTTTTATCTACGGCTTCTAAAGGAATTGCTGAGGTTATAACACATCACTATAAACAAAATATTGATTTACATGATGCTAAAACTGTACTTTCAAACAGTGGAACTGCAATTATGGGTTCTGCAAAAGAAGAAGGTGTAAATAGAGCTAAAAATGCTATTGTAAAAGCATTAGACTCTCCGTTATTAAATGATAATAAAATTACTGGAGCTAAAAATGTATTGTTATTAATTGTTTCTGGTTCTAATGAAGTTACACTTGATGAGATTGGAGAAATCAATGATTTTATTCAAGATGAAGCAGGTTATGATGCCAATATAATTATGGGTGTGGGTGAAGATTTAGAGTTAGGTGAAGCAATTTCTGTTACTATTGTTGCAACTGGTTTTGCTGCAGATCAACAGAGCACAATTACAAATACAGAGGTTAAAAAAATTGTTCATACTTTAGAAGACGAGCAAAAAGCTACTTATAATTTTACTGAAAAAACAATTACAAAATCGCCAACTTTAGATGAACCAATTTCTACTCCAGAAAATAAAATTGTTCATGTTTTAGAAGATACTATTGAAGATGATTTTAAGCCTAAACAAGATTTATCTACTATTTCTTCTTTACCAGCTAATAACGAAACAAATGTTGAAGAAAAAGATTTATTTAAGATTTCTGAAGAAGACTTTATTATAAACGATGTTGTTAAGGTTGAAGAAACAGCTGTTGAAAAAACAATTGAGTTTCAAGATGAATTATCATTTGATCTACCCTTAAATGCTGCTAAAGAAGCTAAAGCTGAAAATGAAGTTAGATTTTCTTTAGAGAATAGCAGTGAGGTAAATATTAATGAAATTGAAGTTTTTGGGGCTCAAGAAGTTGTAGATCAAGTAAAAGAAACACGTTATGTTTTAGAAGATTTTAAAGCAGAACCTACAATAGGTAAAAGCTCTAGTTTAAGAGAGGTTAAAGAAGAGGAAGAAGAAATTGTTTTTGAGCTTAAAACAGCCAAGTCTCAAGCTGATGATGCCAAAGAAATGAGTAGTGGTGATAGTGAAGAAGTTTCTCCGTTAAGTTTAACAATTACTGAATTGCAAAAAAGGGCTGAGGAAAGAAGAAAAAAAATGAAAGGTTTTAATTATAAGTTTAATGATCAGTTAAACAAAAATATTGATGAAATTGAGCGTCAACCAGCATACAAGAGATTGGGTGTGGATTTAGATGCAAATGAATCTATTAGTAAAAATAAGACCTCTATTAAAACTGAAGATGATTCTTTAGATTTTAAGTCTAATAATTCTTTTTTACATGATAATGTAGATTAGTTTTAAAACTAATAAAGTAAAAAAATCACATCTTTTTTGATGTGATTTTTTTACTTTTAAGAACTTTTATATTTTTTTCTGATTGATTTGTTGATTTTTAGTCTGTATCAAGGTTTTTTATTGTTAGTTTAAAGTATGTAATCAATTAAACTAAATTATTATATAAAATCAACACACTAACATACGCAACACCAATAGAAAGAGGAATTTTAACATCTGCTTACAAAAGTGAAATAAGACAGCATGTTATTAAGATAAAAAGAGAATCGTTATCATAAGTAAAATCTTTTTATATTTAATAATTCTTCAATTTAAAGAGTGTTATTATTTGTGATTGCTATTTTAATGATTAATTTATAACAAAAAAACTCACAGTAAAACTGTGAGTTTTATAAAATGTATTAAAAGAGGTTTTAATTTAAAGCTTCTTTTATTCTTTTAATAGCTTCTCTAATTTGTAATTCAGAAGCAGCATAAGATAATCGAATACAATTAGGAGATCCGAAAGCATCACCAGTAACAGTTGCTACATTTGCTTTTTCTAATAAAAATAAAGAAAAATCACTAGCATTTTCGATTTTTACACCATCTATTGTTTTACCAAAGAAATCAGAAATGTCAGGAAAAACATAAAAAGCACCTTCTGGTACATTTACTTTAAACCCGTCTATTTCTTTTAATAAACCAATTACAATATTTCTACGAGTTTTAAACTCGTCTACCATATATTGTATTTTATTTACAGGCGCTAAAACAGCAGTAATTGCAGCTCTTTGTGCAATACAGTTTGCACCAGATGTAATTTGTCCTTGCATTTTATTACAAGCTTTAGCAATCCATTGTGGTGCACCAATGTAACCAATTCTCCATCCAGTCATAGCAAATGCTTTTGCTAATCCGTTTACGGTAATAGTTCTGTCATACATGCTTTCTATGGCTGCAAAACTAAATGGTTTAGCATCATAATTGATGTGTTCATATATTTCATCAGATAAAATATATATCTGAGGATGTTTTTCTAAAACAGCTGCCAATGCTCTATATTCTGCTTCACTATAAATAGTTCCACTTGGATTGTTTGGAGAGTTAAAGAAAATCATTTTTGTTTTTGGAGTAATAGCTGCCTCTAATTGTGCTGGTGTAATTTTAAAATCAGTATCAATAGAAGAAGGAATTTCTACATAAGTTGCTTCACATAAAGTAGTTATTGCAGAATAACTAACCCAATAAGGTGTAGGTAAAATTACTTCATCACCTGGATTTAATAATACTTGAGCAATATTTGCAATAGATTGTTTTGCGCCAGTAGAAACTACAATTTGATTTGGGGTATATACCAAATCATTATCGCGTTTAAATTTAGTACAAATTGCTTCTTTTAACTCAGCATAACCATCTACAGGTGTATAAGAGTTGTAATTTTGATTAATTGCTTCAATAGCAGCGTCTTTAATGAAATCTGGTGTATTAAAATCTGGTTCTCCCAAACTTAAACCAATAATATCTTTTCCTTCTGCTCTTAATTCTCTTGCTTTAGCAGCCATTGCTAAAGTTTGAGAAACAGGTAAACTGTTAATTCTGTCCGATAATGGATTTGTCATTTTGCTGTTAATTGTTGTGTTCTTGTTATGCTAATTCAGGTTTTTTTCCTAAAACACCTAAATGTTTAAAGTGTTCTATAATTGCTTTACGCATTGTTGCGTACTCATTATAAGGCAAGTTAAATTCTTTAGCCGTTTCTTTTACAATTTTAGCTAATTTGCCATAATGTACATGAGAAATGTGAGGGAAAATATGATGTTCAACTTGATGATTTAAACCACCTGTATAGAAATTTACTAAACTATTACTAGGTGCAAAGTTAGATGTTGTGTATAATTGATGGACTGCCCAAGTATGCTCTAGATTTCCTTCTTTATCAGGAATTGGCATTTCTGTATTTGGAACAATATGTGCCAATTGAAAAACTAAACTTAAAATCATACCTGCTGTATAATGCATTACAAAAAAGCCAATAAAAACTTTCCACCAAGCGATGTCTAAAACTGCAATTGGTAAAACAATCCAAAGTGAATAATAAGCAATTTTAGAGATTACTAATTTTGTCCATTCTGTTGCTGGATTAGGGAATTTACCATAAGATAATTTACTTTTTAAATAGCGGTGCATTTGTTTAATATCAGTTGTAATAGCCCAATTAATAGTTAATAATCCATACAAGAAAATAGAATAATATTTTTGAAGTTTATGAATTTTCATCCATTGTGCATGTTTAGAAAAACGAATAATTCTACCAGCGTCTATATCCTCATCATGTTCTATAACATTCGTAAATGTATGGTGTAAAACATTGTGTTGCACTTTCCAATTATAAACATTTCCTGCAAGAATATAAATGCTACTTCCCATTAATTTGTTTACCCATTTTCTTTTAGAAAAAGATTCATGGTTAGCATCATGCATCACGTTCATACCAACACCTGCCATTCCAATTCCAGTAACAACCATTAACAAAGTCATAACCCATTGAGGCATAGAAATTGTTAAGATTAAAATAAATGGAACTAAAAATATTGAAAACATAATAATTGCTTTTGTATACAATTTCCAGTTTCCAGTTCTTTTTATATTATTTTCTTTAAAGTAAGAGTTGACTCTTTTATTTAAAGTTCTAAAGAACTTTACTTTATCTACTCTTGAAAAATTTATTGTTTTCATATATTATGATATAATAATGCAAAAATATGCTATTTAAAATAGCTTTATATAATAAACGTCAACTTTTGTTAAGAATTGTCTCTTTGAAATATCTATTTTTGCACTTCTAATATATATTATTGATGGAAATTATACACAAGTATTTTAAAAATTTATCTAAAATCCAAATCGAACAGTTTTCTAAATTACAAGAATTATATAAAGACTGGAATTTAAAAATTAATGTTGTTTCTAGAAAAGATATTGATGAATTGTACTTGCGTCATGTTTTACATTCTTTAGGAATAGCAAAAGTAATGTCTTTTAAACCTGAGTCTAAAGTTTTAGATGTAGGTACAGGTGGAGGTTTTCCAGGAATTCCTTTAGCAATTTTATTTCCAGAAACACAGTTTCATTTGGTAGATTCTATTGGTAAAAAAATAAAGGTTGTTAATGAAGTTGTTGCAGGATTAGGTTTAGAAAATGTAAAAACTACTAACGGTAGAGTAGAGGAGGTAAAAGATAGGTATGATTTTATTGTGAGTAGAGCTGTAGCACAAATGGAAACTTTTGTTGGTTGGACAAAAGGTAGAATTGCGAAAAAACAAAACCATGATTTAAAAAATGGAATTCTATATTTAAAAGGAGGTGATTTAACTGAAGAATTAAAACTGTATACATCTGCTACTATTTATAATTTACCAGATTATTTTGATGAAGATTTTTTTGAAACAAAAAAGGTTGTTCATTTAGCAATGAAGTTTAAAGGGTGATTTTTTATTAGAATTTTAAGTAAAATCAATAAGGTCTAGCTTGTTTTATATATATCTTCCTATAATCTATAGTTGAGTCTACTTTAAACTCTATATCTAAACCGAAATTTTTATAGTCACAGCTACAATCATAAACTTTGCTATAAAAATAAACGTTGATAATTGAAAGATAATCACCTAGTTGATATAATTCTTCATCGGACAAAACATGTTCTGAAGTGTCTGTGACTACATTAGAAAAAGTATTATATTCCAATGTATATCTATTATTATTAGATGAAAATGTATAAATAATCACCTGGTCATGAATAACACCAGGGTCAGGATCAACAACACTAATCTCTTTAAATTGAACATTTACAACAAATCCATGGTTTCGGTTGAAAATATTTTTTGTAATTACAACACCGTTCGCATCTTCATCTGGGAAAGATCGATGTACTAAAATTCCCATTGCTGCAGATAAATGATTGATTTTAAAATAATCTCTTTCTTCATAAGCAGGAAAATTCCATAAACTTGCCCAAACTTTTTTAATAGCTTCTGAAGGCGTTTTTTTATCATTGTTTAATTTTCCTGAATAAGAACTATATAAGCCGGCACCATTAAAACCATCTAGATCTTCAGCGTTGGTAGAGGAACGAAAACGATAACTAGTAAATCTATTATCAGTAGTTATTTTGTTTAAAATATTAGTTAATAATGCTTCGTCTAAGGGAGAGTTAATAATACTATCACGAATTTTATTTAATATGGTTTTCCTAAATACTGAACTTGTTTTAAATTGTGGTAAATCTAAAGTAGTTTCAATATAGGTGTCTATACCATTTTTTATAAGATGTTCATTGTAGTAATAAAAAGGAATAGCAAAATAATTTTCTGGAACAGGCGCACTTTTATTTTCATTTTTAAAAGCTTTTAAAATTTCGGCAAAGTTTGCTGCTTTACCGCCAATTTTATTTACATCATTAATAGATGCATTTTCTAGTTCAAATATACCATAATCATTAACATCTTTTTCTAGTGTTATGGTATCTTTAGGTTCATTTTCGGTCCAAAAAATAGTAGCCTCTTCTAACGTGGCTTTTCTTATTTTATAGGAATCTGTAGCTACATTTAAATACACTAATTCTCCATCTAAATCATTTAAAACGGTTTCCTCAAAAGCACTTTTTAAAGCCATGTTTGGTGTGCCTCTATTGTGGCTTAAAACATTTATATGACTTAAAGGGCTTTGAAATTCTGTAGTAATAATTCCAGCAATTACAGGGATTTCCATAGGAATTCCGTTTGTTACAACAATATTATTTTTTTTGAGTTCTGTTGTAGCTATGTCATTTATTTCTATTTTTTTTAAATATCCATAACCTTCACTTATATTTAAAGCCTGATAATTTTGACCTTCATACAATTCATTTGCACCAATTATAGGAATATCGGTACAATTTATCCATAAACTATTTGTTGTATAAAAATATAATTTATCTCTTAAATAAGAGCTTTGTAAAATTTTATGATACAACTTATAAGCATCTTCACAAGTAGCTTCATCAGAAGCAAAAAATTCAAAAGTATATATGTCTAATTCTTTAAAGTAATTGATTGTAATTGGGTATAAATAACGATTAGGATTATTAGTGTACTGCTCATGACTAAATTGATTATTTGTATAAGAATAATCTAATTGTTCAAATGAAAATGTATAATGTAAATCGTATTTTTTAGTATTAATATAATAGATTGTATTTTTTTTGCTATCAAAAATTGCTTTTACAGATTCAATACCACTTAAATGTGTTTTTGAAGGTTGATGTGCAAGCATTTCAAAAGCATTTTCATCAATTAATTCTTCAAAGTAATTTAAATTTTTATATTCATGTTTTAAAAGTTTTATTCCAATTTTATTATATAAACGATAATCAGTTAAAGCTAATTTTCTTTCAAAAAAGTTTTCTTTTGAGAAAAAAATTGAATCTGTTTTTTCAATAGAATTTTTACTGTTATTTATTAATGTAGATACTAGATGTTGATTAGATGACAGAAATAACCTATAAGTGTAATTACCTTTTGGAGAATGAATTTTTATAAAATAACTTCCACTTGCTAAATTTTGTAAAGAGATATTATCTCTTTCAAAAATATTGTCTTTTTGATAGATTATCTTTCCTTGAGTATTATATATGTATATATTAAATGTTGTATTAAAGAAACTAAGGAGTGTATTTTCTTTTATCAAAAAATAACCTTTAAAATCTTTTGTGTTTTCTTCAGGGTTTATTTTTAGATAGAAGTATCCTTTAGAATTACTTGTATAAAATGTAGGCGAATTTTTAAGTTGAACCTTAACATTTTCTAATGGGGTATTAGAAACTACATCAGAAATTACTCCATGAATAGGGGTTTGTGTATACGATTCTTTTGAGTGTAAAAAAAAATATAGAATAATAAGAAAGAGGGTAGTATGTTTTCTTTTCATTAATTTATTAATTCAAATTTTGAAATATTATCATAATAATCACCTTCAATAAAAACAATATAATCTTCTCTAAAAAAGAATTCATCAATCAAAATTTCTTTTGTTATGATAGGTTGTGTTTCACAAATATAAGTGAGTATAATTTTTTTTTCTTCAACTAAATAAGTACCGTTACTACTTGCACAATCTGTTATATCTTTATTGGATGTAAAAGTACCATCGTCTAAAAAAGTATATGTATCACTATAATTAATGTTTATTGGAGACCATGAAGAAGGTGCTTCACCGCCAAATGTTTCCCAAGTATGTGTTTCTTGCCATTGTCCAACTAGAGAGCCTGAGTTTATTTGAATGCCTGATCCTGAATCTTCTCTAAAATCTTCTTGATCATCATAAGTTTTAAAAAGGTTACTACAAGAAGATAATAGCACAGTTATTATTAAACAATAAAAAAGTTTAAATTTCATAATTTTTTTTATCAAATATAATTAAACATTTTTATTCAATCATAAAATCAGCAGATTATCATCAATCGTTTTTCTCCATTTCTTTCTTTAGGAGCACGATGAATACAAGGAATAACTTTACTTTCTGGGTGGTCAATTGCCAACTTCCATAAATGACCAATACCTAAGTTAATTGTTTGTGTATTTGGCTTTGGTTGGTAATGTAAATCAAAAAAGTGATCACTTAAAAAGGATTTAAAACCTTCTTCATCACTTTTACCATATAATTTTTTTAGTTCAGCACGAATCTCAGGAATCAATATTTTTTGTGTGGCTTCTGAATTAGGTATAATATCACTAGCAGTACCATGATAAGTACATAAAAAAGTATCAGCTGCTATAGGAGAACGATCTATATGAAAAGAATAAACATCCGTTGGAAAAAATGGGTAAGAATCATCTTTCTCATAAGATTTGATTATATTTAGTGTTGGAGACGTTCCTTGAGCTTTTAATAAATTTAAGTCATTTAAAAGAATTGTACGAGCAAGTTGACCTTGTTTACTTAATTGAAGTTCACGCAATTCTTCTTGATGAATCTCTGCCATATTTTCTATTATAGCAATCTTATCAATAATTTCAGAAAAATCACCTATTAGTTTACGGTTCCAACAAATTGCATTAATTTTTCCTTGAAATGGAGTTGAAATAAGTTCCTGAAAACTTTTTACATTTTGTATTTGATACTCATTTTGAGATAAATTAATCATTATAATTTATGACTTTAATATTAGTGTTTTAATGATTACTTATAAGATTTAACGAAGTATTTTAAAAAATAGAAGAAGTTGTTTTAGATGTAAACTTCTCTAAAAACAACATTCCTTTATAAGAATTTCCTTTTTCATTTAATTTGGGACTCCAAACAGTTATACAATATTTGTCTGGATGAATAGCAACAATACCACCACCAACGCCACTTTTACCTGGTAAACCAACTTTAAAAGCAAACTCTCCAGATTCATCATAAAAACCACAGGTAAGCATAATGGCATTAATTCTTTTTGCTTGACTTTTTGTAATTACTCGTTCTCCTTTACGTGTAGTAAAATTATCATCAGCTAAAAAAAGAAATATTTCAGAAATTTCTTTAGAGTTCATTTCTATTGAACAGATATGAAAGTAAAAGTCTAAAACATCATCAACATTGTTTTTTATGTTTCCAAAAGATTTTATAAAGTTAGTGAGCGCAATATTTCTAAAGCCAGAATCTTTTTCTGATTGTGCTACTTTTTTGTTATAATTTAAAGTAGAGTTGTCAGAAATGTCTTTACAGAATTTTAAGAAATCTTCTTTTGGGTTTTTAAGATGGCTAAATAGGATATCACAAACTACGATTGCACCAGAATTTATAAATGGATTTCTTGGTTTTCCAAGGTCAGACTCTAATTGTAATAATGAATTAAAAGGGTTTCCTGATGGCTCAACATCAACTCTTTCCCATAGTTTTTCGCCTTCTAATTTGTAAGCTAATGTTAATGAAAGAATTTTAGAAATACTTTGAATAGAAAATTTTTTATCAAAATCACCAACACCAAAACCTTCTTTGTTGATTGTAGAAATATGTACACTAAAATTATCAGCCTTTACAAATGCTAATTCAGGAATATAATTGGCTACTTTACCAATATCATTTACCTTTTTTACATCAGAGTAAATTTCTTTAATTATATTTTTATAGTTTTCCATTGATGTTTTGTCATAATTAGTGATAACAAACGTATTCGAAATTTTACTATAAAACAAATCAAATAAAAAAGGAATTACAGCAATGTAATTCCTTTTTTTATATAATATTTTAAACTAAAGTTTTACAAAGCTTCCACAAACAAACCTTCGTCAGTTTTAGAAACTTTGGCAACATCTTTTTTGGTTAAACCTTTAATGGTTTTATCCCATTTTTTATTAGAAAGACCAGATTGAACTTTTAAAGTATTTAAATCTATTTTTTCTGCCTTTGTAATAATTGCTAAAACCGCTTTTTCTTCATCGTTTAACTCAATGGAAGGTGCTTTCTTTTCAGGGCGCATCTGCGGAAAGAAGAGTACTTCTTGTATGGATTGATTATTGGTTAAGAACATAATTAACCTATCCATTCCAATTCCCATTCCTGATGTAGGTGGCATACCGTATTCTAAGGCACGTAAAAAGTCTTCATCAATAAATTCAGTAGCTTCATCATCACCTTTTTGAGCTAATTTTAATTGGTGTTCAAAACGCTCACGTTGGTCAATTGGGTCATTTAATTCAGAATAAGCATTTGCAATTTCTTTACCACAAACCATTAACTCAAAACGCTCTGTTAATTCTGGGTTGTCTCTATGTTCTTTACAAAGTGGAGACATTTCTTTAGGATAATCGGTAATAAAAGTTGGCTGAATGTAATTTCCTTCACATTTTTCACCAAAAATTTCATCAATTAATTTTCCTTTACCCATGGTTTCATCCACAGGAATATTCATAGATTTAGCAGCTTCTCTAATTTCATCTTCTGTTTTTCCATTAATGTCAAAACCAGTAAAATGTTTAATAGAATCTGCCATTGTAACTCTTGCATATGGTGCCTTAAAATCTATTTTATGTTCGCCAAAAGTAGCTTCTGAAGTTCCGTTTACAGCAATTGCACAATGCTCTAAAAGTTGCTCGGCAAAATCCATCATCCAATTGTAATCTTTGTAAGAAACATAGATTTCCATGGCTGTAAATTCTGGATTATGAGTTCTATCCATTCCTTCATTTCTAAAGTTTTTAGAAAACTCATAAACACCATCAAAACCACCAACAATTAGTCTTTTTAAATACAACTCGTTAGCAATTCTCATATATAAAGGAATGTCTAAAGAATTGTGATGTGTAATAAATGGTCTTGCAGCAGCACCTCCAGGAATTGGTTGTAAAACTGGGGTTTCAACTTCAAAATAACCAGCATCATTAAAAAAAGAACGCATGGCGTTAAATAGTTTTGTTCTTTTAATAAACACTTCCTTTACGTGTGAGTTTACCACTAAATCTGCATAACGTTGTCTGTATCTTAACTCAGGATCTGTAAAAGCATCATAGGTTACACCATCTTTAACCTTTGGCATTGGTAAAGGTTTTAAAGCTTTACTTAGTAACTTAAAGTTTTTTACTTTTACTGTTTTTTCTCCAACTTTAGTTGTGAATAATTCACCTTCTATACCAACAAAATCTCCTAAATCTAGTAATTTTTTAAAAACATCATTATACAGAGATTTATCTTCACCTGTACAAATTTCATCACGATTAAAATATACCTGAATTCTACCTTCACCATCTTGTAATTGTGCAAAAGAAGCTTTACCCTGTATGTTAATAGCCATTAATCTACCAGCAATAATTACCTGTTTGTTTTCAGCATAATCTTCTTTTATTTCTTTTGAATTTGAATTGATTGGAAATAAATCTGCAGGATAAGGATTAATACCTAAATCTCTCAATTTAGTTAGCTTTTCTCTTCTTACAACTTCTTGTTCTGATAATTGCATTTGATGTATAAATTAGTGATGTTTATTAAAGCCTACAAAGATACAATCATTGCATAAATTAACAATTATTAAAATAACAAAAAAACAAGTATTTATTTGCAGATATTTAAATTCATTGTATATTTGCAGGCTACTTTTTGTTAGAGTAGCATTTAGTTGTGTTGTTTTGTCACTTTCATAAAAGTGTCATGGTTTTGTTAACCAATGGAAAGCTTCCCTTAGATGGGACGCTTTTTTTGTTTATAACATTTTTTGTTGTTTTTTATAGAAAGAATCTGCTTGTAGCTTCATTAAATCTCTAGCAATTTTTTGTTTGTAAGTGTATAACTCTTCTTCTTCTGAAATATCTTTGTAAACTTTAGTATCAATAATAATATCAGCTTTTAACATTTGTTCTCTTTGATGAACTTGTTGCTGTACCCATGTTTTTATTGCAGTTTCTTGGTCTTCTAATTTAAAATCATATTCTCCTTTTGATGCTAATAATTTTGCAATTATAGGAGATGTTTCTATAGTTAAAAACAATAAAAATATAAAAAATGACGGTAGCCAAGGTAATTTACCAAGCGCGTTTATTCTTGATATTAACCCATCAAAATTAGAAATAATAGGCTGTGTTTTTGTTTCTAATAATTTTTGATTTTCAATTAATGTAGCAATTGCTAACTCTTTGTCTTTTATTTTTTTTGTATTGTCTTTTTTTAACTGATTCCTCTATTCAAGAACTTAACGCAACAAATCTAAATTAATAGATTTGTAATAATGATAAGAAAAAAGAATAGAAGATT
>NZ_CANMUE010000012.1 GCF_947500975.1 uncultured Polaribacter sp.
TGATTGGAAAAACTGTGCTAGTCGTTCCCGTGATTGTACTTGCATCACAACTATCTGTCGTTGTTGGTGCTGTTGGTATTCCAATACATTCAAAACTTACATCGGCAAGTGTTGGTGTTACGGGTGCGGTGGTATCTGCTACAGTAATAATTTGAGAGTGTTCAGTTTCTAATCCACATGAATCTGTTGCTGTCCATTTTCTTGTCAAACTATAATTATTATCAAATGCTCCTGCAGTTTTTTCTTCAGTATAACTTACTGCCACTTCGTTACTTACAGGCAACAATGAAAAATTAATATCATGTAGACCAAAACCTGGAGTGCTATTCGTATTTACTACAGTATTTTGAATATCAGCTATTTCAAAAATTATCTCAATTCTATCTATTGGATCACCGAAATAAACTGAAATTACTTCTTGTGCTGCTTCTGTTCCAGTTGAGTCTGTTGAGTTTATACCTTCAATAACATTAGAAGTTATAATTTGTGTTCCACCACCACTAATGCTTGGCACTACTAATGTTGTTCCAGAATAACCATTTATTGTATACTTTTCATGTCTAAAAAATGCTTCATCATCATTTCCATCTATATCAAACATTTTAAAATTAACATTGTTTACGACTCCTCCTGTAAATGTTAAACTAGTAGTAATATTATTACTTGTATTTAAAGCAGAAATATTTGCTGAAATAATTAATGTTTCATCTTGTGCAGTTAAATCACCTTGATAAAAGTTGTTTACAATTGGTGTTGGAGAATTTAATGCTCCTGCAGAATCAATTATATCTATCGCTATACTAGTTCCATTAACATCCAACACTTCAGATGTACTCCCTATACCATAACCTGAAGCCCCTGTTGACTCATAATCTGACCAATCTAGTGTTTTATTACTTAAATCATCTGGGCAGTTATCAATTGCAACTAAAGTTGAAGCTGTTGGTATAGCATCACATTCTACAGTTATATTTTGTGGTAAAACACTAATAAATAAAGGTGCAACAGTATCTTCAACCGTTATAGTTTGCACCAAGTCTGTAGTTAATCCTGCACAATCGGTTAAGGTATATGTTCTAGTTACTATGTAAGGATCACCATTACAACCACTTCCTCCATTATTCGTGTCTGCCACTGTTACTATTACATTTCCTCCACAATTGTCTGCTTCATCTGTAACTGCTTCAATATCTGCTACAGGAACATCTGAAATACATTGAATACCAGTTATATCTGCTGGTGCGGTTCCTGTTGGTGCAACTGTATCTTTTATGTTAATCTTTTGGGCATGAGTTGTTATATTATTACATTGATCTGTTGCTGTCCAAGTTCTTGTTATTACAGAACTACCTGTACATAAACCTGCTTCGGTTTCCTCTGTATAAGAAACTGGCACAGTACTACTATCATTAGACATAAAAACAGATACAAACAGCTGGGCAATACTACCATTTGGTTCTTCTTGTTGTACAGCTAATTCAGTACCACTACCTCCATATATTTGACCTGCATAATTAATCGAACTTTCTCCTGTATTATAAACAACATAAGGATCTGTAATTGTTGTAACTATATCTGAAGATCCAAAAAAGTTAACTCCATAATCTGTTCCACCTGAAATTGGAAAAGGATGCAATTGATCTCCATCTCCAGAAAAAGTTAACTTTTCTCCACTTGATAAACCTGGATTACCAGATATTTGAAATGTAACATCATTTGAAAATGTAAGCGTAATTTTACTATTACTAATTTTAAATCCCCAACCATTATTACGTACTCTAGGGTTTACAGTTCCTGGAACAGCTTCTGTTGTAAGCGTAACCGTAACTCCTGCAAAATAATTGAAGAAATCAATTGGAGTACCGTCTTGAAATATATCAGTAACAAGAACATCTGAAAAAATAACACCAAATCCATCATTATTAGAGTCATAAGTATCAATAATTTTATCCATATCAAGATAGAAATCATTAGTTAAACTCTTAATGTCCTGATTTACAATGGTTGAACAATCTGCTGCAGTCAATACATCTGCAACAGGAATAGTATCTGTGCATTCTAAAGTTAAATCTGTTGGTAATGTTTCATTAAATGTTGGTCCATCCTCATCGTTTACTGTAATAATTTGTGCATCTGATGTGGTTTTATTTCCAAAATTATCAATAGCTACCCAACGTCTTTCAATTGTGTATTGTCCAAAACAACTACCATCTGTACGGGATTCATCTACATAAACAGTTGCAGTACTACAAGTATCTGTTGCTGTTATAGTAGTTGCAGCAGGAATATCATCTGTACATGAAACCGTAATACTTTCTGTAGGTGGTGTTGTATCAAATATTGGTGCATTGGTATCTGCAACAATTACGTTTTGATTTGCAGTAGTAGTATTGCCACTTACATCGGTAAATGTCCAAGTTACTACCGTGGTTCCTAAGGTGCTAATTGGAAAAACTGTTGTTGTCGTTCCTGTAATTGTACTTGCGTCACAATTATCTGTCGTTGTTGGTGCTGTTGGTGTTCCACTACATTCAAAAGTAACATCGGCAAGTGTTGGCATTACAGGACTTGTAGTGTCTTCTATTGTAACTGAAACTGTAGCTGAATCACAACTTGAAGCATTGTTAATATCACATATTTTATATGATATAGTATATGTATTTCCTACGGTAAATCCAGAAGCAATATCTACTGATCCATCTGCAGTATTTAAAGTTAAAATGTTTGCTGAATCAGGTGTAACTACAGTAATATTTGTTGTACTAATTGTTGCTGTTACATTACTTAAAGAATCGTTACTTAATACATTTAATACATTTGTACTTTCTTTTGGGCACACAGAAAGAACATCATCTTTAGCCTCTGGGCAATCTAAAATTGTTAAAATTACTGGAGTTCGAGGACTTTCACAACCTGAAGTATTAACCGCTACTGCATAAAAAGTAGTACTCCCAATTGAAGAAAGTGTTAAATCTGTTACCACATTACCACCTGTTGCTTCATCGTACCATTTTAATGTAGAACCCACTTCTACAGTTGCTGTTGCTGTTAATGTTTGAATAGTATCTGTTGCACACTCTTCTAAATCTCCACCACTTATAGGTGCAGTAGGTAGGGTGTTTATTACCGTAACTGTTGGGTCTAAAATTTCTGGATCATCTGGATCATCTGAAAATATCTCGTCATCAAAAATTGGGTTATTGGCTTTTAAGCCTGAAATGGATGCTTGATTTGTATACTCGGAATCTAAATTACAATCTACGGGTACTTTTACATCTATTTTAAAGCTACTTTCCCCTAAAGGAACATCGTCTATATCTAAAGTTGCAGTAGTTGTAGTATTTGTTGTACCTGTAATTGTTATACCTCCAGTAACATCATATGGATCTGATGCCCAAGTAAAACCATCTGTCAAAACATCTGAAAAGGTTAAATTATCTAACTTTTGTCCAGATTCATTATTAAATGTAAATGTATAGGTAAAAGTATCTCCTAAATTTACGTTTTTAACTGATGTAGATTTGGTAAAGCCCATTGTGTATACACAAGAACAACCATCATTATATTTCACTG
Organism: uncultured Polaribacter sp.; assembly: GCF_947500975.1. Classification (GTDB taxonomy): domain Bacteria; phylum Bacteroidota; class Bacteroidia; order Flavobacteriales; family Flavobacteriaceae; genus Polaribacter. Next base: position 3,574 of record NZ_CANMUE010000012.1, read on the forward strand.
AAGCACCAGTTCCTAAAGCAGTTACATCATTAGTAACAATATCAATTTTAACTAAAGTATTTTGGGTTGTTCCTGAAACAAAATTGCTATCACCATAACCTATCAATTCACCTTGCGTATTAAAATAAATAGCTCCGAAACCGTCATAATCAGTATTAATAGCACCTACTTTAGTAATTGCAGCAGTTGTTGGATCTATTTGATATAATCCTTTATTTGAAACCCAACCATAAAAGAGTCCGTCTTTAGGATTAAAAGCAATGTCATTCATATGTACTCCAGTTGTTCCAATTAAAGTAGTTGCTAAAGTGGTAACATCAACTTTATATAGTTTTCCACTGCTCCCTGTAACATATAAATCTCCATTATTATCAAAATCTCCTGCTTGATTATCCCCAGAAATATCTCCTGTTAATTCTCCTAAATTGTGTAAATCTCCATTATTATTAATTCTATAAAGGTATTTTGGAGTACCAGAGTGTTTTATAGCATAAATAAAATTATCTTTTATATTATAACCAATAGAATTAACAGAACTTGCTCCTTGAGAAGATAAATTAGAAATTTCTGTAAAAGTAACTGTAGTTGGATTTACACTATAGAATCTATAGGCTCCTGAAACATATAATGTTTGATAAAAATCTGTTTCCGAACATGCTATAGGCGCATAATCTGGGCAATCTGAATCAAAACTATCAATATATCCATCTCCATCATCATCAATACCATTACCGCAAATTTCAGTTACTAAATTACTTACAGGTTTAGTTGTATTATCTTCATTAACAATCAATTCACCTGATATAGCTGTTGTTTCAATTTTTGAAGCAATACTAGGTGCATTGTCTATAGTTATTTTGTTAATATATGTACTTACATCAAATACTCCTTGAGTTTTTGGTACAATAAAAAATAAAAGTGTTATTATTAAAATTAATTTTTTCGTGTTTTTCCCTACCATGATACACTTATTTTAAAATATTATTTACTAAAGTTGTATATATTTTCTCTTCTATTGTAGCACTACATACTTCTTGACTACTAGTATTATGAGTAATTGTTTCTATAGCACTAAATACATGACTTGTAGCTGTTGTATAACCTTGAGCCTGTATATTTTTGAGCAACAAACCCAAAGGCATAAATAAAATTTGAATTAAAAAGGAACTGTTCTGTTTCATATTTTTTTGTTAATTTTCTTATTATGTTCCCTTAGCTATTAATGTTTGAAAAGGGATTACAATACACTGTTCCAAACCTTTAATCAAAGGCGGCAGTCTATGCATAATATTAATTATTGGTCCTTTGCGATCTAAAATTTGTAGATCATCAGAAATAATTATATTATCAAAAATTGGGGGATTTACTTGTAAATCTGAAACAGGTATTTGGCCTACATACTCTGAGCTTAAACCGGTACCTAAAAGTACTCTTACGTCTATTTTATTACTATTTTGCCTTAGAGACATATTATTAACTAAAGTAGCTTTAGTTGTTATTCTGGTTAAATTACCATAGGGATTAAATACCCTACTAAAACGATTTGTTAAAACATTAGAAAATGTTAAATCATTTTTAAAGTGTGAAATAGATAGGTAATTAGAATTAAATGTACCTGAGCAGTTATTAAAAATATTTTGATTAGTTAAAAGGGTTGTACGTTTAGAAGTATCAAAAAAAACACTGACACCTAATTCAACTTCAGTCTGAATATCAAAAACAACTCTAAATGCATTAATTTTACTTGTTTTTAGAGCATATGTATTTACTCCAAACACGAATTGTGTTGTTGATATAAAAAAAAGCAAGGGGGATATTACAAAAATTAATTCTTTAATTTTCCTCCTCAATCTGGTATAACTGTTTTACAATATAATTCAACATAGCTATTTTATTAGTTTACTTAAAAACCTAGATTAATGAATTATAGCTTAACCATATACAATAAACTTAACTCCTTTAGAAGGAATAAGTATATTATTATTGTACGTAGTTAAAAATTGGGGAGCAACTAAAAAATTGGGGGAGTAAGAATTAAAATATATATACTCTAACTATCTTTAGTCTACAAATAAATAGACTTTACAAGTACTGAAGAAGTTATAATGCAATAAATAGGTTTTAAAATGCAAAAAGACTGTTTTTTAATGATAAAACCTATTTTCACAATAAAATCACCAACATAAACTAACTCATTCATATAAGTATAAAGCAAATGTAGAAAAAGATTATTATCTTATTTTTTGATATAAATTCTCTATCTTATGTTCTACATCTGCTTTGTACCTATCAGAGATTTCTAATACTTGATCAGCAACCTTAATATATTTTCCATTTATACGCCCTTGTAAAGAAAATTCAGAATCTATATTTACAATATAATAATCATTTATACGTACAAAATAATTTGGCATACTTTTTAATATAACTGACAAACTACTTGGAACTATATAAGATTTCTTTAACCAAGTTTGTATACGAGCATTATTTCTCTGTAATTTTACATATATTGTTTTATTACTATTTTTTGTTTTATCTTCATCCACTTCTTCAGAATCGGTTGTAAAAAAAGCAATTTCTTTTAATGCAATTGGCACCTGAGTTAGCTCATCTACACCTAATTCCTTAGTTTTTTTAACATAGTCTACATATGCCAAAATTGAATTTTTAATTATTGGAACTGGTTTCTTTTTATTTTGCTCAAGAACTGTTTGAATAGAACGAATTAATCGTTCTTCATCTAAATGAGGTTTGGTTTGAATAATCCTAAGGTTTTCTTCATTTAAATTAATCTTATTTTTTGAAATAAAATCTCCATGCTTTGTTTTAAGACCTTCATAAAAAGTTTGATTATCATCAAAATCAGTAACATATATAAATGGAATATTATATTTGCTACTTAAAAGCTCACCTAAATAAGTACCTTTGTGTTCTCCTTTTAAATCTATATCCAGTAAAACTAGGTCTGGTTTTATTTTATTAATATTAGCAATAGCCTCTTTAACACTTGGTGTATAATCTTCAACAGTATAATGATGTTCTTTTAAGAGCATTTTAATTCTTTTATAAATAAGCGACTTATCTTCTACAACAAGTATATGTCCTTTACTTTTCATTTTTATGCAACATTTTTAGGTAATATTATTTTCATTTTAACCCCTTTAGTACCACTAATAGAAAAAGTTCCATTATACTCCTTTGTTAAAAGTTGTATAGTTTCTAACCCAAAAGAATTTAAACTTTCTATATTAAAATCTTTAGGTAATCCTTTTCCGTTATCTACTAGTGATAAATGGTAGTTTTTTTTATCTGATTTTAAGGCAATATTAATAGTTCCTTTTTCATCTTCGATAAAAGCATATTTGTAAGAGTTAGTTACAAACTCATTAACTATAATTCCAACCGGAAATGAAATATTTGCCAATAAAGTTTCATTTTCATTAGTATTGTTATTAAGACAAATATTATTTTTAATATAAGACTCCTTTACATTTTTCACTAAAACATCAATATAATTTTTAGCATTTACAGAAGTTACATCGTCTTTTTTTAAAAGTTGCTTATGTATTTCAAACATACTATGTATTCTATTTTGCAACTCATTTAATTTATTGGTATATTCTTTATTTGGAAATTTACCTTTTGCCAAATTAATAAACAGGTCAATAAAGGAAAGATTATTTTTAATTCTATGGTGTAATTCTTTTTGAAGTTTTTCTATTAAGTTTTTTTGATGTTCTATATTTTCTTTTTGTTTATTAACAATTCTTTTTGCATTTATTTCCATTTGATAACGTTTCCAAATAAAAAAAGTGGAGATAGTAACAATTAATAAGAAAATAGCAAGTAATCCTTTTTGAAAATTAGCTTTATTAATTATCTTTTCTTGTTCTAAATAATCTTCTTTTAACTGTAATTTTTCTTTTAATTCTGAACGATATTTTACTTCAATATCAGAAAAATTGGTTACTAAAACCTTGTCTTGAATAGAGTTATTTAATTTTATTTTCTTTTTTAAATATTCAAGGCTTTTTTCATATTCTTTTTGCTTTTCAAATAATACTGATAAACCATTGTATATATAAAGTTTACATTCCTTTTTTTTATCTTCAGAATAACCATAAACTGAATAATTAATTGTGTCTTTAGCTAAATCATAAAGTGCTTTTTTAGCTTTACCGTATTGTTTCTCCTCTAAATAAATACTACTTAAAACTTGTAGTGCAGAAGTAACATTTGATTTTCTTTTTCTATTATCAATTGATTTGAGTATTAAATTACAGTATTTAATAGCACTGTCTTTTTCTTTTAATATATGAAACGATTTAGCAATAGAAGATAATAAACCATATTTATAATCTAAATCAGAGTTTGTTTTTTGATACTGAGCAAGTAATAATTTAAGTGTTTTAAGCCTTACTTCTTTGGAATTAGTATCATCTTTACTTATTACATTTTTTAAATCATCTATTTTTGAATATTGACCAAAAGCATAAAAAGAAAAAAAACACAATAAAATAGCAGCAACTTTTTTACACATCTAGAAACGTTTATTAATAAACTTTTTTAGCTATGGGGAAGTCTTAAAGTGAATCTGTAATATATGCAAAAATATGAAATTACAACTCAACGATTGTAAATTTTTTGTTAACAATAAGTATTCTAAATAGGAGCTGTAACTGCATAATACCAATATATAAAAACAAAAAAAAGAATTACAATTCGATTTAAAAAAAAATCGCTGTAAATCAATAGATTAACAGCGATTACTGTACAGGCGGAGAGACTCGAACTCTCACACCTCGCGGCACTAGATCCTAAGTCTAGCGTGTCTACCAATTCCACCACGCCTGCATTTCGGTTTGCAAATATAAACATTCATCACAAACTACAAAGAGGTTCATTATTATTTTTCTATTTTTGATATGAATTTAAAGATAACTAATGGATAACCTAAAAGCATACATAAAAAAACATCAACAAAGATTCTTAAATGAGTTAATAGAATTATTAAAAATACCTTCTATTAGTGCTGATAAAGCATTTAAAAAAGATGTTTTAGCTACAAGTGATTTTGTTTTAAAAAGCTTAAAAGAAGCTGGATGCAATAATGTTGAAATTTGTGAAACTCCAGGTTATCCTATAATTTATGGAGAAAAAATTACTGACCCAAAATTACCAACCGTTTTAGTATATGGCCATTACGATGTACAACCTGCTGACCCAGTTGAACTTTGGACTTCTCCTCCATTTGAACCTGTAATTAAAAAAACAGAAATTCATCCTGAAGGAGCAATTTTTGCAAGAGGTGCTTGTGATGATAAAGGACAAATGTATATGCATATAAAAGCTTTAGAATATATGACATCTTCAGGAAATTTGCCATGCAATGTTAAATTTATGATTGAAGGTGAAGAAGAAGTAGGTTCTGAAAGTTTAGCTTGGTTTGTTCCAAGAAATAAAGAAAAACTGGCTAACGATGTTATTTTAATTTCTGATACTGGAATGATAGCTAATGATATACCATCAATAACAACAGGTTTACGTGGTTTAAGCTATGTAGAAGTTGAAGTTACTGGGCCAAATAGAGATTTACATTCTGGATTATATGGTGGTGCAGTTGCAAACCCCATTAATATTCTAGCAAAAATGATTGCTTCTTTACATGATGAAAATAACAAAATAACTATTCCTGGTTTTTATGATAAAGTAGAAGATTTATCTGAAGAAGAAAGAGCAGAAATGGCAAAAGCTCCTTTTTCTCTTAAAAATTATAAAGAAGCATTAGATATAAATGAGGTATATGGCGAAAATAAATACTCAACTAATGAAAGAAATTCGATTAGACCAACTTTAGATGTAAATGGAATTTGGGGAGGTTATATTGGTGAAGGAGCAAAAACTGTTATTGCAAGCAAAGCATTTGCAAAAATTTCTATGCGTTTAGTACCAAATCAAGAATGGAAAGAAATAACTAATTTGTTTAAAAAACATTTTGAAAGTATTGCTCCAAAATCTGTAAAAGTAAAGGTAACACCCCATCATGGTGGCCAAGGTTATGTTACTCCAATTGATACAATAGCCTATAAAGCCGCAAGTAGAGCTTATGAAACTACTTTTGGTAAGGTGCCAATTCCTCAAAGAAGTGGCGGGAGCATTCCTATTGTTTCATTATTTGAAGAAGAATTAAATAGTAAATCTATTTTAATGGGCTTTGGACTAAATTCTGACGCAATACATTCTCCAAATGAGCATTTTGGAGTTTGGAATTATTTAAAAGGTATTGAAACAATACCTTACTTCTATAAATATTTAACTGAATTTTCAAAGTAAAAAAGAGAAGAATGATGAATCCAAAAAAATTACTTTTTTAATATATAAGCTTTATGAATAAAGTCTACTTTTGGGTAATTTTTCTTAATAAATTCATTACCATATTGCTGAATAGAATCTTGACGACGACCTAATTTATCTCCGTATTTATCATAAAATTTTAAAATAACATCAGCACCATTTATCACTTTTGCAACTACAGGAAAACCGGTAACACCAGAATAGGTTAATCTATCTAATCTATGATTCTCTTTTAAATTGATAAAAATTTGAGTTGTTCTTGTTCTCTTTCCTCCTCTTGCAAATGAAATAGTCATAGAATCGTTTTTAACAAGCACGGGCTCATCTTCTATTCCATAGTTTCTCCAGCTTTTATTTACTTCAGGGTTATCATGGATTCCGAATTGTGCAACAAAGTTTGGCACAACTCTATAAATTGGCATATTTGTATAAAAACCATTTTTAATTAGCGTATACAATCTATCAACACCTTTAGGAGACCATTCTCTTTTAGCAACAATATCAAAATTACCTTTGGTAGTTTCAAATCTAGCTTCAAAAACTGCAGGAGCAGTTTGTTTTGTCCATTTTTCTTTAAATAATTTCTTGCTACAAGAAACAAAAACAATGATAATTAATAAGCAAATATTTTTTCTCATTTTCTAAAATATATTTATACGAAGGTACTAAAACCAACTAAATTATTTTAATTCTACATTTGTAGAATTAAAATAATTATTCTATGTTTGTAGAGTAAAAATAAAACTCATATGCAATTATCTAAAACTGAAGAACAATTAATGCAATATTTATGGAAACGTAAAAAGGCGTTTTTAAAAGATTTGTTAGAAGATTTTCCAGAACCAAAACCGGCAACAACAACAGTAGCAACTCTATTAAAAAGAATTAATGATAAAGGTTTTATTGATTATAAATTATTTGGAAAATCGAGAGAATATTTTCCTTTGATAAAAAAAACAGATTATTTTTCTAATCATGTAAACGGGTTAATTAAAAATTTCTTTAATAATTCTGCAAGCCAATTTGCTTCTTTTTTTACAAAAGAAACCAACCTATCTAATGAGGAATTAGAAGAATTAAAAAAAGTTATAGATAGGCAGATTAAAAATCAAAAAAAATGTTAATATATCTTTTAAAATCAGTAAGTTGCTTGGCACTTTTATTATTTTTCTATCAATTTACTTTAGAAAAAGAAAAAATGCATAGTTTTAATAGGTTTTATTTACTAGGCAGTGTTTTTTTTTCATTTTTAGCACCTTTAACAACCATTACTGTTGAGGCAATTTCGGAACCTAATTCAGTAATACAAAGTTTTGAACAAACTTTAAATATTGAAAAAACAAATCCAATAATTATTGAAGACACCTTTAATTATAATCAATTATTTATAGGTATTTACTGTTTAATCTCTTTCGTTTTCTTAATCCGATTTACAAGAAACATATACAAAATTGTACAAAAAACTCTTGTAAATGAAAAAGTAAAACATAAAAAAGCAATCATAGTTTTAGTGGATGAGAAAATTTTACCACATACTTTTTGGAGCTTCATTTTTATCAACAAAAAAGAATATAAAAACGGAAATATTGAGGATGAATTATTTACTCACGAGCTAACTCACGTTACAGAAAAACACACTTTAGATGTTTTAATTATTGAGTTATTACAAACTTTTTTCTGGATCAACCCTTTATTTATTTTGTTAAAAAAAGCAATACAATTAAACCATGAATTTTTAGCAGATCAAACTGTTATTAATCAACATAAAAATACTTTCCAATATCAGCATTTATTACTCAACAAAGCTGCTTGGAACAACGAATATTACTTGGCCAGTAATTTGAATTATTCACTCACTAAAAAAAGATTAAAAATGATGACAGTACAAAGTTCACAAACAAAAATTTGGTTAAAAAAACTGGCGGTAATTCCGTTATTAACAGGATTTATTTTCCTATTTGCAGAAAAAGTTGAAGCACAAGAAAATATCGAAACAATTTATGAACAGCCTCAAAATCAAAAAAAAGATTCTGATCTAGTTATTAATACTACTGGTTTTACAGATATAAATGGTGAAAATCATTATTACGTAAAAACAAAAGATGAGATTAAATACTTTAATTATGAAGGTAAATTGGTAGATGAAAACGGAAAAATATTATCAAATACAAAAGTAAATGCAAGCGATGTAGTTCCCAATCAATACATCACAAAAATATATTACCATGATGAGTTATTTTGCGAGTTTAAAAATAATATACCAAAATCATATAAAAATGAGTTTGATCTTAAAGAAATTGTAGAGGAAAAAAAACAAGCAATAAATACTTCTATTACAAAATATCAAAAAAGAAACCAGTTATATGAAGCAAAAAGAAACCAAAAACCTCATTTTTTAAAAAGCACAAAAAAAAGGCAGAAGGGTTTAAAAGAAGAGTATTCTTTATTAGGAAATTTATATTCTAAATTGTCTAGTAAAGATAAAAAAAAGACTAAAAAACCTATTCAACCTCAATATCCTTATTTAAAATTGATGAAAAACAATAAGGTTTTTTATAAATTAAAAAGTGATTTAACAAAGAAAGATGAATTATTAATTCCACCTCCACCACCAAATCCGAATGCTTCTAAGGAAGAAATTTTAAGAGCTAAAAAAGCATATGAAGCTTGGAAAAAAAGAAGCGGAAATGACTTTGTACCAAAACCTCCAAGGAATCATTTGGATCAAGTAATAAAAATGGCAAAAAAAGGCGCTAAATTTTACTTTGAAAAAGAACCTATTAATTCTGACAAAGCAATTGAAATACTAAAAAAGAATAAAAATTTATCAATTCATTCGGAAAGCACAAACAATAGCAATTATAAAGTCTGGATTTCTAAAACCCCTATTAAAGATTAAATTTTAAAACCCTCGAATTTCGAGGGTTTTTTATGTAACAAATTCAGCACAAATACGTTTTAATAGTATAAAAATTAAAATACTGTGCTTAAAAAATTCTTCCTTACTTGTTCTGGCGTAGACAAAAACCTCATAGAAAACTGTTCTAATGGCGAACAAAATAAATATGTGGGTATTGGTGCCACCGTTTTTTTTACAGCCGTTATGGCAACAATTGCAGGCAGTTATGCACTTTTTACTGTTTTTAACAATTTCTATACAGCTATTTTCTTCGGATTGATTTGGGGAATATTAATCTTTAATTTAGATCGCTTTATTGTTTCTACAATAAAAAAATCTGATTCTAAAATCAAAGAATTTTTACAAGCTTCTCCAAGAATTTTATTGGCTATTATTATTGCCATCGTAATATCAAAACCACTAGAATTAAAATTATTTGAGAAAGAAATCAATCAAGTTTTATTGACCGAAAAAAATCAAATGACATTAGACAATAAAATACAAATTGCACAACAATTTACACCAGAAATTGCTGAAATAAATTCAGAAATTAATAATCTAAAAGCAGAAATTACATCTCAAGAAATAAAAACAAATACTTTATATGAAACGTATATTGCAGAAGCTGAAGGTAGAAAAGGAACCAAAAAATTAGGAAAAGGTCCTGTTTATAAAGAAAAAAGAGAAAAACATGATGCTTCTTTAGCGGCTTTAAATGCTGCATTCAAGTTGTTAACGCAACAAACCGTTGCTGATTATTTATGTTACTAAGCTACAAATTTTAGTTCAAAATT
>NZ_CANMUE010000013.1 GCF_947500975.1 uncultured Polaribacter sp.
CCGTCTCCATTTACAACATCTCCATTGCCTAAATTTGTAGTTGGGCTTACTCCTGCTTCGTATGCATCTGTACATCCATCTCCATCAGAATCTAAATCTAAATGGTTATATATTCCATCTCCATCATCATCACACGTTGGTACAACTAAAGATTCTATTGCAGAAAATGGTAATATTGATGATGCTTGGTTTAATGTCATTGTTAACTGACCTGCAACACCTTGATCAGTACTCATTATAACCATAGGAACCAACTTTCCACTTTGCGACCCTGATATTGTTAATTGGGCTGTAACTGTTGGAGTCGGATTTTCATTTACAATTTCAGCAACCAATTTAAGATCATTTGTATCATATGATACATTAGATATTGGATCTGCTATTCCATCGCTATCTTCATCCCAAATTTTAGTAACTGCATTGTAAGTACCAATACCATTAGGCACAGGTAAATATACTGCATGACTGGAAAAACCTGTAACTGCAAGATCTATAGTAAAATCTACCCCTCCTTCTGGAATATAAATATAAGTTTTCATGATTCTCCATGCTGTAATCTGACCAGTAGTACCCACATCAGAAAACGTAATATTTGTTACACCTGTAAAACTACCTGTTTCAACAACATCTGTAAGAACACTGTTAAAAGCACTCCCATTAAATCTAGAAACTGGCTCCAAAACTTCTCCAAAATTTGCTAGAGGAGCTGTTTGAAAATCTATAATACCTTGATGCGGATTGGCTGTATCATAATTTACACCAGTGGATCCATTATTTTGATCTTGGAAGTTACCTGTTGCTCTCCATTCATCATAAAACAAATCACTATTAGTTGCAGCTAAAGCAGCAATTTCAGATGTTGTAAAATAAATAGAACATTCATTTGTATCTAAAACACCATCGTTGTCATCATCTATATCATCTTCATCTGGAATTCCGTCATCATCTGTATCAATAACAGCAACTGCTGGACCTGTTGGGTCAGTAATAAAACCATCTTCAATAGTATCATCTCCAACTAGTCCATCGGTAAGCGTGTAATTTACTGTTGGCACTAAAACTGTATCTATAGTTTTAGTTCCTATTGTTGATGTAAATTCTTTATAAGAATTATCTGTTAAACCTGGTGCAGATGGTCCAAATTTTCGGTATGTTTCTATATTTGATATACCATGCCAATAAATTTTTACTGCTGCTGATTCTCCTAACGATATACACTCTAAAGTATAATCAACTAAACCTAAGGGATAGTCATTTAAAGGATCTAAAAAAGGTAATTCAGACTCTAATAACACCTCCATGTTAATAATTTTATTACAGTCTCCAGAAACTTCTAAGGTTACATAAATTCCAGTATTTGTTGCGTCTAACATAGAAGCTACATTAGATTGTGTAGAATCTAAGATTCCATCACCATTGGCATCTCCACCATTTGGACCAGCATCTTCAATTATATTATTTACACCATCGCCATCATCATCTTGTAAACAATTAGCAATTGCTTGATCTAAAGCATTTGTAGTATACGTTGAAGTATAAGTAATTATACCATCGTCATTTGTTTCTACTGCATCAGACAAACCATTTACTCCATATGGAGCTGCGGCTATAGCATTATCAGCACTTACCGTTGTATTAGTTGTTCCATCTCCATTTACAAGATTACCTGAAGATAAAGTTCCTGTCACTCCTGACTCTATTGCATCAGGACATCCATCTCCGTCTGAATCTAAATCTAAATGATTTGGAACACCATCATTGTCTAAATCACAAGTTAAAGAAATAGCACTACCTCCAAACACCAACCTAAATTCATTAAGAGACATATTATATGAAAGGCTTGCTCCTACCCAATTAACATCTTCCGTAGAAATCCAATTTGTACCACTATTTTGTGCATCTAAGCTACTATTTTGGTTATACCAACCATTCTGACTTGTAATTTTAATTTGTGTAACTTGGTCAAAAGATCTTTCAAATGAAAACAACTGTCCGTAATTACGAGAATCTCCAGTTGTAGGTTGATCGGTTTGAAAAACACCAGAAGTCCATACACCTCCACTGTAGGTCACTTCTACAATAAAATCACGTATTGGACCGTCTCCACTAGGTGGAGCTATCACTGGAGCCCACAAAGCAATACCAGTAACTCCATTGTTGTTTGGCGCAGATGGAGTCACTATCAGTTCGTTCTCAAAGTGACCGTCCAATGGTGTTGTATTTCCAAACTCTCCTTCTAATTCTTCTCTCCAAAGCATAGAGTTTCCAGACACAGTACTTGTGAGATCTGTGATGTTATTATTTACCAAATTAGCAACACTATTAGCATACAAAGGATAAGATTGCTGGTCAATAGCATTAAAGTCACCTGCGGCTAAAGCTACTAGTGTTTGTGGTATATCCGGACATTCAACTAAATCTAAAATACCATCATTGTCATCATCTAAATCAACTGAATCTTGCACAGTATCACAATCACTATCTAAACTAACCGTTACTTCTGTTGTTCCTGTTCCATTTACTCCTGAATAACAAGTGTTTGCTGCATTGTAAAACGCCGCATAGTAAGTTCCCGACGAGACTGCTGTTGTATTTGCAATTAAATTACTACTTGTTGCCGGTGTACCTGTATGCCATGTTAATACAGTATTGGCTGGATTATTACTTGCCGTAATACTTGTTAAATCTACCGTAATTAAAGGACAACTATTTGTTACTACAGTAGTAGCAAAATTAGGAGTATTTACACCTGCAGGGCATGCATTACAGTATTCTTCAAATATTTGAACCGCATCAAATAAAGTAATGGTATTTTCTGGAGTATTTGTTGCTGTAAACCTAACATATTTATAATTACCTGTTAAACTACTTGGCACTGTATATTGCAAGGTAGTATATGTTGTACTTCCTATATTTTGATTGGCAGACTCTGCTGTCCATACATTATTATCTTCTGAAAATGCAATGGTAAAATCCCCTTCAAAATTAGCAGAATACTGACGAGCATACATTGTTAATATAGAGCCTCCACTAAATGCTTCTGCATACTCTAGTACTACTGCTGGATTAGCTGATGTATATCCTAACGCAATTCTATTGGCTACTGTATTTCCTCCATTTTCATCTGGAGCTCCTGTAACACCAGTGTCACTTCCCCAATTACTAGCCCCATTACCTGAAGCTGATATTACATATTGTTCTGAAGCTATTTTTCCATATAAACACTCTACCCTCCATAACACATCAAATACATTATTTGAATATGTTCCTAAAACATCTGTTATATTGGCATTTATAGGTCCAAAATTATTATCATCAGTATCAACAGCATCATCTAATCCATCTCCATCATTGTCATTATTTGCTAATGTTATTCCTGCTTCTGTAGTATCATCTGTTTGTGCGTTGTCAGAATCTGTGTCTAAAAAATCTGATGCTCCATCCTCATCTGTATCAACAGGTGTTAATCCATTAGTAGCTAGATAAGCGGAATTTAGTCCATTATTTGTAGCATACGCTGTCGCGCTGTCAGTTGCTGGTTGAATATATTCCGAAGTAGTTTGCGCTTCTATATTATCTGGTATTCCATCTCCATCAGAATCTAAATCTAAATGATTTGGAACGCCATCATTATCAGCATCAACTCCACAACCAAAAGAAATATCAATTATTGCACCAGCATGTAGACCCAATGATAAAATTCCTATTACAAATGTATGTGTTGTTGCAGTTGGTGTAAATGTAAATACATGAGTATGCCAATTAGGATCGTTTGAAGCTGCTTCACTAAATGTTGGTGTTTGAAGAATTTGACTACCCAAACTTGCTTGAATAACAGCATCTTTATTATAAGTACCTGCTGCCTTAGAATATTTATAAGCAATCTCTAAATCATAAGCTTGCCCAACTACTAAGCCTGTTACCTCTTGCTCTATTGTTTCTCCCCAATTTAAACCTCCTGAAGAAAACAAAACCACATCTCCTCCAAAAGGAGAGCCTGGTTGGTGTTCTAAATCCCATATGGTAGAAACTCCTGGCGTAGCAAAATCTGCACTTGGCCTAGAATGAACCCAAGGGGAAATATCATTTGTTCCATTTTGCGTAACTCCTGCAATATCTATCTGCTCTTCAAAACCTAAATCTTGCAAAGGGAGCACAGGATTTGTCATTTGACTAGCAGGATAATAACAACCTTCATTTATATCTAAAATACCATCATTATCATCATCTAAGTCATTCTCATTACACACCCCATCTCCATCAAAATCATCTCCAGTACCTGTACCTCCAACAGTACCTGCACAGGTTGCAAACTGACTAAGGGTAGTTACGGTATTTTTATTTGAAACATAAAAAGTATTTTCATAAAATGTTTCTTCAAAAGCCACATAGGCTTCATCTGAAAATTCTGAAATTATTCCATTAAATTCTTGAGATAATGTTTCTTGAGATTGAAGAGTAAAAATTGCAAAAAATAGAACTAAACCATTTATTACATTTTTTAAATTTATTTTTCCTACGTATATATTATTAAATATAGGTAACATTGATTTCATAAGCATTGGGGAATTAATACACCAAAAACAAACTTAAATTGCCTTTTTTTGGATAATATTTATATAATTAATTGTCTATATATTCATTATAAATTTTCTATTTGTAAACTCGCTTTATATTTTTCTTTCTTGCTTTGAATATCTATTTATACTAAAATAGTTCATTACAGATTTTGTAAACAAAATCTGTAATGTATTATTAGATAGATTAAATATTAACAATATTCTTATATTAAGATTTTATAGAGTATTAAAATACTCTATATGTATGACTACAGATCTTTATATAAAAATGGAAAAATCAATTTTTTTTTAGTTGTTTCATTATTAGAAACAAACATTTAGTGATTAAATTTAATATAAATCAAATCCACTAAATGCTTTTATATAGGGCGTAAAACACATTTAAATTGACCGAAAAATGAATTTTTAAGGTTTTGTACAAGTGTATTACACTTTACCTACAAGGTAAATATATACTATTTATTTTAATAAAAAAAAGAAAAATATAATTTATATGATATTAAATTGTAAATTTTTATCTAATTATCATTATTTATAGTAAATATTATCTAATTATCATTATTTGGTGTTGAGTCTTTATCTTTTAAAGGCAAACTGTATATTTCTGCTTTATTGGTTATAATAGGACCAACTGTATTTACTGTTGCAGCTATTTTTAACGTTACCGTACCACCTGATGCTATTGTTAAACTGCTTAAATCCCAAATACCTGTTGATGCTACATAGGTTGTATTATTTGGTATATCTGAGCTTGTTTCTACATAGGTTAAACCTGTAGGCAACACATCTATTACCTGAACACCGGTTACACTTCTTGCTGTGTTGTTGGTTACTACAATAGTAAAAACAACTTCATCGCCTAACTTTGGTATTACTTTATCTACAGTTTTTGTTAAACTAACATCTATTTCACATAATAGAACGGTATTGTCTAAGGAGTTTACAGTATAGGTAGAAGTGTAACCTGGCACACCATCTAATGGACTACCATTTGCTGTATCTACAATATCTGCCAAACCATCTCCATTTGTATCCCAATTTGCATCTGTGGTTGGAAAAACATAGCCTGTTGTGCCATCTGTGGTTGCTCCAGCTTCAAAGGCATCGGAACATTCGTCGCCATCACTATCTGAATCAAAATAATCTGGTGTTCCATCATCATCCGTATCACAGGGTACTACAAAGTAAGGTGTAATGTTTTCAGTAACATTTCCTCCATTTAAAGCATATGTCGTATAGCCATAACTTAGAATGGGTTTTGTTCTGTCTACATTAATAAAGGCTAAATCAGCCGTTCCTTGACTAACACCTGTTGTAACAGAAGTTATATTATGTATCACTCCTCCTGTTTCGGTTCCCTTTACTATATATGTATTGTTTTCCAGTGTAAAATCTACATTAAGTTGTCTTGACCCATCTGCATAGATGATAAAGAAATTACCGAATCGACTAGGAGCATCCATACCAGATAATTGAAAATCTATGCCATTTGAAGATAGGTATACCGGCTCAGAAAAATTAATGGCTATTTCTTTCCCTATGGCATTTGTGGCATTACCAAAATGCCAACTTATTCTCCATAGATTAGGACTAGGGTTATTGGTAAGGGTTATATGCTGTACGTCCATACCATTAATTTCTGTTGCAGATTGTGGGCTAGCTGCCCAGGCTCTTGTAGATACATTGTCTATGCATATTTCGTCTGCATCTAAAATACCATCATTATCATCGTCTAAATCACAATTATCTCCTACTCCATCTGCATCATTATCACTAAATAATGTACTGGCTGCATTACATGAATCACATTCGTCGGATTGAACAGACGCATCTCTCGAACTTATATTTGATTGACCTCCATTGGCTGCTGTAGGTACTCCGTCTGTATCTACATCTGTGATTGTTAGTGCTGTAGTAGTTTCTAAATTGTTATAAGTAAATCCGCCATTACCTTCTAAAGCATCTGGACATCCATCGCCGTCTGAGTCTAAATCTAAACTATTTATAAAACCATCTTGGTCTGAGTCTAAACACGCACTAAGACCAAAAGTATAATTACTGCTTGTACCTGTTGTTGAGCCTATTACTCTAAAACTAGACGCAGGCCCATTAGAGCGCCAAATAAATCTATCTCCATTTAAATTGTCAGACGTACCCGTACCGTCCTCAGTGACTAAGTAGGTATTAGTAGCTGCATCATAAGAAGATACAAATCCTGCTTCTAATGTAGATGTTAAATCATAAGAAGCTCCATCTAAAGCTATAAAGCCCTCAGATAAACCGTCTGGTAAAACTCCCCCATGGTTGACCTGAACTTTTACAGTATGTGCCAATGTTCCTGTAAGTGTATAAGTGGTAAACTCCGTAGAAGATACAGAAAGAGCTCCTGTTGTTGTACTTGGGCTGATTAAGTTTTCATATTCTATGATTACGCTTCCTGTGGGTAGCCCAAGGTCTGCACTGGCATCGTAAGAACCTGATGGTACTGTGACTATATCATTGGTTAACCCCAATTGAGAGAATCCTACATAATTTTTTATACCTGAAAAGCATCCGTTTTCTTTAGTATCTAAAATACCGTCGTTGTCATTGTCTAAATCACAAGCATCTCCTACTCCATCTGCATCAATATCACTAAATAATGTACTGGCTGCATTACAAGAATCACATTCGTCTGATTGTACATTTGCATCTGTAGCGCTTACATCTGCTTGACCTCCATTGGCTGCTGTAGGTACTCCGTCTGTATCTACATCTGTGATTGTTAGTGCTGTAGTAGACTCTAAATTGTTATAAGTAAATCCGCCATCACCTTCTAAGGCATCTGGACATCCATCGCCGTCTGAGTCTAAGTCTAAACTATTTATTATACCATCATTATCAGTATCTAAACAGGTGTTAAGAGAAAAATAATAGTTACTAGTTGGAGTTGATGCTGAACCTATGGTCTTAAAACTAGAAGCTGGTCCATTAGAAACCCATATATATCCACTTCCATTAGAGTTGTCCGAAGTATTTGTGCCATCTTCTGTTACTAAGTAGGTATTAGTAACCGCATCATAAGAAGATACAAAACCTGGTTCTAAAGTAGGGGTAAAATCATAAGAAGCACCATCTAAAGCCACAAATCCTTCAGATGTACCATCTGCCAAAAACGCACCATGACTGATTAGAACTTTTACGGTATGGGATAGTGTACCTGTAAGTGTAAAAGTGGTGTTTAAGGTCGTAGATACGGTATAGCGACCAGCTGTTGCTGATGTATTTA
>NZ_CANMUE010000014.1 GCF_947500975.1 uncultured Polaribacter sp.
TATTTGAAAATAATCATTGTTTTAAACGAATTTTTTGTATGATTCTGATTTTTTCACGCAATGAATACCAACGTTTTGGTATAAGCTTTGTTGCGTTTTAGTTATGCTAAAAGTAAGCAAATTATTAAACAACTTTGTGCCTGCGTATTTTTCCGAAGGAAAAATTTAGCAGCAATAAAGTTTATACAGTGTTAGCAACAGTTTTAAATTCCTTCTTAACTTATTTTTAATAGTTTTAAACTCAATTTTATTCCGCTCAAAAGACTAATTCCAAAAACTATAGAAATTATAGAATTGAAATCTGTTTTTTGATAAATAATTCCGATATAAATGAACTGAATAATTCCTGAACAAATTGATAGTACTCCAAAAAAATATAAAAAATTCAAACTTTTTGAAAAGTCAAGTGTAATTATATTTTCATTCCATTTTGGTTTTTCAAATTTTATTCCAAATAAATTCCAAAGTTTCGTAATTATTATTAAAAAGATTATTCCAAATAGAAAAGTCATAATACTCAAAATTAAGGTTTCTGAAAACTTCAAAATTTCCATATTTTCTCCAATTTTTAATAAAATTAATGGTGCAATACTAATTATTAAAATAATCAGACTTTTGATTTTCCCAATATTATTCCAACTTTCAAATATTTCTTTATAGAATGATTTTGATAAATAATTATTCACTTTAAAAGGATGATTTTTGAGTTTGCTGAGTAATTGTTGCTAACGTGTTTATATATGGTTTGTTGCGTAGTTTAAGCAACTAATTTAGTAAATAATTACAGACCAAGAAAATCCGCGAGGATTTTCGTAAGTAAGCAAAAAGCTAGCAATAAATTATATATGGTGTTAGGGCAAGTATTTTTATGAAATCCAAGTTCCTTCAATTTTTTCAATTTTCCATTTTCCAGACACTTTTTTTATAAAAAATTTCAAGCCATTTCCATTTAATCTTCCATAAGTAACACCACATTCAAGTATTCCATATTCTTTATTTTCGTCAAAGTATATGTTTGAAAATGAAATAACAGCTCCAAGTTCAAAAGGATAATTAGTATTCCAAATTTTTCTGCCTTTTGGAAATTCAGAATATTTTTTAAATCGATATTTCTTGTGATTACCAAAAATTGATAAGTCTATTTTGTTTTCGTTCTTGGAACCTGAATACTGACTTTTAGGTTCTATTTCTTTATAATTACCAGATAAATTTTTAAAACTACTGCTGTCTAAAGGAAAAGTCTTTTCAACAATTGCTAAAACTATTCTAGTGGTATCTTTTTCAATTTCAGCTTTTCTTTTTTCAAACTCAGCCAAAAATTTCTTGTAATTCTCAAGGTTTTCTTTTTTTTGTTTTTCACTCAAAATTATTCCATTTGGAGGAGGAGGGTAAGGAGGAGTCATTAATCTAAAATCTACATAAGCTGAGTCAATTAATTCTAGAAATAATTCATTAAATACTTTTCTTTCAAGTTGTAATTTTTCCTTTTTGGTATTACAACCTAAAATAGCTATTAGTAATAAAAATAGAACTGTCTTTTTCAAATGTGCGCTTTTATTTGCCCTAACGGTTTTGTGTATGATTAGTGGCGTGTTTAAACACCTAATTTAGCAAATAAAAACCGGATAGAAAATCCACGAGGATTTTCGTAAGTAGGCGAGAACTAGCCATTAATTATACACGTTGTTCTACACCGTTTTTATTCCGATTTTTATTAATTGGTGTCGATATGTAATCGATGTTGGTCGCAATGTAAACACTTAAATAAATAACCTTGCATTCCGCCATCATTTACTAAATATTGCTCAAATTCCGACTGTGATAATCCATATTCTGATTTAATTCTTTCAATGTCGTCTGATAAATTTTCTTTCAGATGTTCAATTTCTTTCCAACCAACATATTTCTCAAATGAGCAATAATCATCGTGATGTGCAAGCCAAACTTCTTGTTGCCAACTCACATAATTTGGTGTTTTTGTAACCAATTCAGTCAGTTTATTTTGGTCAGAAACTTCTTCGCAAGAAGCATCGTCAATATACATTCCATCATATTTTGCGGCTGCGCTTCCGTCCGCAACACACCAAGGACAAATAAATTCAACTTCTTCGATAGCGTAAATTCCGCCAGAGTAAGCATAGTCTCTATTTTTCTCACAAACTGGACAATCAATATTTTTCTTTTCAATTATTCCCAATTTGAGTGCGTTCGGTTGGTATTTAAACTTTGGTAATTCAGACATATTTTTTGAATTCAGAGTGTTATTGTTTTTACAGCCAGAAACTATTCCGATTACTAATATTAATGCTATGACGAATGTTTGTTTCAAATGGTGTAGAACGTTTTAGCTATGGTTAGTACGGGAATAGAAAGTCAGAGACTTTCAATTTAGCACTTAGCCAAAACTTTTTATTTTGTTTTATTTTTTTCTATTCTAAAGCCAAATCAAAAGATTTGGCGGACTTAGTAAAAATACACTTTTCTCAGAATTAAACACTAAAACCCGTATTAATTATAGCTTTTGTTGTAGGTAGTTTTTTATTAGTCTTTTTGGAATCCAGAATTTAAATCTCTAAATATTACAATTTTTGGTTTTCCTATTAAATATGGTCTGTAGAAATATGTAATTAAGCCATCATTTCCAAAATCTAGATTAATTTTTGTTCCACTTAAATTATGAATGAGTTTATAAGTTCCAATACCTCTGAAGTTACTTTTAAATGTATTATCATTAAATAATTCCAATTTATCTCCATCATTGATTCCATCTGAGCCAAAGTTATTCGGTATTTCTGCAGTATATTTTCCTGTTATTAAAACCTGAAAAAAATAAGTGTTATAAAAATATAGAGAGACTATAGTCAGTAAAGATATAACCCAAATTTTATTAACTTTTTTTTCTGTCATTTTTTTATTTTTTACAATTTATTTAAAATCTTATGTTCTATTCGGTTTTATTATAAAAATCAAATATGTGACTATATAAATAAGCAAAGGAACTTGAAACATTAAATAATTAAATTTTTCAATTGGTGTTTTAGTCAGTCTTATAATTATTGGTAAAATCATTAGAAGGAAACTCAATATTTTTACAATTCTATATTTTCCATATTTTGTAAAATTTAGTACTATTCCAATTACTCCAAATATTGCAAAAACTTGTTCATTATTTCCGAATTCGAAACTAGTAAATATTAGCCAAAATATAAAAGGAAGTCCAATCATTTGCCCCATAAGAATTATAAGGGAATATGAAATTAGAGAAATAATTTTTAGTTTATTTTCCATTTATTTTTTAATTCGATTATAATTTGGTCAAATTACCTACAACGTCTCGGCTATGGTTAGTACGGGAATTAAAAGTAGTGAACTTTCGATTAAGCACTTAGCCAAAACTTTTTATTTTGTTTTACTTTTCATTTTTAAAGCCAAATCAAAAGATTTGGCGGACTCTATAAAAATACACTAAACTTTGGATTTTAAACCCAAACCCGTATTAATTATAGCCAATGTTAGCCACTGGTTTTTAATTTTCCGTTTACTTGAATTTCCACAATTTCTGTTTCTTTAGTTGTTTCATTCCAAAACTGAAAATTTGTAATGATTATTCTATTTTTTTCAATTGTTGATTCTGTTCTTAAAACGCTCTCGGCAATTTCATCCATTGCAATCATTTTATGGTCAAGTATATTATAATCAGAATCGTAATTGACGAGCGTTGAACCTAATTCATTGTCAACAAAATAATTATAAAATACAATCGATTTGTAATTGTCTGATAAATTCACAGCGTAATTAATTCCAATTTTATGAGCATCATAAGCATTTGGGTGAATTTCAAAAACTTTATCTAAACTCAATTCCTGTATTTGTTCTTTGGTTAATAGTTTTCCAACTTTATGATTGTCAAAATTTGTTGAATCTCTATGTGGTAATTCAACTTTTTTAATATTTTCTATAAAAGAAAAGTCAGTTTGAGGTTCTGACTTGATGTTTTTACTCGAATTAAGATTTATGAATTCAGTATTTTTCTTTTCCGTTATTTGTTCAAATTCAGAGATTTTTTTCTTTTGAGTTTCTTTTTCGTTACAACCTTGGAAAAGAATTAGAAGAGTCAATAATATTTTAAATCCTGATTTCATTTTTTTAACTTGTGGCTAACGTTTTATGTGTATGATTTGCTGGGTAAATTTAGCGAAAAATAACTACATTTTACAGACTTTTACGATTGCGAGGTTTTTCGCAAGAAAAACCGAAACAAGCAGTAAATTATACACGGTGTTGTAATTTTGTTGTGAAACATTTGAGTAAACACGTTTAGCTTCCGTTTTCAATTTTTCAGCGTTTGAGTAAATTCAGACATTTTAACTTTAAAACACTAAAAAAAATCGCGAAAAAATTCCGCATTTTTGGTTTTCAGTTTGAGTGAATTCAAACATTTAAATTCCGCAAAGATTTTGAATTCCATTTTTTTCTTAATTCGCGAGAGAGTGTTCCACAAAATTCATTTTCACAAAAGTTTAAATTCAGAATTTGAGTGATTTTTCAGCTTTCATTCGTACAATTTTACAATTTCATTTTGCTGTTTTTTCAAGCGTTTTAGTTTTTCTGAACAATAAATTACAACGGTCTCGTATAACCGTCAGTTACGGGATTAAAGTTAATGATTTTCGGTTAAGAACTGGCGTTAGCAATTCCGAGTGGATTCGGACGTAGTCGAATCCGCCGTAATTGCGGTTATACATTGTTGCCAGTAGTTTTTTATTCCGTTTAGTATGGTTCAAATTTACCGTTTTTAGGAAATCCGTGATAATAAATTATTTCTTTCTCAAAAGCTTTTGCTCCGTTCCAACGCTTAAAATCATTCCATTTCAGCGAGTTTAATATTTTGTCCGATTTAGATAATACCAAGGAATCCAATTCCGACAATTTCTGATAAGCAATTTGAGCATCTAATTCTTTTGGTATTTCTCCATAGTATAGTCGGTAAACCGAATTTTTATTCTTTTTTGTACGCTTATTAATTCCGTTTGAATATAAGCTGTAAAAAACAGAATCAGCAACTTTTATTACAACTCGCTTTTCGTCATTTAAGTCATTCAATTCGGTATCCGAATAATTGTCGTTTTTTAGTTCAGTCTGGACATAATATTTTAGAGTTCCAAATTCCGTTTTTTCTCTTTTAATCAGTCCTTTTTGTGTTGAGCACGAAACAACTAAAGTGATTAAAAAAAGTAGTAATATTTTTGTTTGTACGTTTTTCATTCAAATTACTGGCAACGTTGTTGTATATGGTTTGTTGCGTGTTTTAAGCAACTAATTTAGTAAATAATTACCGACCAAGAAAGTCCACGAGGACTTTCGCAAGTAAGCAAGAAGCCAGCAATAAATTATATACGGTGTTACCACACGTTTTTATTATTCATTTCAGAAAATCAGTCTTTCGATTTGACTTCTGATTGAGAATAGAAAAATCAAAATCAAAAGTGTAATTAAATTCGTTTTGAAATTCACATATTCCTGTTTTCTATATTCTTTTAATATTCTATAAACTAAAAATCCGCCAACAAGTATAATCGGTAAATAGTTTAAAATTAAATCAACATACCACAATTCCGAAATTCGACTTGCAGTTGCTCCTTCTCCATAAATTCCCCAAAAAGCAAATATCTCAATCAAAATCAGAAGTAACAGAATTCCGAAAAATAGAACTGACCTAATTCCGATTCCGATAAAATTGGTTTTAATTTTTAAAAATTCAGAGATATTCATCCAGAAAAAGTTTCAGTTGTTAAATTCAAACAGATGATTGCTGAAATTATATGAATTCCGATTAAGTAAAATTTCCATTTCGATTTTTTAGTCAGAATTAGAGCGTAGATTGGAATTTGAATAATAGCAATTATTGTCGGTAAGATTCCAATTCCGTTTTTTGTCAAAATAGCAATTAACATTGTAAATGGATAAACAACTTTCGCTGGTAAATAAGTTCCGTGTCCTCCACCCATTGCAAATACTACAATGACTAATAAAATAAATGTTATTAAAATGGTAGTTCCGATTTTCATTTCAAATGTGTGGTAACGTGTATGTGTAGGAAAAGTTGCGTTTGTTTAGCGTAAAGTTAGCAAATAATTACTGAATAGAAAATCCGCGAGGATTTTCGTAAGTTGGCTAAAAGAAAGCAATTTTTTTTACACGGTGTTGGCTGTAGTTTTATATTTTTTCGCTCAATTCTTTTGGTAGTAACTTTTCTAAAATCATTTTTTGTTTCTTTTCAATTACTAAAAATTTCCAGTTATTTTCTCCGTTTTGAGAAATTCCATAAACGTCTTTTTGAGATTGGATTTCAAAAAAATCAGTTTTTTCATTATAGACAACATTTTCAGATCCAAATGTGCTTTCCAATGACAATTTAGTCAAGTTTATTCTTGTTGCTTTTTCGTCTTTTGTTTCTCCTTCTTCTCCTTTTATTTTCATATTCATTTGATTTGAATAAGTAAGAAGTGAATAATATTTCTTTTCAATTTCCTTTTTGTCATTAACTTTCAAGATTTTCGGATTTTTGATTTCAAATTCCATATCTGGATTGTTAAAAGTCATTTTCATAACCTTAATCATTTGCGATTTTGGAATAATTTCAAAAAATTCAGGAACAATATATTCCATAGATTTTTCAAATTCCATATTTACAATTGTACTCAAATAATCATTAAATTCCTTTTTCAGCTCATTTTTATAATCTTGTGCAATTCCGATTACACTAATTGTCAAAAATAGAATTGTAAATAAATTTCTTTTTAATTTCATATTTCAATTTTGATTTCGGTTTTTAATTACAGCCAACGTTCTGGATAAACCGTCGTTTTAATGCGGTTTATGTTTTGTTGTGTGTTGTAAATGTAAGTAAATATTTCTTAC
>NZ_CANMUE010000015.1 GCF_947500975.1 uncultured Polaribacter sp.
TCTGTATCTACATCTGTGATTGTTAGTGCTGTAGTAGACTCTAAATTGTTATAAGTAAATCCGCCATCACCTTCTAAGGCATCTGGACATCCATCGCCGTCTGAGTCTAAGTCTAAGTAATTTAGGATACCATCATTATCGGTGTCTGTTATACATTGTGAGCCTACAAATTGAACTTCACTAAACTCTCTATTAGAAAGTTCATCATCTGTATCTGTAAGTACTATTGTATATGATCCTGTACTAAGTGTTAAAGGAATTGTTAATGCCGTACCATTAGACAAGGTTGTAGATGTATTTGCTGTAGTATTCACAACCACCACATTGGTTGCATCATCTGTTATTTGTAATGAATATGATTTAAGTTGTTCTGAATTATTTGTTCCAACAATACCATACATTTCAAATCCAGTAATATTAGTATGCTCTGTCACAACTAAACTATAAGTGAAAGTTGGGTTTTGCACCCCATTAGCAGCAGTTGTGTTATAAACATACCCTTCTGAACCTGAACCATTTAATCTATTAATTATACCATTTGCTGTTGTACTAGGATCAGTAAAGGCACCATTAGTATTAACAGATGTAGTAGAAACATATACAGGGGTGATTACTCTAGAACATCCTTCATCGGTATCTAAAATACCATCATTATCATCATCTAAATCACAAGCATCTCCTACCCCATCTGCATCATTATCAGTAAATAATGTGCTGGCTGTATTACAAGAATCACATTCGTCTGATTGTACGGTGTCATCTGTAGCGCTTACATCTGCTTGACCTCCATTGGCTGATGTAGGTACTCCGTCTGTATCTACATCTGTGATTGTTAGTGCTGTAGTAGACTCTAAATTGCTATAAGTAAATCCGCCATCACCTTCTAAGGTATCTGGACAACCATCACCATCTGAATCTAAGTCTAAACAGTCTGAAATACCGTCGTTATCTGTATCTGGTACAAAATAAACCTCAAAGGCGATAAATTCATTAAAGGCCTCTCCTGAAGCTGTATTATAACCTAATTCAGGGTATTTATTATCTATACCTACCGTAGTAGAAGTACCGCCTGTAAGAATACTATTACTTAAGGTAACTTCTGATACATCCATTGGAAAATCAACATACCATTCAGCGTTTACATTATTAATTGTATAAGTTCTAAAACCTCCTCCACTACTAATAGATCCTGTGGTTGATAATCCTATGATTTGTCTATTGTCTAAATCAAAACCTGTTGGAGCTCCAGCTGTATACATTGAAGTACCAGGAGTAGCTTCATCAAAATATTGAGCACTTTCTCCACCTGACCAATTAAACTCATAATCCGCGGCTTGATTGTTACCTACTGTTTCTGTAATAACTTGCTTTACCCTTATTATAGGTTTGTAACCTGGGGTAATATTACTAAGACTTAAAGTATAACTAAAACTGTCTGGGTTAATAGTATTAACACCAACAGCAGTCAACTCTATTCCGTTAGTTGTAAGGTTATACTCAGTACTGCTATAACCTGAAAGAACGTTTTCTGCTATAGAATAATCTGCTGTGGCTCCAGATCCATCAGTAAGCGTACCTGTTTGACCTCCGGTCATAATCGTTGGTATTAACGCACATTCAACACTATCTAAAATACCATCATTATCATTGTCTAAATCTACAAGATCGGGTACGCCATCGCCATCTGTATCGGTTCCTAAAGCTAGGGTTACTGTATCTGTTACCGCTACTGGATCAGCTCCTCCTGCATCTAAGGCATCATCATAGGTAGCCGTTAAAACGTCATTTTCTGTTGTATTAAATGTACCATCATTATTTGTTCCGGCAGTTTTACCATATGTAGTATTTACTGTACCCATAAAAATACCTGTATCTATACCTGTTTCTGTTAAGGTTATAAGTTCACTCTCTCCATTACTATTGGTTACTGTTACATCTATAGTTTCGGCAACCGTAGCATTTGCATTTAAATCTTCATCTGTAACAGTAACTATAGCTGTTTCTCCAACACTTAAAGCTTCTGAAATTTCTACTGTTCCGGTAAACGAACAAGTTGCAATATTTGCATCTAATGCATTTGTTGCATAGGTAGATGTGTACTCCGTAACACCGTCTAAGGTACCCGATCCACCATTAGTATCTACAGAATCTATCAATCCATCCCCATTTGTATCTTCTGCTGCGGTAAATATAAATTGGGCATCACCAATATTTTTTGTAGTATTAGTAATTCCGTCTCCATTTACAACATTTCCATTACCTAAATTAGTAGTTGGACTTACACCGGATTCAGACACATCTGTACATCCATCTCCATCAGAATCTAAATCTAAACTGTTATATACTCCATCAAGATCTGTATCACAAAAACGAGTTGAACTTAATTCTAGAGATATACCAAAATGATCTACTTGTAAAACACGCCATGGATGCTCATAAGTTATGGTAAATACTAAAGGTGTATTTTGGTCAACAAATTGCTCTAATTGAACTTGATATATATCTCTGTTAACTGTATTTTCGGTAGTACTAGGTGTATCACGATCAGTCCAAGTAACACCAAATCCTGAAGTTTGAACTGTCATTGTAGATGGTGCTGAAATAACTTCTCCAACAGAAGCTGTAGACTCGGGTGCATAAGTATAAGTATCATCCCTTTGTAAAAGTTCCATACTAGCTGTTGCACTACTTAAAATTTCTCTTCTCATATGATTTATACCAGATGGAACAATATCACCAGCGGAATTATTATCATAAATTACTTTTAAATTATGAGCTCCTTGGATTATAGGGGTAATTGTAACAGTAAACACCTCGGGAGTTGTAGCAACAGTAGCACCAGAAAATGCTAATGCTGTAGCAGTTCCAGATGAATAATATGAGTGATAACTATTTAAACCAACTCCCGTAATTTCCATTGTATATGCGGCAACTCCATCTACTGTATAAGTATATACATTAGAACTGCCCGAGAAATCTCCACCATCTAAAGATGGACATTCATCTAAATCTAATATACCATCATTATCATCATCTATATCAACTGAGTTAATAACTCCATCACAATCACTATCTAAACCAACTGTCACTTCTACTGTTCCTGTTCCATCTCCATCAGTTCCAGAATAACAGGTATTTGCAGCATTGTAAAACGCTGCGTAATAAGTACCAGGCAAGACTGCTGTTACATCGGTAATTAAATTACTATCTGTTGCCGGTGTACCTGTATGCCAAGTTACAGTTGTATCAGCCGTGTCATTACTTGCGGTAACACTTGTTAAATCTGCCGTAGTTGATGGGCATCCGAGTGATATTGATGCTACCGATAAAGCTGGTGCACTTGAACCAGCAGGACAAGAATTACAGTACTCTTCTAATACCTGAACAGCATCAAATAAAGTAAGAGTATTTAATACTGTACCTCCTGATGTATTTGTAGCTGTAAATCTTACATATTTATAATTCCCTGTTAAACTACTTGGTATTGTGTAATCTAATGTAGTATATGTTGTACTTCCTATATTTTGATTGGTAGACTCTGCTGTCCATACACTATTATCTTCTGAAAATGCGATGGTAAAATCTCCTCCCCATGCAGCGGTCCAATGACGTGCGTACATTGTTAATACTGAGCCTCCACTAAAAGTATCAGCATATTCTAATATTATTGTAGTTCTTAATGAAATTCTATTTACAGTAGTATTTCCCCCATTTTCATCTGGAGCTCCAACAACACCAGTATCTCTTCCCCAAGAATTACTCCCATTACCTGAAGCTGATATTACATATTGATTCTTTACTAATTTTCCATACAAACATTTTTCTCTCCATAATACATCAGATGTATTGCTAGAATATGCTCCTAAAACATTTGTAATACCTGCATTTACAGGCCCAAAATTACTATCATCTGTATCTACTGCGTCATCTAACCCATCTTGATCTGCATCATTATTTGCTAGTGTTATTCCTGCTTCGGTAGTGTCATCTGTTTGAGCATTGTCAGAATCTAAATCTAAATAATCTACTGTTTGATCTTCATCTGTATCAATTGGCGTTAATCCATTAGTACCTACATATGCTGAATTTAAACCAGAATTTGTTGTGTATGTTGCTGCGTCATCTGTTGATGGTTGAATGTATCCTGAGGTAGTTTGCGCTTCTATATTATCAGGAATTCCATCACCATCGGAATCTAAATCAAAGTGATTAAGAGTTCCATCGTTATCTGTATCTAATGTACAATCTGCAACACTATTAGCCACAAAACTATTTACTATAGGCATTGGCGTTGGATTCGGAGCATAAGCAGTTCTATCAACTGTAGTTCCGTCACCATAACTACCTCCTGAATTATGTCCGACATTATAAATTTGCCCGTTCTGTACTATTGGCGTTGAATGACCCCCACTTCCTACAAATGTAGCATTATCTATAACATAACCAGATTCTACAGAAGGAGTAGAAACATCTGAAGTCCAAGTAACAACTGAAGAAAGGCCAATCTGATTTTGAGAATTATGCCCCCAAGATCTAACAGAACCATCATCTAATATTACTGAAGCTGCAGGGTTAGTTGTATCTTCGGAACTTGTATTTACAAATTTTACATTTGTTAAGGGCCCTTCTGTAGAACCGGTTCCAACTACTGCCCACGTTGTTTGCGATTGTGCATGAGCATAACCAGACAAACCTAATACTCCATATGTATTATAACCCATAGTATATAAAGTACCATCTTGTGCTAATAAATAATAGGCCCTACCATTTGTTTCTATTTGCACAGGAGCTTCTCCTGCAGTATAAGTGGCCGGAAGAGTTACCTGTAACCATGTTGCTGAATCTTGAACACTAGAACCATCTCCTAAAAACACATCACTACCTAATGTGTATAAATTACCATCACTAGCATAAACAAAAGCAAGTGCTCCACCATTTAAACCTATAGCATAATTTACTACTGTAGCACCATTAGGTAATGCCGGAAAAGCTAACCAACCATTTGCAAAAGTACTATTTCCAGCATTTCCAAAAGAAAATTGATTTCCATACCCGTTATAATATAAATTACCAGCCTTATCCAACATACTAAGAATACCTATTGGAGTAGTGTTTCCAGCCGTTACTCTAAAAGTTACAATATCATCTACCGAATTTACTGTGGCAGGAAATCCTGGATGATTTGCCGAATCTGTATGAATTGTCCATTCTGTACCTACAGTAAGACTCAAAGTCAAATGACCTGCTTGCCCAACAGTAGCATAATCTCCATTCTCTAAAATGAAAATACCTCCAGTTGTACCTCCAAGCACTCCAAAAGCTATTTCTTCTCCTCTTGCATAACCATTAGCTGTAGTCATTTCTGTTAAAGTCAATTGATTGCCTCCTGCTCCATCAAGCTCCTCACCTGCTATAGCATAACCCCCAGTATTAGACTTAAAGAGAATTCCATGATGCCCTAACTGCAATGCCTGTAAATCATATCCATTACTACTCACTTGAGCTGTTGGGATACCAGAAGAACAACCTTCTTCTACATCTAAGATACCATCATTATCATCATCAATATCATCTTCATTACATACCCCATCTCCATCAAAATCATCTCCATCAGCTGTACCTCCTACAGTACCTGCACAGCCAAAATCAATAAGGGTCGTTGTAGTATTATTTTTTAGTTTTAAAACATAATTATTAGAAACAGAGGTTTCTAACTCATTAACGTTCACATCTTTTGAAACATAAAAAGTATTTGCATAAAACTCTTCTTCAAAAGTCTCATAGGCTTCATCAGAAAATTCTGGATTTATTTCATTAAACTCTTGGGATAATGTTTCTTGGGATTGAAGAGTAAAAATTGTAAAAAATAAGACTAAACTATTAATTACATTTTTAAAATTTATTTTTCCTACATATATACTGTTACGTATAAGTAATATTAATTTCATAAGCGTTGGGGCGATTAAGATAATAAGAGATAAACTTAGATTAAATTGATTATTTGATTATTTTTTTTCGATAATGTTATATTATTAATCGTTTATTATTCGTTTTTAATAGTTGATTTATAAATTTACTTTATATTTTTATTCTTTATTTTAACTAGTTTTCTACTAGTTCACTACAAATTATGTTTAAAAACAGTAATTAAATCATTTTGATAAAACATTAACAAATTATTTATACAAAGACTAGATAGAGTATTAAACACCATACATAAACACAATTACGCATATTTACGTATAAAAAGAAAAAATGATTTTTTCTATACTTGTTTTTAAATTAGAAAGAAACATTGAGTAATTTATTACAAATCTACTAAATGGGGTTTTCTTATGGGGAATAAGAATAAATATTAATTATAGTAAATATTTAATATTTTGAACAAATATATAAAAGATTTTTTCATTCAAAAGAAAGATGTCTAAAATATTTTTTAAAAAATAAATTATACTGTAAATAATTATTATTTACAGTATAATTTATTTAATTATTATTGTTTGGTGTTGAGTCTTTATCTTTTAAAGGCAAACTATATATTTCTGCTTTATTTGTTAAAATAC
>NZ_CANMUE010000016.1 GCF_947500975.1 uncultured Polaribacter sp.
TTTATTTAAAAAAAATCATTGTTTTAAACGACTTTTTTGTATGATTCTGATTTTTTCACGGAATGAATACCAACGTTGTTGTATATGGTTTGTTGCGTGTTTTAAGCAACTAATTTAGTAAATAATTACCGACCAAGAAAGTCCTCGAGGACTTTCGCAAGTAGGCAAGAAGCCAGCAATAAATTATATACGGTGTTAGGGCAAGTTTTTTATTTTCTATGGAACAAATAATCTAATTCAATTTCAATTCGTGGTTTTTCAAATTGTTTGTCAGTTAATGGCGAAAACAGAATTTTAAAAGGTAATCTTAAATCCTTAAAAGTCTTGAAATATGCAATATAATTTTCTCTCTCAACATAATCTCCTCTGTCAATCGATGAGCCGTGAATTAAAAGAGTTGCTGTAATATTCTCAATTTCTCCATTTGAATTTTTTAAGACGACAATATTTTCTAAATACTTATCAATCGGTTTATTGTTTTTAGTCTCAACTTTATATTTTAAGTATAAACTATCCTTTTCGATTAAAATTACTTTATCAGAAGATTTGAAAAACGGTAAAGAAACCACATTTCCAATTCTATTCATTTTTCCAATATAGGATTTGATATCCTCGTCTGTATTTAACCTTGGATATTCATTTTGAATTTCTCCATTTTGGTCATAAGTTCTTACATACGTTTTTTTAATTCTTTCGATTTTGAAATATTGGTCGATTTTTTCTTGATAATCGAAAAATGAGTTTTTAAATTCTTCTGTGTTATTTGCTATCCATTCAGTTTCCATTTCTCCAAATAAGTCAAAACCTATTAAAGTCATTACATTATTATGTATTGTGGAATAAGGAATTTTTAATCTAAATCTACCAAAGAGGTTTTTGCCTAATTTTCCATCGTTATCTTTCAGTAGTTCCATATTCTCGAATAGTGTTCCATAAAAACTGAACTTATCAATTGTTTTATCAATCATTTTTGAATAGTCTAATAACCTATAAAAATTAGTGTTCTTTTTATGATTTACTATATCTAATAAATAGACATTATTTCTCGTTAAATCTTTTGGGTAAATGTTTTTCGATGAATTTCCTCTTAAAATATAATGTTTAACAATTTTCTTTTTTTGAATTAATTGAAAATCATAAATGACATTGTTAAGTAAATATTTATTCCAAATTTCTCCTTGTTTTAAAGAGTCAAGGTTTTTGAATTCAGGATTTTCTGAAACTAAATTTTCGTAAGGGTCAAAAAATATAACTTTAAGTTCATAATTCTCAAACTCTAGTTTTTCAATTGTTTTAGATTTCTGCGCAAATGAAGTATTTAGTCCAAATATTAAGAAGGTAATTAAAAGGACAAATTTTTCTTTCATAGTTCAATTTTGGTTTTTTTGGCAAATTTGCCCTAACGTGTTTGTGTATGATTTCGTTGCGTGTTTAAGCACTAAAGTTAGCAAATAAATCACAGATAGAAAGTCCGCGAGGACTTTCGTAAGTAGGCTATAACTAGCAATGAATTATACACGGTGTTAGCCTACGTTATTTTATTTCCAAATCTAATTTCAACTATTATCATCATTGAAATAAAATAAATTAATGGAATAAGACCAACAATTATCCAAATCAGATACTTTTTCCATTCTGGTTTTCTATTCGACCATACAATTAAAGGATGAACCAAAGACCAACAAAGCGAGCCAAAAACCATTATTAAATTCAGATAACTGCCATATTGATAAATCCAACGATATTCGGAAATCCGAAATCTTTGAACATAATTTCCAATTAGCATTCCGGTCAAACAAATACTAACAATCAGTAATGCTGTCCATTTTGGATTATATGTTAGTTTAGAAACTTTCATTTTTAAATTAATCCTGCATTTTTCATAATTCCGATTGCTTTTTCTGTTTCGTTTGTTCCATCATTTAATGAACCAGGAAGCATTATAAGTCGGCTTTTTATTTTTCCAACATTTTGTTCAAAATCCACTTTAAAATAACTTCTTGTCAGAAACTTTTTAGCAGGCTTAAATTCAACATGTTTTATTTTATTCCGTTCAATTATTGGTGTTGCACTTAAATTTATGCTCTTAAAAACTGTATATGTCAAATATATTCCGCCAATTAAGTAAAGTCCGAAAAACAACCAATTTTCGTCTTTAAAATCTTTGTATGCATTGTAAATCATTAATGAAGCAATTAGTCCGTAAATAATTAAAAGTCGGATAATCTTATTTCCAGTTGTTAATTCGGCAACATTTCCAATAATTCCGTCACGAGTCAGAATAATTTTGTCTTCCGTAATGTGACAAAATCCAGTTTTAGTTTTAAATGTTTGTTCGGTTTTCATTAATGTAGGCTAACGGGTGGTATAAGAAACGTAGGGCTTTCAATTAAAAAACTCTCGTTTGGATTTATAAACTTAGCTAAATATAAATATTTTGCTTTTAATCTTCTTATAAATGCCAAATTTTATATTTAGCGGACTTTGTTAAAATTCAATTATCAAAGAAGAACAAATGCCCTATGTTTTTTATACAGTGTTGCCTACCGTTTTTTCAGATTGAACAATAAAATTAATAAAATCTTCACCAAATTCTGTAATTAGCATTTTAGAAAATGGTTCAACTCCCCCAAACACTAAACCTTGATTTTCTTCAACTAAGAGTCCTTTAGAGAATAAGCTTTGTTTATAAAAAAGAAAATCTCGTTTTAAAAGATTATGATATTTATGATTCTGTATGAGATTTAAGTTTTCAAAATATTTTTCGTTTATTTCAATATAGTTTTTAGCTTCTTTAAATGTTTCAACCATTTTTCCTCTTCCAATATATTTTATTGTTTTATCGGAAGTTGTCCTTACTCTTGTATATTCATTTTTTACATTATAAAAGTTCTGTTGTTTAATTTCATAGTCTTTATTAAAAACTCGAAACTCTGATAGTATTAGAATTTCTTGTTCTGATAAAGTAGAAATTAAATTTAAATATATTTCAACTCTATGGATATTAGAAGAAGGCAATTCTATTTCCTTAATAAGTATATCTTTGAAATATCCTATTTTCCTTTCAGATTGAGTTTTTAAAACTAAAGCTAGTGTAGACTGGAAAATATCAGCAAAGTTTTCAGTTTTTAAATTATCAAAACTTTCTTTTTGATTTTTTTCAAAATATTCAATTAATAATTCAGTAAATTTATTTAGTCTTTTTTGTTTTATATTAGGTATAAAGTCAACTACTTCATTGAAAAAGGATCCTGCAAACGGTATGTTTCCTAAGACTGATTTCAATCCAATAGTCAATAAATCTTTCTTTTCAATTTTTTTTAATTCTTCTTTTTTCACAATGGTTGGCAACGGTTTGGCTAAAGTTAGTGCGGATTTAGGATAATAATTTATCAACTACTAGAATTTAGCAAAAACCATTTGTTTAGTTTTTTTATTTGACTTAAAACTAAGACAAATTGTTTTTGCGGACAAATGAATTTGAAATTCTCTTTTTAATATTCAAACCGCATTAATTTTAGCCGTTGTTGCCTAACGTTTTTTTGTTAATAACATTTTATACAACTTTACTTAAATAATATTACAACAAAACTTTTATTTTATATATTTGTAAGTGTAAAAAAACTCTGTTCGAGCAGAGTTCTTTTTTAGTTCTTTGGTTTAAGGTGTCAAAAAACAATGTAATAAGGTATGACAAATATAGTAACAAAAATGGATTCCACAAGTCGTCGTGGAAAAAGAAGACAAGTGTCTAAGGATGAGTGTCTTCATGATTTAAAAAAGGATTTACCAAAATTCTTTTTAGCATTTAATAAAGGTGTTAAAAAATATAATTTGGTGTCCTCGATGTTTAATCCAGAATCAAAAGTTAGATTTGATGCTTCTGTATTAAATACTTCAATCGTTGAAAGTTTACAGGTTGAATTTTCTGATTATTGGAAATGGGGTAAATATAAGAGGTTTGTTTTGAAGTTGGGAGATTATATTTTTTTAGTAAAAAAATTAAACAACAAGAATAAACCTATGAATGTAAAAACAAAACACGTAAATACAATTTCGAATCAATTGAATTTATCGTTGTTTGATAGTGAAGTTTATCAAGATGATCCAATATTATTTTTTGGATATAAAGTTGATAGAATGGGAGAAATTATTTCTCCTCAGATTGTATATATAGATGAAAGTGAGGTTAGATGGATTGTTTCTGAAAATGATGTAACAACTATTGATACTAACTCTAAATCTATTATTTCTAAAAAAGTAGTAAACGTCTCTGTAAAAGAGGAGTTAAGAAGAAAAAAAGCTTCTAACGAATAAATTATTTATAATCGACACCTTAAGTCCTAGAATAAAGTTTTAATTATAATTTAATAATTATGAAATTTAATCATTCTCAATTCGTATTTGCAAGAGAGTATCGAGTAATGAGTCAAACTGAATTGTCAAAACAAATTAAAGGTTTATCCCAATCTAACTTATCTAAGTTTGAAAAAGGTTTTGATGTTTTGTCTGATGATATTATTAATACTTTAATAACAGTTTTAAATTTTCCTTTATCTTTTTTTCAAAAGAACATAAATAATGATATTGAAATAGCTCATTATAGAAAAAAGTCAGGAATAACTAAAGCTATTAAAATACAAATAGAGTCAAATAATAAGATAATAGGTTATTTAGTAGACCAATTAAGTGATTCTATAGATTATCCAGAGTTTACATTAAAGCCATTAGACCCAGAAGAATACACACCTCAAGAAGTAGCTAGATATACTAGAAAGTTAATGGGACTCAATAAGAGAGAGCCTGTTTTTAATATATTTAATCATTTAGAAAGTAATGGAATTATTATTATTGAATTTGATGATGTAGTTGATAAATTCGATGGTGTTTCTTTTATTACCGATAAAGGAATTCCTGTCATTATTATTAATAAGAATTTTTCAAATGATAGAAAAAGATTTACCCTAGCTCATGAGTTAGGTCATATTTTAATGCATATAACAGGAGATTTTCCAACTCCAACTCATAGAAATGAAAAACAAAAAGAAAGTGAAGCAAACACATTTGCTTCAGAATTTTTGATGCCAGAAGAAGGTATTAAAAACTCATTGATAGGAATGAGATTATATGATTTAGCTCCTTTAAAAAAATATTGGTATTGTTCTAAGCAATCTATAATTAGAAGAGCAAAAGATTTAAAAGGTATTCCCGAAAATAAAGCAAAATATTTCATGATTGAATTGAGTAGAATGGGGGAAAGAAAAAACGAAAAGACAATTGTAGATATTGATAAACCAGTTGTTTTTAAAAATGCTTATGAATTACACAAAAAGGAATTACAGTATTCAGATGAAGAATTAGGACAAGCTTTTGCTTTACCTTCTGATGTCATAAAAAAATATTTTAATTTTTCAAATAAGTCTAAACTTAGAGTTGTAATTTAATTTCACAATGTTTGGCAACGTGTTTGTGTATACTTTGTTGCTTTGGTTTAGCGTAAAGTTAGCAAATAAATACTGAATAGAAAATCCGCGAGGATTTTCGTAAGTTGGCTAAAAAAAGCAATAAAATATACACGGTGTTGGCAATAGTTTTATTCATATTCAGTTCCGAAAAAGTCAGCAACAATTAAACTATCTTTTTCAAATTTAATTTTAGGTTCATAACCTTTTTCAACATATTGTTCAGAACATATTGTGTCATTTAATTTGTAAATACAAGTTTTAAAAGTTCCTTCTCCTTTATTACTAAATTTGTAAATAAACACATTATTTTCAGCTAATTCCTTTTGACTAATTGATATTAAACTATTATTCGAAGAGAATTCAATTTTTTCAATATCATTCTTTTCTTCTATTTTTAAGGTTACAATTACATCATTTCCCTTTCCAATTGTTAGTTGTCCTTTTTCTTTTTTAATGAAACTCGATAAGGTTTCCCCATCTGGTGTGTGGTCAAGATATTTTCCGTTTATGTATAAAATTTGATTTCCAAGTATTTCAAATTTTTCTCCTTTTTCGTCAAAATTTTTCCACTCGCTAAATTCCAAATAGCAATAACCATTTTTACTTTTCTCCCAAGTTCCAGAATGTTTTAAAGTCAATTCTCCTTTAGAATAAAAATGATTGAAATTTCCATTTTTTTGAATTTCAATATAATTTTCAATTCCTTCTTTTTGCGAATAGTATTTTCCAATAAATTCATTTTCAGAAGGGCAAATTGAACAACTTGCAAATATTAAAAAAATTAGAATTGTATAAAGTAGTAGATTTTTCATTCGTGATTTGCTGCATTCAAGTTGTTAACGCAACAAACCGTTGCTGATTATTTATGTTACTAAGCTACAAATTTTAGTTCAAAAT
>NZ_CANMUE010000017.1 GCF_947500975.1 uncultured Polaribacter sp.
TGACCTCCATTGGCTGATGTAGGCACTCCGTCTGTATCTACATCTGTGATTGTTAGTGCTGTAGTAGACTCTAAATTATTATAAGTAAATCCGCCATCACCTTCTAAGGCATCTGGACATCCATCGCCGTCTGAGTCTAAGTCTAAACAGTCTGAAATACCGTCGTTATCTGTATCTGGCACAAAATAAACCTCAAAGGCGATAAACTCAGTAAATGCTTCTCCTGAAGCCGTATTATAACCTAATTCAGGGTATTTATTATCTATACCTACCGTAGTAGAAGTACCTCCTGAAAGGATACTATTAGTTAATGTTACCTCTGATACAGCCATTGGAAAATCAACATACCATTCAGCGTTTACATTATTAACTGTATAAGTTCTAAAACCTCCACCACTACTAATAGATCCTGAGGTATCTAATCCTTCTATTTGCCTATTGTCTAAATTAAAACCTGTTGGAGCTCCAGCTGTATACATTGAAGTACCAGGAGTAGCTTCATCAAAATATTGAGCACTTTCTCCACCTGACCAACTAAACGTATAATCGGCCGCTTGATTATTACCTGTTGTCCTTGTTAATACTTGTTTAACTCTAATGACTGGCTTATAACCTGGAGTAACATTATTAAGACTTAGAGTATAACTAAAACTATCTGGATTAATCGCGTTAACACCTACCGCATACAACTCTATTCCGTTACCTGTAGGAATATACTGAGTACCACTATAACCTGAAAGAGTGTCTTCTGATATGGAATAGTCTGCTGTGGCTCCAGATCCATCGGTAAGTGTACCTGTTTGACCTCCTGTAATGGTTGTAGGTATTAATGTACATTCTAAAGTATCTAAAATACCATCATTATCATCATCTAAATCTACAAGATCGGATACGCCATCGCCATCGGTGTCGGTTAATACTGTAATATATAAATTTGCTGTATCGGTTCCTCCGTTTCCATCACTTACTGTATAAGTTATAGTAGTAATAGTACCTGAATAACCTGAAGCTGGAACAAATGTATAACTACCGTCTGAATTAATTGTTAAATTACCTTCTGTTAATGATGCTGAATCTCCTACTGAATAAGTTGTTCCATCTGCTACAAATTCTGTTATACTTAAAGTATCTCCGTCTGAATCTATATCGTTTGTTAATAGGTCATCTGAAGATCCATCTGCAACTGTTAATGTTACATCTTGAGAAATCATATTAGTATTATCAACTGCTACTGGATTTGTGTTTGGAACCGGAACTATAGTTATTGAACCAGAAGTTGAATTATTAACTGTTTCTGTTTCTGAACATTGACTTGTAAATGAAAGTGTAGACGTAGAGTTTACAGGTGAAGCCGTAACTACTTGGTCACAACTAACTGTAATTGAAAAAACAGCCTCTTCTCCTTTATCAAAATTACCTCCAGAGTTAGCTATTTGTAAAGTGTTGGTAGAAGTATCATGAGTAGTAACTGTAAACAAACCTACAGGATCACAAACAAATGAAACAAGTGTAACTTCCGAGGGTAAAGTTATAGTTATTGTAGCATTACCCGTTGGTATATAATCAGATGTTACTGAAGCCCCACTGTTGTATACAGCTTCTATTACTGCTTGACTTCCTACCTCATAAGAGGGTAAAACAGCACCTATAGATGTAGCTTGTAAATCTACCCCTTTATTACTAGGAGTAGTAGTATCACATTGGGCTACTAAATTGCTATAACTAAATATTAATAGACAGAACAGTATTAATGTTTTATTTATTGTTTTCATTTCTTTTTCTTTATTTAGTTTGTTTTTATTTCTAATACAATAACATTATTATCCGTAGGTGTTTCTCCCCCACCGCTTCCTGCTGTTACAGTTGCAGTTGTAGTAAAGTCACCAAAAATATTTGACAGTCTTTTTACTTTAAAAAGAATAAAATGCTGAGAAGCATTTGCTAAAACAACACCAGGGTTAGATTCTAAAACATATGTAAGTTCTGTAGAAGTTATTGTGAACTTATCATTATCTAAATTAACTGTCTGACCTTGAATAGTTACAGAATCTTGATTTGCTATAGTATGTTCTAAACCAGTAGTCGATAATAAAAACTTATCTACAACTACACTATATGTATCACTTGTAGATCCATCTCCTATATTTCTTATAATGAGTAACATATCAACCTCTTTATCAAGACTTAATTGAGTTGAAGAAAATACCATTGAAGGTGTTAAATCTGGAAGAGGAGTTGCTGCATCACCAAAAACATTTGGTTCTAGGTCATCTACATCTTGAATACCATCTCCATCAGTATCAGGTCCGCTAGATACGGAACCATTGGGTTCTATGTAATCTGAACTACCATTACCATCTGTATCTGGCTCATTTCCAGAATTTAAATCTCCAAAACTTGTTGAGCTTTCATCTGCAGGGTCTTGTATACCGTCTCCATCTGTATCGGGTCCGTTAATTAAGCCATCTCCATCTGTATCTCCATCTGGATGTGATCCTTCTTCTACATCATTAATTCCATCGTTATCTGAATCTAAATCTAAAAAATCAGGAACTCCATCTGTATCACTATCTATAGGGTTTGAGGCATTTAAATCGCCAAAGTTATCGTCATCTCCATCAACAGTATCTGGAATTCCATCTTCATCTGTATCATCTCCATCAACTAGGCCATCTCCATTTGAATCTACAGATATATTACCGCTTTCAACTACATCATTAATTCCATCATTATCTGAGTCTAAATCTTGTTGATTTGGTACGCCATCACCATCTGTATCAACTTCTGGATTACCTTTAGATCCAGCACTACTAGGAATACCATTTTCATCTACAGAGCCATCTGCTAAACCATTATTATTTTCATCTGTACCCATAGATTCTATAACGTCATTAATACCGTCATTATCTGAGTCTAAGTCTTGAAAATCAGGAACATTATCTCCATCTGTATCTACTAAAGTGTAATTAACTCCAACTTCTTCATCAGAACCGTCAGAATTTTGAACTACATCTGGAATCCCATCAGTACCAATAGAGCCATCAAGTCGCCCATCTTGATCTATATCATTTTGATTATGACCTGCTTCAACAATATCTAATATTCCGTCGTTATCACTATCTAAATCTGAAGAGTCAGGTATACCATCTCCATCAGTGTCACCCCCATTACTTGCAGTTGCCTCTTCAATAGTATCAGGTATACCATCATTATCGTCATCTAAATCATTTGCATCAACAATACCATCATTATCTCCGTCTCTACAATTCTCTACGTTACTACTATCTAAACCTGCTCCAGTTCCTTGCCCTGCTAGAGCCACTATTGGTACTCCATAAAAAGCACTTGTAGAATCTGTGTTTACATTATTCCCTAAGTTTTGTATTACAGAATTGTTTGTTGTACCTGTAAAGGCACCTCCATTACTTGTATTACCACCATCCATAGTAGAGTTTACCAAGGTTTTGGTAAAGATTCCGTCTCCTTCTATAGCATCAGGACATCCATCTCCATCACTATCTAAATCTAAACGATTTGGAATTCCATCTCCATCTTCATCACATTCTAAATCTGAACCTAGTATCTCACAAGTAGCCGAAGAATTATACCATGTACTATCTATATCTATCCAAGTAACACCTCCATCAGTACTGTATTCAAAAGGAGAAACTGAATATGAAACCCACTGATCTACCACATATTCTCTTAAAAAATGACCAGTTTCTGATACTACTATTTCTGCTTCAAACAACCAAGGCTCTCCTCTAGCATAACCTATACCCACTGAATTACCAGCAGAAGCCCAATCTTCATAACCAAAAGGCGGTGTAGCTCCTCCTAATTGTCCAACAAAATTAGTTGTATTATCCATATCTAAAAGTGGACCATATGTAGGATGCACTGGATCTATCCAATTATTTGGGTCACAATTTGTTGCTATTACCCAAGCACCTGATTGTACAGGAGTACCATTAATTATAGGATCTACTCTAATCTTAATTGTAGTTCCATATAAACTCGAAGGGAATTGAACCCACATATCTGAAACAATTAACTCT
The DNA here is from genome assembly GCF_947500975.1 of uncultured Polaribacter sp. GTDB lineage: Bacteria > Bacteroidota > Bacteroidia > Flavobacteriales > Flavobacteriaceae > Polaribacter. The sequence goes on from NZ_CANMUE010000017.1 coordinate 4,059, forward strand.
AAAACTTGCGAACCGTCATTAGACAAACAATTTGTTGAAAGAGCACTATTTGACGGGGCATCACATAAGGATGTTGATGTTGGATTTGCTGATTCTATAGGCAATCCATATTCATCTAAGCCTCCTAATATACCACCTTCTGTTATTGGCACAATTGAATGAGGTAAAGCTTCTGTTGAAATACCTGTCCAATACCTAGTACTCCATTTTCCATCTGATACTATAGATAAAGCAGATAAAGGTATTGGTAAACATTCATCTACATCTAAAATACCATCATTATCATCATCTAAATCCAATGAATCTGGTATTCCATCACTATCAGTATCTACTATTTGATCACATGCTGTTGTATCTAAACTATTTTGTGAAGTACCTACTCCTTGTCCTTCACCAACTATTAGTGGCACACCATAGCTTGAACTAGCTGAGTCTGTATTTACTACTCCTAAATCTGAGATTTCTAAACTCGCATCTCCTTCTATAGCATCCGGACAACCGTCTCCATCTGCATCTGTATCAAAACTATTTAAAATCCCATCGTTGTCTAAATCATTGTTTTCAGGACCGCTACACACTGTTGTTACTCCAGAATTTATTACTTGAGTTATACTTGTAACTCCAGCATAACCTTCTGGTGCATTTAAATAAGGTGTACATTTTCCTGTATTGGATGTATCATATTCAATACGAATAATTAACTCATTCGTTGTTGGTGTATATGTATAGTTTACTAACTTTCTTTCACTATAACCAACATTACTATTCACAGTTGCTTGCGTTACTCCATCAACCTTAAATCTTCCAACAATGGATCCTAAGTGCTCGTAATCCACTCGATTTGATTCAATAACTCCAGTAATTGTAACAGGATAATTTGGCGTAACAGAATACTTTGCATACCACCAAACCGTAGTATTGGTATCATTATATGTACGTAAACCATTTTTGTTACCGTAAGTATTTCCATTAGTTTGGCTACAACCAGATACCAACACGGTACTTGTAGAATGATAACCCCCTACATTCCAGCCAGTTCGCATATTAATAATATTTACTTCTTCTTCTTCTTCACAGTACACTGTGGTTTCATCAATATCCAAAATACCGTCATTATCATCGTCTAAATCTTCTTCATTACAAATACCATCTCCATCAAAATCGTCTCCATCGTCAGTTCCTCCTATTATACCTAAACATGTATACTCCCCAAATAAATTTAATGCCTCTTTATTTTTAACAACAAAAGGTATATTTTCATTATCAACCAGTAATTCTGTGTCGAGTTTATTGAATTCTTTTGAAAATGTATTTTCGGAAAGTATAAAACAAGAACTAAAAAATAGAATCAAGCTACTTATTAGACTAATTGGATTATTAAAATTTCTTTTTCTTGTGTTACAACAAGTAATAATGCGTAAAATTTTTTTCATCTCTTTTGATAAAATTAATTCGTAAACTTATATTTAACTGAAAATTAAATTGTTATTGCTTTTTATAACAATACCTTAATTATCATTAACTATCGTTTTTAAGAGTTGATTTTTTCACTACATTTTATTTACTTTTTCAGGCGATAAAGCTTTACTTAATAAAATGTATTTTAGATGAATTAAACAAAAAATTGTTTATTGTGTTGGGGAATAAATGTATCAATTTAGTAAAAAGAAAAATTAAACTATACTAATGGATATATTTTTAAGATTGCAAATGTAATCTATTTTTTTTTAATACATAAATTCAATATATTATGTTGATCTACATGTGTTTAATATGGTTATTTATGGTAAAATAATTCAATAATATTTTATCATAAATAACCATATTTTTTAATTAATTATTATTGTTTGGTGTTGAGTCTTTATCTTTTAAAGGCAAACTATATATTTCTGCTTTATTTGTTAAAATAC
>NZ_CANMUE010000018.1 GCF_947500975.1 uncultured Polaribacter sp.
TCAGCTTTCATTCGTACAATTTCATTTTGCTGTTTTTTCAAGCGTTTCAGTTTTTCTGAACAATAAATTACAACGTTCTTGTATATGGTTTGTTGCGTGTTTCAAGCAACTAATTTAGTAAATAATTACTGACCAAGAAAGTCCGCGAGGACTTTCGTAAGTAGGCAAGAAGCCAGCAATAAATTATATACGGTGTTATGTGCAGGCTTTAGTAAGTTAAATATTCCTTTATATAAAAACAACTTGGATGTTGATGTTCAATCACTCCATTTTCTTTTTCAATAATTCCTTTCTTTAGAGTTGTTTTTTTTGATTTAGATTCACTAATTCTAATTTTTCGGAAATGAAGATTTTGCTCAGAAATTTCAATTTCAAGGTTTAATCTGTTTATTGTTGATAGAATATATTCAGAAAAACATTGTCCTGCCTCAAGTTGTCTTTTTGCTGATTCAGTCCCTTTTTTCATTTCTATGAGAAAAACAAAAAGATGCTCACCTTCTTCAATGAATAGTAAATAATCACATATTTTTTTTAAACCAGTAACTCCAGTAGTTTTAAAAAAAGGTAAAATATCTTTAGCTACATCATATTTATAGACGCAATAATCTAATTGATTTCCACCTATTATTTTCCTTTTCATTTCAAAAACTTTTCCGTGTTTATCTTTATCTTTTTCTGATAAAAATTCAGATTCGTCTTTAAAATTTTCGTTTAAAATAGAATTAATAATATCTAATTTACTCATAAATATTATTCTTTTGTTCCGTATTTAAGAGTATAGAAAAGGTCATTTGTTAGATTATTCTGTTTTTCTATTTCTGCATCTATTGAAGGTATTTCAAAACCATATTCTGTTACAGGTATTAAATCTACACTAGCTTGAGTCTTTAGTTTATAATAGAAATAATGAACATTAATATCTTTTTGGTTAATGTATTCACCATCTTTGAAGTGATGTTCCTCCCTAATAGATTTTATGTTTTCGTCATTTGATGATAACATTATGAGGTTATTTATTTCACGAAGTATATAATCACTATGTGTACTAATAACAAAATTTAACCCTTTATTAATTAATTGAGCTATTATTCGTGTCAATTTTATTTGATTATCTGGATGTAGATTTAATTCTGGTTCATCTATAATGACTAAATCATTTTTTAGTGCAGTGTGTTTTAAGTAAATGACTAAACCTGCTAATGTTTTAACAATTGATGAGCTTTGGTGAAATGAAAGGGTTTTCCTTTTTGAGGTTTTGTTACTTGAAAATTCAACATTACCATTTTTACCAATAACAACGCTACCATCTAAAAGTTCTTTTTCAATTTCAATAGCGAAATCAAAATAAACACTATTTGTCTTTTTAATAGCATCTAAATCATCTGCAACTTTTAAGCAATCTCTAATCGGTTGTGGGTAGCGATTTGAAGTTGAGAATAATAAGTCAAATCGATTATAATCTTCATTTGAAGATAACTGTTTAATTAAATCATATTTTTCATTATTTTTAATAGAAAGTTCTTTATTAAAAGTAAATATAGAATTTCTTTCTACTGGAAATATTGTAGATGACATTATTGGGTAATATATTAGTTTAGCATATAATATTGAAAGAAATGCAATATCTAAATATCTTACAAATTCCTCATTTTTTATAGTATCTTCAAAAAGTATTACTTTAATTTTTTCGTCTTCAGTTTTTTCTATTGTAAGTGTATATGTGTGAAACTTTATAAGTTCGCTAAATCTTATTTTTTTTATTCTATTAAAAAAGTCATTTTCTTTTTCTTTGAAAATGATTTCTGTTTTAGAGAAAAAGTCATTAGAACTACTTTCAGGAATCGAAAATAATTTCCATAAATTTGGTTTTATTTTTTTATTTTCACTTTGTTTGAAATCATACATTTGAGATATATCCAAAGGAATTTCAACTTCATTATTTTCAATAAGAATGTCAATATATTTTTTGTCAAACCCAATACCAAAACTTTTGTTTTCTAAAGAAGTAATTGCATATAGAATATAAGCCATATATGTTTTTCCTGTACTATTTCCTCCACAAAAAATATTCAACTTTTTGCTTAAGTCAATTGTAGCATCCTTTACAGCTCCTAAGTTTTTTATTTGTACTTTCATTTAATTTAAAAAATTTGAATCAAAGATAATTATATTAAATGAACTAGCAATTTTTTTAGCTTGCACATAACGGCTTCGGCTATGATTAGTACGGGAATAAATAAGCGATTAATTTCCGATTAAGCACTTAGCCAAAACTTTTTATTTTGTTTTACTTTTTCATTTTTAAAGCCAAATCAAAAGATTTGGCGGAATTTATAAAATACACTAAACTTTGGATTAAACACAAAACCCCGTATTAATTATAGCCATTGTTGTGTGCAGTTATTATATGTCAATTATGTCTCCGTTAGGGTAAATTATTTTAGTTACGTTATATACAGCTCTTCCTTTTTTTATTATTTCTCCGTCATCAGTCATTTTTTGTTTTGTTTCTAAATCACAAACTATTTTTGTTCCATTAGTGAATTTCAAATTTTTATTGATAATCAAACTTTTGAAATTTTTGTCTTTTAAAGAGAAGTTTATTTGCTCATTATTATATAAAGCTTTCCAATTCATTCTATTACTTGTTAATACTGGAGAAGCTATTTCTAAAGTAACGTTATTTTCGTAATCAGAATCAATATCGGTTTCTTCAATTATAAACAATTTGAAATCTTTTCTAGGAACAAATTTTTCATTTTTTTTAGGCTCAAACTCTTTATTTAATTCTTGAGTTGATACTTTTTCAATTTTACCTTCATTCAAAAGTGTTTTGTAAAACTTTGATTTACTTATTTTAACTTGATTAAGTTCAGAAATGTAAATAGATAAATCATTAATAAATTCTTGACTTATGACTAACTGTTCCTCTGTTTCCTCAAGAGGTATTTCTTGTTGTTCGGAAAGCTCTTTTTTAAGTTTCCTAATTTCGAGTTCTAGTTTCTCTTTTTTCATTCTTTCCATTTCTGGGTCGGACTTGATATTGTCAGAAACTACATCTGATATAATTGTAGCAACTATTCCAGCAAAAAATGCACCTACAATTTGAATTTTTCTTCTATTTTTCTTTTTATTTAGAAATTTATAAATGGACTTTATTCCACCTTCTTCTAATGCTTGAATTTCAACTAAAACATCTAAATCTAAAATTTTAGAAACTTCAGTTACAATTTTTAATAATTCGCTTTCAGCTTTATTGTAAACTATAGCGTCCATTGAATGCTCATTATCAGATAAATAATAATGAAGTTGTAAGATTTCTAAATCAGATGTTTTATTCATAGAATTTTGTTTTTATTGCACACAACGTTGTTGTATATGGTTTGTTGCGTGTTTTAAGCACCTAATTTAGCAAATAGAAACCGAATAGAAAATCCGCGAGGATTTTTGTAAGTAAGCTAGAACTAGCAATAAATTATATACGGTGTTACCCAACGTTTTTATATCTTTTATTATAAATTTCCTCTCGGATTTTCTCAATTTCTCCAATATATTCCTCGAATCTCATTGATGAACTTCCGTGAAAAGTCAGTTCGCTACTTATTTCGTCAGCAACATCAATTATTTTCTCAAATCTTTTTTCGATTGCATTTTGCCTTTTTAAATTCTCAATTTGTTCATATTGTTCGTTTAGGAAACGGTCAAAACATTTCATAAGACTTTCTGCGTAAAAACTACTCATTTTTTCCGAACTTGGTTTTACAAGTAATTCAAGTTCATAATCATTAAGAATTTTGTCGTAATATCTTGATTTGTATTCATCAACTGCAATTTGAATATCTGAAATGTATCGTTTGTCAGTTGAAGCATTTATAAAATCAGGATATAATTTATTTAAAAACTCAAATCTTGATTTAATTGTATCGCTGTTTTTTGTGTTATCAATAATATTAATGCTTTCTAAAACCTGTATCCCACGATTTTGTATTTGATTTGCACTAAAATTAGAAGTTACTCCAGTTGTCTTTTTTGCAACTTTAGTTATTTTTCTGTTTAAAATGTTCAGAATTTTTTCGGTGTCGTATTTTCGTTTAGAGTTCATTCCGAATCCAACATCATACTTGGCTATTTTAGCGAAACATTTTCGGCAAACTCTTCCTCCATCATTAAGTTTTCCTCCTCCAAAATTTGGTTTCGTAAAGAATGTCAGTTTTGTGTCACAACCTGCGCAATTTCTATCTGTTTGTTTCATTCTCGATGTTTCTTCAAATGTTGGGTAACGGTCTCGGCTATGAGTAGTTGCGTGGTTTAGCACTTAACTTTGCAAGTACACACCAAACTGAAAATCCGCGAGGATTTTCAGAAGTAGGCGAGAACAAGCAATTAATTATAGCCATTGTTGTAACCAGTTATTTTTAGTTCAATTTTCGTTTAAATTCTAGTATTTCAGACATATAAATTTCATTAAGAAACTCATTGTATTTATCATCTCGTTTGTAATCCATATTATTTTCCGCTTTCAATATATTCTCCTTGGCTTTGTCTATTTGACCAATTTTTTGGTATGCTTTAGCCATTCCAAAATAGGATTCAGGAACATTTTCGGTTTGTTTTAATGCTCGTTTAAATTCGGTAATCGCTTTTTCATAATTCCCAAGTTCATATTCACAAAGTCCGAGATAAACGAAACTATGTATGTCAGCCCAATCCTCTTTTTGGTTCTCAATGTTGCGATTAAATAATTCAATTCCTTTTTTATAGTCCTTTTTCCCGAAATAGCATTCTCCTCGCAAAAAGTCAATATCTTCTCCCCAAGGTGCATCTACAAATTTTGGTGTTAAACTGTCAAGTCGGTCAAAATCCTCAAGAGCTTTATCAAAGTCTCTCATTTTTCTTAATCTTATCCAACCTCTGTAACCTAAATGTAATTTTGGGTCGAGTTCTACTGCTTTATTTAAAAATTTGAATCCTTCAGTGAAATCACCAGATTTATTGATGTCTCCTGAATATTCAAAATAATCATTACTATCGTTTGATTGAAAACTAATTACTCTTTTTTGCCTTTCTATGCTTTTTTCTTTGAAACTTTTAGTCTTAAAGTAAGCGAAAGAAATAAAGGCTAATAGAAATACAGTTATGATTCCTACGATTATTAAAAATATTTTAAAAAATCTCTTCAATTTGTCCCTCTTTAATTTTTATTCTTATCAAATAAAATGTTTTTGTTTCTGTATCATTTGTCCAATTGGATAAATTTTTTGAGATTTTTCTAATTTTTTTAATCAAAGTCCCATTGTTAAACTCTGTTGGTTGATAATCACTGTCAACCTCAAAAGTTTCTTGATTACAGAAATTACCATATTTGTCTAAATGAATTCTTAATGTAATAAAACCATTATTTGGTTCAATATTCTTTTCTTTAATTGTTAGTTCTTTAAATACTTTTCGGATAGTAATATTTTCTCCCAATATTCTTGTATTATGGCGCTTTTCCTTAAAGTCAATTCCAATTATAGAACTGTAATAGGGCGAGGAATGCTCATCGCAAAGAGGTGTGTCATTTTTACACGAAAAAATCACAAGAATTATTATGATTGCAAAAGGTTTCTTCATAATTGGTTACAACGTGTTTGTATATGGTTTGTTGCGTGGTTTAAGCACTAAATTTAGCAAATAAAAACCGAATAGAAAATCCGCG
>NZ_CANMUE010000019.1 GCF_947500975.1 uncultured Polaribacter sp.
CGCGGATTTTCTATTCGGTTTTTATTTGCTAAATTTAGTGCTTAAACCACGCAACAAACCATATACAAACACGTTGTGTTTAATGCAAAAAGAACATTCAGAATAATATGAAAATTTGGATAATATTAATTTTAAGTTTATCAATTTCCGTGATTTATGGACAAAATAAACAACCAAAAAAATTAGGAATCGGATTTGCTGTTGCTGAAAATCCCTATCTGTATGAAAATATGTCACATCCGAAAGATATCTTCTCGAATAGTGAATTAACGAACGAAATTCAGACAACTAAAATATTTCCGTTTTTCTACAAACCTGATTATGGACTTTATCATTTTATATGTCTTGAAAAAAATAGCAAATATTTCAAAATATTAATCAACGACTCGGAAATTGGATTTATCCCAAATAATGGAAAGTATATTTTTAAAACTTGGGAAACAATTTTAATGTCAGCTTCAGTTGAACGAATTAACAAACAAAACTTAATCAGAAATAGTCCAAAAAAAACAGACGAAAATACAATTACGAACAATTGTAAATATGAAACTCTGAAAGTTACAGATGTTATTCAAAAAAATGGAGAATATTGGCTTGAAATAACTTTTGCATCAAATTGTGAACCTTATCCAAAAGAAAATGCTGAACAAAAAACTGGATGGATTGAATGGAGAAATTTGGAAAAATTATTAGTCCGAATTCAATTATTATGTTAAAAGCACTAAAACACAACACCGTATAAACTTTATTGCTGGCTTTTTGCCTACTTGCGAAAGTCCTCGCGGACTTTCTTGGTCGGTATTTATTTAGTAACTTTACTGCTAAACCAACGCAACAAAGCTTATACAACAACGTTACCACACATTTGAGCGAACCAATGAAAAAAGGAATTTTAATAACAATAATTGGAATTATAATTATCGGAGTTACTTACTTCGGAATTGAAATGTATGGCTTTGCAAAAGGAATAAAAGAAGATATAGCAGAAAATAAAACACGGAATTTAATTGTTGTGGAAAATGATTATGAAATTAATCTGACAGAATTAGATTCTGTTCGAGAAAATTTAAACGGATTTTGGATTCCTGAAAATGACATTGATGGAAAAGAAATCATATGGTTGGAGTTTCATAAAAAGAAAAACTTTGCGACTTGGGAAATAATATCATTCACAGAAGAACAAAAACAAACTGAAAGTTTATATATGAATTCGTGCTCAACAATCGCTGAATTAATAAAATTGAATGGTAAAATTCAAATGAGTTTTGTCAATTTAGTAAGTTCAGATACAACAGAAATCGAGTATTTAACTAAAACGAAATTCAAAATAGACGGAATGACATATTTAAGGCATAAAGGTTATGATTTTTTAAAAACTTGGAATGTTCACGAATATGAAACTGAAAAATAAAAACGTGTGGTAACACCGTATATAATTTATTGCTGGCTTTTTGCTTACTTGCGAAAGTCCTCACGGACTTTCTTGGTCGGTAAATATTTACTAAATTAGTTGCTTGAAACACGCAACAAACCATATACAACAACGTTGGTATTCATTGCGCGAAAAAAATCAGAATCATACAAAAAGTCGTTTAAAACAATGATTTTTTCGAATAAATCTGTTGGAATTTTTACTCAAATGTTGAATAAAAAAATGCTAAACACTCTCTCGCTCGTAAAAATTATTGTGTGAATTTTAGCAAGTTTATCGAATTAAAAAACGTGAGAATTTACTTAAACTCTTAAAAACCAATATTGCGGAATTTAGCCCGTTTGAGGAATTGAAAATCTTTGCGGAATTTATTACTCAAAATCTGAATTTATTAAAACTTGAATTATAAAAAAAGGAATTATAAACTGAAAAAAACAACGAAATACCAACAAAGTGTATAAAAAATTGCTACTTTTAGCTTAAACAAAATTTGTTGCTTTTTTGGCAATCTTATATTTTCCTTCGGAAAATAACGATGGCAAAAAATCGCAACTTTTTATACACCAAAACGTTGTGCATAATGCGAAAATCGTGCTAAATTGAACATTTGAACTAAAAAATGCCAACGCACCAACAGCACATTTGGTTTTAGCCAACACATAATCCAACGCTAAAAAACCAAAAGAGCGGTTCTTTGCCAACGCTCGAAAAAAAACTAAATTTGAAAATTAAAAAACACCAACCAAAGAGTGAGTAAAAACGAAAGAATAACTGAAAATTTAGTTAGAGATATATTAAGAGATTTGAACTACTACGAACAGGAAGAAACTGTTGTGGAAGAACAAAAAAGTCGAATTGAAGAAGTAAGAAAACTTCTCAAAGGTGCAAGTAAAACTGGGAAAGGCGGAATTGGAGCACCTGAATTTATTATTTCGACATCTGAAACACCTGACTTTATAATAGTTTTTGAATGTAAAGCAGATACTAAAAAACATCAAAGCCCGAAATTAGACAAACCTGTAGATTTTGCAGTTGATGGAGTTTTACATTATGCGAAAAAACTCGCTAAATCTTATAATGTTATTGCTGTAGCAGTAAGCGGACAAACAAAATCAAGTCTTAAAATTTCAAATTGGATAATTCCAAAAGGAAATACAGTTCCGAAACCACTTGTAAACAAATCTGGAAAAAAAATATCCTCAATAATTTCATTAGAAGACTATGTTGAGCACGGAACTTTTGACCCAGATGTAGCGAAGAAAAGGCATAGTGATTTAATGGAATTTTCTCGAGAATTACACAATTTTATGCGTGACCACGCAAAATTAACAGAAAGTGAAAAGCCATTATTAGTAAGCGGAACTTTAATTGCACTTAAAAATAAAGCATTTGCAAAAAGTTATGATGTTTATAAGCCAGAAGAATTACAGAAAGAATGGATGCGTGTAATAAAAGAAGAATTTAAAAAGGCTGACATACCAAATTCAAAAGAATATAGTATGACTCAACCATATTCTTCAATCGCTGTTCATCCAAATTTAGGAAAAGCACAAGCAAAATTTCCACAAGGAATTTTATACGAATTAATAAAAAAGCTTAATGAAAAAGTTTGGCCTTTTATAAGTGTTTATCACGATTTTGATGTAGTTGGACAATTCTATGGAGAATTTTTAAAATATACAGGTGGAGACAAAAAAGCTTTAGGTATTGTTTTAACACCAAGACACGTAACAGAACTTTTTGCATTAATTGCTAATGTTCAAAAAGACAGTAAAGTCCTTGACACTTGTGCTGGAACTGGTGGGTTTTTAATTTCTGCAATGCATCAAATGTTTAAAAAAGCTGAAACAAAAGCTGAAAAAGACAGGATAAAAAAGGAAGGTTTAATCGGAATAGAAAACCAGCCACAAATGTATGCACTATCTGCAAGTAATATGATTTTACGTGGAGATGGAAAAGCGAATTTACATCAAGGAAGTTGTTTTGATGAGGCAATAACTAAAGAAGTAAAGAAGCAAAAATGTAACATCGGAATGATAAATCCGCCTTACTCACAAAGTGATGAAGATTTACACGAGCTTGTTTTTGTAAAACATATGTTAGACTGTTTGGATAAAAATGGTATTGGTATTGCTATTGTTCCAATGTCTTGTGCAATTTCACCACATCCAAAAAGGGAAGAATTACTAAAATATCATACACTTGATGCTGTTATGTCTATGCCAACTGAATTGTTTTATCCTGTTGGAACTGTGCCCTGTATTATGGTTTTTAAGGCTCATATTCCTCACGAAGTAAGTGATTATAAAACTTGGTTTGGATATTGGAAAGAAGACGGCTTCATTAAATCAAAACACAAAGGAAGAATTGACCAAGACAATAATTGGACAACTATTAGAGACCATTGGGTTGAAACATACAGAAATCGAGAAGATATTGCAGGTGAATGCATAAAACAGAGAGTATCAGCAGAAGACGAATGGTGTGCTGAAGCTTATATGAAAACGGATTATTCTTTAGTTAATGAAAGTATGTTTCAAGAGACAGTTAAGAAATATATGTTGTTTAAACTTAACAACAATAAATAATGAAATTAGTTAAAGTTTCAGACATATTTAACGTAGAATATGGTAACAGTTTAGAACTAAATAAACTGACTAAAAAAGATAACGGAATTAATTTTGTCTCTCGAACTGCAAAAAATAATGGTGTGTCTGCAAAAGTCGAGAAAATAAAAGGTATTGAACCAAGTCCTATTGGAACTATTACAGTTTCTCTTGGAGGTTCAGTTCTTGAGACTTTTGTCCAATCAAAACCTTTTTATTCTGGTTATCATATTTATTGCTTAACACCAAAAACTGAATTAACAATTGAGGAAAAATTATATTACTGTTCTTGTATTTCAGCAAATAAATACAGATATAATTATGGCAGACAAGCAAATAGAACATTAAGAGACTTATTAATTCCTGCATTATCAGAAATACCAGATTGGATAAATAATACAGATATAAAGGAATTTGACAATGCGAATGAGCCCTTTTTATCGAAAAAAACACCAAAAATAAAAACATCTGATTGGAAGCCTTTTAGACTTGATGAGCTTTTCGAGTTAAAAAAAGGAAAACGATTAACAAAAGCCAATATGATAAGTGGTGAAGTTCCGTTTATTGGAGCAATTGACAAAGACAATGGTTACAGACAATTCATAGGACAAAAACCAATTCACGAAGGAAATACAATTACTGTCAATTACAATGGTTCAGTTGCAGAATCATTTTATCAACCTGACCCATTTTGGGCTTCTGATGATGTAAATGTATTATATGCCAAATTTGATATGAATCAATATATCGGACTTTTTATAGCTTCTTTAATTAAACTTGAAAAATATCGTTTTAATTATGGTCGTAAATGGCATTTAGAAAGAATGAGTTCATCCGAAATCTATTTACCTGCGAAGAAAGATAATACACCTGATTTTAAATTTATGGAGAATTATATAAAAACATTGGATTACTCAAAAAAAGTATGATACAAAAGCCAACGCTAATAGCCATACACATTTGCAATTCGCTCAATCCAAAGCTACACCAAAAATTGCAAAAGAGTATGTCTTGCCAACGCTAAATCCGAACTAAATAACAAACATCGGAAAACCAAGCTAAACGTAAAAAGCACTATGCACAACAACGTGTATAAAACATAGCTATTATACGCTTTCCGAGAGGTTTATGTATATTTACAAAGTACGCCAAATTTTTAATTTGGTTATATTTATAAAAGAAAATAAAACATAAAAATAAAAAATTCGGCTCGTGCTAAATCTGAAAAGTTAACGTTTATTTACACGCTACGTTTCATACACAAGACCGTTGTGTGCAATAATTGATCCTTCTGCCTCTATTCAAGAACTTAACGCAACAAATCTAAATTAATAGATTTGTAATAATGATAAGAAAAAAGAATAGAAGATT
>NZ_CANMUE010000020.1 GCF_947500975.1 uncultured Polaribacter sp.
TCTGTATCTCCATCTAAAACATCTACAGTGATTGGTGTGTCTTCATTTGTAGATACACTCTCATCATCTGCAACTGGCCCATCATTTACTGATATTACCGTAATTGAAACCACACCAACATTTGAAGAAACTAATCCTTCTGAATCTTTAATTGTATAATTAACATTTGCAGGTCCATTAAAATCATCTACTGGTACAAAATTTAAATCTCCATTTGCATCTATTGTATAAGTACCAACATTAGGAACAATTAATGGTGTACCTGTAGAACCAGTATTAGAAGCATTATCTGGATCTATTAAAATAATTGTTGATGCATCTGGTGTTGTATCCTCTGCATCTGTATCATTTGCCCCTATCGAAAGAATAGTTATAGGTGTATCTTCAAGTGTTGAATTTGGCCCATCATTTACGGCAACTGGTGCAACGTTAGCAACCTCAATTGTTATTTCTGCTACCTCACAATTATTAACATTTACTGCATCACAAATTTTATAAGAAACAGTATAAGTACCTGAACTAGTTCCTGACGGAACATTAACACTACCATCTGTAGCTATATTAACTCCAGTTAAACCTCCATCTGAAACTATAGAAGGTGATACTGTTGTTGCTGTTGCAGTTATTGCGTTTACTGTATCATTTGAAAAAACATTACCGGCTGTACCACCTGTAACACCATCTACTTCTACCGAAGAAAAATCATCATTAGTAGCTATTATATCATTAATTACAAAAACGGATGCAAAAGAAATATCATCTTCATGAACATTTTCAGAATGTGTAAATGTTTCTGCTATTGTAATTTCTGTACTTGTTACACTAAAGGTATTATCAACTTTTGTTGCAGTAACATCAGCCGCTGTCATAATATAAGAACCAGTGTACACCCAAGATTCATCAGCATCTAAAATATTGTCATTATCGTCATCTCCACTCTCAAGAGTTAAAGCAGGTGATAATGTTAAAGAACTTGCAACATTAATATTTGTTAACGGTATACCTCCAGTATTTTTTACAGCTACACTATAATCAATAGTGTTACCTGCTTCTTCAGCACCTGTATCCGAAGCAGTTGTTGTATTTACAACAATAGTTACTCCTTGAGCATAAGTAAAAGAAGAGGCATTTAAAATAAAAGCAAAAAATAAAAATAGTTTTAACGTATTTTTATTAAAATTAATTTTTAAGTTGAAAAGTGTGTACATTTTTCTCATCCTATTTGTTTTTTTTCTGATCTCTGTTAGTTGATAAATCTTTAAATATAAGATTTGTATAATTTTCAATTTGATATATAAAATTGTTTTTATTTAAATCTAAATTGAAAAGTTTTTTGATTTGTTTTGTTTGATTTGTATAATCTGTATAATCACAAAAACAAAACATAGGCTTTGTGTTTGCAATACCAATTAAACTATTGTATAATAATACTGGATTTGAATGGATATTTTTATACATTTATTATATTTATAATATTAAGCTCACTATTATTTTTTGAATTTAATATTTTATTATTAAATAAAATTAGTGGTGCTTTATTAGAGTTTTCATATTCTAAAATGTAAAAAATACCTGCATAAGAAGTTTCTTCTAAAGCCTTGTTAGCTTTATATGAGAATTCTGCAGTTATTCCGCTAAATTCTTGTGAAATAGTTTCTTGGGGGGGAATGCAAAAAATTGCAAAAAATAGAACTAAACTATTAATTACATTTTTATAATTTATTTTTCGTACATATATACTATTGAGTATAAGTAATATTAATTTCATAAGCGTTGGGGCGATTAAGATAAATAAGATATAAACTTAAATTAAATTGATTATTTGATTATTTTTTTTCGATAATGTTATATTATTAATCGTTTATTATTCGTTTTAAATAGTTGACTTACAAACTCATTTTATATTTTTCTTTAAATACTTATTTATCTTATAATAATTCAAAATAAATTATATATAAAAAACCTTAATACGGTTATTAAATAAATTAAACATTAACAAGTTTTTTATATTAAGATTTTATAAAGTATTAAAACACCTTACATACATACTTATGACGCATCTTTATATAAAAAATGGAAAAATCAATTTTTTTATAGTTGTTTCATTATTAGAAACAAACATTGAGTTATTTAATATAAATCTACTAAATGCTTTTATTATGGGGAATAAAAATAGATATAAATCAACCTAAAAATAAATATTTAGGATTTAATACAAATATATAAACATTTTTTACTCCAAAGTAAATATATACTATTTATTTTAATAAAAAAAAGAAAAATATAATTTATATGTTATTTAATTGTCATTTTTTATATAATTATCATTTTTTATAGTAATTATTATCTAATTATCATTATTAGGTGTTGAATCTTTGTCTTTTAAAGGTAAGCTATAAATTTCTGCTTTGTTGGTTATAATAGAACCAACTGTATTTACTGTTGCTGCTATTTTTAATGCTACCGTACCACCTGATGCTATTGTTAAACTACTTAAATCCCAAATCCCAGTTGTGGCATCATAAGCTGTATTCGCTGGTATATCAGAGCTTGCTTCTACATAGGTTAAACTAGATGGCAATAAATCTTTTACTTGTACACCTGTTACACTTCTTACTGTATTATTTGTTACTTCAACTGTAAAAATAATTTGACCGCCTAACTTTGGTACTGTTTTATCTACAGTTTTTGTTAAGCTAACATCTATTTCACATAATAAAACGTCATCGTCTAAGGCGTTTACTGTATAGGTAGAAGTGTAACCAGTTACACCATCTAACGGACTACTATTTGCTGTATCTACACTATCAATCAAACCATCTTCATTTGTATCTTCTGCAGCGGTAAATGTAAACTGGGCATCATCTGTAGCTGTAGTAGTATTTACAGTTCCATCTCCATTTACCACATCTCCACTACCTAAGTTTGTAGTTGGACTTACTCCTGCCTCGAAAGCATCTGGACATCCATCACCATCACTGTCTAAATCTAAGTTATTTGGGATACCATCATTATCGGTATCACAAATTACTCTACTAAATAAATGATAAATTAAAAAATCATTACTTACAATATTAGTAGCTACTATAGTTATAGAACTAACTTCTGTAGTACCAATACCTCTAAGTGTAATATGTTCTGGATCAGTTGAACCATTAGCAGTTGCCACACCTGTTATACTGTTATAATTTGCTGAACTATCCCCTGCACCTAAAGGCAGTACCCCAAAATTTGAAGTTGCAAAAAGACCATTAGGAACTGCTCCATTAACATTAATTTTTATATTTGTTAAAGGACTCAAATCTGGATCAATACCTAGTACAGAAATTGCTATTTCTTCTAAAGGTACAGGTATATTAAATGTAATTTCTATAGTAACATTTCCGTAAACTAATTGCCCAGAACCTGCTTCTGGAGATCCAATATTAAATGTATTACCATTATCATCATCATTAGTACCAGCATAAGGACTTAAATTACTAACACCATCTGTTGTTATCACAGAAGTATAAGTAGATGTGGTTGACCCAGGCCAACTACTAGTGGAAGTAGTTAATGTTGCTGCATTATATGGACTATCACATTCATCTGCATCTAGAATACCATCATTATCATTGTCTAAATCACAATCATCTCCTACACCATCAGCATCATTGTCACTAAATAATGTACTTGCAGCATTACATGAATCACATTCGTCTGACCGTACATTAACATCTGTAGCACTTATATCGGTTTGACCGCCACTTGCTGCCGTAGGTACTCCATTTGTATCTACTGCTGTACCTGTAGTTATTGCTCCTGTTGATGCTATATTAGAATAAGTAAAACCCCCATCACCTTCTAAGGCATCTGGACATCCATCTCCATCAGAATCTGTATCAAACTTATTTTCTATACCATCTCCGTCTGTATCTAAATAACAACTATATACTCTAATATTGGCTCCTAAGGTATCTGGATCGGTTCCTGTTCCATTTGATACCGCACTTGACTTGATAACTATTTGATCTATAGCTGAAGTTACATCTATTCGTAATGTATTTGCTGGATCATCATCTGTACCTCCGCCTTGTGTAGCGGTAAATACTGTTCCATTTCTTGAAATATTAGCCCCATAAACCGGTGCATAAGCTACCTCAACTCCGTCTTTGTAATACAAAACCTCAAACTGTTCACTATAATTTAAATCTCCAGATTGATCTAAATCTGTTAATTCTAAATAAGCGCCCATAGTTAAGTCTACATTAAAAGAAAGACTTACTTCATTAACTGTAGTTAAATTGTTATAATTATTATTAAACGTTACTCGATCGGATGTTGTTAAACCTTTAGTTAATGTTCCTGCATCATTTTCTGTATAATTTATTGTTACATCTATGCCTTGAGCGGTTTGATAAGTTTGTCCATCTGGATCTGATACATCTGCTGTAATATCAAAATCTAATCGACTATTATTAGACAAACAGTTTTCTTCATCGGTATCTAAAATACCATCGTTGTCATTGTCTAAATCATCTGCATCCGCAACTCCATCTCCGTCAATATCATTAAACTTGTCATCACAGGCATCGGAAATTCCATCGCTATCTGTATCTGGTCCTATAGTAGTTACATTTAACAAATTTGTTGTACTATAGTCAGCTGCTGTTACTTTTCCTTCAGAATCTACATCAGCACTTGTAAGTAATCCTCCGTAAGTTCCATCTCCATTACTATCTGCAGTTGAACTTCCGTAGTTCTCATTTGCATCAGAACATCCATCGCCATCACTATCAGTGTCTAAATAATCTGGTGTACCATCATCATCTGTGTCTATACATTCTGACGCTTCTGAAAAAATATAAGAAACATCATCAAGTACAAAATTGTCTCCACCTGTACCTATATGTGTTATTGTAGCGTTTGTTATTGGATGATTTGGATCATAATAACCTACAAAAATATATCTTGAATTACCTACTGCTACCGTAGATCCAGAAAGCGTTTCTGTAAGATTCCCTTTTCCATTACCAACACCTCCACTTACAGACCAAACTAAATTATTTTCATAAGTTATATTTAATGTTGTTGTACCACTATCATGAATATCTCCAACATTAACAGCAAAACCAATTACAGG
>NZ_CANMUE010000022.1 GCF_947500975.1 uncultured Polaribacter sp.
CTTTTTTGGCAATCTTATATTTTCCTTCGGAAAATAACGATGGCAAAAAATCGCAACTTTTTATACACCAAAACGTTACCTGCAAGCTGAAAAAACAACTCGAATAGGAATTGAATGATAGAAAAGAAAAATATAATTGGAATTTGCGGAAGTGCCAGTCCGAATTCTGCAAATCTGTCAATTCTCAAGTGGATAGCAGAGTCGAATAAGTCTGATTTCAATTTGGAGATTATAGATGATTTGACCGGACTACCGCATTTTAAAACGGAACTGACCGACAAAAATGTACCTAAGCAGGTTGTTGACTTTCGTAATAAAATTGAAAACGCAGATGGAATTATAATTTGTACACCTGAATATGTTTTCAGTATTCCGAGTGGCTTAAAAAATATAGTTGAATGGTGTGTGTCGACAACGGTCTTTTCAGATAAGCCAATTGGAATTATTACTGCTTCTGCAAACGGAAAAAAAGGACACGAAGAACTGAAATTGATTATGGAAACTATTCAGACAAATTTCACGGACGAGACAACACTTTTGATTCAAGGCGTAAAAGGGAAAATTGACAAAAATGGTGAAATCGTTAATCAAAGTACCGAGAATGAATTACGAAAACTAATTGAATCATTTAACACTCTGATAGAAAAGCCAGCAGGTAACACGGTGTATAAAACATAGCTAGCAAGTACTTAACCAAAAGGTCTGTATATATTTAGACAGTCCGCCAAATTTTTAATTTGGCTTTTTAAAAAGAGAAAATTAAAAACAAAATATAAAAATTCGGCTCTGTGTTAATCCGAAAAGTTAGTGTCTTTTTACACGCTACGTTTCATACACAAGCCCGTTGGCAACAAGCTAAAAAAACATCCGTGAAAGAAAGAAACATAATGACAAAAAAACGAATGAATAGAAAAACAAAACAGTTTCTAACGCTGATTTTATTAAGTTTTAGTCTTTTTGCAAATGCACAATTATATCCTGTGCAAGTAACTCCTGTTTTAACACCTCCTTACAACTTAAAACTTTCAAGTTACGCCACTACTACAGATGTGAAATTACGTGTTAACATACTGCTGAGAGATGTAAATGAATTTAACCGACAAGTCCGACTAAAACTAATAATTAAAGGACAAGGATTAAATATTCAATCTCAACAATTTGTAAATGGTACTTCCCCTATTTTTTTGAATGGCGGAACAAATCAAGAACTCACTAATTTAGATTTAAGCTCATATTTTCAGCTTAATAATTTAGTAGGCATTAATCCTATACAATATAACAGACCTTTACCTGACGGACAATATAATTTTTGTTTTGAAGTTTACGACTTTTTTACCAATCAACTTATATCAAATACAGGTTGCTTTCCTGTATTCTTAATTGTAAACGACCCTCCATTTTTAAATGTACCACAAAGAGGAGAACAAATCGTATTAAAAGACCCTGTAAATATTATTTTTCAATGGACTCCAAGACATTTAAACGCCACCAATGTAACGTATGAATATGAGATTAGAGAAATTTGGGACAACCAAATAGACCCACAAGCGGGGTTTTTAGCTAGTCCACCTTTATATTCAGAAACGACAAGAGCCACTATTTTTTTATATAACAATACAAAACCTGCTTTATTGCCCGACAAAACTTATGCTTGGAGAGTTCGTGCAATATCTACAAATGGAATAAGCGAAAATTCTGTATTTAGAAATAATGGATATAGCGAAATATATAACTTTAGAACAACCCAAAATTGTGATGCTCCTAAATTTCCATTATCAGAAGCTATTAGTAAAAGTACCGTTAAAATAAATTGGCAAGGAAATATTGAGCATAATAAATACCACGTACAATATAGAAAAGTAAGTTATTCTAAAGAAACTGAGAAACAAAAAGAAAAACGAGAAAAGAAAAACAAAAAAAGAGCCAAAAAAGGACAAAAAGAAAAAGAATACACCTCAAAAAAAGAAAACTTTGAATGGTTTGAAGTTTATACTTATAACGAACAAGCCCAAATATCTAATTTAGAAGCAGGACAAACCTATGAATTTAGAATTGGCGGAACGTGTACTTCTTTAACAGAGTTTAAACAATACTACTCTTATACTAATACGAATGAATTTACAATGCCTACCGATGAGGAAACTGTAAATTATAATTGTGGTGTTTTGCCTGATATTCAAATTGCAAACCAAGACCCTATTCAAAATATTGGAGTAAATGAAACTTTTATCGCAGGCGATTTTCCTGTTACAGTTAAAGAAGTACAAAATAATGGTGGGAAATTCACAGGAAAAGGGTTTATCGTTGTTCCTTATTTAGCAGATACCAAAATCGCTGTTGCTTTTGAAGGAATTACTATAAATACAAATTATCAATTGATTGAAGGTGTTGTAAAAACTACTTATGACCCTAATTGGGAAAATGTAGAAAGTATTGATGAGTTTATTGACGATTTAATAGATTCTTTAGGTGGCTTAATAGATGATATAATTGATTCTATTAAAGATGGTATTAATGCAGACATTTTAATTGACCAATGGCAAGATATAATAAACGACCCTAATAATGGTTTAACTGCCCAACAAGAATTGGCTCTTCAAAATTATATTGATGATAAAGATAAGGTTAAAAGTGATTTAAAAAACTTACGAGAAAAAATTGAACAAGAAGGAATTAGTGATGAAGATATTAAAAAGTATTATGTTTCTAATTTTAATGATACAAATAATTCAGAGACTAACATAAGCAATACTTCTAATGAATTTAAAATATATTATTGCGATAGTATTATTAAATTGGATAAAAGAACAAACATTACCAAAGATTGCAATAAGCTAAAGTTTCTATTTCAAAGAACAGATTCAACTGCAACAAAAACTGTTGACATACAATTAAAAATAGTTTCTGATGATGAATCAAAGGACAAGATATATCCTAGTAAAAATAATTGGAAAAGTATAAAATATAATGAAAATTGGAATGTTGATTTTGATTCTATCCCATCAGGAGAATATTCAGCCCAACTAAAAGTAAATGATTCTATTTATAAGCATAAGTTTACTATGCGTAAAAAATGTACAACTGGTAATTGTTGTTCAGTTTGTGATAGAGATTTGACAATAGATTTAAATAAGTTAAAAGAAATATTTAAAGATTCCGAAAGTGAAAAACTTACAGTGAATACTGCTACAATTTTCACAAAAGCTTTAAAAGAAGGAGGTTTTACAACTTGTAAACAGCATGCCCATTTTTTCTCTCAAATTATATTGGAGTGTAATAACTTTACAGCCTTTAAAGAAGGCTATTGGTATCGATTACTTAATATCTTTGATACTTTTGGAGGTCAAACAGAAAATAATACAAAGGACGTTTTATATTCTCAATCTTTTTGGGATGAAAACAAGCATATTAATTATATCAGCACAAACAGATGTCCATACAGATATGTTAAAAAACCCGCAGACACAACATCTACTAAATACAAGCCGTCCTCAAACAAAATAACAAAAACAAGAAAAGGTTTGTCAATCTCTTTTCCTAAATCATTTTCTAAGAGCAAGGATTCTACGGCTATTTATAATTTGAAGAGAATTAATAGCGATGTAAATGGTAAGAATTTATTCAACCTTGTATATAAAAATAAAAATGGTAACAACAAAGACGGTGATGGGTGGAAGTATAGAGGGAGAGGTATTATACAATTAACTGGGAGAAAAAACTATAGAGATGCTGCAACTAAAGCAAATTCTACTTACAACACTACTTTTGATTGGGAGACAAATCCTCATAAATTAGAAACAGATACAGAATCTATTATTTACTCTGCAACATCTTGGTTTTTGAATAATTTTAAACCTATCTCGATTTTAGATAGTAAAACATCTTACCAAGTAACTGGAACAGTCAATGCTAAAAAATTACATAAAAAGGAAAGAAAAGAAAATTATGAAAGATTAACTTCAAATATTAAACTATATAAATGTGATAAAAAATGAAAAAACTAATTTTAGTGCTAATTATAATGTCTTGTTATTCTTGCAATGCGCAACAAAAAAAAAATGAAAGCAACTGCAATCGAAATTCGTGGGCAAAATGGATTGAAAATGAATTACCCGAAACCATTTGTGTACAAAAAGGAGAAATGATATACAGTTTGTTTAATGAATTTGATTTTAATAGTGATGGACTGCAAGATATTGCTATTAAGATAGGGAAGAAAGAAAGAAAGAATGGTGATGTACGAAAGCTTTCTGTTTATAAAAAAGTTAATGATAGTATATATACCAAATTCAAGACATTAAACAATATCTATCCTATTTGGTTTAATGACTATGATTCTTCTGTTAAATTAAAAGACCCAAAATTAAACAAGATTAAAGAGTATTACGAAATGGGAAATCCATTAAGAAAATTAACTTTAGAAAAAAGTAAAATTACATTAAATTTAAAAGGAGACTCTGTAACTGAGTATATATTAACGTTTATTTTCTCAAAAGAAAAACAAGATTGGTTATTATCAAACTATATTGAGTTTGACTTAAATAACAATACGAAAAGACCATACCTTACAGAAAGATTAAATACATCAATATCTGATTTTACTTATCTTGAATTTTTAAATGGTGAATATTAAAACATAAAAGCCAGTTGCCAACAATGTATAAAAATAATAGCGATTTTAGAGCTAAATCAAAAGTAAGTAAATATAGTAAAAGGTCTATGTTTAACCGAAAAGTTAGTGCATTTTAATTCGCTACTATTCTTATACTAGACCGTTAGCTACAATTAAAATCAATAATCCCTCTATTCAAGAACTTAACGCAACAAATCTAAATTAATAGATTTGTAATAATGATAAGAAAAAAGAATAGAAGATT
>NZ_CANMUE010000023.1 GCF_947500975.1 uncultured Polaribacter sp.
TAAGAAATATTTACTTACATTTACAACACACAACAAAACATAAACCGCATTAAAACGACGGTTTATCCAGAACGTTGCAAGTAATAGCGGAAAAAACTCAAGCAGAATAAAATTTCGGTTCGAAATTCTTTAATTTTTGTGTTTTTAAAGAAGGAGAAAATTGAAAAAAATGGAACACTCACTCGTGAATAAAAAATTTCATCAAATTGCGGAATTTCCAATATTGTGAAATTGGGCAACGTTCGGAATTGAAAAAGTTATGAAATTAATAAAACTCAAAAAAAAAATGAAAGAAAAACCAATAATAAACATTCATTCTAAAACACAAGAATTATCATTAGATTCAGGAAAATATCACATAAATGTTATTGGTGGCTTTTTAATCAAAAAAAGTAATTTTAAAATAAAAATAACGAAAACTTCTACCAAAAGAGAAATTCCGATAAAAAAAACAAAATTCCCTCTTCAGAGTTTTGAAGGCGGAAAAAGGGAAAAGAGATGTTATGAATTTAAAATAATAGAAAAAGGAAAATATTCATTAGAGTTTAAAAATTCAAGAAATTTAATAATAAAACGTTCAAATGTAGCTATTTTCTTCCCTTTTAATATATTTAACAAAGCTGTTCCAAATGAACAAATCGAAATACGAATTATTCCAAAATCATATTGGTAAATACTATCGTTGGAAAAATGTCAGAAAACAGGAATTATAAACTGAAAAAACTACTACTTGCAACACCGTGTATAAAAAATTGCTAAATTAGTGCTTAACTAAAAGTAATTGCTTTTTTGTTTGCTTCAAATTTTCCTTCGGAAAATCCTCGCCCACAAAATCGCAACTTTTAATACACCAAAACGTTGGCAACAAGGCAGGAAAAACTAACAACAAATTAAAATCACTATTGAAATTGGATATAAAATCTAAACTTAAAAAACTTATTTCGCAAATATTTCGAAAAAGAGTTACGTATAAAGTTTTAGACAATGATGTCTATTTCAAAAGTTTTGGTGTTGTTAAAGATGAAACAGGAGAATACAAAGTTATTGATAAAGAAATACTCGGAAAAGCTTACCAAAAAGCTTGGGAGAATAGAGATTTTGAAATAAATAAATTTTGGACAAGAGCTGCTTATTTTTGGGGATTTATCGTACTTATTTTCGGAGGATTAATAACACTTTTGACTTCAGACAATAGTGAAAAGGCTATTGACTTGCGTTTAGATTTATACCTAATCTCTCTTGGATTATTATTTTCAATAGCTTGGTATTTAGTAATGAAAGGAAGTAAAAGCTGGCAAGAAAATTGGGAAGCCCATATTGATTTTTTAGAAAATTTTATTTCTGGACCACTTTATAAAACAATTCATTATAAAGGAAATCGATTTTATTCTGTATCGAAAATTAATGAGCTTTTAGCATTACTCGTTATTTTAGTTTGGTTAAGTTTTTTTACCCAGTATTACTCTGAAAACTTTACGATTTGTCTAAATTTCAATTTAATCGACTATCAAGCTACGCTTACTTTCATAATTACTTTAGGTTTCGCATCATCTATGAGGTTCGGTTATGCTTTGGGAATCTATAAAGCGAAAGAACACGGATTTTTGGATAGGTGGTCTTGAGAATATCTAATTAACGTAATTGAATTATATGAGTTGGGAAGAAACTTTAAAATTAGTATTTGCAGGTTTAGCATCCGTTGGTGGAGCAGGCGCAATAATTCTTGGAATATCAAAATATTTTGGAGATCTTTTTGCAAAAAGGTATGAACAAAAGTTAATTGCAGGCTTTCAAAACCAAATAAATGACTACCAAACCAAACTTGATATTTTAAAAATAACAACTTTAAGATATTCAGACAAACAATTCGAATTATACTCTATTTTATGGTCGAGTTTGCAAAACCTTAAAATATCTGCTGACAACCTTTGGGAAAAAGCAAGTTCAAAAAATTTATCTGATTTTTCAAAACAACTGAGGGAAACTAAAATAGAAATTGAAAAGGCATCTCTTTTTATCGAGGACAGTCATTATTCCGAATTGATTAAAATCATAAAGCACTTTAGTGAATTTCAAATAGGGAAGAAAATGCTAATTAATTATCGAAAAGGAACAAATATAGACGACCACATAATTGAACAACAAATGATTTCTGGAAACCAGAGAGTAAAAGAAAGATACGATGAACTGATTTTGTTAATTAAATCGGATTTAAAAAAACAATTAAAAGGTGAATAAGCCCAGTTGCCAACACCGTATATAATTTATTGCTGGCTTTTTGCCTACTTGCGAAAGTCCTCGCGGACTTTCTTGGTCAGTAATTATTTACTAAATTAGTTGCTTGAAACACGCAACAAACTATATACAACAACGTTGCCCACAATATGAAAAAACTGCTTGCCATCATAATTCTACTAGTATCTAACCTTTGTTTTAGTCAATTAAAATCAGTAATAATTGACAGTAAAACGAAAGAAAAAATACCTTATGTAAATATTTGGATAGAAAACGATAACATTGGAACAACATCAAATGAAAAAGGAGAATTTGAATTAGAAGTACATAACACAAAAAATATTCTATTTTCAGCAATAGGATTTGAGACAAAAAAAATCTCGTCAGATTCAATTAAAAATATTCTTGAATTAAGACCAATAACGACTGAATTGGATGAAATAATTATAAATTCTAAAAAATTAACTCAAGAATTAATAGTCGGAAAATTTAAAAAAACTAAAATCAATCATTATTATAAAAACGGAATAAAGCCTTGGATAATTGCTCGATTTTTTAATTATAAAGAAAAATATGATAAAACCCCATTATTGAAAAAAATAAGACTTTTAACAAAAAGTGATGTTAAAAATTCAAAATTTAATATTCGCCTTTATGCACTAAATGAAAATGGAGAACCAAAAAATTATATATATGACAAAAACATAATTGGAATTGCAAAAAAAGGAAAGAAAATAACTGAAATTGATATTTCAAAATTAAATATTGAATTTCCTGAAAAAGGTTTTTTTATTGCAATTGAATGGCTTATAATAGAAGAAAATAAATACGAATATAAATACACTATGCAAGGTTCAAGAAAAAAATTAGAAGGAATATCTTATGAGCCTGCAATTGGAACTATTCCTGCTGAAACATCTGAAAATAGTTGGATTTTTAATCAAGGAAAATGGAAGAAAACCTCAAAAACTACAGGAACAAGTAAAGAATATGAAGGAAAATATATGTTAACAGCAATTGAATTAACCCTTACGAATTAAAAAATACTGTGGGCAACACCGTATATAATTTATTGCTCGCTTCTCGCTTACTTACGAAAGTCCTCGCGGACTTTCTTGGTCGGTAATTATTTACTAAATTAGTTGCTTGAAACACGCAACAAACCATATACAAAAACGTTGTAATTTATTGTTCAGAAAAACTGAAACGCTTGAAAAAACAGCAAAATGAAATTGTAAAATTGCACGAATGAAAGCTGAAAAATCACTCAAATTCTGAATTTAAACTTTTGTGGAACACTCTCTCGCGAATTAAAAAAAATGGAATTCAAAATCTTTGCGGAATCTAAATGTTTGAATTTACTCAAACTGAAAACCAAAAATGCGGAATTTTCTCGCGATATTTTTTTAGTGTTTTAAAGTTAAAATGTCTGAATTTACTCAAACGCTGAAAAATTGAAAACGGAAGCTAAACGTGTTTACTCAAATGTTTCACAACAAAATTACAACACCGTGTATAATTTACTGCTTGTTTCGGTTTTTCTTGCGAAAAACCTCGCAATCGTAAAAGTCTGTAAAATGTAGTTATTTTTCGCTAAATTTACGCAGCAAATTATACACATAAAACGTTGCCAGTAATATAACCAAAATTGAGAAATGATTGAACTGATTTTTATTTTTATAGTAATTGAAATCCTTTTCTTAATACCTTCATTCTTTTTGTATAGAAAATTTTTGAAAAGAAAATCTGGAATTAAGAACTTAAAAATTTACTCTTTTTTGGCAACACTTTTAATGCCAATTATATGGACAGCATTGTTTATTGGAATCTGTTACGGAATAATAAATCCAATATTGAGGTCGAAAGATTTTAATTCAAAAGATTGGATTGAAAATACCAACTCAAGATACAGAATGATTAATGACTTGAAAGAAAACGTGCTAATCGGAAAAAATAAAACAGAAGTGCTTAAAATTCTGGGCGAAAATGATGGAGAATGTGGATACAAAACAAGTCCGAACACAATTTGTTATCTTGTACCTGAACCTGATAATATTGGAGTTTTAGACCATTATGAATTAGTTATTGTATTTGACAAGTTTGGAAAAGTTGAGAATGTAACTTCAGAATTGATTTAAAAGCTGAATAAATATCAAAAAGGAATAAAAACTACTGGCAACACCATATATAATTTATTGCTGGCTTTTTGCTTACTTACGAAAATCCTCGCGGATTTTCTTAGTCTGTAATTATTTACTAAATTAGTTGCTTAAACCACGCAACAAACCATATATAAACACGTTGTAATTTATTGTTCAGAAAAACTGAAACGCTTGAAAAAATAGCAAAATGAAATTGTAAAATTGTACGAATGAAAGCTGAAAAATCACTCAAATTCTGAATTTAAACTTTTGTGAAAA
>NZ_CANMUE010000024.1 GCF_947500975.1 uncultured Polaribacter sp.
GACGGTACCTTACCAGCCGTTGGTAGTAATGGTAGAGTAACTGCAGGTACTGGTGGTTATGATGGTCTTTCGGGTAATGAGCTTGTAGCAAGTGAAGTTGTATTAGACAACCCTCCAGGAGCAACCGCTGTTTATGTTGGCAATACAGTTACCATAAATGTAGATAGTGATAACCCTGTGCTAAACAGCACAACAACCTTTTCTGGTTCTTCTATGCCAGATTATACAAACCCAACAACTTCTACAACAGGTTTTACCTACCAGTGGCAAGTAAACTCAACTGGTGCTCCTACTGTTTTTACAGATTTAGCAGACAATGCTACCTATGATAACGTAACAAGTAAAATTTTAACCATAAACAACGCAACCACTGCTTTAGATGGGTTAACATACAGGGTTGTTGTAAAAAACACCGCATTAGTTTGTTATGAAGGTACAGTAGAAAGTACTTTAACGGTTAATACTACCTGTGTTGGTACAGTTGGTGGTTATGGAGAAGGCGATGATTTTGATGGAGATGGTATATGTAATCAATATGATGATGACGATGATAATGATGGTATTTTAGATACAAATGAATGTTATGATTTTATAGATGGAGTTCTATTTACAAATAGTTCAGATAGTAGTAGCTTAACTGTAGCAAATGCAAGAAACCAAAATCTTACTGCAGATATTAGTCATATGTGGGGTTTACCTACGGGTTCTATTATATTTACAGCTACCAATTACCATACAACTGTAAATAATGTTTATAGTGTAGCAACAAATGACCCAACTACTTTTACATTTACAGGTACCGTACCTGTTTTTGTAGAAATTCAACATGGTAGTGCTCTTACTAATGATGGACATCAAGATGGGCTTGTAAGTTTAGACGGTACAACGTATACTTTTACAACAAACACTCTAGATAGTGGATATATAACAGGTAACAATAATGGTACTTATTTTGTAGAGGTTGTAGAAGGCTCTGGTGTATCAACTAATTCAGGCGGAAATTTTATTTGGGAGTCAGATAGCCCAACTACTGCGGTTCAAACTTATACAACAGATGCAGTTGGTTATACTATTTCTGCACGTATCTATGTAAAACCTCAATGTCAAGATACAGATAACGATGGTATAGCAGACGATTTCGATTTAGATTCAGACAACGATGGTTGTAATGATGTTTTAGAATCTGGTGGTACAGATGCAGATGATGATGGTATTTTAGACGGTACCTTACCAGCCGTTGGTAGTAATGGTAGAGTAACTGCAAGTACTGGTGGTTATGATGGTCTTTCGGGTAATGAGCTTGTAGCAAGTCAAATTGTATTAGACAACCCCCCGGGAGCAACTGCTGTTTATGCTAATAATACAGTTACCATAAATACAGATAGTGATAGCCCTGTACTAAACAGCACAACAACCTTTTCTGGTTCTACACCAGATTACACAAACTCAACAACTTCTACAACAGGTTTTACATACCAATGGCAAGTAAACTCAACTGGTGCTCCTACTGTTTTTACAGATTTAGTAAGCGATGCTACCTATAGTAATGTAACAGGTCAAATTTTAACCATAAGCAATGCAACTACTGCCTTAGATGGTTTAACATACAGGGTTGTTGTAAAAAATACTGCATTAGCTTGTACTGAAACAGTAGAAAGTACTTTAACGGTTAATACTACTTGTGTTGGTACAGTTGGTGGTGTAAACCCTTCAGACGATTTTGATGGAGACGGTATATGTAATCAATATGATGATGACGATGATAACGACGGTATATTAGACACAATAGAAAATGAATGCAATAACAGTTTTGTGCAATATAATGTGTTGTCTGATTTTGGGTTAACAAATGGTATTGCCACTGGAGTAACAGGTTCTTATGATGCTAGTACAGACCTTGGCTTGCCTACAGGAAGTGTAATCATAAATTATGAAAATTTAAATTCATCATCAACAGGTGGGTTTATTACTGTATCTCAGACTTTAAACTCCACTATTACCCTTACAGGTACATTGGCACATACTGTGAAAGTTCAAATCAAGCATGGAGAGTTTTTGGCAGATGGTTTACATGAAGGATTTATAGCTTTAGATGGTGCTTCTTATGATTTGACCTCTACCTTAGAACCAGGTTTTATATCTTCTTATGATGTGGTTAGTAATACCTACTTAGTAACAGAGGATGGCACGAATACATCGGACAACAGCAATAATGGTGGAACTATTTGGACCTCTAATGGACCTGCGGCTAGTTTTAAGGTAATAGGTTCATCAACAGATGCAAGCACTGTCTTTAGTTTTTATCTTAGTCCCAGTCCATGCTTAGACTTTGATAATGATGGAATTATAAATAGCCTAGACTTAGATTCAGACAACGATGGTTGTAATGATGTTTTAGAATCTGGTGGTACAGATGCAGATGATGATGGTATTTTAGACGGTACCTTACCAGCCGTTGGTAGTAATGGTAGAGTAACTGCAAGTACTGGTGGTTATGATGGTCTTTCGGGTAATGAGCTTGTAGCAAGTGAAGTTGTATTAGATAACCCTCCAGGAGCAAGTATAGTTAATGCTGGTGGTTCAGTTACCATAAATGCAGATAGCGATATACCTGTACTAAACAGCACAACAACCTTTTCTGGTTCTACGCCAGATTATACAAGTGCAACAACTTCTTCAACAGATTTTACCTACCAATGGCAAGTAAACTCCATAGCAGCCCCTACCGTTTTTACAGATTTAGTAAGCGATGCTACCTATAGTAATGTAACAGGTCAAACTTTAACCATAAGCAATGCAACTACTGCCTTAGATGGGTTAACATACAGGGTTGTTGTAAAAAATACTGCATTAGTTTGTTATGAAGGTACGGTAGAAAGTACTTTAACGGTTAATGCTACTTGTACCGGTACAGTTGGTGGTGTAGCCCCATCAGACGATTTTGATGGAGATGGTATTTGTAATCAAGAAGATGCAGATGATGATAATGATGGTATTTTAGATGTAAATGAAATATGTCCTGATAACGTATCTGTAGTAGGTATTGGTTCAAGTCCAAAAAGTTATAATAATGTTAATGGTTTAAATGTACAGCACATTACATTAACCAATAGCCCTAATCCTGTTAATTGGAATATAGGTTGGCATTATGGTGATGCTATTAATGCTATTGGAAAAGAAATAGCTATTAATTTCTCAGTCCCAGTAATTTTATCATCAAATGGAACAGATTTTGAATTTAATAATATGGATATCCCAAGTAGATTTGGAGGTTTCTTTGTGGTGTATGAAGACAATACAAGAGTAAGTAATTTAGATTTTACATTTACAAACACTACTACAGATTTTACAAAGGCAACTGAAACAGATGGTAATTTTAGTATACAAACTAATTCAGGTCAAGCAGATGGTAATATGTCTTTTATTGGTTTAGATAGAACTAAATTGATAAAAAGTATGGGGTATACAGTTTATGCATTATCTGGTGGACATGCTAGTGAAGTAGTCAGGCCTTATTTTGCAGTACCCTGTGATACAGATAATGACGGTTTTCCAGATTATTTAGATAATGATTCAGACAATGATGGTTGTAGTGATGTTTTAGAGTCTGGCGGAGTAGATGATGATGCAGATGGTTATATAGACGGAACTGCACCTGCAGCTGCTAGTGATGGTACCGTAACAGGCACTACTGGTGGTTATGATGGTGTTACTGGTAATGAAATTATAGCAAGTCAAATGGTATTAGACAACCCTCCAGGAGCAACTACCGCTTGTGTTGGCGATACAGTTACCATAAATGCTGATAGTGATAACCCAGTACTAAATAGCACAACTACTTTTTCTGGTTCTACTCCAGATTATTCTGGTTCTTCAGACGTTACAACAGGTTTTACATATCAATGGCAAGTAAACTCAACAGCAGCCCCTACCGTTTTTACAGATTTAGCAGATGATGCTACCTATGATGATGTAACAGGTCAAACTTTAACCATAAACAACGCAACCACTGCTTTAAGTGGATTAACATACAAGGTTATAGTTAAAAACACTGCATTAGTTTGTACTGAAACAGTAGAAAGTACATTAACAGTAGGTGTAATACCTGTTGCTACAGTAAATGATGCTACTGTTTGTGTAGGAGAAATCAGTGAAACTTTAACGGTAACTGCTACTGTAGGTACACCAACGTTGTATACGATTGATTATGATGCAGCTGCCAATACAGCAGGATTTACAGATATTACAACAGATACAGCCATTTCAGGGGCTACTTATGTAATTCCATCCGCAGTAGCTGCAGGAACCTATAATGGAACACTTACTTATAAGACAGCCGATGGTTGTACAGGTACAGATGCTTTTACAATTACGGTAAATGCTTTACCAACAACACCAACAACGAGTAACTTAACCTATTGTGTAGGCGATACAGCCGCAGCAATCACCACAGCGGTAAGCGGAACTACAGGTACGCTTGCTTGGTATAGTGATGCAGCAGGAACGACCTCAATAACAGCACCAACGATCGATACAAGTTCAGCAAGTGCAGCGACTACATATTATGTAAGTCAAACCGATGGAAA
>NZ_CANMUE010000025.1 GCF_947500975.1 uncultured Polaribacter sp.
CCTCGCAATCGTAAAAGTCTGTAAAATGTAGTTATTTTTCGCTAAATTTACCCAGCAAATCATACACATAAAACGTTGTGTGTAAGCTAAAAATCCGAACTATTAAATGAAAAAAATACTAAAATTTAAACATTGGCAATTATTTATATTAATCGTTCTGACTGGAGCTTGGACTTCACCAAGTCCTTTAAAGGAGATTATTAATTCGATTGCTCTTATCACATTTTTGATTTGGATTTATGCGATTGGAATTTATGGACAGAAAAAATTGGAATCATTAAAACTTCCGACTTTGAAAACTAAACTGTTCGAAATTAATATAATTTTATTTCCGTTTTTATTAATTGTTTCGTTTTTGCTTTCACCTGAACAAACAGCGGAAAACACTCAAGCGGAATTTAATACTCTAACGATTTTACTCATTCCAATTGCTCTTTATATGTTTTTTGCTTTTTTTCAAACTATAGTCTTTGCTTGTAAAACCATTTCGATGTTGGAATTAAAAAGAGAAGTTAAGTTTTCAGACTATTTAGTGAATTTAATTTTAATTCTATTTTTATTCATCGGAATTTGGATTTTACAACCGAAAATAACAAAACTAATAGCCGAAACTGAAAATAATTGAGCGGAATGAAAAAAGCCTACACACAACACCGTATAAAATTAATTGCTTGGTTAAAGCCTACCTACGAAAGTCCTCGCGGACTTTCTATCCGTGATTTATTTGCTAACTTTAGTGTTTAAACCACGCAACTAATCTTATACAACAACGTTGCCAGTAATATGAGGAAAAATTTACTAATATTAATAATTTTGTTTTCATTTAAACTTTATTCTCAAGAAATAATAAAGTTTTCAGATGCGGAATTTGAGTTTTGCCTAACAAAAAAATGCGGAGAAAAAGACTGTGAAATAATAAAAATTAAGGTTCTAAAAAATGGAATTTTAAACCAAACTATAAAACCGAGCAAAAACTATTTCAGCAAAACTTTTCCAAACGACCAACTTTTTGCAATTGAAGATATGAATTTTGACAGAAAAAAGGATTTTAGGCTAATGGAATTTCTTCCAGCTGGACCGAATGTTCCTTTTTTATATTGGATTTATAATCCGAAGAAGGAATTCTTTGAAGAGAATAAAAATTATGGAGAAATAACTTCGCCTGAATTTGATTACGAAAAAAAACAAATTAATTCAACTTGGAGAAATGGTTGTTGTGAACACGGACAAGATACTTATGAGATAAAAAAAGGAATTCCAAAATTGATAGAACGTTTTATTAGTGGAGAAGATTCACAAGGTTATGGATATACAGAAACTTGGAAATTGATTAAAGGAAAATTAGAATTAATTGAAAAAACTATCGAATAAATACTACTGGCAACACCGTGTATATTTTATTGCTTTATTTTAGCCAACTTACGAAAATCCTCGCGGATTTTCTATTCAGTTTTTATTTGCTAAATTCACGCTAAACCAACGCAACAAAGCATACACAAACACGTTAGGCGTTATTAAAACCAACCAATGAAAGAGCATATTAAAAGACGAATTGAATACTCAAAAGATGTGGTTCCTGACGAATCAACAGAGGAATTTAAAGAAGTCAAAGCTCTTCACGAACAAAGAATGAGAGAAAACCCAGCTCTCAAAAAAAAATTACGCGACAATTTCAAAAAAGCAGTCAATACGTTAGAAATTCAAGATTCAAATGGTATTGGATTAAATATGGATTTTGAAATTAGACATTTCTTAAACGAATTCAATCATAGGTCTTGGACTTATGGTCATAGAAAAATGCCTATTATGTTTAACATAATGGAAGCTTTTGTTGACCTTGACAAAACAATCAATTCTTGGAAATTGCTTGAAGAAGAAGATTACCTAATATCTTTTTATGATTTTTTAGATTTCTACACTTCAAGAGATTTTAAGTATAATATCAATTTTATAAAAGGGAATTTAGAAGAGGATTTAATATATAATTTCAACGTAGGTTCTGAAATTAATGAAATTACTTTTAAGACTGAAGAAGGAAGTGAGTTTGTAATTGCAGGAGTGTCTATTCTGAGAAGAGGCAATGAAGTCACTATGCTCTTTTTAACAGGAGAGATAATTGATACAGAGGAAAAAACAAAAGATTTGGTTCCATTAACAAAAAGTAGAATTCCTGGCAAAGAAGAAATACAGCCAGCTGATGACCGAAAAAGAGAAGCTGTTCAACTTAATGACAACAAAAACTTATGGAAAGTCTTAATTGCCTGTAGGTTCGATTTAGAAACTGAAACTATAGATGCAAGATACATAGCAAAAGATGAAGGTAACTCTTTTTCAATCTTAACTGATGATATAACTGGTTTTGTGAGAAATGGAGAATGGCTAACAAAAGATGTACAAGAGACTTATGAAGATATGCTTTCAAGTGTTGAAGGGTATAGTTCAATTTTTGAACTTGCTAAAGCAGTTTTATACTTGCCGTACTATTTTAATTTTTATGAAGAAGATATAGAAGAAGAAGAACATCAAACACAATTAAAAGCCTTAACTAATAGTCCTACTAAAAAAAGGAAATTTAAAAACGTAGATTCTAAATATAAAATTAGGCATCGTTCTTTATGGTTACTAAATAGAGAAAATAGATTTTCAGCTGATAGAATTGTTTTAAGAGACGAAAATTTTAAAATAGAGAATGGAGGTTATTGGAAAAAATTATCACCCGAAGAATTTGGAACAGATAAAAAAGGAAGGCAAGTAACAGGAAAAACTTGGGTTAACAAGACAGAAAGTTATTTTCAAGCTAATACAAATGACTTGATTATTTCGAATAATGCCGACCAACAAGAATTTGAAGGAGAAAATGCAGGCTTTATTTACGTTATGAGAAACGCAACATTCGAAAAAGACATTTACAAAATAGGCTTAACAACCAACAAAACAGAAGAAAGAGCAAAACAATTATCAAAGACAAGTGTCCCTGATAAATTTGCTGTAATGAGAGAATGGGCTGTAAAAGATTGTAAAAAAGCAGAAAAAGAAATACATGAAATATTAGATTCATATAGAGTTGACCCTAGAAGAGAATTTTTTAGACTAGATATGAAAATAGCAAATGACACGATAGATAAAGTAATAACAGAAATAAATAACAACGCCTAACAATGTATAAAAATAATAGCGGTCTAATCGCCAAAACCAAAGTAAGTAATAATAAAAAAGGTTTGTGCTTAACCGAAAAGTTAGTGTTTTAAAATCCGCTACTATTCTTATACTAACCGTTACAACCAATTAAAAACTTACTCAAAACCAGAGTATAATACGAAATGAGAAATTCTTCTTTTTTGAGAAAACTAGAGTCTGAATTGTTATTAAAAAATCCAGATTTAAAAACCGTGACTGAATTAATTTTTAAACTACAAGAAGAAGGAGAAAACAAATTTGAATATGAAAAAATTTATGTTTTACTGATTGAATTTATTAATAAACAAATTGGAATTGAGTCCAATAACGACTTGAAAGACGACATTCTTGAACTAATACTTGACGTTTTATGGCATCAAGAAAATGGACTGAAAAAATTGAATGAAAAGAATCAAGTAGAATTGAATAAAGTTCTGAAAAAAGTAGCACAATTTGACTTTAGAAAAAGTGAGCATTCTGAAAGACTATTTTTTTCAATATCTAAATCAATGGACTTAATAAAGTATCAATCTGAATTTGGAAACTCTAATGGATTAATAGATTTATACAAAAATCATTTTGACATTTTAATAAGAAAAAGAACTGAAGAATATTTAGAAAAAAACTGGTTGTAACACCGTATATAATTTATTGCTAGTTCTAGCCTACTTACGAAAATCCTCGCGGATTTTCTATTCGGTTTTTATTTGCTAAATTAGGTGTTTAAACCACGCAACAAACCATATACAAAACCGTTCTACGCAATTTGAAAAACTTACTCAAAATATTAATTCTGACTTTGATTTTAGCTTCTTGCAAAAAAGAAACTG
>NZ_CANMUE010000026.1 GCF_947500975.1 uncultured Polaribacter sp.
CATTCGTACAATTTCATTTTGCTGTTTTTTCAAGCGTTTCAGTTTTTCTGAACAATAAATTACAACGTTGTTGTATATGGTTAGTTGCGTGTTTTAAGCACTAAAGTTAGTAAATAAATCACAGATAGAAAGTCCGCGAGGACTTTCGTAAATTAGCTATTACAAGCAATTAATTTTATACGGTGTTGTGGTTTGTATTTGTTTTTTTAACTCAAAACTTGAAAAATTTTAACTGGTAAAACCTCATACATACCCCCTTTTTTAATTACTAAAAATATATTTATATTACTGTAAGTAGAATACTTAAAAAAATCTTTTTTAGCCGTCAATTTTAATGTTTTTAAATTATCTATAAAAACGAGGGGTTTATTATTGATTTTCTCAAAAAGATATATTCCTTTATGACATAACGGGTATTTATTCTTTTCATATTTATCGATATGTTGACAGTCAGCAATTTCATTGTTATATAATAAATAAAGATTTTCTTTTTTTAAACACCTCGATACTGTTATTGAAACAATACAAAGTATTATAAATATTCCTATTAAATATTTATATTTTTTAATTACAATTTGTGTCATTATTTCTAGATATTAATTTAACAGCAAATAAATTATCTTTTTGGTCATTCGTTAATTCAAACACTCCTTGCGATGCTAAAACTTTATAGTCTTCAAAACTCGAAAATATTGAATTATCATAATTTCTGATAGCAGTAGCCATTCGATTAATAAATTGGTCTCTCATTATATCATGACTATAATTTTGTATACCAGTATCATTAATGTATTTTTCGTATAATTCAGTGAAACTAGAATTAGAATCGTTATAATGCTTTCCTAAAAAAGCATGAGCCATTTCATGAACTAAAATTGCTGCAACTTCAATAGATGACAAGGTACTCATTAAATTTTCATTTATTAAAATACGATAATCTCCATTACTATCAACTTGAGTCTTTCCACCAACATCATTTGGTAAATCACTAGACATTTTAAAAGTTAAATTTCTACCACCAATATTATTATCTCCAAATTCAATAAATAAATCTGTAATCATATTGTGAAAATTAGAAGACCCACTTGATAACAACTTATTGTATACACAATCTGCCTTACCTGTAAGCTTATTAATAATTTGTTCATCAAAATCTACTTCTGCCCCTTCCTCTAAAGCTTTAATAGCTTTTAAAGCAAACTCTTGACTTTCAGAACTACAATCATTATTATTTAAAAGCGTAGAAACATTTTTAATATCTCTATAATCAGTATTAGAATTGTCTAACCATAAAGTATAGTTATAATTTTGAGGGCCAAGACAATCAGCAATTTGCTTTTCATATGGCACAAACAAAGGTATCGAATAAGAAGTATTTGAGTTAGAATTAGAATTGCTTTGACTTCCTCCACCTCCGCCAGTAGGAGAAGGGTCGTTGTCTGTTGACCCTCCAAAATAACCACCATTATTTCCTGTAAAGCCACCACCAGAATTACTTGCTCCACTTGTACCTCCTCCATCTCCTCCAGAAGTTTCTCCACAAGAAAGAAGTCCTATTGCTCCAGATGAATCATCTTGATAAAACCAACAACCACTTGCATGATCATAGAAAATAGATTGATATTTTGAGTAATAATTATTACTTTTGTATTCTATATTAGCATTATTAAGTACTTTACTATCCACATTTAATCGACTAATTGTAAAAGGATAATCTTCTGAGTTTCCAACATAAGTATATCTCCAAATATATAACTGAACTGTATCATTTTTTTTTTCAATAACAAAGTTTTCAAAATCAGAAGAGGCACTTGTAGGTGTTAAAATATTAAAAGTATAAGAAGTAGAGAATCCGGATTCAATTTTAACAATAGAGTCTGTAAGAATAGTTATTGTACTACTATTTTCATTTTTAGAAGACTTACTATACGCTTTAGAAATATCTAAAACAGATTTAAATGAGTTCATTGTAGTTTCTAAATCTTTATTAGAATTAACTTGTTCTAAAGTAGTTGACGTAATCTTTAGGTTAGTAGAATTATTATTCGTGAATTGGTTTAAACTGTTTTCTTTTTCACAATTCCATAGTAATAGAGAAATTCCAAAGAATAGAATTCCAATTTTTAAGAAGCTAATTAATTTGTTTTTTTTCATAGTAGTTTAAATTTAGCAATTATTTTTGACTTTTTGTATTTAAAATATTCGATTCAGCCGTTTGACGAGTCATATAAACCACAACGGTTAGTATATGAAAAGTAGGGCAGTTGATAAGCACTTACTTTCGGTTATACACTTAGCCATATTTTTCATTTTATTTTTATCTTTTCGTTTTTCTAAAATACAAATTAAAAATATGGCGGACTTTGTAAATAAGCACAAGCCTTTGTTTTAGCACTTTATGCCCTATTTTTTATATACATTGTTGGCGGTAGTTTTTATATTCGATTAAACTTTTCAATTAATTCGTCAGTATCAGTTATAATCTCAAAAGTCGGTTGATTTGTTGGGTTATAATCAATTAAAATATGTCCTCTTGAAGTTTTAACTTGATAATGGTTTTCGTCACCACCAATATTGTTTTTACCTTCACAATATTCATATGTACTATATCTTGTATCAACTTCTCTATTGTCTGAAGTATTTACTTTCTCTGAGACCACATTCAAACAATTAGTCTTACCATTTTTCATTTCACCGAACATTTGGGTGCTAAAAGAAGAACGTAATCCGTGATGAGGAGCAACCAAAACATCAACTCCACCTTTTAATTTGTTTCTTAAATTAAAGTTATTATCTAATAAATATTTCATTCCTTCTTTTTGGATGTCAGCAGGAAAAAATACTCGATGTTGGTTTACTATTAGGAATACAACGATTGATATGTTGTTACAATAACTTTCATTTGATAGTGTTTTATCATCTTCACATTCTTCTGGTGGAATATAATAGATGAATTCATTTTGGTCGCTAGTTGTTCTTAAAGGAGGAGTTCTTCCAACTAGCATTTCTTTTAATTTATCTATATTTTTACTTTCTTCAAATAACTCCCAATTTATTTTATGCCCATCAGGCATTCCATCATTGTCATTCGGACAGGTCAACAAATCTGCGTGAAAAAAATCATCAAATTCTTTTATACTTGAAATATGGTCATTGTGAGGATGGCTTATAACTAGTTGGTCTAATTTGAATTTATTTGGGGAAAATGTGCTTTTTTCATTATTTCTTTTAATAAATAATGGATTTAAAAAGTCAGAAATAGGGTTAAAATCTTGACTTTTTCCAATATCAACTAGTAACTTTTTATCATCAAATTCTATATAAGATGAAAGTGCTCCTCCAACATTAAAAATTATTTGTTTCATTTATTTTCTTTATTTCTGGTTGCAACTCTTTTGGTTATAAAACTTGTCTGTTTTCTATACGAAAAGACAAACAAAATAATTAGACTTATTATTAATAAAGTATATGATAGGCTTTCAGATATATTTAGCCAATCGGAAATTTTTTGATAAAGTTTTGAAAATAATAGTAGACAGAAAAGAGAAATTAACGTTCTATACATATTATTAATTTCAGAGAATAATTCAATTTTCTTGTCTTTATCACTAGCAAAAATAAATTCTGAATAGTCTGCGAATTTTATAAATTTCAATTTTTTACTTTGAAGAATTTCCCCAATAATTAATGAACCAAACCTACTTATGATTAGACCAATAAAATAGTATAAAAAGGCACCTAAAATATTATTTTCTTGTACTAAATCATACTTTGTTATTTCTCGAAGAATAATAACAAAAATTATTCCTGGAAATAAGTAATTGAATAAATTGTATGATGATATTTTGTCAATTATTTCTTTCATATTTTGTGTTTCCTCAAATTACCGCCAACGTTCTGGATAAACCGTCGTTTTAATGCGGTTTATGTTTTGTTGTGTGTTGTAAATGTAAGTAAATATTTCT
>NZ_CANMUE010000027.1 GCF_947500975.1 uncultured Polaribacter sp.
ATCTTCTATTCTTTTTTCTTATCATTATTACAAATCTATTAATTTAGATTTGTTGCGTTAAGTTCTTGAATAGAGGATTTCGTTTTTTTAATGGTGTACAACGTTTATGTATAAGAATAGTTGTGGGTTTGTATGCGAGGATTTTCCGAAGGAAAATCAGACGTTACAAACACGCAACGACCTTTGGTTAAGCACTAAACCGCAATTATTTTTATACGGTGTTGTGCGTTCGTTTTTTTATTCGGTTAATAATTTCAAATCCCAAGTATTCTTTCAGTTTCGGGAATTTATATCTGTAATATACATTCCAATAACTTATCATTCTGCTTTCTGTCTGTTGCCAATATTTTGGGTTTTCATCTCTAAATTCAGCGTAAAAGTCCAATGTGTCTTCATTTATTTTTTTGTCAATAATTGGTAGTAATTCGTAAATGTATTCTCCAATTAATTGAATAACGAAAGGAATTGTCCAATTCTCCGAATTCTGTGATAATAAATTCAGTCTTTTTTCTCTTAAATATCCATTGTGATGTCGCAAATAAATACAATTTAATATGTCCTTTTGTTTATCAGTCAATGTTTTTTCCAATTCAGGATTTGGCTCGTCAAAGTAAAGTCTGTATGGAATTGTCAGAGTTTCATTTTCAAATGTTAAATTCAATTCATTTTCGTGAATCAAATTGTCAACTTTATGAATTGTTCCGTCACATAATTTCACTTTATTATTTTCAAATGGTAAGATTTTTAGAACTTCCTTTAAGTCCGAATGCAGTTTTTTCGGGAAAGCTTTAATTAGTCTTTCCTTGTATTCAGATTTTAAATTTTTCTTAAATATCTTTAGCATTTCGGGTTTTTCTCAAATGACGCACAACGGCTCGGCTATGGTTAGTACGGGAATTAAAAGAAACTGTCCTTTCGATTGAGCACTTAGCCAAAACTTTTAATTTTGTTTTAATTTTTTCATTTTAAAGCCAAATCAAAAAGATTTGGCGGACTTCATAAAAATACACTAAACTTTGGATTAAACACCAAAACCCGTATTAATTATAGCCATTGTTGTGTGGCGTTTTTTATTTTTTTAAATAATCAAATATGATGAACGGAAGCAATGCAAATGCGAAAAACAAAATCATTGTATAAATCAAATCAGTAAATTTTCCGTGT
Source organism: uncultured Polaribacter sp. (assembly GCF_947500975.1). Lineage (GTDB taxonomy): Bacteria > Bacteroidota > Bacteroidia > Flavobacteriales > Flavobacteriaceae > Polaribacter. The sequence goes on from NZ_CANMUE010000027.1 coordinate 1,165, forward strand.
TTATCCACTTCAGGCTCTCTATTAAAAATTACTTTATATAGTTGCCTGATAGGATATTGAACTATTAATAGCGATAAAGGATAAATAAAACTTACACTATTTAAATCAGATATGTTTTCCTGATAATAATACCTGAATAAATAACCATAACAAAAGAAGCCAACTGCAACCAAAAGGCTTTTAATATAAAAGTCATTTATTCTCAACATTTCATAGTCCATAAAAAACCAAAGTCCGATTCCCATTCCAGTAAATAAAGTCCATTTTTCAATTATTTCAACACTATCTGTCAAATAGGGAACAAAAAAATGAATCAAGACCGCTATTGTTGAAATATAAAAAATAATTTTAAATCGTTTGCTAATCTTTAATTTTGATTTATCCTCTTTAAGCTTTTTGTTATTTGCTTTTATTGAAAGAGTTAAAGGATTTTTTAAATTAGTTATATCAACTGTTGAATAAAATTTGTTGTCGGTTTGTTGGGCAACTTTACCTCCAAAATCAATTTTATAATGTTTGTTCTCGGTAGTTACTACATAAACGTTGTCAAATTCCTCATCATTTTTTGATATGTAAACCATAAGCTCCTTATCGTTTAACCTTTTGTCTATATTTTTACCTTTAGTGAAACCTTTAATTTTCACATTGTATTCAATTCCCTCTGGATATTCGAGATAATTTACCAAATAGAAAAAATGTTCATTGTCAAGAAGATTGTCAGCTATTATTATTTGTCTGTCAATCCCTTTTTCGAAAATCTTAAAGTTTAATTTTGAATAAAAATTATCAGAATATAAATTTATCCAATTCTCCAAAACCTGTTTAACCTCATTTAGAGAAGTTCCTTTTATTTCTATAATGTTTTTCATTTACGATTTTCTCAAATGACACACAACGTTGTTGTATATGGTTTGTTGCGTGTTTCAAGCAATTAATTTAGTAAATAATTACCGACCAAGAAAGTCCGCGAGGACTTTCGTAAGTAGGCAAGAAGCCAGCAATAAATTATATACTGTGTTGCCTACAGTTTTTTTATTTCAGCCTTTTTTCCATTCCAGTTAATTCTTATTTTTTCTTGATGTCCGATTAAAGTAATTTCATAATGTTCATTTTTTTCATTCCAGTTTAATTTCAATATATCTTCATCCATTGCAAATTCATCATTTAGATAGAATTCCAGAACTTTTGTTTTGTGAATTACTCTGTTTTTATTGTCTGTAAAAATTAGAAAAAAATATTCTGGATAGGCTAAATGATACGCTCCATCATAACCATCATATTGTCCAATAATTTCAACTTTTTGATTTAGATTTACTAATTCTTTTGATAAAGCAAAGTCGTGAATATCTACATCTGTATAATAATATTTTCCGTTTATGTTAATTCTATTCCAAACACAATTAGTGTAATCTTTAAATTTGAGTTTGTAAAAGGTAGAATCTATTCTGACTTGAGTTAAACTGTTTAGAATTCCAACTGGTTTTAAATCATTCAGTTTATGGTTTTCGAAAAGTACAATTTTTCTGTTTTGTGGATTTAGAAAGTAAGGGAATTCTTTTGGATTTAAGATTTTTATATTCGGTTCAATAATTGGTAAATCTCTATTCAAATATTTTTCAGATATACTACTTGACTCAAATGTCCCTTCTTGTTGATTATCATAATCGTAAGTTTTATAATATGCTTGTCTTCCAGAATACCAAATTTCAGGTTTTTCTGTTGTTAAAAAACCTCCAAAAACATAGCCTTTAGTGTCTTTATTATCAAATCCATATATTTTAATCCATTCTCCTTTTACTTCTTTTCCTTCATCTAGAATGACTAAATTGATTCCTGTTTTTTCTTTAACATAAGTCATTGTATTGTTCGGAAGGTGGTAAATTTTATTTGAATTCAAAGATGGTTTATCTCTAACAACTAATCCGCTTTCGGCTGTTACATACATTCTGTTTTGCCCAAAAATAGACATAGTAAATAAAAGAAATATTATTGTCAGAATGCTGTTTTTCATAATTGTAGGCAACGTGTTTGTATATGGTTTGTTGCGTGGATTAGCACGTAATTTAGCAAATAAAAACCGAATAGAAAATCCGCGAGGATTTTCGTAAGTAGGCTAGTACTAGCAATGGATTATATACGGTGTTGGCAGTAGTTATTATTCTTTCGTTAGTTCATATTTGTATATTCCGAATTCAGTTCTATTTGCTGTAATAACTAATTCAGTTCCATTTATTGAGTATTCGTATTCGCCTCCTAAAATCAGATTCCAGTCAAAATTTGCTGTCCAATAATTAATATCATAAAATTCAATTGTCGAATTGCTTTTTTCATAAGTTCCACTTCCTCCAGCAGGAAAGTAATCGTCATTTCCGCTACTTTGGTAATTATTTCCCTCGTTGAAACTTACAGTTACAGGATTTGAGAAAGTATCTCCGTTTAAATATTCAACCGTAAAAGTTCCGCTATAATCTCCATTCAGACTTTGATTATCATTATTATCGTCATCATTGTTACAAGAAGAAAAAGTCAAAGATAATATTGCTATTAACAATATTTTATAAATTCCATTTTTCATAATTCCAGTTTATTTATAGATGATGTTTATTTAAAAAGGTTGCGTATTATTTTATTCAGATTTGAGTGAGTTTAATTACTGCCAACGGTTTAGGCTATGTTTTAGTTGCGGTTTTGTTTAGCTAAAGGTAAGCAAAAAAATCAAACAACTTCGGGTTTG
>NZ_CANMUE010000028.1 GCF_947500975.1 uncultured Polaribacter sp.
CAGCTTTCATTCGTACAATTTCATTTTGCTGTTTTTTCAAGCGTTTCAGTTTTTCTGAACAATAAATTACAACGTTGCGTGTATACTTAGTGCGGAAATAGAAAGTCAGAAGACTTTCAATTTAGCACGAGGCAAAGCATTTTGTTTGCCTTTATTTTTTTCTGTACTAAAGTCAAATCAAAATGATTTGACGGACTTAGTAAAAATACACAAAACTTTGAATTTAACACTAAACCCCGCATTAATTATACACATTGTTACCTGTTTTTTTTATCATTAAATTCACTAGAAAAAGATTCTAGGTTTAAAAAAGTATATTTTTCACTATTCTTAATTGGATAAGAAGAATAAACTAATGAAATGAATTTTGACCAATTCAGATGATGAGTGTTGTCTATTATGAATTTAGTTGTTTCGATTACATTTTCATTCAGTATAGGGTTTACTTCTTTTCTTAATTTGAACTTGTCCGTAATTCCTCCGCTAAACGGGTTTGAGTAACTTGTAACTTCAAATATCTCGGACTCAGATTTCATTAAATTAATTACATCTTCAACATAAGGACCATAATGATTAAAATACCAACGTATGTCAGTATATTGAGTTTTATAGTCAATAGCGTGTTTCCAATCAATTAAATAGATTAATTTAACTAATCTAGGTTTTGATAATTCGTTAGAATTAGGATACTTTAAGAGTATATATTCAATTATGTTTTTTAGTTTTTTCATAAGTCAAGAGCGTTATTTTCTAATAATTTAACTCCATTATTTTTCTCAATAAACATAACCAACGGTTGTTTTACACCCGCAAGTTTTTCAATGATATGTTCTTTTGTAAATGCACTAGGTTCTAAACTTTCAAATACTAAAACTGCTTTTGGAGAATTATCAAACCCATTGATTCTATAAATAAAAAAATTTCTAGATTTCATATTTAAGTTATCAATAACACTTCTTGAAATTTGATTTATTCCATTAATCTTGTTGTAATATGTTCTTCCATTACTAGCCTTTGGCGAAGGTAGTTCTTGGATGAAAAATTCTCCTTCTGCCCAACCTTTACCTATAAATCCATCAGTAATGGGATATGATGTACGACCTCTTTTTGCTAAATTTGGATTTACCGATGTTCTTCCAATAAGTCTAAACTCATTATTATATGTTTTGTAGACACTAATACGTTCATTATGCGTAAAATTTAAGTTTTTAACTAGTAATTTCAAGTATGAATTAAAAAGTTCATTTGTTTCATTTACAACTTCTGACAATGAATTTTCAAGGTCTCTAATTTTTTCTGATTGTTCTTTGTTTTTTGACTCTAGTTGTGTGTTTTCTACTTGACTAGAAATAGCTTTTACACCAAAAATAAGTGCAAAAACAACAGAAGTATAATAAAGAAATTTACCTAATTCTAGTTTAGGAATACCAAATGCGTTTATTGTCCATTCATTAAGACTAGATATATCTATTATTGTTAATACAACAAAAGAGATGCTTGCTATATAGCTTGATTTATCAAATAACCAGTCTATTAAATTTTTTATTCGGTTTCTCATTTTTCTTAATTACAGGTAACGTTTTATGTGTATGATTTGCTGTGTAAATTTAGCGAAAAATAATTACCTATTACAGACTTTTACGTTTGCGAGGTTTTTCGCAAGAAAAACCGAAAGAAACAGTAAATTATACACGGTGTTGGCAGTAGTATTTTTTTAATTATTATTCAAATTTTATAAATTCCACTTTTGACTTATATTTTTCATATTTTCCTAAATGTATTCTACTATTTTCGGGATTTTTAGATGAATAACTAACTTTAAATTCTTCACCTATGCAATATTTTATTCCATTGTCACATTTTAAGTTACTGCTCACTCTTACTGTTCCTTTGTATTTTTTTCCTTTTACGATATAAGTATATTCAATATAAAATCTTGCTTTGAAGCCAGGTTGAAGCCTAATTATTTTTCCAATAGTTGTCATTTTATTATTCATAATTTCGAGCTCTTTATTAATACTTCTGTAAAGAAGAGCAGAAACTATTATTATGATAATTAAAACTATATATTTTTTTTTCATACTTTTCACTTTCAAGATAGCTTTTTGTTTTCCCTAATTTCTGTATGATTTTTTATAATTAATTTTTTTCGTTCATAATTGTCCAAATTTTCATCTAAAATTTCATTGAGATTTTTTGAATATATACAATCTTGAGAATTTCAATTTTTTATTAAATCATTTACTTTGGCGTTTTGCTTAGCTATTACTGCCAACGTGTTTGTATAATATTAGTTGCGTGGTTTAAGCACTAAAGTTAGCAAATAAATCACAGATAGAAAGTCCGCGAGGACTTTCGTAAACTGGCTAGAACTAGCAATTAATTTTATACGGTGTTGTACACCGTTTTTATTCGGTTGTTTTTTTGTTCAAATAGTTACTGATTTTTTTGAAATTTACAATTAATAAGTACCCAACTAATAAATTCATACCACTACTTATCCAGTAAACATAATCTTCAAGTCTATTGTATTTTAAAATTCCTCTGTTTTCATAAGCTTGGTCAAATCCTTGAGGAATTGACGATTTAAAAGCAAATAAAGTATGACTTAAAAAAGTCGGTATATTTTCGATAAATAGAAAACCTCCAATTATCAGGATTCCAAATTTGATAATGTCTAAACTTTTCAGTCCGCCAAAATCAATTCTTTCTTGGTCAAATCCTTTTTCCAATTTTAAGATATCACTTACTTTGTCAGCTTTCCTTAAGAGTAAATAGAATAACCCAATAATTATTAATGTTGTAATTATTAACCAAATAATTCCAGTGAATTCAATATTCTGAATTACAAATGAAATATTATTCGGAAGTGTTGAAAATAAAGCAGTAATAATTGAGTAAAGTCCAAATATTTTGATAGTTAATATAAAAAAATCTCTTTTTGTCATTGCTGCATTCAAGTTGTTAACGCAACAAACCGTTGCTGATTATTTATGTTACTAAGCTACAAATTTTAGTTCAAAA
>NZ_CANMUE010000029.1 GCF_947500975.1 uncultured Polaribacter sp.
TTTTTGGCAATCTTATATTTTCCTTCGGAAAATAACGATGGCAAAAAATCGCAACTTTTTATACACCAAAACGTTGTAAAACATACCCAAAAAAGCTCGAAACTTAAAATCCAACTTTATAAATTTTGAAAATAGTAACTTTTAAGTTACCTTTGTGTCAATGGAAAAAGTTAGGCAAGTAATACAATATAAAAATTATTTCGAAGAGTTTTTGCTTGCTCAGCCGAAAAAGGTTCAGGACAAAATATTTAAGGTCATTGAAATAATCGAAACATATCAGCACGTGCCGAAAACATATTTGGCACCAATGAAAACTTACAAAGGATTATTTGAGGCTCGAATAAAATTAGGTTCGAATATTTGGCGAGTTTTTTGCTTCTTCGACAAAGGTAAGTTAGTTATACTCTTAAACGGATTTACAAAAAAGACACAGAAAACACCGAAAAAGGAAATTGAAAAAGCTGTCCGATTAATGAAAGAGTATTACGAAGAAAAAAACAAAGGCAATGGAAACTAAAAGTTGGAAAGAAATAAAAGACACAGTTTACGGAAAAAAAGGAACTGAACGGAGAGACGAGCTCGACAGAGATTTTGAATCATTTAAAATCGGTTTGTTATTGCGAAATGCACGTGAGGAAAAAAACCTGACTCAAGAACAACTCGGTGAACTGATTGACAAAAAACGAACTTATATTTCTCGTGTGGAAAATAATGGAAGTAATCTGACTTTAAAAACCTTATTTGACATAGTAGAAAAAGGACTTGGCGGAAAAGTTAATATTTCAATAGAAGTCTGATATAAAGTACGATTTTACAACACCGTATATAATTTATTGCTGGCTACTTGCCTACTTGCGAAAGTCCTCGCGGACTTTCTTGGTCGGTAATTATTTACTAAATTAGTTGCTTAAAATACGCAACAAACCATATACAACAACGTTACCTGTAAGCTAAAGCCAACTAAGTTCATTAATGAAACAGAAGGAATTTATTAAATCACAAATTAAGATTTCGAATATTTTAATTCTCTTATTAGGTGGAATTATTTGTACTTTTTTGGGAATAAAACTCACAATTTCTGCAGTGGAAAAACTTGGAATTCTTTTTGTCAGTATTCCATTTCTGTTTATGGGAATTGCTTCAATATATTATTTAATAAACTATGATATACTTGAAATAACAAAGGAAAAATTAATTTTGAAATCCTTATTTGGTTTTGAAAAGAAATCAATTTACTTGTCTGAAATCAAGTCATATAATGAAATAAAAAAGCAAAATGCGAAATTCAAGAACGAAATTGAATATATGGAATGGAAAGACTTGACTTTATTTGGAGAAAATTTTAGAATTAAAATATCTTCATCAAGTTATGGAAACTATCCAGAATTAAGAAAAGCTCTAATTAAAGGAAAAAAAAGAAATATAAAATCTGAGAATGAATGGCATAGAAAAAATACTCTTTATTTTGGAATTGGTTTTTTAATCTTTGGAATTATTATTTCTATTTGGTTTGGAATTATTTCTAAAGACTTGAATAAAAAACTATTGAGTGTAGGATTTTCGTCTTTATTTATAATTTATGGAATTTATTTAATCAGGAAAACAAAAAAAGCCTACAGGTAACAATGTATAAACTTTATTGCTGCAACATTTTTCCTTCGGAAAAATATGCAGGCACAAAGTTATTTAATATTTTGCTTACTTTTAGCATAACAAAAACGCAACAAAGCTTATACTAAAACGTTAGCAGCAATAAATCACTCAATCCCAAAAATAGGAAATCCAAAAAAAATATCACTTAAAACCTTGAAAAACGAATGAAGACAAAAATTATAACAAAAAGTATTTATTTCAGTTTATTAGTTTTTCTATTCTCTTGCAACGAAAGTGAAGAAGAAATTAATCTTGGAAACAATTTTTATTACATTCCATTTCAAGAAATAATTTTCGACGTAACAACTTTCGGCGGAAACGGAATTTATCAACTTGAGAATAATGAAAAAATTCCTGTTATTTTATCGGATATTGAGAAATATGAATTTAATTCTGAATTCATTATTGTAGAACAGAACTTCAACACTGAACAGACTTCTCGTTTAATTCAAAATATGTTATTTATGCCCGAAACATATTTCACATATGACAAAAAATATTTAAAACTAAATGAAAACTATTTAGCGAAATTAGACGAATCGGAAAATAATAGCATTTATTCTAAAAAATTTACGAAAGAACTTTTAGAAAATACTTCATCACTTCAAAAAATGAAAAAGAATAAGGAAAATTATTATATTATTGAAAAAAAAGAATTGAAAATTAATGGACCATTAACAAAAAGTGAATTTAAAGAAATGAAAATGAAGCTTGAAATAAATTTAAGTTTTGAATAAATAACTGCTGCTAACACCGTATAAACTTTATTGCTGGTTTTAGCTCACTTGAGAAATTCCTTCGGAATTTCGCCGTTCGTGTTTTATTTAGTAACTTCATTGCTTAAACAACGCAACAAAGCTTATACAACAACGTTACCTTTAATTACCAAAAAAACCCCTCTATTCAAGAACTTAACGCAACAAATCTAAATTAATAGATTTGTAATAATGATAAGAAAAAAGAATAGAAGAT
>NZ_CANMUE010000030.1 GCF_947500975.1 uncultured Polaribacter sp.
TCAATTCAGCATTTGAGTGATTCTTCATTCGTTATTTTTCAGCGTTTAGCTTTTCCTGAGCAATAAAACATAACGTTGATGTATATGGTTTGTTGCGTGTTTCAGGCAACTAATTTAGTAAATAATTACGGACAAAGAAAGTCCGCGAGGACTTTCGAAAGTAGGCAAGAAGCCAGCAATAAATTATATACGGTGTTAGGCACTGGTTGTTTGTTAGTTCAATCTAATAATTTTCAAGTTTTTCATTAAAATAATTTATTACAAAATAAATATCATAATATTTTAATCTCCTACTTCTAATAATTTCCAACAGACTTTTGTTTTCTGGTAATACTCTTTTTATTATTTGGTAAAATCTAGTTGGTAAAACATAATTTAAAACTCCATCTCTCTCGATAAAATACTCCATTTCGTAATTTGGAATTTCATAATCTTTATATTTTTCGCCTTTTTCAGAACGTACACCAACTATTCCAGATTCCATATGCATTGAATATCCATAGAGTTTAACAGGTCCATCTATCATTAATTTTAAATAACCATATCTTCTATCACTATTATTGATTTTTCGTTTTTTCTTATAATAATACTTATAACCATCTTTTCTAAATTCTTTTATTAGTCGAGAATTAATGGAAGTTTCATTTTTAGAATCTATAATTTTGTACTGCAAGTAAAATGATCTTATAATCTGACCATATAATGTGTCATTTTCTTTATTTATTACATAATCTTTTCTTTTTTCTTTCTTTAGTTTGTGTTCATACAAAGCAATTTTATCATTCCAAAAACCATTGCTTAAAGTTATATTATAAAACACTAAGCTATCGTTTGTAGTAAAATTTTCATAAGAATTCGGGTTTTCAACAAGTTTATAGACTCTGTTTTTTCGTCTAAATTCTTTAATGGTTTTTGGATGAACTTCCTTTATTTTTCCATTTAAATCAATTATTCCTTTATATCTGTATATTCCAAATATTGTATCGTTTTCCCTTGTCAAAATGTAGTCATAAAGATTGTTTTGTGATAAACAATTTGTACATATAAAAAGTGTGATAAAAATTATTCTTTTCATTTTTCGTAAACTTGTGCCTAACGTGTTTGTATAAGCTATGTTGCGTTGTTTAAGCAGTGAATTTAATAAATAAAACACGAACGGCGAAATTCCGGAGGAATTTCCCAAGTGAGCTAAAACCAGCAATAAAGTTTATACGGTGTTGCCATTTCGTTGTTTTTTTATTTTATAATTCAGTTTTTTTTCCAATATTTTAAAATTCACAGATTGAGTAAGTATTGTAAAAATAATTTTACTCGTGAAATTTTGAGTATTTTAATTATTTCTTTGCTAACATACGATATTTTGGGTATTTTTGGATTCATAGGAAAAGTATATAAAAGTTATGAAAAATTTATTCCGAATTGTTTTCGTCTTATTATTAGTTTCATGTTCAGATTCTAATAATGAGATACCTGAACAAATTAATCCAAATTTATTTACAGGAATATATTACTATGTTAATGCTCAATACTGTGAAGACGATTATATCGAATTTAACGAAAATAAATATAGTCAGGTTAGTTTTTTAATAGAAGCGAATTTAAATGAAATTATTTGTAGTGATGTGGAACAGTTCAGTTATGATAATTCTTTCACCAAAGTAAATGACTCTATTCTAAAGGTAGATAATGATTATTATTTGAAGCTAATAGACCAAGGAAATGGAGTCTTTAGATTAGCACGAAGTTATCAAGGACTTGTATTACAGGATATTATTAATGTTAGAGAAAACTATAATCCTTATAATGTTCAATTTAAGTATCTTAAAAGGACAAAATAATCAGTGTAGATTTAAAAGGTTTTCGAATATATTTCCTTTTTTTAATCTTATGTGATAATATTGTATTAATTTTTCTTTTTCTATAATCTTGCTCATCAATGAATGGCAACGTTGTTGTATAAGCTTTGTTGCGTGGTTTAAGAAATGAATTTACTAAATAAAACACGAACGGCGAAATTCCGA
>NZ_CANMUE010000031.1 GCF_947500975.1 uncultured Polaribacter sp.
TTTGCGGAATTTATTACTCAAAATCTGAATTTATTAAAACTTGAATTATTAAAAAAGGAATTATAAACTGAAAAAAAACAACGAAATACCAACAAAGTGTATAAAAAATTGCTAAATTAGTGCTTAACCTAAAGTAATTGCTTTTTTTGTTTGCTTCAAATTTTCCTTCGGAAAATCCTCGCCCACAAAATCGCAACTTTTAATACACCAAAACGTTGTACACAATACCCAAAAAATGAAAATCGGAACTAAAATATTAATCCTATTTCTGACTTTTAATTTACTTTCTTGCAAAGGAAATGCACAAGAAACAGAAATTGAAAAGCCTACTACTGAATTTGATTTCTCAACAGTTGAAAAATTCCGAGAAACAAAACTTAAAGGTCAAATAATAAACGATTACGACAGTATTTTCAGTTCTTCACAAAGGAAAGAACTGTCGGACATTATTTATGACTACAATATTGAAACCACACGACAAATAGTTGTTGTAACAATTGATAGTATAAATCCATATTCTGACATTCAAAAAATGGCGACGGATTTGGGAAAATATTGGGGAGTTGGAACAGCGGAAAAAGATAATGGACTGATAATTCTGCTTTGTAAACCTTGTCAGAAAATCGGAATTGCAACTGGATTTGGAACGGAACTTATTTTGACTGACCAAATTTGTAAAAATGTTATTGACCAGACCATCATTCCTGATTTTAAAAATGGAAAATTTTATGACGGAATTAAAAACGGAGTGACTGAATTAATAGAAAAATGGAAATAAAAGTACTGTGTACAACAATGTATAACCGCAATTACGGCGGATTCGACTACGTCCGAATCCACTCATAATTGCTAACGCCAGTGATAAATCGAAAAATAAGTGTATATTAACCCGTAACTGACGGTTATACGAGACCGTTCTACACCATTTAAAAAACAGCGAGAATAAATTGAAATTAGGAGAAATATATAAAACTGAATTTGACGAACGAGTATTTAGAATAATTGGATTGGATAATTATGAAGTTTTTTACGATTGTCTTTCAAATGAAAATAAATGGACTTTCTCTGGAAATTTTAAACGCAAAAGTATATTCTTCAGAATGGGAGTTGAATTATTTAAAATAAAATCGGAATTAATAAAACGTGAAGAATTTACTGAAAAAGAAGCTGAATATTTTAGGGCGGATTTACCAATGAGGTTTGGCAGAATTAAAGATTTAAGTTGGGAATTTGCAGTAAAATCTGAATTGAATAAGTATCAGAATGAATTTTCACAGCGGAAAGTAAATGCTGAAAAAATAATTTTGATTCCTTCTGGAGCAAAAGGCGGGTTTTTAAAAGGAGAATTAATAGAAAGTAATTCAATTCTTACGGAATTTGAAATTATTCAAAAAGCATCAGAATTACAGAAATTAAGTAGTAACGGGATTGGATTTTACAGATTGGGTTGTCAAAAAGGAATTCCAACTTATTTAATTGGAGAATATTTAGATAAAGCAGGAATAATGAAATAAAAACGGTGTAGAACACCGTATATAATTTATTGCTGGTTTCTTGCCTACTTGCGAAAGTCCTCGCGGACTTTCTTTGTCCATAATTATTTACTAAATTAGTTGCTTGAAATACGCAACAAACAATATACAACAACGTTGTGTGCAATAATTGATCCTTCTGGGCTTGTTCCCGTTTATATGAGCCATAGCCATGCAGTGTTTGGATATAAATGACGAAAGTAGGATTGTTTATTC
>NZ_CANMUE010000032.1 GCF_947500975.1 uncultured Polaribacter sp.
TTTTGAACTAAAATTTGTAGCTTAGTAACATAAATAATCAGCAACGGTTTGTTGCGTTAACAACTTGAATGCAGCATATGAAAAAGGAAATTTTAGTATTAGTATTTATGCTTTGCTATCTATCAATTACATCTCAAGAATTTTATAAATTTAGTGATAAAAGTGAAATTTTAACTAAAATTCAATTAGAAAATAAAATTTCAGAATTAAATATAAAAGCAAAAAAAAATGGAAATAAAAATGCTACCCACAGATTTAAAGCTAGTTACAAAATACTTAAAACATTAAAAAAATCTGATTCAATAATTAATATTGTTCGGTATGATATTAAATATGAATCTACTAGAAATGAAAAAATATTCATTTTAGAGAATAAAAAAATACCTGAATTTAAATTAAGGAATATTGAATCAAAAAGAAGAACGTTAGAGCATTACAAAGGAAAGGTTACTTTGATTAATCTATGGTTTACTAATTGTTTTCCTTGTGTAAAAGAAATACCTTTACTCAATACTCTGAAAGAAAAATACAAGAATGAAGTCAACTTTGTTGCTATAACTTTTGATTCTAAAGAAAAGGTGAAACATTTTCTAAAAAAGAAAAAGTTCAATTTTGAACAAATTGTAAATGCAAAAAATTATTTAAAAAAAGAATTAGGCAATAGATCTTACCCTAAAATTATTCTCTTAAATAAACAAGGAGTTATTAAATATGTGGGAGGAGGGATTCCTACTGTATATGATTATGAAAAGAAAAAAATGAAAGAAAGAACTGAAAAAGACTTGGTTTATCTTGAAAATATTATTGAAGAATTAAATAAATAAAGAAACTGTAGCTAACACCGTGTATAATTCATTGCTAGTTATAGCCTACTTACGAAAGTCCTCGCGGACTTTCTATCTGTGATTTATTTGCTAACTTTAGTGCTTAAACACGCAACGAAATCATACACAAACACGTTAGCAACAATATCCGAACAAAACGCAAAACAAATGAGAAACATAATACTTCTGACTATAATATTGACTTTCACGTCTCAATTGAAAGCACAAAATTATGATTTACCACCAAATCCGAAAGCTGGAAAATGTTACGTAAGATGCTTTGTTTATGAAAAGAAATTTGAATGGAAAAAAGTTGATTGCGAAAAAATAAAAGCGGAAAGTAATAAAGAAAAAACTAAAGAGGAACTTATAAAAATTGAGCAGAATAAACTCAAAATGAAAAAGTACCAAGAGAAATTAAAAGAATTTGGATACGAGGTCGATATTAATGGGATTGCTGACAATAAAACAATTCTTGCACATCACAAATATTTGAAAAAAAAGAAAAAAGAAGAAAAACGGAAACGAAAAGCTGAAAAAAGAAAAGCAAAATCGGAATAAAAATACTGTTGCCAACACGGTATAAAAATAATTGCGGATTAGTGCTTAATCAAAAGTCGTTGCGTGTTTGTAACGTCTAATTTTCCTTCGGAAAATCCTCACATATAAACCCGCAACTATTCTTATACATAAACGTTGCCAGTAATTTGAACAGTACGAACCTCTATTCAAGAACTTAACGCAACAAATCTAAATTAATAGATTTGTAATAATGATAAGAAAAAAGAATAGAAGA
>NZ_CANMUE010000033.1 GCF_947500975.1 uncultured Polaribacter sp.
AACGTTAGCGAGAGTTTGTTCAGCAATTTTAAATTCGATTTTTGTGCCTTTCAAAATTCACACGTTTTTTTAAAATTCCACCATTTTTAAAATTCCAATTTTCACGAGTTTGAGTGGATTCATGCATTATTTACAACGTTTGGTTATATGAAAAGTGGCAGAGTAAAAATGTAATTACTTTTAGTTTAAAAACAAAAATAGCAAATAAGTATAAAACTTCAAAAATTTGCATTTATCTGCTATTTTTTATATAACGTGTTGTGGTTTGTATTTGTTAATATGCAACTACCGTTCTACTTACTTTGTATTTTATATACTTACCTTTTTCTATTTTAAGAAGAAAGTATAAATCTTTAAACAGTATGTTCGGATTGTTTTCTTTCCAACTATTATATATTAACCATTCATAATTTATAATATTTAATTGATGTAAATTACAATGAGTTATAACTTCTTTTTTATTATTTTTTACTCTAAAAAGATATGAATGTGGTCTTTTGTAGTCACTATAAAAGACATCTTTCCCTTCATTTTTATTTTTTTCTATTAGTTTTCCCCTATTTTCATATTGTTTTCTATTGTACAAACTAAATTGTGTGATTTTTGATTTGTATTCAGTTATTATTAATTTGTATTCTTTATGATCTTTATTTAATACAAAGTAAGCATCTTGGTCTTTAGACTGTGAAAAGCAGAAAAAAGGAATTAATATAAAAATTATAGAAACTTTAATTACATTCATTATTTCCAGTTGTTATAAAATTATTAATCGTAGCTAAAATTCTTGTTTGTTCGTTTGTAGTAAATATAGGGTCTGCAAACATATTATTCCAAGCATTAGTACCTTTTAATCCACCCCAAGATAGATCTTTGTATAGTTGGTCTGGGTATGTTTTACCAATTGCTGCTGCATAATCTCTTAAACCTTGTTCCATTGCATTTCTATAATAATCTGCCATAAAATTATGATGTGGATTATCTGGAAAATCATTATAATAGTCAAATAAAGTAGGATAGTCAGCTCTAGAACCATCAGGAAGTGTGTAAGTATTAGGCGGTGTAAATTGCAACTGACTTCTTGTTATTATTTTTCTATAAATTTCGGCATGAATTCCTTCATGTAATATTACTAAAGCAGAGTATAAAGAAGGTCTATTATCTATATGACTTTGATTTAATGTTATAGTAATCGGAGATCCATATTGTGTTTCTCCAGATGCGCCAGGAGTTTTCATAGTACCATATTCCAATATTAGGTTAACAAAATTGCTGCTATCAAATCGTTGAATAGTTTTATTTAATAAATCATTGTCTTTTAATTTATCATAAACACATTTTGCTTTCCCTGTAAGTTTATTAATAATTTGTTCTTCTTTATCAAATTCCCCTCCTTCCTCTAACGCTTCAATAGCTTTTAAAGCAAACTCTTGACTTTCAGAACTACAATCATTATTATTTAAAAACGTAGAAACATCTTTAATATCTCTATAATCTGTATTAGAATTGTCTAACCATAAAGTATAGTTATAATTTTGAGGGCCAAGACAATCAGCAATTTGCTTTTCATATGG
>NZ_CANMUE010000034.1 GCF_947500975.1 uncultured Polaribacter sp.
TTTCAATTCAGCATTTGGGTGATTTTTCATTCGTTATTTTTCAGCGTTTAGCTTTTCCTGAGTAATAAAACATAACGGTTTATGTGTATGATTTGCTGGGTAAATTTAGCGAAAAATAACTACATTTTACAGACTTTTCCGATTGCGAGGTTTTTCGCAAGAAAAACCGAAACAAGCAGTAAATTATACACGGTGTTGTAATTTTGTTGTGAAACATTTGAGTAAACACGTTTAGCTTCCGTTTTCAATTTTTCAGCGTTTGAGTAAATTCAGACATTTTAACTTTAAAACACTAAAAAAAATCGCGAGAAAATTCCGCATTTTTGGTTTTCAGTTTGAGTGAATTCAAACATTTAGATTCCGCAAAGATTTTGAATTCCATTTTTTTCTTAATTCGCGAGAGAGTGTTCCACAAAATTCATTTTCACAAAATTTTAAATTCAGAATTTGAGTGATTTTTCAGCTTTCATTCTTGCAATTTTACAATTCCATTTTGCTGTTTTTTCAAGCGTTTCAGTTTTTCTGAACAATAAATTACAACGTTTTTGCATATGGTTTGTTGCGTGTTTCAAGCACCTAATTTAGTAAATAATTACAGACAAAGAAAGTCCGCGAGGACTTTCGTAAGTAGGCAAGAAGCCAGCAATAAATTATATACGGTGTTATGTGCAGTTTTTTATTCAAACTGTTTTGTAAAATATGATATTTTTGGGTTCTTTCTATTTATTATTATTTCAATTTGCTTTCCTTTTTCATAATTCTCTAAGTTATAAAGATAAATATCTCTTTCAAATTTTTTTCTTTGATAATCATACTTAAAAGTTAATATCTTATATTTTTCATTCTCATAAATGTCACTTATAATTCCTATACTTTTTATATAATTTTCAGCGTTATAAATTTTCGGCTTTTTATAATTAACTTCACAAATATTAGGTTTAATTTTAGAATATTTTAATTCATAAAATTCTCCTATTTCAGCTACCCTTCTTGCTAAAAGTTCTCTTTCATATTTTTTTCCGTTTACAGAGTATTCTATAATATCTGTTCGACCTTTATAAGTGCTAAAACCTATAATTTCGCATACTGTTAATTCAGTGTTTTTTGACAATAATTCCTTAGTATTCTTTTTTAAAAAGTTAGCATAATAAAAAAATGAGAATAATAAAATTGACAAAAAAACAATTCCAAAATAGGCTTTCTTTTTTTGTTCAGGAGTTAAATTATCCTTCTTTATTTTCATTTTTATTTACTGCTTTTTGAGTTTGCTGAGCAATTGCACATAACGTTTTGGTGTATTAAAAGTTGCGGTTTTGTGCGCGAGGATTTTCCGAAGGAAAATTTGAAGCAAACAAAACAGC
>NZ_CANMUE010000035.1 GCF_947500975.1 uncultured Polaribacter sp.
CAAACCCGAAGTTGTTTGATTTTTTTGCTTACCTTTAGCTAAACAAAACCGCAACTAAAACATAGCCTAAACCGTTGTAGGTAATTGAATGAGACCGCAGAATTAACATTAGAGTAGATATGACAGCAAACGAATTATTTAGTAAAGGAGAAAAACTCTATCACTCAAAGGGAAAGGAATATGAGGCAATTGAAGCATTCAAATTACTTTTAGAAAAATACCCTGACCATATCAACGGTTTGACTTACTTGTCTACAATGCAAAGTGAGATATGTGATTTTGATGGTGCGATTAAATCAATAAATCAAGCTGAAAGTTTAGAACCAGAAAACTTTGCAATCAAAGAACAAAAGCTACTCTTGTTGAAGACTTTATCAAAATTCACTTTTTCTGACAAATACTACCTAGACGAAAAAACAAGAGAGTGCCATGAGGTTTTATCTTACTCGGATTACAGTTTATTGTTGAGTGATTTAAACAAACTACTTTATTCTCTTTTAGACCACTATAAATCAAATGAGCGAAAGAAAAACAGATACTTATGGAATCTTGCTCATAATGAGAGAAAAATGGGAAATCATAAAACTGCGATTGAATTACTAAAGCAGAATATTGAAAGTATTCCCTCAAAGTATAATGACGACAGACGAAGAAGAGAATTAGCAAATCTACAGAGAGAAATTGCATCTAATTATATTGACCAAAAACAATTTGACCTTGGATTGGATTTTTTGCATCAAGCCTTTGAAAATGGATTGGATGATTTTAAAAGAACTATGATAGCTGATGTTTACAAGCAAATGGGAGATGAATCAAAATTTGAAGAAACGCTCCAAGACCTCTTAGACAGGATAAATGAGAAACTTGAGACAAAACCCGAACCAGCCTATATCTTTCAAAAATTTGCGGTATATAAAAAATTACAAAAAGGATTAGAAACTAAAGAACTTTTGTTGGACTTTGATTTGATTACAAATAAGGCAGATTATATCACTGAGAGTAAGAGAGAACTTGAAAATGAGATTAACAACTACCTAAAACAATAAATATACGTAATGCGGGGTGATTTGATAAAATTGAGGTTTAAAGCATTTAATAAACAAAGTAGCGGTTTGATAGTGAAGTGCCTTGAAATCCCGCACTACGCATATTCGAGCCGTTGGTATTCATTGCGTGAAAAAAATCAGAATCATACAAAAAAGTCGTTTAAAACAATGATTTTTTTCGAATAAATCTGTTGGAATTATTACT
>NZ_CANMUE010000036.1 GCF_947500975.1 uncultured Polaribacter sp.
CCTCTATTCAAGAACTTAACGCAACAAATCTAAATTAATAGATTTGTAATAATGATAAGAAAAAAGAATAGAAGATTAACACATAAAGAAAGAGTACAAATAGAGACTCTTTTATGCGAAAAAAAGTCTAAATCTTACATCGCTAAAGTATTAAAAAGAGCACGCTCAACAATTTCCAGAGAAGTCAATAAATGGGTTCAAAATAAGACTGATAAATATGATGCTGATTTAGCTCATTGGAATGCTAAAGATGATTATTTAAATAAAAGAAATTCTGACAAAATAAGTTCATATCAGCCTCTGAAAATTTACGTTTATAGAGGACTCTTATCAGACTGGACACCTGAACAAATTTCAGGGAGACTTAAAGATGATTATCCAAATAATCCGAGGATGAGAATTTCTCACGAATCTATTTATAGATTTATTTACACAAGACCTCAGGCTAGTTTAAATAAGAAGCTAATCAAGTTACTAGTAAGGAAAAAAACAAGGAGAAAACGTATTAAAAAGAAACGTGGAGGTGGAAGTAAAATAATCAACCAAGTCAGTATAGACAATAGACCCAAGCATATTCAGCTAAGAGAAGAAGTTGGACATTGGGAAGGAGATTTAATAGTTGGAAAAAATCATAAAAGTGCAATTGGAACAATAGTAGAACGTAAAACTAGATATACTTTAATAGTTAAAATTGAATCCAAAAAAGCAAATGAAGTAGCTAAAAAATTTAGTAGAATTTTAAATAAACTAAATCCAATTTTTAAGAATTCAATGACTTATGATAACGGAATTGAAATGGCTAGACACGAAAAAATAACTAAAAATACAGGTATGAAAATTTACTTTGCTCATCCATATTCTTCATGGGAAAGAGGCACTAACGAGAACACAAATGGACTCATTAGAAGATACCTTCCTAAGGGAACAGATTTTAATGAAATTAGTCTTAAACAACTTCAAAACATTCAAGAAAAACTAAATAATAGACCTCGAAAAATAATAGGATACAAAACACCAAAAGAAATGATGAATTTTGAACTAAAATTTGTAGCTTAGTAACATAAATAATCAGCAACGGTTTGTTGCGTTAACAACTTGAATGCAGC
>NZ_CANMUE010000037.1 GCF_947500975.1 uncultured Polaribacter sp.
TTTTTTGGCAATCTTATATTTTCCTTCGGAAAATAACGATGGTAAAAAATCGCAACTTTTTATACACCAAAACGTTGGCAATAATTTGAGAAAACCGAAAAAGTGGAAATTTTAGGCAAACATTTTAGCACAAATCACAGTTACGAATTTGACAAAGTTGAATCGCCAATTGAACAGATTTTACTTAATCACTTGACAAAATATTTGTCCGATGAAACTGAAGTAATTGTTCAACTTCCGGTTAAAACAATAAGCGGAAATTTTAGAGCGGATATTGCTCTGAAAAATAACGATAGAATTGTAATTTTAGAATGTGACGGAGAAGAATTTCACACAAAAGAAATTAATGAATGGTATGACGAATGGAGAGATACTTTAATTTTATTTCAGAAAAAAGCAGAAACAATTTATAGAATTAAAGGAACTGATATTCATAATAATATAAACTCTATAATTTATTTAATTTACAAATTTGAACCAGAATTTTTTAATGCTGAATACGGAGAAAGGCTTCCGAAAAAAGAAATAAATGATGAATGGAGAGAGAAAAGAATCAATTACACATACACAAATGACGAAGGACAAGAAATCCCTTCAAGCGTAAATGTTAAAAGGAAAAATTTAAAATCTGATTTTGATAGGTTTTGGTTAAAATATGTTTTGTATTCTCTTATTTACCCAGAAAAAGACATTAAGAAATTGATTGACTTAATGAAAGAGAAACACTACGAAACGAATAAATTAATATCATTGTTAAATCAAAAATTTCCTGAATTTAAAATTGAGGATATTAAACTATTACTGAACATAAAAGAATAAAAACTATTGCCAACAACGTATATAAAAAATAGCGCAAGTTGTTGCTAACACAAAGGTTCGGTCATTTTTGGAAAGTCGCCAAATTTTTAAATTTGACAAATTTACAAAAATAAGATAATTAATAAAATTTAAAAATTCGGCTTGTGTATAATCCGAAAGGTATCGCTTTTCAACAGCGCTACTTTTCATATACCAACCGTTGTGTGCAATAATTGATCCTTCTGGGCTTGTTCCCGTTTATATGAGCCATAGCCATGCAGTGTTTGGATATAAA
>NZ_CANMUE010000038.1 GCF_947500975.1 uncultured Polaribacter sp.
TTTCAGCTTTCATTCGTACAATTTCATTTTGCTGTTTTTTCAAGCGTTTCAGTTTTTCTGAACAATAAATTACAACGGTTTGTATATGGTTTGTTGCGTGTTTAAGTACATAATTTAGCAAATAAAAACGGAATAGAAAATCCGCGAGGATTTTCGTAAGTAGGCTAGAACTAGCAATAAATTATATACGGTGTTAGCACCTGTTATTTTTTTAGTAATATTCTATAATTCTTTCTTTTCTTGTCAATTCACTTTCTGACTTTATCCAATTTTGATTCAAGTCTAATTCATACGTAATGCTTTTGCTTTCTGTCAATTTTCCATTATAATACTTTTCCATTTTTACTTGATTTCCCAAGTTATTATGATAGAAAATTTCTTTTGATTCTGATGTTGGAAACGAATATTTCGTAGTCTTAACTTTTTTATTTTCTCGAGGGAAAATTTTCAATTCAGTTATTTTTCCAGGCGAATTACTTTTAAAAAATTCTTTTGTCAGAGTTGTGTTTTCATTAGGGTATTCATATTCCCAATTCCTAAATCCATTTGTGTCCACATATCCAAATTTCTTTTCAATAGTTTTTCCGAAACTATCAAGTTTAAATTCTGTAACCGTTTGAAGTTTATTTAAATAAGATTCTTCTTTTTTTTCAAGTCCGAGATTATTGTATGAATATTTACTCGAAAAGGTTGAATCTCCATCTGTTATAATTTGTTCTCTTATTAATCTATTCCTATTGTCATATTCGTAAAGTCTAACAATAGAAGATAAATTAGGTTCAAAATGGGTTTCTTCTTTTTCAATTATTCCGTTTTCTCCATAAAATTCCAATACTCTTGATTTTAAAGTATCATTTTCAAAAGTTTTTGTTTCGACACTTTTTACATTTCCAAATAATTTACTTTCAATAAATTCCGCTTTCCTATTTTTAGGTTTTTCATTGCAAGAATAAAATAACCCAAATAAAAGTAGAAATATTATTAAAGTGCTCGATTTCATAATTGGTGCTAACGTTCTGGATAAACCGTCGTTTTAATGCGGTTTATGTTTTGTTGTGTGTTGTAAATGTAAGTAAATATTTCTTAC
>NZ_CANMUE010000039.1 GCF_947500975.1 uncultured Polaribacter sp.
CCTCGCGGATTTTCTATTCGGTTTTTATTTGCTAAATTAGGTGCTTAAACACGCCACTAATCATACACAAAACCGTTGTAAGTAATACCGAAAAACCTATGAAGCCCACCTTTTTACTGATTTTGTGCATTGTTATTTTTTCCTGTAAAACGGACAATAAAAAAAACTCTTTAACGGAAACGACAAACAGAATTGGAATAAGAAAATTCAAAGTAGCAGATGAAAATATTAAAGACAGTATAGTTGAATATATTAACATTGACGGAAAAGAATATGCTAATCAAATATGGATTGTAGACAAAAAAAATGATACAATTGGTGGAAATTATTTCGATACTTTTATAATGGACACAACTAAATTAGGTAAAGTAACTAAATTGCAATTTACTTTAACTAAGCCAACAATAAAATGGGAATCAGATATGTTTGTTGTACTTCCAGACGAAGAAAAATTAAAAGAGGACTTTTCTAATCTATCAGAAATAAAACTTGATACATTCCATAGTTTAAAAAATGACGGAATATCTAATGACAAATTATTGAATTTAGATTTGCCTTTAAATCACATTTCGGAATTTGGAATAGAATATTCAACACCTGGAAAAAAGAGAATTCGAGGTTTAATTGTTGAAAGAGGTAAGGTAAAAGGAAAAGGTTATGAACGAAGATTATTTTTTGACAAAACCGTTTACGTTAAAGAATAAAAACAAAGTACTACTTACAACAATGGCTAAAATTAATACGGGTTTTGGTATTTAATCCAAAATGTAGTGTATTTTTATAGAGTCCGCCAAATCTTTTGATTTGGCTTTAGAACAGAAAAAAGATAAAACAAAATAAAAAGTTTTGGCTAATCGCTTAATCCGAAATTAAATGCTTATTTAATCCCGTACTAACCTTAGCCGAAGCCGTTGTGTGTCATTAAAAACGAACTTTTATGAAAATTGAAAAAGTAAAGAATTATAATCAAAAATTATTAGCTATTTTAGGAACAATTGGTGGAATATTT
>NZ_CANMUE010000040.1 GCF_947500975.1 uncultured Polaribacter sp.
AATTTTTCTACATTGTTAGATTTTAATACAAGTGCTTGTGCATCTGTTGTACCTACAAAATCTGTTGCAGATGATGTGCCAGAGTTTCCTTTTAAAGACCAGGCATTATTTATTATTTCTTCCCATTGTGTACCATCCCAAATATTAAGTATGTTTGGTGTTGTGTTAGTGTCAAACCAAATATCACCTTCTAGAGGTGTTGTTGGTGCTGTAGCACTACTAGTTACAGTATCTTCATCTACCGTTAACCAACTAGTACCATCATAAATTTTACTAATGTTTGTGGTTGTATCAAACCAAAAATCTCGTTCTGAAGGTGTTGTTGGTGCTGTAGCAGAAGTTGTAACTTTATTGTTTCTAAATTTAGTTATAGTTCCTTTATTGTCAATTACCCTAACTTCTTGTGCATTGGTTGAATAAGTAGCAATACTTAAAATAAAAGTTAAGAGTAATACTATAGTTTTTTTTAAATTAGAATTTTTTATTATTTTCTCCATGCAATTTCAATAAGTACTTGAGGATAATCTATACTAGAACCACTTAAATAACATTGTAAAAAATCTCCTTCTTCAAAATCTACATTTATAGTTGTATCATGATTACCTTGAGCACTAGTTACCCCTAAAGATGCTATTGTAGCTGTTGCGTCGTTTTTTCTAATTTGAATTGTATAGGTTTGATTGGCATTACTTTGTACAGTTATTGCAGTAATTGTTCCGTCTTTTATCATTCTCCAACCAGTATTAAGGGATACTGTTCCGTTATACTGACGTAAATATTCATTAGTTGTACCAGCGGTACTTCGACCCCAACCTATCATATTTTTATCTACACTTAACCATTTAGATCTTGTTGCGTCATAACTATATAATAAGCCGTCATCGGCAACATGAAATTCACCTGCGTTTGCGCCTGTTGGTGTAACTGTATTTGGTACAATACGTAAAGGCACTATGTCTGCGCCAGGTGTTTCTTCAGTATTTATGTC
>NZ_CANMUE010000041.1 GCF_947500975.1 uncultured Polaribacter sp.
CTTTTATGAAAATTGAAAAAGTAAAGAATTATAATCAAAAATTATTAGCTATTTTAGGAACAATTGGTGGAATATTTTTAGTTGTTGCTTTGGTTTCGTTTATATCAATTGTAATTCAGGAACATAGAAGATTTGATTACAATGAACCAGAAACTGGAATTTTATCAGAAGAAAAAATCGAAAAACTACAGAAGGAGAATAAACGAGAACAAGTTATTTCCTATGAAAATCCGATATTAATTGACACTTTAAATTTGAATTATATTATTCCTGTTTCACATAAAACATTGAATGAAAAAGAAGATATAACTGGACTTTTGAACGCTTTTACATCTTCAGACTCTGAAGAGTTCACAAAAAAAGACGAAAGATATTCAGCAAGATTTTACGGAGAATTTAATAATATTATAGTTTATAATGCAAATAGTGGAATTAACAAGAAGTTATTTGATACCCGAATTAATTTTAATAAAATAAAAACGGAGTATTTTGAGAATGAAATTCTAATTTTAATAAAAGCCTCTGAAAAAGATACTTTTAAAGACGGAGTAATTAATCTAAAAGATTTTGGCTCACTTTACGTTTACTCATTTAAAGAAAATAAAATGAGAAAAATAGGAGTTGAAGGAATGGATATTTATAATTTTAAATTTATCAATAAAAGTAAAGACTTGCTTATTGAATTCGGAATTGACAAAAATAAAGATGGTACGTTTGAAAGTTACAATGAACCAACAATAATTAAAAAATACGATTTTAAAAATGACAAAATAATTGAGATTATAGATTCCAAAATTAATTCTGAATTACAAAGAACATTAGAAGGAACGAAAAAATAACGAACACACAACACCGTATAAACTTTATTGCTAGTTTTAGCTCACTTGGGAAATTCCTTCGGAATTTCGCCGTTCGTGTTTTATTTAGTAAATTCATTTCTTAAACCACGCAACAAAGCTTATACAACAACGTTG
>NZ_CANMUE010000042.1 GCF_947500975.1 uncultured Polaribacter sp.
CAAATAAAAACCGAATAGAAAATCCGCGAGGATTTTCGTAAGTAGGCTAGAACTAGCAATAAATTATATACGGTGTTGTGTACCGTATTTATTCCATTAGTGACATTGCAACGTAAATTCTATTCTTTCCGTTTTTTCGTCATAGAAAACATAAATCAGTCCAACATCTCCCCACATTAAACCAGCATTATCTTCTGAATCTATTTGAAATAAAAGTTTCATTGAGTTCCCTTCGCTATCTTTTGGTGTAGATTCTCCTTGAACCCAGTTTGGATAACCACCAAGTTGGCTTTGATAGTCTTGTTCTCCAATAAGCTTCTTAACTATTTGGTCATAATTATCCCAAGGTTCATCTTCGTTTAAAACGCAGGATAATTTAGAAGCGTTATAGCAATGTAAATCTATTCCTTCCCAGTCTGGTAAGGATTTGGTCGAACTGAACTTTATTTCACAATATTTAGATCTTTCTAATTCACTTGGTTTCTCAATTAATTCAATATTTTCTTTTTCAATTTTTTTATAAATTTTCACTAACCATCCATCATTTGAAGTATCCCACGGAAACTCTTCCCAATCGTAATAAAATTGAATAAGTTCTATACTTTCTGGTAGTTGTAAATCAGTAGAATTAAATATTTGAAAAATGAATTCTAATTTTTTTCCGTTTTTACTTGTTGGCCATAATTCGCCTTTTTCAAAATAAGGTTGTCCACCAAAATGTGAAAATAATTGAGAGTTCTCTGGCGGTCTTGAAGCTTTCAAAACCTCAATTTTTGTCGCAGTTCTAATTATAGGCTTTACTAAATTCTCTAAATCATGAAGCGTTTTTAAATTCAATTCATTTAGTTCATTTCGATATTTGTCAAAATGTGATTCAGTTTTAGGCTTACCTTTTTTACTACTAAATAATTTCTTCCAAAAGTTCATTCTTTGCAGTCTGTTTTTATATGGTACACAAC
>NZ_CANMUE010000043.1 GCF_947500975.1 uncultured Polaribacter sp.
TTTTTTGGCAATCTTATATTTTCCTTCGGAAAATAACGATGGCAAAAAATCGCAACTTTTTATACACCAAAACGTTGCCCACAATATGAAGAAACTGCTTGCAATATTGATAATTCTGACTTTGAACTCTTGTTTTATGTTCAAAGAAAACGGAATTGAAATGAAAATTAAAAATAACTCAAGCGAATCGATAACTAATGTCGAATTTACAACGTCAGAAAAACTAGAAACAATAAAAATTGACCGAATCGAACCTAATGAAAGTATGACTGAATTCTTATCGATGCGGAAAAACAAAACTGACGGAGCATATTCTCTGACTTTTACTCGTGCGAACGGAAAAAAAGAAAGAAGTGGAGGTGGATATTATACGAATGGAGGCTCACTTGACCATTGGGTTGACTTTATTGTGGAAAAAGACACAACGATAGTGAAATTTGATGGACCGATTTATTAAATATGAAAAAGTTATTATTAAGAAAAGTTTCAGTCCTATTAGTTTTTTCAGTCCTTCTAATTTTATTTTGTCTAATAGTAATGACTTTTGACTTCAAAGCTGTGAATGACCCTTTTGGCTATGGACTCATAGCGATGACTGTTGGAATTGGACTTGGAGTAGTTGGAATATTTGTTGACTTTATTTTATCTTTAATAATTAAAAACAGAATAACACTAAACATAACTGAATTGATATTGGTAAGCCTATTTTTGGTTTCAGTATGGCCGAAATAAATACTGTGGGCAACACCGTATATAATTTATTGCTGGCTTTTTGCCTACTTACGAAAGTCCTCGAGGACTTTCTTTGTCCGTAATTATTTACTAAATTAGTTGCTTAAAACACGCAACAAACCATATACATCAACGTTATGTTTTATTGCTCAGGAAAAGCTAAACGCTGAAAAATAACGAATG
>NZ_CANMUE010000044.1 GCF_947500975.1 uncultured Polaribacter sp.
CTGTTTTGTTTGCTTCAAATTTTCCTTCGGAAAATCCTCGCGCACAAAACCGCAACTTTTAATACACCAAAACGTTGCCAATAATATAGAGCCCAAGCAATCGAAATTGAAAATAAATATGAAAGGTGTTTTTTATTTTATAATTATATTTTTTTTAGTGTCATTCTGTTTTAGTTCTATATTTATTACAGTTTTAGATATTGCAAGTAATAGATATTTAAGAGAAATTAAAAATATAAAGAGTTTTAACAATCCCGAGAAATATATGATTGTAGATTCTCTTTTAATAAAACAGACCTATGATAGAAATGAAGGAACAGGAGATGTTTTTAGATTTGATCTTGAAGGTGTATTGCTTAGTGATAACTCTAACTTAAATCTTGCTGTTTCTTTTTCGGAATATGTGAATTTTAATTTAAAACGTCAGCCTTTATATAAAAGTAAATTAACTGGGGATTATTTTTTAAAAGACGCTCCAAAACAATATTATGAAGGTAAAAATAGAGGGTTTTATGTAGGCATAATATTAAAAATTGCTTTTTACTTTATAATTCCTTTTTTACTTTATCATTTAATTAAATATATTAATACTCGAAAAAAGTACAGGTTATAAAAAATTATACTCTATTCAAAAAGAGTTGGAATTTGAAATGAATATAAAAAAGAATTGAATAGCATAAATAAAAATACTATTGGCAACACCGTATATAATTTATTGCTGGCTTATTGTCTACTTGCGAAAGTCCTCGCGGACTTTTTTGGTCAGTAATTATTTACTAAATTAATTGCTTGAAACACGCAACAAACCATATACAAAAACGTTGGTATTCATTGCGTGAAAAAATCAGAATCATACAAAAAATTCGTTTAAAACAATGATTATTTTCAAATA
>NZ_CANMUE010000045.1 GCF_947500975.1 uncultured Polaribacter sp.
AAAAAAATCATTGTTTTAAACGACTTTTTTGTATGATTCTGATTTTTTCACGGAATGAATACCAACGTTGTTGTATAAGCTTTGTTGCGTGGTTTAAGCAGTGAATTTAGTAAATAAAACACGAACGGCGAAATTCCGAAGGAATTTCCCAAGTGAGCTAAAACCAGCAATAAAGTTTATACGGTGTTACCCAACGTTTTTTTCTTTTTTCTTATTTTCAAGTTTCGGTCTATATAATATTTCATTTCCCACCAAAATTTATTTAATTCGTGTCTAATTCCTCCTAATTCCCAATTTACGTCAAAAATTTTTTGTTTTTCTGCCGAATTTGGATGTTTCGAAAAGTATGGTGGAATTCCAACTTTACAATGTAACATTGGTGAGTTATTCTTTATTGTTGGATAAAATTCAGCTGTATGAGAAGTTTTCAAAAAGTATCTAATTTCAATTATCGTTTTATTCGGCAATGATTTATAAATATGAAGATTTATGTCGTACAGATTTTCATAAATTGCATTCAATTCCGATACAATTTCGCTTAATGATTTTGCTGTTTTTTTGTCATTAACTTTTTTCCTAATTTTAGCTCTTTCAAAAGAGTTTTTCCCAATACTTTCATCTATTTCCGACTTTATATATTCATAATTTTCCGATATTTTATTCCAGCACATATCTTTAGCCATATCAATCAAACTTGATGTCGCTTTTCGGATTTTTTCTTGAAGTTCGATTTTTTTCAAATGTTGGGTAACGTTTTGGTGTATTAAAAGTTGCGATTTTGTGGGCGAGGATTTTCCGAAGGAAAATTTGAAGCAAACAAAAAAAG
>NZ_CANMUE010000046.1 GCF_947500975.1 uncultured Polaribacter sp.
CCAACGACGAGTAACTTAACCTATTGTGTAGGCGATACAGCCGCAGCAATCACCACAGCGGTAAGCGGAACTACAGGTACACTTGCTTGGTATAGTGATGCAGCAGGAACAACATCAATAACAGCACCAACGATCGATACAAGTTCAGCAAGTGCAGCAACGACATATTATGTAAGTCAAACCGATGGAAATAATTGTGAGAGTGCAGTAGCCGCAGTAGTTGTGACGGTAAATGCTTTACCAACAACACCAACGACGAGTAACTTAACCTATTGTGTAGGCGATACAGCCGCAGCAATCACCACAGCGGTAAGCGGAACTACCGGTACACTTGCTTGGTATAGTGATGCAGCAGGAACAACATCAATAACAGCACCAACGATCGATACAAGTTCAGCAAGTGCAGCAACGACATATTATGTAAGTCAAACCGATGGAAATAATTGTGAGAGTGCAGTAGCCGCAGTAGTTGTGACGGTAAATGCTTTACCAACAGTAGCTACTGGTAGTTATGGAAGTATATTAGTTACTGCTTCAGCAATTACAGTAACAGGAACTCCAACAGACTCTAATGGTACTTGGACAGGTTTAGGTATAACAGATGGAGCAAATGGAACAGCAACTTTTAACCCTTCAGGATTAAATGGAGCTGTAACTTTAACATATACTTATACGGATGGGAATAATTGTTTAGCAACAGCAACTACTATTATAAATGTATTAGCAGATCCATTACCAGTTGTTACTGATGATACAGCAACGTATACACCAGGTTCTGCAAGTGATCCAATAGATGTAACAGGTAATGATACAACAGGAG
>NZ_CANMUE010000047.1 GCF_947500975.1 uncultured Polaribacter sp.
TCTTCTATTCTTTTTTCTTATCATTATTACAAATCTATTAATTTAGATTTGTTGCGTTAAGTTCTTGAATAGAGGAAGTTCGTTTTTAATGACACACAACGTGTTTGTATATGGAAAGTTGCGGGTTTACGTGCGAGGATTTTCCGAAGGAAAATCAGACGTAGCAAACGTGCAACTACCTTTGTTTTAGCACAACACCCGCAATTTTTTATATACGGTGTTGGCAATAGTATTTTTTTCAATCAAAGAAATGAACATACAAATAAGTCATTTCAGTTTCTTTATTAGTCCATAAATAATATTCGCTAAAAGTATGGTCTAAAAAGTCATTCTTATAATAAATTCGGTCAACATTTTTATTAGGTAAATCCAACCAACTAGGTGGATTCGCGTCTTTTTCCAATTCCTCTATTATATTTCCAAATTTCACATTATTACTTTCGGCAATATTCAGAGGTTGGTCGTGAGCAATAATTTTCTCCAAAACATTTGAGTCATATGTGAATGACATATAATGAACTTGAAAATCAAAATACCCTCGATTTTTAAGTTTAATCTTTTTTACAGATTCAGGTGGCTTAAATCCAAAGTTGTCCTCAAAAGACGATTCGAGTTTTTCTCTGTTTTGCGATTCGTAAGCACAACTATAACTTGTCAGAAGTATGATTAGAATCAAAAATTTCAGATATTTTCTCAATTTTATTGGGTTCGTTTATATTATTGCCAACGTTTTATGTGTATGATTTGCTGGGTAAATTTAGCGAAAAATAACTACATTTTACAGACTTTTACGATTGCGAG
>NZ_CANMUE010000048.1 GCF_947500975.1 uncultured Polaribacter sp.
TTATTTGAAAAAAATCATTGTTTTAAACGAATTTTTTGTATGATTCTGATTTTTTCACGCAATGAATACCAACGTTTCTCGTATAAGGAAAGTTGCGTTTTTTGTCAACGAGGAATTTCCGAAGGAAATTCAGAAGTAGCAAAAAAAGCAACTTACTTTGTTATAGCACTAATTTAGCAATTTTTTTTATACAGTGTTATGTTTTGTTGCGAAACACACAGCTTTGCACGTTTTAATTTCGTTTTTTATTTTTTTCAGCATTGTATGAATTCCCAATTTCATTATTATTTTCTTATTATTTTCTTATTATTTTTCGTTTTAAATATTTTTCCTCCAAGTTTTTTTATTGAGTTTGAGAGGAAATTCCAGCAATGAATTTCAAAAATGATTTTAGTATTTAAAATTAAAAGTAAACTTTCAAAAAATTAAATTTTCCCATGTTTTGATATTTTAAAAATTGTATTCTTTTTGGTATTATTTATTTTTCTAACCACAATTTTAACGGAAAAAGTCAAAGAAGAAAAATACAATTTTAAATAATTATTAAATTTTCAAACTATAAAAATTTCCCACCTTTTGCTATTTTTTCATATTTTAAAATTCAAAAAATTATAAAAATTTAACTATTTTTCAGACAATTAGATTTTCCTGAGTAATAAAACATAACGTTTTATGTGTATAATTTGCTGCGTAAATTTAGCGAAAAATAACTACATTTTACAGACTTTTCCGATTGCGAGGTTTTTCGCAAGAAAAACCGAAACAAG
>NZ_CANMUE010000049.1 GCF_947500975.1 uncultured Polaribacter sp.
CGGATAATTCAGTTTTCATAAACTTTCTAAATTCCGAACTTGAGTGAATTTCATAAAGATTTTCAATTCAGCATTTGAGTGATTCTTCATTCGTTATTTTTCAGCGTTTAGCTTTTCCTGAGCAATAAAACATAACGTTTTATGTGTATGATTTGCTGCGTAAATTTAGCGAAAAATAACTACATTTTACAGACTTTTATGATTGCGAGGTTTTTCGCAAGAAAAACCGAAACAAGCAGTAAATTATACACGGTGTTGGTATTTCGTTGATTTTTTCATTTTTTGATTCCTTTTTTATAATTCAAGTTTTTAAAATTCAGGTTTTGAGTAAGAAATTCCTCAAAAGATTTTCAATTTCGAAAACTGGCTAAATTCCGCAATATTTGTTTTTTTGAGTTTGAGTAAATTCTCACGTTTTTTAATTCGGCAAACTTGCTAAAATTCCCACAATAATTTTCACGAGCGAGAGAGTATTCAGCATTTTTTTATTCAACACTTGAGTAATAATTCCAACAGATTTATTTGAAAAAAAATCATTGTTTTAAACGACTTTTTTGTATGATTCTGATTTTTTCACGGAATGAATACCAACGTTTTGGTGTATTAAAAGTTGCGATTTTTTGCAATCTTATATTTTCCGAAGGAAAATATAAGATTGCAAAAAAGCAACAAATTTTGTTAAAGCACTAATTTAGCAATTTTTTATACACGGTGTTATGTTTTTGTTGCGAAAC
>NZ_CANMUE010000050.1 GCF_947500975.1 uncultured Polaribacter sp.
TGATTTTATAGATGGAGTTCTATTTACAAATAGTTCAGATAGTAGTAGCTTAACTGTAGCAAATGCAAGAAACCAAACCGTTACTGCAGATATTAGTCATATGTGGGGTTTACCTACGGGTTCTATTATATTTACAGCTACCAATTATCATACAGCTGCAAATAATGTTTATGTAGTAGCAACAAATGACCCAACTACTTTTACATTTACAGGTACCGTACCTGTTTTTTTAGGAGTTCAACATGGTGGTGCTCTTACTCATGATGGAAATCAAGATGGGCTTGTAAGTTTAGACGGTACAACCTATACTTTTACTACAAACACTCTAGATAGTGGATATACAACAGGGAACAACAATGGTACTTATTTTGTAGAGGTTGTAGAAGGCTCTGGTGTATCATCTAATTCAGGTGGACGTTTTATTTGGGAGTCAGATAGCCCAACTACTGGTGTTCAAACTTATACAACAGATACAGCTAGTTATACTAATTATGCACGTATCTTTGTAAAACCTCAATGTCAAGATACAGATAACGATGGTATAGCAGACGGTTTCGATGTAGATTCAGACAACGATGGTTGTAATGATGTTTTAGAATCTGGTGGTACAGATGCAGATGATGATGGTGTTTTAGACGGTACCTTACCAGCCGTTGGTAGTAATGGTAGAGTAACTGCAGGTACTGGTGGTTATGATGGTCTTTCGGGTAA
>NZ_CANMUE010000051.1 GCF_947500975.1 uncultured Polaribacter sp.
AACGGTTTTGTGTATGATTAGTGGCGTGTTTAAGCACCTAATTTAGCAAATAAAAACCGAATAGAAAATCCGCGAGGATTTTCGTAAGCAAGCTCGAACTAGCCATTAATTATACACGTTGTTCTACGCAGTTTTTATTCCTCCGCAAGTTCATATCCATAAATTCCCTTTTTGTTTTCTGGATATATTTTTCTCATTGTCAGATAATAATCTTCTAAAAAGTGATTCAAGTCCACAAGTCCATCGGTATAAAACTGAATAGTGTCTTTTTTGTTTTCGATTATTAAAATTCCACGATTTTCCTTGTCAGAAGTTTTACGATTTGCGTTTCGTTCAATAAATTTTTCAAATTGCCAAATAGTGTCAGTTTCCGATATTTTTTTCTCGTAAACTAAATTCCATTCGGGCTTTTTATTTTCACTAAAAGTCAGTTCTTTAAATTCAGTCCGAATTTTTATTGAATCCGATTGTTTAGTGATTTCAATTCTTTCGTAACCTTCGTAGGTGCAAACTGAATGGTCAAAGAAAACCTTAATGGTATCTAATTCAGTCATATTTTTCTTGAAAACGGTTAAGTCCGTTTTGAGATTAAAGTCAGATTTAGGAAATTCCGTTTTGCTTTCAGTTTCTTTTTTGCAAGAAGCTAAAATCAAAGTCAGAATTAATATTTTGAGTAAGTTTTTCAAATTGCGTAGAACG
>NZ_CANMUE010000052.1 GCF_947500975.1 uncultured Polaribacter sp.
TAGTGTACCTGTAAGTGTAAAAGTGGTGTTTAAGGTCGTAGATACGGTATAGCGACCAGCTGTTGCTGATGTATTTAAATTATCATAACCTATGATTACGCTTCCTGTAGGCAAGCCAAGATCTGTACTAGCATCATAAGAACCTGATAATCCAGTAGCTATTTCATTTGTTAACCCAAAATCAGACAAAAACCTATATAACGCTGCATCGTTACTGCATCCATTTTCTATAGTGTCTAATATACCGTCGTTGTCATCATCTAAATCTACAAGATCTGGTATGCCATCGCCATCTGTATCGGTTCCTAAAACTAGGGTTACTGTATCTGTTACCGCTACTGGATCATTTCCACCGGCATCTAAGGCATCATCATAGGTAGCTGTTAAAACATCATTTTCTGTTGTATTAAATATACCATCATTATCTGTTCCGGCTGTTGTGCCATATGTAGTATCTACTGTACCCACAAAAACACCTGTATCTATACCTGTTTCTGTTAAGGTTATCAGCTCACTCTCTCCATTACTATTGGTTACTGTTACATCTATAGTTTCGGCAACCGTAGCATTTGTATTTAAATCTCCGTCTGTAACAAAAACAATAGCTGTTTCTCCTACACTTAAAGCTTCTGAAATTTCTATTGTTCCGGTAAACG
>NZ_CANMUE010000053.1 GCF_947500975.1 uncultured Polaribacter sp.
ACGCATAGTCATCTTTTACCGATAAATCTTTAATTAAGTCTCGATGCCAAAACTTAATACTATGGAGCATTAATCTTCATTTCTAAAGGCTATTCTCCTGTAAAAGGTAGATTCTATACGCGTTACGCACCCGTGCGCCGGTCGTCAGCGGTGCAAGCACCCTGTTACCCCTCGACTTGCATGTGTTAAGCCTGCCGCTAGCGTTCATCCTGAGCCAGGATCAAACTCTTCATTGTATATTTTTAATAATATGAATGAATAAGTTTCAAAAGAATTTTGTTTAATTAATTAAACATGGTTATTCTACTCTTTGTTTACGCTGTCAATTTCAATATTTTCAATGAACTTTTAGGGTATCGCACAACCGCTTTCACAATCGTTATAAATCCTAATTTGTAGAAATGTTAGAGTCGAACTAACTGGCGATTTTTAATCTTACCATTCCAAAATCTCTTTGAACTTTTTTTGCTATTTCTGTTAGCGGCTGCAAATCTAAAACTTATTTTTTAATTGACAAACAAAAAACAAATAATTTTTAATATTTTTTAAACCACTAAAACAAGGAACTTTTTTTACCGAAAAATCGGACTGCAAAAATACAACTTGTTTGTTTTACAAACCTAATAAAAAGTGATTTATTTTTAAAGTTTTTTTT
>NZ_CANMUE010000054.1 GCF_947500975.1 uncultured Polaribacter sp.
AAAACGTTGTAACCAATTTGAGAAGCGAAATGAAAAAACTAATTTCATCAATAAAATCAATTTTTAAAAAACCTGAAAAAGAGGTTATTAAATCTAAAACTCAAGAAAGTATTACACCAGAAATGGAATTTGAAAAATTGAGAAATAAACTGGTAAGTTTAGCTCTTCAAATTGGAAAAAGTTATAATTACAATTTAGATTATTCAGAAAACTCAATTAAGAATGTTGAAAGTATATTGTCTGAATTTCACGAAGATTATAAAGAAACTGGAAATGAGGAGGGCTTACTTGGAATTTCATATGAATTTGGACTTTATATTGTTGGGGTAATTGAAAAAAATCACGGAAAAGGAATACTTAAAAAAGACCATAAAGATTTTGGAGAAAATTCTTATCCATTCTATTGGAATGAAGGAACTATATTTCCTTGTTCTTGGTGTTACAAAAGAATTTTTGATGGAGAATCAGATAATGTATGGACTAAATATGAAACTTTTGTAATTGGAAAAAAATAAAAAACTGGTTACAACACCATATAAAATTAATTGCTGGTTATAGCTCACTTGCGAAAATCCTTCGGATTTTCTGCCGTTCGTGATTAATCTAGTAAATTAGTTGCTTAAACCACGCAACTAATCTTATACAACAACGTT
>NZ_CANMUE010000055.1 GCF_947500975.1 uncultured Polaribacter sp.
TTTGAACTAAAATTTGTAGCTTAGTAACATAAATAATCAGCAACGGTTTGTTGCGTTAACAACTTGAATGCAGCAAAGTTTCGGGGCTTATCCGTTTTTTGCTTTTTACGCTTTAGTGGACGTACTATACGTACGCAGTACGTTTATCAGAAAAGCAAAAAGCTACGGTGTTAGAAGTTTAAGTAAATCCTTATTCCATGTTTTGGGCTTATAATAGATTAGATTAACTTCTGAGCTTTCCCTTTTGACGCCTAAACGCAATCTTTACGCTGATGGACTCTTGGTTCGTTATTTCCTATTTAAGCAGTTTAAAGACCGCTAATCTATATTTATCTTTACTATGGTCGGTCGCTAAATGGCAAATGCGTCAAAAACTACGCGAATTCTATTTTTGGCTTGTCTTTGAAGGTTTGGTTTGGGTCAACATAAAAACGCTAACAATTCCTATAATTAATTGCTAAGGATTTTCCGTCGGAAAATCTAGCGCAATTTTACTAACTTAGTTCGCGATGGGAAATCCTGCGGATTTCAAACCGCAACTAATCATAGCAGAAACCGTTGGTATTCATTGCCTGAAAAAAATCAGAATCATACAAAAAAGTCGTTTAAAACAATGATTTTTTTCGAATAAATCTGTTGGAATTATTACT
>NZ_CANMUE010000056.1 GCF_947500975.1 uncultured Polaribacter sp.
TTAATTATTATTGTTTGGTGTTGAGTCTTTATCTTTTAAAGGCAAACTATATATTTCTGCTTTATTTGTTAAAATACTTCCAATCTCAGTTACGGTTGCAGCTATTTTTAATTCTACTGTACCACTTGATGCTATTGTTAAACTGCTTAAATCCCAAATACCTGTTGATCCTACATAGGTTGTATTGTCTGGTATATCTGAGCTTGTTTCTACATAGGTTAAACCTGTAGGCAACACATCTATTACCTGAACACCGGTTACACTGAATGGACTGTTATTTGTTACCTTGATTGTAAAAATAATTTCCTCTCCTAATTTAGGTATTGTTTTATCTACAATTTTTGTTAAACTAAGGTCTACATCACAAACACTTTTTGTATCGTCTGTAGCGTATGTTGAATAAATAGAGGTATAACCTAGTGCTCCATCTAATGGACTACCATTTGCTGTATCTACAATATCTGCCAAACCATCTCCATTTGTATCCCAATTTGCATCTGTACTTGGAAAAACATAGTCTATTGTGGTATCTGTGGTTGCTCCTGCTTCAAAGGCATCTGAACATCCATCGTCATCACTATCAGTGTCTAAATAATCTGGTGTACCATCATCATCTGTGTCTATACATTCTGACGCTTCTGAAAAAATA
>NZ_CANMUE010000057.1 GCF_947500975.1 uncultured Polaribacter sp.
ACTCCATTTGTATCTACTGCTGTACCTGTAGTTATTGCTCCTGTTGATGCTATATTAGAATAAGTAAAACCCCCATCGCCTTCTAAGGCATCTGGACATCCATCTCCATCACTGTCTAAATCTAAATAATCTGGTGTATCATCTGCATCGGTATCTTGTGATGCAGTTGTACAGGCTACCGTAGTTTCATTTGGTGTACTAAAAACAGCATTAAACCCTCCTAAAGATGCTCCATTGGTTAAACGTACCTCTACAACATCGCCAGCATTTACATTTTCTAAAATAACTTCTGATGATGGTAAACTTAGTACATATTCATTTATGGAATCAACTAAAACTCCATTTATAAACAATTCTGCAAAATCATCAAAATAAGCTCCTGCTTCTCCAATTTGAATGGTACCATTTGCTTCTATAGTTCTTTTATATATTATAGTCCATGTACCTTTACTATTTGGCGTATAAGGCACTACTTCAACCATATTAACACCAGAAGCTATAATACTTGTCATTACATTTTCTGTTGTTGGAGAGTTAACAATATCCGTATCATTAAAAGTATATGTTGTTGCGCTACCTGTTGTAAAACCATGACCATAGAGTGTAGG
>NZ_CANMUE010000058.1 GCF_947500975.1 uncultured Polaribacter sp.
GTTCTAGTATAGATTATCCTCAAGTACTTATTGAAATTGCATGGAGAAAATAATAAAAAATTCTAATTTAAAAAAAAATATAGTATTACTCTTAAATTTTATTTTAAGCATTACTATTTATACAACCAATGCACAAGAAATTAGGGTTATTGATAATAAAGGAACTATCACTAAAATTAGAAACAACCAAGTTACAACTTCTGCTACAGCACCAACAACACCTTTAGAAGGTGATTTTTGGTTTGATACTACTACAAACATAAGTAAAATTTATGATGGTACTAGTTGGTTAACGGTAGATGAAGATACTGTAACTAGTAGTGCAACAGCACCAACAATACCAGTAGAAGGTGATATTTGGTTTAATACAAGTAAAACACCAAATACACTTAATGTTTGGGATGGTACACAATGGGAAGAAATAATAAATAATACCTGGTCTTTAAAAGGAAACTCTGGTACATCATCTGCAACAGATTTTGTAGGTACAACAGATGCACAAGCACTTGTA
>NZ_CANMUE010000059.1 GCF_947500975.1 uncultured Polaribacter sp.
CAGTTTCTTTTTTGCAAGAAGCTAAAATCAAAGTCAGAATTAATATTTTGAGTAAGTTTTTCAAATTGCGTAGAACGTTTTGGTGTATTAAAAGTTGCGATTTTTTGCCATCGTTATTTTCCGAAGGAAAATAACGATGGCAAAAAAGCAACAAATTTTGTTCAAGCACTAATTTAGCAATTTTTTATACACGGTGTTATGTTTTTGTTGCGAAACATTAGAGTAGGAGGGTTTAAATTCCGTTTTTATGTTTTCAACATTTTTTATATTTCTTTTTTAACTCTAATTTTTAGTGAATTCAAACGTTTTATTTAGCTAATATTTTGATTCTGTTTGATTAGAAATTCGCGACAGAGTGTTTCGGATAATTCAGTTTTCATAAACTTTCTAAATTCCGAACTTGAGTGAATTTCATAAAGATTTTCAATTCAGCATTTGAGTGATTCTTCATTCGTTATTTTTCAGCGTTTAGCTTTTCCTGAGCAATAAAACATAACG
>NZ_CANMUE010000060.1 GCF_947500975.1 uncultured Polaribacter sp.
CTGGGCTTGTTCCCGTTTATATGAGCCATAGCCATGCAGTGTTTGGATATAAATGACGAAAGTAGGATTGTTTATTCAGACTGATTTGTCGATAATAATGGCCTTTCAAGCTTTTCGATGACATCGTATGAGAGCTTGCTCTCAAATACGAAAGGATTCGTATAAAAGCTTTTGTGAAATTACGGCTTTTTTTTGACAAAGTCAAGTCTTTGAAAAACAGCACCATAAAAGTCTCGTAATTCATACTCACTGGAAGATGCGTGCTCTTGCTTTTAGAACGTGGTTTATCTCTTCGTAAGATAAAAAACATACTAAAAGCAATCATAAACTGAAACAAGGCCTATTAGGTAGCGAATCAATGACAGTGCTTGACATGTAAGTAAGAAATATTTACTTACATTTACAACACACAACAAAACATAAACCGCATTAAAACGACGGTTTATCCAGAACGTT
>NZ_CANMUE010000061.1 GCF_947500975.1 uncultured Polaribacter sp.
AATGATGGTGTTTTAGATAGTGATGAGTGTAATGCACCTGTAATAGTTTTGCCTGAAGCTATAACAACAACAGTAAGAGCAGATTGGAATACAGCAGTCACAGCAGCAGGAGAATTTGGTAATAAAGAAGATTTTAATAGCTATGCAGATGGTACAGATGTAGGAGTTGTAGGAGGTTTTGATTTTGGAGATTTTACAATGGAAGTAACAACTACTGCGGCTACACCTAAAGTAAATGAAATTAGTCAAGGTACAACCTTTGGTATTGCTCCTCTTGGAGATACTAGTGGTAATTTAGTTGCATTTAATGTTTCAACAGCCAGTACTCATACGGTATCTTTAACGTTTGATAAACCTGTAATTGGTTTTGCTGTTAATGTTGGAGATATTCATGATAGTGGTACAACAACATTAAATATAACTTATGAAAA
>NZ_CANMUE010000062.1 GCF_947500975.1 uncultured Polaribacter sp.
TCCATGCAATTTCAATAAGTACTTGAGGATAATCTATACTAGAACCACTTAAATAACATTGTAAAAAATCTCCTTCTACAAAATCTACGTTAATAGTTGTATCATGATTACCTTGAGCTGTGCTTACAGTTAAAGATGTTATTGCAGTTGCAACATCATTTTTTCTAATTTGAATTGTATAGGTTTGATTTGCATTACTTTGTACTGTTATTGCAGTTATTGTTCCACTTCTTATCATTCTCCAGCCGTTAAAACTGGATAACGCTCCATTAAATTGACGTAAATATTCATTAGTTGTACCAGCGCTATTTCTACCCCAACCTATCATATTTCTATCTACACTTAACCATTTAGATCTTGTTGCGTCATAACTATATAATAAGCCGTCATCGGCAACATGAAATTCACCT
>NZ_CANMUE010000063.1 GCF_947500975.1 uncultured Polaribacter sp.
CAACGGTTTAGGCTATGTTTTAGTTGCGGTTTTGTTTAGCTAAAGGTAAGCAAAAAAATCAAACAACTTCGGGTTTGCGTATTTTTCCGAAGGAAAAATATATTAGCAATTAAATATAGCCATTGTTGTAAATAGTGCTTTTCAGTATGTAATTCAATTAGTATTCTATTTTATTCATTTTTTTTAGAGAAAATTCCGCAAACATTTTTAATTCTGCAAGTTTTTCAATTCCAGTTTTTTATTCACACTTTTTGCTATGATTCCTACGTTTTGTAATTCCAAATTTGAGTAAATTCCAATATTTTATTTCTCATTTTATTCAAAATTCAACGTTAGCGAGAGTTTGTTCAGCAATTTTAAATTCGATTTTTGTGCCTTTCAAAATTCACACGTTTTTTTAAAATT
>NZ_CANMUE010000064.1 GCF_947500975.1 uncultured Polaribacter sp.
CCTGTTGGTGTAACTGTATTTGGTACAATACGTAAAGGCACTATGTCTGCGCCAGGTGTTTCTTCAGTATTTATGTCTAACATTGCTTCAGGTGTATTGGTATTTATACCAATTTTACCACCTGCTTCTAAAAATAGTCTATAATCTGCAACATCAGATTCCTCAAAGTTTAGGTTATCTCCATCCAAATCCCAATTCCATTTTGAGACTCCAGTGGCATCTTGAAGTGCCATCACTTCATTACCATTTGCTTTAATAACTAATGAATGATCATTATAAGTAGTTGCTTGGTTAATTAAAACTTGATTTTTTGTATCGTGTAGTTTTAATTTTTCTACATTGTTAGATTTTAATACAAGTGCTTGTGCATCTGTTGTACCTACAAAATCTGTTGCAGATGATGT
>NZ_CANMUE010000065.1 GCF_947500975.1 uncultured Polaribacter sp.
ACTCCTGCGCAAGGATCTGAACTTGTTTCTGGTAATGTTGTAATGGTAACACTGTTACTCGTTGATGAAATATTACCAGCAGCATCTTTTGCTCTTACAGTATATGTATAATTTGTATTTGGTGTAAGATTTTGAATTAAAACTGTTGTTGAACCAGTTACTGTACTAACGACCACTCCATCTAATAATATTTCATATTCTGTAACACCTACATTATCTGTAGAAGCAGTCCAGTTTAAGGTAACTTCAGTAGTTGTTACATTAGATGATGTTAAGTTTAATGGTGTACTTGGAGATTCGGTATCAACTTCATTGGTAGAACCACAAGCTCCTAAATTATCCCAAGCACCGCTTGAATTTAATTGAAATAACTCATCTTGATAAACAACTTTG
>NZ_CANMUE010000066.1 GCF_947500975.1 uncultured Polaribacter sp.
CTGTTTTGTTTGCTTCAAATTTTCCTTCGGAAAATCCTCG
Source organism: uncultured Polaribacter sp. (assembly GCF_947500975.1). Taxonomy (GTDB): domain Bacteria; phylum Bacteroidota; class Bacteroidia; order Flavobacteriales; family Flavobacteriaceae; genus Polaribacter. The sequence goes on from NZ_CANMUE010000066.1 coordinate 41, forward strand.
CGCACAAAACCGCAACTTTTAATACACCAAAACGTTGGTATTCATTGCGCGAAAAAAATCAGAATCATACAAAAAATTCGTTTAAAACAATGATTTTTTTTTCAAATAAATCTGTTGGAATTATTACTCAAAATGTTGAATAAAAAAATGCTGAACACTCACTCGCTCGTGAAAACTATTGTGGGAATTTTAACAAGTTTGCCGAAATATAAAACGTGAGAATTTACTTAAACTCTTAAAAACCAATATTGCGGAATTTAGCCCGTTTGAGGAATTGAAAATCTTTGCGGAATTTATTACTCAAAATCTGAATTTATTAAAACTTGAATTATAAAAAAAGG
>NZ_CANMUE010000067.1 GCF_947500975.1 uncultured Polaribacter sp.
GTACCTATGTTATTGTCTTCGTCTTTTGCATCATGATCAGTAGGATTTACAGCATTTGGAACGCCAAAGTGTCCTCCATAAAATGATACTTCCCAGGTTCCTATTGGTGGTGTTCTTAATAATACTCCTGGATTGTTATTACAAAATCCTTCATCGGTATCTAAAATACCATCATTATCATCATCTAAATCACAAACATCTCCTACTCCATCTGCATCAATATCACTAAATAATGTACTGGCTGCATTACATGAATCACATTCGTCTGATTGTACATTTGCATCTGTAGAACTTACATCTGCTTGACCTCCATTGGCTGATGTAGGCACTCCGTCTGTATCTACATCTGTGATTGTTAGTGCTGTAGTAGACTCTAAATT
>NZ_CANMUE010000068.1 GCF_947500975.1 uncultured Polaribacter sp.
TTTCAATAACAAAGTTTTCAAAATCAGAAGAGGCACTTGTAGGTGTTAAAATATTAAAAGTATAAGAAGTAGAGAATTCAGATTCAATTTTAACAATAGAGTCTGTAAGAATAGTTATTGTACTACTATTTTCATTTTTAGAAGACTTACTATACGTTTTAGAAATATCTAAAACAGATTTAAATGAGTTAATTGTAGTTTCTAAATCTTTATTAGAATTAATTTGTTCTAAAGTAGTTGACGTAATCTTTAGGTTAGTAAAATTATTATTCGTGAATTGGTTTAAACTGTTTTCATTTTCACAATTCCATAGTAATAGAGAAATTCCAAAGAATAGAATTCCAATTTTTAAGAAGCTAATTAATTTGTTTTT
>NZ_CANMUE010000069.1 GCF_947500975.1 uncultured Polaribacter sp.
TATTACCACTTGCATCTGTAAATGTCCAAGTTACTACCGTGGTTCCTAATGTACTGATTGGAAAAACTGTGCTAGTCATTCCCGTGATTGTACTTGCATCACAACTATCTGTCGTTGTTGGTGCTGTTGGTGTTCCAATACACTCAAAAGTGACATCTGATAATGTTGGTGTTACGGGTGCGGTGGTATCTGCTACAACTACATTTTGATTTGCTGTAGTGGTATTACCACTTGCATCTGTAAATGTCCAAGTTACTACCGTGGTTCCTAATGTACTGATTGGAAAAACTGTGCTAGTCGTTCCCGTGATTGTACTTGCATCACAACTATCTGTCGTTGTTGGTGCTGTTGGT
>NZ_CANMUE010000070.1 GCF_947500975.1 uncultured Polaribacter sp.
AAAAACCGAAACAAGCAGTAAATTATACACGGTGTTGTAATTTTGTTGTGAAACATTTGAGTAAACACGTTTAGCTTTCGTTTTCAATTTTTCAGCGTTTGAGTAAATTCAGACATTTTAACTTTAAAACACTAAAAAAAAATCGCGAGAAAATTCCGCATTTTTGGTTTTCAGTTTGAGTGAATTCAAACATTTTGATTCCGCAAAGATTTTGAATTCCATTTTTTTCTTAATTCGCGAGAGAGTGTTCCACAAAAATCATTTTCACAAAAGTTTAAATTCAGAATTTGAGTGATTTTTCAGCTTTCATTCGTACAATTTTACAATTTCATTTT
>NZ_CANMUE010000071.1 GCF_947500975.1 uncultured Polaribacter sp.
CTAACCATAAAGTATAGTTATAATTTTGAGGGCCAAGACAATCAGCAATTTGCTTTTCATATGGCACAAACAAAGGTCTCGAATAAGAAGTGTTTGAGTTAGAATTAGAATTGCTTTGACTTCCTCCACCTCCACCAGTAGGAGAAGGGTCGTTGTCTGTTGACCCTCCAAAATAACCACCATTATTTCCTGTAAAACCACCACCAGAATTACTTCCTCCATTTGTACTTCCTCCACCTCCACCAGAAGTTCCTCCACAAGAAAGAAGTCCTATTGCTCCAGATGAATCATCTTGATAAAACCAACAACCACTTGCATGATCATAGAAA
>NZ_CANMUE010000072.1 GCF_947500975.1 uncultured Polaribacter sp.
TGACACAAAAAGTACTCCTGAAGACACAACATTAAATGTAGCTACTACAGACGGATTGTTAAAGAATGATACTGATGTGGATGGAGATTCATTAACAGTAACAGAATATACTGTAAATGGAATAACAGCAACAGCAGGAGGCTCAGCAATTACTATTACAGAAGGAATATTAGCAATTAATCCTAATGGTAGTTACATATTTTTACCAGCATTAAATTATAATGGAAATGTACCTACAATAACATATACAGTTTCAGACGGTACAACAACAGCTACATCAACATTAAATATAGAAGTAGGAGCAGTAAATGA
>NZ_CANMUE010000073.1 GCF_947500975.1 uncultured Polaribacter sp.
GACGGTACCTTACCAGCCGTTGGTAGTAATGGTAGAGTAACTGCAGGTACTGGTGGTTATGATGGTCTTTCGGGTAACGAAGTTGTAGCAAGCCAAATTGTATTAGACAACCCCCCAGGAGCAACTGCTGTTTATGTTGGCAATACAGTTACCATAAATGTAGATAGTGATAATCCTAAACTAAACAGCACAACAACCTTTTCTGGTTCTACGCCAGATTATACAAACCCAACAACTTCTACAACAGGTTTTACCTACCAGTGGCAAGTAAACTCAACTGGTGCTCCTA
>NZ_CANMUE010000074.1 GCF_947500975.1 uncultured Polaribacter sp.
GTTGTAAATGGAGACGGAACCACCAATACTACAACAGCTACGGATAATGCCCAATTTACATTTACTGCAGCAGAAGACACAAATGGCGATGGATTGATAGATTCTGTAGATACAAATGGTGGATCGGGTACCTTAGACGGTGCTACTGAGTACACATCTACCTATACAACAAATGCATTAGATGCAAATATTGCAACTTGCCCGTTTACCGGAACAATAGAAATTTCAGAAGCTTTAAGTGTAGGAGAAACAGCTATTGTTTTTGTTACAGACGGAGAT
>NZ_CANMUE010000075.1 GCF_947500975.1 uncultured Polaribacter sp.
CTGTCCCATCACTTACGGTATAATCAAAACTAATATCAGTTTCACTATCTGTATCTGGTGTTACAACCAACTCTCCACTTGTTAAAGTAACAGTTCCTCCTGGAACTGTTACGGTTTCTCCTTCTGCAATTGGAGTAGTACCTATATGTGTAATTGTTAATGTATCATTTTCTGTATCTGTATCTCCATCTAAAACATCTACAGTGATTGGTGTGTCTTCATTTGTAGATACACTCTCATCATCTGCAACTGG
>NZ_CANMUE010000076.1 GCF_947500975.1 uncultured Polaribacter sp.
ATAGTTTTCACGAGCGAGTGAGTGTTCAGCACTTTTTTTATTCAACATTTTGAGTAATAATTCCAACAGATTTATTTGGGAAAAAAATCATTGTTTTAAACGACTTTTTCATTAATCTGATTTTTTTTCACGCAATGAATACCAACGTTTTATGTGTATGATTTGCTGTGTAAATTTAGCGAAAAATAACTACATTTTACAGACTTTTACGATTGCGAGGTTTTTCGCAAGAAAAACCGAAACAAG
>NZ_CANMUE010000077.1 GCF_947500975.1 uncultured Polaribacter sp.
TAGAAAATAGATTGATATTTTGAGTAATAATTATTACTTTTGTATTCTATATTAGCATTATTAAGTACTTTACTATCTACATTTAATCGACTAATTGTAAAAGGATAATCTTCTGAGTTTCCAACATAAGTATATCTCCAAATATATAACTGAATTGTATCATTTTTTTTTTCAATAACAAAGTTTTCAAAATCAGAAGAGGCACTTGTAGGTGTTAAAATATTAAAAGTAT
>NZ_CANMUE010000078.1 GCF_947500975.1 uncultured Polaribacter sp.
TTCAGGTTTTTTAAAAATTGATTTTATTGATGAAATTAGTTTTTTCATTTCGCTTCTCAAATTGGTTACAACGTTTTATGTGTATGATTTGCTGCGTAAATTTAGCGAAAAATAACTACATTTTACAGACTTTTACGATTGCGAGGTTTTTCGTAAGAAAAACCGAAACAAGCAGTAAATTATACACGGTGTTGTAATTTTGTTGTGAAACATTTGAGTAAACACGTTTAG
>NZ_CANMUE010000079.1 GCF_947500975.1 uncultured Polaribacter sp.
TAAATACATCAGCAACAGCTGGTCGCTATACCGTATCTACGACCTTAAACACCACTTTTACACTTACAGGTACACTAGCCCATACCGTAAAAGTTCTAATCAGTCATGGGGCGTTTTTGGCAGATGGTACATCTGAAGGATTTGTAGCTTTAGATGGTGCTTCTTATGATTTTACCCCTACTTTAGAACCAGGTTTTGTATCTTCTTATGATGCGGTTACTAA
>NZ_CANMUE010000080.1 GCF_947500975.1 uncultured Polaribacter sp.
CACCGTGTATAAAAAATTGCTAAATTAGTGCTTGAACAAAAGTAATTGCTGTTTTGTTTGCTTCAAATTTTCCTTCGTAAAATCCTCGCGCACAAAACCGCAACTTTTAATACACCAAAACGTTGGCAATAATTACCGAGCAGAAACCTCTATTCAAGAACTTAACGCAACAAATCTAAATTAATAGATTTGTAATAATGATAAGAAAAAAGAATAGAAGA
>NZ_CANMUE010000081.1 GCF_947500975.1 uncultured Polaribacter sp.
AAAATTTTGTGAAAATGAATTTTGTGGAACACTCTCTCGCGAATTAAGAAAAAAATGGAATTCAAAATCTTTGCGGAGTCTAAATGTTTGAATTCACTCAAACTGAAAACCAAAAATGCGGAATTTTTTCGCGATTTTTTTTTAGTGTTTTAAAGTTAAAATGTCTGAATTTACTCAAACGCTGAAAAATTGAAAACGGAAGCTAAACGTGT
>NZ_CANMUE010000082.1 GCF_947500975.1 uncultured Polaribacter sp.
AACGTTAGCGAGAGTTTGTTCAGCAATTTTAAATTCGATTTTTGTGCCTTTCAAAATTCACACGTTTTTTTAAAATTGCACCATTTTTAAAATTCCAATTTTCACGAGTTTGAGTGGATTCATGCATTATTTACAACGTTTTGGTGTATTAAAAGTTGCGGTTTTGTGCGCGAGGATTTTCCGAAGGAAAATTTGAAGCAAACAAAACA
>NZ_CANMUE010000083.1 GCF_947500975.1 uncultured Polaribacter sp.
AAGAATAGAATTCCAATTTTTAAGAAGCTAATTAATTTGTTTTTTTTCATAGTAGTTTAAATTTAGCAATTATTTTTCACTTTTTGTATTTAAAATATTCGATTCAGCCGTTTGGCGGGTCATATAAACCACAACGTTTTGGTGTATTAAAAGTTGCGGTTTTGTGCGCGAGGATTTTCCGAAGGAAAATTTGAAGCAAACAAAACA
>NZ_CANMUE010000084.1 GCF_947500975.1 uncultured Polaribacter sp.
ATCAGTACATTAGGAACCACGGTAGTAACTTGGACATTTACAGATGCAAGTGGTAATACGACTACAGCAAATCAAAACGTAGTTGTAGCAGATACATCAGCACCCGTAACACCAACATTATCAGATGTAAGTTTTGAATGTATTGGAACACCAACAGCACCAACAACGACAGATAGTTGTGATGCAAGTACAATCACGGG
>NZ_CANMUE010000085.1 GCF_947500975.1 uncultured Polaribacter sp.
AAGTGGAGAGTTGGTTGTAACACCAGATACAGATAGTGAAACTGATATTAGTTTTGATTATACCGTAAGTGATGGGATAGATACAGATACAGGATCTGTAAGTGTAGATGTTATACCAGTAAATGATGCACCAGTTGCAGATGATGAGAGTGTATCTACAAATGAAGACACACCAATCACTGTAGATGTTTTA
>NZ_CANMUE010000086.1 GCF_947500975.1 uncultured Polaribacter sp.
TGGAGAGTTGGTTGTAACACCAGATACAGATAGTGAAACTGATATTAGTTTTGATTATACCGTAAGTGATGGGACAGATACAGATACAGGATCTGTAAGTGTAGATGTTATACCAGTAAATGATGCACCAACTCCAGAACCTGACACAAAAAGTACTCCTGAAGACACAACATTAAATGTAGCTACTACAGA
>NZ_CANMUE010000087.1 GCF_947500975.1 uncultured Polaribacter sp.
CTGTCCCATCACTTACGGTATAATCAAAACTAATATCAGTTTCACTATCTGTATCTGGTGTTACAACCAACTCTCCATTTGTTAAAGTAACGGTTCCTCCTGGAACTGTTAAGGTTTCTCCTTCTGCAATTGGAGTAGTACCTATATGCGTAATTGTTAATGTATCATTTTCTGCATCTGTATCTCCAT
>NZ_CANMUE010000088.1 GCF_947500975.1 uncultured Polaribacter sp.
GCAGTAGTTGTTACGGTAAATGCATTGCCAACAACACCAACTACAAGTAACTTAACCTATTGTGTAGGCGATACAGCTGCAGCAATCACCACAGCGGTAAGCGGAACTACTGGTACGCTTGCTTGGTATAGTGATGCAGCAGGAACGACCTCAATAACAGCACCAACGATCGATACAAGTTCAGCAAG
>NZ_CANMUE010000089.1 GCF_947500975.1 uncultured Polaribacter sp.
TCATTGTCTAAATCACAATCATCTCCTACTCCATCAGCATCAATATCACTAAATAATGTACTGGCTGCATTACATGAATCACATTCGTCGGATTGAACATTACCATCTGTAGCACTTATATCGGTTTGACCGCCACTTGCTGCCGTAGGTACTCCATTTGTATCTACTGCTGTACCTGTA
>NZ_CANMUE010000090.1 GCF_947500975.1 uncultured Polaribacter sp.
TCAAAATCATCGCCTTCTCCATAACCACCAACTGTACCAACACAGGTAGTATTAACCGTTAAAGTACTTTCTACTGTTTCAGTACAAGCTAAAGCAGTATTTTTTACAACAACCCTGTATGTTAACCCATCTAAAGCAGTGGTTGCGTTGTTTATGGTTAAAATTTTACTTGTTAC
>NZ_CANMUE010000091.1 GCF_947500975.1 uncultured Polaribacter sp.
ACGGTATAATCAAAACTAATATCAGTTTCACTATCTGTATCTGGTGTTACAACCAACTCTCCACTTGTTAAAGTAACGGTTCCTCCTGGAACTGTTACGGTTTCTCCTTCTGCAATTGGAGTAGTACCTATATGCGTAATTGTTAATGTATCATTTTCTGCATCTGTATCTCCAT
>NZ_CANMUE010000092.1 GCF_947500975.1 uncultured Polaribacter sp.
TTTAATAAATTCAGATTTTGAGTAATAAATTCCGCAAAGATTTTCAATTCCTCAAACGGGCTAAATTCCGCAATATTGGTTTTTAAGAGTTTAAGTAAATTCTCACGTTTTATATTTCGGCAAACTTGTTAAAATTCCCACAATAGTTTTCACGAGCGAGTGAGTGTTCAGCA
>NZ_CANMUE010000093.1 GCF_947500975.1 uncultured Polaribacter sp.
CTATCTGTCGTTGTTGGTGCTGTTGGTGTTCCAATACATTCAAAACTTACATCGGCAAGTGTTGGTGTTACGGGGGCGGTGGTATCTGCTACAACTACATTTTGATTTGCTGTAGTGGTATTACCACTTGCATCTGTAAATGTCCAAGTTACTACCGTGGTTCCTAATGTA
>NZ_CANMUE010000094.1 GCF_947500975.1 uncultured Polaribacter sp.
CACTTGCTTGGTATAGTGATGCAGCAGGAACAACATCAATAACAGCACCAACGATCGATACAAGTTCAGCAAGTGCAACGACTTATTATGTAAGTCAAACCGATGGAAATAATTGTGAGAGTGCAGTAGCCGCAGTAGTTGTTACGGTAAATGCTTTACC
>NZ_CANMUE010000095.1 GCF_947500975.1 uncultured Polaribacter sp.
CTTACTGTTGTTGTTATAGCTTCAGGCAAAACTATTACAGGTGCATTACACTCATCACTATCTAAAACACCATCATTATCATTGTCTAAATCACAATCATCTCCTACTCCATCAGCATCAATATCACTAAATAATGTACTGGCTGCATTACATGA
>NZ_CANMUE010000096.1 GCF_947500975.1 uncultured Polaribacter sp.
TCGTTACCATCACAATTGTCATCAAAGCCATTATTCGCAATTTCAGTAGCGTTAGGATTTATGTTTGCGTTGGTATCATCACAATCGGTATTATCTGAAACATAACCTGTAGGTTGAGATTCTGCATCCATGGTTTGATTAGGATTTCCAAAACC
>NZ_CANMUE010000097.1 GCF_947500975.1 uncultured Polaribacter sp.
TGTGATGGTAACGAATTAATCACCACCACTTTCTATCAAGATGCTGATGGTGACGGTTTTGGAAATCCTAATCAAACAATGGATGCAGAATCTCAGCCTACAGGTTATGTTTCAGATAATACAGATTGTGACGATACCAACGCAAACATAAATCC
>NZ_CANMUE010000098.1 GCF_947500975.1 uncultured Polaribacter sp.
CTTACTGTTGTTGTTATAGCTTCAGGCAAAACTATTACAGGTGCATTACACTCATCACTATCTAAAACACCATCATTGTCATTGTCTAAATCACAATCATCTCCTACTCCATCAGCATCAATATCACTAAATAATGTACTGGCTGCATTACATGA
>NZ_CANMUE010000099.1 GCF_947500975.1 uncultured Polaribacter sp.
GGTAATATTTCATCAACGAGTAACAGTGTTACCATTACAACATTACCAGAAACAAGTTCAGATCCTTGCGCAGGAGTAGCTGCTTATAATAGCTCAACAACGTATAATTCAGGAGACAAAGTTGTTTATCAAGATGAGTTATTTCAATTAAATTC
>NZ_CANMUE010000100.1 GCF_947500975.1 uncultured Polaribacter sp.
TCTATTCGTAATGTATTTGCTGGATCATCATCTGTACCTCCGCCTTGTGTAGCGGTAAATACTGTTCCATTTCTTGAAATATTAGCCCCATAAACCGGTGCATAAGCTACCTCAACTCCGTCTTTGTAATACAAAACCTCAAACTGTTCACTATA
>NZ_CANMUE010000101.1 GCF_947500975.1 uncultured Polaribacter sp.
AAGATTAATGCTCCATAGTATTAAGTTTTGGCATCGAGACTTAATTAAAGATTTATCGGTAAAAGATGACTATGCGTCCTATTAGCTAGATGGTAAGGTAACGGCTTACCATGGCTACGATAGGTAGGGGTCCTGAGAGGGAGATCCCCCACACT
>NZ_CANMUE010000102.1 GCF_947500975.1 uncultured Polaribacter sp.
GTCTACTACAGCACTAACAATCACAGATGTAGATACAGACGGAGTACCTACAGCAGCCAATGGAGGTCAAGCAGATGCAAGCGCTACAGATGCAAATGTACAATCAGACGAATGTGATTCTTGTAATGCAGCCAGTACATTATTTAGTGATATTG
>NZ_CANMUE010000103.1 GCF_947500975.1 uncultured Polaribacter sp.
AATAATAGTCGATTAGATTTTGATATTACAGCAGATGTATCAGATCCAGATGGACAAACTTATCAAACCGCTCAAGGAATAGATGTAACAATAAATTATACAGAAAATGATGCAGGAACATTAACTAAAGGTTTAACAACATCCGATCGAGTAAC
>NZ_CANMUE010000104.1 GCF_947500975.1 uncultured Polaribacter sp.
AAGATTAATGCTCCATAGTATTAAGTTTTGGCATCGAGACTTAATTAAAGATTTATCGGTAAAAGATGACTATGCGTTCTATTAGCTAGATGGTAAGGTAACGGCTTACCATGGCTACGATAGGTAGGGGTCCTGAGAGGGAGATCCCCCACACT
>NZ_CANMUE010000105.1 GCF_947500975.1 uncultured Polaribacter sp.
TATTATTTTTCTCTTAACACCTGTTTAGATACTGATAATGATGGTATAATAAATAGTTTAGACTTAGACTCAGACGGTGATGGATGTCCAGATGCCTTAGAAGGTGATGGCGGATTTACTTATAACAATTTAGAGTCTACTACAGCACTAACAAT
>NZ_CANMUE010000106.1 GCF_947500975.1 uncultured Polaribacter sp.
AAACTGTTCACTATAATTTAAATCTCCAGATTGATCTAAATCTGTTAATTCTAAATAAGCGCCCATAGTTAAGTCTAAATTAAAAGAAAGACTTACTTCATTAACTGTAGTTAAATTGTTATAATTATTATTAAACGTTACTCGATCGGATGTTG
>NZ_CANMUE010000107.1 GCF_947500975.1 uncultured Polaribacter sp.
CTGTTAATGTTGGAGATATTCATGATAGTGGTACAACAACATTAAATATAACTTATGAAAATAATTTAGTTTGGTCTATAAGTGGAGGTGTTGGTAATGGAAAAGGGAATCTTACAGAAACGCTTTCTGGATCTACGGTAGCAGTAGGTAATTCA
>NZ_CANMUE010000108.1 GCF_947500975.1 uncultured Polaribacter sp.
GAGTTAACAATATCCGTATCATTAAAAGTATATGTTGTTGCGCTACCTGTTGTAAAACCATGACCATAGAGTGTAGGCGTACCTATGTTATTGTCTTCGTCTTTTGCATCATGATCAGTAGGATTTACAGCATTTGGAACGCCAAAGTGTCCTCC
>NZ_CANMUE010000109.1 GCF_947500975.1 uncultured Polaribacter sp.
GTAGCGTTAGGATTTATGTTTGCGTTGGTATCGTCACAATCTGTATTATCTGAAACATAACCTGTAGGCTGAGATTCCGCATCCATGGTTTGATTAGGATTTCCAAAACCATCACCATCAGCATCTTGATAGAAAGTGGTGGTGATTAATTCGTT
>NZ_CANMUE010000110.1 GCF_947500975.1 uncultured Polaribacter sp.
GAGTTAACAATATCCGTATCATTAAAAGTATATGTTGTTGCGCTACCTGTTGTAAAACCATGACCATAGAGTGTAGGTGTACCTATGTTATTGTCTTCGTCTTTTGCATCATGATCAGTAGGATTTACAGCATTTGGAACGCCAAAGTGTCCTCC
>NZ_CANMUE010000111.1 GCF_947500975.1 uncultured Polaribacter sp.
CCTGTAATTGGTTTTGCTGTTAATGTTGGAGATATTCATGATAGTGGTACAACAACATTAAATATAACTTATGAAAACAATTTAGTTTGGTCTGTAAGTGGAGGTGTTGGTAATGGAAAAGGGAATCTTACAGAAACGCTTTCTGGATCTACGGT
>NZ_CANMUE010000112.1 GCF_947500975.1 uncultured Polaribacter sp.
TCTATAAAATCATAACATTCATTTGTATCTAAAATACCATCATTATCATCGTCATCATCATATTGATTACATATACCGTCTCCATCAAAATCATCGCCTTCTCCATAACCACCAACTGTACCAACACAGGTAGTATTAACCGTTAAAGTACTTTC
>NZ_CANMUE010000113.1 GCF_947500975.1 uncultured Polaribacter sp.
TCACAATCTGTATTATCTGAAACATAACCTGTAGGCTGAGATTCTGCATCCATGGTTTGATTAGGATTTCCAAAACCATCACCATCAGCATCTTGATAGAAAGTAGCGGTGATTAATTCGTTACCATCACAATTGTCATCAAAGCCATTATTCGC
>NZ_CANMUE010000114.1 GCF_947500975.1 uncultured Polaribacter sp.
AATTTTGAACTAAAATTTGTAGCTTAGTAACATAAATAATCAGCAACGGTTTGTTGCGTTAACAACTTGAATGCAGCCTTTTATGAAAATTGAAAAAGTAAAGAATTATAATCAAAAATTATTAGCTATTTTAGGAACAATTGGTGGAATATTT
>NZ_CANMUE010000115.1 GCF_947500975.1 uncultured Polaribacter sp.
GCTGCACTTGCTGAACTTGTATCGATCGTTGGTGCTGTTATTGATGTTGTTCCTGCTGCATCACTATACCAAGCAAGTGTACCGGTAGTTCCGCTTACCGCTGTGGTGATTGCTGCGGCTGTATCGCCTACACAATAGGTTAAGTTACTCGT
>NZ_CANMUE010000116.1 GCF_947500975.1 uncultured Polaribacter sp.
TTTTGAACTAAAATTTGTAGCTTAGTAACATAAATAATCAGCAACGGTTTGTTGCGTTAACAACTTGAATGCAGCCTGGGCTTGTTCCCGTTTATATGAGCCATAGCCATGCAGTGTTTGGATATAAATGACGAAAGTAGGATTGTTTATTC
>NZ_CANMUE010000117.1 GCF_947500975.1 uncultured Polaribacter sp.
CCATCGGTTTGACTTACATAATATGTAGTTGCTGCACTTGCTGAACTTGTATCGATCGTTGGTGCTGTTATTGATGTTGTTCCTGCTGCATCACTATACCAAGCAAGTGTACCGGTAGTTCCGCTTACCGCTGTGGTGATTGCTGCGGCTGT
>NZ_CANMUE010000118.1 GCF_947500975.1 uncultured Polaribacter sp.
CCATCGGTTTGACTTACATAATATGTAGTTGCTGCACTTGCTGAACTTGTATCGATCGTTGGTGCTGTTATTGATGTTGTTCCTGCTGCATCACTATACCAAGCAAGCGTACCGGTAGTTCCGCTTACCGCTGTGGTGATTGCTGCGGCTGT
>NZ_CANMUE010000119.1 GCF_947500975.1 uncultured Polaribacter sp.
TTTTTTGGCAATCTTATATTTTCCTTCGGAAAATAACGATGGTAAAAAATCGCAACTTTTTATACACCAAAACGTTGTGTACCATATAAAAACAGACTGCAAAGAATGAACTTTTGGAAGAAATTATTTAGTAGTAAAAAAGGTAAGCCT
>NZ_CANMUE010000120.1 GCF_947500975.1 uncultured Polaribacter sp.
TTTCAATTCAGCATTTGAGTGATTCTTCATTCGTTATTTTTCAGCGTTTAGCTTTTCCTGAGCAATAAAACATAACGGTTTTGTGTATGATTAGTGGCGTGTTTAAGCACCTAATTTAGCAAATAAAAACCGAATAGAAAATCCGCGAGG
>NZ_CANMUE010000121.1 GCF_947500975.1 uncultured Polaribacter sp.
ACGAGTAACTTAACCTATTGTGTAGGCGATACAGCCGCAGCAATCACCACAGCGGTAAGCGGAACTACAGGAACACTTGCTTGGTATAGTGATGCAGCAGGAACGACCTCAATAACAGCACCAACGATCGATACAAGTTCAGCAAGTGC
>NZ_CANMUE010000122.1 GCF_947500975.1 uncultured Polaribacter sp.
GACGGAGATGGTATAGAAAATAAGTTTGATACAGATTCTGATGGAGATGGATGTCCAGATGCCTTAGAAGGTGATGGGGGTTTTACTTATTCTAATATAGCATCAACAGGAGCAATAACTACAGGTACAGCAGTAGACACAAATGGAGT
>NZ_CANMUE010000123.1 GCF_947500975.1 uncultured Polaribacter sp.
TCGGAATTTCGCCGTTCGTGTTTTATTTAGTAAATTCATTTCTTAAACCACGCAACAAAGCTTATACAACAACGTTGGTATTCATTGCGTGAAAAAAATCAGAATCATACAAAAAAGTCGTTTAAAACAATGATTTTTTTCGAATAAAT
>NZ_CANMUE010000124.1 GCF_947500975.1 uncultured Polaribacter sp.
GGATCTACTGGATCTCCTGTTGTATCATTACCTGTTACATCTATTGGATCACTTGCAGAACCTGGTGTATACGTTGCAGTATCATCGGTAACAACTGGTAATGGATCTGCGGTTAAAGTTAACGTTCCTGTATCTGAATTCCCTTCTG
>NZ_CANMUE010000125.1 GCF_947500975.1 uncultured Polaribacter sp.
ATAGTTTTCACGAGCGAGTGAGTGTTCAGCACTTTTTTTATTCAACATTTTGAGTAATAATTCCAACAGATTTATTTAAAAAAAATCATTGTTTTAAACGACTTTTTTGTATGATTCTGATTTTTTCACGGAATGAATACCAACGTT
>NZ_CANMUE010000126.1 GCF_947500975.1 uncultured Polaribacter sp.
CAATTCAGCATTTGAGTGATTCTTCATTCGTTATTTTTCAGCGTTTAGCTTTTCCTGAGCAATAAAACATAACGTTGTTGTATAAGATTAGTTGCGTGGTTTAAGCAACTAATTTACTAGATTAATCACGAACGGCAGAAAATCCGA
>NZ_CANMUE010000127.1 GCF_947500975.1 uncultured Polaribacter sp.
AAAAATCGGACTGCAAAAATACAACTTGTTTGTTTTACAAACCTAATAAAAAGTGATTTATTTTTAAAGTTTTTTTTTAAAACCTAAAACCAAACTCACCACCAAATACCCAGTAAATAAAACTCAGAAAAATCAATGAACTAAACT
>NZ_CANMUE010000128.1 GCF_947500975.1 uncultured Polaribacter sp.
TTTCACGAGCGAGTGAGTGTTCAGCATTTTTTTTATTCAACATTTTGAGTAATAATTCCAACAGATTTATTTGAAAATAATCATTGTTTTAAACGAATTTTTTGTATGATTCTGATTTTTTCACGCAATGAATACCAACGTTTT
>NZ_CANMUE010000129.1 GCF_947500975.1 uncultured Polaribacter sp.
AAACGTTGGTATTCATTGCGTGAAAAAATCAGAATCATACAAAAAATTCGTTTAAAACAATGATTTTTTTCAAATAAATCTGTTGGAATTATTACTCAAAATGTTGAATAAAAAAAATGCTGAACACTCACTCGCTCGTGAAA
>NZ_CANMUE010000130.1 GCF_947500975.1 uncultured Polaribacter sp.
GCAAGTGCAGCAACGACATATTATGTAAGTCAAACCGATGGAAATAATTGTGAGAGTGCAGTAGCCGCAGTAGTTGTTACGGTAAATGCATTGCCAACAACACCAACTACAAGTAACTTAACCTATTGTGTAGGCGATACAGC
>NZ_CANMUE010000131.1 GCF_947500975.1 uncultured Polaribacter sp.
TATATCCAAACACTGCATGGCTATGGCTCATATAAACGGGAACAAGCCCAGAAGGATCAATTATTGCACACAACGTTTTATGTGTATGATTTGCTGGGTAAATTTAGCGAAAAATAACTACATTTTACAGACTTTTACGATTG
>NZ_CANMUE010000132.1 GCF_947500975.1 uncultured Polaribacter sp.
TTTGGCAATCTTATATTTTCCTTCGGAAAATAACGATGGCAAAAAATCGCAACTTTTTATACACCAAAACGTTGTAACCAATTTGAGAAGCGAAATGAAAAAACTAATTTCATCAATAAAATCAATTTTTAAAAAACCTGAA
>NZ_CANMUE010000133.1 GCF_947500975.1 uncultured Polaribacter sp.
CTCCTGTTGTATCATTACCTGTTACATCTATTGGATCACTTGCCGAACCTGGTGTATACGTTGCTGTATCATCAGTAACAACTGGTAATGGATCTGCGGTTAAAGTTAACGTTCCTGTATCTGAATTCCCTTCTGAATCTTC
>NZ_CANMUE010000134.1 GCF_947500975.1 uncultured Polaribacter sp.
GAAGATGCAGAAGGGAATTCAGATACAGGAACGTTAACTTTAACCGCAGATCCATTACCAATTGCTACTGATGATACAGCAACGTATACACCAGGTTCTGCAAGTGATCCAATAGATGTAACGGGTAATGATACAACAGGAG
>NZ_CANMUE010000135.1 GCF_947500975.1 uncultured Polaribacter sp.
CTCCTGTTGTATCATTACCCGTTACATCTATTGGATCACTTGCAGAACCTGGTGTATACGTTGCAGTATCATCAGTAACAACTGGTAATGGATCTGCGGTTAAAGTTAACGTTCCTGTATCTGAATTCCCTTCTGAATCTTC
>NZ_CANMUE010000136.1 GCF_947500975.1 uncultured Polaribacter sp.
CCGCTTACCGCTGTGGTGATTGCTGCGGCTGTATCGCCTACACAATAGGTTAAGTTACTCGTCGTTGGTGTTGTTGGTAAAGCATTTACCGTCACAACTACTGCGGCTACTGCACTCTCACAATTATTTCCATCGGTTTG
>NZ_CANMUE010000137.1 GCF_947500975.1 uncultured Polaribacter sp.
GGTTTCTCCTTCTGCAATTGGAGTAGTACCTATATGCGTAATTGTTAATGTATCATTTTCTGCATCTGTATCTCCATCTAAAACATCTACAGTGATTGGTGTGTCTTCATTTGTAGATACACTCTCATCATCTGCAACTG
>NZ_CANMUE010000138.1 GCF_947500975.1 uncultured Polaribacter sp.
TTATTTAGTGATATTGATGCAGATGGAGTAGGAGATGCTTGTGATTTAGACAATGACAACGACGGTATTTTAGATACCGATGAAGAAAACTGTTTGTCTAATAATAGTCGATTAGATTTTGATATTACAGCAGATGTATC
>NZ_CANMUE010000139.1 GCF_947500975.1 uncultured Polaribacter sp.
TTTCAATTCAGCATTTGGGTGATTTTTCATTCGTTATTTTTCAGCGTTTAGCTTTTCCTGAGTAATAAAACATAACGTTTTGGTGTATAAAAAGTTGCGATTTTTTGCCATCGTTATTTTCCGAAGGAAAATATAAGATT
>NZ_CANMUE010000140.1 GCF_947500975.1 uncultured Polaribacter sp.
TCGGATTTTCTGCCGTTCGTGATTAATCTAGTAAATTAGTTGCTTAAACCACGCAACTAATCTTATACAACAACGTTGTAATTTATTGTTCAGAAAAACTGAAACGCTTGAAAAAACAGCAAAATGAAATTGTACGAATG
>NZ_CANMUE010000141.1 GCF_947500975.1 uncultured Polaribacter sp.
CCGCTTACCGCTGTGGTGATTGCTGCAGCTGTATCGCCTACACAATAGGTTAAGTTACTCGTTGTTGGTGTTGTTGGTAAAGCATTTACCGTAACAACTACTGCGGCTACTGCACTCTCACAATTATTTCCATCGGTTTG
>NZ_CANMUE010000142.1 GCF_947500975.1 uncultured Polaribacter sp.
CCGCTTACCGCTGTGGTGATTGCTGCGGCTGTATCGCCTACACAATAGGTTAAGTTACTCGTCGTTGGTGTTGTTGGCAATGCATTTACCGTCACAACTACTGCGGCTACTGCACTCTCACAATTATTTCCATCGGTTTG
>NZ_CANMUE010000143.1 GCF_947500975.1 uncultured Polaribacter sp.
CGCGAGAGAGTGTTCCACAAAATTCATTTTCACAAAATTTTAAATTCAGAATTTGAGTGATTTTTCAGCTTTCATTCGTACAATTTCATTTTGCTGTTTTTTCAAGCGTTTCAGTTTTTCTGAACAATAAATTACAACG
>NZ_CANMUE010000144.1 GCF_947500975.1 uncultured Polaribacter sp.
CTATTACTTATGAAGTAGAAGATGCAGAAGGGAATTCAGATACGGCAACAGTAACCTTAACCGCAGATCCATTACCAGTTGTTACTGATGATACAGCAACGTATACACCAGGTTCTGCAAGTGATCCAATAGATGTAAC
>NZ_CANMUE010000145.1 GCF_947500975.1 uncultured Polaribacter sp.
CCACAGGTGCTTTGACATTTACCCCAGAATCAGGATTTGAAGGAACACCAACAGCTATTACTTATGAAGTAGAAGATTCAGAAGGGAATTCAGATACAGGAACGTTAACTTTAACCGCAGATCCATTACCAGTTGTTAC
>NZ_CANMUE010000146.1 GCF_947500975.1 uncultured Polaribacter sp.
AAAAAATCATTGTTTTAAACGACTTTTTTGTATGATTCTGATTTTTTCACGGAATGAATACCAACGTTTTGGTGTATAAAAAGTTGCGATTTTTTGCCATCGTTATTTTCCGAAGGAAAATATAAGATTGCCAAAAAA
>NZ_CANMUE010000147.1 GCF_947500975.1 uncultured Polaribacter sp.
AATCTTATATTTTCCTTCGGAAAATAACGATGGCAAAAAATCGCAACTTTTTATACACCAAAACGTTGGTATTCATTGCGTGAAAAAATCAGAATCATACAAAAAATTCGTTTAAAACAATGATTTTTTTCAAATAA
>NZ_CANMUE010000148.1 GCF_947500975.1 uncultured Polaribacter sp.
TCAAAACTTACATCGGCAAGTGTTGGTGTTACGGGTGCTGATGTATCTGCTACAACTACGTTTTGATTTGCTGTAGTGGTATTACCACTTGCATCTGTAAATGTCCAAGTTACTACCGTGGTTCCTAATGTACTGAT
>NZ_CANMUE010000149.1 GCF_947500975.1 uncultured Polaribacter sp.
GTGATTGCTGCGGCTGTATCGCCTACACAATAGGTTAAGTTACTCGTCGTTGGTGTAGCTGGTAAAGCATTTACCGTAACAACTACTGCGGCTACTGCACTCTCACAATTATTTCCATCGGTTTGACTTACATAATA
>NZ_CANMUE010000150.1 GCF_947500975.1 uncultured Polaribacter sp.
AATCTTATATTTTCCTTCGGAAAATAACGATGGCAAAAAATCGCAACTTTTTATACACCAAAACGTTATGTTTTATTGCTCAGGAAAAGCTAAACGCTGAAAAATAACGAATGAAGAATCACTCAAATGCTGAATT
>NZ_CANMUE010000151.1 GCF_947500975.1 uncultured Polaribacter sp.
ATTATGTAAGTCAAACCGATGGAAATAATTGTGAGAGTGCAGTAGCCGCAGTAGTTGTGACGGTAAATGCTTTACCAGCTACACCAACGACGAGTAACTTAACCTATTGTGTAGGCGATACAGCCGCAGCAATCAC
>NZ_CANMUE010000152.1 GCF_947500975.1 uncultured Polaribacter sp.
CTTGATCCAGTTGGTAAACCTGTATCTAATAAGGTTACTGTAGTTGGATCTACTGGGTCTCCTGTTGTATCATTACCTGTTACATCTATTGGATCACTTGCAGAACCTGGTGTATACGTTGCTGTATCATCAGT
>NZ_CANMUE010000153.1 GCF_947500975.1 uncultured Polaribacter sp.
ACTGATGATACTGCAACGTATACACCAGGTTCTGCAAGTGATCCAATAGATGTAACGGGTAATGATACAACAGGAGACCCAGTAGATCCAACTACAGTAACCTTATTAGATACAGGTTTACCAACTGGATCAAG
>NZ_CANMUE010000154.1 GCF_947500975.1 uncultured Polaribacter sp.
CTTGATCCAGTTGGTAAACCTGTATCTAATAAGGTTACTGTAGTTGGATCTACTGGATCTCCTGTTGTATCATTACCCGTTACATCTATTGGATCACTTGCAGAACCTGGTGTATACGTTGCAGTATCATCAGT
>NZ_CANMUE010000155.1 GCF_947500975.1 uncultured Polaribacter sp.
CTGATGACACAGCAACGTAAACACCAGGTTCTGCAAGTGATCCAATAGATGTAACGGGTAATGATACAACAGGAGATGTAGTAGATCCAACTACAGTAACCTTATTAGATACAGGTTTACCAACTGGATCAAG
>NZ_CANMUE010000156.1 GCF_947500975.1 uncultured Polaribacter sp.
CTGATGATACAGCAACGTATACACCAGGTTCGGCAAGTGATCCAATAGATGTAACAGGTAATGATACAACAGGAGATGTAGTAGATCCAACTACAGTAACCTTATTAGATACAGGTTTACCAACTGGATCAAG
>NZ_CANMUE010000157.1 GCF_947500975.1 uncultured Polaribacter sp.
TCAAAACTTACATCGGCAAGTGTTGGTGTTACGGGGGCGGTGGTATCTGCTACAACTACATTTTGATTTGCTGTAGTGGTATTACCACTTGCATCTGTAAATGTCCAAGTTACTACCGTGGTTCCTAATGTA
>NZ_CANMUE010000158.1 GCF_947500975.1 uncultured Polaribacter sp.
GTTGGATCTACTGTCCAAACTCCTTCTCCTGGTACCGTCATCTCTATACAATCGCCTGCTGCATCTGTTTCTGTACAGCTTGATCCAGTTGGTAAACCTGTATCTAATAAGGTTACTGTAGTTGGATCTAC
>NZ_CANMUE010000159.1 GCF_947500975.1 uncultured Polaribacter sp.
TCACAATCGGTATTATCTGAAACATAACCTGTAGGTTGAGATTCTGCATCCATGGTTTGATTAGGATTTCCAAAACCGTCACCATCAGCATCTTGATAGAAAGTGGTGGTGATTAATTCGTTACCATCACA
>NZ_CANMUE010000160.1 GCF_947500975.1 uncultured Polaribacter sp.
GTTGGATCTACTGTCCAAACTCCTTCTCCTGGTACCGTCATCTCTATACAATCTCCTGCTGCATCTGTTTCTGTACAGCTTGATCCAGTTGGTAAACCTGTATCTAATAAGGTTACTGTAGTTGGATCTAC
>NZ_CANMUE010000161.1 GCF_947500975.1 uncultured Polaribacter sp.
GTTGGATCTACTGTCCAAACTCCTTCTCCTGGTACCGTCATCTCTATACAATCTCCTGCTGCATCTGTTTCTGTACAACTTGATCCAGTTGGTAAACCTGTATCTAATAAGGTTACTGTAGTTGGATCTAC
>NZ_CANMUE010000162.1 GCF_947500975.1 uncultured Polaribacter sp.
TGAAAAAAATCAGAATCATACAAAAAAGTCGTTTAAAACAATGATTTTTTTCGAATAAATCTGTTGGAATTATTACTCAAAATGTTGAATAAAAAAAATGCTGAACACTCACTCGCTCGTGAAAACTATT
>NZ_CANMUE010000163.1 GCF_947500975.1 uncultured Polaribacter sp.
GTATTAAAATATGAATTTAAAAGAGAATAGAGGTTGGAAATTATATGGCTCAAAGTCAGGAGACTTTGCGCAGCGGGTTATTTAATCGTAAAGTTATTTCCGTAATTTTTCCTCATGGAGCAATT
>NZ_CANMUE010000164.1 GCF_947500975.1 uncultured Polaribacter sp.
AACGTTTTGGTGTATTAAAAGTTGCGGTTTTGTGCGCGAGGATTTTCCGAAGGAAAATTTGAAGCAAACAAAACAGCAATTACTTTTGTTCAAGCACTAATTTAGCAATTTTTTATACACGGTG
>NZ_CANMUE010000165.1 GCF_947500975.1 uncultured Polaribacter sp.
AAATTCTCACGTTTTATATTTCGGCAAACTTGTTAAAATTCCTACAGTAGTTTTCACGAGCGAGTGAGTGTTCAGCACTTTTTTTATTCAACATTTTGAGTAATAATTCCAACAGATTTATTT
>NZ_CANMUE010000166.1 GCF_947500975.1 uncultured Polaribacter sp.
AAATTCTCACGTTTTATATTTCGGCAAACTTGTTAAAATTCCCACAATAGTTTTCACGAGCGAGTGAGTGTTCAGCATTTTTTTTATTCAACATTTTGAGTAATAATTCCAACAGATTTATT
>NZ_CANMUE010000167.1 GCF_947500975.1 uncultured Polaribacter sp.
GCACTTGCTGAACTTGTATCGATCGGTGGTGCGGTTATTGAGGTCGTTCCTGCTGCATCACTATACCAAGCAAGTGTACCTGTAGTTCCGCTTACCGCTGTGGTGATTGCTGCGGCTGTATC
>NZ_CANMUE010000168.1 GCF_947500975.1 uncultured Polaribacter sp.
GCAAGTGTACCGGTAGTTCCGCTTACCGCTGTGGTGATTGCTGCGGCTGTATCGCCTACACAATAGGTTAAGTTACTTGTAGTTGGTGTTGTTGGCAATGCATTTACCGTAACAACTACTGC
>NZ_CANMUE010000169.1 GCF_947500975.1 uncultured Polaribacter sp.
TCACAATCGGTATTAACTGAAACATAACCTGTAGGAAGAGATTCTGCATACAACGTTTGATTAGGATATCCAAAACCATCACCATCAGCATCTTGATAGAAAGTGGTGGTGATTAATTCGTT
>NZ_CANMUE010000170.1 GCF_947500975.1 uncultured Polaribacter sp.
CGAAGGAAAATTTGAAGCAAACAAAACAGCAATTACTTTTGTTCAAGCACTAATTTAGCAATTTTTTATACACGGTGTTATGTTTTTGTTGCGAAACATTAGAGTAGGAGGGTTTAAATTC
>NZ_CANMUE010000171.1 GCF_947500975.1 uncultured Polaribacter sp.
GATACGGCAACAGTAACCTTAACCGCAGATCCATTACCAATTGCTACTGATGATACAGCAACGTATACACCAGGTTCGGCAAGTGATCCAATAGATGTAACAGGTAATGATACAACAGGAG
>NZ_CANMUE010000172.1 GCF_947500975.1 uncultured Polaribacter sp.
TAAAACATCTACAGTGATTGGTGTGTCTTCATTTGTAGATACACTCTCATCATCTGCAACTGGTGCATCATTTACTGCTCCTACTTCTATATTTAATGTTGATGTAGCTGTTGTTGTACCG
>NZ_CANMUE010000173.1 GCF_947500975.1 uncultured Polaribacter sp.
ACAACGTGTTTGTATATGGTTTGTTGCGTGGTTTAAGCACTAAATTTAGCAAATAAAAACCGAATAGAAAATCCGCGAGGATTTTCGTAAGTAGGCTAGAACTAGCAATAAATTATATA
>NZ_CANMUE010000174.1 GCF_947500975.1 uncultured Polaribacter sp.
CAACTATCTGTCGTTGTTGGTGCTGTTGGTGTTCCAATACACTCAAAACTTACATCGGCAAGTGTTGGTGTTACGGGGGCGGTGGTATCTGCTACAACTACATTTTGATTTGCTGTAGT
>NZ_CANMUE010000175.1 GCF_947500975.1 uncultured Polaribacter sp.
CTTGCTGAACTTGTATCGATCGTTGGTGCTGTTATTGAGGTAGTTCCTGCTGCGTCACTATACCAAGCAAGTGTACCGGTAGTTCCGCTTACCGCTGTGGGGATTGCTGCAGCTGTATC
>NZ_CANMUE010000176.1 GCF_947500975.1 uncultured Polaribacter sp.
ACTACAGCAAATCAAAACGTAGTTGTAGCAGATACATCAGCACCCGTAACACCAACACTTGCCGATGTAAGTTTTGAGTGTATTGGAACACCAACAGCACCAACAACGACAGATAGTTG
>NZ_CANMUE010000177.1 GCF_947500975.1 uncultured Polaribacter sp.
TCGATTGGATCACTTGCAGAACCTGGTGTATACGTTGCTGTATCATCAGTAGCAATTGGTAATGGATCTGCGGTTAAAGTTAACGTTCCTGTATCTGAATTCCCTTCTGCATCTTC
>NZ_CANMUE010000178.1 GCF_947500975.1 uncultured Polaribacter sp.
CTTGCTGAACTTGTATCGATCGTTGGTGCTGTTATTGATGTTGTTCCTGCTGCATCACTATACCAAGCAAGTGTACCTGTAGTTCCGCTTACCGCTGTGGTGATTGCTGCGGCTGT
>NZ_CANMUE010000179.1 GCF_947500975.1 uncultured Polaribacter sp.
CTATCTGTCGTTGTTGGTGCTGTTGGTGTTCCAATACATTCAAAACTTACATCGGCAAGTGTTGGTGTTACGGGTGCTGATGTATCTGCTACAACTACGTTTTGATTTGCTGTAGT
>NZ_CANMUE010000180.1 GCF_947500975.1 uncultured Polaribacter sp.
CAAACCGATGGAAATAATTGTGAGAGTGCAGTAGCCGCAGTAGTTGTGACGGTAAATGCATTGCCAACAACACCAACAACGAGTAACTTAACCTATTGTGTAGGCGATACAGC
>NZ_CANMUE010000181.1 GCF_947500975.1 uncultured Polaribacter sp.
CAACGTTTTGGTGTATAAAAAGTTGCGATTTTTTACCATCGTTATTTTCCGAAGGAAAATATAAGATTGCCAAAAAAGCAACAAATTTTGTTTAAGCTAAAAGTAGCAATTT
>NZ_CANMUE010000182.1 GCF_947500975.1 uncultured Polaribacter sp.
TGGTAATGGATCTGCGGTTAAAGTTAACGTTCCTGTATCTGAATTCCCTTCTGCATCTTCTACTTCATAAGTAATAGCTGTTGGTGTTCCTTCAAATCCTGATTCTGGGGT
>NZ_CANMUE010000183.1 GCF_947500975.1 uncultured Polaribacter sp.
TCAATAACAGCACCAACGATCGATACAAGTTCAGCAAGTGCAGCAACGACATATTATGTAAGTCAAACCGATGGAAATAATTGTGAGAGTGCAGTAGCCGCAGTAGTTGT
>NZ_CANMUE010000184.1 GCF_947500975.1 uncultured Polaribacter sp.
CTTGCTGAACTTGTATCGATCGTTGGTGCTGTTATTGATGTTGTTCCTGCTGCATCACTATACCAAGCAAGTGTACCGGTAGTTCCGCTTACCGCTGTGGTGATTGCTGC
>NZ_CANMUE010000185.1 GCF_947500975.1 uncultured Polaribacter sp.
ATTGATGTTGTTCCTGCTGCATCACTATACCAAGCAAGTGTACCGGTAGTTCCGCTTACCGCTGTGGTGATTGCTGCGGCTGTATCGCCTACACAATAGGTTAAGTTACT
>NZ_CANMUE010000186.1 GCF_947500975.1 uncultured Polaribacter sp.
GTAGTTCCGCTTACCGCTGTGGTGATTGCTGCGGCTGTATCGCCTACACAATAGGTTAAGTTACTCGTAGTTGGTGTTGTTGGGAAAGCATTTACCGTAACAACTACTGC
>NZ_CANMUE010000187.1 GCF_947500975.1 uncultured Polaribacter sp.
GCATCCATGGTTTGATTAGGATTTCCAAAACCATCACCATCAGCATCTTGATAGAAAGTGGTGGTGATTAATTCGTTACCATCACAATTGTCATCAAAGCCATTATTCGC
>NZ_CANMUE010000188.1 GCF_947500975.1 uncultured Polaribacter sp.
CTGATGATACAGCAACGTATACACCAGGTTCGGCAAGTGATCCAATAGATGTAACAGGTAATGATACAACAGGAGATCCAGTAGATCCAACTACAGTAACCTTATTAGA
>NZ_CANMUE010000189.1 GCF_947500975.1 uncultured Polaribacter sp.
ACAACTACTGCGGCTACTGCACTCTCACAATTATTTCCATCGGTTTGACTTACATAATATGTAGTCGCTGCACTTGCTGAACTTGTATCGATCGTTGGTGCTGTTATT
>NZ_CANMUE010000190.1 GCF_947500975.1 uncultured Polaribacter sp.
CAACTATCTGTCGTTGTTGGTGCTGTTGGTGTTCCAATACATTCAAAACTTACATCGGCAAGTGTTGGTGTTACGGGGGCGGTGGTATCTGCTACAACTACATTTTGA
>NZ_CANMUE010000191.1 GCF_947500975.1 uncultured Polaribacter sp.
CAACTATCTGTCGTTGTTGGTGCTGTTGGTATTCCAATACATTCAAAACTTACATCGGCAAGTGTTGGTGTTACGGGGGCGGTGGTATCTGCTACAACTACATTTTGA
>NZ_CANMUE010000192.1 GCF_947500975.1 uncultured Polaribacter sp.
TTTCCATCGGTTTGACTTACATAATATGTCGTTGCTGCACTTGCTGAACTTGTATCGATCGTTGGTGCTGTTATTGATGTTGTTCCTGCTGCATCACTATACCAAGC
>NZ_CANMUE010000193.1 GCF_947500975.1 uncultured Polaribacter sp.
TGTAAGTTTTGAATGTATTGGAACACCAACAGCACCAACAACGACAGATAGTTGTGATGCAAGTACAATCACGGGAACGACTAGCACAGTTTTTCCAATCAGTACAT
>NZ_CANMUE010000194.1 GCF_947500975.1 uncultured Polaribacter sp.
TCACCATCAGCATCTTGATAGAAAGTGGTGGTGATTAATTCGTTACCATCACAATTGTCATCAAAGCCATTATTCGCAATTTCAGTAGCGTTAGGATTTATGTTTG
>NZ_CANMUE010000195.1 GCF_947500975.1 uncultured Polaribacter sp.
CCCGTAACACCAACACTTGCCGATGTAAGTTTTGAGTGTATTGGAACACCAACAGCACCAACAACGACAGATAGTTGTGATGCAAGTACAATCACGGGAATGACTA
>NZ_CANMUE010000196.1 GCF_947500975.1 uncultured Polaribacter sp.
GCAGTAGTTGTGACGGTAAATGCATTGCCAACAACACCAACAACTAGTAACTTAACCTATTGTGTAGGCGATACAGCTGCAGCAATCCCCACAGCGGTAAGCGG
>NZ_CANMUE010000197.1 GCF_947500975.1 uncultured Polaribacter sp.
GCTTGGTATAGTGATGCAGCAGGAACAACATCAATAACAGCACCAACGATCGATACAAGTTCAGCAAGTGCAGCAACTACATATTATGTAAGTCAAACCGATGG
>NZ_CANMUE010000198.1 GCF_947500975.1 uncultured Polaribacter sp.
GCTTGGTATAGTGATGCAGCAGGAACGACCTCAATAACAGCACCAACGATCGATACAAGTTCAGCAAGTGCAGCAACTACATATTATGTAAGTCAAACCGATGG
>NZ_CANMUE010000199.1 GCF_947500975.1 uncultured Polaribacter sp.
CCATCGGTTTGACTTACATAATATGTCGTTGCTGCACTTGCTGAACTTGTATCGATCGTTGGTGCTGTTATTGAGGTCGTTCCTGCTGCATCACTATACCAAGC
>NZ_CANMUE010000200.1 GCF_947500975.1 uncultured Polaribacter sp.
CCATCGGTTTGACTTACATAATATGTCGTTGCTGCACTTGCTGAACTTGTATCGATCGTTGGTGCTGTTATTGAGGTAGTTCCTGCTGCATCACTATACCAAGC
>NZ_CANMUE010000201.1 GCF_947500975.1 uncultured Polaribacter sp.
CCGCTTACCGCTGTGGTGATTGCTGCGGCTGTATCGCCTACACAATAGGTTAAGTTACTCGTTGTTGGTGTTGTTGGCAATGCATTTACCGTCACAACTACTGC
>NZ_CANMUE010000202.1 GCF_947500975.1 uncultured Polaribacter sp.
CGAGTAACTTAACCTATTGTGTAGGCGATACAGCTGCAGCAATCACCACAGCGGTAAGCGGAACTACCGGTACACTTGCTTGGTATAGTGATGCAGCAGGAAC
>NZ_CANMUE010000203.1 GCF_947500975.1 uncultured Polaribacter sp.
TGATTGCAAAAACTGTGCTAGTCATTCCCGTGATTATACTTGCAACAGAACTTTCTGTGTTTGTTGGTGCGGTTTGTGTTGCTATACACTCAAAACTTACATC
>NZ_CANMUE010000204.1 GCF_947500975.1 uncultured Polaribacter sp.
GCAAGTGATCCAATAGATGTAACAGGTAATGATACAACAGGAGATCCAGTAGATCCAACTACAGTAACCTTATTAGATACAGGTTTACCAACTGGATCAAG
>NZ_CANMUE010000205.1 GCF_947500975.1 uncultured Polaribacter sp.
GTTTGATTAGGATTTCCAAAACCGTCACCATCACCCTCTTGATAGAAAGTGGTGGTGATTAATTCGTTACCATCACAATTGTCATCAAAGCCATTATTCGC
>NZ_CANMUE010000206.1 GCF_947500975.1 uncultured Polaribacter sp.
GGGGTAAATGTCAAAGCACCTGTGGTTGGATCTACTGTCCAAACTCCTTCTCCTGGTACCGTCATCTCTATACAATCTCCTGCTGCATCTGTTTCTGTACA
>NZ_CANMUE010000207.1 GCF_947500975.1 uncultured Polaribacter sp.
CTATTACTTATGAAGTAGAAGATGCAGAAGGGAATTCAGATACAGGAACGTTAACTTTAACCGCAGATCCATTACCAGTTGTTACCGATGATACTGCAACG
>NZ_CANMUE010000208.1 GCF_947500975.1 uncultured Polaribacter sp.
TGACCTCCATTGGCTGATGTAGGCACTCCGTCTGTATCTACATCTGTGATTGTTAGTGCTGTAGTAGACTCTAAATTGTTATAAGTAAATCCGCCATCACC
>NZ_CANMUE010000209.1 GCF_947500975.1 uncultured Polaribacter sp.
CTGCTGCATCTGTTTCTGTACAGCTTGATCCAGTTGGTAAACCTGTATCTAATAAGGTTACTGTAGTTGGATCTACTACATCTCCTGTTGTATCATTACC
>NZ_CANMUE010000210.1 GCF_947500975.1 uncultured Polaribacter sp.
GCTGCATCTGTTTCTGTACAACTTGATCCAGTTGGTAAACCTGTATCTAATAAGGTTACTGTAGTTGGATCTACTGGATCTCCTGTTGTATCATTACC
>NZ_CANMUE010000211.1 GCF_947500975.1 uncultured Polaribacter sp.
GCAACGTATACACCAGGTTCTGCAAGTGATCCAATAGATGTAACAGGTAATGATACAACAGGAGATCCAGTAGATCCAACTACAGTAACCTTATTAGA
>NZ_CANMUE010000212.1 GCF_947500975.1 uncultured Polaribacter sp.
GCTGCATCTGTTTCTGTACAGCTTGATCCAGTTGGTAAACCTGTATCTAATAAGGTTACTGTAGTTGGATCTACTGGATCTCCTGTTGTATCATTACC
>NZ_CANMUE010000213.1 GCF_947500975.1 uncultured Polaribacter sp.
GTAGTTCCGCTTACCGCTGTGGTGATTGCTGCGGCTGTATCGCCTACACAATAGGTTAAGTTACTCGTCGTTGGTGTAGCTGGTAAAGCATTTACCGT
>NZ_CANMUE010000214.1 GCF_947500975.1 uncultured Polaribacter sp.
GGTAATGATACAACAGGAGACCCAGTAGATCCAACTACAGTAACCTTATTAGATACAGGTTTACCAACTGGATCAAGCTGTACAGAAACAGATGCAGC
>NZ_CANMUE010000215.1 GCF_947500975.1 uncultured Polaribacter sp.
GCTGCATCTGTTTCTGTACAACTTGATCCAGTTGGTAAACCTGTATCTAATAAGGTTACTGTAGTTGGATCTACTGGGTCTCCTGTTGTATCATTACC
>NZ_CANMUE010000216.1 GCF_947500975.1 uncultured Polaribacter sp.
ATAACATATACAGTTTCAGACGGTACAACAACAGCTACATCAACATTAAATATAGAAGTAGGAGCAGTAAATGATGCACCAGTTGCAGATGATGAGA
>NZ_CANMUE010000217.1 GCF_947500975.1 uncultured Polaribacter sp.
TTTTGATTTGCTGTAGTGGTATTACCACTTGCATCTGTAAATGTCCAAGTTACTACCGTGGTTCCTAATGTACTGATTGGAAAAACTGTGCTAGT
>NZ_CANMUE010000218.1 GCF_947500975.1 uncultured Polaribacter sp.
GCAAGTGCAGCGACTACATATTATGTAAGTCAAACCGATGGAAATAATTGTGAGAGTGCAGTAGCCGCAGTAGTTGTTACGGTAAATGCTTTACC
>NZ_CANMUE010000219.1 GCF_947500975.1 uncultured Polaribacter sp.
GTATCATCAGTAGCAATTGGTAATGGATCTGCGGTTAAAGTTAACGTTCCTGTATCTGAATTCCCTTCTGCATCTTCTACCTCATAAGTAATAG
>NZ_CANMUE010000220.1 GCF_947500975.1 uncultured Polaribacter sp.
TCGTTCACGTGATACAAGTTACTACCGAGGTTCCTAATGTACTGATTGGAAAAACTTTGCTAGTCGTTCCCGTGATTGTACTTGCATCACAACT
>NZ_CANMUE010000221.1 GCF_947500975.1 uncultured Polaribacter sp.
TATGAAGTAGAAGATTCAGAAGGGAATTCAGATACAGGAACGTTAACTTTAACCGCAGATCCATTACCAGTTGTTACCGATGATACTGCAACG
>NZ_CANMUE010000222.1 GCF_947500975.1 uncultured Polaribacter sp.
ACATATTATGTAAGTCAAACCGATGGAAATAATTGTGAGAGTGCAGTAGCCGCAGTAGTTGTGACGGTAAATGCATTGCCAACAACACCAAC
>NZ_CANMUE010000223.1 GCF_947500975.1 uncultured Polaribacter sp.
AGTGTACCGGTAGTTCCGCTTACCGCTGTGGTGATTGCTGCAGCTGTATCGCCTACACACTAGGTTAAGTTACTCGTTGGTGGTGTTGTTGG
>NZ_CANMUE010000224.1 GCF_947500975.1 uncultured Polaribacter sp.
CAGTAAATGATGCACCAGTTGCAGATGATGAGAGTGTATCTACAAATGAAGACACACCAATCACTGTAGATGTTTTAGATGGAGATACAGA
>NZ_CANMUE010000225.1 GCF_947500975.1 uncultured Polaribacter sp.
TGTAAGTTTTGAATGTATTGGAACACCAACAGCACCAACAACGACAGATAGTTGTGATGCAAGTACAATCACGGGAATGACTAGCACAGT
>NZ_CANMUE010000226.1 GCF_947500975.1 uncultured Polaribacter sp.
GCATTTACCGTCACAACTACTGCGGCTACTGCACTCTCACAATTATTTCCATCGGTTTGACTTACATAATATGTCGTTGCTGCACTTGC
>NZ_CANMUE010000227.1 GCF_947500975.1 uncultured Polaribacter sp.
AACACTTGCCGATGTAAGTTTTGAATGTATTGGAACACCAACAGCACCAACAACGACAGATAGTTGTGATGCAAGTACAATCACGGGAA
>NZ_CANMUE010000228.1 GCF_947500975.1 uncultured Polaribacter sp.
GCATTTACCGTCACAACTACTGCGGCTACTGCACTCTCACAATTATTTCCATCGGTTTGACTTACATAATATGTAGTCGCTGCACTTGC
>NZ_CANMUE010000229.1 GCF_947500975.1 uncultured Polaribacter sp.
TACATCGGCAAGTGTTGGTGTTACGGGTTGGTGCTGTTGGTGTTCCAATACATTCAAAACTTACATCGGCAAGTGTTGGTGTTACGGG
>NZ_CANMUE010000230.1 GCF_947500975.1 uncultured Polaribacter sp.
CTGATGATACAGCAACGTATACACCAGGTTCTGCAAGTGATCCAATAGATGTAACAGGTAATGATACAACAGGAGATCCAGTAGATCC
>NZ_CANMUE010000231.1 GCF_947500975.1 uncultured Polaribacter sp.
ACTACAGCAAATCAAAATGTAGTTGTAGCAGATACCACCGCCCCCGTAACACCAACACTTGCCGATGTAAGTTTTGAATGTATTGGAA
>NZ_CANMUE010000232.1 GCF_947500975.1 uncultured Polaribacter sp.
CCCGTGATTATACTTGCATCACAACTATCTGTCGTTGTTGGTGCTGTTGGTGTTCCAATACATTCAAAACTTACATCGGCAAGTGTT
>NZ_CANMUE010000233.1 GCF_947500975.1 uncultured Polaribacter sp.
ATTGATGTTGTTCCTGCTGCATCACTATACCAAGCAAGTGTACCGGTAGTTCCGCTTACCGCTGTGGTGATTGCTGCAGCTGTATC
>NZ_CANMUE010000234.1 GCF_947500975.1 uncultured Polaribacter sp.
TTTTTTGGCAATCTTATATTTTCCTTCGGAAAATAACGATGGCAAAAAATCGCAACTTTTTATACACCAAAACGTTATGTTTTATT
>NZ_CANMUE010000235.1 GCF_947500975.1 uncultured Polaribacter sp.
AGTGTTCCTGTAGTTCCGCTTACCGCTGTGGTGATTGCTGCGGCTGTATCGCCTACACAATAGGTTAAGTTACTCGTAGTTGGTGT
>NZ_CANMUE010000236.1 GCF_947500975.1 uncultured Polaribacter sp.
TATGAAGTAGAAGATTCAGAAGGGAATTCAGATACAGGAACGTTAACTTTAACCGCAGATCCATTACCAGTTGTTACTGATGATAC
>NZ_CANMUE010000237.1 GCF_947500975.1 uncultured Polaribacter sp.
AGCGTACCGGTAGTTCCGCTTACCGCTGTGGTGATTGCTGCGGCTGTATCGCCTACACAATAGGTTAAGTTACTCGTAGTTGGTGT
>NZ_CANMUE010000238.1 GCF_947500975.1 uncultured Polaribacter sp.
AGCGTACCGGTAGTTCCGCTTACCGCTGTGGTGATTGCTGCGGCTGTATCGCCTACACAATAGGTTAAGTTACTCGTTGTTGGTGT
>NZ_CANMUE010000239.1 GCF_947500975.1 uncultured Polaribacter sp.
CAGCTTTCATTCGTACAATTTCATTTTGCTGTTTTTTCAAGCGTTTCAGTTTTTCTGAACAATAAATTACAACGTTGTTGTATA
>NZ_CANMUE010000240.1 GCF_947500975.1 uncultured Polaribacter sp.
TTTATTTAAAAAAAATCATTGTTTTAAACGACTTTTTTGTATGATTCTGATTTTTTCACGGAATGAATACCAACGTTTTGGTGT
>NZ_CANMUE010000241.1 GCF_947500975.1 uncultured Polaribacter sp.
GTAGTTCCGCTTACCGCTGTGGTGATTGCTGCGGCTGTATCGCCTACACAATAGGTTAAGTTACTCGTCGTTGGTGTTGTTGG
>NZ_CANMUE010000242.1 GCF_947500975.1 uncultured Polaribacter sp.
AATAGTTTTCACGAGCGAGTGAAAGCATTTTTTTTATTCAACTCAACATTTTGAGTAATAATTCCAACAGATTTATTTGAAAA
>NZ_CANMUE010000243.1 GCF_947500975.1 uncultured Polaribacter sp.
GTACCGGTAGTTCCGCTTACCGCTGTGGTGATTGCTGCGGCTGTATCGCCTACACAATAGGTTAAGTTACTCGTCGTTGGTGT
>NZ_CANMUE010000244.1 GCF_947500975.1 uncultured Polaribacter sp.
GCAAGTGTACCGGTAGTTCCGCTTACCGCTGTGGTGATTGCTGCGGCTGTATCGCCTACACAATAGGTTAAGTTACTCGTCGT
>NZ_CANMUE010000245.1 GCF_947500975.1 uncultured Polaribacter sp.
GTAGGTACTCCATTTGTATCTACTGCTGTACCTGTAGTTATTGCTCCTGTTGATGCTATATTAGAATAAGTAAAACCCCCATC
>NZ_CANMUE010000246.1 GCF_947500975.1 uncultured Polaribacter sp.
AGTGTTCCTGTAGTTCCGCTTACCGCTGTGGTGATTGCTGCGGCTGTATCGCCTACACAATAGGTTAAGTTACTCGTCGTTGG
>NZ_CANMUE010000247.1 GCF_947500975.1 uncultured Polaribacter sp.
CTACATTTTGATTTGCTGTAGTGGTATTACCACTTGCATCTGTAAATGTCCAAGTTACTACCGTGGTTCCTAATGTACTGAT
>NZ_CANMUE010000248.1 GCF_947500975.1 uncultured Polaribacter sp.
TGCACTTGCTGAACTTGTATCGATCGTTGGTGCTGTTATTGATGTTGTTCCTGCTGCATCACTATACCAAGCAAGTGTACC
>NZ_CANMUE010000249.1 GCF_947500975.1 uncultured Polaribacter sp.
CTTGCTTGGTATAGTGATGCAGCAGGAACAACATCAATAACAGCACCAACGATCGATACAAGTTCAGCAAGTGCAGCAAC
>NZ_CANMUE010000250.1 GCF_947500975.1 uncultured Polaribacter sp.
CTTGCTTGGTATAGTGATGCAGCAGGAACGACCTCAATAACAGCACCAACGATCGATACAAGTTCAGCAAGTGCAGCAAC
>NZ_CANMUE010000251.1 GCF_947500975.1 uncultured Polaribacter sp.
AAAGCATTTACCGTCACAACTACTGCGGCTACTGCACTCTCACAATTATTTCCATCGGTTTGACTTACATAATATGTCGT
>NZ_CANMUE010000252.1 GCF_947500975.1 uncultured Polaribacter sp.
ACTACATATTATGTAAGTCAAACCGATGGAAATAATTGTGAGAGTGCAGTAGCCGCAGTAGTTGTGACGGTAAATGCATT
>NZ_CANMUE010000253.1 GCF_947500975.1 uncultured Polaribacter sp.
CCTGTAGTTCCGCTTACCGCTGTGGTGATTGCTGCGGCTGTATCGCCTACACAATAGGTTAAGTTACTCGTCGTTGGTGT
>NZ_CANMUE010000254.1 GCF_947500975.1 uncultured Polaribacter sp.
ACATCAATAACAGCACCAACGATCGATACAAGTTCAGCAAGTGCAGCAACTACATATTATGTAAGTCAAACCGATGGAAA
>NZ_CANMUE010000255.1 GCF_947500975.1 uncultured Polaribacter sp.
GCTGCACTTGCTGAACTTGTATCGATCGTTGGTGCTGTTATTGAGGTCGTTCCTGCTGCATCACTATACCAAGCAAGTGT
>NZ_CANMUE010000256.1 GCF_947500975.1 uncultured Polaribacter sp.
TTTCCATCGGTTTGACTTACATAATATGTCGTTGCTGCACTTGCTGAACTTGTATCGATCGTTGGTGCTGTTATTGAGGT
>NZ_CANMUE010000257.1 GCF_947500975.1 uncultured Polaribacter sp.
GCACCCGTAACACCAACACTTGCCGATGTAAGTTTTGAATGTATTGGAACACCAACAGCACCAACAACGACAGATAGTTG
>NZ_CANMUE010000258.1 GCF_947500975.1 uncultured Polaribacter sp.
GTTGTTCCTGCTGCATCACTATACCAAGCAAGTGTACCTGTAGTTCCGCTTACCGCTGTGGTGATTGCTGCGGCTGTATC
>NZ_CANMUE010000259.1 GCF_947500975.1 uncultured Polaribacter sp.
AATGCATTTACCGTCACAACTACTGCGGCTACTGCACTCTCACAATTATTTCCATCGGTTTGACTTACATAATATGTCGT
>NZ_CANMUE010000260.1 GCF_947500975.1 uncultured Polaribacter sp.
AGCGTACCGGTAGTTCCGCTTACCGCTGTGGTGATTGCTGCGGCTGTATCGCCTACACAATAGGTTAAGTTACTCGTCGT
>NZ_CANMUE010000261.1 GCF_947500975.1 uncultured Polaribacter sp.
GCTGCACTTGCTGAACTTGTATCGATCGTTGGTGCTGTTATTGATGTTGTTCCTGCTGCATCACTATACCAAGCAAGTG
>NZ_CANMUE010000262.1 GCF_947500975.1 uncultured Polaribacter sp.
TTTCAGCTTTCATTCGTACAATTTCATTTTGCTGTTTTTTCAAGCGTTTCAGTTTTTCTGAACAATAAATTACAACGTT
>NZ_CANMUE010000263.1 GCF_947500975.1 uncultured Polaribacter sp.
CTGCTGCATCTGTTTCTGTACAGCTTGATCCAGTTGGTAAACCTGTATCTAATAAGGTTACTGTAGTTGGATCTACTGG
>NZ_CANMUE010000264.1 GCF_947500975.1 uncultured Polaribacter sp.
ATCTCCTGTTGTATCATTACCTGTTACATCTATTGGATCACTTGCCGAACCTGGTGTATACGTTGCTGTATCATCAGTA
>NZ_CANMUE010000265.1 GCF_947500975.1 uncultured Polaribacter sp.
AACCTCTATTCAAGAACTTAACGCAACAAATCTAAATTAATAGATTTGTAATAATGATAAGAAAAAAGAATAGAAGATT
>NZ_CANMUE010000266.1 GCF_947500975.1 uncultured Polaribacter sp.
TTTTTTTTTTTTTTTTTTTTTTTTTTTTTTTTTTTTTTTTTTTTTTTTTTTTTTTTTTTTTTTTTTTTTTTTTTTTTT
>NZ_CANMUE010000267.1 GCF_947500975.1 uncultured Polaribacter sp.
GGGGGGGGGGGGGGGGGGGGGGGGGGGGGGGGGGGGGGGGGGGGGGGGGGGGGGGGGGGGGGGGGGGGGGGGGGGGGG
>NZ_CANMUE010000268.1 GCF_947500975.1 uncultured Polaribacter sp.
CCTGCTGCATCTGTTTCTGTACAGCTTGATCCAGTTGGTAAACCTGTATCTAATAAGGTTACTGTAGTTGGATCTACT
>NZ_CANMUE010000269.1 GCF_947500975.1 uncultured Polaribacter sp.
TGCTGCATCTGTTTCTGTACAACTTGATCCAGTTGGTAAACCTGTATCTAATAAGGTTACTGTAGTTGGATCTACTGG
>NZ_CANMUE010000270.1 GCF_947500975.1 uncultured Polaribacter sp.
GCTGTTTTGTTTGCTTCAAATTTTCCTTCGGAAAATCCTCGCGCACAAAACCGCAACTTTTAATACACCAAAACGTTG
>NZ_CANMUE010000271.1 GCF_947500975.1 uncultured Polaribacter sp.
TCAGCTTTCATTCGTACAATTTCATTTTGCTGTTTTTTCAAGCGTTTCAGTTTTTCTGAACAATAAATTACAACGTTG
>NZ_CANMUE010000272.1 GCF_947500975.1 uncultured Polaribacter sp.
CTGTTTTGTTTGCTTCAAATTTTCCTTCGGAAAATCCTCGCGCACAAAACCGCAACTTTTAATACACCAAAACGTTGT
>NZ_CANMUE010000273.1 GCF_947500975.1 uncultured Polaribacter sp.
TCTCCTGTTGTATCATTACCCGTTACATCTATTGGATCACTTGCAGAACCTGGTGTATACGTTGCAGTATCATCAGTA